>NZ_BMJP01000001.1 GCF_014643515.1 Sphingomonas prati | reverse complement strand
TCCTGCTGGCAATCAGTCGGCCGGTCGGTTTCCATTGTTATATGGTTGTGCTTGACGCCGCACACCGCTGTGCTGCTGCGCAAACCACATGAAAGCGGGATAATTATCGAGTCAGGATAATATGTATTATACGGTGCTCCACATAATTCGTAGTCCTCCGCATCGTGGAGAATCGCCGCCTTGTAGCGGAAGCCCTCCGCGGCCTCATCGGCGCGCAGCGCGTCCCAGTTGCGGTTGAGCGCCTCCGCCTTGGTCACCGGGCCTGGGCGGTCGCCCGGGACGATGCGGATCCGGCGGCGGGCGTCGGCGGTGGTGCGGACGGCCTCGATCGCGGCATGCGTCGCGGGGTCGTTGGGGTAGGTCGCGACGTAGATCCGGTAGTCCGCATCGCCCCAGCGGGAGAGCGCGGTGGACAGGGTGGAGCCGATGACCGCGGCTTCGTCCCACGCGCCGATCAGGATCGCGAAACGCCCCGGTGCGACAGGCGCGGCAAGCGTCTCCATCGTGACGCGGTCGTGCCGCGTGTAGATCGTCGCCGCCCGCCAGCCAGCTCGATCAATCCAGATCGTGTCGAAGAACAGTTGTTCGAGCCCGAAGGCGAGGAAGCCGAACTGCGCGAAGACGCCCAGTTCATGCCGCGCGCCCGACATCAGCCAGAATGCCGAACCGTCCATCGTTCCCCCCGGAATTACGACGAATGATCCGGAAGGGTGGGAGTTTAGACAAGGGGTAGCCGAACAACCTGCCGGTTTGCACGGCGGGCGTGGCCGATTTGCTGCGCTTTAGATTAGTACGCAGGCAATCGGCGGCTTCATCGCCGCAGCGAGAAGAAATCCCGAAGTTGCACCGCCGCTTCCGCCTCCCCTATACCGTCATGGACTTGGGGGCGGTGGTGACAGGTCGGTTGTGCGAACAGACGAGGCCCGTGCAGGACCGCACCGCCCTTTGGATCGGGGGCGGCGAAATAGAGCCGCGCGATCCGGGCAAGCGCGATGGCACCGGCGCACATGGCGCAGGGTTCAAGCGTGACCCACAGATCGCAATGGTCAAGGCGGCTGGTGCCAAGCGTGGACGCGGCGGCGCGGATTGCCAGGATTTCGGCGTGGGCCGTCGGATCATTGCAGGACCGCATGGCGTTTGCGGAGGTGGCGACCACCTCGGTCGTGCCGGTTCGAACAATGACTGCGCCGACTGGGACTTCGCCTGCGGTTGCGCATGCGGCCGCGAGATCGAGTGCCAAACGCATTGGAGAAGGGAGCGGGAAGGCCATCCAGTGCCGCCTACCGCGATTCGGCGGCAAGCAGCCAGTCGGATGATGAATCAGTGCGCCAGTGCTGTCGAACCGTTGCGATCGGTCAGCACGATATACAGCGCGAAGATGACACCCGGCACGAAGGCCGCGATCGTCAGGACCACTCCGATCCAGAAATCGCGGCCGAGCCCCCGTGACAGGAAAATGCCGAGCGGGGGGAGCAGGATGGCGGCGATGATCCGCGCAATGGTCATGATCCTGCTCCCTCTTCGACTTTAAGGCTTAGTTGGCCTTCTTGACGCTCAGCGTCGGCACTTCGACGGTTTCAGACTCGGTCTTCACCTTCGGCACTTCGACCGTCGTGTTCTTCGTGCCGACATCAATCGACCCGACGTCCGCATCGACGCTGGGCAGGGCCCCGCCATTCACTTCGACCTTGGGCAGCGCGCCGCCCTTGGAGCTGAAGTCGAGGAAACCGGTGGCGACGGCGGCGATCACGGCCAGGACGGCGACGACCAGGATGATGATGATCGTGCGGCCTGCGCCACCGCTGCGGCGCGGTTCGTTCCGGTAATTGTCGCTCATGGTGTTTCCTCCTGTTATATAAATACGGGCTGGAAACGACGCTTGCCTGAATCGGTTGCATGAACGAAACGACATCCGTGCGGAGGCGCGGGCAGGCCATATTGGTTGACGCGCGCCGGTATCCCGGTTATCCGCCGCCACTTTCCGGGCAACCCCGAACACCGTAGGATCAAACCATGTCGCGCATCTGCGAACTGACCGGCAAGGGCCGTCAGGTCGGGCACAATGTGTCCCACGCCAACAACAAGACCAAGCGTACGTTCCTGCCGAACCTGCAGAACGTGACGTTGCTGTCGGATGCACTGGGCGAGAGCGTCAAGCTGCGCGTCTCCACGCACGGCCTCCGCTCCGTCGAGCATGTCGGCGGGCTGGACAACTGGCTGCTGAAGACCGGCGAGGACAAGCTGTCGCTGCGTGCGCGCCGTCTGAAGCGTCAGATCGCCAAGAAGGCGGCCTGATTCGGCTGGCGACCCGCTTCGGCGGGTCGTGGTTTTGCATGAACGACCCCGGAGGCGCGGATTGCGTCTCCGGGGTCGTTCGTATGTGTGGCGTGGTTCGGCGAATCGAACGCTGCTGGGCTGAAGCGTGACCGCATCGCGTTGCGTGGCCTGTCCTAAACCGCCCGCTAAATGGTCCTAGTCCAGCAGGGCGAACTTGAGCAGCAGCGTCTGTTGCAGGGCACCGAAATTGTCGTCCGATGCGATCCAGACGATCGTGCGGCCGCGTTCGCGCGTGACGGCGAGCGCTTCCATATTGTCGATCGCCAGCGGTTGCCGCAGGACGGCTATCGGGCGCGACGTGATCGTGACGCCGGGGCGGATCGCCCGCGGATCGAAAATCGCCAGCATCGCGCCAAACCCGTCGCGCGGCGATAGTCTGCGGTGCAGGACGAGGAGCCGGCCATCGGGCAGGCGACGCAGGTCGGTGGGCCAGTAGCCGGGGGCGGGGGCACGGTAGCCGAACCGGATGACGCGGCTGCGCGGGTTGGTGGGGTCGCCGGAGAACAGCAGCGCCTGTTTCGTGCGGTCCGTGCCGGGGACGACCGCGTTCTCGGACAGGATGACGAAGCGGCCATCGGGGAGCCGCTCCATGCTTTCCGGGCCAGTGACGCCGGGCCAGTCGTCCATCGCCGCGGGAGCGAGCCCGGCCTCGATCCGGGTCAGGCGCGGGGCGAACCGGCGGATGCCGTTGCGGACCTCATACCCCACCCAGACACGCCCGCTGACCGGGTCGACCGCCATCGATTCGGTGTCGCTGAGCGCCTTGCGCGCGCCGGCCCCGGGGATCGGGCGAATCGCGCTGCGGCCGACGATGCCGGCGGGACCGATGCGGAAGCGGAACGCGGTGCCGGCATCGCTGAGCGCCAGGAAGCGCCCGCTGTCGTCGGCGACCATCGTCGACAGGCCACCGAACGCCATGTTGGGCGAACGCAGCACCCAACCCTGCACGAACAGCAGTCCGCCGACGCGTAATGGGCCGGGGCGATCGCGGTTGAGCGGGATCGGCCGGGCGCGGATCGGCCCTGCCGGATCATAGACCGCGCGGTCTTCCGAAGTGTGGGCCAGCAGCGCCAGGAACAGGATCGAAATGGGGCCGTAGCGCATTGGTGCCTTCTGGCGGCTCGGCGCGGGTTTGCAAGCTGAACGCGGGGTAACGATGCCGTTCAGCCATGATGCACGGCGGGTGAGTCATAAAGGCGTCATACTAATTCGAGGAGTCGCAGAGATGTTCGGAAAGATGTTCACCTTGAGCGCCGCGGCCGTCGCGACGCTGGCGGTCGCCCCATCGGCGGCAAGTGCGCAATATTATGCGCCGGGATATTACGCGCCGGCGCCGGTGCAATATTATGATGGCGGGCGTGGCTATGGCCGGCGTGACTTCGACCGCCGCGGCTATCGGGACGGTTACGGTCGGCGTGGCGGGTATCGCGGTGGTTACGGCGGCGGGCGCGGTTACTACGATCAGCGCGGCTATGGTTATGCGCCGCGGTTCGCCGGGCGCGGTTATGCGGGCGGTTATGGCCGCGGCTACGGCCGGGGCTATCGCGGATATCGTTGCGACCGCGGGACCGGCGGGACGATCGTCGGCGCGATTGCGGGCGGCCTGCTGGGCAACGTGATCGGCCAGAACAGCGGCGGCGGCTATTATGGTCGCGGCGACGGGACGACCGGTGCGATCATCGGTGGTGGCCTGGGTGCGCTGGCAGGGCGGTCGATCGATCGGAACTGCTGAGGCTGGCTCGATTGAACGAGGAGGGGTTGGGGCCGCGAGGTTCCGGCCCCTTTCTTTGTCTGCCTCCGGTCCCGTCTGGTTCGGGTTTGCGGAGACCGTTGCGTGGAGTTCTCGACAGGCTCGAACCAAACGGGGTTGAGGGTTTGGGTTCGACTGGTTGTTGGGTTGCTCGTCGAGCGCTGCCTTCTCGGCTTCGCTGGAACGCCCCTCGACTTCGCTCGGGATGAGCGGGTCGAGGGGGGCTTCAGGCGTCGAAGAGGCCCGCGAGCTGTTCGACGAGAGTGCCGCCGAGTTGTTCGGCGTCCATGATGGTGACGGCTTTCTGGTAGTAGCGCGTGACGTCGTGGCCGATGCCGATCGCGACGAGTTCGACGGGCGACTTGGTCTCGATCCAGCCGATGACCTGGCGGAGATGCTTTTCTAGGTAGCTGCCGGAATTGACCGAGAGCGTCGAGTCGTCGACCGGGGCGCCGTCGGAGATTACCATGAGGATGCGGCGATCCTCGTTGCGCGCAGCCAGACGCGCGTGCGCCCACATCAGCGCCTCGCCGTCGATATTCTCCTTCAGCAGGCCTTCGCGCATCATGAGACCGAGCGACTTGCGTGCCCGTCGCCAGGGTTCGTCGGCGCGCTTGTAGACGATGTGGCGCAGGTCGTTGAGGCGGCCGGGCAAAGCGGGACGACCGTCGGCGAGCCATTTCTCGCGGCTCTGCCCGCCCTTCCACGCGCGGGTGGTGAAGCCGAGGATCTCGGTCTTCACGCCGCAGCGTTCGAGCGTGCGTGCCATGATGTCCGCGCTAATTGCCGCGATCGAGATTGGTCGACCGCGCATCGATCCGCTGTTGTCGATCAGCAGCGTGACGACGGTGTCGCGAAAATCGGTCTCGCGCTCGTTCTTGTAGCTGAGCGAGAGGCCGGGGTTGATGACGACGCGCGCGAGCCGGGCGGCATCGAGCAGCCCTTCCTCCTGGTCGAAATCCCAGCTGCGGTTCTGCTGCGCCATCAACCGGCGCTGGAGACGGTTGGCGAGCTTGGTGACGGCGCCCTGGAGATGGACGAGCTGCTGGTCGAGATAGGCGCGCAGGCGGGTCAGTTCCTCCTCGTCGCACAGATCGTCGGCGGCGATCACCTCGTCATAGGCGTGGGTGTAAGCGAGATAGTCGAACTGGCCCGACATGTCCGCGAAGGGGCGGTTGGGGCGGACGGGCATCATGCCCTCGCCTTCCTCGCCCATGTCGCCGTCCATGTCGGCGTCGCTCGATTCGTCGGTCTGCTCGCTTTCGCCTTCCTCGTCGCCGGACTCGGAGGCTTCGGCGCGGGCGTCGACCTGCGAATCGCTGCCGCCCTGATCGTCGCCCTGGTCCTGCTCGTCGCCGGCTTCGGCCTGGTCCTCGCCCTCGTCCTCGCCGCCCTCGTCCGGGTCGACGTCGGGCTGCGTCTGGCCCTCGACCAGGTCGAGATCTTCGAGCAGGCGGGTGGCCATGCGCGCGAACGCGTTCTGGTCGTCGAGGATCAGTTCGAGCGCGTCGAGATCGGCGCCCGCCTTAAGCTCGATCCATTCGCGAACGAGGTTGAGGCCAGGAAGCGTGGCGGGTGGCGGCGCGACGCCGGTCAGCCGTTCGCGGACGATGAGTTGCACCGCAGTGGCGAGCGGAACCTCGTCGCGGGCCTTGGCACGGACGATGGGGTCGGAGCGCATCCGCATTTCGAACGCGGTGTCGAGATTATAGGCGACGCCGGCCATGGCACGCGTGCCGATCGCTTCGACCCGCGCCTGTTCGGCGGCGTCAAAGACCGAGCGGGCGATCGCCTCCGCCGGGGCCTGCGACCCGTGAAGCGCGGTGTCGTGGTGGCGCAGGCGGAGGGCGGCGGCGTCGGCGAACCCGCGTGCCTCGGACACCGCCTGCGCCGGCAGGGTGCGCGCGGGCATGGGCACGCGCGCCTGCTTGCCGAGCAGACCGGGGTTGTCGCCGGTGTAGTTGACCTCCGCCAGCGGGTCATGGCTGAGCGCGCGCGCGGTTCCGCCGAGGACCTGGCGGAAGAGATCGAGCGGTGTCTGTTCGGCCATCTAGACGGTCACGCCTTTCCGACCACGCTTTCGGGCAGGTCCTTGCCGAATACGCGCTGATAATATTCCGCGACCAGCGGACGCTCCGCCTCATCGCACTTGTTGAGGAACGACAGCCGGAACGCGAAGCCGACATCGCCGAAGATCAGCGCGTTCTGCGCCCAGCTGATAACGGTGCGTGGGCTCATGACGGTCGAGATGTCGCCGGCGATGAAGCCCTGGCGCGTCATGTCGGCGACCTTGACCATCTGGGTCACGACCTTCTTACCGTCGGGCTTGTCATATTCGCCGGACTTGGCGAGCACGATCTGCGCCTCGACCGCGGCGGGCAGGTAGTTGAGCGTCACGACGATGTTCCAGCGGTCCATCTGACCCTGGTTGATCTGCTGCGTGCCGTGATACAGCCCGGTAGTGTCGCCGAGGCCGACCGTATTGGACGTGGCGAACAGCCGGAACCACGGGTTCGGGCGGATGACGCGGTTCTGGTCGAGCAGTGTCAGCTTGCCCTCCGTTTCCAGCACGCGCTGGATCACGAACATCACGTCCGGACGGCCGGCGTCATATTCGTCGAACACGATGGCGGTCGGCGTCTGGAGCGCCCAGGGGAGCAGGCCTTCCTTGAATTCGGTGACCTGCTTGCCGTCCTTCAGCACGATCGCATCGCGACCGACGAGGTCGATGCGGCTGATGTGCGCATCGAGGTTGATCCGGATGCAGGGCCAGTTGAGGCGCGCCGCGACCTGTTCGACGTGGGTCGACTTGCCGGTACCGTGATAGCCCTGGACCATGACACGGCGGTTGTGCGCGAAGCCGGCGCAGATCGCGAGCGTGGTGTCCGGATCGAACACATAGGCCGGGTCGAGATCGGGCACGCGTTCGTCGGCGACGGAGAAGGCCGGGACCTCCATGTCGCTGTCGACGCCGAACGCCTCGCGAATCTTCACCATCTTGTCCGGTGCGTCCATGATCGTGTCGGCGCGCGTATCCGGCTGTACGTTCGAAATCTCGGTCATCTTGGGCGGTCCTGGTCGGGCGCGACAGCGGCGCCGGGTCGAGGTGAGGGGTAGAGGGATGGTTCGTGTTGGGCAACGCCCTGAACGTGCCAAAATGTCCGACCCCGGCGAGATAAGCGGTCAGGCGAAGGCGGGGGCGCCCTTCAGGTGGGTGTAGGCGGTGATGACCGCCTGGAGCGCGCGTTCGTGGCTGCGGTCCCCGCCGTTGCGGTCGGGGTGGTACAGCCGGACGAGTTCGGCGTAGCGCGCACGGAGCGTACGGCGGTCGCTGTCGACGTCCAGTTCGAGCGCCTTGAGCGCGCGGCGGTCGGCATCGCTCAAGGGGCGGCCGTCGGCGCGGGCCCGTGGCATGCGGGCGGCGAACTTCGCGCCGATCGCATCGAGCGGATCGACGAAGTCGGCCCATTTCGGCGTGCCGGCCGGCGTCGCGGAGAAGGCGCGGGTTTCGCGTTCCCAGCCGGCGAGTGGGCGCTGCGCCGCCTCGATCTGGTCCGTCGTCATGCCGGCAAAGAAATTATAGCCGCCGTTGAACGCGCGGATATGATCGAGGCAGTACCAGCGCCAGTCGCCGGGACCGTCGAAACCGGGGCGCTTGCCGTCGATGTTGGGCGCGCGGAACTCGCCGTCGCCGAAGCAGCCGTCTGCATCGCACAGCCGGCCGTTGTTCTCGACGCGCCCGTGAAACCGGGGGCTGCGTTTCGGGGCCGGGCCGTCGCTCGCCAATGTCTGCCAACTCCTGCGAAAGGAAGCTATATAGGTGGCATGATGCAGCACACCACCGGGCCGGTAGCGGCCGAAATGACGGAACGGCTGACGGCCGCGCTGAACCCCACCCACCTCGCGGTGATCGACGACAGCGAGGCGCACCGCGGCCACGGCGGCCACGATGCGCGCGGCGAAAGCCATTTCACGGTCGATATCGTCGCGGCCGCGTTCGACGGGCTGAACCGCGTGGCGCGGCAGCGGCTGGTCAATCGCGCGCTGGCGGACTTGCTGCGCGAACGGGTCCATGCGCTGGTGATCAAGGCGCGTGCGCCGGGGGAGCTGTGACATGAGCGTGTACGAGCTGTGGTATTGGCCGGGGATACCGGGACGCGGCGAGTTCGTGCGGCTGGCACTGGAAGCGGGCCGCATCCCGTACCGCGACGTCGTGATGGCTGCGCCGGATGCGGACAGCGGCATGTCGGCGATGCTCGACGATATGGAGCGGGAAGATCCCGCGCCGCCGTTCGCGCCGCCCTATCTGGTGGCGGACGGCATGCGTATCGCGCAGGTCGCCAACATCCTGGCGTTTCTGGGCGATCGGCACGGGCTGGCACCGGCCGATCCGGCCGGGCGATACTGGGCGGCGCAGCTGCAGCTGACGATCGCGGACATGGTGGCGGAGGCGCACGACGTGCACCATCCGGTGTCGGTGGCGTTGCGGTACGAGGACCAGATGCCCGAGGCGGCGCGGCGGGCCGAGGCGTTCCGCGCGGAGCGGATGCCGAAATTCCTCGATTATTTCGAGCGGGTGCTGGCGGTGCGTGGCGACTGGCTGGGCGGGGCGACGTGGAGCTATGCCGACCTGTCGCTGTTCCAGCTGGCCGAGGGGCTGGCGTTCGCGTTTCCGCAGCGGTTCGCCGCGGTGATCGCGGATCGACCGCATGTCGCCGCGTTGCGGGCGCGGGTGGCGGCACTGCCGGAGTTGCAGGCGTATCTGGCGAGCCCGCGGCGGCAGGCGTTTTCGGACGGGATCTTCCGCCATTATCCGGAACTCGACGGGGTGGACTGAACCCGCGTTGATCCGCGCGATTTGCCGCGCGGGGCCGATCGGCTAGGGAGCGGGGAATGACGCCCGACGCCGCGACCGACGCCCCCCGCCCCGAAGGGCCCATTCGCCGCGCGATGCGCAATGCCGCCTGGTTGCTGGGCGGCAAGGGCGTGGGCGGGTTGTTCAGCCTCGTTTATCTGGCGCTGGTCGCGCGGACGCTGGGGGTAGCCGGGTTCGGGCTGTTCGCGATGATCCTGGCGTACGGTCAGGCGCTGGCCAATGTCGTCGGGTTCCAGTCGTGGCAGACGGTGATCCGCTATGGCGCGCATCACCGGGCGGATGCGCGGCCCGAGCTGTTCGGGCAGGTGCTGCTGTTCTCGACGTTGCTGGACTTAGGCGCCGCGTTGGCGGGCGGGGCGATCGCGGTGGCGGGGGCGCTGATCATCGGGCCGGCGATCGGCTGGTCGCACGAGACGCAGGTGCTGGCCGCGTGGTTCGGGCTGTCGCTGATCTTCACGCAGCGCGGCGCGCCGACGGGGGTGCTGCGGCTGTTCGACCGGTTCGATCTGGCGGCCTATGCCGAACTGACGCTGCCGACGACGCGGCTGATCGGGACGCTGGCGGCGTGGGTGCTGGACGGCGGGCTGGCCGGGTATCTGCTCGCCTGGGCGCTGGCCGACCTGATCACGACCGCGTCGATGTGGTGGCAGGCGTGGCGCGAACTGGTCAAGCGCGACATGGTCGGCGGGCGCGGCCGATGGGGGCTGCGCGGGCTGACGACGGGCAATCCGGGGATCTGGCGCTTTTCGATCACGACGAACCTGACCGCGTCGATCGGACTGGTGTGGCAGCAGGTGCCGGTGCTGGCGGTCGGCTGGATCGCCGGGCCGGCCGGGGCGGGCGGGTATCGGATGGCGACGCAGCTCGGCACCGCGCTGACCAAGCCGGTCACGTCGCTGGCGCGGTCGATCTATCCGGAGTTCGCGCGGATGTCTGTGGGGGGCAGCCCGCGCGCGCTGGTGCCGGTGCTGGCGCGGACGGCGTGGATCAGCGCGGCGCTTGGGCTGGCGTCGGTGGTGCTGATCGCGGCGGCGGGACGGCATATCCTGCTGTTCGTCGGCGGGCCGGACTATGTGTTCGCATATCCCGTGCTGGTGGTGCTGACGCTGGCGTCGGCGCTCAACCTAGTGGGGTTCGGGCTGGAGCCGGCGCTGGTCGCGATCGGGCGGCCGGGGGCGGCGTTGGTCGCGCGCGGGTTGGCAACGGTCGTTTATATCGCGCTGTTGGCAGGGATGTTGCGGTGGATGGGGCCGATCGGGGCGGCCTGGGCGACATTCATCGCGACGGGGTTGTCTACGGTGCTGCTGGGGGTGGCATTCTGGCGAGCGGGGGATGAGCGCGCGGAGGCGGTCTTACCTACGGCGTTGCGGAATTGAAGCGGTCAGCCCCACCCCAACCCCTCCCCTGAAGGGGAGGGGCTTAGAAACAGAATTAGGCGCGTTCGACCTTGGTGGCGCCGGCGTCGCTAAAGGCTTGCTGGACGGCTTCGGCTTCGTCCGCGTTCATGTCGACGGTGACGGTCAGTGCGCCGGAGAGGGCGGGGGCGGCGTTCGTTTCGACGTCGGGGTGGCCGCTTTCGACGTCGGCACCGGCGGCTTCGACGCCTGCGCTGTTCGCGTCAGACACTGGAGCGACCATTATCGCGGCGCGGTCGAGGCCATATTCCTGGACGAGATGTTCGACCGCGATGTCGGCGGCGCGGCGGGTGTCGAACGTGCCGACGATGGTGCTGGGGGAGTTGGACATGGATCAGGCCTTTTCGGACGGGGAGGAGCGGTCGTTGTGCGGGGACACGAGCGCGGCATCATCTTCGGCCGCTGCCTTGCCGCCGCCGTCGGAATAAGCGCCACCGTTCGATTCGCCGGCGGGGCCGCGGCCGCGTTGCGCGGGGGCGGTGCCGTCGGGGCGGAGTTTCGGGCTGTCTTGCCCATCGGCCTGCATCGGCTGCGTACCGTCGTCGCCCATCGTCATTCTCCCGTCCGTCAGGGCAGAAAACCCCGACGGAGGCGGGATCGTTCCGTCACTTGCGACGGGCGTCCTGGAATTCCTGGCGCAGCTGGCGGCGGATCTGGCTGCCGGCCATGTGGGCGTCGACCTGATCATAGTTTTCGGATTTCAGCTTGCGCACGACATCGTCGATGTTCGTGCAGCCGCCACTGCGCGCGAGTTCGAACGCGCGTTCGAGCAGGTTGGGCGTGGTCGCCATCGGCATATTCCTGTGCTGAGCCGGCGGGGGCGGCCGCCGACCGATCGGCGACGTCGCGACCCCCCGTCGCTGTTCCCCGATGCCTTACACGGCCGTAACGGATTTACCAATAACACCACATCGTTGCGACGGCACGGGTCGCGGATCGTCCGACGCCGTCCCCGGCTGGCGCGAGCGCGTCGGCGTGCCTAAATGTGGCGCATGGCAAATCCAACGATCATCGACCTTCCCCACAGCCTTGGCCGCGACGAGGCGCGCCGCCGCATCCGATCGCGGATCGGCGAGCTGCCGGGGCACATCCCGGGCGGCGTTGCGACGGTGAAATCGTCGTGGGAGGGTGAGGATCGCATGACGATGCAGGTCGCCGCGATGGGGCAGGAAGTGACCGCGACGCTGGACGTGCAGGACACGCTGGTGCGGGTCAGCCTGATCCTGCCGGGGATGCTGTCGTTCTTCACCGGTGCGATCGCGGCGGGCGTGAAGGCCAAGGGGTCGGACCTGCTGCTGGGCGACGACAGCAAGACCAACCGGACCTGACGCGCGGCCCCGGCCGCTCCATTACCGATCGGTCATGTCGCGGACACGGTCCGCGGCGACCGGGTCCGATAGGGAGGGAGAGCCGCGATCCGCGGTGTCCCTCCCCTTCCAAGGAAACCGGTGACATGTCGCGTCCGCGCACCGTTCGCTTTCCCCACGGCGTTGTCCTATGATCCAGTCCGTTACGATGCGGGGGGATGGCGTGGGGCACAGGATCCTGGTGGTGGAGGACGACGCCACCACCGCTGCGTACATCGCCAAGGGGCTGGTCGAGGAAGGGTTCGTCGTCGATCGCGCGGATAACGGGCGCGACGGTCTGTTCCACGCCACCGACGGGGATTATGCCGCGATCGTGCTCGACCGGATGTTGCCCGGGCTGGACGGCCTAGCGGTGCTGGGCGCCATGCGGGCGAGCGGGATCGCGACGCCGGTGCTGGTCCTGTCGGCGCGCGCCGCGGTCGAGGACCGGGTCGGCGGGCTGGTCGCCGGCGCCGACGACTACCTGACCAAGCCGTTCGCCTTTGCCGAGCTGCTCGCGCGGATCCGGGTGCTGATCCGTCGCGGGGCGGTGGTGCCGACGGTGGAGACGAAGCTGTCCTGCGCGAACCTGGAAATGGACCTGCTGGCGCGCAAGGTGCGGCGCGACGACCAGGTGATCGAGCTGCAGCCGCGCGAGTTCCGGCTGCTGGAATATCTGCTGCGTCACAAGGAAGAGGTGGTGACGCGCACGATGTTGCTGGAAGGCGTGTGGGATTATCATTTTGACCCCGGTACCAACGTGATCGACGTGCATGTCAGCCGGCTTCGCAAGAAGATCGACGAGGGGCATGTGCCGATCCTGCTGCACACGGTGCGCGGCGCGGGTTACCGGCTGGGCGTTTTGGGCTGAGACGGGTTCGCGTGCGGCGCTGGCTCCGGTCGTCGACCTTCGGGTTCGTGGTGCTGGTGTTCCTGCTGCAGCTGGCGTCGGCCGCGGCGATCCTGTTGACCGTGCGGCAGATGACGGCGGGCGAGGCGCTGCGTGTCGCGCGGGTGCATGCGATGCATCTGGCGGCGACGTTGCCGGACCCGCATGACCCCGTGGCGCTGGCCGAAAGCATCACCGCGCGGCTGCGCGCCGATCCCGGGACCGACATGGTCATCCTGCTGACCGACCGGGCCGGGCGGGTGCGCGCGGGCAACCTGGCGGCGGCGCCGGCGGGGCTGCCCAACAACGGGCGTGCGCATGTGCTGGACCTGGAGCGGATCGGCGGGCGGCGCGGGCCGGAGCGGGTGGTGGTCGGCGCGCGCGAGATGCCGGACGGCGGGCGGCTGATCGTCGGCGAGGTGATCGAGGACGACTTCGCCCCGGCCGTGATCGTCGAGGATGCGATGCTGGGCGCGGCGTTGCTGGCGCTGCCGCTGGCCCTGCTGGGCGCGGTGGTGGCGGCGCGCGTAGTGAACGCCCGCGTCGCGCGGATCGCGGGGACGGTGCAGGCGGTGGCGGCGGGCGACCTGACGCAGCGCGTGCCGCTGGCCGGCGCGAACGACGCGTTCGAGACGCTGGCGCGCGGCGTCAATGCGATGCTGCAACGGATCGAGACATTAGTGGGCGAGCTGCGGCTTGTGACGGACGGGCTGGCGCACGACCTGCGATCGCCGTTGACGCGGTTGCGCGCGACGCTGGACCGCGCGACGGCATCGACCGACGATCCGGTCGCATCGGCCGCGCTTGATACGGTCGCGGTGGAGGCGGACGGGCTGCTGCGCATGCTGACGACCGCGCTGGAGATCAGCCGCGCGGAGGCGGGGATCGGCCGCGCGGCGCGGAGCGACACTGATGTCGCCGCGCTGATCGAGGATCTGGCCGAGCTGTACGGGCCGCTGGCGGAGGAACAGGCGCAGAGCCTGGAATGGCGCGCGACGCCGGGGCTGCACCACCGGCTGCACCGCGAACTGGTGGGGCAGGCGCTGGCCAATCTGATCGACAATGCGCTGAAATATGGCCGGGCGGGGGGCGTGGTGACGTTGTCCGCGGTCGCCGCGGCGGAGGGCGGGCTGGAGCTGGCGGTGGCGGATGCCGGGGCGGGGATCGCGCCGGAGGACCGCGCCGCCGCCCTGCGCCGGTTCGGGCGGCTGGACCCGGCGCGGCAGCAGGAGGGGGCGGGGCTGGGCCTGTCGCTGGTCGCGGCGGTCGCCGGGCTGCACGAGGGGACGATGGACCTGGAGGACAACCGGCCGGGGCTGCGCGTGGTGCTGCACCTGCCCTGAGGGCTGGCTCGGGTGGCGGTGGATCAGGTTGCGGGTTGCAGGACGCGGCCGCTGCGTTCCATGCGGCCCCAGCCGACCCAGGGGCCGGTGAGCGCAGCGGCCACCGCGCGCAGCACGACAATATACATCAGCTGCCGGTAGATCAGGCGTTGCCCCACGAGGAGGCCTGCGGGGTAGCGGCTGCGGTTGCCGTCCAGCCGGTAGGCGATCCAGCCGCAGACGACGTCGACGGTCGTGAACGCGACCCAGAACGCCGCCATGCGCAGCACGTCGCTCTGCGTCTGGGCCCAGCCATGCTGGTGGACGTGGAGCATGGTGCCGAGGATGCTGATGACCAGCGCGAGATCGATGATCGGTGACACGACCGAGAAGGCGATCTGGAACAGCCAGGCCTGCGGCAGGCCGATCGTGGCGAGGCCGCGGGGTTTTCCGGTGCGCAGGATCGCGCGGTGTTTCCACAGGCATTGCAGCGTGCCGAACGCCCAGCGGAAGCGCTGGCGGGAGAGCGCCGCGAAGCTTTCGGGTGCCTCCGTCCAGGCGACCGCCTCCGGATCGCAGGCGACGCGCCAGCCGGCACGCTGGACCGCGATGGTCAGGTCCTGGTCCTCTGCCAGCGTATCGACCGGGTAGCCGCCGACCGCGTCGAGCGCGGCGCGCGACCAGGCACCGACCGCGCCGGGCACGACCGTGATCGCATCGAACCCGGCCAGCGCGCGGCGTTCCAGGCTCTGCGCGGTCGTATATTCGATCGCCTGCCAGCGCGTGACCAGGTTGACGCGGTTGCCGACCTGCGCGTTGCCGGCGACCGCGCCGAGCGTCGGATCGACGAACCAGCGTGCCAGCCGTGCGATGGTCAGCGGTTCGAACTGCGTATCGGCGTCGAGCGCGACGACCACGTCGCCGCGCGCCAGGCGGAGTGCGGTGTTGAGCGCCGCCGCCTTGCCGCCGTTGGCGAGCGTCAACAGCCGGACGCGTGGTTCGTCGGCGAACGCGCCGGCGACGACCTGGCTGGTGCCGTCGGTCGATCCGTCGTCGATCACGATCACCTCCAGCGCGACGTCGCGGCTGGCGAGGACGCGGCGGACCGATGCCTCGATCACGCGCGCCTCGTTAAAGGCAGGGATCAGGACGGAGACGAAGCGCGCCGGATCGATCGCGGGCGGCACAATGCCGCGTTCGCGCCGGCGCGCGATGATGGCCAGCACCGCCAGCGTGATCGCGCGGCCGAGGCCCAGCACGATCGCGACGAAGAACAGCCAGCGGATCGCGTAGGCAAGGCCACCGACCAGCAGGAACACCGCGACGTCGACCCGCACCCAGGCCAGATCGCGCCCGGCGACGGTCGGCATGACCTGGCTTGCGCTGAGCCCGGCCAGTTCGGACACGGGTACGAAGCGGTAGCCGCGTGCGCGCAGGGTATCGATGATGCGGGGCAGCGCCGCCACGGTCTGCGCCCGGTCGCCGCCGCCGTCATGGAGCAGGATGACCTGCGCGGACTGTTCCGCGCTGTCGTTGCCGACCTGCGTCACGACCTGGTTGACGATCGCGTCCGCGCCGGGGCGTTGCCAGTCGTTCGGGTCGACGTGCAGCCCGACGTTCAGATAGCCGTCCTGTTGCGCGGCCAGCACGGGATCGAGTTCGTCACGCGTCGTGGGTTCGGCGTCGCCGAAATAGGGCGCGCGGAACAGTCGCGTGGCGTGACCGGTATACGCCTCGATCAGCCGCTGCGTCGCGTTGAGTTCGAGCCGCGTGCCGCGCGCCGATTCGAGCGCGAGGTTGGGGTGGGTGTAGCTGTGGTTGCCGATCTCGCTGCCCGCCGCGATGATATCGTTGAGCAGCGCCGGGTGGGTGACCGCGTTTTCGCCGATGACGAAGAAGGCGCCGGGCACGTGGCGCGCCTCCAGGATCTTCAGGATGGCGGGGGTCCAGGTCGGGTCCGGGCCATCGTCGAACGTCAGCGCGACCAGGCCGGGGCGGTGGCCGGTGCGTTCGACGGTGTAGGGCGTCGGCAGGCGGTGATAGACCTCGTTCCGGATCAGGCCCTGGCCGTCGACGGTCATGGTGCGCCGGCCGGGGGTGGGGACATGATCGATGCGCAGCAGCTCGCCGGTGCCCTCGACATCGACGCTGGTGGAGGCGTGGATGCGGGTCAGATCGGGCAACGTGCCGCTGTGGAAGCCCCGGAACACCGGCCAGATGCCGGGATCCTCCAGCCCAAGCCGCCAGAGTGCGACGCCGGCGACGCCCTGGTCGTGCGCGACGCGCAGCTCGTTCCAGGCGCTGGCCGCGTCGAGCATCCAGACATGGTGCGCCTTGCCGGATTCCTCGTAGTCGAACGTGGCGTTGCCGCTGGCGGCGTCGAAGCGCGGGACGACGCCGCTGTCGTGCGCGGCGAGCCATGTGTCCTCGATCGACAGCGCGGTCGCTTCGCCGCCATGCTCGGTCCAGTCATAGGCATAGCTGCCGATCGCAACGATCGACTTGGCCGCGCCGATCTGGGCCACCGCAGCGCGGGTCGCCTGCGCGAACCAGGGCTGGCCGGCGATCGGGCCGGGGGTGCTGCCGGGCCAATGCTGGTCATAGGCCATGATGAAGAGCCGGTCGGCGACCTTCGCATAGTCGGCGAGCCGCCAGTCCGAATCGGCGACCGGGACGGCCAGCGTGACCAGCCAGCCGCGCGGCGCGAAGCGAGCATGCGCCTGTTTCAGGAAGAGTTTGTAGTCGGGCTGTGCCGACGCGGGGAGTGATTCCAGATCGAACACCACGCCGCGGGCATTGTGCGCGGCGAGCAGCGGTTCGAGCTGGTCGAGGAAGCGCGTGCGGGCGGCGGGATCGTGCAGCAGCTTTGCGGTGCCCGCGCCGTCCCAGCCGGCGTCGGCGACGTTCTGGACCATCGGCAGGATGGCGGGGCGGTGCGCGGCCCCGTCCAGGATGGCGTTCAGGTGCGGATCGTCGGTGGTCGTGAGGTGATGGTCGGGACCGGTGACGGACATCATCGCCGGGACAAGCCAGTCGAGTTCGGCGACATGGGCGGTCAGCGAGGAGCGGCTGGCATCGTCCCACGGCGTGTAGAAGCCGATCACGGCCTGGTGCGCGGGTCGGCCGCCGGCCGCGGCGGCACCGGTGGGGGCGAGCGGCAGCCAGCGACCGAACAGCGCGTGGAGCCGCGTGCTGACCTTGTGGCGGATGTGGCCGACCTGCTGCACCAGCGGGCGCGGGTGCGGGCGTTCGACGCCGAACGCCAGCGGGCGCGGGACGGGCACGTCGATGATCGTGAACGCGAACACGCCGCCCAGCGCGGTCAGCAGCAGGACCGCGAGGACGAGGGACCGCAGCGACCAGCGCCGGCGACGGCCGCTGGGATCGTAGAAGACGGGGGCGTTCATCGCGGAACCTGACGGCCGATGTGGAGGGGGGGTGCCGACGCGCCAGGGAGGAAACGCGTCGGCATGGCCTTACTGCGCCTGTCGGCATGCTGGTGGCATGACGGCCGCATGACGGATCGGTAATGTCGGGGTGGGAACCGGGCGATGTACGCGGTGACGCGCGCGGCCTATGGCAGGCGGATGCGATGGCCGGGGACGATATGACGCAGGATCACAGCGGGCATAGCCACGGTCATGGGCACGGCCATGGACATGGCGGCGGCCATCACGATCATACTGCGGGTGCGGACGTGCGGAGCCTGCGCTGGGCGCTGGCGTTGACGGCCTTTTACCTGCTGGTCGAGGTGGTGGGCGCGTTCTGGTTCAACAGTCTCGCGCTGCTGTCCGACGCGGCGCACATGATGACCGATGTCGCGGCACTGGTGATCGCGCTGGCGGCGATCTCGATCGGGGCGCGGCCGGCCGATGATCGGCGGACGTTCGGGTACAAGCGGTTCGAGATCCTGGCGGCGGCGTTCAACGCGCTGCTGCTGTTCGCGGTGGCGATCTATGTGCTGATCGAGGCGGTGCAGCGGTTCCGCACGCCGCAGCCGATCGAGTCCGGCGGCATGATGGCGGTCGCGGTGCTGGGGCTGATCGTGAACTTCGCGTCGATGCGGCTGCTGTCCGCCGGGCGCGACGGCAATCTGAACATGAAGGGCGCGTATCTGGAGGTGTGGGCCGACGCGATCGGATCGGTCGGCGTGATCGCAGGCGCGGTGGCGATCCGCTTCACCGGCTGGACCTGGATCGACCCGGTGGTGGCAATCGGCATCGGCCTATGGGTCGTGCCGCGGACCTGGACGCTGCTGCGCGATACGATCAACGTGCTGCTTGAAGGCGTGCCGGGGGGGATGAACCTGCCCGATATCCGCGCGGGGATCGGTGGCATCGCTGGCGTGGGCGGCGTGCACGACCTGCATGTCTGGTCGGTGTCGTCCGATGCGGTGAATTGTACGGTGCACGTGGAGCTGACTGGTGGGGCGGATGCCGACGGGGTGCGGCATGCGGTGGCGACGTGGTTGGCCGCGCGGCATGGGATCGGGCACAGCACGATCCAGACAGAGACCGCGGCGCAGGCGTGCGGGCACCGGGATCATTTGCATCCTTGAGGTGAATTCGAGCCCGCGTCCGTTTGATTCGAGCCTGTCGAGAACTCAGCGCTGAGTTCTCGACAGGCTCGAACCAAACGGGTTTGCGGCTTTTTTTAGCTGCCTTTGTCCGAACGAAGGCTCACATGATCGGCATACCGCCCGCCACGGTGATCAGCGCACCCGAGGTGTAGCTCGATTTGTCCGAAGCGAGCATGACGTAGGCGGAGGCGAGTTCGGCGGGCTGGCCGGGGCGGCCGGAGGGGTTTTTCTCGCCGAAGCTGGTGACCGAGTCCGCGTCCATGCCGGCGGGGATGAACGGGGTCCAGATCGGGCCGGGCATCACGGCGTTCACGCGGATGCGGCGTTTAGCCAGGAACTGGGCCAGGCCGACGGTCAGGTTGCTGATCGCGCCCTTGGTCGCCGAATAGGGGAACAGGTTGGGCGTCGGGTCCTTGGAATTGACCGAGGACGTGTTGATGATGCTGGCGCCGGCCGACATCTGCGCAACGGCGAGCTTGGTGAGGTGGAAGGTCGCGTGGACGTTGGTGTCGAACGTCTTCTTCCACTCGTCCAGCGTGACGTCGTCAAAGTTCTCGAAATAGGTCTGGTAGGCGGCGTTGTTGACCAGCACGTCGATGCCGCCGAACTCCGCCACGACACGGTCCATCATGGCGACGGCGTGCGCCTCGTCCGTGATGTCGCCGGGGATCAGGAGCGCGCGGACGCCGGCCGCCTCGATCAGCGCGCCGATCGTTTCCGCATCCCCCTGCTCGTCGGGCAGGTAGGCGATCGCGACGTCGGCCCCTTCGCGTGCGAAGGCGATCGCCACGGCGGCGCCGATGCCGCTGTCGCCGCCGGTGATGAGGGTGCGCTTGCCCTTCAACTGGCCGGAGCCTTCGTAGCTGGTTTCGCCGTGGTCGGGCTTGGGGTCCATCCTGGCGGTCTTGCCGGGGAAGGCCTGCTGCTGCGTCGGGAAGGGCGGGGTCGGATAGTCGGGGATCGCCATGGGGGGCTCCTTGCCGTGATCAGTGTGCTGGGTTCGTGCCGTAGAGACGCATGACCTCGTGGATCAGGGCCATGTGGCTGAGACCCTGAGGGAAATTTCCGAGATGGGCGCCGGTGTCGGGGTCGATCTCCTCGCCGTAGAGGCCGAGGTCGCTGGCGGCGGCGAGGACGGGGGCCAGCTTGCGCGCGGCAGCGGTGGTGTCGCCCGCGGCGGCATGTGCGCCAACCATCCAGAAGCTGGCCGCGACGAACGCACCCTCGCGCCCCGCCAGCCCGTCGTCGAAGCGGTAGCGATCGTGCAGGCCGCCGCGGCCGAGTGCTGCCTCGTGCGCGGCGATGGTGCGGGCGAAGCGATCGGAGGCGGGGTCGAACACCGCCATCAGCGCGAGGCGGAGCGTCGACATGTCGAGATCGGTGCCGCCATATTCCATGACGTAGCTGCCGGCATCCTCGTTCCAGGCGCGGTCGCGGAGCTCGGCGAGCATCGCGTCGGCGCGCGGTTGCCAGTCGGGATCGGGGGCGAAGCCGAGCCGGTCGAAGATCCGCCGCGCGCGATCGACCGCGGCCCAGCACATCGCCTTGCTGTGGAGCAGGTGGCGGGCGTCTCCGCGCAATTCCCAGATGCCCTGATCGGGCACGTCGAACCGGTCGATCGCCGCGCGGGCGCAGCGCCGGACGAAGTCCTCCAGATTGCCGACCAGTTCGCGGCAGAGGCCGTCGGTGCCGTGGTCGATCGTGTAGAGATTGAGCGCGGCGAGATATTCGCCGTAGATCTCGTGCTGCGCCTGGTCATTGGCGCCGTTGCCGGAACGGACCGGGGCGGAGTTGCGCCAGCCGGTAAGCGCGGGGTGGCTGATCTCGTCCGGCACGTCGCCATCGAGCGCGTACATGACGCGGAGCGGCCCGTCGCCGCCGATGCCGTCGCGGTGGTGGATGAAGCGCAGGAACTCGGCCGCCTCGCGCCGATAGCCGAGCACGAGGAAAGCGGAGACGCAGAAGACCGCGTCGCGCGTCCAGACGTAGCGATAGTCCCAGTTGCGGGCATAGCCGACCGCTTCGGGCAGGCTGGTGGTGACCGCGGCGATCAGCCCGCCGGTCGGGGCGTGGGTGAGCAGCTTCATCGTGATCGCGCTGCGCAGGACCAGTTCGCTGTGGTCGCGGTCGTAGCGGCAGGCGGCGGACCAGCCGGTCCAGTAGGCGGCGGTGGCGTCGAGCGCTGCGGTGGCGGTCGCGGGGTTGGCGGGGGCGTCGTGCGCGAGGATCAGGACGAGTGTTTCGCCGGTCTGCAACGTCGCGGTGACGCGCGCGTCGGGGCCGTCCGGGGTGATCGGGTGGGTGGCGGTGGCGACGATCGGGCAGTCGGGCCAGCAGATTGCGGTGCCGTCCGGTTCGGCCGCGACCTGCGTCTCGCCCCAGTCGAAGCGCGGGGCGATGCGGATTGTGACATCCGCCGGGCCGGCGGTGCAGGTGACGATGCGGATCAGCGTGCCGGGCGCGTCGGCGTCGGGGCCGGTGTTGCCGGGATCGGCGATCGCGGTGAGCGGCATGAAATCGGTGACGGTGATTGTCGCGGGGCCGGCGGCGAGGTGCGTGTCGAGGATCGCTGTGCCGGTGCGGTAGGCGCGTCCGGCGGGTTGCCAGTCGCCCTCCACAACGCACGCGCCGCCGGACGGGCCGAGCAGGCCGGCGAACAGTGGCGGGCTGTCGAAATGTGGCCAGCAGAGCCAGTCGATCGCAGCGCCGCGGGTAACGAGTGCGGCGCTGCGCAGGTCGCCGATGACGCCGTGGTCTGCGATCGGGGTGCGACTGAGGTCGGTCAACGGGCGAGTGCGGCGAGGAGGGCGGCCTGGAACGTCGCGGGGTCCTCGACCTGCGGGCTGTGACCGAGTGCGTCGAACTTGACGAGTCTTGCGCCGGGGATGCGCCGGACGGTGGCGTCGGCGAGCGCCGGGATGGCCGGGATCGACGCGCGGATCGCGGCGGGGGCACGGGCGCGGCCGAAGGCGGTGGTGTCGCGCATGCCGATCATGAGAGTGGTGGGGACGCGGAGGCGATCGAGTTCGTAGGCGATCGGCTGCGTCTGGATCATGTCGCTGGTGCGCGCCTGGGCGTTGGCGACGATCGCGCGACCCGGACCGGCGGACATGCCGGCGGACATCGCGACCCACTTGTCGTACTCGGGCCGCCAGGTGCCGTGATAGTAGTTGGCCTGCTGGTAGGCCTTGATGCTGGTCGCACTGCTGCGGGTCTCCTCGGCGATCAGCTGCGTCAGCGTGGCGGGGGGGACGCCCTGCGCGATCCGGTCGGCGAGACCCAGCGGGTTGACGAGGATGAGCCGGTCGACGCGGGTTGGGTGGAGCAGCGCGAACCGGACGGCGAGCATGCCGCCCATCGAATGGCCGACGACGTCGACCTTGCCGAGGCCGCGGTCGGCGAGGAGGGCGTCGGTGAGGTTGCTGAGTGCCGCGAAGCTGTACTGGAAGCCCGCCGGCTTGGATGATTTGCAGAAACCGATCTGGTCCGGCGCGATGACGCGGTAGCCTTTTGCCGCCAGCGCGTCGGCGGTGGCACCCCAGGTGGCGGCGCAGAAGTTCTTGCCGTGGAGGAGGAGCACGGTGTGGCCGTTGGCGGGCGCGGTGGGGGCGATGTCCATATAGGCCATCGTGACGGGCTCGCCCTGCGGCGTAGCGGCGAAGCGCCGGACCGGGTGGGGGTAGGCGAACCGTTCGAGGTTGGGGCCGAGGTCCGGCGTTGCGGGCGCGGCGGCGGGGGCTGCGGCGAGCGCGGCGGTGGCGAGCAGGGTGGAGAGCATCCGGGGGTAACGGGTGAGGGGGGATGTTTCTCCCTTTGGGTTTTGGTGCTGGGCTTGGTGGGACTTTAGCCCTCCCCTCAACCGGGGGGAGGGTTGGGTGGGGGGCTCAGGCTTGGGACGACGTTACCCCCAGCCACGCCCCCCACCCCGGCCCTCCCCCCGGTGGGGGGAGGGAGCAGAAGGTTTGCTCAGTCCAGCCGCATCGCTTCGGCGGCCAGCGCTTCGGCTTCGATCAGGAGGTCGTCTTCGCCGTCCGATTGCAGCACGCGTTCGCGGCCGATGAGGACGAGGACGGGGACCGCTAGGGGCGAGACGCGGTCGAGGTCGACGTGGAGCATGGTGCCGGCGGCGCGGTCGAGGAGGAGGGCGAGGCGGCCGACGTCGGTCATGCGGGCGCGGGCGTCTTCCCAGGCGGCCTCAAGCAGGAGGTGCGACGGTTCGTAGCGGCGCAGCACGTCGTAGATGAGGTCGGTGGAGAAGGTGACCTGCTTGCCGGTCTTGCGCTTGCCGGGGTGCTGGCGTTCGACGAGGCCGCCGATCACCGCGACTTCGCGGAATGCGCGTTTGAGGAGCGCGGACTGTTGCACCCAGTCGACGAATTCGTCCTCCAGAATGTCGGCGGAGAACAGGCTGGCGGGGTCGGTGACCGGCATCGAGCTGAACGTCGCGAGCGCATAGTCGTTCGACACGAAGCCGATCGGCTTCAGGCCCTGCGCCTCCATCCGTTTCGTGATGAGCATGCCGAGCGACTGGTGCGCGTTCCACCCTTCGAAGCTGTAGGCGACCATGTAGTAGCGGCCGTCGCGAGGGAAGGTTTCGACGAGCAGCTGCGACGGATCGGGCAGCTGCGAGCGCGCCTGCTGGATCTGGAGCCAATCGCGGACGTCGTCGGGGAAGCGGTGCCATTCGGCCGGTTCGTGGAGGAAATGGCGGACGCGCGCGGCCAGGTTGGTCGACAGCGGCATCCGCGACCCGCCATATTTGGGGATGCGCGCGGGTTTAGACGTGGCGCGGACGAGGAGGTCCTCGGTGTCGATCTTGTCGACCTCCAGCGACATGCCGGCGAAGAAGAAGGTGTCGCCCTTGGTCAGCGTGGATGCGAACCCCTCCTCGACCTTGCCGAGACTCCGGCCGTTCTTAAAGCGGACGTTGAGCATCGTCGCCTCCACGATGATGCCGGCGTTCAGGCGGTGCTGCGCGATGAAGCGCGGGTGGGTAATATGCCAAAGGCCGTCCGGATGGAGCGTCAGGCGCTTGAACCGGTCGTAGGCCTTGAGCGCGTAACCGCCCGATTCGATGAAGCCGAGCACGCGGTCGAACGTGTCGCGTGTCAGCGCCGCATAGGGCGCGCTGGTGCGCAGTTCGGCGAACAGATCATCGGCGGCGAAGGGTGCGGCGCAGGCGCAGGCGGTGATGTGCTGCGCCAGCACGTCGAGCGCGCCGCGGCGGAAGATGTCGGGGTCTAGCTCGCCGGCCTCGACCGCGTCGAGTGCGGCGCGCGCCTCGAGATATTCGAAGCGGTTGCCGGGGACGACGATGGCCTTCGAAGGTTCGTCGAGCCGGTGGTTGGCGCGGCCGATGCGCTGCGTCAGGCGCGACGAGCCTTTGGGGGCACCCATCTGGATCACCAGATCGACATCGCCCCAGTCGACGCCGAGATCGAGGCTGGCGGTGGCGACGAGGCCGCGCAGCTTGCCGTCGGCCATGGCCTGTTCGACCTTGCGGCGCGCCTCGCGGCTGAGCGAGCCGTGGTGGACGCCGATCGGCAGCTGGTTGTCGTTCTCGTGCCAGAGATCCTGGAAGATGAGTTCGGCGAGGCTGCGCGTGTTGCAGAACACGATGGTGGTGCGGTGCGCCTCGATCGCGGCCATGACCTGTTTGGCGGCATAGCGGCCGGAGTGGCCGGACCACGGGATGCGATCGTGCGGCAGCAGGATGTCGATCGTGGCGGGCGCGCCGG
The DNA here is from genome assembly GCF_014643515.1 of Sphingomonas prati. Classification (GTDB taxonomy): domain Bacteria; phylum Pseudomonadota; class Alphaproteobacteria; order Sphingomonadales; family Sphingomonadaceae; genus Sphingomonas_R; species Sphingomonas_R prati. Next base: position 1,690,857 of record NZ_BMJP01000001.1, on the reverse strand, counting down.
GGGCGCCCTGGACGAGTGCCACGGAGTCGATGTCGCCGTCGGGGGTCAGCCAGCCGCGATAGCCGTCCGGATCGTCGACGGTGGCGGAGAGTGCCACGCGGCGGAGCGTGGGGCTGAGTTTCTGGAGGCGCGCCATGCAGAGCGAGAGGAGGTCGCCGCGCTTGCCGGTGGCGAACGCGTGGACCTCGTCGATCACGATGGTGCGGAGCGTGCCGAACATGGTGGGCGCATCGGGGTAGCTGAGCAGCAGGCTGAGCGATTCGGGCGTGGTCAGCAGCATCTGCGGCGGGCGGGTGCGCTGGCGGAGCTTGCGGTCGGACGGGGTGTCGCCGGTGCGGGTTTCGACGCGGATCGGCAGGCCCATCTCGGCGATCGGATCGAGCAGGTTGCGCTGCACGTCGACGGCCAGCGCCTTCAGCGGGGAAACGTAGAGCGTGTGGAGCGCGTCGATCGGCTCCTCGATCAGCTCGGTCAGGCTGGGTAAAAAGCCGGCGAGCGTCTTGCCCGCGCCGGTGGGGGCGACGAGCAGCGCGGAGCGCCCTTCGCGGGCGGCGGCGAGCATGGCGAGCTGGTGCGGACGCGGGGACCAGCCCTTGTCCGCGAACCAGGTGGCGAGGGGTGCGGGGAGGGTGGTCACATTGTTGAGATAGGGTGGGGCGGGGGGAAATGCTGCATGTCTGTTGTGCCGTCGTGAACACGTCGGATGGTGAAGTGATGCCCGTCGAGCCGGGTTACGGCGTTAGCAATTGCAATCCTTGCTGACATCGTTGATCGCGGTCCGCAATAATTAGGGGATGAACGTGGGTGACACTGTCATGAATAGCTCGGTCGATCTTGCAACGGTTCAGGGCGTGACCGGTGTGACGGGGGCGGTGCGGACGATCGCGAGCGGCGACGTGCGCGACCAGGTGTTGACGCGCGACGGCGCCAGCCTGCTGGTGTCGACGACCGACGGCGTGGTGACGCGTTACGACCTGGCCAGCGGGTCGGAGACGGGCGCGTGGAAAGTTGGCAACAGCCTGGGCGGCATGGCGACCAGCGCGGACGGGCGTTATCTGTACGCGACGGAATTGTTGCCAGTCACCACGGTCGAGACGAGCAGCAGTTTTTATCGGCAGGGTAATGTCGCGGAACTAGACCGGCTGGATTTGCAGACCGGAGAGGTGACACGCTTCGATCTCACGATCGGGGATTATAGCAGTTCGACCGTCTTTCGTGACGTGGCGGTGACCGCAACAGGGCAGCTTCTGTTGTCCACGAGCCTGACCGGAGGATATTCGGGAAGTTCGGCGATTTATCTGTTCGACCCCCAGACCGGCAACCTGTCGAGGCAGAATTCGTCCTATTATTTCGGGGCGCTGGCAGGCACGCCGGACGGCCAAAGTATCGTCATTGCCGAATTGGGCCTTAGCAGTGCTAACCTGAGCCTGTTCACAGCCGGGCGCGGGGTTACGGCAAACCGCGAAATCTATGCCGATAATACATCCGGGCAGAATACCGGGGGCGCGATCGCGATTTCGACGGATGGGAGTTGGGTTGCGCAGAGCGTCAGTCGAGGCGGACCTGACGTCATCGTCCTCAACCGTGCGTTAAAACTGGAGGTCAGCCTGGCGCAGATAGCGCCCCAAGCCCTGGTTGGAGACGGAATCACCGGGCTCGCGTTCAGCAATGATGGCGCTCGGCTCTATGTCCTCAATTCCGATGCCGACCAAGTATTCATGATTTCGACGCGCGACTGGTTGATCGAATCGGTCGTGACGGTCGGCGCCATCGATCTGGCTCTACCAAATTTCAACAGGGCCCTCGGGTACAGCAAGTCGCTTTATGCCGACCAGCTGCTGGTTTCTGCCGATGGGCGCTATCTGACCGTCCAGGGTGACGACGGTGTTCAGGCAATCGACCTGACGCAGACGACGGGTACGCCGGTTCTGACCGCATTGACACTGCCCGACAGGCTGGTGATCGGGGTGGATGGCGGCAACCTCTCCATCACTGCAGGCGCGATCGACACGGGAGCGGCGGTGCAGTCTGTCGTCCTGACGCTGGACAGCGTGCTGGAAACCACTAGCGGCAACGTCACCGAGATCCGGTTCGACGCGGCACGCGATGCGTTCGACGACACTTTCTCCGCGACGAACCTGGCTTTGACGGGGGCGGCCGGCGGAATCTACACCGTCACGTCCGCGACCGTGACCGATACGGCGGGGCACAGCGTCACTTACGGTGCCGCGGCGTTGGATGCTTTGCTGGGAGATCGCAGCTTCGAAGTCGTGGGCCAGATCGATCTGACCACCCGGGGCGATACGTACACCAACACGCGCGACATCACGGTCACCGTTCGCGGGCTGGCGGGCGACGATACGTTGTACGCCGGTCCTGGTACGGTTACGCTCGACGGGGGCCAAGGGGACGACGACCTGTTTCAGGGGAGCGGCGCCACGACTTTCATCGGCGGGGCGGGTGACGATGTGGCGGTCCTGAACGGCAATGCCCGGGATTATTACGTGATTGGCGGTCGCTATGTTGCTTACCCGTCCGGCTACGAACCGCTGACCCTGTTGGCGCGCAACGGATCGGGAACGCAGGTGATCGGCGGCGATATCGAACGCGTCCGATTTGCGGACGGAACATTCCTGTCCGCATCGGGCGACCTGTTGCTTGGCGACCAGTCCCAGCCCGGTTCGGTGATCGGCGATTACACGCTGAATGCCCCGGCCAGCGGGACGGTGATCTTTAACGGCGGTGCGGGCGACAACCGCGTCATCCTGCCGGGCGACGTGTCCGATTACGAACTCGGTCGGCTTCAGCGCGTGACCTATGGCGCGGCCCAGGCGGGCAGTTTCGCGCTGACGCACCATGATGGCAGCGCCAGCTACAGCTTCGACCAGTCGGTCGACACGATCCAGTTCGCCGACGGACGCTACCTCGCGCTTCGCGACTTGCCTGCCTATGTCGCAGGCAGCGCGGCACTGGACCAGGGTGGCAACCAGGACGACCTGCTGTACCAGTCAAAGCCCGCCGGATACGAGGTCTTCGACGGTGCGCGGGGGCAGGACGATCTGTACCTGAACGGCAATGTCTCCGACTACACCGTCCGGACGATCATCGGGCAATCAGACCCGGACGCCATCCGGATCGACGGGATCGAACTTGTCAGCACAAACGGCAGTGGTGCGCTGCTGATCGACGACAGTGTCGAGGCAGTCCATTTCCAGAACGGACAATATCTGTCGTTCCGCGATGTCGCCGCTTATGTCGCTGCGGCACCGAAGACCGATGCGGTGCTGCACGTGATCCGCGAAGGGATCGCAACCGACAACCTGACGGTCGGCGTGGCCGGTACGGCAGCCGCGGACGACACCCTGCTGCTGGACCGGAACGCGCTGGACTACACCCTCTCGCGTGGTTTCGATGGCGAGTTTGTGCTGGCACGCGACGGCGGGCGGATTTCGGTGTCGCAGACCATCGACGCGATCCAGTTCGGCAATGGTCAGTTTCTGTCGTTAGAGGATGTGCCGGCCTATGTCCGGGGCAATGCTACCTTCACGCGCGGGACGAGCCTGGACGATGTGCTGGTCGTATCCCGCAGCGGCAGTCAGTATATGAACGGCGGGGCGGGCGACGACGACCTGTTCCTGAACGGGAACGTCAGGGACTATACGCTGCAGACCACGCGTGTGCAGTCGCCGAACTACGACCAGATGATCGACGGCTACGGCCTGTTCGCGACGAACGGCAGTGGGAATATCTATATCGACCGGTCGGTCGAGACGGTACATTTCCAGAACGGCCAGACCCTGGCGTTCGAGGACCTGCCAGCGTTCTTTGGCTGATAAACAGGGCGTGGGGCGGCACGTGCCGTCCTCGCCCGGCGTTCATAAAGAGCGAAAGCTGTCGGTGGAGGGCGTTGTCGGCCAGAGAGCGACGCTACTCCCCCTGTCCCTCACCGCGATCGCGGCGGCGGACGATGGACCAGAGCATCAGCATGCCGAGGCAGAAGGGGATGATGATCGCGGCGGCAATGGCAAGGTTGCTCATGCGCGGGGGCTCCCGGCGGGCGGGTCGAGCGGGGTGGTGTCGACGGCCTTGTCCTTGTGCGCGATGCGGTCTTCCTCGACATAGAGATCGTGGGTGGCGCGTTCGGTTCGGGCTTTCTGCGCGCTGCTCTGCGCACGGTTGCGTAGCAGCGACCAGAGCATGACGAGCCCAAGCAGTACGGGGCCGAGGATGGTGATCGCGATCCAGAGTTTGCTCATGTGCCGCGGTCCTTCGGTGCTCGGTTGAATAGTGAGACCGGGTAACGCGGCAGCGCGGAAATCGTGCCGGGGCGGCATGGCGGGCGGGCGCGGACGCCCCATATCGAGCGTATGGCACGTCTGGCATCCTGGGTCGAACCGCATCCGACCGGCATCTACATCCCCGTCGCGGACGCGTGGATCGACCCGTCCGAGCCCGTGCCGCGGGCCTGGGTGACGCATGGCCATGCGGATCATGCGCGCGGCGGACATGGCGCAGTGCTGGCGACGCCGGAGACGCTGGCGATCATGGACGTGCGCTACGGGCCGCAGAACGGGCAGGCGATCGGGTATGGCGAGAGCGTGACCGTGAACGGGGTTTCGGTGCGCTACGTGCCGGCCGGGCATGTGCTGGGTTCGGCGCAGATCGTGATGGAGTATCAGGGCGAGCGGGTGGTGGTGTCAGGCGACTACAAGCGCCGGCCGGACCCGACCTGCGCGCGGTTCGAGCCGGTGCCGTGCGACGTGTTCGTGACGGAGGCGACGTTCGGGCTGCCGGTGTTCCGCCATCCCGATACGGGCGCGGAGATCGACAAGCTGCTCCACGCGCTGCACGCCAATCCGGAGCGCTGCGTGCTGGTCGGCGCCTATGCGCTGGGCAAGGCACAGCGCGTGATCCGCGAGGCGCGCGATCGCGGGCACAGCGCGCCGATCTTCATCCACGGGGCGATGCAGAAACTGTGCGACCTGTATGTGGCGCACGGGATCGACCTGGGCGAGCTGGTGCCGGCGGCGGGGTTGAAGGCGGCGGACATGAAGGGTGCGATCGTCGTCGCGCCGCCGGGGGCGATGAACGATCGCTGGTCGCGGCGGCTGCCCGATCCGATCACCGCGATGGCGTCCGGATGGATGCGGGTGCGCGGGCGGGCGCGGCAGAAGAATGTCGAGCTGCCGCTGATTTTGTCGGACCATGCGGATTGGGATGAGCTGACCGAGACCTTGACCGAGATCGCGCCGAGCGAGGTTTGGGTGACGCATGGGCGGGAGGATGCGCTGGTCCACTGGTGCATGACGCGGCAGATCAAGGCGAAGGCGCTGGATCTGGTGGGGTATGAGGACGAGGATGATTGAGTTTCGCGAGTTGTAGCTTTTGATTTGCCGTTCGGTCTGAGCCGGGCGTTGCCCCCACCCCAACCCCTCCCCTGAAGGAGAGGGGCTTAGAAGAGGCTCTGTCGGCTCGCTTCTGCTCCCTCCACCCATCGGGGGGAGGGTCGGGGTGGGGGGCTTGGCTGGGGGCGAGGGCTTTTCCAGTCTAAGCCCCCCACCCAACCCTCCCCGGTGGGGGGGAGGGCTTTTTTGCTTAGCCCCTTAGCTTCCCCCATGCCCGCAAACAAAAACGCCCCCGGCCTTGCGGTCGGGGGCGTACGTCTTCCGGGACGTGATCGGGAATTTAGGCCGAGTAGTACATGTCGAATTCGACCGGGCTGGGGGTCATTTCCCAGCGGGTGACTTCGTGGAACTTCAGTTCGATGTAGCTGTCGATCTGCTCGTCGGTGAAGACGCCGCCCTTGGTGAGGAAGGCGCGGTTCTTGTCGAGCGTTTCGAGGGCTTCGCGGAGCGATGCGCAGACGGTGGGGACCTGGGCCAACTCTGCCGGCGGCAGGTCGTACAGGTTCTTGTCCATCGCTTCGCCCGGGTGAATCTTGTTTTCGATCCCGTCGAGGCCGGCCATCAGCAGGGCTGCGTAGCAGAGATAGGGGTTCGCGGTCGCATCCGGGAAGCGGACCTCGACGCGCTTGGACTTGGCGCCGGTGCCGTAGGGAATGCGGCACGAGGCCGAGCGGTTGCGCGCGGAATAGGCGAGCAGCACGGGGGCCTCGTAACCCGGGACCAGCCGCTTGTAGCTGTTGGTCGACGGGTTGGTGAAGGCGTTCAGTGCCTTGGCATGCTTGATGATGCCGCCGATGAAGTAGAGCGCCAGATCGGACAGGCCGGCATAGCCGTTGCCGGCGAACAGCGGCGTGCCCTTGTCCCAGATCGACAGATGGGTGTGCATGCCCGATCCGTTGTCTTCCTTGATCGGCTTCGGCATGAACGTCGCGGTCTTGCCGTAGGCCTGCGCGACCTGGTGGACGACGTACTTGTAGACCTGCATCCGGTCCGCCGTCTGGGTCAGCGTGCCGTAGGTGAGGCCGAGTTCATGCTGTGCGGCCGCGACCTCGTGATGGTGCTTGTCCATCGGCAGGCCCATTTCGAGCATGGTCGAGACCATTTCGCCGCGGATGTCGACGGCGCTGTCGACCGGAGCGACCGGGAAATAGCCGCCTTTGGCGCGCGGACGGTGCGCCATGTTGCCGCCCTCATACTCACGGCCCGTGTTGGTCGGCAGTTCGATGTCGTCGATCTTGTAGTAGGACGTCGCGTAGCTCGTTTCGAAGCGCACGTCGTCGAACAGGAAGAACTCTGCTTCGGGGCCGATATAGACGGTGTCGCCGATGCCGAGCGAGGCGGTGTAGGCCTCGGCCCGCTTGGCGCAGGAGCGCGGATCGCGTTCGTAGAGCGCGCCGGAGACCGGATCGACGATGTCGCAGATCAGGATGAGCATCGGGGTGGCCGAGAAGGGATCGATGTAGATCGCGTCCAGATCAGGCTTCAGGATCATGTCGGATTCGTTGATCGCCTTCCACCCCTCGATCGAGGAGCCGTCGAACATGAAGCCGTCGTTCAGTTCGTCGTCGGTGACGACGTTCTGGCACATGGTCAGATGCTGCCACTTGCCCTTGGGATCGGTGAAGCGGAGGTCGACCCACTCGATCTCCTGATCCTTGATCATCTTCAGAACGTCGGATGCCGTGTTGGCCATGTTCAAACTTTCCCCACTGCGGCCGGACAGACCCGGCATGTTGTGAAAACCATATCCGAAACCGGAATGTTCAGGCCTGCGCCCTGTGTGTCAAACCCGGACGCAACGGGCAACCCGGCGTTAACCGTGCGCATCAGATCGCGTCCGACCCGCGTTCGCCGGTGCGGATGCGCAGCGCGGTTTCGACGGGCATGACGAAGATCTTGCCGTCGCCGATCCGGCCGGTCTGCGCGGCCTGTGCGATCGCCTCCACCACCCGGTCGGCCATGTGATCGTCGACGACGACCTCAAGCTTCACCTTGGGCAGGAAATCGACGACGTACTCCGCGCCGCGATACAGCTCGGTATGGCCCTTCTGGCGGCCGAAGCCCTTGGCCTCGGTCACGGTGATGCCGGACACGCCGACATCGTGCAGGGCCTCCTTCACCTCGTCGAGCTTGAAGGGTTTGATGATCGCTTCGATCTTCTTCACTGGGCGTCCCTCCCTCAGAACGCGAACGCGCGTCCTTTCACGAACCGTGCCAGCCGAGAAAGGCCCGCATATCGTGGGGTGACGATACCCCAAACGCGGCCGCGCTGCTACAAAAGCGGGCAGCGAAACGCCGCGTGCCGACAAAATAAGCAACCGCGGGCGACCTGCGCGTTGTGTCCCGCATGATCGAACGCCCGCCCGAGTGGCTCAACCCGCCCGACCTGAAGACCGCGACCGGCATCCAGCGCGCGATCGCCGATGCGGTGGAGACGGCAGACCGGATCGGGACCGTGCAGCGGGTTGCGGGCGCTGACACGTCGATGAAGTGGCGCGACAGTCGCGGGCCGATCCATGCGGCGATCGCATGCGACGACGGGACGGTGGGGCAGGCGACGCGGATCCCGCCCTTTCCCTACGTTCCGGGGTATCTGGGGTTTCGTGAATGCCCGGCGCTTGTGGCGGCGTGGGAGACGCTGGCGGTGAAGCCGGACCTCGTGCTGATGGACGGGCAGGGGCGGTCGCATCCGCGGCGGTGCGGGGTGGCGTGCCAGCTGGGCGTGCTGCTCGACGTGGCCGTCATCGGGGTGGCGAAGTCGTTGCTGTGCGGGGTCGTCGCGGGGGTGCTCGGCGACGAGGTCGGGGCGACCGCGCCGCTGGTCGATCGCGGCGAGGTGGTGGCGATGGCGGTACGGCTGCGTGTGCGGGCGGCGCCGGTGTATGTCAGCATCGGGCACCGCGTGACGCTGGAAACCGCGGTCGCATGGGTGTTGCGGCTGTCGGACGGACGGCGTGTTCCGCCGCCGGTGCGCGCCGCGCACGAGGCGGCCAATGCGGTGCGGATCGCGCATGCGGCCGGCGCGGATGGCGGAAACGTGGACATTTTGTGACGGTTTCCCCCGCCCGCATGATGCGTTAGGGTGGCGGGCAGAAGAGGAAATCCGCGTTCCATGCCCGCACTCCCGTCCGACCGCCCGACGACACCGCTGCTCGACCTGGCAGCGACGCCCGAAGATCTGCGCCGGCTGAAGCCAGAACAGCTGCGCCAGCTGGCGGACGAACTGCGCGAGGAGATGATCTCCGCCGTCGGCACCACGGGCGGGCATCTCGGGTCCGGGCTGGGCGTGGTCGAGCTGACCGTCGCGCTGCATTATGTGTTCGACACGCCGACCGACAAGCTGATCTGGGACGTGGGCCACCAGGCCTATCCGCACAAGATCCTGACCGGACGGCGCGACCGGATCCGCACGTTGCGCATGGGGGGCGGGCTGTCCGGCTTCACCAAGCGGAGCGAGAGCGAATATGATCCGTTCGGCGCGGCGCATTCGTCGACGTCGATCTCCGCCGCGCTGGGTTTCGCGGTGGCGAACAAGCTGTCCGATCGGCCGGGGCGCGGGATCGCGGTGATCGGGGACGGCGCGATGTCGGCGGGCATGGCGTATGAGGCGATGAACAATGCGGCGCAGGCGGGCAACCGGCTGGTCGTCATCCTGAACGACAACGACATGTCGATCGCGCCGCCGGTGGGCGCGCTGTCGGCGTATCTGGCCAAGACGATCTCGTCCGGCAGTTTCATGTCGATGCGCGACGTGCTGCGCAAGCTGGCGCGGCGGATGCCGAAGCCGCTGCACAGTGCCGCTAAGAAGGCGGAGGAATATGCCCGCGGGATGGCGACGGGCGGCACGTTGTTCGAGGAACTGGGCTTCTACTATGTCGGCCCGGTGGACGGGCATAATCTGGACCAGCTGCTGCCGGTGCTGGAGAATGTGCGCGATACCGAGACGGGGCCGATCCTGGTCCATGTCGTGACGAAGAAGGGCAAGGGCTATGCCCCGGCCGAGGCGGCGTCGGACAAATATCACGGCGTGCAGACGTTCGACGTGGTGTCCGGCGTGCAGGCCAAGGCACCGCCCGGGCCGCCGGCGTACCAGAATGTGTTCGGCGCGGCGCTGACCAAGGCGGCGGCGACCGACCCGGGGATCTGCGCGATCACCGCGGCGATGCCGTCGGGGACCGGGCTGGACGGGTTTGCGACGGCGCATCCCGAGCGGTTCTTCGATGTCGGGATCGCGGAACAGCATGCAGTGACGTTCGCGGCCGGGCTGGCGGCGCAGGGGATGCGGCCGTTCTGTGCGATCTATTCGACGTTCCTGCAGCGCGCCTATGATCAGGTCGTGCACGACGTGGCGATTCAGAACCTGCCGGTGAGGTTTGCGATCGATCGCGCCGGGCTGGTCGGCGCGGACGGCGCGACGCATGCGGGTAGTTTCGACGTGACGTATCTGGCCACGCTGCCCAATTTCGTGGTGATGGCCGCGGCGGACGAGGCCGAGCTGACCCATATGGTCCACACGATGGCACTGTACGACGACGGTCCGATCGCGGTGCGCTATCCGCGTGGCAACGGGACCGGCGTGGCGATCCCGGGCGTGGCGGAGCGGCTGACCATCGGGCGCGGGCGCGTGGTGCGCGAGGGCAAGAAGGTGGCGATCCTGTCGCTCGGCACGCGGCTGGGCGAGGCGGTGAAGGCCGCGGAACAGCTCGATGCGATGGGGCTGTCGACGACTGTCGCGGACATGCGGTTTGCTAAGCCTTTGGACGAGGATCTGATCCGGCGGTTGTTGTCGACGCACGACGTTGCGGTGACTGTCGAGGAGGGCGCCGTGGGTGGCCTCGGCGCGCATGTGCTGACGCTGGCTTCGGATGAGGGCTTGATCGACGGCGGGCTGAAGCTGCGGACTTTGCGGCTGCCGGATGTGTTCCAGGATCATGACAAGCCGGATCGGCAATATGCCGAGGCTGGTCTGGATGCGGATGCGATTGTGGCGACGGTGACGGCGGCTTTGCAGCGGAATTCTGGCGGGTTGGCGGAGAGTGTTCGGGCTTGAGCCGTTGGTTGGGTGATGGTTCTGGTTTGCTGAGCCTGTTCTACTGATCCCGTTTCACTAACCCCGTCTGGTTCGAGCCTGTCGAGAACTCAGCGCGGAGTTCTCGACAGGCTCGAACCGAACGGGGGTTTGGGGTTTGGGGCTTGGTGAGAGTAGGACCGAGATCCAGGAGTTGTTGTGCGGGTGAAGCAGTAGGCTTCTCGGCTTCGCTCGAAGGGTCCCTCGACTTCGCTCGGGATGGGCGGTTTCTGGTCAGATCCTGAACCAAGAGCCTTCCTGCATGGAGGGAACGCATGGCTGCATCGCCGGCGTTCGTCGTTGCGCGGTTCGGCTTGTGTGCCAAGTCTTCCCACCACCCCGTTCGTGCTGAGTAGAGACCGCGTAGCGCTCTTGCGCGTATCGAGGGGTCGTATAGAAGCATTGGCTCCCGGGCGGGACTGATCCTTCGATACGGGCCTTCGACTCCGCTCAGTCTCTACTCAGGACGAACGGTTGAGGGTGGAGAGCGGTGGTGGGGGTCGTTCTTCGCGCACTAAGCGTCGAACGCCCGAAAACCGCTGTCCTATTTGGATTTGCTGCTGTCAGGCTCGCCATGCGGGCTCTCTTTTGGGGGAGTTCTTATGGATCGGGGTTGGATCAGGGTGGCGGCCGTGGTGGCCGGGGGGCTGGCGTTTGCAGTCGCGGTGTTGGCGGTGGCGGCGTGGGTACGGGCGGAGCGGCGGCGGCGAATTGCGGGGCTGAGTGCGCGGATCGCGGAGGCGGGGGCGTTCGTGCAGGCGCGGGAGCGTTATGCGGATGGCGACGCGGGAGTGGCTCCGGCCTTGCCGTATTTGTTGCTGTGTGCAGCGGGGTTCGGGGTGCTGCTGGTGCCGGGCGGGGCGGTTGCGGGGGCGGCCTTCCTGGGGGGGTATCTGGTGACCGCGCGGATGCTGGTGCGGGCGGTGCAGAATGACGAACTGACCGCTTTGCTGTGGCTCAGGTGCGCGGCGCATCTGGTGCAGGGGGCGGTCGTGGCGCTGGTCGGGGCGCGAGTGTTCTGTCTCGGTGGGACCGGGGATGCGGCCGGCTTGGCGACCGGGCTGGCGTTTGCGGCGGGCTATGCGCCGGACCTGGGACTGGCGGGGATCGGGCGTCGGTTGCGGGTGCGGTTCGCCAAGCCGATCGACGATGCGGCGCTGGCGGGGACGAGCGTGCAGCCGCTGGAGATGATCGACGGGATCGACGGCGAGATCGCGCGACGGCTGGAACAGGGCGGCTGGTACGACGTGCAGAATCTGGCGACCGCGAACCCGGTGCTGGTCCATCTGGCGACGCCCTACGGGCTACATCAGGTGGTCGACTGGGTCGGGCAGGCGCAACTGGCGTTGCGCGTAGGGAGTGCGGCGGCGCGGGCGTTGCGGGCGGTGCATGTCCGGACGCTGTTCGATCTGGAGCGGATCGGGGCGGGGGCGTTGGCGGAGCCTCTAGGGCTGGAGCCGGCGGTGGTCGCGCTGCTGGTCGACGAGCCGCATGTCGTGCGGTTGCGGGCGCTGCGGACGGTACTGGCGGCATGAGTGGGTTCGACGCGAAGGTTTTGCCGGCGGCGTATCGCTGGTTGGGGTCGATCGGGACGTTGCCGCGGATGCTGGCCGAGGGGCTGGCGCTGTACGGCGTGCGCGAGACGGCGGGGGCGGGGAATACTTCGGCGATCCTGGACTGGGCGCGGGAGGCGAAGGTGGCGGGGTACCGCGCCGATGCGACGGCGTGGTGCGGGCTGTATCTGGCGGTGGTGGCGCGGCGGGCGGGCTGGGCGGTGCCAGATGGGCCGTTGTGGGCGCTGAACTGGGGCAAGTTCGGGGTGGCGGCGGACCGGCCGATGCTGGGCGATGTCATGACGTTCGTGCGGCCGGGGGGCGGGCATGTCGGGTTGTATGTCGGGGAGGATGCCGCAGCCTGGCATGTGCTGGGCGGGAATCAGGGTAATGCGGTGGGCTTTGCGCGGATCGCGCGGGGGCGGATGCGGGCTGTGCGGCGGCCGCCTTATCGGTTGGCACCGGCGACTGTGGGGGTGCGGCGGTTGGCGGCGGCGGGGGGTTTGTCGGTAAATGAGGCTTGAGGGGTGCTGTGGCTTAGTTTGAGCGATGACTTCCCTCCTCCGTTCGGTTCGAGCCTGTCGAGAACGGCGCGCGGTGTTCTCGACAAGCTCGAACCGAACGGCGTTTTGGTGAGGGGTTTGGCCAGCGACTCCGGCGCTGCAGCGGGAAGCGGGAAGCGGCAAGGCTTCCCCCCGCGGGCCGCATCCGTCATGGGAGGCGCATGGCCAAGACGCTGCGGGTGGATCGGATGCTGGTGGAGCGGGGGCTCGCCGAGAGTGTGGCGCGGGCGCAGGCGCTGGTGCTGGCGGGGCTGGTGTTTTCGGAGACGCGGCGGATCGACAAGGCGGGGCAGTTGCTGGCGGTCGACGCGCCGCTGAGCGTCAAGGGGCGCGAGCATCCGTGGGTGTCGCGCGGGGGCGTGAAGCTGGCGCATGGGCTGGCGCATTTCGGGTGGGATGTTGCGGACGCGGTGGCGATCGATGTCGGCTCGTCGACCGGGGGCTTTACCGACGTGTTGCTGACCGGGGGCGCGGCGAAGGTCTATGCGGTCGATTCGGGGACGAACCAGCTGGCGTGGAAGCTGCGCCAGGACGCACGCGTCGTGGTGATGGAGAAGACCAGCGCGCGGAGCTTGACCGCGGCGCAGATCGCGGAGCCGATCGACATCGTGGTGTGCGACGCGAGCTTCATCGCGCTGGCCGCCGTGCTGGACCGCGCGATCGAGTTCGTGCGGCCGGGCGGGCGGTTGCTGGCGCTGGTGAAGCCGCAGTTCGAGGCGGCGCGCGACGAGGTGGAGAAGGGTGGCGTGGTGCGCGATCCGGCGGTGCATGCGCGGGTGTGTGCGGCGGCGGCGGACTGGATTCGGGCACGCGGCTGGACGGTCGCGGGCGTCGCGACGAGCCCGATCACCGGGCCGGAGGGGAATGTCGAGTTCCTGCTGGGCGCGGTGAAGGATGGTGGGCGGGATCTTATCGCCGGGGTGTAAGCTACAATCCTTGTCACGACGCATTTGTCGGGGTAGCTCAAGGCCTTCGATGCGCCCGATCCTGCCCGCCCTCCTGATGTTTCTGCTGGCCGCCTGTGGGGGTGACGCCGGCGACGGGGCGCGTGGTGGAAGCCGAGCGGCGCCGCTGGTGACCGTGGCGATGGCGGCGCCGGCGCGGTTCGTCGACCGGATTGATGCAGTCGGCACCGCGCGCGCCAACGAGCAGGTGACCGTGTCCGCGCCCGTGACGGAACGTATCTTGAAGCTGAATTTCGAGGATGGCGGCTATGTGCAGCGCGGCCAGGTGATCGCGACGCTGGCGCGCGGGCAGGAGACGGCACAGCTGGAGGAGGCGCAGGCCCAGGCGCGCGTCGCGGGGCAGCAGCTGAACCGCCTGCAACAGCTGAAGGCGCGCGGGTTCGCGACCAACGCCAGCGTCGATACGCAGGTGGCGGCGGCATCGATCGCGCGCGCGCAGGCGGCGGCGGCCGATGCCGCGATCGGCGACCGCGTGGTGCGCGCGCCGTTTTCGGGGCAGGTGTCGCTGCGCATGATCTCCGCCGGTGCGGTGGTGCAGGCCGGGACCGAGATCGCGACGATCAGCGACCTGTCGCGGATCAAGCTGGATTTCCCGGTGCCGGAGACGCTGCTCGCGTCGATCAAGCCGGGGCAGGCGATCGAGGGGCGCGCGGCGGCCTATCCCGATCGGCCGTTCCGCGGGACGATCTCGACGATCGATTCGGTGGTCGATCCGGCGACGCGGTCGGTGGTCGTGCGCGCGGTGCTGAACAATGGCGACCGGATGCTGAAGCCGGGGATGCTGCTGAGCGTCGCGATCGAGAGCGATCCGCGGACCGCGATCGCGGTGCCCGAGCTGTCCGTCGTGGGCGAGGGCGAGGAGCGCTATGTGTTCGTCATCGATGCGGGCGGGACCGCGCGGCGGACGCCGGTGAAGACGGGCATCCGGCGCGATGGGATGATTGAGATTTTGTCCGGGTTGCGTGCCGGTCAGCGCGTGGTTGGCGAGGGTGTCGTGAAGGTCACGGACGGCATCAAGGTGCGGACGGGGGCGGCGAAGGCGGCTGCGGCGTTTATCCCGAACCGTTCGCTTCGAGTAGCTGTCAAGCCTGTCGAGACGGCGTATCGAGAAGTCGCGACGTCACTGCATTCTCGACTGTGGGTCTCGACAAGCTCGACCCTGCGCTCGAACCGAACGGATGCGGATAGAGGCGACGCTTCCCGTAGAATGAGCGCCTGACCCCATGATGCTGTCCGATGTCTCGGTTCGCAGGCCGATCTTCGCGGCGGTGCTGGCGATCCTGCTGACCGTCGTGGGGGTGGTGGCGTTCTTCGCATTGTCGGTGCGCGAATATCCCGACGTCGATCCACCGATCGTGTCGGTGCAGACGACCTATACCGGGGCGGCGGCCAATGTGGTCGAGAGCCGGGTGACGCAGTTGCTCGAGGAACGGCTCGCCGGGATCGCCGGGATCCAGACGATCACGTCGGTGTCGCGCGACGGGGCGTCGAACATCTCGGTCGAGTTCGCGCCGGGCAGCGACGTCGATTCGGCGGCGAACGACGTGCGCGACCGGGTGGGTGGTGCGGCCGAGGACCTGCCCGACGGGACGCTACCTCCCGAGGTGCGCAAGGTGGATGCCGATGCGCAGCCGGTGATCTGGTTCGCGCTGTCGGCCCCGCCCGGCTGGACGCGGATCCAGTTGTCCGACTGGGCCGACCGCAACCTGGTCGATCGGTTCTCCGCCATCCCCGGCGTCGCGCAGGTGCAGGTCGGCGGCGAGGCGCGGCCGGCGATGCGCGTGTGGCTGGACCCGGCGAAGCTGGGCGCGTTCGCGCTGACCCCGGGCGATGTCGAGACGGCGATGCGGACGCAGAATGTCGAGCTGCCGGCCGGGCGGATCGAGGCGCAGAGCCAGAATGTCACGGTGCGGGTCAATCGGTCGTTTGCGACGCCCGAGCAGTTCGCCCGCCTGATCGTCGCGCGCGGGGCGGGCGGGTATCTCGTCCGGCTGGGCGATGTCGCGCGGGTCGAGCTGGGGCCCGAGAATCCGTATTCGGCGTTCCGATCGAACGGCAAGACCGGCGTGGGGCTCGGCATCGTGCGGCAGTCGGGCGCCAACACGCTGGCGGTGGCGGAAGCGGCCAAGGCGGTTGCGGCCGCCGCGACGCCGGGCCTGCCCGCGGGGATGCGGATCGACGTGGCGTCGGACAGTTCGCTGTTCATCGATCGCGCGATCGAGGGGGTGTACCATACGCTGGCGGAGGCCGCGGTACTGGTGGTGCTGGTGATCTTCCTGTTCCTAGGGTCGTGGCGCGCGACGTTGATCCCCGCGGTGACGGTGCCGATCTGCCTGCTCGGCACGTTCGCGGTGCTGTGGGCGGGCGGCTTTTCGATCAACCTGCTGACGCTGCTGGCGCTGGTGCTGGCGATCGGGCTGGTCGTCGACGATGCGATCGTGGTGCTGGAGAATGTCTACCACCGGATCGAACAGGGCGAGGACCCGCTGGTCGCGTCCTATCTCGGTACGCGGCAGGTCGGGTTCGCGGTGATTTCGACCACTTTGGTGGTGTGCGCGGTGTTCGTGCCGATCATGTTTCTGTCGGGCCAGACGGGGTTGCTGTTCCGCGAGCTGGCGGTGGCGATGGTGGGGGCGGTGGCGTTCTCCGGCTTCCTAGCGCTCAGCCTGGCGCCGATGTTGTGTTCTAAGCTGTTGCGCAATGAGGAGCGCGGGCGGTTCGCGCACTGGATCGATGCGCGGTTCCAGCGGATCGAGCGTGGGTATGACCGGTCGCTGGCGCGGGCGTTCGCCAAGCCGTGGATCGTGCTGGGCGTGACGGCGGGCGTGCTGGTGTTGGCGGGGGTGCTCTACACCACGCTGAACTCCGAACTGGCGCCGGCCGAGGATGTCGGCGTGATCCAGGTGCAGCTGTCGACCGCGGAGGGGACCGGGTTCGCCGAGCTGGACCGCCAGATGAAGCGCGTGGAGCAGAAGATCCTGCCGCTGGTCGGCGAGGGGCCGGTGCGTGGCGCGCTGACCCGCCTGCCCGGCGGCGGCGCGGACGAGGATTTCAATACGGGCCGGATGGTCGTGTTCCTGAAGCCGTGGGAAGAGCGGACCGAGACGACGCAGCAGGTGATCGAGGCGATCAACGCGAAGGTGCGCGAGATGCCCGCGATGCGCGGCAATGCGGCGTCGCCCTCCTCGCTCGGCCGCGGGCGCGGGCAGCCGATCAATTTCGTGATCGCAGGCGCGAGCTATGCCGAATTGGCGCGTGCGCGGGACCGGATCCTGGCGGCGGCGGCGCAGAACCCAGGGCTCGTCAACCTGGACAGCGACTATAAGGAAACCAAGCCGCAGCTGCTGATCGACGTCGATACGGAGCGCGCGGGCGCGCTCGGCGTGTCGGTGGATGCGGTGAGCCAGGCGTTGCAGACGCTGATGGGGTCGCGGCGGGTGTCCACCTTCGTCGATCGCGGCGAGGAATATCGCGTGATCGTGCAGGCGGAGGCGGACGGCCGGTCGGTCGAGCGCGACCTGCAACAGGTCTATGTCCGGTCCGCATCGGGGCAGCTCGTGCCGCTCGCCAACCTGGTCCGCACGCGGCAGGGGGCGGATGCGCGCGAGCTGGGGCGGTACAACAAGGCGCGCGCGATCACGTTGCAGGGGGCGCTGGCGCCAGGCTACACGCTGGGCTCCGCGCTGACGTTCCTGGAGAAGGAAGCGGCCGGATCGCCGGAGATCAGCGCGATCGGGTATCGCGGCGAAAGCCAGGCGTTCCGCGAGACGGGCAATTCGATCCTGCTGGTGTTCGCGCTGACGATCGTGGTCGTGTACCTGCTGCTCGCCGCGCAGTTCGAGAGTTTTGTGCATCCGGCGGTGATCATCACGACGGTGCCGCTGGCGGTGGCGGGCGGGATCATCGGGCTGGCCGCGATGGGCGAGACGCTGAACCTCTACAGCCAGGTCGGGATCGTGATGCTGGTGGGGCTGGCGGCGAAGAACGGCATCCTGATCGTGGAGTTCGCCAACCAGTTGCGCGACGAGGGCGTGGCGTTCGGCGATGCGATCGCACAGGCGGCGGCGCGGCGGCTCCGCCCGATCCTGATGACGTCGATCGCGACCGTGGCGGGGGCCGTGCCGCTGATGCTGGCGAGCGGTGCGGGCGCGGCGGCGCGGCGGTCGATCGGCGTCGTGGTAGTGTGGGGCGTGTCGATCGCGACGCTGGTAACCATTTTCCTCATTCCGTTGTTGTACCTGCTGGTGGCCCGCCGGACCGATTCGCCCCAGGCGGTGTCGCGCCGGCTGGACGCGCAGTTACAGGGTGGACCGTCGGGCGCGGTGGAACATCCCGCGGAATAAAGCGGCGATGGGGAGCAGGGGTACGGGCATGGGTGAGATCGCATCGCGCGGGCAGATCCGCATGGCCGGGCTACGCTGGGGCATCGTGCTGGTGCCGCTGGTCCTGTTGCTGGGGCTGGCATCGGGGCGGCTGTCGGGTTCGGGATACGGCAACGACTGGTTTGCGGCGCTGGCCAAGCCGGGGTTCACGCCGCCGGGCTGGATGTTCGGCGTGGCGTGGAGCCTGCTGTACCTGATGATGGGCGTGGCGCTGGTGATGATCGTGGCGGCGCGCGGGGCGCAGGGGCGCGGGCGGGCGATCGGCTTGTTCGCGGTGCAGCTGGCGCTGAACCTGGCGTGGTCGCCGCTGTTCTTCGCGGCGCACCGGATCTGGCCGGCGTTCGGGCTGATCCTGCTGATCCTGCTGTTCGCCGCGCTGACGGCGCGCGCGTTCTGGGCGATCCGGCCGGCCGCGGGGCTGCTGATGCTGCCATATCTGGCGTGGCTGTGCTTCGCCGCGGCGCTGAATTTCGAGATCGGGCGGATGAACCCGGCGGCGGCGGAGGTTGCACAATTTGACCATAGGCCCCACCTTCACGTCTGAATAATCGGGTTGGGACAGAGCATGCAGACCGAGAACCGCTTCATCGACGACATCGTGAAGATGATGAACGGCGCCGCCGGAACGCTGGCCGGCGTCGGGCGCGAGGCCGAGTCGTCGGCGCGCAGCCGGGCGCGCGAGTGGATCGGCGGGCTCGATTTCGTGTCGCGCGACGAGTTCGAGGCGGTGAAGGCGATGGCGGCCGCCGCACGCGACGAGGCCGATACGCTGCGCGCGCGGATCGCGGCGTTGGAGGCGAAGGCTGACGCCGTTTCGCCGGCCGTGACGCCGAGTGCGGTGGAAGCACCGACGACGGCGTCGCAGTCGCAGGGGCAGTCCTTTGGTGGCTCGCCGACCGCCTACGGGTCCGACGGGACGGTCGCACCGTCCTGAGGCGGCTTATCCACAGTTTATCGGTGACGTCCGGGCGACCACGGGTTGCCCGGGCGCTTTGCTGCGTCCAAGCAGGGTCATCACGGTTGGATTTGGGCGTATGACGCTGGACGACGAGGAAGCCGCCGCGGATCCGAGTGCGCCGATCGACATGCTCGAAGAGTATTTCGAGGCGCATGGCTGGTCGAGCGAGCGGCAGGGCGACGAGGAGATCGTCGCGCATTTCCAGGGCAGCTGGACGTTGTACGAGCTGCGCGCGGTGTGGCGCGAGGAAGACCAGGTGCTGCAGTTCCTCGCATTGCCCGACGTGCGCGTCGCGGCGGACAAGCGCGCCGCGATGTACGAGACGATCGGGCTGATCAACGAACAGCTGTGGATCGGGCATTTCGAACTTTGGGCATCATCGGGCATGCTGCTGTTCCGCCATGCCGCGCTGCTCGATGGCGAGGGCGAGAGCGTGCTGACGCTGGACCAGGCGGAGACGCTGGTCGAGGCGGCAATCGACGAGTGCGAGCGGTTCTACCCGGTGTTCCAGTTCGTGTTGTGGGCGGACAAGACACCGGCCGAGGCGATCGCCGCGGCACTGATCGAGACGCAGGGCGAGGCGTGAGCTTCGGGTCGATCTGGGCGGTCGGCGCGGGCAATATGGGTGGCGCGATGCTGCGCCGCTGGCTGACGACCGGGCTGGACCCGGCGCGGCTGACGGTGATCCGGAAGTCCGGGGCGGCGTTTGCGGAGGGTGTCGCGACCTTGTCCGCGGTGCCGGCTGACGGGGATGCGCCCGAGCTGTTGCTGCTTGGGGTGAAGCCGCAGATGCTGGATCTGGTCGCGGGGCCACTGGCGGCGGCGATGCGGCCGGGGACGGTGCTGGTGTCGATCCTGGCGGGGGTCGAGGATGCAGCTTTGCGGGCGCGCTTTCCGGGCGCGCGGATCGTGCGGGCGATGCCGAACCTGCCGGTCGCGATCGGGCAGGGGGTCGTGGGGCTGCACATGGTCGACGACGAGCCTGAGTTGCGGGCGGCGATCGATGAACTGATGGCGCCGCTCGGGTTGGTGGCGTGGATGGACGATGCGGCGGCGATGGATGTCGTGGCGGCGGTAGCCGGGTCGGGACCGGCGTTTCTTTATCGGTTCGTCGATGCGCTGGCAGCGGCGGGGGTCGCGGCCGGGTTGCCGGTTGAGCAGTCGGCGGAGTTGGCGTTGGCGACGGTCGTGGGGGCGGCGGCTCAGGCTGGCGCGAGCGACGTCGGGCCGGCGGAGATGGCGGAGCGGGTGGCGAGCCCTGGGGGCAGCACGCGCAAGGGGTTGGATGTGCTCGATGGGGATGCCGGGTTGGGGGCGTTGATGACGCGGACCATTGCGGCGGCCGTGGCGCGGAACCGCGAGATGGCGGCGGCTGCTCGCTGATTTTGGGCGGGCGCGTGGGGCGGTGTGGGCTTCTCGGCTGCGCTCGAAGTGTCCCTCGACTTCGCTCGGGATGGTCGGGGGTGGTGGTGCGGTGCTGAGGCATATGACACCTATCCAAACACCGCACTAACCCCGTTCGGTTCGAGCCTGTCGAGAACATCGGCGTTCTCGACAGGCTCGAACCGAACGGGGTTGGGGGTCGGGCTAGCGCGGGGTTGCCGGACAATGGGTGTCGCTTTACGCCCTGTCATTCCCGGACCGTTTGTCATGAGTAGGGGCTGAGCACAGGCGAAGACCCGTATCGAAGGATCGCGTGACCGGTGCTTCGATACGCGCCCTCGATACGCGCCGAGTGGCGCTACTCGGCCTCTACTCAGCACGAACGGTTGGGGTGGAGACCGCCGATGGAGGACCTGACCATATGATCGCCCTGCTGACGATGCTGGCCGCTACGTTTCCGCAGGCGCCGCTGCCGCCGGTGCAGCCCTGGTCGGGGAAGAGCGTCGCACTGGTCGCCAGTGCGGGGGATCCGTGGATCACGCCGTCGGAGGCGAGCGGGTTTGCGACGACGCCGTCCTATGCGGAGACGCGGGCGTGGGTGGATCGGCTGGTGGCGGCGTCGCCGTTGTTGCGGATCGAGCCGTTCGGGCGGTCGCCGGAGGGGCGGGTGTTGTATGCGGTGGTCGCGTCGAAGCCGGGAGCGGGCAAGCCGGTGCTGCTGGTGCAGGCCGGCATTCATGCGGGCGAGATCGACGGGAAGGACGCGGGGCTGATGCTGCTGCGCGACATCGCTTTGCGGGGCAAGGACGGGTTGCTCGATCGGGCGACCCTGGTGTTCGTGCCGATCTTCAACGTCGACGGGCATGAGCGGGCGGGGGACTTTAACCGGCCGAACCAACGGGGGCCGGCGGGTCAGGGCTGGCGCACGACGGCGCAGAACATGAACCTGAACCGCGATTATCTGAAGGCCGATACGCCCGAAATGCAGGCGATGATCGGGCTGATCCGCAAATGGGACCCGGCGCTGTACCTCGACATCCACGTCACCGACGGGATCGATTACCAGTACGACATCACGACCGATTTCAACGGGTTCGGCGGGCGTTATGCGCAGTCGGCGGCGGTCGGGCGCTGGCTGGACCGGACGTACCGGCCGGCGGTGGAGGCGGCGCTGACCGCGGCGGGGCACAAGCCGTATCAGTATATCTCGACCATCGATCCCGATCCGGACAAGGGGATCGAGGATACGGCGAGCACGGGGCGGTTTTCGGACGGTTATGGCGACCTGAGCCATGTGCCGACGGTGCTGGTCGAGACGCATTCGCTGAAGCCGTATCGCCAGCGCGTGCTGGGCAGCTATGTGCTGATCGAGGCTTCGTTGCGGCTGCTGGGTGCGGACGGGGCGGGGGCGCGGGCGGCAATCGCCGCGGACCGGCGAGTGCGGCCGGCTCAGCAGGTGCTGGCGTGGAAGCGGAGCGCGGCACCGGGCGCAACGCGGGCGTTCGACGGAATCTCGCATGACATGGTGCCGTCGGCTGCGGCGGGCGGCGAGGTCATCCGCTGGACCGGTCGGCCGACGCGGGTGCAGATGCCGATCTGGGGCGAGGAGCCGGACGTCACGACGCGGCTGCCGCGCGCCTGGTGGGTGCCGGCGAGCCGACTCGACGTGATCGCGCGGCTCAGGCTGCACGGGGTGGAGATGGAGACGATCGCGGCCCCGCGGACGGTGGCGACGGACCGGGTACGGCTGGTGGACCCTGTGCTGGGCGCCGCGAACGAGGGGCGGGTGCCGTTGAAATCGGCGACCTATGTGCATGCCGTGGCACGCGAGACCTGGCCGGCGGGATCGGTGCGGGTGCCGGCGGACCAGCCGCTGGAGCAACTGGCGGCGGCGTTGCTGGAGCCGGAGAGCCCGGACGGGTTGCTCGCCTGGGGGTTCTTCCCGGAGATCCTGCAGCGGACGGAATATATGGAGGCCTATGTGATCGCGCCGATGGCGGATGCGATGCTGGCGCGGGATCCGAAGTTGCGCGCGGCGTTTGCGGCGAAGGTGAAGGGGGATGCCAAGTTTGCGGGCGATGCGCGGGCACGGCTGGCGTGGTTTTACGAGCGGTCGCCTTATTACGATGCGCGGTATCTGGTGTATCCGGTTGGGCGTGAGGTGCGGTGAGTAGGTTGAGGTTGCTGTAACGGAGGCCCGTTACGAGTGCCTTAGGGTCTCTGGTCATCGTCGCTGTGTTGGATTTGGGATGGTGTTGCACCCACCCCCAACCCCCTCCCTTGAAAGGGAAAGGGCTTTGCTGTTGCGACCGGACTTTACGCTGCTTCCGCCGCGGCTTCTTTCGAGCGTTGCTCCAGCATGACCTTGATCATCGCAACGATCGGGTCGGCGAGGGCCAAGCCGAGGATGCCGAAGAGCGCGCCGAACAGGAGCTGGGCGCCGAGGACGAGGGCGGGGGCGAGGTCGACGGAGCGTTTGGCCACCATCGGCACGATGATGTAGCCGTCGATGACCTGAACGACGCAGTAGACGCCGACCGCCCACAGGCCAGTGTCGACGCCCTGGCTGAACCCGACGAGCACGATCAGCACGCCCGACACGATCGCGCCGATGTTGGGCAGAAAGGCGAGCAGGCCGGTCAGGATGCCGAGCAGCCCGGCCATCGGCACGCCACCGATCGCGAGCAGCGCCCAGGTGCCGACCCCCTCGACCGCCATGCCGATCAGCCGGCCGAACATCAGCATGCGGAGCGTGTGGCCCATCTTGGCGGCGGTCTTGTAGAAGGACTCGCGCCCGTCGAGCGGGAGCATCCAGGCGATGCCGCGTTCGTACAGCTTGGGGTCCGCCGCAAAGAACAGCCCGAGCACGACGATCATCGCGATCGACGAGAGCGCACCGAAGGCGGTGCCGACTGCGGAGGTGAGCTTGCCGATCGAACCCATCAGCTGTTGCCCGACCTGATCCATCTGCGCGCCGCTAGCGGACAGCCCCATCGACTGGCCCCAGGCGAGCACGCGGGCGCTTTGCTGCGTCACGGTGGTGCGGAGCATGTCGAACTGCCCCATGATCGAGGCACCGGCGAAGTAGACGACCCAGGCCATGAAGCCGAGCACCGCCAGGCAGACGATCAGCAGCCGCCACGACCGGCCGATCGGCAGGATGCGGCCGAGCAGGCGGGTGCCGCCGTCGAGCATCTGGCAGATCACGAACGCGCCGATGATGACGAGGATCGTCTGCGACAGGGTCCAGACGAGGAAGATCGCGGAGGCGAGGCCGAGCCAGACCGCGGCGCGGACGATCTCGCGCCCGACGACCGGACCGTTGTTATCGGCCGGGCCGGGCGTCTCGGTCCGCTCCTCGCCGCTCATTTCGTCGAAGCGGCGGCGGCGGCGCTGCGGTCCGGGTGGAGGCTGGTGCCGGCCCGGTCACCGCGCATCGCGGTGAACCAGCTGATTGGGTTGAGCCAGGTCGACGTGCCGTCGAGCGAGAAGGTGATGAATTCCGCGCGGCCGCCGAGATTTTCGTACGGGACCGGGCCGTTCAACCCTTCCTGGTCGGCGGGGACGCGGCTGTCGGCGGACTGATCGCGGTTGTCGCCCATCAGAAAGACGTGGTTCGCCGGGATCGTGATTTCGGCATAGTCATCGACCGGGGGATAGTCGCCAAGGTCGATCGTGTTGAAGGTCGCACCACCGGGGAGCGTTTCGCGGACGAGTGGGAGCGCACAGTAAAGCCGGCCGTCTTCGCCGGTGACGCGGTACTGCATCACCTGCGGCTGGTCGCACGGCACGTTGGCGTCGACCGGGATCTTGGCGGTGCCGATCGAGCGGCGCTGCACGGGGACGCCGTTCAGGATCACGGTGCCGTTGCGGACGGCGAGGCGATCGCCGGGCAGGCCGATGACGCGCTTGATGTAGTCCGACGTCTTCCCCTGCGGCATCACGATGACGATGTCGCCGCGTTCCGGCAGGCGGCCGAACAGCCGGCCCTTGAGGAACGGCAGGACGTGGAAGCTGGGCGAGACGTAGGACCAGCCATACGGATATTTGGTGACGACCAGCCGATCGCCCTTCACCAGCGTCGGCATCATCGATTCACTGGGGATGTAGAACGGCTTGGCGAGCAGGCTGTGAAAGGCGAGGACGGCCAGCACGAGCCAGAAGATGCCCTTGGCCTCGCCCCACCAGTCCGTCGGCCGGGGAGCGGGTTTTGCGGGGGCAGCCATTGCGGCCTTGGTATCGCTCACGGCGTCTGTCTTTCTCGTATCGGGCGGGCGAAGAGGATGACGAAGGCCTGCGCGAAGGGATGGTCGTCGGTCATGGTCAGATGGATATCGACGGCGTGGCCCGGCGGCGTCATCGCGTCAAGCCTGGCTTTCGCGCCGCCCGTCAGCGCCAAGGTCGGCGCGCCAGAGGGCAGATTGACGACCCCGATATCGCGCATGAACACGCCCTGCCTGAACCCGGTTCCGACCGCCTTGGAAAAGGCTTCCTTGGCGGCGAAACGCTTGGCGTAGGTGCCCGCGCGGGTGAAGGGGCGCTTGTCCGCCTTTGCCCGTTCCGTGGGGGTGAAGACCCGGTCGGTAAAGCGATCGCCGAACCGGTCGAGCGAGGCCTGGACCCGGTCGATATTGCAGAGGTCGGAGCCGATGCCGACGATCATCGCGGCATGCTCACCGGGCGGAATCCATCAGCGCGCGCATCTGGCGGACGCTGGCGTCGAGGCCGGTGAACAGCGCCTCGCCGACGAGGAAGTGGCCGATGTTGAGTTCGGCGACCTGCGGGATCGCGGCGATCGGCACGACATTGTCGTAGGTCAGCCCGTGGCCGGCATGGACCTCGATCCCGTTGCGCGCGGCGAGGGCGGCGGCATCAGACAGGCGGCGTAGTTCGGTGGCGCGGTCCGCGTCCGGGAGGTCGGCATAGTGGCCGGTGTGCAGTTCGACGACGGGGGCGCCGAGCCGGATTGCAGCGTCGATCTGCCGCGCCTCGGGCGCGATGAACAGCGAGACGCGGATGCCGGCATCGCGCAGTGCGGCGACGAGCGGCTGGAGCCGGTCATATTGCCCGGCGGCGTCGAGCCCGCCCTCGGTCGTGCGTTCCTCCCGCCGTTCGGGGACAATGCAGGCGGCGTGCGGGCGGTGGCGGAGCGCGATGCCGAGCATCTCGTCGGTCGCGGCCATTTCGAAGTTCAGCGGGACGGTGAGGGTCGCAGCCAGCCGGGCGATGTCGTCGTCGGTGATGTGGCGCCGATCCTCGCGCAGATGCGCAGTGATGCCGTCGGCCCCGGCCAGTTCGGCAAGGAGGCCGGCGCGGACCGGGTCGGGATAGGCGACGCCGCGCGCGTTGCGGATCGTGGCGACGTGATCGATATTGACGCCGAGGCGGAGATGGCCCGGCCTGGTCATGCCGCCCGGCTGCCGGGCTTCGTCGTCGGGATGGCGGCCAGTTCGGGGGGAAGCGCGTCTGCAGCGTAGCTTGGCACGTCGAGGCGGATGAGCGGGTAGTAGGGCACGCCGAGGTCGACGGTGCCGTTCGAGCGGTCGACCAACGAGGCGGCGGCGATGACCTCGCCGCCCTCCGCTTCGATCGCACGGATCGCCTCGCGCGAGCTCAAGCCCGTGGTGACGACGTCCTCGACCAGCAGGATCTTCTGCCCGGGGGGCAGGCGGAAACCGCGGCGCAGTTCAAACGTGCCGGTCGGGCGCTCCACGAACATCGCGTCGAGCCCCAGCGCGCGACCCATCTCGTGACCGATGATGATGCCGCCCATCGCGGGGCTGACGACCGCGCCAAGCTGGATCTTAATCTTGTCGGGGATCGACAGCGCGAGGGCCGCGGCGAGTCGGGCGGCGCGGGTCGGATCCATCAGGACGCGGGCGCATTGCAGGTATCGCGGGCTGTGCAGGCCAGAGGATAGGACAAAATGTCCTTCGAGCAGCGCACCGGCTGCGCGGAATTCGGCCAGGACCTCGTCTTCGTGCACTTGGGGCAACCCCTAAGGTAAATACGATCAGGGCCGATCGTTCCGGCGGCAGATAGGGCGGTGGTCGGCGCGCTGCAACCGCGCCGCATGGTTTTCGGCGGAGCGGGTTGAGGCCGGGACCGGCGGCGGGTATAGGTGAACAATTGGACAGGTGCGCTAAAGGGACGCAAAGGCGTTTCGCCGCCCGAAACGGGGGATGAATGAACGGCTTCAAGACGATGATCGCGACGCTGGCGGTGGTGTTGAGCTCGACCCTCGCGCTCGCGCAAACCGCGGCACCGCCGTCCGCGGTCGCCAACCCGGCCGCCGCGCAGACCGTCGCCCCGACGGGCGCGCCGGCACCGGCCATCGTCAACGATGCCGCGCAGGGAACGCCCACCGTCGCCGCGACGGCGCCGCTGCCGCCGAAGGGCGTGGGTGTCGATCCCGTTGCCCCCGCGATCGGCCAGGCGAGCGCCAACGTGCCGTCGAGCAACGATCCGGCCGCCGCCGCCATTCCGCAGGCGCTGCCGACCCCCGGTATCGGCCTGCCCGACGGGCGCGCCGGCCTGCAGGATCAGGTGACCGAAGTCGGTCAGGACGCGGCGTGGATGCACGACATCGTGCTGATGCCGGTCATCACGATCATCACGCTGTTCGTGCTCGTGCTGCTGATCTGGGTGGTGTTCCGCTATCGCCGTGCGGCCAACCCGACGCCGTCGCGCACGTCGCACAACACGTTGCTCGAGGTCGTCTGGACGCTGGCCCCGGTCGCGATTCTGCTGGTCATCGCGGTGCCGTCGATCCGGCTGCTGGCCAAGCAGTATAGCCCGCCGCCGGCCGACCTGACGGTCAAGGTGATCGGCAACCAGTGGTACTGGACCTATCAATATCCCGACAACGGCGATTTCGAGCTCGTCTCGAACATGCTGAAGGAGCCGGACAAGGTCACCGCGGGCCAGCGTGCGCGCACCCAGGCCGACGGCCCCCGCCTGCTGGCGGTGGACGAGCGGATGGTGGTGCCCGCGGGCGCGGTGGTGAAGCTGATCGTGACGTCGGCCGACGTCATCCACAGCTTCGCGGTTCCGGCGTTCTGGACCAAGATGGACGCGGTGCCCGGCCGGTTGAACGAAACCTGGTTCAAGGTGGATCGCCCCGGCGTCTATTACGGCCAGTGTTCCGAGCTGTGCGGCGCGCGCCATGCGTTCATGCCGATCGCGGTCGAAGTGGTGCCGCGGGCGCAGTTCGCGGCGTGGGTCGCATCGAAGGGCGGGACGATGCCCGGTGCCGGGGGCGCTGCCAATCCGGATGCGACCAGCCCCGCCAGCCCGGCGACCGCCGCAGTGCCGACACCCGCCGCCGACGCCGCCATTGCCGGCCGCGGTGCGGGTGGCAGCGACAAGACGATCGACGCGACCGTGACCGCCCAACCCGTCGCGCAGGGCGCCACCGACAATGAAGGTTCGCAGGCCAAATGACCGACAGCACAGCCAACGCGCTGCATTTCCAGGCGCATGAAGCGCCGGGCCATGCCCATGACGCGGACCACAAGCCGGCGTTCTTCCAACGCTGGTTCATGTCGACGAACCACAAGGACATCGGCACCCTCTATCTGATCTTCGCCATCCTGGCGGGCGTGATCGGTGGGGCGATTTCGGGCCTGATGCGGGCCGAGCTGGCGGCGCCGGGCATCCAGTATCTGGAAGCCTGGTCGGGGCAGGAAGGCGATGCGGCGCTCCAGTTCTGGAACGTGCTGATCACCGCGCACGGCCTGATCATGGTGTTCTTCATGGTGATGCCCGCGATGATCGGCGGGTTCGGCAACTGGTTCATACCGATCATGATCGGCGCGCCGGACATGGCGTTCCCGCGCATGAACAACGTGTCGTTCTGGCTGATCGTGCCGGCGTTCATCCTGCTGCTCGGGTCCGCCTTCGTCGGCGGCGCGGGCACGGGCTGGACGGTCTATCCGCCGCTGTCGACGATCGGATCGTCGGGCGCCGCGGTCGACATGGCGATCCTGTCGCTCCATCTGGCCGGCGCATCGTCGATCCTGGGGGCGATCAACTTCATCACCACGATCTTCAACATGCGCGCGCCGGGCATGACGCTGCACAAGATGCCGCTGTTCGTGTGGTCGGTGCTGGTCACCGCGTTCTTGCTGCTCCTGGCGCTGCCGGTGCTGGCCGCGGCGATCACGATGCTGTTGACCGATCGCAACTTCGGCACCGCGTTCTTCGATGCGAGCGGGGGCGGCAATCCGATCCTGTACCAGCATCTGTTCTGGTTCTTCGGCCACCCCGAAGTGTACATCATGATCCTGCCGGGCTTTGGCATCGTCAGCCAGATCATCGCGACGTTCAGCCGCAAGCCCGTGTTCGGCTATCTCGGCATGGCGTACGCCATGGTGGCGATCGGCGTGGTCGGGTTCATCGTGTGGGCGCACCACATGTTCACGACCGGCTTGGACGTGAACACCAAGATGTACTTCACCGCCGCCACGATGGTGATCGCGGTGCCGACCGGCATCAAGATCTTCTCCTGGATCGCGACGATGTGGGGCGGTTCGCTCAGCTTCAAGACGCCGATGCTGTGGGCGATCGGGTTCATCTTCATGTTCACGGTGGGTGGCGTCACCGGCGTGGTGCTGGCGAACGGCGGCATCGATAACTATATGCACGACACCTATTATGTGGTGGCGCATTTCCATTATGTGCTGTCGCTGGGTGCGGTGTTCGGGCTGTTCGCGGGCTTCTACTACTGGTTTCCCAAGATGTCGGGGAAGATGTACAACGAGGTTCTTGGCCAGCTGCACTTTTGGGTGTTCTTCGTCGGCGTGAACCTGTTGTTCTTCCCGATGCATTTCCTGGGACTGGACGGCATGCCGCGGCGTATCCCGGACTATCCGGACGCGTTTGCCTGGTACAACCATCTCGCCACCATGGGCTACGGCATCATGGCACTCGGCATGCTGTTCTTCTTCGTGAACCTCGTCGTGTCGTTGATCGGTGGAAAGCCGGCCGGGGACAATCCGTGGGGAGAGGGCGCGACGACGCTGGAATGGACACTGTCCAGCCCGCCGCCGTACCACCAGTTCGAAACCCTGCCGAAGATCGACTGACCTTCGGTATCCTGTGCGCCGTCCCGATCACGGGGCTGCGCCGATTTGATCGAGTGACATGGCATCCAGCGCCTATCCTGACCTGACTGCCCCTGCCGACGGCGCGGTCGTGCCTTCACCCGTTGCCGCAATGCCGGCGGAGTGGCGCGATTTCGTCGCGCTGTGCAAACCGCGGGTGCTGACGCTGGTGGTGTTCACCGGGCTGTGCGGGATGCTGGCAGCGCGGGTGCCGATCCATCCGGTGCTGGGGTTCACCGCGATCCTGTGCATCACGCTGGGCGCGGGTGCGGCGGGTGCGCTGAACCAGTGGTATGAGGCCGACCTCGACGCGAAGATGAAGCGGACGCGCAACCGGCCGCTGCCGGCGGGGCGGATGGACCGCCAGTCGGCGCTGCATTTTGGCGTGGGGCTCGCGTCCTTCTCCGTGCTGCTGATGGGGCTGGCGGTGAACCTGCTGGCGGCCGGTATCCTGACCGTGTCGATCTGGTTCTATGTGCTGATCTACACCGTCTGGCTGAAGCGCCGGACGCCGCAGAACATCGTGATCGGTGGTGCGGCGGGCGCGTTTCCCGCGCTGATCGGCTGGGCTGCGGCGACGGGGCGGGTCGATCTGCTGCCCGTGCTGCTGTTCGCGCTGGTGTTCCTGTGGACGCCGCCGCATTTTTGGGCGCTGTCGCTGTATGTGAAGACGGATTACGCTGCCGCGGGTGTGCCGATGCTGCCTGTGGTGGCCGGGCTGACCGTCACGCGGACGCAGGTGCTGCTCTATACCGTGCCGATGTCGATCACGGCCATCGCGCCGTGGCCGCTCGGGCTGACCGGTGCGATCTACGGCGTGGTGGCGTGCTTGTTCACCGCGGTGTTCGCCGCGATGGCGGTGCAGGTCGCAGTCAGCCGCGAGACCGATCAGGCCGCGATGAAGCCGGAGCGGCGGTTGTTCGCCTTCTCGATCCTCTACCTGTTCGTGCTGTTCGGCGCGCTGGTCGTCGATCGGTTCTTCGCATGACGCCCGACCTGACGCCTGCGCAGGAAGCCGAGCTGCGGCGTCGGCAGAAGAGCCGGTCGATCGTGATGGGGCTCTGCCTCGGCGCGCTGGCGGTGCTGTTCTTCGGGATCAGCATGGCGAAGATGCTGTGAATACGGCCGCGGCTCAGATGCTGGCGGGCCGCAACCGGCGGGTGCGCAACCTGATGCTGTTGCTCGTCGCGGCGATGGTGGGGCTCGGGTTCGCCAGCGTGCCGCTGTACCGCATCTTCTGCGAATATACCGGGTTCGACGGCACGACGCAGCGCGCGACGCTGGCGCAGGCACCGGGTGCGGTGGTCGGCAAGATCATCTCCGTGCGGTTCGACGCCAATGTCAGTTCTCGCCTGCCCTGGACGTTCACGCCGGAACAGCAGACCGCGCGAGTCGCGATCGGCGCGCGCGAACTGGCGTTCTTCAACGCGACCAATGCGGCGGATCATCCGGTCACGGGCAGCGCATCGTTCAACGTCACGCCGAGCCAGGTCGGCAAATATTTCACCAAGATCCAGTGTTTCTGCTTCACCAATCAAACGCTGGAGGCCGGCGCCACGATGCGGATGCCGGTGACCTATTATGTCGATCCGAAGATCCTCGACGATCCGGATGCGCGCGAGGTCAGCGAGATCACGCTGAGCTACACATTCTATCCGGTGGATTCGCCCGAGACGGCGGGCTAAGCCCAAGCAACGACAAGAGGGGAAGACCGCAGATGGCCGGTGCCAAGAACCATGATTATCATATCCTTCCGCCGAGCATCTGGCCGTTTTTCGGGTCGATGGCGGCGCTGGTCATGGCGTCGGGCGGGATCATGTGGATGCACAGCGTCGCGCATGGCGGGTTGGTGTTCTTTTTCGGCCTGATCGGGATCCTCTACACCTTCTACAGCTGGTGGTCGGACGTGATCCGCGAGGCGAATGCCGGCGATCATACGCCCGTCGTGTCGCTCCACCTGCGGTACGGGATGATCCTGTTCATCGCGTCGGAGGTGATGTTCTTCGTCGGCTGGTTCTGGGCGTGGTTCGACTTCTCGCTGTTCCCGTCGACGGTCGACGCGGTCGGTGGCGTGTGGCCGCCGAAGGGGATCGAAGTCATCGACCCGTTCCACCTGCCACTGCTCAACACGCTGATCCTGCTGTGTTCGGGGACGACGGTGACCTGGGCGCACCATTCGCTGCTGCAGGGAGACCGTGAGGGGCTGAAGACCGGGCTGTGGTGCACGATCGCGCTGGGCGCGCTGTTCTCGACGATCCAGGCCTATGAGTACATGCATGCGCCGTTCGCCTTCAAGGGACTGAACTACGGCGCTGCGTTCTTCATGGCGACCGGGTTCCACGGGTTCCACGTGCTGGTCGGCACCATCTTCCTCGCCGTCTGCCTGTTCCGGACGTACAAGGGCGACTTCACGCCGAAGCAGCATTTCGGGTTCGAAGCGGCGGCCTGGTACTGGCACTTCGTCGATGTCGTGTGGCTGTTTCTGTTCATCTCGATCTATGTCTGGGGCGGCTGGGGCGCGACGATCCACGCGGGCTGAGGCAACACGCCCGACCGGACCTTATGTCCAGCCACGATCCCTCCGGAACCGCACTGCGTTCCGGGGGGATCATGCTATCTGGGGCAGATGACCGAGCCCGTTCACATCTCGCCCGAATTCATCGCCGCCGGCCTGAAGGGGCTGTGCCCCCGTTGCGGCGCGCCGACGCTGTTCGCGGGGGTCGCGCGGTTCGCGCCGGCGTGCCCGAACTGCGGGCTGGAGTTCGCGAAGTTCAACGTCGATGACGGGCCGGCGGCGTTCCTGACGCTGGGCATCGGGACGATCATCTCGATCGCGGCGATCACGCTGGAACTGACCGTGTCGCCGCCCTTCTGGGTGCATTTCCTGATCTGGACACCGGTGGCGTTGCTGTCCGTCATCGGGTCGCTGCGCGTGGCGAAGGCGATGCTGATCCTGGCGGAGTATCGCAACGATGCGCGCGAGGGGCGGATCCGCGGGGATGCGCCGGAGGACCGGCGGTGACCGTTCCAGTCGGCGCGACGTTGCGGCTGCGCATTCCGGTCATTCCGACGCTGGTCGTGCTGGCGGCGGTGATCGGCATGGCGATGCTGGGCCTGTGGCAGGTGCGGCGGATGCACGAGAAGGAGGCGTTGCTGGCGCAATTTGCCGCGGCACCCGGCAAACCCGTGGTCGCATGGCCCGCGGTACCGGTGCGCGACGGGGCGCTGCTGTACCGGCGGAGCGGCGGGTTCTGCGTGGAACCGATGGGCTGGACCGCACGGGCCGGACGCAGCCGGACAGGCGAGAGCGGCTGGCGGCATATCGTGCAGTGCCGGACGGGCGCCGAGGGGCCGGGGATGGCGGTGGACATGGGATGGTCGCGCGACCCGAAGAACCCGGTCGGCTGGACCGGCGGGCGCGTGACGGGGACGATCGATGCGGACCGCGACCATGTGCTGTTGCTGGTCGTGGATCAGGCGGCGCCGGGTCTGATGCCGAGCTTGCGGCCGAGCCCGGAGGATATTCCGAACAACCATTTCGCCTATGCGGTGCAGTGGTTCGCGTTCGCCGCGATCGCGCTCGTTATTTATGTGATCGCGCTTCGGCGACGGAAGGTCTGACGGTTCTGGCTCGCGCTCAGTTTGAAGCGCGGCAATTTAGAATTGGACTTTGACTGAGGGGGTTCGATCCCGGGATGCCGTCGCCGTCTCGGCTGCGCTCGACGGGTCCCTCGACTGCGCTCCGGATGGACGGTTTATTGGAAATTGTCCGGGTTCGGCGTCACTCGGTCGATGAGGTCAGCAAAATGTCGAACCCATCCGTCGAACGGAATGGGCTTTTTGTTTGGGACCGCGGTTTAACGCTTGTCCCCGCTATGGTTGCCCCCTGCCACGCGCGGGGCTAAGCCGCGCGGTCATGCAATATGTCAGCACGCGCGGGACCGCGCCCATCCTTGGCTTCGAGGCCGTGACCCTGGCGGGGCTTGCCGCCGATGGCGGGTTGTACGTGCCGGAGACGTGGCCGACGTTCGATCACGACCAGATCGCGGCGTTGCGCGGTAAATCCTATGCCGAGACTGCGGCGATCGTGATGGCGCCGTTCGTGGGCGACGCGTTGTCGCGCGAGGACCTGCACGCGCTGTGCGTCGCGGCCTATGGCCGGTTCGAGCATGATGCGGTGACGCCGCTGGTGCAGCTCGATGCGCAGCATTGGCTGCTCGAGCTGTTCCACGGGCCGACGCTGGCGTTCAAGGACGTGGCGTTGCAGCTGCTGGGGCTGCTGTTCGAGCGGTTCCTGTTGGGGCGGGACAGCCACCTGACGGTGATCGGCGCGACGTCGGGCGACACCGGGTCCGCCGCGATCGATGCGCTGGCGGGGCGCGCGAAGGTCGATATCTTCATGCTGCACCCGGAAGGGCGCGTGTCGAAGGTGCAGCGCCGGCAGATGACGACGGTGCTGGCGGACAATGTCCACAACATCGCGATCGACGGCAGTTTCGACGATGCGCAGGCGCTGGTGAAGGCGATGTTCGCCGATCGACCGTTTGCAGAGCGGTTCGAGCTGTCCGCGGTCAATTCGATCAACTGGGCGCGGCTGATGGCGCAGATCGTCTATTATTTCTACGCCGCGGTGCGGCTGGGCGGCCCGGAGCGGCCGGTGGCGTTTTCGGTGCCGACGGGCAATTTCGGCGACGTGTTCGCGGGATATTGCGCCGCGCGGATGGGGTTGCCGATCGCCAAGCTGATCGTCGCGACCAACGTCAACGACATCCTGCACCGCGCGCTGTCGGCCGGGGACTATTCCGCGGGCACGGTGACCGCGACGGCCGCACCGTCGATGGATATTCAGGTGAGTTCCAATTTCGAGCGGCTGCTGTTCGACCTGCACGGGCGCGATGCGGGGGCGCTGTGCGCGGCGATGGGCGGGTTCGACCGTGACAAGCGGATGGCGCTGACCCCGGCGATGCAGGCCGAGGCGGGCAATATCTTCGTCAGCGCGCGGGTCGATGCCGCCGCGATGACCGACGCGATGCAGCATGCGGCGACGCGGATGGGGCAGGTGATCGATCCGCATACCGCGATCGGGCTGGCCGCGGCGCGCGCCATCGGGTTGCCGGCCGACGTGCCGGTGGTGACGCTGGCAACCGCGCATCCCGCCAAGTTCGGCGATGCGGTGGAGCAGGCGATCGGGCGGCGACCCGAGCTGCCTGCGCGGATCGCCGGGCTGTTCGACATGCCGGAGCGCTCCGTTTCGCTGCCCGCGACGCTGGCGGCGGTCGAGGGGCATGTCGCGGCGCATGCGAGGCCGCGCGCATGACGACGGCGCGGGTGCACCGGCTGGCCAATGGCCTCACCATCGCGGTCGAGCCGATGGACGGGGTCGAGACGCTGGCGGTGGGCGTCTATGCCGATGTCGGGTCGCGGTCCGAGGCGGCGGGGCAGGGCGGGCTGGCCCATCTGGTCGAGCATATGGTGTTCAAGGGTGCGGGCGGGCGCGATGCGCGCGCGATCGCCGAGGATATCGAGGATGTCGGCGGGAGTCTGAACGCGTGGACCGCGCGTGACCACACCGTCTATCACGCGCGGCTGTTGAGCGGTGATCTGGCGCTGGGCGTCGACATGATCGCGGATCTGGTGCGTGCGCCGCGGTTCGACCCGGACGAGCTGGAGCGCGAGAAAAAGGTCGTGCTGTCCGAACTGGGCGAGGCGAACGATACGCCCGATGACATCGTGTTCGATCACCTGCAATCGGCCTGCTATCCGGGGCAGGCGATCGGCGTGCCGGTGCTGGGCGACGAGCGCACGCTGGCGACGCTGACCGCGAGCGACCTGCGCCGCTGGACTGAGGTGCAGTACCGGCCGGGCAGTCTGGTGCTGGCGGCGGCGGGCAAGGTGGACGAGGACGCGCTGCTGGCGCTGGCCGAGGCGCGGTTCGGCGACATGGCGGCGGGAACCGCGCCGGCGGCGGTGGGCGCGACGTTCGGTGGGGGCACGCATCACGACCGGCGCAAGTTCGACCAGATCCATCTTGCGGCGGCGTGGGCCGGGGTCGGGCATGAGGACCCGGACGTGCACGCGCTGTCGCTGTTCTCGTCTGCGGCGGGCGGGGGCATGTCGTCGCGGTTGTTCCAGCAGCTGCGCGAGGAGCGGGGGCTGGCGTACAGCATCTATAGCTGGACGCAGACCTATGCCGAGACGGGGTTGTTCGGGCTATATTGCGCGGCGGAGCGCCCGCGCGCGGCGGAGGCGCTGGCCTTGGCGCGCGTCGTGCTGGCGCAGACTGCGGATGATCTGAGCGAGGCGGAACTGGCGCGGGCGAAGGCGCAGGCGAAGGCCGGCTGGCTGATGGGGCTGGAGTCGGTCGCGGCGCGGTGTGACCGGCTGGCGCGCGACCTGCAGGTGCATGGCCGGATCGTGCCGGTGGCCGAGACGGTCGCGGCGATCGATGCGGTGACGGTGGCCCACGCACGCGCGGCGGGTGCAAAGGCGATTGGCGGTGCCGAGGCGCTGGCGACGGTGGGCGGTACGTTGACCGGTTCGGGGAAGGCAGCGGCATGAGCGATCTGACGACCATCATCGCGGAGCCGTGGGACGACTATGCGCTGGTCGATTCGGGGCATGGCCGGAAGCTGGAGCGTTATGGCCGGTTCCGGTTCATCCGGCCCGAACCGCAGGCGATGTGGGCGCCCGCGACGACCGCGTGGGAGGCGGACGGCGACTTCATCGGTGCATCGGACGAGGATGGCGGCGGGCGCTGGCACCTGTCGCGCGATGTGCCGCGCGGGGGCTGGCACATCCGCTGGGACGATCTGCGCTTCACCGCTCAGAACACGCCGTTCCGCCATCTCGGGTTCTTCCCGGACATGGCGCCGGTGTGGTCGTGGATGCGCGAACGGGTGGGCGAGCGGTCCGAGGTGCTGAACCTGTTCGGCTATACCGGGATCGGATCGCTGGCGTTGGCGTCGAAGGGCGTGTCGGTGACGCATGTCGATGCATCGAAGAAGTCGGTCGAGGCGGGGAAGGCGAACGCGTTCCTGTCCGACCTGGGCGATCGGCCGATCCGCTGGATGGTGGACGATGCGGTGAAGTTCGCCGCGCGCGAGGTGCGGCGGGGCAAGCGGTATGACGGCATCCTGCTCGACCCGCCGAAGTTCGGGCGTGGACCGGATGGCGAGGTCTGGCGGCTGGAGGAGCATCTGCCGGGGCTGATCATGCATTGCCGCAATCTGCTCGATGCAGATTCTAAGTTCCTGGTGCTGACGGTCTACGCGATCCGGATGTCGGCGCTGGCGATCGCAGAGCTGCTGCGGCAGGCGACGGCGGATCTGGGCGGGCGTGTGGAGTGCGGTGAGATGGCAGTGCGTGAGGAAGCGCGCGGGTTGTTGCTGCCGACGGCCATTTTTGCGCGGTGGGTGAAGGATTGAGGTTGGTCTGAGGCCTTCTGACTTCGCTCGCGCCCCCTGACCCCGTTTGGTTCGAGCCTGTCGAGAACTTTGCGCAGGGTTCTCGACAGGCTCGAACCAAACGGGGTTGGCGTTGGGGTCTGGGGATCGCTCCGCGGTGCGCTTTTTTGCGGGCCCGTCAGTCCTTCCCCGCCCTAAGCGCGGCACCGCCGGCGAAGGGGGTGATTGCGATCAGGAGCAGGCTGGTCGCGGCGAGGAGCTTGAGTGCGCCGCCTCCGGTGTCGCCGAGCGCGCCGGCGCCGAAGATCAGCAGTGGGATCGCGAGCGGGAGCATGACGAGGCCGGCGAGTGCGCTTGCGCCGCGCAGGCCCGCGGTGAGGGCTGCGGTCAGCAGGCCGAGTGCGGCAAGGCCGGGGGTGCCGAGCAGGAGGCCAGCCTCGATCCGGGTGACGCTGATGGCGTCCAGTTTGAGGAGCGCGGCGGCGGGCAGGACCGCGATCATCAGCGGCGGCGCGAAGCCAAGCCAGTGGGCGAGCAGCTTCGACGCAACGGCAAGTTCGGCGCTGATCCCGCGGACGGCATATTGATCGAGCACGCCTGCGGCGCGGTCGGGTTCGATCAGGCGATCGACGGGGAGCAGGGCCGCGAGCAGCCCCGCCATCCAGAGCGCGCCGCCGCCGGTGCGGGCGAGCAGCGTGCCGTCCGGACCGATGGCGAAGGGGAAGAGGGTGGCGACGAGGAGGAAGAAGAGGATGGGGAGGAGGGCTGCACCGCCTGTGTAGTGTTGGGTAATGTCGCGGAGGAGTAGGGGGGATTTGCTTCCTCTGGTTGAGATCCGCTCGCGATGTTGGGGTGCGGCCAAGCTCCCTCCCCCCACCGGGGGGAGGGTTGGGGTGGGGGGTGTTTCTGGGTGGAACGGTCGGGTCGTTGCGTCCAGTGACGCCCCCCACCCAACCCTCTCCCCGAAGGGGAGAGGGCTTTCTTGCAGCATTAACCGTTGAGCGTCTTGCAGGCCGAGGGGTTGGTGGGAGGCTGCGATTATGATGCCGCCTTTTGCTCTATGCAGTGCCATCGCTTCGGCTAGGGCGGTCAGGCCGTTCGTGTCGAGACCGTTGGCGGGTTCGTCCAGCAACCAGATGCCGGCGCCGCTGGCTAGCGTGCGGGCGAGGACGGCGCGTTTGCGTTGGCCGGTGGAGAGCATGCGGACCGGGACGGTGGCGAGGTGGGGGATCGCCATCGCTGCCATTGCGGGGGCGACTTGGTCGCGGGTGCCGTCGAGCTTCGCCCAGAAGTCGAGGGCGCGCGACAGGGGCAGGCGCGGGTCGAGCGCGTCGCCGTCGGTGGTGGCGAGGGCGAGGCCTCCGGTGTGGGTGACGGTGCCGGAGAGTGGGGTCAGCAGGCCGGCGATGATGCTCAGCAGCGTGGACTTGCCCGCACCGTTCAGGCCGGTGACGAGCAGCGCGTCGCCGGGGGCGAGGGTGAGGTCGATCCCTTCGAACAGCAGCCGGTCGCCGCGCCAGGCGGCGATGCCGTGGAGCCGCAAAGACGTCGTCATCCGGCGGCGGCTTCCAGCGCGTGCATGTCGGCATCTGACAGGCCGAAATGATGGCCGACCTCGTGGACCAGCACATGGGTGACGAGCGCTTCGAGGGTGACGCCGGTCTCGCACCATTCGTCGAGCAGCGGGCGGCGGAAGAGGTGGATCATGTCGGGGAGCGCCGCGGTGTCGGTGACCGATTTTTCGCCGACGGGGCGGCCGGTGTAGAGTCCGGTCAGGTCGAACGGATCTTCGATCTCGAGCGCGTCGAGCACCTCCTCGTCGGCGAATTCCTCGACACGCAGCGCGATGTCGCCGAGGTGCGCGCGGAACGCCTCCGGCAGCGCGGCCAGCGCGCGGCGGGCGATCGCCTCGATGTCGTCGGCGGTCGGGGCGAGGCCGGTGATTGATTTATCCATGGCCGCGACCCTATCGTCGCGGTGACGACGATACCAGCCGGGGAGCCTTGCCGCATGATCGAACCTTTGTCCGAAGCCGAGCGGATCGACGCGCTCGACGGCCTGCCCGACTGGGACCATGACGACGGGCGCGACGCGATCACGCGGCGGTTCGTGTTCGCGGATTTCAGCGAGGCCTTCGGTTTCATGACGCGCGTCGCGTTGCTGGCGGAGAAGGCGGATCATCATCCTGAATGGTCCAACGTGTGGAACCGGGTGGACGTGACGCTGACCACGCATGATGCCGGCGGACTATCGGTCCGCGATGTCGCGATGGCGCAGGCGATCGATGCGGTGGTGGGGTGATGTGCCTTTAGGCAGGGGATGGATGTGACGACGACGACGGCGATCGCGTTTGAAGGGGTGACCAAGCGCTACGGCGACGCGACCGTCGTCGATGCGGTGACGCTCGACATTGCCGAGGGCAGTTTCGTGGCGCTGGTCGGAACCTCGGGGTCGGGCAAGTCGACGTTGCTGAAGATGGTGAACCGGCTGGTGGAGCCGGACGCGGGCGCTGTACGGGTCGCGGGGGCGGCGGTCGCGGGCGGGGATGCGCCGGCGCTGCGGCGGTCGATCGGGTATGTGTTCCAGAATGTTGGGTTGTTCCCGCATCTGTCGGTGGCGGACAATATCGCGATCCGGGCGAGGCTGGGGGAGGGGGTGCCGGATGTCGGGGCGCTTCTGACGCAGGTCGGGTTGGAGCCGGACGTGGCCGGGCGGTCGCCGCGCGCGCTGTCGGGGGGGCAGCAGCAGCGGGTCGGGATCGCGCGGGCGCTCGCCGGGGATGCGAAGATTTTACTGATGGACGAACCGTTCGGAGCGCTCGATCCGGTGACGCGAGAGCGGATCGGGCAGACGGTGCGCGACCTGCACGTCGCGCGCGGGCTGACGACGATCATGGTGACGCACGACATGGGCGAGGCTTTGCTGCTGGCCGACCGTGTGCTGGTGATGGTGGCGGGGCGGATCGTGGCGGATGCGACGCCGGCGGAGATGCTGCGTGCCGAGGATGGGCCTGCCGCTGCGCTGGTGGCGGTGCCGCGCGGGCAGGCGGCGCGGATGCAGGCGCTGGCCGATGGGGGCGCGGCATGATCGCGGCGTTCGGGCAGGTGCCGGGGCTGGCGGCGTCGCATATCCTGTTGGCCGCAGCGGCGCTGGTGTTGGCGCTGGCGATCAGCCTGCCGCTCGGGGTGTTCGCGGCGCGGCGGCCGGTGTTGCGGCAGGCGGCGCTGGGGTTCGCATCGCTGGTGCAGACGGTGCCGGGGCTGGCGTTGCTGGCGTTGTTCTATCCGGTGCTGGTCGGGTTGTCGGCGCTGGTCGGGGGCGGGATTCCGGCGCTGGGGTTCCTGCCGTCGCTGCTCGCACTGACGCTGTATGCGCTGCTGCCGATCCTGCGGAACGTGATCACAGGGCTGGGCGGGATCGACCCGGCGGTGATCGAGGCGGCGGACGGGATCGGCATGACGCCGGCGCAGCGGTTGCGGCTGGTCGAGGCGCCGCTGGCGGCCCCGGTGGCGATGGCGGGGATCCGGACCGCGGCGGTGTGGACGATCGGGGCGGCGACGCTGTCGACGACGGTGGGTTATCCCTCGCTCGGCAATCTGATCTTTGCGGGCTTGCAGACCGAGACGACCGCGCTGGTGCTGGCGGGGTGCGTGGCGAGCGCGGCGCTGGCGCTGGCGGTGGACGGGTTGCTGGCGCTGGTCGAGCGCGGGGTGGCGACCGGGCGGCGCTGGCTGATGGCGGGGCCGGCCTTGCTGTTGCTGGCGGTGGTGGGCGGTGCGGCGGCCTATACCTGGTGGCCGGCGAAGCCCGCGATCGTGATCGGGGCGAAGAATTTTTCGGAGCAGTATATTCTGGCGCGGCTGATCGGCGATCGGCTGCAGCAGGCCGGGTTCGACGTGCGGTACCGCGAGGGGCTGGGCTCCGCGTTGGCGTTGCGCGCGCTGGAGGGCGGCGATGTCGACGTCTATGTCGATTATGCGGGCACGATCTGGACCAATGCGATGCAGCGGACCGACACGCCGGCGGCGCCCGCGATGGCGGCGGGGATCGACGGCTGGCTGCAGGCGCGGCCGGGGCGGGCGCGGGTGATCGGGCCGCTGGGGTTCGAGAATGCCTATGCGCTGGCGATGAAGCCGCGGGCCGGCGTGGCGTCGATCGCTGATCTGGCCAGGGTGGCGCCGGGGTTGCGGCTGGCGGCGGACCTGGAGTTTCTTGATCGGCCGGAATGGCGGACGATCCGCGATGCGTACGGGCTGCGGTTCGCGGATCAGCGCGCGTACAGCCCGACCTTCATGTACCGCGCGCTGTCCGGCGGGCAGGCGGATGTGATCTCTGCCTTTTCCTCCGATGGGCGGATCGCGGCGGACGGGCTGGTGGTACTGGCCGATCCGAAGCGGGCGGTGCCGTCCTACGACGCGCTGCTGCTGGTCGGTGGGGCGCGGGCGGGCGATGCGCGGGTGCGGGCGGCGTTGCAGCCGCTGGTCGGGCGGGTGCCGGTGGCGGCGATGCGGCAGGCGAACTACATGGTCGATCGCGATGCCGACAAGGCGACGCCGGAGGTGGCGGCGCGCTGGCTCGCCGGTCAGTTGGGCCGCACGGGGGCGCAGAAGCCGGCGATCAGGTAGGCGGCGACGCCCCAGCTTCCGGCCCAGGCGAGCGTCAGCAAGACGGCTGCGATCCGGACAAGGAGCGGGTCGAGGCCCGTGCTGTCGGCGATGCCGGCGCAGACGCCCATGATGCGGGCGTGGGACTTGTCGAGGGCGAAGGTCTTCATGGCGGGTCCTTTCGGGGTCAGGCGGTGCGGGTTGTGGCGGTGCCGGGGGCGGGCGCGACGGCCGCCAGGACGCAGGTGGCGGAGAGCAGCAGTGCGGCTGCGGCGGAGAGGGTGCGGATCATCTGGATCGTCCGGTCTGGCGTGCGGGTCAGGCGACAATGACGCTGTGGCGCGTCGGGGCGGCGGTGGTGCCGACCGGGCCGACGGCGGCGATGACGCAGGTGGCGGAGAGGGCTGCTGCGATGGCGGCGGTGGCAATCTTGCGGGCGATGGTGGTGGCGGACATGGCTTGGGTTTCCCTGACTTTGGTGTTGGTCGCTGGCCGGGTGGCTGGCGATGTCAGGGTGTTTGCAATGGGCGTGCCAAGTTAGGTTTTCGCGGGTTTGTCGGGGAATTCTGATGAGCAGCAGGCGCAATGGTTCGATTTCACGCCGAGAGTTGGCATTTTGCGCTGACGGTTAGTGCAAGCGCTGGTGATTTCGCTGTTGTGGCGCTTGTGGTGCTGTTGCCCCCACCCCAACCCCCCCCTGAAGGGGAGGGGGCTTTTCTGTTCGCCGCGTGACCGGCCTCAGATCGCGACCTGGCCGTAATTCTGTTGGGTGAAGGGGTGGCTGCTGGCGAGGCCGCCGTCGACGACGAGGGCGTGGCCGTTGACGTAGGAGGAGGCGTCCGACGCGAGGAAGAGCGCGGCTTGCGCGAGTTCGTCGGGTTCGCCGCCGCGGCGTAAGGGGTTGAGGCGGCCGATGCGGTCGGCCTTGCCGGCGGCGGTGGCCCAGTCGTAGATCATCTGCGTCATGCCGGTCTGGATCAGGCCGGGGCAGATGGCGTTGACGCGGACCTTGCTGCCGACGAGCTGCTGTGCGGCGGTCTGGACCAGGTTGATGACGCCGGCCTTGGATGCGGAATAGGCGACGCCGCCGGCACCCGACCGGAGCCCGGCAACCGATGCGGTGCAGAGGATCGATCCGCAGCCGCGTTTGGCGATGGCGGGGGCCGCGTGCTGGATGGCGAGGAATGGGCCGATCAGGTTGATCCGCAGGATCTCGGCGAAATCCTCCGCGCTTTGGTCGAACAGGCCGGCGAGGCCGCCTGAGATGCCGGCGTTGGCGAACATGATGTCGAGCCCGCCGAAGCGGTCCTCCGCGGCCTGAACGAGGGCGGCGACGTCTTCCGCGCGGCCGGCGTCGCCGACGATGGCGTGCGCGGTGTCGCCGATGGCGCGGGCGGTGTCGTGGACCGTGTCCGACACGTCGGAGATGACGACGTGCGCGCCCTCGGTCGCGAACAGGTGGGCGGTGGCGCGGCCGATGCCGCTGGCGGCACCGGTGACGATCGCGACCTTGCCCGCCAGGCGGCCGCCGGTCACAGGCCGACGCCGATGGTGGAGCCGCCGTCGACGACGATCGTCTGGCCGGTCATGAAGGTGGAGGCGGGGCTGGCGAGGAAGACCGCGGCCCCGGCGATCTCGTGCGGTTCGCCGATGCGCCGCATGGGCGTGGAGCGCGTGACGGCCTTTAACGTGTCCGGATTTTCCCACAGCGCGCGGGCGAAATCTGTGCGGACGAGGCCGGGGGCAATGCAGTTCACCCGCACGCCGGCCGGGCCATATTCGGCGGCCAGGTTGCGCGCGAGCTGGAAGTCGGCGGCCTTCGACACGTTGTAGGCGCCGATGACGGTGGAGGAGGTGAGCCCGCCGATCGACGAGACGATGATGATCGAGCCTTCCTTGCGCGCGACCATGCCGGGGGCGGCCGTCGCGATCAGCCAGTGGTTGGCGAGCACGTTGTTTTCGAAGATCTTGCGGAACTGGTCGTCCTCGATCCCTGCCATCGGGCCGTAATAGGGGTTGGACGCGGCGTTGCAGACCAGCACGTCGATCCGCCCGAACTGCCGCTCGGTTTCGGTGACGAGGTTGCGCAGCGCGTCCTTCGACGACAGCGAGGCGGCGATCGCGATGGCGGTGCCGTCGCCGTGCGCAGCGTTCAGTTCGGCCGCGACGGTGTCGCAGATGTCCTTATTGCGGCTGGAGATGACGACCTTTGCGCCCTGTTCGGCAAGCGCGGTGGCGATCGCCTTGCCGATGCCGCGCGAGGAGCCGGTGACGATGGCGACCTTGTCGGTCAGGTCGAAGAGGGACATGCGGTGCTCCGGATGGGGGTTGTGGTCTCGGGTCATGCGCCGGCCTTTTGCGCGAAGGACCAGGCGGCGTCGGCGAGAGGCACGACGCGGGCGGCGGTTTCGGCGGCTAGCGCGCTGGAGGCGGTGCCGTCGGCGACGCGTTTCTTGATGCCCTGGACGATGCCGGTCAGGCGGAAGAGGTTGTAGGCGAAATACCAGTCGAGGTCGGGCAGGCCGTCGCGGCCGGTGGCGGCGCAGTAGCGTGCGACGGCTTCATCCAGCGTCGGGATGCCGAGGGCGGGGAGGTCTAGCCCGTGGAGGCCCGAGCGCCCTTCTGGTTCGGTGACCCAGTTCATGAGCAGGTAGGAGACGTCGGCGAGAGGATCGCCGAGCGTGGACAGTTCCCAGTCGAGCACGGCGACGACGCGCGGGGCGTCGGGCGCGTAGATGAGGTTGTCGATCCGGTAGTCGCCGTGGACGATCGCGGTGCGGTCCTGGCGCGGGAGCGTGCGCGGG
The DNA here is from genome assembly GCF_014643515.1 of Sphingomonas prati. Classification (GTDB taxonomy): domain Bacteria; phylum Pseudomonadota; class Alphaproteobacteria; order Sphingomonadales; family Sphingomonadaceae; genus Sphingomonas_R; species Sphingomonas_R prati. The sequence goes on along the minus strand of NZ_BMJP01000001.1, from coordinate 1,646,665 downwards.
AGCCAGTCGATCAGCCGCTCGACGCTGTCGATCCGGTCGGTTTCGGAGGCGCGGTACTGTTTCGTCCAGCGCGCGACCTGACGTTCGAAATAGTTGCCGGGGCGGCCGTAGTCGCCGAGCCCGACCGCGTCCGGATCGACCGCGTGGAGTGCGGCGAGCGTGTCGATCATCGCATCGTAGGTGGCGCGTCGTTCCGCGGGGGCGAGGTCGGGGAGGCTGCCGTCCCAATAGGTGCGGCCGGCGACGTGGCTCATGACGTAGAAGGTCGCGCCGATGACGCTGTCGTCGGTGCAGAGCGCGTATGGCTTCGCGACGGGGAAGCCGGTGGGCGCGAGGGCGGCGATCAGGCGATGTTCGCGATCGACCGCATGGGCGGAGGGGAGCAGCGGGCCGAAGGGCTTGCGGCGCAGGACATAGTCGCCCGACGCGGCGGCGATGCGGTAGGTGGGGTTGGATTGGCCGCCGGGGAATTTTTCCAGGGTGAAGGGGCCGCGGAAGTTTTCGACGTTGGCTTCGAGCCAGGGGGCGAGGCGGGTGGTGTCGACGTCGGTCATGACGCGGCGCCCCCGTTGGCCTGTTTCGTACCCCCGCGCTGGCGGGGGTACTGAGGATGTTCAGCGAACACGGTATTTGCCGAATTCGGCGCGGGCGATGGCGCGGTTGTGGACTTCGTCGGGGCCGTCGGCGAGGCGGAGTGTGCGGATGCCGGCATAGGCTTTCGCCAGGCCGTAGCCGCTGGTGACGCCCGCGCCGCCGTGCGCCTGGATCGCATCGTCGATGATGCGCAGTGCCATGCGCGGGGCGGCGACCTTGATCATCGCGATCTCGTTCTGCGCGACCTTGTTGCCGACTTTGTCCATCATGTCGGCGGCCTTGAGGCAGAGCAGCCGGCAGAGTTCGATGTCGATCCGCGCCTCGGCGATCCGTTGTTCCCAGACGGACTGTTCGGCGAGCGTCTTGCCGAACGCGGTGCGGGTGAGCAGGCGGCGCGTCATCTTTTCGAGCGCTTCCTCCGCCACGCCGATGGTGCGCATGCAGTGGTGGATGCGACCGGGCCCGAGGCGGCCCTGCGCGATCTCGAACCCGCGACCCCCGCCGAGCAGCATGGCATCCTCGGCATTCACCCGGACGTCGTTGAGCTGGATTTCCATGTGGCCGTGCGGCGCGTCGTCGTAACCGAAGACGGGGAGGTGGCGCAGGATCTCGACCCCGGGCGCATCGAGCGGCATCAGGACCATCGACTGCTGCTGATGCTTCGCCGCGCCGAAATCGGACTTGCCCATGACGATCGCGACCTTGCAGCGTGGGTCGCCCGCGCCTGACGACCACCATTTGCGGCCGTTCAGGACATAGTCGTCGCCGTCGCGGTCGATGCGCGTTTCGATGTTGGTGGCGTCCGACGAGGCGACGTCGGGTTCGGTCATGAGGAAGGCGGAGCGGATCTCGCCGCGCATCAGCGGGACCATCCAGCGCGTCTTCTGCGCCGCGGTGCCGTAGCGGTGGAACACCTCCATATTGCCGGTGTCGGGGGCGGAGCAGTTGAAGACCTCCGACGCCCATTCGAGATGGCCCATCTCCTCGGCGCAGAGCGCATATTCGAGGTTGGTGAGGCCGGGGCCGTCGAACGCGACGCTGTCGTCGACCGGCACGCGGCCGGAAGAGGGTGGCATGAACAGGTTCCAGAGGCCCTGGGCGCGGGCCTTTTCCTTCAGCTCCTCGATGACGGGCAGGACTTTCCAGCGGTCGCCCTCGGCCTGTTGCGCGTGATAGTCGGGGTCGCGCGGGCGGATCTCGCTCTCGATGAAGGCGCGGACGCGGTCGCGCCAATGCGTTTCCCGATCGTTCAGGGTGAAGTCCATCCGCGGCATCCTCTCGGGCTCTCGTTGACGTCAACGTAAGCGGAAGGTGGGGGCGGCGTCTAGGGGTTTGGTTGTTTCAGGTTGGACCAACTGTGATGGGGCGTTTGTGGTGCTGTTGCCCCCACCCCCCAGCCCCTCCCCTGAACGGGAGGGGGAGCAGAAGGCGGAAGTTGTAACTGTTTGGCTCCGTCGCGCGTAGTACGGGGCAGGAGAACGGCATGACGGACGAGCGACCTTTGGTGAAGCGGCATGCGTGGCCGGTGCGGGTGTGGCACTGGTGGAACGCGGTGGTCGTGATCGTCATGCTGATGAGCGGGCTGATGATCTTCAACGCGCATGGGCGGCTGTATTGGGGGCAATATGGCGCCAATACCGACCCGGCGTGGCTGGAGATCGGGTCGACGGCGGACTCCGGATATCTGAAGGTCGGCGCGGTGCAGGTGCCGACGACGGGCGTGCTGGGGTATTGGCAGGACAGCACGGGCGCGGTGCAGCGGCGCGCGTTTCCGGGGTGGGCGACGATCCCGAGCGGGTACAGCCTGTCGGCGGCGCGGCGGTGGCATCTATTCTTTGCCTGGCTGCTGGTCGTACCGGGGGTGCTGTTCTGGTTGTGGAGTTTCGTGCGCGGGCATGTGCGGCAGTTGACGCCGACCCGGAACGAGCTGGCCCCGCGGCATGTGTTGGCGGACATCCGCAACCATGCGCGGCTGCGGTTTCCGGCGGGGCAGGCGGCGCTGAAGTACAACATCCTGCAGAAGCTGAGTTATTTCGGGGTGATCTTCGTGCTGCTGCCGGGACTCGTGCTGACGGGCCTCGCGATGTCGCCGGCGATGGACGCGGCGTGGCCGTGGCTGCTGGACGTGTTCGGCGGGCGGCAGTCGGCGCGGTCGCTGCACTTCATCGCGATGGCGCTGCTGGCGGCGTTTATCGTCGTCCACCTGCTGATGGTCGTGCTGGCCGGGCCGTACAACGAGATTCGATCGATGGTGACGGGATGGTTCCGGCTGCCGCCCGAGCGCGCGGACGCGAAGGCGGAGGAAGTGGCATGAGCATATTGACGCGGCGCGCCGTCGTGGGCGCGGGGCTGGCGGGGGCGGGGTTGCTGCTGCCCGGGTGCGATCGGCTGGACCAGTCGCCGGCGTTTCGCGAGACGTTGCGGCTGGGCGAGCGGGTGTCGATGGGGGCGCAACGGCTTGTGTCGGACCGGACGGCGCTGGCGCGCGAGTTCGACGGTGGGGACATCAGCCCGGTGTTCCGGTCGAACGGGACGCGGGTGCCGGGGGGGACGGACTATGCCGCGCTGATGGCGGACAAGTTCGCGAACTGGCGGTTGCGGGTCGACGGGATGGTGGCGCGGCCGTTGTCGCTGTCGCTGGCGCAGTTGGGCGCGATGCCGGTGCGGAGCCAGACGACGCGGCACGACTGCGTCGAGGGGTGGAGCGCGATCGGGCGCTGGACGGGGACGCCGCTGAAGCTAGTGCTGGATGCGACGGGGGTGCGCAATACGGCGCGTTACCTCGTGTTTCATTGTGCCGATCTATACGGGGCGAGCCCGTATTACGAGTCGATCGACATGATCGATGCGCTGCATCCGCAGACGATCCTGGCCTGGGCGCTGAACGGGCGGATGTTGCCGGTCGAGAATGGTGCGCCGCTGCGGCTGCGGGTGGAGCGGCAGCTGGGGTACAAGCATGCCAAGTATCTGATGCGCATCGAGGCAGTGGCTTCGCTGGCGGGGGTGTATGGCGGCAAGGGTGGGTATTGGGAGGATAGTAATGACTATGAATGGTATGCGGGGATTTAGGGTTCGTTGAGCCCCCTCCTCCTCCGTTTGGTTCGAGCTTGTCGAGAACGTCGCGCGGAGTTCTCGACAGGCTCGAACCAAACGGTGTTGGGGGTGGGGTTCGAGGTTTAGTACGAGTTGGCGTTGGGGTTTGTGGAAAGGTTGGCCGTCTCGGCTTCGCTCGACGGGGTCCCTCGACTTCGCTCGGGATGGGCAATTTTTGGCGTGCGGGTGAATAGGTTGCGCGCGTGCTTCGATACGGGTCTTCGGCTTTGCTCAGCCCCTACTCAGCATGGGCGGTTTCGAGCGCGGGCTGGCTGACTTTGCGGCTCGCGAAGATCGTTTCGGCCACCGCCAGCGTGCGGGGGTTGTCGACGTCGATGGCGACGGCGCCGTCGTCGAGGATGACGGCGCGGATGGGGAAGCCGAAGCGGCGCGAGAAGCGGGCGAAGGCGCCGTCGATGGTGCCGAGGCCGAGGCGGAAGGCGATGAGGTTGTAGAGGCCGAGCGCGCGCAGGATGCGGACCGGGTGCTTGGCGAACTGGCCGCCGGAGCGGAACACTTCCGCCACCGCGAGCGCCGCGGGGCTGCCGATCCAGTAGGCGTTGCAGTTGGAATAGCTGTCGTCGCGGAAGCGGTAGAAGCGGCGCTGGCCGTCGGGGTGAGCGGCGAGCACCGACGCGCGGCGGGTGAAGGCGACCGCGACGGACTTGGCGCCTGCCGTATCGCCCGCCGTGCCGATCTGTTCGACCGCGGCGGGGGTGAGCAGGACGTTGTCGGCGGTGGTAACCAGGATCGGGAATGCCTGACCATCGATGGCGGCAAACAGGCTGTCGACGAGGTTGTGCTTGGCGCGGACCGCGACCAGCCGGCCTTCGTCGATCAGCGCGCGGGCCGCGGGCACCGCATCCAGGAGTGCGGGGTCGTTGATCGACACGATGATCCGCGCGATCGACGGAGTGTCGGCGAGTGCCATCAGGACATGCTCGATCATCGGGCGACCGGCGACGGGCACGAGGCACTTGTCGGCAAGGCCGGCGGCGGCGGCGAGCGGGTCGATGCTGCCCTCGCGCCGGCCGGCCATCACGATCGCGGTGGTACTGCGCATCAGGAGCCGGCGAAGGCGGGGACGCCGCCGGTTGCCGCGATCTGCCATGCGGGGACGGTCTTCTTGAGCGACTTCGGCGGGATCAGGCCGTTGCGTTCGAGGCTTTCGGCGACGATCGTCTCGATCAGTTCGGCGTGGCTCCAGCCGCCGAGGCGCGCGGCCATCGCGATCGTCTTGCGCGACCAGAGGTTGCAGTTGAGGTTGACCTCCATGAACTGGATCGCGCCGGTCGTGGCGTCGATCCGGAACTCGAACCGGCCATAGTCGAACGGCAGGAACTCGGGGATCAGCGCCTGGGTGGCGGCATGGATCTCGGCCAGCCGGGCGTGGTCGTTATAGGGCTGGATCGCGTAGGATTGCGGCTTGCCTGCGAGATCGCGCTTTTCGGCGTAGCTGCGCAGCTGGGCCGGATCCTGCTGCTCGACGATCATGACGGGCAGGATGACGGGCTTGCCGCCGACGGTGATGACCGAGACCTCGATATCGTGGCCGGTGATGAACGGTTCGACGATCGCGTCGTGGCCCTCGGCATGCAGCGTGGCGACGGCATCGCGCACGCCGGCCCAGTCGTGCGCGGAGCGGATGCCCCAGCTGGCGGAGGAGGCGTTGGGCTTGATCACCCAGCGGTCGGCGCGCGGGCAACGCTGCGCATCGATCGGCGCGAGCCGGCGGTAGATCGCCCAGTCGGCCATGGCGAGGCCCCGCGCGCGCGCGACCGTCTTGGTCAGATGCTTGTCGTCGGACAGGCCGCGGATGATCGGCGAACCGCCGAGATAGGGGATGCGCAGCCGGTTGCAGAGCAGCGGAAGCATCATTTCGGAATTGAGGAAGCCGCCGCGGTTGAGCAGCGGGAAGACGAAATCGACGTCCGGCTTGTCGAACAGCACCTCGTAACGGTCTGCCACGACGAGGTTCAGGCCGAGGCCGCACAGCACCTGGCGGATTTCCGCATGATAGGTGGCGTGGGTGCCGTCCTGGCCGTCGGCATGGCCCTCGGACAGCGCGTGCTTGGCGATATAGAGGATGCGGAGGGCTTTCTTCGCCCGATTGGGGATGGTGGACGGGCGGGCATCGATGAGGCGCTGGGTCATCCGGCGGGGTTAACGGCCCCGTGCGACGCTTTTCTGGCAGGCGGGTGACAGTCGTGCGTAAGCCGTTCAGCGGTGGGCGGCGCGGGCCAGATGGTGGGCGAGCAGGGTGCCGTAGCGCCCCTCGCCCAGGCCGTGGCGGGAGGCGCGTTGCGGCATGAGCACGCCGGGCTTGCCGTTGCCCTCGATCAGGATCGGGCCGTCCGCGGCGAACCCGACGTCCCAGCCGATCAGCGCATAGTCGGCGAAGGCGCGGGCGTGCGCGTCGGCCACCAGCGCCCGGGCGGCGGCCCAGTCGGGCAGGCACAGGCCGGGGATCGCGGCGCCGGTGACCGGGTGGAGCGGATAGTCGCCGCCGCCATAGCCCTTGCAGGCGAGGCCCAGCGTGCCGTCGTCGAGGTCGATCGGGCTGAGCAGGCCGCCGGCCTTCATATTGTCGACCATCGCGGCGGGATCGGACGGCACGCGCAGGACCGCGCTGGCGAGTTCGGGGACGCCCTGTCCGTCGAGGATCGTGGTCATGCGTGCGGTGGGGAGGGCGTTGAGCGCGAGCTGGTTCAGCGCGCCGTGGGGAATGATGCGGTGCTGGAGCAGCCAGGCGTGGCGACGCTTGCCGAAGTGGGTGTGGAGCCAGGCGGCGAGGTCGGTCGGGTCGTCGGGTGCGCCGTCGACGAAGGCCACGCCGGCGCCGCCCTCGCCGCGGGCGGGCTTCAGGAGCAGCGGGTGGCCGGCGGGGGAAGCTTGGACGGTGACCTTGCCGTCGACGATCGTGGCGACGACCGCGGGGTGGCGCAGGCCGTGTGCGGCGCAGAGTGCGTAGAAGGCGATCTTGTCGGCCAGCACGCAGCCGGGGGCCCAGGCGAGCGGGTTGATGTGGCGGTTGAGGTCGGCATCCTCGAACCGGCGGATGTAGCCGTCGAGCTGGCCGGCGCGATCGATGCGGAACAGTGCGATGTCGTTGGGGTCGGTGAAGGTCGCGTGGGCGATGGCGGTGGCTTTGGCGGTCCAGTGGGCGTCGAGGCCGTAGCGCTTGCGGACGGCGCGGGCGCGGAGCGGGATCCAGGCGTGGAACGCCGCGCCGGTCAGCAGGTCGAGCGCGGTGCGCAGCGGGCCGCGGGTGCGGGCGCGGTGGGCGTAGTGGGCGGCGAGGAAGTGGCCGGACACCGGTTTCCGCACGCCGGGGAACAGCGGGAACGCCTTCTTCGCGCGGTACCAGAGTTCGGTGGTGGACAGCATCGTGCCCACGCTTTGTCCGCGCATGTTACGCGGTGATGGCAGCGCGTCGGATTGTCATATCGGGGCGGTAACGGGTGGGCATGCGGATCGCGATCTACGTCCATGACATGCGCGCCAGCGGCGTCGTGCGCGCGATGATCGCGCTGGCACGATACCTGGTAGAGGAGGGGCATGACGCGGTGCTGATCGCCGGATCGTCGGCCGGGCATTTCGGAGCGGGCGATGTTGCACCGGCGCGGTTCGTGGCGGCGACGGTGGCGGACCGGACGGCGCGGTCACAACTGCGGCGGGTGCCGGCGGTGCGGCGCGTGGTGCGGGCAGTAGCGCCGGATGTGCTCTTGTCCGGCGGAAATCACGGGCATGTGACGCTGTGGGCGGCGACGCGGGGCTTGCGCATTCCGCGGGTGTTCGTGTTCAGCAACCCGATGGAGCGGGTCGGGCAGCCGATCCGGAACTGCTGGCGGATTGCCAAGAGTGCGATGCTGATCGCGGCGTCGGCGCGTTCGGTGGTGGTCGGGCGCAACCTGGCGGACGACGCGGCTTTCTCGCGCGAGATCGCGGCGGGGCGGGTCGTGCTGATCCGTAACGGGATCGCTCGGGCTGGGGTGGCGGCGTCTCCGGTTCCCGCGGCGATGGTGGATGCGGTGCCGACCGTGCTGGCGGTCGGGCGGCTGACGGAACAGAAGAATTATGAGGGGCTGATCGCGGCGATCGCCGCGGCGAACCGGGTACGGCAGATGCGGCTGGTCGTGCTGGGCGGTGGCAATGCTGCGTATCGCGACGGCTTGGCTGCGCAAGCGGCGGCGCTGGGGGTCGGCGATCGGGTGCTGTTCGCCGGGGTGACGGACGACGTCTATGCGTGGCTGCGCGCGGCGCGGGTGTTCGCGATCGCATCCTGGTGGGAGGGGTCGTCGATCGCGCTACTGGAAGCGGTCGATGCCGGCGTGCCGATCGTCGCCAGCACGACGGCGGGCGACGCGGTGGAGGTGCTGGACGGCGGGCGTTACGGGCTGATCGTCGCACCGGACGACGCGGAGGGGTTCGCGGCGGCGTTGTTGCGGCAGGTGGGGGAAGATCCGGTGCGGCCGGGGGATCGGATTTTGGCGTACGATGCGGTGGCGATGATGCGGGCGTATCGGGACTTGTTAGTTGGGGTGGTTGAGGGTCAGCACTATGAGTTGGGCCTCACACCCAACCGTTTGTCCTGAGTAGGGGCTGAGCCTGTCGAAGACCCGTATCGAAGGAGTTTTCGTGACACATGCTCGATACGAGCCCTCGGTCCGCGCCAAGTGGCGCTACTCGGTCTCTACTCAGCACGAACGGGGGTAGGAGGGGGTGAGGTTGACCCCTCGGCTTCGCTCGGGGGGTGCCTCGACTGCGCTCGACATGGACGGTTTCTGGAGAAGAGGGTCCGAGGCGGTGTGCCTTGCATCGCGTGAGTTGCTAACGAAGCTTCTCGTCTTCGCTCGGGATAAGCGGTGCTCGGGACCGGGTCGGGTCAGACCTCCACCGCGAACGCGGTCGCCTCGCCGCCGCCAATGCACAGCGCTGCAACGCCCTTCTTCAAACCACGGGCGGTGAGGGCGGCGATGAGGGTGGCGATAATGCGTGCGCCCGAGGCGCCGATCGGATGGCCGAGCGCGGTGGCGCCGCCGTTGACGTTGAGGCGGTCCTCAGGGATGCCGAGGTCGCGGGCGGCGATCATGGCGACGACGGCGAATGCCTCGTTTACCTCGAACAGGTCGACGTCGTCCACCAACCAGCCGGCCTTGGCGAGCACCTTGCGGATCGCGTCGACGGGGGCGGTGGTGAACAGTGCCGGGGCATGGGCGTGCGCAGCGTGGGCGACGACGCGGGCGGCGACGGGGAGGCCGAGTTCGGCCGCGACGCTGGCGCGCGTCATGACGAGGGCCGCGGCACCGTCGGAGATTGACGAGGCGTTGGCGGCGGTGATCGTGCCGTCCTTGCTGAATGCGGGTTTCAGCGTGGGGATCTTGTCGGGCCGGGCGTTGCCCGGCTGTTCGTCCTGCGTGATCGTGTCGGTGCCGCGGCGGCCGGTGACCTCGACCGCGACGATCTCGCCCGCGAACGCGCCGTCGGCGATCGCGGCGGTGGCGCGGTCGAGCGAGCGGAGCGCATAGGCATCCTGTTCGGCGCGGGTGAACTGGTAGGACTGCGCGCTGTCTTCGGCGAAATGGCCCATCAGCTTGCCGGGGTCGTAGGCGTCCTCGAGCCCGTCGAGATACATCGAATCCTGGACCGACTGGTGGCCGATCCGCGCGCCGCCGCGCATCTTCTGGAGGAGGTAGGGGGCGTTGGACATGCTCTCCATCCCACCCGCGACGACGATGTCGGCGGAGCCGGCGGCGAGCGTGTCGTGCGCGAGGATCGCGGCCTGCATGCCCGAACCGCACATCTTGTTTACGGTCACCGCCTCGACCGAGTCGGGCAAGCCGGCGCCGAGGGCGGCCTGGCGCGCGGGGGCCTGGCCGAGGCCGGCGGGAAGGACGCAGCCCATCATGATCTGGTCGATGCGGGCGGGATCAACGCCGGCCCGCTCGACCGCGGCGCGCACCGCGGTGGCGCCGAGATCGGTCGCCTTCACCGCCGACAGCGCGCCCTGGAACCCGCCCATCGGGGTGCGGGCATAGCTGACGATCACGACGGGGTCGGTGGCGGGCATGGGGCGATCCTCTGATTGTGTTTTCGCGGATATAGGGGGATCGCGCGGCTCTATTAAGCCCCTCTCCGTCAGGGCAGGGGCATTAGAAGCCCTTCGCCACCCCGTCTCGTCGTGGGTCGGCACCGCCCTCATACCCCTTCCCACGGCGCAGGATGATGTGGACGCCGCTGTTCTCGCGGTCGTCGGGGCGGAGCGTGATGCCGCGGGCCGCCAGGCCGGCGACGGTGGCGGGGGCGAACATCGCGGTGTCGCCGGAGAAACGGTCGCCGCGTGCGACGAGGTTGGGGAGGGCGGCGGCGGCCTGGGCGTCGAGTTTCCAGTCGAGCAGGCCGACGATTGCCTTCAGATTATAGGCCTGGATCGCGGGGCCGCCGGGGGAGCCGGCCGCGGCGACGAAGGCGCGGCTTCGGTCGAGGATGATGGTGGGGGCCATCGATGAGCGCGGGCGCTTGCCGCCGGCGACCGCGTTGGCGGCGGGGGTGCCGTCCGGGCTGAGCGGCGCGAAGCTGAAATCGGTGAGCTGGTTGTTGAGGAAGAAGCCGCCGACCATGCGGCCGGAGCCGAAGATGCTTTCGACCGTGGTGGTCATCGACACGACGTTGCCGGCCGCATCGACGATGACGAAATGGGTGGTGCCGCCCGGTTCGACGGTGGCGTCGACACCGGGCGCGGGGGCGGCGGCGGGCTGGCCGTGGTCGGGCGCGGGGCCGGCGACGGTGCCGATCAGCGCGGCGCGCTTCGCGAGATAGTCGGGGGCGAGCAGGCCGGCGACCGGCAAGCGGACGAAGGCGGGATCGCCGACGAAATAGTCGCGGTCGGCATAGGCAAGGCGGCTGGCCTGCGCGATCTGGAACCAGCCCTGCGGATCGGCGGGGGTGCGGCGGTCGATGTCCGTCGTCGCGACGATGCCAAGCGCCTCCTGCAACCCGATGCCGCCCGATTCGGTGGCGGCGGTACAGACGATGTGGACGCGGTAGGGCCGACAGAGCGCCTCGGTGCGGCGCGGACGGTAGGATTTAAGGTCCGCGAGCGTCATCGCGCCGGGCCGTGCGCCTTCATGCGTCCGGGCGACGATGGCGGCGGCGATCGGGCCGTCGAGCAGTCCGGCGGGTCCCTCCGCGGCGATCCGGCGGAGCGTGGCGGCATAGGCCGGGTTGCGGAGCGTATCGCCGGCGACATAGCGCGTGCCGTCGGGCTTGGTGAAATAGGCGACCGCGTCGGGCGCGGCGGCCTGTGGTGCGCGGCCGTTGATGGCGGCACCCATGCGCGGGGGGACGACGAAGCCGTCGGTTGCGAGCCGGGCGGCGCGGGTGAACAGCGAGGGCCAGGGGCGCTTGCCGTGGTCCGCCTGCGCCATCGCCAGCATCGCGATCGCGCCGGGGACGCCGGTGGAGCGGCCCGACAGCAAAGCGGAGCGGAACGGTTCGGGGCGGCCGTCGGCCTCGCTGAACAAAGCGGGCGTGGCGGCGGCGGGGGCGGTTTCGCGGCCGTCATAGGCTGTCACTTTGCGGGTGGCTGCGTCGTAATAGACCATGAACGCGCCGCCGCCGAGGCCGGAGCTTTGCGGTTCGACGAGGCCGAGCACCGCCTGCACCTCGACCGCGGCGTCGACCGCGCTGCCGCCGGCGCGCAGCACTTCCAGCCCCGCATCGACCGCCATCGGGTTGGCGGCGGCGACCATGGCATGGGGGGCTGGGGTGGTTTTGCCGGTGGTCGCGGCGGCAGGGGTCGCGACCGGGGACTGGGTCGGGGCCGGCAGGTTGACCGTGCAGGCGGACAGCAGGAGTGCGACGGCGGGCAGGGCTTTCAGGATCATGGCGCAACGATAGTGCGAAGCCCGAAAAGGTCCACCGCGTTGCAGCATGCCGGAACCGAACCACGGGTTCGACGCTTTAAAAGCCAGCAATACGGAGAGAATGAGCATGTTCGGGAAGATCATCGGAGCATTGGTTGGGCGCGAAATGGATCGTCGCGACGGCAGCGGCGGCACCAAGGGTGCGTTGCTCGGCATGATCGCGGGTAGCGGCCTGCGTCGCATGGGTCCGCTCGGCATGCTGCTGGGTGGCGGGTACGTCGCGAAGAAGGCGTATGACCGGCGCAAGGCATCGCGCGGGCCGCGCGGCTACTGAGGCTGGCGGACCTTCGGGTTTAGGAAAAGGGGACAGCGGCGCGAGGGCGTTGCGGTCCCCTTTTTTGTGGGATCGACGCGCGATGCCGGCCGCGGTTCGCGTCGAGCGGATCGCGCGTCGTGACCGATCGGGCAATCGCCGATTGACGCGGGGGCCGTGCCCACGCCAAGGATGGGGCCATGCACGATCCGAACGATACGCCCGCCCTGCCGCAGCGGCGCCGTCCGCATGACATCGAGCATCAGCGCCGTGGGCTGCTGTTCGTGCTGTCGTCGCCGTCGGGGGCCGGCAAGTCCACCATCGCACGCATGCTGCTGGAGGCGGACGAATCGATCGCGATGTCGGTATCGGCCACGACCCGGCCGATGCGTCCGGGCGAGGTCGAGGGGCGCGACTATCATTTCGTCGACACCGCCGAATTCAAGCGGATGGTGGCGGACGGCGAATTCTACGAATGGGCGCATGTCTTCGACCACCGCTACGGCACGCCCAAGACGCAGGTCCGCACGATCCTGGACCGCGGGCGCGACGTGCTGTTCGACATCGACTGGCAGGGCGCGCAGCAGTTGTTCCAGCAGGCCGGCGGCGACGTGGTGCGCGTGTTCATCCTGCCGCCGTCGGTGGAAGAACTGAACCGCCGCCTGGCCGCGCGCGGGACCGACAGCGCGGAAGTCGTCGCCAGCCGCATGGCGCGCGCGGCGAGCGAGATCAGCCATTGGGACGGGTACGACTATGTCCTGATCAACGACGACGTCGAACGCTGCTTCGCGCAGGTCCGGCTGATCCTGCGCGCGGAACGGCTGAAGCGCAGTAGGCAGACGGGGCTGATCGGCTTTGCGCGTGGTTTGATGGGCGGGGGGTGACCGGGAAAACCTAAGGCAACGCTGGTCCTGCATGCTGAAACCGGGCTTGGGCTGAACTGGTCAGTAGCTTTGCGCCGACGATTCCTTGCTCTTGATCGTTATTTTACTGCCGCGACGTTGAAATTCATATGTGAAGAAATCGGTTCGTTCCTCTTGGGGTAAGGCGACCGAATAGGACATGCCGACACCCGCCTTGATGCTGGTGATGCCGCCCGCTCCGCTTTCGGTAAAGTTCTTTTTCAAATCTTCAAGGATCAGTTCGATCATGCAGCTGGATTGTTCCAGCTCGCTGCTCCCGCAGTTTTGCGAAAGCGACAATATTTTGGCATTCCGTGATGTGACAGCTGGCGTTGTTGTCAGAGGCTGGGTTGTGTCGTTTGTGCTTTGGTGATCGGAAGCATTCGTGTCTGATCCCGAGCAGCCGGCGAGCGCGAGTATCAGGAGCAGTGTTGGGCCGGCGATCCGGCGTAGTCGGGCGTTGGGCATGAAGGTGACCTTTCAGGATACCAAGCCGGTTCGATCGGAGGACGACGATCAGTATAGCGGATCGTGACGCCGGCCGTAGCGTGCTTCGCCGCAGTGCCAGAGGTCGAGCGCATCCTTGTCCACGACGTAGGTCGCGGAGGCGCCGAACTGGTCTCGGCCATCGAGGATGCTCGATGTTGGCGGCCCCGTGATGATCCTGCCCGCGGGTGGGCCGTCGGGCTGGCTGAGGCTGATGACGACAGCGATCTTGTTCGGATCGATCTTCGCGCTTCGAACGGCATAGGAATAGACGCGGCGCAGCTGCTTGAGGTTGGCGAGACAGGGATCCGCTGCCAGCCGGGCTTCGATGCGGTCCACGACCTGTTCGTCTGGTTTCGCGAGGGGACAGCCGGAGAGGAAGAGGAGCGAGGAGATAATTGGGTAACCGGACCATGCCATGGCGCGAGCGTAATTCATATTGCGACCGTGGCAAATGGTCGTTGAAGCTGATTTGTTTCGGTCGTTGGGTGGTCGCAGGAGGGGCAGTTCGATGTTCGACCGACTTCTAGTGGGAGTGGCGTCGAACTGGGCGGCGGAAGGTTGTTTTGAGACTGCCGGTATGGATTGGTCTCGCTGGTTCAAGCTCAGCGCGGGGAGGACAGGTCCAAGAACCGTGCCGCGGCGACGAAGTCGGCCTTCCGCAGCACGCGGGCTTCGGTGGCGAGGGTGTCTTCGCCCCAGCGTTCGACTTGCCAGAGTTCGTCGAGGTGGGTGAGGTCGAAGGCGGCGTCCGCGTCGAGGTGGCGTTCGGCGACGGCGAGGGCGGCGATGAGCGAGCCGGCGATGGTGGTGAGGGGGGAGAGCGCGGCGAGCGCGTGGGCGTCGTGGGCGGCGACGGCGGTGCGGAGGCGGGCGAGCGTTTCGGGGGGTTGCGCCACGTGGACGATGCCCGTCGTGACGCGGAGTGCGACGTCGTAGCGGGTCCGGGCCCAGGCCAGGAGCGGGTCCCAGGCCTCCGCCTGACGCGCGACCAGAGTGTTCGGCGCGTCGGCGCGGTAGCAGAGCAGGTCGGTTTCGGCGTAGGCGGCGATCTGGTCCACGAACAGTTTGGCGTCCGGCATCACGCGGTCGATCGCGGCGTTCGACAGGCCTGTCATGGGCATGGTGCGCGGGTCGACTTCCTCGCCTTGTGTCGCCCATTCGGCGGCGACGGCATCGGCCAGCGCACGGGTCGGCAGGACGAGCGGCAGGCGCATGGGCGTGCGGACCGGGCGGGTGTCGAGCGTGATGGCGTAGCCCGGCGCGGAGTCCGCGGGGACGACCGCGACGTCGGTCCAGAAGCGTTTCATGGGCGGAGCCTCAGGCGCGCGGCGGGGTCCGCCACTGGCGGATGAAGTAGCGCGGGAGCAGCATCGATTCGGCCATGCCGAGCACGAACAGCGGCAGGCCGACGGCGGTGTTGCCGCCCACATCGAGCAGGTCGCCCCACCAGATCCACATGCCGAACAGCATTAGGACGACGCCCGAGGCACGCACCGCGCTGATGATCGCGAACCGCGTCTGGGCCAGTTTGTCGCGGTCTTCGGGGGTCATGCGGTCTCCGGCATCTGGGCGGCGAGCAGCGGGGCGAGCTGATCGGGATGGGTGGCGATATGGGTGGCACCGGCGGCGATCAACAGGGCGGTGTCGTGATATCCCCACGTCACGCCGATCGTGGTGACGCCGGCGGCGCGGCCCATCGCGATGTCGTAATGCGTGTCGCCGATCATGACGGTGTCGGCGGGGGTGGCACCGGCATCGGCCATCGCCAGTTCGAGCATCGACGGGTGGGGTTTTGACGGGTGGCGGTCCGCGGTCTGGAGCGTGACGAAGCGGTCGGTCAGGCCGTGATGCGCGAGACAGAGCGCGAGGCCGCGGTCGGACTTGCCGGTCGCGACGCCGAGCTGCCAGCCGTCCGCGGTCAGCCGGTCGAGCGCGTCCACGATGCCGGCGTAGAGCGGTTCGTGAACCTCGCCGCGGCCGCGCTGGGCGTGGAACGCGTCCTTGTAGGCCTGCGCGACGCGGTGGTGCGTGACGGGGTCGGCGTGGGGGAGCAGTGCGGCGACCGCCTCGACGATGCTGAGCCCGACGATGCCGAGCACCGCGGCGCGCGGGAGCGGGGGCTGGTTCTCGGCCAGCAACGCCGCGGCCATCGCGGAGACGATGTTGGATTGCGAATCGACCAGCGTGCCGTCGCAGTCGAAGATGGCGAGCCGGGTCATGAGCGGGTGCCTGGGATCGCGGGGCGGGCCGACCGGATCTCCGCCGCCAGCGCACCGTCCGGCATGTGGGCGAGCAGCGCGTCGACCACGCGGGCCGGCTTGTTCTGGCTCAGCTTCGCGGTGCCGCGCCATTCGGTGACGATCAGTTCATAGCCAGCGATCGCGCCGAGCATCGCATCGAAACGGCCGGGCGACATCTTGTGGCGGGTCCAGGCGGGCTTGGGCGCGAGCTGCCGTTCGTGGGCATCGCTGAGCCGGTCGAGGTGCGAGATCAGTCCGTCGCGGTCGAGCGGGGTCGCGAGCCCTTCCGCCTCGACTGCGCGGTAGTTCCAGCTCGGGACCTGATCGGCAACGCCGTACCAGTCGGGGCTGACATAGCCCTGCACGCCGCCGAAGCTGGCGATGACCACTGCGTTCGCGATCAGCGGCGTGGCGCGGTTGCGGTAGGGCATGTGGAACTGCAGCCGGTCAGGGCCGACCGGCAGCACGGGCGCGTGGACGACCGCAGCGCCGTTCGGGCCCGCGACGAAGATGTGCGCGAACGCGACCGTATCGACGAAGGCCCGGATCGCGTCCGCATCGGTCCAGGCGAACGCCGGATCGGGGTGCATCAGCGTTCGGTGCCTCGGCCGCCCCGGTCTCCGCGGTCGCTGTCGCGTTCGCTGCCCCGGCCGCGGCGTTCGCCCTTCCGGTCCTTGCGGCGCGCCTTGGCGATGTTGAGCGCGGCGCGCTTCTTGCCCTCGAGCGTCTCGCTGAACTTCACCTCGTCGAGAGGAAGGTCGGCGCGGAGCGGGTCGAAGCCGAGCATTTCGACGCTTTCGGCGAAATGGGTCGGCAGTTCGGCGGTGATGTCGAGCACGCCGCCGTCGGGCAGGTCGACCTTCAGCCGGCGCGCGTGGAGGTGCATCTTGCGGCTGATCCCGCCGGTTAGGAAGCTGTCCTGCCCGCCATATTTGCCGTCGCCGACGATGGGATGGCCGATCGCCGCCATGTGGACGCGCAACTGGTGCGTGCGGCCGGTGAAGGGTTGTAGCTCGATCCAGCAGGCGCGGTTGCCCGCGCGTTCGATGACGCGGTAGCGGGTGCGGGCGGGGCTGCCCTCCTTCATGTCGACGTGCATCTTTTCGCCGCCGGTGCCGGGCTGTTTCCCGATCGGCAGTTCGATCATGCCGTCATGCACGTCCGGCACGCCGGTCACGAGCGCCCAGTAGACCTTGCGCGCGGTGCGGCTGCTGAATGCCTTGGCAAAATGGCCGGCGGCGTTGGCGGAGCGCGCGACGAGCAGGACGCCCGACGTGTCCTTGTCGAGCCGGTGGACGAGTTTCGGCCGGCCCTCCGCATCGAACATCAGCGCGTCGAGCATGCCGTCGACATGACGGTCGGTCTTGGTGCCGCCCTGTGTCGCGAGGCCGGGCGGCTTGTTGATGACGATGGCGTGCTTGTCGCGGTGCAGGACCAGCGACTGCATCAGCTCGATATCTTCCGGCGGCAGATCGGCGACGATGCGCGCGGGCTTCGCAGGCGCGGTCGCTGCCTCGGCGGGGGGGACGCGGATCGACTGGCCCGCCTCGACCCGGTCGCCGGGGGCGACGCGCTTGCCGTCGACGCGGAGCTGGCCGGTGCGGGCCCAGCGCGAGACGATGTTGAAGCTGGCGTCCGGCAGGTTGCGCTTGAACCAGCGATCGAGCCGGACGCCGTCGTCGTCGGGCTTCACCGTGAAGGTGCGGACGTCGTCGGAGGCGCTCATGCGAGCACCCGTGCGGCCTGGAGCCCGACGAACAGTGCGGCGAGCGCGCCGAGGACCGAGACGAGGACGTAACCGAGCGCGGTGGCGAGTTCACCGCGTTGCAGCATCAGCACCGTTTCGAGGCTGAACGCGGAAAAGGTGGTGAAGCCGCCCATGACGCCGACACCGAGCAGCAGCCGGACGGATTCGCCGGCGACATCGCGCGCCAGCAGGCCGGCGAGGAGCCCCATGAGGGCGCCGCCGATCAGGTTGACCGCGAGCGTACCAAAGGGGAAACCGGGGCCGAACTGCGCGAGGGCGAGGCGACCGACAAGATAGCGGAGGCCCGACCCGATCGCACCGCCGCCCATGACGAGGAGGAGAGAAGGCATGGCGTCCCTTACGCGCTGTGCCGTGCAAACGCCATCCTGCCGGCTGGGTGGTAGGTTAACCAAAGAACAGTGCAGACAGGACGAGCAGGAAGCCGACGAACGAGACGCCGAAGATCGCGGTGCGCAGCTTCGGAATGCCGGCGGCGTAGACCGGCAGGTAGACGACCCGCGCCCAGACGAAGAGGTGCGCGCCAAGTTCGGTCTTCCACCCCAGCCGCCCGGCGGCGACCGCGGCGAGCAGCGCGACGGCGAACAGCGGGAAGGTCTCGAAATAGTTTGCCTGCGCGCGTTGCAGCCGGCCGACGAGCGGGTTGGGCGGCGGCAGCTCCGCATCGCGCGCGCCCATGTTCCATTCGATGCCATATTGCTTCGTGCGGACGTGGGCGGCGGCGAAGATGTGGACCGCGGCCAGCAGGACGGCGACCCCGAGCAGGGTCAGTTCGATCGGCATGATGGTGGCGTCCCGGTTGCGTGATGTGTCGGTCAACGCGTCGCCGGCGGGGTATGGGTCCGGATCAGCTGCCGATGACGAGCTTGCCGGTCGAACCGGACGCGGCGGGGGCGAGCGTCAGCTGCACCGCGGTGCCGTCTGGCTTGCGGCCGGACAGCGCGTTCGGCTGGTCGGTGAGGGTGTAGCCGGCCTTCTGGAACATGTCGTGATAGTAGGTGCGGAGCGTGTCAACGGGCGCGGGGGCGGCGAAGGCGACCGTGACGGTGCCGTTCGATTTCGTCCCGGTGTCCTTGGTGGTGCCGGCGACGTCAAAGCCGGCGACCGTGGTGCCGGGGTAGAGCGCCGTGCCGTCGAGTTTCAGCATGTCGGGGGTCAGCTTGATCGCAGGCATGCGGATGTCGGCGTCGAAACCGGGCAGGTCGATCGCCATCCGGCCGTCCGCCGCCTTGATCGAGACGCGTTCGTCGCCGGCGGTGGTGCCAGTCTGCGCGCCCTTGTCGCACCCGGCGAGCGGGGCGACGAGCAGCGCGGCGACCGCGAGGAAGGGCATGGTGTGGGACGAAGCGGACACGGGCGGTCTCCTGGCGAATGTTCGAGTCGCACGCTATCGCAGGTGTATTATTCAGGCAAGACAGCTTTTGGCTTGAAGCCGTCATGAAACACCCGCATATTGCGGTCATGCTCAACATCGCCTCGCTCGGCATCGGTGCCGTGACATTCGTCCTCGCGCTGTTCGCGTTCATCCCGTTCCTGGGCTGGGCGAACTGGTTCCTGATCCCGATGGGTCTGGTCGGGCTGGTGCTCGGCGTGCTGTCGCGGTCGACCACGGGGCGGAACGTCAACATCGTCGTGCTGCTGATCTGCTTCGTCCGGCTGTCGATGGGCGGCGGCATCTTCTGACCGACGAAACGGGGGCACGAACGGCGCGGATCGGCGCGCTCTGCGGCATCGGCGCCTATGTGTCGTGGGGCCTGCTGCCGCTGTTCCTGAAACTGCTGGTCGGGGTGCCGCCGGTCCAGATCCTGGCGCACCGCGTGTTGTGGTCGGTGCTGCTGCTGGTCGTGATCGTCACCGTCGTGCGCGGCTGGGGCGCGGTGCGGACGGCGTGCCGGTCGCGGCGCACGCTGTTGCTGCTGTGCGCCAGTGCGGTGCTGATCGCGGTGAACTGGCTCGTTTATATCTGGGCGGTGGTGAACGGGCATGTGCTCGAGGCGAGTCTCGGCTATTTCATCAACCCGCTGGTGAACGTCGCGATCGGCGTCGCGGTGCTGGGCGAGCGGTTGCGGCCGGTGCAGATGGTGGCGGTTGCAATCGCGGCGGTCGGCGTGGCGGTGCTGGCGCTGTCGGGCACGGGCGCGCTGTGGATCTCGATCATGCTGGCGCTGAGTTTCGGCACCTATGGGCTGGTGCGCAAGGTGGTGGCGGTCGATGCGCTGGCCGGGCTGACGCTGGAGACCGCATTGCTGGCGCCGATCGCGGCGGGTGTGCTGGCGTGGGCTGCGCTGGGCGGGGACGCGCCGTTCGGGGCGCCGGCATTCGGGCAGTCGGGGCGGATCGACATGCTGCTGATGACGGCGGGTGTGGTCACCGCGCTGCCGCTGCTGATGTTCGCGGCGGCCGCGCGGCGGATGAAATACGCCACGCTCGGGCTGTTCCAGTATATCGCGCCGAGCCTGCAGTTCGCGGAGGCGGTCTGGCTGTTCGGCGAACCGCTGCGCACCGTGCATCTGGTGACGTTCGGGCTGATCTGGGCAGGCTGCGCGCTGTATGCGGTGGACACGCTGCGTGCGGCCGGCGCCGTGCCTGCGACGGCCGCGGAATAAGGCTTGCCCGCGGCGGAGCGGTTCCGTATAGGCGCGCCTTGGCTCCGCCGATCGCGTCCTTCCCGGGACAGTCAGTCGATCGGCACTCCGTCGGGGGGTAGCTCAGCCTGGTAGAGCACTGCCTTCGGGAGGCAGGGGCCGGAGGTTCGAATCCTCTCTCCCCGACCATATTTCGCCTAGATAATCAAAATCATGATGGCGCGCCGGCCGAGGACTCGGACGGCGTTTGTGGGCTGCAACGTCGTATGGTCCGCTGCGGACGGCTGGGCATCGTGGAAGAACCCGTGAAGGTCAGCGATTTTTGTAAAATTCCGCGCGATCGATCGATGTGGCGTGGCGGCAGCAAACCGCGCCTGACAGGCCGGTTTTGAGGGGGTGGAACGCGCCTAACCTGTTCTTATGTCGGGCTAATCGTGACAGTCTGGTGGCACGTGCGGTAAGATTTGGTTCAGGGGTCCTTGCTAGCCTCGTCGGGCAGGGGGTTCTTACCACATGGCCAGTATCACGATGTTGAGACCCAAAGGCGTCGCCGGTCAGGACAGCGAGCCGCTTACCAAGCTGCTCGCCCGCGCGGATTTCGCGTTCCAGCCGATCGTCACGACATCGTCGATGACGGTCCACGGGTTCGAGGCGCTGGCGCGTTTCCCCGAGGGGACGCGGCCGGTCTGCGACCTGCTCGACCAGGCGGACGCGATGGGCAACCTGCGCGCGCTGGACCTGGGGCTGGTCCGGAAAGCGATTTCGAAGTTCGCGCGGTTCGAGGGTGCGGCATCGACGCGGCTGTTCTGCAACGTCGACAACCGCACGCACGGTGGGAGCCCGGCCACCATGGGTGGCATCCGCGACCTGTTCGCCGATTGCGGGCTGGCGGCGAGCAACCTGTGCCTGGAGATTTCGGAGCGGGCGCCGGTACAGGATTCGACCAACCTGCTGCGCACGGTCGAGCTGCTGAACGGCATGGGCGTGCGGATCGCGCTCGACGATTTCGGCGTGGGAATGTCGGGGCTGCACATGCTGCTGACGATCGAACCGGATTATGTGAAGATCGACCGCGCCTTCATCGACCAGATCGACACCAGCGGGCGCAAGCAGGCGATCGTCGCCAAGCTGTGCGGGCTGGCCCACTCGCTCGGGTTCATGACGGTGGCGGAGGGCGTGGAGACCGAAGCCGAATTCCGCATGGCGCGCGATCTGGGGTGCGACCTGGCGCAGGGTTTCGGGATCGCGCGGCCGACGACGCGGATCGAGGATCTTGCCATGACCTATGGCCGCGGCCTGCTCGTGTCACACGGCGCGCGGATGCATGCCCGCGTGGAGGAACTGCTGAATCCCGTGGCGCCGATGTTGCTGGACGCGCCGCTGGTGGACGCGGCCAACCGGTTCAAGGCGGTGCCCGACCTGCGCGTGATCCCGGTGATCGACGCGAAGGGATCGGTGCTGGGTGCGCTGCTGGAAGAGGATATGCGGCGGTATTTGCTGAGCGATTACGGGCCGGCGCTGCTTGCCAACAAGGGGGCGGCGCCGCGGATGGAGAAGCTGGTCCGGCGGTTCCCGGTGGCGGATGCGAACGGGACCGTCGAGACGATCGTCAACAGCTATGTCGCGGCGGACAGCGCGTGCGGGCTGATCCTGTCGGACGAGGGGCGCTATGCCGGGTTCCTGACCAACAACGCGGTGTTGCGCCTGGCGGCGGAGGCGGCGGTGTCGGCCGCGCGGGAGCAGAATCCGCTGACCCAGCTGCCCGGCAACCGCAGCATCGCCCACCATATCGGCGAGACGCTGAAGCGCCGCGGTCCGCAGGCACTCGTCTTCTTCGACTTCGACAATTTCAAGGCGTTCAACGACCATTACGGGTTCGCGGCGGGCGACCGCGCGCTGATGATGTTCGCCGATCTGTTGCGGAAGCTGGAGACGACGGCGGCGTCGTTCGTCGGCCATATCGGCGGGGACGATTTCTTCGCGAGCATCGCCGCGGAGGAGCCCGCCAGTACCGAGATCGTACATGAACTTTGCGCGAAGTTCGCGAGCGACGCGGAGAGCCTGTATTCGGTACGGGACCGGGCGGCCGGTGGGATCCATTCGGTTGACCGGTTCGGGCAGAACCGCTTCTATCCGCTGCTCCGGACGTCGGCGAGCCTGCTGCACCTGCCGGCGGCGCGGGCGCACCTGACGGTCGAGATGGTCAACGACCAGCTCGCGACAGGCAAGCAGATGGCCAAGGCGTCGTCGTCGGGCATCGCGGCGGTCCGGCTGCCGGAAAGCGGCGTGTTGCTATGATGCCGGCCCCGGGTCAGGCTTGCGGTGGTGGGGCCCGCGGTTGAGCGTTGTCGCATCGGCGGCCTCGTCTGACCGACGCGTCCGGGCATGAATTACTGCGACACCATTTCGCGGACGCGGGTGGCGAGCAGGTCGACGGGGAAGGGCTTGGTGATGACGGCCATGCCATGGTCGAGCAGGCCGTCGCCCAGCGCCGCGTTCTCGGCATAGCCGGTGATGAACAGCACCTTCAGATCCGGGCGCGACCGGCGCGCCGCGTCGGCCATCTGACGGCCGTTCATCCCGCCGGGCAGGCCGACGTCGCTGATCAGCAGGTCGATGCGCATGTCGGAATCGAGGATGCGCAGGCCTTCCAGGCTGTCGGCCGCCTCGATCACGGTGTAGCCCAGTTCCTCCAGCACATCGGTGACGAGCAGGCGGACGGTCGGTTCGTCGTCGACGACCAGCACGATCTCGCTCTGTTCGGCGCGGGACAGGAGGCGGATCTCGCGCGGCAGATCCTCGCTGTCCTCGGCATCATGTTGCGGGAGGTGGATGCAGACGGTGGTGCCTTCGCCGACGACGGACTGGATGCGGACCTGACCGCCCGACTGTTTGGCGAAACCGTAGATCATCGACAGGCCGAGCCCGGTGCCCATGCCGATCGGCTTGGTGGTGAAGAATGGTTCGAACACCTTCTCGATGATCTCCGGCGACATGCCGGTGCCGGTGTCGGTGACGCAGAGCGAGAGGTAGCGACCCTCCGGCAGGTCGTGGGCGCGGGCGGCGTCACGGTCCATGTCGGTGTTGGTGGTCGCGATGGTGATGCGGCCGCCGTTCGGCATCGCGTCGCGCGCGTTGATGCAGAGGTTGAGCAGCGCGTTTTCGAGCTGCGACGCATCGACCAGCGCGGGCCACAGGCCGTCTTCGCTTTTCACCTCGAGTTCGACCGACGGACCGACCGTGCGGCGGATCAGTTCGGCCATGCCGGCGACCAGCCGGGTGACGTTGGTGGGTTTGGGATCGAGCGTCTGACGGCGCGAGAAGGCGAGCAGCCGGTGGGTGAGCGCCGCCGCGCGCTTCGCCGCGCCCTGGGCCGCTGCCATGTAGCGTGCGACATCCGCGGTGCGACCCTGCGCCAGCCGCATCTCCATCAGTTCCAGGCTGCCCGAGATGCCGGCGAGCAGGTTGTTGAAGTCGTGCGCGAGGCCGCCGGTCAGCTGACCGACCGCCTCCATCTTCTGCGCCTGGCGGAGCGCCTCCTCGGTCTTGAACAGTTCGGCGGTGCGGTCCGACACGCGCTGTTCCAGTTCGTCGTTGAGCGTGCGCAGCGCGATGATCGCGCGGTCGCGTTCCGCCTCCACCGCGCGGCGTTCGTCGACGTCGATCAGCACGCCGGAGAACAGCGACGCGCTGCCGTCCGGCGCGTGATCGACGCGGCCGTTCGCCTCGATCCAGTAATATTTCCCGTCGCGGCGCTGGACACGGTACTGGTGCGCGTAGGAGCCGCCGCGGGTGATGGCCTCGTCGATCGCGGCGGTCAGCCCGTCGCCGTCGTCGGGGTGGACGCTCTGGATGATCTGTTCGAGCGTCAGCCCTTCGTGGCCGAGCGCGGGGTCGACGCCGAAGCTGCGCGCGAATGGTTCGTCGATCGTGAAGCGGCCGGTGGGCAGGTCCCAGAACCAGGTGCCGATGATCGCGCCCGCGCTGAGCGCCAGCCGAACACGTTCGTCGTTGACGCGGTCGCGTTCCTGCGCGGCCAGCGATTGCGTGGTTTCATAGGCGATGTTCAGGAAGCCGACGACATCGTCGCCGTCGCGCAAGGGGCTGTACGAGCAGGTCCAGTAGGTATCCTCGACATAGCCGTTGCGCGTCATGGCGAGATGGAGGTTGTCGAGCTTCACCGCCTCGCCCGCCATGGCGCGGGTGATGAACGGTTCGATGTCGGACCAGATTTCCGGCCAGACCTGGTCCATCGGCCGGCCCAGCGCGGCCGGGTGGCGCGCGCCGAGGAAGGACGCGTATGCGGGGTTGTAAAGGAAGGTGCGGTCCGGCCCCCACGCGGCGCACATCGCGAAGCCGCTCGACATCATGATGTCGTGCGTCGTCCGGAGCGCCTGCGGCCAGGCGTGCTTCGGACCGAGCGGGGTCCGGCTCCAGTCGAAAGCCTCCAGATATTGCAACGCTGCACCCTCTGATCGAACCGGCGCGGGCCGCCGGGCCGTCCGCGTTACAATATCGCGGGTGTTGGCCGCATCCGTTTTTTTCAGGCGGGGTCGTAAGGCCGCAGCGGCAGGACGAGGCCGGCGGCGACAAAGTAGCTGGCGTCGACCGCGGCGGCGACGGTCTGGTTCAGGCGGCCGGCCTCGTCGCGGAACGCGCGGCCGAGCGGGTGATCGGGGACGAGGCCCAGGCCGACCTCGTTGGTGACGATGACCAGCGGGCGCGGGGTGGCGGCGATGGCGGCGAGCAGGTCGACCGTACGCGCGGCGACGTCGTGCCCGCCGAGCATGAGGTTGGACAGCCAGAGCGTCAGGCAGTCGACCAGGATTGCGCCGTCCGCGACGCCAGTGATCGCCTCCGGCAGGGCGAGCGGGCATTCGACCGTCCGCCAGCGGTCGCTGCGTTCGGCCTGGTGGCGGTCGATGCGGTCGACCATCTCGTCGTCATGCGCCTCCGCCGTCGCCAGGTAGGCGAGCGGGCCGGGATGGCGTTCGGCGGCGGCCAGCGCGAGCCGGCTCTTGCCCGAGCGGGCACCGCCCAGGAACAATGTGGTCGTCATCTTGGTGTTCGCCTCCGGTTCTTGTGTTCGCCTTCGGCCGGCCGTATTGGCGCATTTGCGACAGGTTTCCAGAGATGGAATGAAAAGGGAACCCGGAAGCGAGCGGCAACGCGCGTCATCCGGGGCTGTCCCCGCAACTGTGACCGGCGAGCCTTGCTCCATCTGAGTGCCACTGGATTTTCGAATCCGGGAAGGCCGGGCAAGGCGACGACCCGGGAGCCAGGAGACCTGCCTGTCGCGGTTGTCCTTCGTGCGGACGGGGTGTTCCGGGCGATCGAGGTTTCACCTCGTGTGACGACGGTGTTGGGGTCGTTCGCGACGGACCGCCGGTGATCGGCGGTGCGTGGCGCGTGGCCCCGTAAGTTGTTGCCGGGGGACCTGCCGTGAAGCCTTATTCCTATCTGATCCTGCTGCCGTGCGTTGCGGCGGCTGCACCTGCGTTCGCGTTCGACCAGAGTGCGCAATCGACCGCCGGGCTGACCCAGGCGGCGGAGGCCGGGCGCGACATCGTTGTGACCGCCAACCGCGAGGCGCGGCCGATCGCGACGGTGGGCCAGGCGGTGACGGTGCTCGACAGCGAGACCATCACGCATCGGCAGGCGTCGGTCGTGTCCGACCTGCTGCGCCAGACGCCGGGGGTGGTCGTGACGCGCAACGGCGGGCCGGGCACCACGACGTCGGTGAACATCCGCGGGGCGGACAGCGACCAGACCGTGGCGCTGATCGACGGGATCAAGCTGAACGATCCGTCGTCGCCGGGCGGGGGGTTCAATTTCGGCAACCTGCTGATCGGCAACATCACGCGGATCGAGGTTTTGCGCGGGGCGCAGTCGGTGCTGTGGGGCAGCCAGGCGATCGGCGGCGTGGTCAACCTGATCACGCGTCAGCCGACCGAGACGCTGGCGGTGAACGCGCGGGCGGAGGGCGGCTGGCACGATACGGGTCAGGTGTTCGCCAACATCTCCGGCAAGAGCGGGCCTGTGTCGGCGAGCCTGGGTGGCGGATATTACACGACGGACGGCGTCTCGACCTATGCGCCGGGCACGGAGCGCGACGGGTTCCGGAACTATGCCGCGAACGGGAGTCTCGGGATCGCGCTGGCGCCGAACGTGTCGGTCGATCTGCGCGGGTTCTACATGAACGG
The DNA here is from genome assembly GCF_014643515.1 of Sphingomonas prati. Taxonomy (GTDB): domain Bacteria; phylum Pseudomonadota; class Alphaproteobacteria; order Sphingomonadales; family Sphingomonadaceae; genus Sphingomonas_R; species Sphingomonas_R prati. The sequence continues at coordinate 1,620,616 of NZ_BMJP01000001.1, read as the reverse complement.
GCGGACCGACATCGACGGGTTTCCCGCGCCCGCGTTCAGTTTCGGCGACACGCGCGAATATGGGAAGAGCGAGCAGTGGCTGGGTTATGCCGGGCTGAACGCCGCGCTGTTCGAGGGGAAGCTGCGCAACCGGTTCGGCTATGCGCGGACCCAGACGAACCGGCGTAACTTCGACCCGGACGGGGTGCCGACCGAGACGTTCGCCGCCAAGGGGCGCAACGAGCGGCTAGAATATCAGGGGGTGGCCGACCTGACGTCCGCGGTGTTCGCGACGTTCGGGGCGGAGCGCGAGGTCTCGCGGTTTTCGACGTCGAGCTATGGCGGGCCGGTCGGGCGCGGGCGGGCGCGGATCTTCAGCGTGTACGGGCAGCTGGCGGTGACGCCGATCGCCGGGCTGACCGCAACGGGCGGCGTGCGGCACGACGATCACAACGTGTTCGGTGGGGCGACGACGTTCTCGGGGAGCGGAGTCTATTCGCCCAACGACGGGGCGACGGCGTTCCGGGCGAGCTATTCCGAAGGGTTCAAGGCGCCGACGCTGTACCAGCTGCAGAGCGAGTATGGGAACACGGCGCTGGACCCGGAGCGGTCGCGCGGCTGGGATGCGGGCGTCACGCAGCGCGCGCTAGGCGGCAAGGTGGAGGCGAGTGCCACCTATTTCCGGCGGACGTCGCGCGACCTGATCACGTTCGTTTCTTGCGATTCGCCGCTGACCGGGATTTGTACCGGCCGGGCGGACGGGACGTACGACAATATCGCCAAGACGCGCGCGCAGGGGGTCGAATTTTCGCTGCTGCTGCGGCCGGTCGAGGCGTTTACGGTGAGTGCGAGCTACACCTATCTCGATGCGGTCAACCGGTCGGAGGGGACCAGCAATTTCGGGCGCGACCTGCCGCGGCGGCCGGGCGACAGCGTGACGGTGAATGCGGATTATCGCTGGCCGTTCGGGCTGACGACCGGCGCCACGATCACCGCGATCGGCGACAGTTTCGACAATGCGTCGAACGCGCGCCGACTGGACGGTTATGTCGTGGCCGACGTGCGCGCGTCGTTCCCGGTGGGGGAGCATGTCGAGGTGTATGGTCGGATCGAGAATGCGTTCAACGCGCGGTACCAGACGATCTATCAATATGGGCAGCCGGGGCGCGGGGCGTTCGGCGGGGTCCGGCTGACCTACTGACGATGGTCGACTCTGGGATCGACGCGGGCATCCTCGACACCTTCTGCGGCCATGGCGGCCGGGTGGACGCGGCGCGTGCGGCGTTCGGGGGGGCGGACTGGATCGACCTGTCGACCGGGATCGCGCCGTGGAGCTGGCCGGTGGACGGCCTGTCGCTCGGGCTGGAGCGATTGCCGGAGCCGGGGGCGATCGCGGCGCTGGAGGCGTGTGCCGCGGCGGCGTTCGGGGCGGACCCGGCGGGTGTCGTGGCGGTGCCGGGGACCGATCTGGCGATGCGCGTTCTGGCGCCGTTGCTGGGGGCACGGCGGGCGGCGGTGCTGGCGCCGGGTTATGCCGGGCACCGGGCGGCTTGGCCGGATGCGGTGGCGGTCGCGGATGTCGGCGAGGTCGCGGATCACGACCTGTTCGTATTGGCGAGCCCGGCGAACCCGGATGGGCGGGTGGCCGATCCGGCGGTGCTGCGCGGGCTGGCGGCGCGGATGATGGTGGTGGTAGACGAGGCCTATGCCGATCCGGCGGTGGGGTTGTGCGGGGAGGCTTCGGACGGGCTGATCGTGCTGCGGTCGTTTGGGAAGTTTTACGGCTTGCCGGGGCTGCGGCTGGGGTTCGTGGTGACGGGGCCTGGGCTGGCCGGGCGGTTGCGGGCGATGCTGGGCGACTGGCCGGTGTCGTCGCCGGCGGTGGCGATCGGGACGGCGGCTTATGGGGATGGCGATTGGCGCGCGGCGCAGGCGGGGCGGATCGCTGAGGCGGGCGCGCAACTCGATGCGGTGCTCGACGGCGCGGGCTTGGCGGTCGTGGGGCGGGCGCCGCTGTTCCGGCTGGTTGGGTGCGAGCGCGCGATCGAGCTGTTCGCGGTGTTCGCGCGCCATGCCATTTTGACGCGGCCGTTCGCGGGGCGGCCGGATCGCTTGCGCATCGGCCTGCCGCGCGGCACCGTCGAACAGACCCGCCTTGCCGCCGCTCTAGCCGAGTTCAGAACATGACCGATACGACCGAAGATTTCGCCCACCACAATGCGCGGATGGTGCGGCTGTCCGAGGCACGCGCCAAGATGCAGGCGCGGCGCACGCTGGAGCGCGGGCTGCTGATCGTCCACACGGGGAACGGCAAGGGCAAGTCGTCGTCCGCGTTCGGGATGGCGATCCGCAGCATCGGCTGGGGGCTGAAGGTCGCGATCCTGCAATATGTGAAGGGCAAGTGGGAGACGGGCGAGCGCAACTTCTTCGAGGCGCATCCCGATCTGGCGACGTTCGAGGTGATGGGCGAAGGCTTCACCTGGGACACGCAGGACCGTGCGCTGGATATCGAGGCGGCGCGCGCGGCGTGGGAACGGTCGAAGGCGATGATCCTCGACCCGGAGATCGATTTCGTCATCTTGGACGAGCTGAACATCGTGCTGCGCGACGATACGTTGCCGATCGCGGAGATCGTGGCCTTCCTGCGCGATCGGCCGCTGACCAAGCATATCTGCATCACCGGGCGCGGCGCGAAGCCGGAGCTGCTGGAGATCGCCGACCTGGTGACCGATTTCACCGAGGTGAAGCATCCGTACAAGGCCGGGTTCAAGGCGCAGCGGGGGGTCGAATATTGATCGCTCGCCGGGTCTGCGGGCTTGGGCTGACGGTCGCTTCGCTGTCGCTGGTGTCGGCCGCGCCGGCGCGCGAACCCAGGATCGTGTCGATCAATCCGTGCGTCGATGCGGTGCTGATGCAGGTCGCGGATCGCGGGCAGATTGCCGGGATCAGCCATTATTCGCGGGACCCGCGCGCGACGTCGATCCCGCTGGCACAGGCGAACGCGTTCCGTGCGACGTCGGGGACGGCGGAGGAAGTGGTGGCGCTGGCGCCCGACATGGTCATCACCGGGCCGCATGTCGCGCCCGCGACGATCGCCGCGCTGAAGCGGATGCGGATCGCGCTGGTGCAGTTTCCGGTGCCGGATTCGGTGGCGGAAAGCGTGGCGCAGGTGCGCGAGATCGGGCGGATCACCGGGCATCCGGATCGCGGCGCGGTGCTGGCGGCGCGGATCGCGACGGCGGCCCGGCAGACGGGCGGCGCGCGGGTGCCGGCGCTGATCTGGCAATCGGGCGGGCTGGTGCCGGGGAGGGGGACGTTGTCGGACGAACTGCTCGGCCGCGCCGGGTTCCGCAACATGAGCGCGGTCTACGGGCTGAAGAAATGGGACGTGCTGCCGCTGGAATATCTGGTCGCCGCACCGCCGCGCGTGCTGCTGTCGGTCGGCGCGGCGGAGGTGGGTGAGGACCGGCTGGCGGGGCATCCGGCGATCAAGCGGCTGGCGCAGCGGATCCGCGTTGCGCCCTATCCGGTGCGGCTGATGAACTGCGGCGGGCCGACGATCATCGCGGCGATGGCGCGGTTGCGGCAGGTGCGGCGGGAGATGGGCGCGTGACGCGGCTGAACCTCGCGCTGCTGGTCGGGGTGCTGCTGGCCGTCTGTTTGTCGGTGGCGTCGGGGAAGGTGTGGGTGCCGCTGGACGCCTGGACCGCCGTCGATCCGCGGTCGATCATCATCGTCGAACTGCGTTTGCCGCGGACCGTGATGGCGTTGCTGGTGGGCGCGGCGCTCGGCCTGTCGGGGGCGGTGATGCAGGGGTATCTGCGCAATCCGCTGGCCGATCCGGGGCTGTTCGGCGTGTCGTCGGGCGCCGCGCTGGGCGCGGTGGTGTCGCTGTATTTCGGTTATGCGGCGCAGATCTGGTTGTTGCCGACCTTCGCACTGGTCGGGGCGGCGGGGACGATGGCGCTGCTCGCGCTGATCGCCGGGCGGTCGGGTAGCCTGATCCTGTTCACGCTGGCGGGGATGATCCTGACGAGCATCGCCGGATCGCTGACCGCGCTGGCGATCAGCCTTGCGCCGACGCCGTTCGTGTCGTCGCAGATCGTGACGTGGCTGCTCGGCGCGCTGACCGATCGCAGCTGGGACGATGTGAAAGTCGCGTTGCCGATCATCGTGATCGGGGCCGGGTTGCTGGCGACGACGGCACGGTCGCTGGACGCGCTGACGCTGGGCGAGCAGGCGGCGCGGTCGATGGGGGTCGATCCGGGGCGGCTGCAATGGGTGGTGATCGCGGGGATCGCGCTGACCGTCGGGGCGGCGGTGGCGTCGGCGGGCGTGATCGGGTTCGTCGGGCTGATCGTGCCGCATATGGTGCGGCCGTTCGCGGGCAACCGGCCGTCGGCGGTGCTGCTGCCGTCGGCGCTGGGGGGCGCGCTGCTGCTGACGCTGGCGGACAGCCTGGTGCGGCTGGCGCCGACGGTCAGCGAGCTGCGGCTGGGGATCGCGATGTCGATGCTGGGCGGGCCGTTCTTCCTGTATCTGCTGATCCGCATGCGGCGGCGGCTGGCATGAGCGTGCTGGCGGCCGACCGGATCGGACTGACGCTGGGCGGCAATCGCGTGCTGGACGATGTCAGTTACGCGTTCCGGCGCGGGCGGGTGACGGCGTTGCTCGGGCCGAACGGGGCGGGGAAGAGCACGCTGCTGAGCTGTCTGGCCGCGCTGCGCGTGCCGGACCAGGGCGCGGCGTCGCTCGACGGGGTCGATGTGCAGGCGATCGAGCGGCGTGCGCGGGCGCGGGCGATCGGCTTGTTGCCGCAGGCGGCGGACGTGCATTGGGATATCGACGTGGCGACGTTGGTGGCGCTCGGCCGGTTGCCGCATCGCGGGCGGTGGGGGGCGACCGCGGCGGACGACGCGGCGGTGGCGCGTGCGCTGGCGGCGACCGACATGACCGCGCTTGCGGGCCGGGGTGTCGAGCGGCTGTCGGGCGGCGAGCGCGGGCGGGCGTTGCTGGCGCGCGTGCTGGCGGGTGAGCCGGACTGGCTGCTGGCGGACGAGCCGTTGGCGAGCCTGGACCCCGCGCACCAGATCGACGTGCTCGACCGGTTGCGGAGCGTGGCGGCCGCTGGTGGCGGCGTGGTGCTGGTGCTGCATGACCTGCACCTGGCGGCGCGGATCGCGGACGATGCGGTGCTGATGCGCGGCGGGCGGGTGGTGGCGGCGGGGCCGGCGGACGACGTGCTGACCGCGCCTCTGATCGCCGAGACCTACGGTGTCGCGGTGGAGATCGGCGTCACGCCGGCGGGGCAGCGGTTCATCCTGCCGATCGGGCGGTGAACCATGCGGCACTGCTGCTGGCCGTGCTGATCGTCGAGGCGGCGGTGGGCTATCCGCGGCGCTGGCCGCATCCGGTGATGGCGGTCGGCGCACTGATCGCGGCGGTGGAGCGGCGCTGGAACCGTGGCGGTGCCGTGCGGCAGCGGGTTGGTGGCGTGGCGCTGCTGCTGCTGCTGATCGGGGTGGCGGTGGCGATCGGGGTGGCGATCGAGCGGCTGGGGTATGGCTGGGGCTGGGTGCTGGTGGTGGCCGCCGGGACGACCGGGCTGGCGCAGCGGAGCCTGCACGATCATGTCCGTGCGGTGCTGGTACCGCTGGCGGCGGGCGATCTGCCGGCGGCGCGCGGGGCGGTGGCGATGATCGTCGGGCGCGATACCGATGCACTGGACGAGCACGGTGTTGCGACGGCGGCGATCGAGAGCCTGGCGGAGAGTTTCTGCGACGGGGTGGTGGCGCCGGCCTTCTGGTTGCTGGTCGGCGGATTGCCCGGGCTGTTTGCGGCGAAGGCGATCAATACCGCGGACTCGGTGGTGGGGCACCGGACGCCGCAGTTCGTCTGGTTCGGCTGGGCATCGGCGCGGGCGGACGATGGGGTGAACTGGGTGCCGGCGCGGATTGCGGGGGCGCTGATCTGCCTCGCCGGGCGGGGCGGATGGCGGACGATGCTGCGCGATGCTGCGCAGCATGCGTCGCCCAACGGGGGGTGGCCGGAGGCGGCGATGGCGGGGGCGATCAGGCGCCGGCTAGGCGGGGCGGTGCGCTATGACGGGGTGCCGGCGGCGCGGGCGGTGCTGGGCGACGGGGCTTTGCCGGGGGCGGCGGATCTGGCGCGGGCCTTGAGTGTGTATCGGGTCGCGTGCCTGTTGTTGTGGATCGTGGTGGGAGCCTGTGCATGGGCGCTGTGATGTTGCAGGGGACGGGGTCGGACGTCGGCAAGTCGGTGCTGGTCGCCGGGCTGTGCCGCGCGCTGTCCAATCGCGGGCTGAGTGTGCGGCCGTTCAAGCCGCAGAACATGTCGAACAATGCCGCGGTGACCGCGGACGGCGGCGAGATCGGCCGGGCGCAGGCGTTGCAGGCGATCGCCGCGCGGGTGGCCCCGAGCGTCGACATGAACCCGGTGCTGCTGAAGCCGCAGAGCGACCGGACGTCGCAGCTGGTGGTGGCGGGCAAACCGCGCGGCACGATCGCGGCGGGGGAATTCTGGCGGCGGAAACCGGACCTGCTGGGCGAGGTGCTGGGCGCGTATCACCGGTTGGCGGCGGAGGCCGATATCGTCGTGGTCGAAGGGGCGGGATCGCCGGCGGAGATCAATTTGCGGGCAAGCGACATCGCCAATATGGGCTTTGCGCGTGCGGCGGGCGTGCCGGTGGTGCTGGTCGGCGATATCGATCGCGGCGGGGTGATCGCGGCGCTGGTCGGCACGCAGGCGGTGATCGACCCGGCCGATGCGGCGATGATCCGCGGGTTCATCGTGAACAAGTTTCGCGGCGACCCCACGCTGTTCGACGACGGGGTGCGCGCGATCGTGGAGCGGACCGGCTGGGCGAGTATCGGGGTGGTGCCGTGGCTGGCGGACGCGTCGCGGTTGCCGGCGGAGGATGCGGTGGCATTGGGAAGGGGCGACGGGGTGGGCGACGGGCCGCTGATCGCGGTGCCGATGCTGTCGCGGATCGCGAACTTCGACGATTTCGATGCGCTGGCGCACGAGCCGGGCGTTCGGCTCGCGATGATCCCGCCGGGGCGGCCGATCCCGGGCGATGCCGCGCTGGTGGTGTTGCCGGGGACGAAGGCGACGGTCGCCGATCTGGGGTTCCTGCGCGCGCAGGGCTGGGATGTGGACATCGCGGCGCATGTCCGGCGCGGCGGGCGGGTGCTGGGAATTTGCGGCGGGTATCAGATGCTGGGGCGGACGGTGGCCGATCCGGACGGGATCGAGGGGGTTGCCGCGACGGTGCCGGGGCTGGGGCTGTTGCCGATCGAGACGGTGATCGGCGCGGACAAGCTGGTGCGGCCGGTGACGGGGAGTCTCGTCGGGTCCGGCGCGGGGTTTGCGGGGTATGAGATCCATGCCGGGGTTACAGCCGTCGATGCGGGGGCGCCGGCGCTGTTGCGGTTCGCGGACGGCCGGGCGGACGGGACGAGCGCGCGGGACGGGCAGGTCGCGGGCTGTTATGTCCATGGGCTGTTCGACCGGGCCGAGGCCCGCGCGGCGTTGCTGGCGGAGCTGGGTGCTGCCTCGGACGGGCTGGAGCGGCGCGAGGCGATCGATGCGGCGCTCGACGGGATCGCGGTCGAGCTGGAACGGGTGCTCGACGTGGATGCGATCGTGAGAATAGCGAAGGACGCGCGATGATCGACGATGCGGATGTGTGGGCGCATATCGATGCGCTGGCCAAGCCGAAGCGCAGCCTGGGGCGGCTGGAAGAGATCGCGGTGCGGCTGGCGCGGACGCAGGGGCGGATCGATCCGCGGACGCGGCCGCGGCGGATCGTGCTGTTCGCCGGCGACCATGGCTGCGTCGCGGCGGGGGTTTCGGCCTGGCCGTCGGCGGTGACGGGGATGATGGTCGGCACGATCCTGGCCGGGCGGGCGACGAGCAATGCGCTGGCGGCGGCGCATGGGTGCGATCTTCGGCTGGTCGATGTCGGGGTGATGGGGGCGCGGCCGGAGGATCCGCCGGCGTTCTACCGCGACGCGCGGATCGCGGAGGGGACGGCGAACCTGGCGGACGGCCCGGCGATGGATGCGGCGCAGTTCGCGGCGGCGTGGGAGGTCGGGGCTGACGAGGCGGATCGTGCGGTGGACGACGGGGCCGCGCTGCTGATCGCGGGGGAGATGGGGATCGGCAACACGACGCCGGCCGCGGCGATCACGATGCTGCTGGCCGGGGCGAGCGTGGCGGACGCGGTGGGGCGCGGGGCGGGGGCCGATGATGCGGTGCTGGCGGTGAAGACGCGGGTGGTCGAGGCGGCGGTGGCGCGGGCTTTGCGCGAGGCCGATCCGGTGGCGGCGATCGCGTCGGTGGCGGGGTATGAGATCGTGGCGATGGCGGGGTTCTTCGCGCGCGGGGCGGAGCGGGGGGCGACGCTGTTGCTCGATGGGTATGTCGCGACGGCGGGGGCGCTGATCGCCGAGCGGCTGGCGCCGGGGACGGTGGACGCGATGATCGCGGGGCACCGATCGGCCGAGCCGGGGCATGGGGCGGCGCTGGCGCAGCTGGGGCTCGAACCTCTGCTCGATTGGGGGATGCGGTTGGGCGAGGGAAGCGGGGCGCTGGTGGCGTTGCCGTTGCTCGATGCGGCCGCGGCGATGCTGGGCGATGTCGCGCGGCTGGACGCGATCGGTGCGGAGCGGGCGGATTGATGGACGCGTCCGATCGCGCGCCGGGATGGGCACCGCCGCTGATGGCGGTGCAGTTCCTGACGCGGCTGCCTGTGCCGGTGCTGGCGCGGCTGACGGGCGCGCAGGCGGGTGACGGGCTGACCCGCGCAATGGCGTGGCTGCCGCTGGTCGGGACGTTGATCGGCGGGGTGACGGCGGGGGTGTTTGTGGTGGCGGGACTGGTGTGGCCGCCGGTGGTCGCGGCGGTGCTGGCGTTGATGGTCGAGGCGTTGCTGACCGGCGCGTTCCACGAGGATGCGGTGGCCGATTTCTGCGACGCGTTCGGCGGGATCGCGCGCGGCGACGATGCGCTGCGGATCATGCGCGACAGCCGGATCGGGAGTTATGGCGCGCTGGGGCTGGGGTTGTCGCTGACTCTAAGGGTCGCGGCGATCGTGGCGTTGCCGGCGGGCGTCGCTGTGGCGGCGATCGTGGCGGCGGCGACGGTCGGGCGGTTGTGGGCGGTGTTGCTGGCGTACATCCTGCCGCCGGTTGCGACGGGGACGGGACTTGCGGCGCGGATCGGGCGGGGGATGCCTTTGCGCCGCTTGGCCGGCGCGGTGTTGCTGGCTGTGCCGGGGGTGATGTTGCTGGTTGTGCGCGATCCGGCGGCGCTGGTGTTCGTCGTGGGCGCGGGGGTGGTGTTCCTGTGGTGGATCGCGCGGTTTCTGCGGGGGCGGATCGGCGGGTCGACGGGGGATTGTCTCGGGTTCGCGGCGTATATGGGGCAGCTGGCGGTGTTGCTGGCGGCAGCGATGGCGTGAGCGGGACCGTGCTGCTGGTGCGGCATCCGCCGGTGGCGCGGGCCTGGGTCGGGCGGTGTTACGGGCGGTCCGACATGGGGTGGAGCCGGGCGGGGGCTTTGCTGGCGCGCGGGCTGGTGGAGGATTTGAGTGCTCGGCGGCCGGATGTGGTGGTGCATTCCGGGGCGGTGCGGACGCGGCGGTTGGCGGAGCGGGCTGCTGGTCGGGTGGGGTGTTCGGTGCTGGGCGATGCGCGGTGGCTGGAGCGCGATTTCGGGTCCTGGGAGGGGCGGCGGTGGGATGCGATCTGGCGTGAGACCGGCGATCTGATGGACCGGATCATGACCGATCCGACCGGGTTTCGGCCTGGGGGTGGGGAGACGGGCTTGGATCTGTCTTTGCGTGCGCTGGCGGCTTGGGAGGCTTTGCCGCGGGCTGGGGTGGTGTTGGTGGTGGCGCATGGGGGGCCGATTGCGGCGTTGCGGGCGGCCTGGGCTGGGGCGCCGTTGGAGCGAATGATCGAGTTCGTGCCGGGGCTGGGCGAGGTTTTGGAGGTAGCTCGGTAGCTGCCTGCTGGCGTTGGTTCCGGGGTGCTGCTGGCTTCTCGGCTTCGCTCGAAGGGTCACTCGACTTCGTTCGGGATGGGCGGGTTTTAAGTTTGAGGCTTACCCATGATCCGTTCGGTTCGAGCCTGTCGAGAACGTTACGCAGGGTTATCGACAGGCTCGAACCGAACGGAACACGGGTTGGGTAACCTCCGACCACCGCGCTCGTAGGGTGCTGTTGGCTTCTCGGCTTCGCTCGAAGGGGCCCTCGACTTCGCTCGGGATGGGCGGTCGGGTGTGGGTTTGTGGCGAGCGTTGCGTGGCGTTCTCGACAGGCTCGAACCGAACGGGTTTCGGGGGTGGGTAAATCCGAAGTCGGTTGCGCTTTACCCCGCCGCGTTGCGGAGGACGCGGGAGACCTGTTCGACGCTGTAGGGTTTGTGGAGGAGTTCGAAGCCGTGGGTGCCGTCCTGGACGAGGACGTTGCTGTAGCCCGAGGTCAGCACGACGGGGAGGTGGGGGTAGGTTTCGCGGATCGTGCTGGCCAGGGCGATGCCGTTCATGCCGGGCATGACGACGTCGGAGAACACGATGTCGAAGCGGCCGGCGTCGCTGGCGAGTTCGGCGAGCGCCTCCTGTGCGTCGGACGCCAGGATGGTGACGTAGCCGAGTTCGGCGAGCGACTGGGTCGTGAACTGGCCGACCTCGTGATTGTCCTCGACCACCAGCACGCGCAGGCCCTGGCCGTCGGCGGGGCCTTCCGCGATGTCGGCGGCGGCGGCGGGCTCTTCCTCGTCGACCTCGGGCAGATAGAGCGTGAAGGTGGTGCCGTGGCCGAGCCGGCTTTCGACGCGGATGTCGCCGCCCGACTGCTTCGCGAAGCCGAACACCTGGCTGAGGCCGAGGCCGGTACCCTGACCGACCGCCTTGGTCGTGAAGAACGGTTCGAAGATGCGGTCGAGCTTGTCGGGATCGATGCCCGAACCGGTGTCGCTGATCGCGATCGCGACGAAGCGGCCGGTGATGGCGGGTTCGGCGAGGATCGCCGGGATCTGCGTTGCGGGGCGCACGGTGATCGCCAGCCGGCCGGCGCCGCCCATCGCGTCGCGCGCGTTGACCGACATGTTGACGAGCGCGGTGTCGAGCTGGCTGGGATCGACGTTGGTGAAGCAGGGCATCTCCGGCTGATCGATGTCGATCACGATCCGCGATCCGGTGAGCGTGCCGAGCATGTCGGAGATGATGCGCAGGCTCTGCCCGACGTCGATGACCTCGGGCTTCAGCGCCTGGCGGCGGGCGAAGGCGAGCAGCTGGCCGGTCAGCTTGGCCGCGCGGTCCGCCGTGTCGGAGATCGCGTCGATATAGCGTTCGCGCCGTTCTGCGCTGAGCCCCGGTCGCTTGAGCAGATCGGTGGCGGAGCGGATGACGGTGAGCAGGTTGTTGAAATCATGCGCGACGCCGCCGGTCAGCTGGCCGACCGCCTCCATCTTCTGTGACTGGCGGAGCGCGTCTTCGGCGTTCTGCAGCTCGCTGGTCCGCGCCACGACCTGCTGTTCGAGCGAGGCGGCGAGCGCGGACAGTTCATGTTCGGCGCGGCGGCGTTCGGCCGCGATGCGGGTGCGTTCGGCGACTTCGCGGATGAAGGAGATCTCGTCGTCGCGCCAGCGGCGGTGGCCGCCGTCGTGGAGGAACAGCATCGCGACGAATTCGCCATGTTCGATCAGCGGCATGTTCATCATGGCGCGCGCGCTGATCGCCTCCAGCGCAGGAGCGTGGGCGGCGGTGCGCGGATCGGTGCGTGCGTCGGCGAAGCACACTTCCTCGCCGCATTTCAGGTCGTCGATATAGCTGCCGTAATCGCGGAAGCGCAGCGTGCCGGCGAGCGAGGCGATGCCGGGCGCGGTCCAGTCGCGCGCGACGGCCATGGTTTCGGCGATGGTGTCGACCTCGCCGTAGCCCACGCGGCAGACGCCGAGCGTGCGCCCGATGATGCGTGCGGCGGAGAACAGGATGTCGTCGGGTTCGACGGTGTCGCGGAACACGTCGCCCAATTCGACCAGCGCCGCGCGCATCGCGTCGCTGCGCGTCTTGTCGGTGATGTCGGTCGACACGCCGGCGATGCGGATCGCCTGGCCCGCTGCGTTGTAGAAGGGTTGGCCGCGCGACCCGATCCAGCGCATTTCGCCGTCGGGGCGGACGATGCGGTAGGTGACGTCGTAATCGGTCCCGTTTTCGACGCAGCGCCGCACTTCGTCGATGCTCTTGGCGCGATCGTCCGGATGGATCGCGGCGAGCCGATCTTCGTAGGTGAACGGCTGCTCCACCGGGCGACCGAAGATTTCCTTGCAGGTGGCCGACGCGGTCAGCCGGTTGGTGGCGATCTCCAGGCTCCAGGTGCCGAACCGCGCGGCCTTCAGGGTGAAGGCGAGTTCGCGTTCATGCTGGTCCTGCGCGGTCAGCCGGTCGGTCAGTTCGGCCATCAGCGAGGCGTTGCTCGACTCCAGCCCCTGCAACCGTTCGCGTTCGACCGTGACGTTCAGCTGGCTGGCGAAGAAATAGGCGAGCACGCCTTCGGTGTCGTAGACCGGCGCCAGCAGCAGGCGGTTCCAGAACGGTTCGCCGTCCTTGCGGTGGTTGCGAATGTCGATTTCGATCGGTTCGACGCGCGACACCGCGTCGCGGATCCGCCGGACCGTCGCCGGATCGGTTTCGGGACCCTGGAGGAAGCGGCAGTTGCGGCCGAGGATCTCGTCCCGCTCATAACCGGAGAGTCGGCAGAAGGCGTTGTTGACGAACACCACCGGATTGTCGGGCAACCGCGGGTTGGTGACGATCATCGGCATGCGCGTGGCGCGCACGGCGGCGACGAACGGATCGGTGCCGACGTCCTCCCCCACCAGTTCGGCCGCGATGCGCGCGGCATCGGCCGTCATTTTCGGCACGCCAGTGGCGGCGTGATCGTTCGTGTCGGTCAAGGCCGCCTGCTCGCGAAGAAATAGAGAAAGTTTACCTAGGTTATGATCGCGGCGACCGCAATGGAGCCGAGGTTCGTGGCGGCGAAGCAGAAATAGTCCGGCTGCATGGAAACGCCGGGTTGCGGGCCGCGCGAGGCTTTGCCAAGCCGTTTGCCGGGTCTATGCAAGCATCGTGCGGTGCGTTCTGGGGAGTCCAATGATCAAGGAAATACCCAAGGCGCATGTCTGGTCGCCCGAGCATCTGCGCCTGGCGGTCAACGCGGCCGGTGTCGCGTTATGGGCGTGGAACGTCGACAGCGACGCGTTCACCATGGATAAGCAGGGCTTCGCGCTGTGGGGCATGGAGTGGCGGGCCGACGTCGGGTTCGAGGAACTGTCCGCCAACATCCACCCCGCCGACCGCGACCGGGTGCGCGCCGCGTTCAACGCGACGCGCGCGACGCTGGGCCGGTACGAGACCGATTTCCGGATCATGGTGGGCCAGGAGGTGCGCTGGATCGCGGCGCGCGGCGAGGGTGACGATGTCGGCATCGTCGGGCGGACGATGTTCGGCATCTTCCTGGACGTGACGGGCCGCAAGCAGGCCGAGGAAGGTCATGAACTGCTGGCCGGCGAGATGAGCCACCGGGTCAAGAACCTGCTGACGATCGCCACGGGCCTGACCGCGATCACGTCACGGTCGGCGAGCAACATGGAGGACATGGCGAGCCAGCTGACCGAGCGGCTGTCCGCACTGGGCCGTGCGCACGACCTGGTCCGGCCATTGCCGGAGGGGCAGGGCGATGCCGCGCTGCTGGGCGACCTGCTGTCGGTCGTCCTGAAGCCCTATGACGACATGGGCGCGTTTTCGGGGCGGATCCGCGTGTCGGTGGAGCGGATGGGCGTGGGGCAGGCGGCGGCGATGGGGCTGGCGCTGGTGATCCACGAACTGGCGACCAATTCGATCAAATATGGCGCTCTGTCGGCCCCCGAAGGCACGCTGGACGTGACGAGCGCGTCGGACGGCAACGACGTAGTGGTGACCTGGGTCGAGCGCGGCGGGCCGCCGGTGAAGGCGCCGCCGGCCAAGAGCGGGTTCGGCACCCGGCTGGTCGATCGCAGCGTCGCGGGGCAGCTGGGCGGCAAGATCGACTATGAGTGGGAGGAGGACGGCCTGATCGTCACGTTGCGGATGAGCCGGTCGCATCTAGCAGTGTAGGTGCGACCGGCCCTGGCGCGGCGGGATCAGCCGGAACCGGGCTGTTCCTGCTCGCGCTCGTACGGTGCATCGGTGCCGATCTTGCCGGTGGTCGCGGCCTGCGCCACGCCGTCGGTTTCGAGGACGGTGAAGGATCCGGTCTCGGTCTTCACTTCGCGTGTCTGGCGGTCGGGGGCCGGCACGGGGAGCGGCCGATCACGGTCCGCGACTTCGCTCCCGATCGTGCCGATGACGGTGCCGGGTTCGCTGATGTCCTCGGTCGGTTCGCCGGACTGATCGGTCGACGGGCTGTCGTCGTTGACGTCGGCGGTCTTGGAATGCGGATTGGGATAGGCGGCACCGCCGCTTTCACCCATGACCGAGCGGCCGTGCGGCTCGCCATTGCCGGGGGAGCCGGAGACGCCGTCGGGCTGGCCCTTGGTTTCGGGATTGCCGGGGACGGGGGTGGGGACCGTGTCGCTCATCGTCGTTCCTTCGAATGTGGCAGCAGCCAGAACGGACGATACCGCCCCGCGTCTGGCGCGGAGCGGTATCGTTCGGGTCGGGTCGGGATCAGGGGCGCAGCACGACCTTGATCACGCCGTCCTGCTTGTCGCGGAACTTCTGGTACATTTCCGGCGCATCCTCAAGGCTGGCCGGGTGGGTCACGACGAAGCTCGGGTCGATGTCGCCCGCCTCGATCCGGGCGAGCAGCGGCCGGGTATAGGCCTGGACGTGGGTCTGGCCGGTCTTGATGGTCAGGCCCTTGTTCATCATCGCGCCGATCGGAATCTTGTCGCCCATGCCGACATAGACGCCGGGGATCGAGACGGTGCCGCCCATCCGGCAGCTCATGATCGCTTCGCGCAGCACATGGACACGGTCGGTGGCGAGGAAGGCCGCGGCCTTCACCTTGTCGATCACCGCATCCACCGAGCCATGGCCCGATGCTTCGGCACCGACCGAGTCGATGCAGCTGTCCGGCCCGCGACCCTTGGTTCGGAACTGCAGTTCGTCATAGACGCTCTCGACCTCGGCGAAGTTGATCGTCTCGGCACCGCCGGCCTCGGCCATGGCGAGCCGTTCCGGTACTTCGTCGATCGCGATCACGCGGCCGGCACCGAGCATCAGCGCGGAGCGGATCGCGAACTGGCCAACCGGACCGCAGCCCCAGATCGCGACGGTGTCGCCCTCTTCGATATTCGCATTCTCGGCGGCCATGTAGCCGGTCGGGAAGATGTCCGACAGGAACAGCGCCTGTTCGTCGGTGACGTTGTCCGGCACCTTGATCGGACCGAAATCGGCCATCGGCACGCGGAGATATTCGGCCTGGCCGCCGCAATAGCCGCCGAGCATGTGGCTGAACCCGAACAGGCCGGCGGGCGAATGGCCCATCGCCGCGATCGCGAGGTCCGAATTCGGATTGGTCCGTTCGCACGCGGAAAACAGCCCCTTCTTGCAGAAGAAGCATTCGCCGCAGCTGATCGTGAACGGGACGACGACGCGGTCGCCGATCTTCAGGTTGGTGACTTCAGACCCGAGGGCGACGACTTCGCCCATATTTTCGTGACCGAGGATGTCGCCGGCCTCCATCGTGGGCTGGTAGCCGTCGAGGAGGTGGAGATCGGAGCCGCAGATCGCGCAGGCCGTCACCTTGATGATCGCATCGCGCGGATGCTTGATCTCGGGATCCTTGACAGTATCGACGCGAACGTCGCCTTTTCCGTGCCAGACCAGTGCGCGCATCGAAAATCTCCGTCTGTTTGGTGTCGAACCAGCTCCGCGGCGTCAGTCGCGCGGGGAGCAGGCGTGTCGCTGGACGGTCGGCGACGGGGTGATCCGTGAAGGACAACCTCGGTGGCACCGAACCGATGCGACGATGCCAGGACAACCGCCTGCGTCCGCGGATCGTTCCCGGGCATGATGAAAATGCTGGTAGGTTTCTACTATGTTGATTTGCATCAAGTTGCCTGTGGCGAATATTTCGCGGGCGTTCGATCGATGCCGACAGGATTGTCTGCCGTGCGGCGCATTTCAGCCATTACGACGGACGAATTAACATAGGTTTGAGAGATAGAATATTGTTGGGTTGCTTGATGCAACTCATCGATCCGGCCGCGCATTGTGGCTGGATTGTCATCGCCATACGTCGAATATGTGACAGTCCCCGGGGATATCGGTGGGCGGTCATCCCGTCGCATGCGCGGATCAGCCTTCCGTGAATCCAGGAACCCATCCATGAAGATCAAGGCCATCCTCTTCGACATCGACGGCACGCTGGTCGATACCAACGACATGCATGTGTTGGCGTGGGAGGAGGCGTTCGCCGGGATCGGCAAGTCGTTCGATCGGCAGGTCGTTCACGACCAGATCGGCAAGGGCACCGACATGCTGGTCCCGACGCTGCTGCCCGAACTGGACGAGGCAGGTCAGGAGGCGCTGGGCGAGGCGCACGGCAAGGTGTTCAAGGCGAAGTATCTCGATAGCGCAAAGCCGTTCGCGAAGGCGCACGAGCTGCTGCGTCATGCCGCCGGCCTGGGGCAGAAGGTCGTGCTGGCGTCTTCGGCGTCGGAGGACGAGCTCGACCATTATCTCGACCTGCTGGGCGCGCGCGATCTGGTGAGCGCGACGACGAGCAGCGACGATGTGGAGAACACCAAGCCGGCGCCTGACATCTTTTCGACCGCGCTGGGCAAGCTGGACGGGATCGATGCCGACGCGGTGATCGTGGTGGGCGATACGCCCTACGACGTCGAGGCGGCGGGCAAGTGCGGGATCGTGGCGGTGGCGGTGCGGTCGGGCGGGTTTCCGGACGACGTGCTGGCCAAGGCTGGGGCGATCGCGATCTACGACGATGTCGCTGCATTGCTGGCGGACTATGCCGGGTCGCCGCTCGGGCGCTAAGGGGTCGCGCGACCCCCTTGGTGGAGCGCGGGCGATGATGGTGGACGAGATTGCGGGACGGCGCGTGCTGTTCGCGATGGCGGTTGGACAGGAATATGGGCCAGAACTGCGCCGGCGGATCGCGCCACTGCTGACCGGCGTGGGGCCGGTGGAGGCGGCGCTGTCGACCGCGGCGGCGTTGCAGCGGCTGGAGAGCGAAGGGCGGCGGCCGGACCTGGTGGTGTCGCTGGGGTCGGCGGGATCGCGGCGCTGTCCGCTCGGTACGGTGTGGCAGGTGTCGGGCGTGTCGTGGCGCGACATGGATGCGACCCGGCTGGGCTTTGCGCGTGGGGTGACGCCGTTTGCGGATCATCCTGCGGTCGTGCCGCTACCGACGCCGTTGCCGGGCGTGCCGACCGCGACGCTGTCGACCGGGGCGGACATCGTGTGGGGCGACGGGTTCGACGCGGTGGACGCGGACATGGTGGATATGGAGACGTTCGCGGTGGTGCGGGCCTGTGCGCGGTTCGGTGTGCCGGTGGTCGGGTTGCGCGGGGTTTCGGACGGGCCGGGGGAGCTGGATGGGTTGTCGGGCTGGACGGCGTTGCTGGGGCATCTGGACCGCGAGCTGGCTGTCGCGGTGGATGGGTTGGCTGGGGTCGTGGATCTGGTGTGATCGTTCCCCGGCGGAGGCCGGGGGCTAGGTGAAGCGGTTGCGTCCAGGCCCCGGCCTGCGCCGGGGAACGGTCAGGCGTTGATGCTGAGTGCGACGGCTTCGGCGGTCTTGATGCCGTCGATGGCGGCGGAGAGGATGCCGCCGGCGTAGCCTGCGCCTTCGCCGGCGGGGAACAGGTTTCGGGTGTTGAGGCTGTGATGATCCTGGCCGCGGGTGATGCGGACGGGGGAGGAGGTGCGCGTTTCGACGCCGGTCAGCATCGCGTCCGGGTGGTCGTAGCCCGGGATCTGACGGCCGAAGACGGGCAGCGCTTCGCGCATCGCGGCGACCGCGTAGTCGGGCAGGCACTCCGCGAGGTCGGTCGGGTGGACGCCGGGGCGGTAGGACGGTTCGACGCTGCCGAAGCCGGTCGACGGGCGGGCGGCGAGGAAATCGCCGAGCGTCTGGCCGGGGGCGGCGTAGCTCGACCCACCGGCGACGAAGGCGGCGCGTTCCCAGTGGCGTTGCAGCGCGATGCCGGCGAGCGGCGATCCGGGGAAGTCGCGCGCCGGGTCGATCCCCACCACGATGCCCGAGTTGGCGTTGCGTTCGGCGCGCGAATACTGGCTCATGCCGTTGGTCGCGACATGGCCGGGTTCGGACGTGGCGGCGACGACGGTGCCGCCGGGGCACATGCAGAAGCTGTAGACCGTGCGATCGTTCTTGCAGTGGTGCGACAGGCTGTAGGCGGCGGCGCCGAGGTC
This sequence comes from Sphingomonas prati, assembly GCF_014643515.1. Taxonomy (GTDB): domain Bacteria; phylum Pseudomonadota; class Alphaproteobacteria; order Sphingomonadales; family Sphingomonadaceae; genus Sphingomonas_R; species Sphingomonas_R prati. The sequence continues at coordinate 1,602,175 of NZ_BMJP01000001.1, read as the reverse complement.
CGGGTGGCCGGCGCAGGCGCCGAAGCGCGCGCGGTCGATCCAGCCCTGCGGATGTTCGATCCGGACACCGATCGAGAAGGGCTTCGCCTCGACATGCACACCGCGGTCGTGGAGCATGTGGAACGTGTCGCGCGCGCTGTGCCCGACCGCGAGCACGACGCGGGAGGCGGCGAGGTAGCCGCCGTCGGCCAGGTGCAGCCCGCGGATCGTGCGGGTGCCGTCGGTGGCCTCGTCGATGTCGAGATCGTCGACGCGCGTGCCGAAGCGATATTCGCCGCCGAGCGATTCGATCGTGGCGCGCATATGTTCGACCATCGTGACGAGCCGGAACGTGCCGATATGGGGGTGCGCCTCGGTCAGGATCTCCGGCGGGGCGCCGGCGGTGACGAATTCGGTCAGGACCTTGCGGCCGAGGAAGCGCGGATCCTTGATCTGGCTCCAGAGCTTTCCGTCGGAGAAGGTACCGGCGCCGCCCTCGCCGAACTGGACGTTCGATTCGGGTTCGAGCACGCCGCGCCGCCAGAGGCCCCAGGTGTCCTTGGTCCGTTCGCGCACCACTTTCCCGCGATCGAGGATGATCGGGCGGTAGCCCATCTGCGCGAGGATGAGCCCGGCGAACAGCCCGCAGGGGCCGGCGCCGATCACGACCGGGCGCGGCGTCGTGCCGCCGGCGGGGGCGTGCGCGACGAAGCGGTATCCGGTGTCGGGCGTGCGGCGGACATGCGGGTCGCCGGGGAAGCGTGCGAGGATCGCGTCCTCGTCCGCCACGGTGATGTCGACCGAGTAGACGAGCAGGATCGCGGTGCGGCGGCGCGCATCGTTGGCGCGGCGCGCGATGGCGATGTCGAGGGGAGCGTCGTCGGCGAGCCCGACGCGTGCGCGGACGGCGGCGGCGAGGGCCTCCGGCGGATGGTCGAGCGGGAGCTTGATGTCGGACAGGCGGAGCATGGCGGTGCCTTAGCGGGATGCGGCCCGCGGGTAAAACGGAGGCTGTTGATTGCATGGGGACTTTTCGGGCGTGTCGACCGTTCGGGTGGCAACAAGGGAGCAGACCATGGCCGAACGCGACGAACCCAAGACCGAGGACAACAAGACACCGCGCGCGGTGCGACCCTGGCTCATCGCGTTCGGGCTGATCGCGTTTCTGGCGGCGGGGACGATCCTGTACGTGTTCACGACGCGCTTCGGCCAGACCGCGACGCCGGGCGCGACGCCGGTGGGCGGCAGTCGGCCGAGTTCCTGACGATCTGACGGACCGGGTCGGGTGCTGACCCGGCCCTAGACCGCCGCAGCCTGCCAGAAGCCCGTCTTGCGTTCGTGCGTGCGGTGGAGTGCGGCGACGTAGGTCGCGTGGTCGGGCAGCGCGCCATAGTCGGCGATGCGCGCGTCGGCGGCGGCGCATTCGCGGAGGTGACGGCCGGCGTGGCCGTAGCGTGCGGCGCGCGCGGTACGGAGCGTGAAGTCGATCATCGTGCGGCGAAGCAGGGTGGCGGCGAGCGGGTGCGCGGCGTCGAGCAGGTCGGCGGCGTCGGCGAGCACCTCGTAACGGTCGCCGTCGAGGCTCTTCGGGCGGGCCATCACCATACGCGCGGCGCGGTCGTAGGCCGGCCATGCGACCAGGAAGGCGAGCGCGGCATGCGCGTCGGGGTAGGCCTCGACGAGCGTCAGCGCGCGCTGTTCCGCCTCGAAGTCGTCGAAGTCGGGCAACCGGCGGAGATGGTCCCGCAGGTGGCCGGCGTGGAGGGCGGCGGCGAACCGGTCCCAGCGGAACGCCTGCGCATCGTCGTGGCGGCCGAGTGCCTCGAGGATGGCGAGCCGGACGCTGTCATATTCGGGCGGGACATAGGCGATCCGGCTCGTGTCGGCGGCGTTGATCGCGGCCATCGCTGCCTCCGCGCGGCCGGCCTTGAGCAGGCGGCCGGCGATCGCGGTGGCGACCATCGGCTGCGCGCGGGTGCGGTCGGGTTGCTGCGCGATATAGGCGTCGACGTCGCCGGTGGCGTCGGCGATCCGCTCGCCCACGATGCGTGCGACCGCGGCGCGGCGGGTGGCGACGCGCGCGATGCTGCCGCCGGCCATGTCGGGGTCGTCCGGGTGCGGCGTGGCGACGGCCCAGGCAGCGATGCGGGTGTTGAGGAGGGCGAGGCCGTCCGCGCCGAGCGGGGCGGCGAGGGCGGCGACCAGCGCGTCGTACTGGCCGCGATTGGGGCCGGTGAGCGCGTCGAACGCGCGGTCGGCGAGGGTTGCGGGCGGCACGTCGGCGGCCTGGGCCAGGCGCGCGATGTCGGCGGTGGCGGCGCGGAACAGCTCGATCAGCTTGCCGGCGCTGTCGTCGGTGCGTTCGAACACGCGGTCGGCGAGCTTGAGGAAATCCCACAGCAGGTCGTGCGCGGCGACCGGGTCCGCGGTGGCGAGCGGGCCGGTGATCGCGGCATGCTGCGTCGCGAGGTCGGCGATCAGCGCGCGGAGTTGCCGCCAGTCGAGGTTGGACCGCGCGCGGGCGATGGTGGCCAGCCGCTTGCGGACCTGGGTCGCGATCTCGCCCGGGCCGGTCGCGTCGGCGAGTGCCAGGCGCAGGCGGCGCTTGATCGCGCCGTGGCCGGTCGAGACCTCGATCAGCAGTTCGGCCAGCGCGGGCGCGCCGAGCCGTTCGAGGTTGCGTGCATTGAGGGTGGAGGAGGCGGCCATGCTGGTCTTTACGTGGCGTGGATTGGGGGCGGGTGCAACTTGGGGGTTGGTTGGTGGGAGAGGCGCTATCCGCACCAACCTACGCCGTTTGTCCTGAGTAGGGGCTGAGCGAAGTCGAAGACCCGTATCGAAGGAAGGGGACGAGGGTTGCGCAGGTGCTTCGATACGCCCCCTCGATACGCGCAAAGGGGCGCTACTCGGTCGCTACTCAGCACGGACGGGAAACGGGATGTCGCGATGCGGCGCGGTGCAAGCGGCGGTGCATTGAGGAGTCGGGGGGAAGCGGGCAGGCATATGAAGATGCGCGTATGGCCGATCCTGTCGTTGCTGGTGCTGGCCGGCTGTATCCCCGCGGGGCGTGGGCCGGAGCGGCGGGCGCCGACGCGTCGATCGGCGGTGACTCAGGCAGCGCCCGCGCCTGCGTTGTCGGACGCAGCCCTGCGGCAATGCCAGGCGGACCTGCGGCGGGCGGGAGTGTCGTTCCAGGCTTTGCCGGACCGGAGTTTCGGGGGTGGGTGCGATGCGACCGCGTCGGTGAAGCTGGTCGCGATCGGGACGCCGATCACCAATCTGGGCGCGATGCGGTGTCCGCTTGCGCTGGCGTTCAGCCGCTGGGTTTCACAGGTCGCGCAGGTCGAGGCGGAGCGGATTTTCGGCCAGCCGCTGCGCCGGATCGAGAGTTTCGGGACCTATGCGTGTCGCCCGGTGAACGGGCAGGCGGGACGGCGGCTGTCCGAGCATGCGCATGCCAATGCGGTCGATATCAGCGCGTTCGTGCTGGCGGACGGAACGCGCTTTACCGTCAAGGACGGTTGGGGCGGGGAGGACGAGCGGGTGCGTGCCTATCTGCGGGCGGTGCATGATGCGGGGTGCCGGCGGTTCGGCGTCGTGCTGGGCCCGGACGCGAATGCGTACCACCGTGACCATTTCCATTTCGATATGGCGAGCAGTCGCTATTGCCGCTAAGAAGACCCGCTTTCCCCCGCGGGTGGCCCCGCCGGGCCAGCAGGAACCCGCATGACCGATCGCCACATTCCCAAGCGCGTCTTCTCCCCCGCCCGCGAGGAGGCGGAGACCGCATCCAAGCAGGTGTCGACGCCGCAGACGTCCGATCCGGCGTACCGGCTGGCGTTCGCGGACCCGGACTTTCTGCTGCGCGAGGACCTGCGTTCGGTGCGGTTCCAGCTGGAGCTGCTGAAGCCCGAATTGCTGCTGACCGAGGCGGGGATCGGATCGACCTTCGTGTTCTACGGGTCGGCACGCATCCCGGAACCGTCGAAGGCGGCGGCGCTGGTCGAGGCGGCGGGCGACGGGCCGCGCGCGAAGGTGGCCGCGCGGCTGGCCGAGAAATCGAAATATTATGACGAGGCACGCAAGCTGGCCGCGCTGGCCAGCGGGACCGCGCCGTCGCAGGACGGCAAGCGCCAGTTCGTGGTGTGTTCGGGCGGCGGGCCGTCGATCATGGAGGCCGCCAATCGCGGTGCGGACGATGTCGGCGCCGAGTCGATCGGGCTAAACATCGTGCTGCCGTTCGAGCAGGCGCCGAACCCGTATGTGACCCCGAAATTGTCGTTCCAGTTCCACTATTTCGCGCTGCGCAAGATGCATTTCCTGCTGCGCGCGCGGGCGGTGGCGGTGTTCCCGGGCGGGTTCGGCACGTTCGACGAGACGTTCGAGCTGCTGACGCTGATCCAGACCGGCAAGGTGACGCCGATGCCGATCCTGTTCTACGGCCGCGATTTCTGGACGCGGGTGATCGATTTCGACGCGCTGGTCGAGGAAGGCGTGATCGGCGCGCAGGACCTGGAACTGTTCCGCTTCGTCGAGACGGCGGAAGAAGGCTGGGCCGCGGTGCAGGATTACTGGGCCTCGCGGGGCTGAGTCGACGTCCCCTGCCCTGACGGGCGGGGTGTTCCGGAAACTTTTTTCGAGTGCCGTTTCCCCCTCCTGTGCAGGAGGGGGATTTCCGGTCGTGCGCGGCCTGGAGTCCCGTTCCGGGGCGTTCCGGATGGTTGACCTCGCATGGGAATTGAGGGAACATAAAGGGAACAAACGAGTCGTGTTCCCATGCCTGATATCAACCGAACCACAAGACTGGATGCATTGCGCGAGAGCGTGCGTGCGATCGAACGCGGGGGTGCCGAGCGGCGGCCGGTGCTGCCGTTCGGCGTGGCCGGGATCGACGATCGGCTGGCCGAGGGCGGGATCACGGGGGCTGCGCTGCACGAGGCGGCGGGCGCGGATGCGGGTATGGGCGCGGATGCGGCGGCGACGCTGTTCCTGGCCGGGATCGCGGGGCGGCTGACGGGGCAGGTGCTGTGGGTGGTGAGCCGGCGGGACCTGTTCGCGCCGGGCCTGCAACAGGCGGGGCTGCCGCCCGACCGGGTGATCTATGCCGAGACGGGGCAGGACGCCGACACGCTGGCGGTGATGGAGGAGGGGCTGCGCCACGGGTCGCTGGCCGCGGTGATCGGCGAGGCGAGCCGCGCCGGGCTGACCGCGACGCGGCGGTTGCAGCTGGCGGCGGAGGCGGGCGGCACGACCGCGCTGCTGCTGCGCCGGTGGAAGCGGTCGGGGGCCGACCCGATGGAAGAACCGTCGGCGGCGGTGACCCGTTGGAAACTGGCGCCCGCGCCGTCCGCACCGTTGCCGGTGGCGGGCATCGGTCGGGCACGCTGGCAACTCTCGCTCGTCCGCCAGCGTGGCGGCGATATCTTCGACTGGACCGTGGAGGCCAATGATGCAGCGGGTCGTCTCGCTCTACCTGCCGGAATTCGCGATCGAGCGGGTGCGGCGGATCGACCAGCGGATCGGGCTGGAGACCGGGCCAGTGGACGTGCGGCCGCCTGAGGCTGCTGCGACGCTGCCGCCGGCCGAGGCGCGCGGCGAAGGCTGGCGGCCGGGCGCGCGCTGGGCCCGCAACAGCGGCGACCGGGTGCGCGAGAAGCAGGCGGTGGTCGACGCGATCGCCACGCTGCCCGCGCACCAGCGTCCCCCGATGCGCGAACTCGGCCGCCGCAGCGAAGCCGCGCCGGTCCCGTTCCGCGCCATGCCGCGCGACGAGGCGGGCGGCCTGCGCCAGGGCTGGGTGCCGCCGATGGTGGGGCGCGATGGCGGATTTACGGCGGCGGATGGCGCGGCGGGGCTTCCCGGAGCGTGGGTTCAGACGAGGGCGAACATCGTGCCATCGCCGACGTCCTATGAGCGTTCGACTGTTAATCGAATGGTCGCCGGTTCGAATCCGGCGGCAGCGCGTGGCGCGCGGGCGCAGGCTTCGTCCGCCGGCGTCATGACGGGTCCTGCGGTGTGCGAGAAGACCGGGGAGGGGGGTGGCACCTTCTCCACGCCATCCCGTCGGGGGGAATCCAGTGCCACCGTGCCGGGGGCCGCAAGCAACGTTGTGGCCATGTTCGACGTCCGCGAGGGCTGGCGTGAGGGAGGGATCGCAGAACGTCAGCGTGCCGGGGGAACAGCCACCGCAAACCGGAAGGGCGGCGGCAAGCCCGTTGCGGCGAGGCCCGGTTATGATCGCGAAGGGGCGTTCTGGCAGACCGGGCGCGAGCTGGGGGGCGTGGTGAAGCGGGCGACGCGGGCGGAACCTTCCAAAGCGCGGGATGTGGGGGCGACCGATGGTTCTGCGCCGGTGCCGCTGGTGCTGAGCGTGCGGGATGGGGCGCGCGTGGTGGTGGGGCATGCGTGTCCGGCGGCGCGAGCGCTGGGGATCCGGGTGGGGATGGCGATGACAATGGCGCGGGCGATGGTGCCGGGGCTGGACGTGCGCGATGCCGATCCGGCAGGCGTGGCGGCGGATCTCGACCGGCTGGCGCTGTTCGCGCTCAAGCGTTGGACGCCGGGCGTGGCGGTGTCGGATGCGGACGGGTTGTGGATCGACCTGTCGGGCGTCGCGCATCTGCATGGCGGCGAGGCGCGGTTCTGTCGGCGGGTGCTGCGGTTCTGCGCGCGGCTGGGCTTTACCGCGCGGATCGCGGTGGCGGGGACGGCGGGCGCGGCGCATGCGCTGGCGCGATTCGGGCGGGTCGCGGCACCGATGCTGGAAGGCGGGGCGGAGGCGGAGGCGCTGGCCCCGTTGCCGATCGATGCGCTGCGGATCGACGCCGCGGCGTGCGAGCGGTTGCGGCGGCTGGGCGTGGAGACGGTGGGCGACCTGATCGCGATGCCGCGTGCGCCGCTGAACCGGCGGTTCGGGGGGACGGTGCTGCGCCGGCTGGACCAGGCGCTGGGCCGCATGGCGGAGCCGATCGTGCCGGTGGTGGCGCAGGCGGTGCCGGCCGCGCGGTTGCGGCTGGTGGAGCCGATCGCGACGGCGGACGCGATCGCACAGGTGATCGGCGACCTGCTCGCGCTGCTGGTCGTGGAGCTGGCGGCGCGGGGGCTGGGGGCGCGCCGGCTGGAGCTGCGGTGCGAGCGGGTCGACGGACAGGCGCTGATCGTTCGCGCCGGCACCGCCCGGCCGAACCGCGATGCGGCGCATCTGGCGCGGCTGCTGGTGCCCAAGATCGAGACGATCGACCCCGGTTTCGGCATTGACGCGATGGCGATCCACGCGGTGGCGAGCGAACCGCTGGGCGCGACGGCGATCACGACCATCGGCGAGGATGCTGCGGCGGACCTGGCAATCCTTGTCGACCTGGTGACCGGGCGGGTCGGGACGCACCGGCTGTTCCGCATGGGTGCGGTGGAAAGCGACGTGCCGGAACGCGCGCACGCCCGGGCCGCGCCATTATCCCCGCCCGCGGCCTGGCCCGCCGCGTGGCCGCGCCCCGTTCGGTTGCTCGATCCACCGCAGCGGCTGGACCATGTGACCGCGCTGCTGCCCGACCATGCGCCGCGCCGGTTCAGTTGCCGTGGCCATGTCCACGACGTGGCGCACGGCGACGGCCCGGAACGGATCTACGGGGAATGGTGGCGGCGCGCGGGCGAGGCGGACGCGGTACGCGACTATTTCCAGGTCGAGGACGCGAGCGGCGCCCGCTACTGGATCTTCCGCCGCGGCGACGGCGTGGACGGCCGGACCGGCGACATGAGCTGGCACCTGCACGGCGTGTTCGCGTGAGTGGGGGGAGCCTGTCGATGCCCCGTCTTTCGACGGCGAGGAAGCACGAGCATGTCCGGCCGCGAAGCGTAACGGATGCACGGGACGGCCTTCATTATCGAATTGTCCGATGAAGGCCCTGTCATCCGCCAGTCCGTACTTGATCCAGGAGCCAAGTTTTCGCGCACCGCACTTGCGTTCCTGGATTCCGGATCAAGTCCGGGATGACGTGGGGGGTGGGGGTACGCATGCGTGCCGGCTTCGGGCGGGGCGGGGTGGATTTTTTGGCGTGTCGCGGTTCGGTTTGTGTCCGGCGCGGCCGGGTTCCATGGTGCGACGGTGCCACGTCCGGTGAGCGGTGCCGGGTATCATGAGTTGCAGGTGACGACGCATTTCAGTTTTCTGCGGGGGGCGTCGTCGTGCGAGGAATTGTTCGCGCATGCGCGGATGATCGGGTTGCCGGGGCTGGGGATCGTCGATCGCAATTCGGTGGCGGGGATCGTGCGCGCGATGGTGGCGGCGCGCGATACGGGCATGCGGATGGTGGCGGGATGCCGGCTGGACTTGGTCGGCGGCACGTCTTTGCTGGTCTGGCCGGAGGATCGCGACGGGTGGTCGCGGCTGACGCGGCTGCTGTCGCTGGGCAAGGCGCGCGCCGAACCACGCAAGGGCGAGAAGGGGCAGTGTTTCCTGCACTGGGAGGATGTGGAGGCGCATGCGGCGGGGTTGGTCGCGGCGCTGCTGCCTGACGGTGGTGCAGGTTATGCTGCACGGATTGCTGCAAGTGATGCTGCGACTTTGGGCGTGGTGCAGACTGCCGGCGATGACGGCGCACGGCTGCGCGGCGACGTGCGGATGATGGCAGATGTGTTCGGTGATCGCGCGCATCTGGTCCTGTCGCAGACGCGGCGGCCGGGGGATGCGTTGCGGCTGCACACGCTCGACGCGTTGGCACGCGAGCATGGCCTCACGTCGCTGGCGACGGGTGACGTGCTGTACCACGCACCCGAAAACCGGATGTTGCAGGATGTGGTGACCGCGATCCGCCACGGCCGCACGATCGACGAACTGGGGTTCCTGCGCGAACGCCATGCCGACCGTCATCTCAAGAGCCCGGACGAGATGGCCCGGCGGTTCGGCGATTATCCCCACGCGATCGCCGCTAGCGGGGCGATCGCCGAACGCTGCACCTTTTCGCCGACTGACCTGACCTATCAATATCCTGACGAGATCGTGATGCGCGGGCGCGACCCGCAGGCCGCGTTGCAGAGCCTGGTCGACAGCGCGCTGGACCGCCTGTTTCCGGGCGGGGTGCCGGAGGCGTATCGGGAGTTGGCGGATCATGAGCTGAAACTGGTCGGGAAGCTGAAATATGCGCCCTATTTTCTGACGGTCAATTCGATCGTTGCGTTCGCGCGCAGCCAGGACATCCTGTGCCAGGGGCGGGGATCGGCCGCCAATTCGGTCATCTGCTATGCGCTGGGCATCACCTCGATCGACCCGGTGAAGCATGAACTGCTGTTCGAGCGGTTCATTTCGGGCGAGCGGGCGGAGCCGCCGGACATCGATGTCGATTTCGAACATGAGCGGCGCGAGGAAGTGATCCAGTGGATCTACGAGACCTATGGCCACCGGCACGCGGCGCTGACCGCGGTGGTGAGCCGGTTCCGCGCGCGGGGAGCTGTGCGCGAGGTGGGCAAGGCGCTGGGTTTGCCGGAGGACCTGACCGCGGCACTGGCGGGACAGGTGTGGGGGTGGTCCGCGGAGGGCGTGGGGGAGCGGCATGTCGAGGCGCTCAATCTGGATGCGGGGAATCCGCGGATCGCGTTGACGCTGGAACTGGCGCGGCGGCTGATCGGGACGCCGCGGCACCTGTCGCAGCATCCCGGCGGGTTCGTGCTAACCCGCGACCGGCTGGACGATCTGGTGCCGATCGAGCCGGCGGCGATGGTCGATCGGCGGGTGATCGAGTGGGAGAAGGAGGATATCGAGACGCTGGGGTTCATGAAGGTCGACATCCTGGGGCTGGGGATGCTCGGCTGCATGCGGCGCGCGTTCGATCTGCTGGCGGAGCATCGCGGCAAGCGCATGACGCTGGCGTCGCCGGAGATGCAGGAGGATTGCAAGAAGACGTTCGAGATGATCTCGCGCGCGGACACGCTGGGCACGTTCCAGATCGAAAGCCGCGCGCAGATGAGCATGTTGCCGCGGCTGAAGCCGAAGGTGTTCTACGACATCGTTATCCAGGTCGCGATCGTGCGGCCGGGGCCGATCCAGGGGGACATGGTGCACCCCTATCTGCGCCGGCGGGAGGGCAAGGAGCAGCCGGAATATCCCAAGCCCGAGCTGAAAGCTGTGCTGGAACGCACGTTCGGCGTGCCGCTGTTCCAGGAACAGGCGATGAAGGTGGCGATCGTGGGGGCGGGCTTTTCACCGACGGAGGCGGACGGGCTGCGGCGCGGGATGGCCACGTTCAAGTCGACCGGCGGGGTGGGGCGGTATCAGGACAAGATGATCGAGGGGATGGTGGCGAACGGGTATGAGCGCGACTTTGCGGAGCGGACGTTCAGGCAGATCGAGGGGTTTGGGAGCTACGGCTTTCCGGAGAGTCATGCGGCGTCTTTCGCGAAGATCGCCTATGCGTCGTCGTGGATGAAGTGCCATCATCCGGACGTGTTCTGCTGCGCGCTGCTGAATGCGCAGCCGATGGGGTTCTATGCGCCGGCGCAGATCGTGCGGGATGCGCGTGACCATGGGGTGCGGGTGTTGCCGCCGTGCGTGAATGCGAGCCGGTGGGATACGGTTATGGTGGCTTCTGCTCCTTCTCCTCTGCGGGGAGAGGGGTTTGGCTTGGGACGGGCGCGTTCAGATGCTGCTTCCGGCGACGCCTTTCCCACTCTACGCCTCGACGGTGAACGGCCTTCTCCCTCCCCCCACCGGGGGGAGGGTCGGGGTGGGGGGCTTGGCAGGGGGTGTTCGTCTTCAAACGTTGCGTCCAGTGACGCCCCCCACCCAACCCTCCCCCCGGTGGGGGGAGAGCTTTTGGCTTGCTCCGGGAAAGTGTCTTCCCAGGCCACCTCCCCCTCTCCCAACCCTCTCCCCCAGGGGAGAGGGCTTTTGACCTGCTCGGAGGAACGGGCTTCTCCAGCCAAAACCCTCCACCCCGGCCCTCCTCCCGGTGAAGGGAGGGAGCGTATGTCGCCGCTGCGTTTGGGTTTGCGCCTCGTCGCAGGCCTGTCGAACCAGCATGCGGCGGCGATCGTGGCGGCGCGGGGGGAGGTGCCGTTCGTGTCGATCGAGGATGTGTGGAAGCGGTCGGGTGTGCCGGTGGCGGCGCTGGAGAAGCTGGCGGCGGCGGATGCGTTTGCGGGGCTGGGGCATGACCGGCGGCAGGCGTTATGGCGGGTGCGCGGGCTGGGCGAGGCGCCGCTACCGCTGTTCGCGCATGCCGACGCGCGGGAGGAAGGGCGCGAGCCGACGGTCGTGCTGCGCGCGATGAGCGAGGGGCGCGAGGTGGTGGAGGATTATCGCACGCTGCAACTGTCGCTGCGTGCGCATCCGCTGAGTTTCCTGCGCGAATCGTTCGCGCGGCGGGGGTTGCGGACCTGTGCCGAGCTGGACCGGGTGCGTGACGGGACGCCGGTGGAGGTGGCGGGCATCATCCTGATCCGCCAGAAACCGGGCAGCGCCAAGGGCGTGCTGTTCCTGACGATCGAGGACGAGACCGGGATCGCAAACGGCATCCTGTGGCCGCACAAGTTCGAGGCTCAGCGCCGCACCGTCCTGTCCGCCGCGATGATCGGGATCCGCGGGCGCGTGCAGCGCGAGGGCACGGTGATCCACGTCATCGCCGACCGGATCATGGACTATACCGACGAACTGCGATCGGTGGGCGAGATGGCGTTTCCGCACAAGCCGGGGCCGGGCGACGGCGCGACGCATCCGGGCGCGCCCGACCGCGGCGATGCCGGTTGGGCACCGAAGGGGCGGCGCGACTATCACCGGCCGTTCCGCGACGGGGCGGATCCTGAGGAGGTGATCCGGGTGCAGACTAGGGATTTCCGGTAGGGGGTTTGCCTCTCCCGCTTGGTTCGAGCCTGTCGAGGACTGCGCGAGTCCTCGACAGGCTTGAACCAAGCGGGGGGGGGGGGTAGGGACGCGTGGCCGGTGGGCGCGCGGTTCTCGACAGGCTCGAACCAGACGGGTGGTGTGATGGCGCTTCACTGTCCCGATTGACCCGAAATCTAACGCCCACAACACTTTCGCTGCGCTTCGTGATCGCTTAGGGCGCGGCGATGCGTGCTCCGTCTACCCGTGCCATGATTGCAGAACTCAGTGCGCCCTGGGCGTGGGCGCGGGGGCGGGTGGCTTGGCGCCGACTGGCGCGGGCCTATCCGGGGGACGGGCGGCCGGTCCTGGTGCTGCCGGGGTTTTTGGCGGACGATAGGACGACGGTCACGCTGCGCCGGATGCTGGGGGCGGCGGGCTATGTTCCGCATGGCTGGGGGCAGGGGCGCAATCGCGGGATCAGCCAGGCGCTGCTCGACCGGATGCTCAAGCGGTTGGAGGCGGTGACGCGGGAGCGACCGGCGGCGATCGTTGGGTGGAGCCTAGGCGGGCTGTATGCGCGCGAGATCGCCAAGCGGGTGCCCGAGCGCGTGGAGCGGGTGGTGACGTTGGGGTCGCCGTTTTCCGGTGATATCCGGGCGAACCATGCCTGGCGGATGTACGAGCGGGTGACCGGGCATGCAGTGGACCAGCTGCCGATCGCGGCGGTGCTGGCGGAGAAGCCGCCGGTGCCGACCTTTGCCTTGTGGTCCGCGCGCGACGGGATCGTGGCGCCGGCGGCGTCGCGCGGGCTGGCGGGGGAGGCCGATGCGGCGATCGCGGTGGATTGCCGGCATATCGGCTTTACGTCGGATCCGGCGGCTTTGCGCGCGGTGCTGGAGGTTTTGCGGCGGGCGGTTTGAGGGTTGGGGGACTTTTCTTCAGCGTCGGTTTTGCGGTGCTGTTGGCTTCTCGGCTTCGCTCGAAGGGTCCCCCCACTTCGCTCGGGATGGGCGGGACTAAGGGGGCGTTCTCGACAGGCTCGAACCGAACGGATTTTGGAGTGAGGGCCGGTCTTGCCGCATCACGCCAGAAACGGTGCGATCACCTCGGTCGGCACGCGCAGCGGGCGGCCGGTGGTGCGGTCCAGGATGGCCCAGGTGGTGCGGGCGCGGACGTGGAGGCGGCCGTCGGGGCCGGTGAATTCCATCAGGCGGTCGAACTTCGCGCCGCGCGGCGCGTCGGCGACCCAGGTGGCGGCGGTGACGGTCTCGCCGGCCTTCAGTGCGCGGAGATAGTCGATTTCGTGGCGGACGATCAGCCAGATGTAAGCGTCGTGATGGCCGGGTGCGGCGACCGCATACCAGTGCGCGGTGGCAACGTCCTGGATCCAGCGGACCCAGACCGCATTGTTGACGTGGCCGAGCTCGTCGATGTCGTCGGTCGCGGCGGTGATCGCCTGGGTGAAGCGCGTCGGCATGGTCATTTCCCCGCGCCGAGGCCGGCAATGCGCGGACGGTCCGCGGCCGGGATCAGCGATTCGAGCACCGCCCAGAAACCGGCGACTGCGCCCGGCCCGGCATCGCTGTAGGCACGGCTCAGGCGGGCGCGGAGCAGCGCGAACAGTTCGGCCTCCAGCGCGGCGCCGGCGGGGGTGAGGTGGAGCAGCCTCTGCCGCCGGTCGCTGGTGCCCGTCCGCGTTTCGACGAAGCCGCCGGTGGTAAGATCGGTCAGCACGCGGCCGAGCGACTGTTTCGTGATGCCGAGCAGGCGGAGCAGCGCGCTGACGCTCAGGCCCGGCTGGCGTGCGGTGAAGTAGAGCACGCGCTGGTGCGCGCGGCCGAGCCCGCGGGGGCCGAGCAGATCGTCCATGCCGCGATACAGCTGCGCCTGTGCGAAATGGACGAGTTCGAGGCCGCGCCGGATCTCGGCTTCGCGCAGGAACAGCGGGGAGGCGGGGGCGGCTGGCATGTTGATTCCATCTGGCAGGCAGCCTAACCGGACGCAACCGGCAAGCCTGTTCGTCGGTACCAAACCGACTGGCCGCCCCGAGGAGCCGTGATGACCGAGCCGACTTTCCGCATCGAACCGCATGCCACCCCGGTCGACGCCGGGACCCGCGCGGGGATGCTGGTCGATCCGGGGTTCGGGCGGGTGTTCACCGACCATATGGTGGTGATCAACTACAAGGAAGGCATGGGCTGGCACGATGCGCGGGTGCAGGCGCGCGCGCCGATCCAGATGGATCCGGCGTCGTCCGTGCTGCATTATGCGCAGGAAATCTTCGAGGGGATGAAGGCGTACCGCACGGAGGACGGCGGGGCCGCGCTGTTCCGTGCCGACGCCAATGCCGCGCGGTTCGCGCGGTCGGCCGAGCGGATGGCGATGCCGCCGCTGCCCGAGCCGCTGTTCCTGGAATCGGTGCGGCAGCTGGTGGCCGCGGACCGCGACTGGATCCCGGGGCAGGAGGGCGGCGCGCTGTACCTGCGGCCGTTCATGTTCGCGAGCGAGGTGTTCCTGGGCGTGAAGCCGTCGTCGGAATATCTCTACATGGTGATCGGCTCGGCGGTGGGCGCGTATTTCAAGTCGGGCACGCCGACCGTGTCGTTGTGGGTGTCGGCGGATTATACGCGCGCGGCGCCGGGCGGGACGGGGTCTGCCAAGTGCGGCGGCAATTATGCCGCCAGCCTGCTCGCGCAGTCGGAGGCGATCCGCCACGGGTGCGACCAGGTGGTGTTCCTGGACGCGGTGGAGCGCCGCTGGGTCGAGGAACTGGGGGGCATGAACCTGTTCTTCGTGTTCGACGACGGATCGATGATCACGCCGCCGCTGCGGGGCACGATCCTGCCCGGCATCACGCGCGATTCGATCCTAACGCTGGCGCGCGACATGGGGATCACGGTGCGCGAGGAACGCTATGCGATCGACCAGTGGCGCGCGGATGCGACCAGCGGACGGCTGCGCGAGGCCTTCGCGTGCGGTACCGCCGCGGTGGTGACGCCGATCGGCACGGTGCGCGGTGCGGACGGCGACTTCCGCGTCGGCGACGGCGCGACGCCGGGCGAGCTGACGCTGAAGCTGCGCACCGCACTGGTCGATATCCAGCGCGGGTTGGCCCCCGACCGGCATGGCTGGGTCGAAAAACTGTTGTGAGGCGGGCTGCCTCTTCCCTCCCCGCCGCGCGCGAGTATAAGGCGCGGCACGTTGGGGCGTCGCCAAGTGGTAAGGCAGCGGCTTTTGATGCCGCCATGCGCAGGTTCGAACCCTGCCGCCCCAGCCAAATCATTGGAAAATCCGGCCAGTGATGGCTGCAAGTCGTTGAGAGCGTCGGCTGACCATGGTGACTACCATGTTCAGTGGCATCGGACGCATCGTCTGTTCGATAATGGCACAGTAGACGTGCGGTTGTCGCTGCGGCGCACGAACCGGGCGGCGGCCTTCGTTGATGTTCGATGCTGATTTCGTCGGGATGAGTGGCTGGCAGTTGATTCCTGCGACACGGCGCTGTAGCGAAGGGGGACAAAATAGCGGGACAGCGGATCCGCCAGGCATACGAGTGCGCAGCACCACGGGGCCGTAGAATGGGAAGGGATCCTATGTCTGCGGCTTATACACTATCCTCCTGTATCGAATGGCAGTTTGCCGACGCCGGCGAGCTTGATGCGCGTCTGCGCGCGGCCAAGGCGGCCGGTTTCGAACTGGCTGAATTTCATCTTTGGCGCGACAAGCCGATCGATGCGCTGGCCGCCGCGCTTGCCGAAACGGGCATGCGACTGACCAGCCTGTGCGTCGACCCGCGTCGTTCGATCGTCGATCCGGCGCAGCGCGAGGAGATGATCACCGCGGTGCGCGACACGATCGCTGCGACCGCGGTCCTCGGCAAGCCGAGCCTGATCGTCGCCTCGGGCTTTCGCGTTGATGGCATGAGCGAGGACGAGCATTTCGCCAACGCCGTCACTGCCCTGCGTGCGGCCGCCGACGCGGCCGAGGCGGCGGGCGTCATGCTGCTCCTCGAACCGCTCAATACCCAGCTGTTCGCGACCATGTATCTGGTCAGCACCACGCTCGGCCTCGATCTGGTCGAGGCGGTGGGCAGCCCGAACCTGCGGCTGCTCTACGATGTGTGGCACAGCGCCGTGATGGGCGAGGACATGGTCGAGGTGCTGGCGGGCCGCATCCACCTGGTCGCCCATGTCCAGGTCGCCGACATGCCCGACCGCAACGAGCCCGGCACCGGCAGCCTCGATTGGGGCAAGGTCACGCGCAGCCTGCGTGAACTCGGCTATTCGGGCGCCATCGGCCTGGAGTATTTTCCGACGATGCCGATGGACGAGTCGTTCGCCCAGTCGCAGCGGATGCTCGCCGACTGACACGGGGCTGCCAACCAGCCCTCAACCGCCGTCGACGACAGCGTCCCCCAACGAACGGATTGCGTGATGAATAGCGATCGAATTGCGATCAGCCTCGACCTGATCAACCGCCACAATCAGGAACCGAACCGCAACAGGTTCGAGAGCAAATATTTCTGGGAAGAGCTCTATCCCTTGCTCCGGGCGAGCGGATTTCGTTCGATCGAGATCCCCTATGAGCCGGTCTGGCAGTTTGGCGGGCGCAGCGGCGTGCCGATGAACCGCTACTCGATCCAGACCAAGTATGAGTCGGCTGCCAAGTACCGGGCGATGCTTGCGGAGCGGGGCATCGACACGGTGACGGGCGTGACGTTCGATCCCAACCTGTTCATGCGCAACGCCAATCTAGACTTCTTTTTCGGCGCGTCGGGGCATTTCGCCGGCGAGGCGCTGTCGCACGCCGCCGATCTGGGCGCCGACTATTTCGCGATCAGCCCGTCGCCTTATTACGGGCGCGCGGCGCACTATCATCCCGATCTGGAGGCGAAGCGCGCGAGCTTTACCGAGCGGGCGACCGAACTGCTGCGCGGCCTTGCGGACAAGGCGGCGGCGGCGGGTGTCACCCTCGTGCTGCGCAACGAGTATTGGAGCCTGTTCCGCGGCGAGCAGATCCTGCCGCTGATCGATGCGCTGCCCGACGGTGTGAAGCTGGACGTCGACACGGCGAGCCTGACGATCGCCGGGATCGCTCCGGCTGCGTTCATTTCGGCGCAGCAGGGCCGGATCGGTTGCGTACACCTGACCGACACGGATTTCGTCGATGCGGGCGAAACCTGGAAGAGCCCGAACCCGGAATTTCCCGCGCACCGCGCGACGCAGGTGTTCCGCGATCCGGGCACCGGTTCGGTCGACCTGCCCGCGATCGTCGGGTTGCTCGATCGCCTAGGTTATCAGGGGCCGATCATCTGCAGCGCGCGCCAGACGCGCGATCCCTTCCGGGCCCTGCTGCGCACCCGCGCCTTCCTCAACCAATTGCCGAACTGATCCGGACGGAGCCCCCGATGCCCAACATCCGCTACGCCAACATGTCCCACTGGAAGACGATCCCGTATCGCGCGATCGATAACTTCCGCGATTTCTATTACGAGGACAAGACGAACACCGCCTATTATTCCGACTGGGATACGATCCTGAAATATCAGTCGGCGCTCGGCTTCGACGGGATCGAGATCGCGCCCTGGGATCTGGCCGATATCCTGCCGCTGTTCGGATCGCCCGAGAATTTCTCCGCATTCGCGAAGGATCGCGGGGTCGAGGTGATCGGCATGTTCCACGGGGCGCACGCCTCGCACGCCGCCGATCATTACGACGAGGCGATCCGTTCGGGTCGCGAGGCGGTGGACACGATCGTCAAGTTCGGCGGCAGTTACATGAACACCTGTCCGACGCAGAACTACTGCGGCGCGGGCCCGCTCAGCCGTGAAGAGGTGCAGCAATGCGCCAAGGTGATGAACGAGATCGGCCAATACGCTACCGATCACGGGGTGAAGATCGGGCTGCACAACGAGTTCTTCTGCGCGATCAACCTGCCCAATCACCGCGAGCTGATCGAGTCCACCGATCCGCGGTACGTGCACTATTGCCTCGACACCGCGCAGATCGCGATCCTGGGCGAGGACATCCTGACGTTCTACGAAGACTATCACGACCGGATCAGCACGTTCCACCTGAAGGACACGGCCTCGGCGAACCAGCCCGACAGCGTCCGTTATTCGCGCGACCCCGAGATTACGGATGATGGCACGCGCTGGTTCTGGGAGCCGGGGCTTGGCGAACTCGACCTGCAGGGCCTGTATCGCCTGCTGAAGAAGCATGAGTTCAAGGGCTGGATGTCGATCGAATATGACGGTTCGCCGGACATGCTCGCCTCGATGGCGCTGACGCGCTACCACCTGGATAAGGAACTTCGTCCGATCTACGATTGATCGGGGTTGGGTCGAATGCACTCCGGGCCTTCAGGAAGGTCCGGATTCCATAAGACAGCGGCAATAAATGTCGGCCGAACGGAGGACCACGGCACGCGCGTCCCGCGGGATATGCTGCCCTTCAAACGCTCCATGGAGTTGATCGAACGCATAGCCTCCGACGCGGGTCGCGATCGTCTCCACGGTGCGACGGGAGAGCGGCAGGAGGTTCGGGTAGCTCCACATGAACGACACGCGATCCGCCCGGGGCGTGACCTGGAGGATGTCGCTGACCAGCAGGATGCCGTCGTCTCGCGCAAGATGCAGGACGCTGCCGCCGGAGAAGTGACCACCAAGGCGGACCATTTCGATATCGGGCGCCAGGCGGTGGCTGTCGCCGGTCCAGTATGCGATCCGTGGGCTCTTGCGCGAAACCCAGTGTCGATCGTCCGCATGGAGATGGATGGTGGCATCGAACGCATCGGCCCAATCCTGCATGGTCGTGTAGTAATGCGGATGCGAGAGCGCGATCGTGCGGATGCCGCCCAGTGCCTGGATCAGGGTCCGTGTCGCAGGATCGAGACAGGCGACGCAGTCCCACAGGATATTGCCGTGCGGCGATAGCAGCAGGAACGCGCGCTGCCCGATCGCGAACCGCGGCACGGTGTGGAAGCTGAGCAGCCCCGGCGCATGCTGTCGCCAGCGGTTGCCGTGCGTGGAGTGGAGCGCGGTGGGCGTCGTCCAGCATTGCCCCGTGGGCGGCACGAACTGCCGTTCGTCGCAACAGACCGCACAATGTGGCGGCGGGCCGTCATGCGTATCGAACGACGTGCCGCAGGTGCAACACAGATGGATCATCGCAGGAAGATCCTGTCAGGCAGGCGGGAGAGGAGCAGCGCGACGATCGCCAGCGCCGTCGCCGCGACCAGCACCGCGATCACGAACGCCGTGGGGGTCAGCTCCGGCCGGCCGGCGATGATCGAAAAGTAGAGCGTTCCGATCAATGCAGTGCCGACAGCGCCCCCGATCTGCTGCACCGTCTTGTGCATCGCGCCGGCAACACCGGCATGCCCGCGGTCGACCCGCGCGAGCGTTATGGGACCGAGCGGCCCGGCGAGCGTTCCCATCCCGATCCCCGCCACGAGGAGGAGCGCCCCAATCACGGGGGCCGGCAGGTCGAACCGGACCGCGAGCGCGGTTGCGATGCAGCCGACCGCCATCGCGACCGCCCCCACCAAAGGCACGCGTAGGCCGTAGCGCGGCAGCGCCTTGCGCCCGATCTGGCTGATCCCCGCCATCACGCCGAGGCCGAACGGGACGTGCAGCAGCGCGACGTCGAGCGGCGCGTAGCCGAGGCCGCGCTGCAACGTGATGCTGAAGGTGAGCAGAAACCCCGTCGATGCCACGGTAAAGCAGCCTGTGGCGGCGAGGCCGATGCGGAAACAGGAATCCCGGAACAGGGCGGGTTCGATCAGCGCCGAGCCGAGGCGCGCGCGACGCCGCACCTCATACCGCCAGAATGCCCAGCAGGTGCAGGCGCTGACCGCCAGCACCGCGAAGCCCCAAAGCGGCCAACCGGACTCGCGGCCCTCGATCAGCGGATAGAGCAAGGCGCCCACGGCGACGAACAACAGCAATGATCCGGGCACGTCGATGCGGAGCGGATGCGCCGACCGACCGCGCGGGAGGAGCGCGATCCCGGCAACAAGCGCGAGCAGCCCGACCGGAAGGTTGATGAGAAACACGCTGCGCCAGCCGAGTCCGAAGGGGTTCAACGCGATCAGCAGGCCGCCCAACACCGGCCCCCCGATGGCGGCAAGCCCGCCGATGATCCCGAACGCCGCGAGGCGCCCGATCCGTTCGGTGGGATCATAGAGAAGCTGGACCAGCGCGACGCCCTGCGGCGCCATGATCGCCGCGGCCAGACCCTGTGCCAGCCGCGCGAAGACCAGGGATTGCTGGTCGGCCGCGAGCCCGCAGGCGAGCGAGGCGGCGGTGAATCCGATCACGCCGATCAGGAACATGCGGCGATACCCGAACAGATCGCCTAGCCGCCCGCCGACCACGAGCAGCACGGCAAAGGTCAGGAAATAGCCCGATACGACCCATTGCATGGCCGCGTCGCTGGCACCCAGCCCCCGCTGCATCGCAGGCAACGCGGTGTTGACGATGGTCGAGTCGACGACGTCCATCACGAACGCGACGAGGATGGTGGCGAACGCCAGCGAACGCTGACGCGCGGTCAGTTCGGCAGATACCGGCGTTCGTTCCACGTCGTTGATCCTCGCTTGACAGGCCGGCGTGTCATGACGATACCCCGTATCAGAATGCAAGTTCTAATACAGCCGGATCACCGGCGTATGCATCTGGGAGAGCAAGCGGATGGTCACGGATCCGAACAGCGCCGAAGCGCGTCAGCCCGGCGTCGGACAGGGCATCACCGTCATCACCGCAGGCTTCCTGCCCATATTGGCGATCGTGTCGCTGTTTCCGGCGGTGCCGTCGATCATCGATCATTTTTCCGGCAATCCGTCCGCTGCCTGGCAGGTGCCGGCGATGGTGTCCGCGCCGGGCCTGACGATCGCGGTGATCGCGCTGTTCGCCGGGATGCTGGTCGACCGGTTCGGACGCCGCAAACTGATGCTCGGATCGTTGCTGCTCTACGGTCTGTTCGGCGCGGCGCCGTTCTTTCTGGACGATCTGAACGCGATCTATGCGTCGCGCCTGCTGCTGGGTGTCGCCGAGGCGGCGATCCTGACCACGCTGAACACGCTGATTGGCGATTATTGGGAGGATAGCGGCCGGCGTAAATGGCTGACGCTGCAGGGGCTGGCCGGGCCGTTCCTGGCCAGCGGCGTCATTCTGGCGTCGGGCTATCTGACCGGGCTGCGCTGGAACGGGATCTTCCTGATCTACCTCATCGCGTTTCCGATCTTCTTTGCCGCCGCGCGCTACCTGTACGAACCGGCAAGCGATGCGACCGCGCGCAAGATGCTCGGCATCGGTCAGGGTCCGGCGCGGACGCCGTTTCCGATGGCGTCGGTGGTGATGATCGGGATCGTCACGCTGTTTTCGTCGGCGCTGTATTACGTGTTCATCATCAACGGCGGCATGGCGTTCCGCGAAGTCGGGATCATGTCGTCCCAGGAACTTGGCAAGCTGACCTTCATCCCGAGCCTGTTCGTCATGGTCGGGTCGCTGATCTTCTGGGCGACGGGCCGGCTTGGGCCGGTGACGCAACTGGGTATCTTTCTGGCGATGATCGGCGGCGGGCTGGCCTGGATCGGGCTGGCCAGCGACTGGCGCTGGATGATTGCGGGGCTGGTGATCCAGCAGACCGGCGCCGGCATGGCCGTGCCGACGCTGATCGCGTGGGCGCAGACAAAGCTGCCGTTCGAACATCGCGGCCGCGGCATGGGCCTGTGGACCGCGTGCTTTTTCTTCGGACAGTTTTCCAGCCCGTTCCTGGTTTCGCTGTTCCGCGCCCAGACCGGCGCGATGCAGTCCGCGTTCCTGATCATGGGCGCGACCGGGGTTGCCGGTGCGGTCGCTGCCTTCGTTTTCGCGGCGTCCCGGCGTGGCGGCGGTATCCCCGCCGCAGCGCGGGCCGCCTGATCCCTGCACCGTTCACGAGGATATCGACATGGCGATCAAGCGGGGCGTCAGCCTCTACAGCTACCAGCACGAGACGTTCACGGGCAAGATGACGCTCGAGGACTGCATCCGCACGAGCGTGGCGTTCGGTGCCAGGGGCATTGAGGTCATCGGCGAGCAGACCTTCTGGGGCTGGCCCGAAGTCGGCGTGGCAGACGAGAAGGTGGCCGAGTGGCACAGCCTGATCGCGAAATATAACGCGGTGCCGGTCAGCCACGACTTCATGCTCGACTATAAACGCTACAAGGGTCGCGAGATGCCGTTCGACGAGCAGGTCGCGAGCGTGAAGAAGGACATCGATTTCGGGGCGCGGCTGGGCATGAGCTACGTCCGGGCGCTGGTGTCGATCGCGCCGGAAGTGCTGGTCGCGGCGGCTCCCCATGCGGAGGAGAAGGGCATCAAGATCCTGATCGAGGTGCATGCGCCGCTGCATTTCGACCATCCGTGGATCATCCGGCATGCCGAGGCCTTCGAGAAGGCGGGCAGCGACGCGCTGGGCTTCCTGCCGGACATGGGCATGTTCCTGTTCAAATTTCCGCCGGTGTGGAAGGCGCGCTTCATCCGCAACGGCGTGCCGCAGCACATCGCCGACTATATCGTGAAGGCATATGAGGACCGCGTCCTCAGCGAATATGTGATCCTGAACGTCCGCGAGATGGGCGGCAGCGGGCCCGCGCTGGGCATGGCCGAAACGCTGCGCCACAATGCGGCCTACGAGCCCAAGCGGATGCTCGACTACATGCACCGCATCCACCACGTGCACGGCAAATTCTACCAGATGGACGAGGATCTGGTCGAACCCTGCATCCCGTATGACGAGATCGTCCGGGTGCTGAAGCAGGGGAATTACAACGGCTATATCTGTTCGGAATATGAGGGGAATCGCTGGATCGAGGATGCGCAGGAGGTCGATTCGGTCGAGCAGGTCCGCCGCCAGCAGGCGATGCTGACGCAGCTGATCGACGGCCCGAACCCCACCGCGATGGCCGCCTGAAAGGACTGATCCGATGTTCGACAACAAGATGATCGTGGAAGACAGCCTGAAGGCGACGGCCGACGGGTTCAGCATCGAGGCGCGGCTGCCTTATTATCGCGGGCTGGGCCTGTCGATGATCGAGGATGTCGGCGTGAGCGTCGACGGGGAGCCCGTGCCGCGCGAGGCGGTGACGCTGTCGCTGCGCGGCCGCACCTGGACGCTGGACGAGATGGAAACCGAATATGGCGACCGCTGGAACTTCGGCGAGAAGGCCGTCGTGGGCGTGAAGGTGCCCGGCGGACTTGCCCCGGGGGAGCATCGCATCGGCCTGTCCGAGCGGATGCGCGTGTCATACCTGCCGTTCGTGCCGACGGCGAAGGACGAGAAGGTGCTGACGCTGGCCGAATGAGCGACCGATCCGGCTTCGGCCGGCGGACGTGGAGATATTCGACCGTAGCATCATGGTCCGCCCGCTGTCCGACGCGGAGATCGCCGGACTGACAGCGGGCGGAGCGTGAAGCGTCAGCCCGCCCGGCGGATGTCCGGGTAGCGGGCGATGACCGCCATCTGCGCGACGAGGCAGGTCAGGATCGGCGCATAATAGAGCCAGCGCATGCCGGCGACCACGCCGGCCCCCACCGTGCCCGGGGCATAACCGACGGCGGCCAGCCCGTAGGCGACCAGCGCACCGCCGATCGCCATGCCGATCTTGGTCGACAGGCTGATCCCCGACGACAGCAGGCCTTCATTGCGGGTGCCGGTCAGCGTTTCGTGATGATCGATCGCCTCGGCCGCCATCGCGAAGATCGCGGTCATCGTGATGCTGAGCAGGACCGAACCGGCGAGGTAGAGCGTGAGGAACAGTGAAATCGATCCCTCCGCCAGCGGCAGCAGCGCAAAGAGCGGCAGGGCGGCGCCCAGCGCGATCAGGTTGCCACGCCGCATGCCCCACCGCCGGAAATAGGCCGGGGCCAGCATCGATCCGATCAGCAACGTGCCCGACACCGCCGGTAGCAGGATCGAAATCATCCAGGGCTGCCCAAGGACGTGGATCGCGAAGAACGGCGTGATCGCGAGCAGCGCCCCGAACCGGACGAAGTTGAGCAGTGCGAAGAGGAACACGGTGTACCACGCCCGGTTCGCGACCATCGCCCGAACCTGTGGCCAGAGCCGCTGGCGCGATGGCGGATCGGCGGCGTGAACCTGTTCGGGACAACGCAGCAGGTTGAGCGTCGTCAGCGTGGTGGCGAGGCCGAACAGGACGGCGACGAGCAGGAACCCGCGCCGCTGGTCCCCCCCGCCGAACAGGCCCACGAGCGGCATGGTGGCGGCCGTCGCGACGATGACGGAGATCGCGGTGCCCGCCGCGCGCAGGCTGCCCAGCGACAGCCGTTCGTCGTGCCGGTTGGTCATCATCGGCAGCAGCGCGCCGTAGGGAATGTTCACCACGGAGAAGAGCAGCCCGAGGACGCCGAACGTCACCACCGCCCAAACGAGGCGGATCGCCTCACCCCCCGGCGGGGACCAGAAGGTCGCGACGCAGAGCAGGCCGAACGGGATGGCGCCCAGGCGGAACCAGGGGCGGGCGCGGCCCGTGGCGCTGCGCGTGCGATCGACCATCATGCCGATCAGCGGATCGACCGCGGCATCGGCCAGCCGCGATATCAGCAGCAACGTGCCCACCGCGGCGGCGGGCAGCAGCGCGACATCGGTGTAGAAGAAGAGCAGGAACGCGCCGACCATGTTCCAGGACAGGCCGAACCCGAAATCCCCGAGGCCGTAGGCAAGCTTCGCCGACGCGCGCAGCGGCGGCGAAGCGACAGGGGCATGGCCCACCGCCTGCATACCGGTCAGAGACCAAGCGCGACGCGGGCGGTCGCGCGCGTTTTGGAACCCAGCCCGATCGCACCGGCGGTGCGGTCAGGGAGATGTGGATGGTCCGCGGCGAACGGCCCTTCGAGACGGGCGGTACGGTTCATGCTCTCGGCTCCGGTCGGCGCATCGCACGGGGCGGCACCTGGCGGGATGTGCCCGCTAGCATTCGGCGTCATATCGCCCCTTCCTTCAGCATCGACACGGCGTTGGCGCAGGCGCGCGCGGTCAGCGCCAGGTAGGTGAGCGAAGGATTCTGGCAGGCCGAGGACGACATCTGCGCCCCGTCCGTGACGAAAAGGTTGGGCACATCGTGCGCGCGGCTGAACCGGTCGAGCACGCTGGTCGCCGGATCATGACCCATGCGGGCGCCGCCCATTTCGTGGATCGCAGAGCCGCCGGGGCTCGGCTGGTCCAGCCCCATGATGACGTGGCCGCCGGCCGCGGTCAGCATCGCGGCGGCTTCCGCCTTCGCATCGGCCAGGGCGGCATGTTCCTGCGCGCCATGTTCGAACGTGATGCGGAGTGCGGGCAGGCCGGCCGCGTCCTTGACGACGGGATCGAGCGTGATGCGGTTGCTGGCGCGTGGCATGCTGTCCGCGAAGGCGACGAGGACCATGCGCCACGGGCCGGGATCGTGCAGCGATGCCTTGTAGTCGGCACCGACCCCAGGATCGCGCTTGCCGCGCGTCCAGGCCGCACGGAACGCGCCGCCCTGGTAGGAAAAGCCACGGGTGTGACCCTTGCCGTCCAGTGTTTCCAGGTTGCGGAACCGCGGAATCACCACCCCGGTCGGGCGGTTGCCGAAATAGCTGTGCGCTTCGAACCCCGGCATGATGGCGATGCCGGCAACGGTCTGCGCATGATCCATGATGTGCGTGCCCAGCACGCCGCTGCTGTTGGCCATGCCGTTCGGCATCGCCTCGGTTGCCGAGCGCAGCAGGACGCCGACGCTGTTGAACGCGCCCGCGTTCAGGAACACCATGCGGGCGGTGGCGCGCGTGCGGGTGCCGTTGGCGGTGTTCAGGAACCGGACGCCGGTGGCGCGGCCCGTGGCGGGATCCTGTTCGATCGCCTCCACCACGGCATCGGTGACCAGCGTCAGGTTGCCGGTCTTCCGCGCCGCGGGCAATGTCGTGCTCTGCGTCGAGAAATAGGCGCCGTAGGAACAGCCGCGCGCGCAGATCGAGCGATACTGGCAGGCGGCGCGACCCTGTTCGGGCTTGGCCTCCGTCAGGTTGGCGTTGCGGCCGATCGTCAGCCGCCGGCCCGGCCAACGGCTGTCGATGACGGCGCGGGCGTGTTGCTCGACGGCATTGAGCGCCATCGGGGGCAGGAAGCGGCCGTCGGGGAGTTGCGGCAGCCCTTCGGCCATGCCGGCCACGCCGATATACTCCTCGACCTGGTCGTACCAGGGCGCGATTTCCGCATAGCGGATCGGCCAGTCGGTGCCGTGGCCATCGCGCTTGTTGGCGCCGAAGTCATAGTCCGACCAGCGATAGCATTGCCGGCCCCAGGACAGCGACCGCCCGCCCACATTGTAGCTGCGCCACCAGTTGAATTCGGTGCTGCCTTCCGTCGTGTACGGATTCTCCCGATCGTTGCAGAAGCGGTCCTGGGTGAATTCCGTGAAGTGGCGGTTCTTGCGCTGGACGGCATAGTCGGTTTCGTACAGCGCGGCATCGCCCAGTCCGCGAAATTCGAGGTCCCAGGGCGCGAGTGTCTCGGTCGTGTAGCCCGCGCCATGTTCGACCATCGGACCGCGTTCGACCATCAGCACCTTCAGTCCGGCCTCGGTCAGTTCCTTGGCGGCGTAACCGCCGGTGATGCCCGATCCCACGATGATGACGTCGAATGTCGCGTTCTGTGCCATCAGCTGAACTCCACCGCGGTCCAGTCGCTCGACCAGGCCGGCGTACCGGGTTTGTAGGGAATGTCGGCGTCCAGCCGGCCGGGCACCAGTTCGTAGCGCAGTTCGCGCGAAGCCCCGTCCTGCGACGTGTAGTAGCCCGTGAGGATCAGCGACTTGAGCTTGCGCCAGGGCGACTCCCATGTATCGGGGCCGGCGTCCGCATAGGCCGCCGCATCCATGGCGGCGACGACGGCCAGGCGCTGCGCCGGCGGCGTTTTCAGGAAATCGCGGTGCGCGCCGGCATCCAGTCGTCGTTCGAGCCAAGCGAGATAGTCGAACGATCCGTCGCGCCGGACATTGCGACGCTCCGTGACCGGCAGCGCCGATCCGGCCGCGGGGGCGCGCGTTCCGTCGAGCCCATGTTCCAGCGCGAGCAGGACGAAGAGGTCCGCGCCGACGTCGGCGGCGCCGGGCGTGGCGGTCGCAGGAATGACGATCTGCGCGGTTTCGCGCAGCATCGCGCGCTGCCGGTCGCTGACCGTTTCGGTGGCTTCACTCATCCGCACGGCAGCGACCGGTATTCCGACCACCGCGGCGAACAGTGCCGCGCTGCCCAGCATGTCGCGCCGGGTCCAGCCCGTATCGGCCATGACGCTCTCCATCCTCTCGCACGTCGGTTTGCTGCGACTGTATTAGAACTGTTATTCTGATATAGGGATCATCCGGCTCCGGCAAGCGCAAAGCATGACGCCGATGTCAGCCGTCGATCCCCATGATCCGGGCATTCAGCACACGGTCCGCACCGCCCTTTGCGAAGTCGTCAAAGGCATGATCGGTGACGCGGATGATGTGGCGGTCGATGAACGGCGCGCCCTCGGCGGCGCCGTCCGCGGGATGCTTCAACGCGCATTCCCATTCGAGGACGGCCCAGCCCGCGAAGTCGTGCTGCGCCAGTTTCGAGAAGATGGCGCCGAAGTCCACCTGACCGTCGCCGAGCGACCGGAAGCGGCCGGGGCGGTCGACCCAGTCCTGATAGCCGCCATAGACGCCGGACCGGCCGTCGGGCCGGAACTCCGCGTCCTTCACGTGGAAACAGCGGATCCGATCGTGATAGCGATCGATGAAGGCGAGATAGTCGAGCTGTTGCAGGACGAAATGGCTCGGGTCGTAGAGGATGGTCGCGCGGGCATGGCCGCCGACCGCGTCCAGGAACCGTTCGAACGTCGCGCCATCGTGCAGATCCTCGCCGGGATGCAGTTCGTAGGCGAGATCGACCCCCGCGGCGTCGAACGCGTTCAGGATCGGGGTCCAGCGCCGTGCCAGTTCGGCGAAGGCATCGGCGATCAGGCCGGCCGGGCGCTGCGGCCAGGGATAGACATAGGGCCAGGCCAGCGCGCCGGAAAAGGTCGCATGCGCCGACAATCCGAGTCGCGCGCTGGCGCGGGCGGCAAGCATGAGCTGCTCCACCGCCCAGGCCTGCCGCGCGGCCGGATTGCCGCGGACCTGCGGCGCGGCGAAGGCGTCGAACTGCGCATCATAGGCCGGGTGGACGGCGACGAGCTGCCCCTGCAGATGCGTCGACAGTTCGGTGATCGCCAGCCCGCGTTCGGCCAGCATGCCGGTGACGTCGTCGCAATAGTCCTGACTGTCGGCCGCCGTCGCCAGATCGAACAGTCGGGCGTCCCAGCTGGGGATCTGCACCCCGCGATAGCCGAGCCCGGCCACCCAGTCGGCGATGGTCGAAAGCGAATCATAGGGGGCGGCATCGCCGACGAACTGGGCGAGGAAGATCCCCGGCCCCTTGAGCGTGCGCATCGTCGGTTCCTTAGATTTCGAGGGCGACCCAGCCGGCGTCCGCGCGACTGGCCCGGACGGCGGTGTCGATGAAGGCCATGCCGCGAAGGCCGTCGGCGATGCCCGGAACGAGCGACCCGGGCTCCCCGCGCAGCTGGCGTGCGAAATCCCGGTACAGGTTCGCGAAGGCTTCGAGATATCCCTCGGGATGCCCGCCCGGCGTGCGCGACGCGGCAACCGCATCCGCCGAGAGTCCGCCGTCGCCGGCGCGCAGGATTTCGGTCCGGCCGTCGGCATGATGCAGGGTCAACGCATTCGGCGACTCCTGCCGCCAGTCGAGCGCACCGTCCGTGCCGTAGATCCGCAGGCGGAGCGCGTTCCGTTCGCCCAGCATGATCTGGGACGCGATCAACGTGCCGCGTACGCCCCCGGTGAACCGCAGCAGCACCTGGCAATCGTCGTCGAGCGACCGGCCCGGCACGACGGCGGCCAGATCGGCGAGCAGCCTTTCGACGCGCAGCCCGGACACGAACTCGGCAAGGTGGAGCGCATGGACGCCGATATCGGCGATGCAGCCGCCGTCGCCGGCGCGTGCAGGATCGACGCGCCATTCCGCCTGCTTGCCCCGCGCACCCGTCGCCAGCCACCCTTGCGGATATTCGACCACGATCCGGCGGAGCGTGCCGAGCGCGCCCGCCGCGACCCGGGCCCGCGCCTCCCGCACCAGGGGGTAGCCGGAATAGGTGTAGGTCAGGCCGTATGGGACATCCGCCGCAGCGACGAGTGCCGCCAGTTCGTGCGCCTCCGCCAGCGTGGCGGTGGCCGGTTTGTCGGACAGAACCGCGATGCCGGCCGCCAGCGCCGCGCGCGCGGCCGACAGGTGGTGATGGTTTGGGGAGGCGATCGTGACGAAATCGATGCCGTCGGGCCGCGCGGTTTCCGCCGCGATCATGTCGGCGACGGTGGCATAGGCGCGGACCGGATCAATCCGGTATGCTGCGCCGGCCACCTGCGATCGGCCGGCGTCGCTGCTGAACACGCCGGCGACCAGTTCGATGTCGCGATCCAGTTCGGCGGCGATGCGGTGGATCGGACCGATGAACGCGCCCGGCCCGCCGCCGATCATCCCCATGCGCAGACGCCGCATCCCGCTCTCCCCCGTCGCGGCAGGTAACCCGCCGTCATTATCAGAATAACTATTCTGATTTGAGCGGGTGGCAGGATGCTTGTCAAGTCGCCGTGGCTGGCATCCGCGGCGGCATGGCGAGGTAAGCGGCGAACATGTCGCCCAGATCGACTTTCAACTCGGTCCAGTCGCCCTCCCACGCGGCGTCAATCGACGAGCCGAAGCCCAGATACCGGGCGATCGACGCATAGACGATGCGGTATCCGGCGTCGGCGGCATGTTCCGGATCGGGATGACGGATTTCGTCGCGGTGCGTCAGAATGGCCGCGATGACCGCATTGCTGGCGCGTGCATAGCTGCGCTTGCCGATCGCGGCGACGATCGGGTCGCTGCTGGCGCGCAGCATCAGTGGACGCATGACGTCGGCGAACCGGCGTAGCGCCTCCGCCACCGCTTGTACCATGTGGTGGACCATGTCGGTCAGGTCGCGCGCCTCCGCCTGCACCGCGGCGATCGCGGCGAGCACATCGGCATCGACCCGTTCGAGCACACGGAGCTGCACCACCCGGACCATGTCGTCCTTGCTGTCGAACCGGCAGTAGATCGACCCGATCGAGACCTTTCCGTGCCGCGCGACCTCGTTCAGCGTGAATTCGTCAGAGCCGCGTTCGGTCATCAGCTGTTCGGCGGTGACCAGCATCCGTTCGAAACTTGCCTTGCTGCGCCCCTGCTGCGGCGCTCGCGCCTTCGCGACGATCGTCTCGATATCCATGCGCACCCCATTGACAGTCGCCGCCTGTGCGGAATATCAGAATTACAGTTCTAATTTCATTCTAGTCGACGTGCCGTCCGACGGCAACACGTGCCGGGTCAACCGGCCGATTACAGGGAGAGGTGGGATGCGCTTTTCAGTATTCCTTAATGCACGTTCGATGGCACCCCAGGACGATCGCGGCCTGATCCAGGCGCTGGCGGTCCATGCCGAACGCGCCGCCGCGCTGGGTTTCGACGCGATCTTCATGCCGGATCATCATTTCAACGGCTATATGCCAATTGCCAGCGACAGCTTCATGTTCGCGGCGTATCTGGCGGCCAAGCTGCCGCAGATGCACTTCGGCTTTTCGGTGACGTCCGTGCCGTTGCATCATCCCGTCCGGTTCGTCGAGCGGATCAACATCCTGGACCAGCTGACCGACGGCAAGCTGCTGGTCGGGATCGGATCGGGCACGACGCCGGAGGAGATGATCGGGTTCGGCGTCGATTACCGCGATGCTGGGGCGATCGCGGATCGGAACCTGGCGATCGCCGAACAGCTGTGGGCCAAGGGCCTGGAGGACCCGGCGGTGGAGATCGACAGTGGTCCGCACCAGGGCCGCGTCTTGCAGCGCATCGCGCCGGCCGCCTACACGGCCGGTCACGCCCGCCTGATGCCCGTTGCGTTGAAGGAAGCGAGCGCGCGGCGCGCGGCCACGCATGGCTGGCCCGCGTTCATCCCGGCCTTCACCCCACCGACCATCGGCGGGACCGAGCCGATGCGCCATGTCGCCAAGCATTTTGGCGTGTATCGCGCGATGCTGGACGAGGCGGGTCATTCGCCCGAGGCGATCGCCCGCGCGCTGGACTGGACGACGCACACCTACCAGCTGGTCCATGTCGCCGAAACGGACGAGCAGGCGCGCGAGGAGATGATGGCCATCCTGACCGCCTATCAGGAAGCGATCGAGCGTGAGGCGGCGTTCAACGCGCGTGCGGAGTCGAACGACGCGAACAAGAAGACCGACCGGACGCCCAACGCGCTGACCGAGGACTGGATCGGCACATGGTGCCTGTACGGATCGCCCGAGACGGTCGTCGAGCATCTCAAGCCCTATGCGGAGCTCGGCATCGGCAACATCCTGTGCGGCACGACGACCGGGCCGCTGACCGACGAACGGCTGCGGTTGGGCGACCAGACGCTGCGGCTGCTGTCGGAGCGGGTGATGCCCGCGTTCCGCAAGGTCTGAGCCGGTGGCGCGGCACATCGTGGGGATCGGCGGCACCTTCCGCCCGCAATCGTCGAGCGAACTGCTGGTGCGCGCGGTGCTGTCGGCGTGCGAACGGATGGGGGCGCGGGTGACGATGTTCGACGGGGCCGCGCTGGCGGCGCTGCCCCATTTCAACCCGGAGAGCCAGGACCGGACCGCGGCGCAGGCGGCGTTCGTCGCGGCGTTGCGCGATGCGGACGGCATCGTCATCGGCACGCCGGGCTATCATGGCGGCGTGTCGGGTGTCGTCAAGAACGCGATCGACCTGCTGGAGGACCTGCGCGGCGACGATCGCGTCTATTTCGACGGGATGCCGGTCGGCCTGGTCGTGTCGGCGGCCGGGTGGCAGGCGGGCGGCGTCACGCTGGCGGCGCTGCGCGGCATCGTCCACGCGATGCGGGGGTGGCCGACGCCGGCCGGCATCGCGGTCAATTCGATCGCGCAGAAGCCGTTCGGTGCGGACGGGGCGCTGATCGACGCCGGCATCGCGGCGCAGGTCGACACGCAGGCACGGCAGATCATGGGATTCCGGCTGGAGCAAGCAGCATGACGACCCTGTCCAGCGCCGAGCGGGCCAGCCTGACCGCCGGGGCCGCGATGTGGCGGACGGTCGCGATCCCACATGCCGACATCCCCGCGATGCACATGGGCGACGGGCCGATGGGGATTGCCAGCGGCCGCGTCGACGAGCGCGATGTCGCGCGTCTGTCCCCCTGCGCCACCGCGCTGGGCGCGAGTTTCGATCCGGCGCTGATCCGGCGCGTGGCGGCGCTGGTGGGGGCGGAGGCGATCCGGATGGGCGTCGACCTGGTGCTGGCACCCAACGTCAACCTGGCGCGCAGTCCGCTGGCCGGTCGCGCGTTCGAATATTTCAGCGAGGATCCGCTGCTGGCCGGGGTAGCCGGTGCTGCGTGGGTCGGCGGGCTGCAATCGACCGGCGTTGGCGCGTGCCCGAAGCATCTGGTGTGCAACGACAGCGAGACCGACCGCGATAGGATGAACGCCGTCGTTGACGAACGGACGTTGCGTGAGATCTACCTGTTGCCGTTCGAACTGTGCGCGGCGGCGGGGGCCGGGGCGATGCTGACCGCCTACAACCTCGTCAACGGTGCGTGGTGTGCGGAACAGGGTTATGTCACCACGATCGTCAAACAGGAATGGGGGTTCGACGGGCCGCTGATCAGCGACTGGTTCGGGACGCATTCGACGGCGGGCAGCCTGAACGGCGGGCTGGACCTGGAAATGCCGGGTCCGGCGCGGTTCCTGGGCGGCAAGTCACAGGATGCCGTGGCGGCCGGCGACGTCGCAGACGCGCGGGTGGCGGACGCCGCGGATCGCGTCGCCCGGGCGGCCCGGCGGTGGGGCGGGGTGAAGGTCGCGCCGAGCGAGGACGCCGACGCGCTGCTGATCGAGGCGGCGGCGGCGGGGATGGTGATGCTGCGCAACGACGGCGCGCTGTTGCCGCTCACGCCGGGCGCGCACCGCCGGATCGCGGTGATCGGGCCGAACGCGGCCACGCCGTGCTACCAGGGCGGAACGTTCGCGAAGATCGCGGTGTCACCGCAGGCGATCCGCCCGCTAGAGGCGATCATAACGCGTTACGCGGGCCATGCCGAGATTGTGTACGAACCCGGTGTTGATCCGCAACCGCGGCTGCCCGCGATGCCCGCGACGCCGATCCGCGCCGCCGACGGGGGCGAGACGTCCGGCATGACCATCGATTATTTCGGCGATATCGACCTGTCGCAGCCACCGATCGCAAGCGAGGTGCGCGACACCAACTCGCTGGTGTGGTTCGTCGGCGTACACGAACAGGGCGTGTTCGACCGGCCGGCGGCGGTTCGGGCGAGTGGCTGGTTCCTGCCCGAACAGGACGGCGCGCACCGCTTCTATGTCGGCGCGACCGGGGCAGTCACGATGCGCGTCGATGGCGCGACCGTGCTGGACCGGCCCGAACGGATGCCCGCGTCCGACGTGATGGGATCGCTGAAACGCGGCGATGCGGACAGTGCCGAGGTCATGCTGGCGGCGGGGCGGCGCGTGCGGGTCGAGGTGGACTTCGTTTATGACGCCGCGCGCGTTCACGGCCTGTGGTACGGCGTGCGCGGACCCGACAGCGCCGAGGCGATGCTGGCGCGTGCGGTGACCGCCGCGCGGGAGGCCGACGCCGTCCTGCTGATGATCGGCGAAACGTCCGATTCGAGCGTGGAGAGCAAGGATCGACCCGACACCCGGATCGCGGCCGAACAGGCGGTGCTGGTGGACGCGGTGTGCGCAGCAAACCGCAATGTCGCGATCGTCGCCAACATCGGCCACGCGTTCGATGCGAACGGATGCGGGCAGGCCGCGGCGCTGCTGTCCGCCTGGTATCCGGGCGAGGGATTCGGTCCCGCGCTGGCGGCGGTGCTGGCGGGCGATGCCGAGCCCGGCGGGCGGTTGCCCGTGACGCTGGCGCGCGAG
Organism: Sphingomonas prati; assembly: GCF_014643515.1. GTDB lineage: Bacteria > Pseudomonadota > Alphaproteobacteria > Sphingomonadales > Sphingomonadaceae > Sphingomonas_R > Sphingomonas_R prati. Next base: position 1,568,316 of record NZ_BMJP01000001.1, on the reverse strand, counting down.
GAGCAGGACTATCCCGCCTTGTCGCTGGCGCCCGACGCAGCCGGTGATCTGAGCTATGACGACGGCGTACTGGTCGGCTATCGCGGATTGGCGGCGCGGGGGGTGACGGCACTTCACGCGTTCGGGGCCGGCGCCGGCTATACCCGGTTCGAGTGGTCCGACGCGCAGGCGGACGGTGGCGATGTTCTGGTCACGGTGCGCAACGTCGGCGAGCGGACGGGCAGCGACGTCGTCCAGCTGTATCGCCACGTGCCGGAATATGCGCTGGTCGGCTTTGCCAAGGTCCCGCTGGCCGCGGGCGAGGCGGCGGTGGTGCGCGTGACGCCGGAGCCGAGGATGTTCCGGATTTGGGGCAAGGACGGCTGGCAGGGTCCGCCGGAGCGGGTCGTCCTGTCCGTGGGTCGCGCCAGCGACGCGACGTTGTTCGAAGTGGAGCTCATGTTATGAGAGCGTTCGTTGCAGCGATCGTGCTGACCGCGTCGATGGCCGGGCAGGCGGCCCCCGTCCGACCACCGAGCGAGACGGCGCGCAACCGGGCGATCATCACCGCCTTCGCGCACCGATTCTACACGGAACGCGACGTGGTGGGTGCGTTCGCGCGCTACGTCGTGCCGGACTATATCCAGCATAATCCAGGGTTGCCCGACGGGCGCGACGCGGCGGTGGCGGCGCTTGCCCCGAAGTTCGGCGCGCCCGGTGCGCGGTTCGACGTGAAGCGGATCATCGTGGACGGCGACATGGCGGTGATCCACCTTCACGGCCGGGCGGATCCGACGAATGCGGGCGGCGCGATCGCCGACATCTACCGCCTGAAGGACGGCAAGATCGTGGAACATTGGGATGTGATCCAGCCGATGCCGACGACGTCGCGCAACGCGCACCCGATGTTCTGACGCGCGGTGTCGCGTTTTTATAACCTACCGCAAGACCCGCTTGACACGACAATTAAATAGAACAATCATTCTAATTCTAAACGAGAGGCGCCAACGCCTCCGCGAGCCAGGAGAGGGATCGAATGACGACGAATCGTAAAGTTGCGCTGTCGGCGCTTGCCGGTACTGCCATGTGGGTGTCGGGCGCGGCATCCGCGCAGATCGCCGATCCGGCGGGCGCGACGCCGCAGACCAGTGCGAACAGCACGACCGCACCCGCGCAAGCCGCCACGACGCCGCAGGCCCAGAACAGCGACCTGCCCGACATCATCGTCACCGCCACGAAGATCGAAACCCGCTTGCAGGACACGCCGATCGCGATCCGCGTCGTGGGCGGGGCCGACCTGACCAAGGCCGGGGTGACGGATGTCGCGGGCCTGCAGCGGCTGGCCCCCGATCTGGGCATCACGCCGGATTCGGTCTTCACCAAGATCGCCATTCGCGGCGTTTCGAGCCAGGACATTTCGGAATCGGCGGATCCGGCACTGACCGTGTCGATCGACGGCGAGTATGTGAACCGACCGGTCGCGCTGAACGCCAGCTTCTTCGATCTGGAGCGGATCGAAGTGCTCCGCGGCCCGCAGGGCACGCTGTTCGGTCGCAACTCGACCGCGGGCGCGCTGAACATCGTCGCGGCCAAACCCGTCCTCGGTGTGACGGAGGGTTCCGGCACGGTCGGGTACGGAAACTATGATGCGATCTACGCCACCGGTGCGATCAACCTGCCCGTCGGTGATACGATCGCAGTTCGTATTGCCGGTTTGCACAACCAGCATGACGGCTATGTCGACAATGGTCCGGCCGGCAAGGGCGACGATGCGAATGTCGATGCAGTACGCGGCAGCGTCCTGTTCGCCCCCGGCGCTCTGCAGGTTTACCTTGCCGGTGAGTATGTCGATGTCGATCAGACGGGGCCTGTCCAATATGGCCTGAGCGTCAACGGTAACACACCCGGCGTTACGGAGTTGTCGTCGTCGGAGGCGTCGCCGGTCACATATCCGGTTCTGAGCCAGCGGCAGGTGCCGAGTGGCGTGGATCTGCCCGCGGGCTTTGATCGCAGTGCGTTCGATCTGCCGCGCCGGGGCAGTTTCAAGAGCCAGCAATATGCCGTTCGCGGTCGGGTCTCCTACGACTTTGGCGGCGCGACGCTAAGTTATATCGGCGGATACCGGCATGTGAACAACCAAGTCGTGCTGCCACAGAACGGGTTCGTTCCGGAAGTTTTCACATTCTACAACGACCGCTACGACACGCGGACCCAGAGCCATGAGGTCCGGTTGAACGGTGGCGAGCAGGGAGCGTTCGTCTGGCAGGTCGGTGGTTTCTATTTCTACGAGAACCAAATCATCGCCCGTGGCCTGTACTTGCCCCAGGCCCGCGCGTTCGCCAATTTCTTCTATCGTCCCTACGTCAAGTCGGAGTCCAAATCGGCGTTCGCGCAGGGCACCTACTGGCTCGTACCTGATGAACTGAGCTTCACGGGCGGTATCCGCTATACCGACGATAAGAAGGACGCCAAGTACATCAACTACGGCTTTTATTCGTCGCCGACGATGGCGCGCCCGCCGGCGGACGGCAGCGGCGCCGGTGCGGTCATTCGTTTCCCGACCTATACCGAGGACAAGATCACCTGGACCGCGGGGGTCGAGTACAAGCCGGCGCAGGACAATCTGCTCTATGCGAAGGTCAGCACCGGCTATAAGAGCGGCGGGTTCGACCTTGTCGGCTCGTTCAGCGCCGAGAACCTGACAGCCTATGAAATCGGATCCAAGAACCGGTTCTTCGACAATATGGTCGAGTTCAACGCGTCCGCCTTCTACTACGACTACAAGGACCAGCAGGTTCAGGTCTATATCGATACCACGGTGGGCGCGCGGACGTTCAACGCGGGCAAGAGCCGGGTCTGGGGGATCGAGACCGATACATCGGTCCGCCTCTCACCGAACGACCGGGTCAGCCTGATCGTCAACTATATCGACGCCAAGCTGCAGGAGTTCAGCGGGATCCCGGCGCCGACGCTGACGAACCCGCCGGCAAACGTGGAGCGGCTAACGCTCGACCTAGCCGGCAACACAGCGCCGCAGGCCCCGAAATGGACGATTGGCCTAAATTATACCAAGACCGTCGAACTGGGCGGCGGATATCAGCTGGTCGCGAACGGCTTCAGCCGGTTCAAGTCGAAATATTATCTGACCGCGTTCAACTATGCCGGCGACGAAGTGAAGGCGTTCACCACGACCGACCTGAGCCTCGAGTTCAAGCTGCCGGGTAACCGGATCAGTTTGCAGGGCTATGTCCGCAACGTCGAGAATAATCGCGTCAAGACCTATGCCGGCTTCACCGGCGGCGGGATCAACATCTACAATTGGAATTTCGGACAGCCGCGCACATTCGGTGCGCAGGGCACGTTCCGCTTCTGATCCAGCCGGCCGGCACCGTGCGACGTGCGCACGGTGCCGGCCCCTGGTGAGCGCATTCGGAGGGCATGATGGCAAGAGTGACGGAAATCCGCTTCGTCGGGTACGGCGTGACGGACCTGGAGGCGGAACGGAGCTTCTACACCGAAAGCTGGGGCCTGCGCGAAGTGGGCGAACAGGACGGCATGTGGCATTTCGCCGCGCAGGGTTCGGACGAGCCCTATGTCGTGCGGCTGCGCCAGTCGGACGACAAGCGGATCGACGTCATCGCGCTGGCCGCGGACAGCCGCGACGATGTCGACGCGCTGCATGACAAGGTCGTTGCCGCGGGATGCAGGATCATCTTCGCCCCGCGCGACCTGGACGCGATGGGCGGCGGCTACGGCTTCCGCTTCTTTTCGCCCGACGGCCTGCCGTTCCAGATTTCGTCCGACGTCGCCCGCGGATCCAAGCGCGAGCTCGTCCGGTGGGACGCGGTGCCGCAGAAGATCAGCCACATCGTCATGCATTCGCCCGATCACAAGGCGATGGTGCAGTTCTTCATTGATGTGCTGGGGTTCAAGCTGAGCGACTGGCTAGGCGATTTCATGGGATTCCTGCGCTGCAACGAGTGGCACCACCGGGTCGCCATCCTGCCCGGGCCGCCTTGCCTGAACCATGTCGCCTACGACATGCTGTCGGTGGACTGCATGATGCGCGGGATCAGCCGGCTTCGGCAGCAGGGGACCGACATCAAATGGGGTCCGGGCCGTCATACCGCCGGCAACAACACCTTCAGCTATTTCGTGACGCCGGCCGGCTTCGCGGTGGAATATACGTCCGAGGTCGAACAGGTCGATTTCGAGACGCACGAACCGAAGGTGCATATTCCCGGTCCGCAGGTGATGGACCAGTGGGGCACGGGTGTCGGCGGGCCGCAAACGATGCCGCATCCCAAGGCGGATGCCGGGCTGTTCAAGCCGGCGGCAGCCTGACGCGATGGCGCTGTTCGAATATTTCCCCAACTATATCTGGAACCTGTCGGTTTCGATCGCGATGGAAAGCGGTGCCCAGCTGGGCGAGATCATCGACATGTGCAAGCCGATCCGCGAGGCCGCGGCGAACGGCGGCGACGCTGGCACGCCGCAGTTCATGGCGCAGTGGGTGGCGATGGCGGACAAGCTGGTCGAGCTGGCGGACGAGGACGCGGCGGCGGGGCGGGACCTGTCCGCATCGAACAAGCTGGAACGGGCAAGCCTGTACCTGATCACGGCAGAGCGGATGCAGGGGCACGGCGCGCCGGGCCGGAAGGCGACCTATGCCGCCGCGCTTCACGCGTTCGAGCGATCGACCGAACTGGGCGGGTTGAACCGCGTGCGGGTGGAGATACCGCTCGCCCACGGCACGATGCCGGCGCTGTATACCCGACCGGCGGGGGCGGGGCCGCATCCGGCGGTGGTGTATTGCAACGGCCTCGATAGCTGCAAGGAGCTGCTCTACTGGTCGCGCCTGCCGGACGCGCTGGCGCAGCGCGGGATCGCGACGCTTTGCGTCGACCAGCCGGGCAGCGGCGAGGCGTTGCGGTTGCAGGACCTGCCGGTCGATCCGCACAGCGAACATTGGGCGTCGCGCGCGGTCGACTGGCTGGAGACGCGAGCGGAGGTCGATCCGGCGCGGATCGGCATGACGGGCATTTCCCTGGGCGGGCATTTCGCACCGCGGGCGGTGGCCTACGAACCGCGTTTCGCCAGCGGGGCGGTGTGGGGTGCCAATCACGACTGGGCGGAGGTGCAGCAGAGGCGGCTGCGGCGCGAAGGGGAAAACCCGGTGCCGCATTACTGGGCGCATGTGATGTGGGCGTTCGGCGCGGACGACATGGACGATTTCCACGCGAAATCCGCCGAGATGCGGTTGGACGGCGTCATGGAGCGGATCCGGGTGCCGTTCCTGGTGACGCACGGCGAGCGCGACCGGCAGATCGCCCTGGATTATGCGCATCGCAGTTTCGACCAGTTGACCGCCAGCCCGCGACGCGAGCTAAAGATCTTCACGGCGCGGGAAGGGGGTGTCGAGCATGTCGGGGCCGACAACATGGCCTATGGCCGCGACTATATCGCGGACTGGTTCGGCGAGACGCTAGGCGGGGACAACCGCCGAGCGGCGGGCCGGCGCGAGCGAGCGGCGTGACGCGCCGCATCCTCGACCTGTCGATCGCGATCGACCCGGACGTCGTCACCGACCCGCCGTTCATGCGGCCGACGATCACGCGCCAGACCCACCGCGAAACCGTGGCCGAAGCCGCGCTGTTCTTCCCCGGCATCACGGCCGAGGCGATGGCGGGCGGGCAGGGGTTCGCCGCGTCGGAGATACTGACGCTCAGCACGCATAACGGCACGCACCTGGACGCGCCGTGGCATTATCATCCGACGATGGACGGCGGCATGCCAGCGCTGACGATCGACGAGGTGCCGCTCGACTGGTGTTTCCAGCCCGGGGTGAAGCTGGATTTCCGTCACCTGCCCGATGGTCACGTCGTGACGGCGGCGGAGGTGGAGGTCGAGCTGGATCGGATCGGCCATGTGCTGGCACCGCTGGAGATCGTGCTGGTCAATACCGGCGCGGGGGCGGCGCTGGGCGCGCCCGACTTCCTGGGGCGCGGGTGCGGCATGGGGTATGCGGCGACGATGTACCTGACGTCGCGCGGCGTGCGCGTGACCGGGACCGACGCCTGGAGCTGGGACGCACCGTTCAGTCATACCGCGGCACGGGTGGCCGAAACCGGCGATTACGGCTTGGTTTGGGAAGGGCACAAGGCGGGGCGCGACATCGGCTACTGCCATATGGAGAAGCTGACCAACCTCGATCGGTTGCCGGCGGACGGGTTTCTGATCAGCTGCTTTCCCACCAAGGTGAAGCGGGGATCCGCGGGCTGGACGCGCGCCGTCGCGATCTTTGAGGATGCCGCATGAGGCTGGCGACACTGGACGACGGAACGCGCGATGGCACCTTGGTTATCGTCTCGCGCGACGCGGCGCGCTGCCTGCCGGCGACTGGCGTGCCGACGATGCAGGCCGCGCTGGACGGCTGGGCGCGGGCGGAGCCGATCTTGCGGGCGTTGTCGGCCGGGCTCGATGCGGGGCAGGGGCAGGTGTTCGATCCGGCGCAGTGCATGGCACCGCTGCCGCGTGCCTGGCAATGGCTGGACGGCTCCGCGTTTCCGACGCACGGCGCGCTTATGCAGCAGGCGTTCGGCCTGCCCCCGATCGCGACCGACCGTCCGTTGATGTACCAGGGTATGTCGCACCGTTTCCTTTCCGCGACCCAGGATGTTCCCTTTCCGTCCGAGGCGGACGGGATCGATTTCGAAGGGGAGTTCGGCGTCGTGACCGACGACGTGCCGATGGGGTGTTCCGCGCAGGACGCGCTGGGGCATGTCCGGCTTGTCGTGCTCATCAACGACTGGTCGCTGCGTTCCATTGCGCCGATCGAGATGAAGACCGGCTTCGGTTGGGTGCAGGCAAAGCCGGCGTGCAGCGTCGCACCGTTTGCGGTGACGCCGGACATGCTGGGCGACGCGTGGGCAGACGGCCGGGTGCGGTTGCCCCTGACGGTCGCCGTGAACGGCGCGTGGTTCGGCAGCCCGGTTGGCGATGCGATGGCGTTCGGGTTTCACGACCTCATCGCGCACGCGGCACGCACGCGCGATCTGCCGGCCGGGACGATCATCGGGTCGGGGACGGTCTCCAATCCGGACCATGCGGTTGTCGGATCGACGTGCCTGTCCGAACGCCGGGCCATCGAGATGATCGCGGACGGCACGCCGGTGATGCCGTTCCTGAGCTTCGGGGACCGCGTGACGATGCAGGCCGGGGACTGGTTCGGGACGCTGAATCAGCATGTCGTCGCCGGGGCCAGCTGACCGGCTGCGGTCGCCGAGAGGGGATAAGGCCCGAACCCAGATCGCGATGATTGGCGCAGGCCCGGCGGGGGTGAGCCGCGGCGCGATCCCGGCGGATGTGCTGCGGACGTATGAACGCGTCTATACGTTCGGCTAGCTTAATATCCTGGCGGACGTACCGCCGGCGGATCATGAGCTGATGTACGCCAACCACGAACTCGGGTTCGCGCTGGCATCGATGCGGTCGCCGAGGCGCAGCCGCTATTATATCCAGTGCGCGGTGGACGAGGATATCGCCGACTGGCCCGATGCGCGGTTCTGGAACAAGTTGTGCGTACGGCTGGGGCCCGAGACCGCGGCGAAGGTGGTGCGCGGGCCTTCGTTCGAGAAGACGATCACCCCGCTCCGGTCAAAATTCATTTCGTGATCCTGAACTGAGACACGGCGCGTGGCAGGCGCTCCGGTTTGGGTGTTCGCTCGCGCATGGCGCGGATGCAACGACCCGTCGGGTAGTCCGCTCGGCCGGCGGTGGTTAACCCGGCTTTGTGTCTTTTTGTGTCATTTTGGCTACAAAGCCAAGCGAAAGCACCGCTCTCCCACACATCATCTTTACAGTGTTTCAAGCGGGTTGCATGTCGCGAACATAATCTTTCGAGTTACCCATTTTGGGTAGTTCGACCGAATACCAGGGGCGCCCGACCGGATCGCACAATGCGGCCGCGCGGGCTCTTCTCAAAGGGGGATCCCGACATGACGACTGCATCTTCGCTTTCGCGCGCCCGCCTGCTTGCCGGTGCTGCCTTGTTCGCCGCGGTCGCCATGCCCGCCCAAGCTCAGGATGTCGGCCCTGCAGCCACCGCCCCGGCCCCGGCCCCGGCGGCGCAGGACACGCAGGGCGACGCCGACACGATCGTCGTGACGGGATCGATCCTGCGCGGCGGCGACACGGGCGTTTCGCCGGTGACGACGCTGACGTCGGCGAACCTGGACGCGCGCGGCATCAACACGGTGCAGGACGCGATCCAGCAGCTGTCGTCGAACAACGGCGCGGCGCTCACCAACTCGTTCACCGCCAACGGCGCGTTCGCGGCCGGCGCGTCCGCCGTGTCGCTGCGCGGCCTGTCGACCAGTTCGACACTGGTGCTGTTCGACGGCCTGCGTGCCGCTTACTATCCGCTGGCCGATGACGGATCGCGCAACTTCGTCGATCTGAACACCATTCCAGACGACATCGTCGACCGGATCGAGGTGCTGCGCGACGGCGCGTCGGCAAGCTACGGCGCGGACGCCATCGCAGGCGTCGTCAACGTGATCACCAAGCGCAAGTTCGAGGGCGTTTCGGGCCGCGCGGAAGCCGGTATTGCGGAGCGCGGGTTCGGTGCGAACCAGCGCGTGACGCTGACCGCCGGCACCGGCGACCTGGATGAGAAGGGCTACAACGCCTATGTTAGCGGCTTCTATTTCCGCAGCAGCGCCGTCCGCAACGACGACCTGCCGGCACCGTTCAACTCGGACGATCGCCGTGGCATCGGTGGCCCCAACAACATCATCAACGGTCAGAATGCGGCCGGCGCGCTCGGGCCGTTCAGCCTAGGCAGCACGCTGTATGTCCGCCCCGGCACGACCGGCCGCTACCAAATCCTGAACGCGGGCGCCGGTTGCGCCGCCGGTCCTGCGGTGACGCCGAACGCCGCCGAACTGGCCGCCAACGCGACGCTGCCGGTCAGCAACGTCTGCCAGGAGGATTTCACCAACCAGTACGGCGTGGTGTCGCCCAAGATCGAGCGTTTCGGCGGATCCGCGCGCTTCACCGCGAAGGTCGGCGACAATGCCGAGGCGTATCTGGCAGTCAATTTCCAGCAGACCAGTTCGTCCTACACCGGTGATCCGGCTGTCATCCGCGGCAATGCCCCGGCCGGCATCCTGTATCCGCAGTTTTCGACCTCGTCGGGTGCGGCGAACTTCGCGGCCGGGTCGGGCATCCTGACGCTGCCGGTCTATGTCTGCGCCGGGCGCGTGAACTGCACCGCGGCCAACGGGACGCTCAACCCGAACAACCCGTTCGCTGCGAACGGCCAGACGGCGCAGCTGGTGGGGCGCAGCCCGACCGGTGTGACGCGCAACGAGACCCGCAGCCGCGTGTACCGCGGCGCGATGGGGATCACCGGTACCGCGTTCGGCGACTGGGACTACAAGGTCGATGCGACCGCGATGCACACCGACCTGGCACGCCGCCAGAACGGTTATGTCTACATTCAGCATCTGCTCGACGTGATCGCCGACGGGACGTACAACTTCGTCAACCCGTCGCTGAATTCGGCAGCGGTCAACGACTATCTGACCCCGGAGAACGTCTCCAACGCGTCGTCCGATTTGTACCAGGCGCAGGCAACCGTTTCCAAGACGCTGTTCGACCTGCCCGGCGGTCCGCTCCAGCTCGGTGTCGGTGGCTCGATCTTCTACGAAGCGATCGATGCACCGAGCGCGAACCCGGACACCAACGGCCCGACGCAGCGTTATTTCTCGCTGAACGCGTTCGGCACCGAAGGAAACCGGACCGTGAGTTCGGCCTTCTTCGAAATCAACGCGCCGGTGATCGACCAGATCGAACTGAGCGCATCGGGGCGCTACGACAGCTACTCGACCGGCCAGAGCAACTTCTCGCCCAAGGCGGGCATCCTGTTGAAGCCGATCCGTCAGGTGACCCTGCGCGGCACCTATTCGCGCGGTTTCCGCATCCCGAGCTTCGCCGAGGCGAACGCCCTGCCGACCACGGGTTACGTGACGCAGCAGATCTCGGGCATTCCGAACGCGTTCCTTGCTCAGTACGGCGCGAATTGCAGCCAGCAGAACCAGGCGGGTTGCCCGACCTATCTGACGACCTACTCGATCGGCAACACGACGCTGGCGTCGCCGGACCTGAAGCCGGAGAAGTCGCGCAGCTTCACGGGCGGTATCGTCTTCCAGCCGATCAGCCAGATCTCGCTGACGGTCGACTACTTCAACATCAAGAAGACCGGCGCGATCACGTCGGCGTCGACCGCCCCGGCGATCGCGGCCTATTATGCCGGCACAACCATTCCGGACGGGTTCAACGTCATCGCCGACGCGGCCGACGTCAACAACCCGAACGCGCGTCCGCGCATCGGCTTCGTCCAGTCGCAGCTGATCAATTCGGACACGCTGAATTCGGAAGGCATCGATTTCGGCGCGACCGGCCGGTTCGACCTCGGTCCGGTACGCTGGACGACCAATCTGGCCGCGAGCTGGCTGCTGAACCTGAGTACGACGTTCCCGGACGGCACCAAGGAGAAGTATGTCGGCACGCTCGGCAACTTCAACCTGACCGCCGGCAGCGGCACGTTCGAGTGGAAGGGCAACTGGACCAACACGTTCGAGTTCGACAAGGTCGCGATCAGCGGCACGCTGAACTACACCGACGGTTACGATCTGTCGGCGATGGATCAGGGCGATGCGTACAAGGATTGCGGCCAGTCGCCGGGCTACACCGGGTGCCACGTCAAGAGCTATGTCACGTTCGACCTGAACGCGGCCGTCAACGTGACGGACAAGGTGCAGGTCTATTTCAACGCGCTGAACCTGTTCGATCGCCTGCCGGCGATCGATCCGGTCACCTACGGCGCCTATCTGTACAACGCCGTGCAGGCCGGCAACGGCATCTACGGTCGCAGCTTCCGCGCCGGCGCGAAGTTCGGCTTCTAGTCCCAGGCCACAGGCAAAAAGGGCCGCCTCCCCGATCGGGGAGGCGGCCCTTTTTGTGTCTGGGGGTGGGGCGTCGGGCGCGGTGCCGCGTCTTTGCACGGCTCGCAGACCAGAGGAGCCAGCGTCCCGGCGGAGGGCTGCCGCCCTCCGCATCTGTCCCATCCTGTGCAGTCAAATCGAGTGGACCGGCAGCGCTGCCGGTCGCGCGGTTACATCCTGTAGGAGACGCGCAGGTAGCCGAACTGGCCGGGCACGTCGTAGGTCGTCGGATCGTAGTTCGGGCCGGTGCAGGTGGTGCAGGCCGGCGGATCCTGGTTGAAGACGTTGCGGACGCCGACCGTGAAGTCGTATTTTCGGTCGAGGAAGGCAGGCGACAGGGTCAGCTGGACGTCGCCGTAGAAGGTATTCTTCAGCCAGGCACCGGTGTTTTCGGTGACGTGGTTGATGTAGCGGCCGGTGAACGACGCCTCAATATCGGCGATGCTCCAGCTGACCACGCCGGTGCCCTTATATTTGGGGTAGGACTGGTCGGGCGATCCGCGGGTGGTGCCGCGGTAGCTGATCGCGCTGAACCCGGTCGAGGTCGGCGTCGTCTCGGTATACTTCATCAGGTGGTTGCCGTTGAGCGACAGGCCGAAGATGCCGGCCGCGGTCTGCGGCGAGCGATAGCTGAGCGTGAGATCGATGCCGCGCGTACGGATCTGCCCGATATTCTGGAGCAGGCCGACGATGCTGGAAATGCGCCCGCTGCTGCTGCGGATGACGTTCGAGCAGCTGAGCGCGTCGCCGGCTTCGCTGCAGCGCGCGAGCGTCACCTGCGGGTTGGTCGAGGCGATCGCGCCGGACACCTTGATGTCGTAATAGTTGGCCTCCAGCGCGAACTGGCTGGCGAAGCCGCTGTCGCGCAGGAAGGCGGGGCTGAGTACGCCGCCGAACAACCGGGTCTTCGAGGTTTCGGGGGCGAGGTCGCGGTTGCCGCCGGTCGTCACGCCAAGCTGCCCAGTCGGTTCCTGGTAGCTGCCGTTGGTCGGTACGCCGTTGGCCGCGCAGTTGGCGCGCACCGTGTCGGACGCCTGGTAGCGCGAGCCCGGGATGTTGCTGCACGGATCGGGGATGCCGATGTCAGACCGCGACTGCGCACCGAACAACTCGCCGATGCTGGGGGCGCGGAACCCCTCCGCAAACGAAGCGCGGAACAGCAGGTCGGAGATCGGCTTCCATAGCCCGGTGGCGGTGTAGGTCGTGTTGCTGCCGCTGGTCGAATAGTTGACGTGGCGGACCGCGCCCGATGCCTCCAGCGAGTTGAAGAACGGCACGTCCTTCAGGAGCGGGATGCGGATTTCGCCGTAGAATTCGTCCGAGTTGAACGAACCGCTGGCCGCCTGCGCCGGAATATCCGCGCCGAAGCCCGCCTGGATCAGCGGATCGGGCGTGAACGACCCCTTCTGGTAGCGATGTTCGTAGCCGACCGCGATGCCGACCGCGCCGGCGGGCAGGTCGAACAGCTCACCGGTCAGATTGGCGGTGTAGTCGCGCAGTTCCTGGCTGCTGCGCGCGCGTTCGGTGAAGCCGACGAAGGCAAGCATCGCCGGGGTGATCGAGCCCGCGCCGCCGAAGATGTTGAACGGCACGCATTCGCCGGTGCAAAGCGCCACCGGGCCGAGCGCCTGGGCGAGGCGTTGCGTGTTGATGTTGCCTGTGAACACCTGCTTGGCGTCGTTGAAGCCCTGCACCGCGTTCACGTCCCAATAGAAAGTCCGTTCCCCGAGCTGGAACTTGCCGTCGAGCGTGGCGGTGACTGACATCGTGTCGACGCGCTGATTGTAGGTGCGCTGCCCCGCCTCGACCAGGCGGCGGCCGACGAGAGCATAGTTCGCCGGCGGCTGGCCCGCGCCGCCCGCCGACAGCGTGACGCCGAACGGGTTGAACGGGTTGGTCGCGTCGATCGAGATGCGGTCGGTCAGCGTGCCGGTACCGGCGTCGGGTCCGACGTTCAGCGGCAGGAAGGCGGCCTGGTTCTGCGAATTGCGGTGGTTGTAGATCGCCCGGACGCGCAGGTTGATGTCGGAGCCCAGCTCCTGCTTGAAGTTGACGAACGCGCCGTAGCGTTCGGACGGCGTCAGGAAGTAGTTGAACGGCGCGAAGTTGAAGCGGTCCGCGGTTGTGAACGCGCGGAAATCGCCGCCCGCGAGCGTCGGATCATATACGCCGCGTGTGGTGAGGCCGTTCTGGCGCACGGTGAGCGTGCCGCCCTGCGGACGCACCGCATTGCCCTGGTTGAACACGATGCGGCCGCCAAGTGCCGCGCCAGAGCAGCCGCCGCGCGGGTCTTCGCACGTCGTCTGGCCGGGGTTGGGAAATTGCGAGATGGCGCGGTCGCTGGTGCGGACGCTGCCTTCCTTCACATAGCTGCCGCCGAAGACGAGCGAGGTGGTCGGCCCCTTCACGCCGTAGCTGATGTCGCCATTGTAGGAATCGCCGTCGCCCGCGCGGAACGTGCCGAACTGGCCGGACATGCGCAGGCCTTGCTGGCTGTTCTTGGTGATGATGTTGACGACGCCGGCGATGGCGTCCGATCCGTAGAGCGGCGACTGGCCGGATTGCAGGACCTCGATCCGCTCGATCGAGCTGTTGGGGATGGTGTTCAGATCGACGGTGCCGGGGATGCCGCTGGCCGACGCGCCGTTGACGTAGCGCAGGCCGTCGACCAGCACGAGTGTGCGTTTGGAAAGCAGATAGCGCAGGTCGATTTCGGACGAGCCGGCGCCGACGCCGCCGCCGTCTTGCGGGTTGCCGATGTTGCCGGAATTATTGACCTTCGTGTTGAGGCCGCCGGCCGCGCTGGGCAGGCGCTGGAGAATGTCCGCGACGGAGGTGAGGCCGGTCTGAGCCAGCGCCGCGCTGTCGAGCGTGACGACGGGGGAGCGCTGTTCCAGCGGGTTCTGCCGGATGCGGGAGCCGGTGACGATAATATCGTCGGGCGTGTCCGCGGCCTCGTTGGTCGATGCGCTGGCGGACGCGGCCGGGCCGACATCGACGGCCTGCGCATGGGCGGCACCCGCGAGCAGCATGGCGGGAAGGCATATGCCCGAGCGAAGGAAGGTTCGGTTCAGCGTCATCGTCAGGCCCCCTGATTGATCCGAGCCGCAAGGTTCGGGAAAACAGGGTGCACCGCAATAGTCCGCCATCATTCGGCAATAGTTTGGCAACGAAGTTTCAATGAGTGTTACAATGCTGCAACATGTTGAAATGGGTGAGGCCAGCTCAGTAGGGCGCAGCGTTTCGGTGTTGGCGTCGGGGCGAGGGGCTTGCGGGGATCGAGACCGTCTGACTGCGAGACCGTCATGGTTTTGACGTTGACGCAGTGCAGCATAAAACTTTACAGGCCGCGCTGCTAATATGCCAAGCTGATCCGGCGCAGCCTTAGCGCTGGAGGCATCGCGTGATGACGACCATGACTTTTGCAGATCTCGAACTGGCGCCATCCCTGCTACAGGCGCTGGCGGAGGAGGGCTATGTAAGCCCGACGCCGATCCAGGCGCAGTCGATCCCGATGCTGTTGCAGGGCCGTGACATGCTCGGCATGGCGCAGACGGGCACGGGCAAGACCGCGGCGTTCGCGCTGCCGCTGCTGCACCGGCTTGCCGCCAACCCACGCTCGGCACCGCGTGGCGGGGCGCGCATCCTGGTCCTGGCGCCGACGCGCGAACTGGTGTTGCAGATCGCCGCCGGCTTCGAGAGTTTCGGTCGCCACGCGTCGCTGAGCGTCACGACGATCTTCGGTGGGGTGAGCCAGTTCCATCAGGTGAAGGCCCTCGAGGCCGGCGTCGACATCATCGTGGCGGCGCCCGGGCGGCTGCTCGACCTCGTCGATCAGGGGCTGTGCGACCTGTCCGCGCTCGAGGCGCTGGTGCTGGACGAGGCGGACCAGATGCTCGACATGGGCTTTGCCAAGCCGATCGAGCGGATCGTCGCGACGCTGCCGAGCGATCGCCATACGCTGCTGTTTTCAGCGACGATGCCGAAGTCCATCGCGACGCTGGCGCAGAGCCTGCTGCGTGATCCGGCGAAGGTCGAGATCGCGCCGCCGTCGACGACCGTCGAGCGGATCGAGCAGTCGGTGATGTTCCTCGATGCGGCGGACAAGAAGACCGCGCTGCTGGCGCTGCTGCGGACGCCGGAGATGGGCCAGGCGGTCGTGTTCACGTTGCAGAAGAACATCGCGAACGAAGTGTGCGCGTTCATCAGCGAAGGGGGGATCACCGCCGAGGCGCTGCACGGCAACAAGTCGCAGGGGCAGCGGGAACGCGCGCTGGATGCGTTCCGCGCGGGCACCGTGCAGGTGCTGGTAGCGACCGATATCGCGGCGCGCGGGATCGACGTCGACACGGTGACGCATGTGTTCAACCACGACCTGCCGAGCCTGCCGGAAAGCTATGTCCACCGGATCGGCCGCACCGGTCGTGCGGGGCGCAGCGGTTATGCGGTCACGCTGTGCGATGCCGAGCAGCGCGCCTGGCTGCATGATGTGGAGCGCGAGATCGGGCTCGCGCTGACGGTGCGCGACGATCATCCGTGGCATTGCGAGGTTGCGCGTCATTCGACGAAGCGGGCGCCCGTGCTGGGCGGCGGGCCGGTCAAGCAGGTCAAGCCGCAGAAGGACCGTGAGCGCAAGATCTGGACCGAGGCAGAGAAGCTGGCCGCGCGAATGGCGGCACGAGCCGCCTGAACGGATTGCCGAACGGCGGCAGCTTGCAAAATGTCAGGTAAAGGATCGGGCTGAGGTGGTCGGGACCACCTCAGCCCGATCCTGTTTGTTACCAGGTGCCCACGACGTCCGGGGTCATCACGGGCATGTCGGCGACCCACATGGCGGCATGCGCCGTCTCGTCGGCACCAAAGGCCGCGACCGACGGCGTACCGAACAGGACGTCCGATGCGGTGACGGCGTTCTCACCGGTCACCTCGACGCGCAGATCGATCGATCCGTTGCCACCCAGATCGAAGTCGACAAACGTGTTGCCGCCGCCCGACGTGATCTGGAAGCTGTCGGCGGCGTTCGTGTAGAGCCCCTGGGCGTCGATCTTGTCGACGTTCGTTTCGAAGTCGGTGATGACATCCGAAGCGGCGACGGTCGAGTCACCGGCCAGGATGAACCGGAACATGTCCGCGCCGCCGCCGCCGGTCAGCGTATCGCTGCCGAGGCCGCCCTGCAGTACGTCGTTGCCGAGGTTGCCGAACAGCTGGTCGTCGCCGCGGCCGCCATAGACGAGATCGTCGCCTTGGCCGCCGTAGAGCGTGTCGTTGCCGACATTGCCGTACAGCACGTCGTTGTCCTGGTTGCCGTAAAGGATGTCGTCGCCGTCATCGCCCTGCAGCGTGTCCGCACCGATGTTGCCGTACAGGACATCGTCGCCGAGGTTGCCGAACAGTGTGTCGTTGCCGTCACCGCCGGTCAGCGAGTCATTGCCCTGACCGCCGTAAAGCGTGTCGTTGCCGGCATCGCCCGAAAGCGTGTCGTCGCCCTGATTGCCGAACAGCGTGTCGTCACCGAGGTTGCCGAACAGCGTGTCGTTGCCCAGACCCGCGGTCAGCAGGTCGTTGCCCTGGCCGCCGTAGAGCGTATCGGCCCCGTCGCCGCCGTTCAGGATGTCGTCACCCTGGTTGCCGAACAGGGTGTCGTCACCCAGGCCGCCGATCAGGGTGTCGACACCCATGCCGCCGGTCAGCAGGTCGTTCCCCTCGCCGCCGGTGAGCAGGTCGTTCCCGTTGCTGCCGGTGATCGTGTCGTTTCCGCCGCGACCGTCGAAGGTAATGCCGGTCTGGCCGTCATCGGCGTAGGACAGCACGCTGAAGACGTTCGCGTTGTCGTCGCCCGCGATCGACGACCGGCTGCCACCGTCGGCCGCCGCAACGACGTTCTCGACGCCCGAAAGCGCGAAGAAAGAGTTGGCCGAATAGGCAGTACCTGCGGCCAGATCGACCTGGAATCCGTTGTCGAGGCCGAGCGTATCGACGCCGTCGCCGCCCGAGATCGCCCCGGTCGTCTTGGTGGCGGCGATGCCCGATGCGAAGATGTAGTCGTCGCCCGAACCGCTGTTGACGGTCCGGTTTCCGGACAGATAGATTTCCGTGTTGTCGCTGCCGACGACGTCGAGCTGCAGCTGGGCGCCTTCGCTGCCCGTGAACAGTTCGACATAGCTGCCCGCGCGGACAATGATCTGCTCGATGCCGTTGAGCGCGTAGCGCTGCGTTCCGACGAACACGCCGAGCGCTTCGCCGTCATCGGTATCGACCGCGCCGATCGTGGTCGGTGCAATACCGCTCAGGTCGAGGAGGTCGTTACCCTCGCCGCCGATGATGCTGCCGGTGCCGAGATCGTCACCGCTGTCATCCACGATGCTGAAGCGGAACACGTCGTCGCCTTCGCCGCCGTCGAGGATGTCAGCGCCAAGGCTGCCGTTGAAGAAATCGTTGCCGGCGTAGCCGTTGATCGTGTCCGAACCGTCGGTGCCGTTCAGGACGTCGTCGTCATCGGTCCCGTCGATGACGTCGTTCGTATATGCAGAATTCGCCATGATACCTCTCCCGCCACCGCATCTGCGGCCAGCTTACCGCGTCGTTTAGACGAAAGTCTCAAAACGCAAAGGTTAAGTCTTTGCAAAAAAGCGACACACTTTTTTTCGTTTGGCGGGTCGTAGGGTTTCAACAAAGATCTTGCCGCTAGGGAATAGAAGGTTCGCGACGTCGGATGCGCGACGGGTAGTGCCGACGGACTAGAGGGCCAGGTATAAGATACTTTGCGGAATTGGCGGCGATCGCGCCTCCCGTCGATGGTCACCGTAGGGCGACATGCCATAGATCGATCGCGGGAGCCGAACCCCGATCGTTACGCCCAAGCTTTCCCGATCGGGTCGACCCGGTGGTCGAAAGCGTCGCGGCGTGATGCGTGGGGCATACAAACCGGGTGAGGCGCGTTGATCGACCCGTGAGCGCGGCAGGAACATCGCGCGCCCATGTCGTGCTCATTTCAGAGCCGCTGCGATGGTCACCTGCGGACGTCGCCGACGCACTCGAACACTGCAGTCTCGCGCATTTCCTGGCGGACCCGGACCGGTCCGCCGCCTGACCAAGGAGCATCATCATGCCCAGAGTTTCGATCACGAACGATTATGCGGAGCGCGACGCGAGCATTGCAATCAACAGCTATACGACCGTGCTGCGCAGACCGCGCGTGCCGCATGAGGTGTTCGCGACCTATTGGCGCGATGTCCATGGCCCGCTGTGTTCGCGGATCCCGGGGCTTGGCTGGTACGTCCAGACCCATCTGACTCGCGAACAGGACGCGCATCTGTGGCCGGCGATCGGCGGCATCACGCCATTCGACGATTACGAACTGGATGGCGGAGTCGAGATCGGCTTCGCATCCGCAGCGAATCAGGAGGTCTTTAACGCGGCGAGCCACATCCTGTTCGCCGACGAGCAGAACATGTTCGCGGCGACCGTTGCCTATGCGCTGCCCAACGGGTCGCGGACGCTGGTCGACCGGATGGCTGATCCGATCCCGAACGGCCACGACGGGTTCGACCGGATGCACGTCCATTTCGGCGCGGCGGGGCGCGATGCGGCGGCGTTCGGCGCGTACATGGCGGAGTTCGCCGGGACGCTGGCCGCGGACCCTGCGGTGCTGAAGCTGCGGCTGCACGTACCGGACCTGTACGACAATGCCGACCCTGCGCCGCCCGCGCCGAACGTCAACCATCTGGTGCCGGACGAACGCGCGCTGATCGCGGTGATCGAGTTCGCGTTCGAGACGCCGCTGACGCGTCGCGCGTTCTTCGAGTCCGAGGCGTTCCTGGCGATGCAGGCCGGGCAGGCGGCGCACATCGCGCATGCCTCCGCCTTCGCAGTGAGTGGCATTTACACATATGTGCGCGACGGTCAGCTGACCACCGCGGGATTGCGTGGCAGCCGTCAGGCGCAGTTGATCGAGCAGCTGGGTGCGAACAATCAGCTCGCGGACGATGTTCGGCAGCTGATCTACACGGGCTCGCTCGCGTAAAACGAACGGCCGCGGGGGTGGCCAGGAGAAATCATGGCCACCCCCGTTGTTTGACTATGACCGTCTGGGCTTAAGCCGCGGCGGCGGGGTTCATCGCCATTGCCCGGCGTTCGGAGGCGGCATCGAGCCGGCGGTAGGTGGCCAGTGCCTGGCCCACGACCTGATCCATATTATAGTATCGGTAAGTCGCGAGGCGGCCGACGAAGCTGACGTTGCGTTCTGCGAGCGCCAGCGCTTCGTAACGCTTGAACAGCGCCTGGTTCTCATCGCGCGGGATCGGGTAGTAGGGATCGCCCGTCGCGCTGGGATATTCGGTGGTCAGGCTGGTACGTAACGCGGTCTGGCCGGTCAGGTGCTTATATTCGGTGACGCGCGTGTAGGGCACGTCCTCGTCCGGATAATTCACGACAGCGACCGGTTGATGCCATTCGGTGTCCTCCGTTCGATGCTCGAAGCGCAGCGACCGATAGGGCAGCGCGCCGTAGCGATGACTGAAATATTCGTCGATCGGACCGGTGAAAACCAGATGATCGTGCGGATATACGTCGCGCACCGCGGTGTAGTCGACGTCCAGCAGCACGTCGATATTGGGGTGATCGAGCATCCGTTCGAACATGGCGGTGTAACCGGCGGCGGGCATCGCCTGGAACCGATCGGTGAAGTATCGATCGTCCGTGTCGCTCCGGGTCGGCACGCGTGCGGTGACCGACTTGTCGAGTTCCGATGGGTCCATGCCCCATTGCTTGCGCGTGTAGCCGCGGAAGAAGGTTTCGTAGAGTTCGCGACCAACCTTCGATACGACGACGTCGGCAGAGGTGCGGATCGGATCGACCGGCTCGGCGCGCGAGGCGAGGAACGCATCGACATCGGCGTCCGTGTGTAGATCGAGATCGTACAGCATGTTGAGCGTCGTGCGGTTGATCGGCATCGGGACCTGCTGCGCCCCAACCTGGGCCAGCACGCGGTGCTCGTAGGGTCGCCAATCCGTGAACTGCGACAGATAGTCGACGATCTCGGTCGAGTTGGTGTGAAAGATGTGCGGGCCATATTGGTGAATCAGGATGCCGGCCGCATCGAGATGATCGAACGCGTTACCGGCAATGTGGGGACGGCGGTCGACCACCAGCACGCGCTTGCCGCCGTCGTTGGCCAGCCGCTCGGCCATGACCGCGCCGGCGAAACCGGCCCCGACGACCATGACGTCGTAGCGTTCATGCGCCGCGGGCCAGCTGGTCGGTGAAACAACCGCCTCATGCTTGTCGCGCAGCACGATTGCCTTATCGATGAGCGCATCCATCGCGAGCGCGGTGCCGTTCCACGATCCGGTGGCGAGTTGCGCATCGGCGGCGTCACGCCAGCCGGTGCCCTGTTGCCGCAACGTCATCGCGCGATCGCAGGCCGCGACGAACGCATCCGCGGTGTCGGCGATCCCGACGGCATCGAGCGTGCCATATTGCCGCACGACGTCGGTGATCGGCGTCGACACGACCGGGCAGCCCGCAGCGAGATACTCGGGGGTCTTGGTCGGGCTGATGAAGCGCGTCGCCTCGTTCATCGCGAACGGCATCAGCGCGACGTCCCAGCCGGCCAGATAGTCGGGCAGCTCGGCATAAGACTTGCTGCCGAGATAATGGATGTTCGCGCGGCGCGGCAGATCGGCCTCGTCGATCTTCACCACCGGGCCGACGACGACGAAGGACCAATTCGGCTGCGCATCGGCGATTGCGGCGAGCAGGCCGACGTCCATCCGTTCGTCGATGACGCCGACGAAGCCGAGGCGCGGGCCAGGGATGTCGGCCTGATCGGCAGGCTGCGTCGTGCTCGCGCGCGCCTTGCCGAAGTGGGCGGCATCGATGCTGGACGGAAAGGCATGGACGTTGGAGTGGCGGTCGCGCTTGCTCGCGTACAGGCTGGCACCGCCGGCGAAGACGACGTCGGCACGCTCGATCAGCGTCTGTTCACGCGCGAGCAGGTCGGCCGGTGCGTCCCGGAAGGCGGAGAGTTCGTCCATGCAGTCATAGACGATGCAGTCGGCGGGCACATGGTCCGAGAAGGACAGCATCATCGGTGTGTAGTACCACCGAACGAGTGGGCCGGGGGTGTCGGCGACGACCGCGTCGAGCAGGGTCGCGAGTACGGTGTCTTCACGCCCGCGATCCGCCTCGCTCAGCATCGGAGTGAACACCTCGACCCCGCCCTCGGCCGCGTGGCGGCGCAGCGTCGCAGCATCGGCACCGACCTGATATTCCGGTTCTTCCCAGAACAGCACGCGCCGCGTGGCGGCAAAGCGGGTCATCAGATGTTGCGGTCGCTGAAACACAAATGCCCAGCGAAGATGACTGAAGCAAATCAAGGTCGATTGATCGGTTTCCGGCCGAAGGTTCGACGATCTGCGACCATCCGAGGAAACTGTGCCGAGCATGCTAATCCCTTTTTGATTATAGATAGAATGAACGGCACCTAATAGTGTTAGTTCCAGTAAATCGAACAATAACAATCTAGATCAAGATTACAGCCGGAACGACGACAGGCATGAGCTGTTTGATCTGGAAGGAGACCACCGATGAAACCACTGAACTTTTGGGGCGGGGTGGAATGTACGGTGAACCGGGTCGGCGATGATTATCTCGACCAGATGCGGCGCAGCGGGCACCAGGATCGTCTCGACGACATTGATCTGTTCGCCGATCTGGGGCTGACGGCGTTGCGTTTCCCGGTTCTGTGGGAGCGGGTCCGCCCGGCCGACAGGACCGAACCCGACTGGAGCTGGAGTGACGCGCGGCTGGACCGGCTGAGCGCGCGCGGTGTCCGCCCGATTGTCGGGCTGGTCCATCATGGCAGCGGACCGGCGCATACGAGCCTGCTCGACGACGGCTTTGCCGCGGGGCTGGGAAACTTTGCGGCCGAGGTTGCCGAGCGTTATCCGTGGGTGGTCGACTGGACGCCGGTCAACGAGCCCCTGACGACGGCGCGCTTTTCGGGGCTTTACGGCCATTGGTATCCGCACCACCGCGACGAACGGTCATTCTGGCGGGCGCTGCTGACGCAGGTCGATGGGACGCGGGCGGCGATGAAAGCCGTGCGCCGCATCAACCGCCGGGCGCGCTTGATCCAGACCGACGATCTTGGCCGGACTTATGCCACGGTCCGGATGGCGCAACAGGCGGCGTTCGACAATCTGCGTCGCTGGGCGGGCTGGGACCTGCTGTTCGGACGCGTGACGCCGCACCATCCGCTGTGGGCGCGGCTCGACCGGATGGGGCTGGGCGACCGGCTGCGGGCGATCGCGGACGATCCGTGCCCGCCGGACGTGGTGGGGGTGAACCATTATCTGACCAGCGACCGGTTCCTGGATCACCGGGTCGAGCGTTACCCGGTCCATACGCATGGCAGCAACGACCAGATCGCCTATGCCGATACCGAAGCGGTGCGCGCGCTCGATCCGCCGCCGGCCGGACTGGCGGGCGTCTTGCGTGAGGCGTGGCAGCGTTACGGCACACCCATCGCGTTGACCGAAGTTCATAATGGTTGCACGCGCGAGGAACAGCTGCGCTGGGTGGCGGAGGCGTGGGACACCGCCAGCGCGCTACGCGAAGAGGGTATCGCGATCGAAGCGGTGACGGCATGGGCGCTGCTCGGCAGTCACGACTGGAACAAGTTGCTGACCGCGCCGGGCCTGTACGAGCCGGGCGTATTCGACGTGGGAAAAGGAGCGCCGCGGTCGACGGCGCTTGCGACGTTGTGGCGCGGACTGCCGACCGGTGCGGCGCGTCACCCGGTGGTGGCTGCGCCTGGCTGGTGGCGCCGGCCAGACCGGCTGACCCATGTGCCGCTGAGCCGCCCCGCGCCGGCGACGCGCACGCCGGAGGAGCAGGACGGGACCGGGCCGCTGCTGATCTGCGGCGCGAGCGGCACGCTGGGGCAGGCGTTCGCGCAGGCCTGCGTCGCGCGGGGGATCGACCATGTCGTGACGCGCCGTGACGCGCTGGACCTGGAACGGCCGGACCGGATCGCGGCCGCGTTGGACGCGTACCGCCCCTGGGGCGTCGTCAACGCGACCGGCTGGGTGAGGGTCGACGAGGCGGAGACCGAGGAGGCGGCGTGCCGGCGGATCAACACCGAAGCGGCGATCACGCTTGGCCGTGCCTGTGCGGGCCGCGGGATCCCGTGCCTGTCCTTTTCGAGCGATCTGGTGTTCGATGGCAGCGCGACGCGGCCCTATGTCGAGTCCGATGCGCCGCGGCCACTGAACGCCTATGGCAGCAGCAAGGCGGCGATGGAGCAGGTGTGTTCCGTGCTGCCCGGCGGGATGGTGGTGCGGACCGCGGCGTTCTTTGCACCATTCGATACGCAGAATTTCGTCTGGGCAGCGCTTGATGCGCTGGCGGCGAACCGGCCGTTCGCAGCGGCCGGCGACCAGATCGTAACGCCGAGTTCCGTGCCCGCGCTGGTCGATGCGGCGCTCGACCTGTTCATCGACGGCGCGGAGGGGATCTGGCATCTGGCCGGCGAGACGGCGGTCAGCTGGGCGGCGTTTGCCAGGCATGTCGCGGCAGCCGCGGGCTATGATCCGGACCTCGTGCAGACGGTTCCGGGCGCCACGCTCGGGCTGAAGGCGGTTCGTCCCGCCTATGCCGCGCTTGGAAGCGAGCGGACGATTTCCCTAGGCGGGCTTGGGGAAACCATTGGTGCGTTGGTGGAGCGGCACCGGCGCAGGACTGCGCGAGCAGCGTAGCGCGGATCGTCGGGCTAGAAGGTTCCGGGCCGTGCGGCGGTCCGCAGCCAGGCCTTGCTGCCTTCGGCGTCGATCGCGGCCTGATGGAACGCCTGCGACACTTCGAGGGCCTGTTGCGGCGCGAGCGAGAAGGAGGTTCCGCCGGCAAGCGACACGACGATCAGCGAACCGTCGGTATCGATCCGCAAATTGCCCCAATCCAGGATGTGCGTCTGCATTTGCGACCCCTCCGGATATGTTCTGCGGGCGCGGACTTCGCACCGAAGAATGCTGATACCCGACGGGGGGCGATCCACATTATACGATGTTAAGCCTGTGTGCGGGCTGGATTTTTATCGACTTGCAGGCTCGCGTGGATCGCCTTCAGCGGCGCGGCGGACCGCGCGCATTCCGCCTCGTCCAACCCGATTTCCAGGTTGGCACCGTGCAGCACGTCGCAGGCGGTGAGCGCGATCTCGATCGCCTCGTCCAGTGGCAGGACGGCGCGTTCGACCAGCGCGTGGATCAGGCTTTCGACGAGCAGCAAGGCGGACTGTCCGAGATTCGCATCGGGAGAAGGAAGGGTATTGGTGCCGGTCATCTGAGCGTCTTTTCGTTCAGGGCGGAGGAATATCCGTCAAGCGGTCCGGCATGTCAGCGACGTGACGGTGCCGAACTCACGGCCCTCAATACAGGAAACTTATCATCCGAGCTTAAAATATGATAATATTGTAAGGCAATATCGCTCAAGTACATCTCTGACTACAAGGGGCCGGTGTCGAACCATTTCATCCAAAAATTGAAGGGTTTCGGTCCGCTTGCCGACGAGGATATCGTTGCGCTGGAAAATGTCACGAAGTCGGCACGGAAGGTTGCCGCACGGACCGACCTGATCCGCGAAGGGGACCGGCCGGGTCCGCTGTTCGTCGTGCTCGACGGCTGGGCGCAGCGTTACAAGATACTGCCCAACGGGACGCGGCAGATCGTCGCGTTCCTACTGCCGGGCGATGCGTGCGATCTGCATGTCGGCACGCTGGCGGAAATGGATCACAGCATACAGACAGTGAAGGCGGCGCGGATCGCGACGATCGCCAACGGCGTGCTGGACGACCTGATGGACCGCCACCGGAACATCCGGCGCGCGATGTACCGTGCGCAGCTGACCGACGAGGGGACGCTGCGCGCGTGGATCGTCAGCATGGGGCGGCGCACCAGCATCGAGCGCGTCGCGCATCTGATGTGCGAACTCTATTTAAGGGCGAGCCGGATCGGGCTGATCGACGGTGAGGGGTTCGAGCTGCCGCTGTCGCAGATCATGCTGGCCGACGCGTTGGGCATGACCCCCGTCCACATCAACCGCGTGCTGAAGGATCTGCGGTCGCGCGCGGCGATGGAGATCCGCCGCGGGACAATGGTGATCCAGGATCCCGTGATGCTGGCGCAGATCGCAGGCTTCGACGAGAATTACCTGCACCGCCGCCTGCGCCAGATCGCCTGACGCCGAGCGGCGCGGCGTCGATTTATGCGGCAGCGCGAAGCCTGCGGTGCAGGTAGTTGCCCTGGAACCCCGCGATCCGGACAAGCTTGTCGATGTCGTTGACGATCAGCCGCCCGCGCCCGATCGTCAGGACATTGTCGAGCCGCAGTTGGCGGAACACACGGTTGACGTGGACCGGGGTGAGGCCGAGCGCGTCGGCCAGCACAAGCTGCGACACCGGCATCTCGCAGCTGCCGTCCTGCCGCGTGAGGCCGATATTGTGTGCGCGGACGTAGAGTTCGCACATGAGGTGCGCGACGCGTTCGTGGCTGTTGCGGCGCCCGAGACTGGATATCCAGGAACGCAGCACGCCTTCGTCAACGAGTTGCGACCACCAGAAGGCGCGTTGCAGGTTCTGCGTGCTTTCGCACAACCGGGTGACCTGGGCGCGGGGGATCGCGGCGACCAGCCCCGGCGTAATGGCGCTGATACTGTGATCCATTTCAGCGAGCAGCGTGACGTGAAAATTGCAGAAGTCGCCGGGCATCAGGAAGGCGAGGACCTGCCGCCCGCCTTCCGGCATGACCGTGTAGCGCATCGCCCAACCTTCGAGCATCAGGAAGACGGTTTCCGGCCGATCTCCCTCCTGCGCCAGTTCCTGACGCGCGGAGATTTTCCGCACATTTCCGCAAGCGCCCTTGAGTATCTCAAGTTCTTCGCTGGACAAGGCGCCGTATCCAGAAAGTTTTCGGATGAACGCACTGGCATCAACATCGGTCATGTCGCCGTCTTACGAAAAAATTCTCCCATCTTCAAGGCATTAATGTCAATTCGCGCTCAAATTTCTACTGAACCCTATTGCAGTTATGCAATATTATTTTTCCGATGTAAGGCAAAGATTATCAAAACGTTATCATGAATTGCACGAACATGTCATAATGACGTTACGTCATTATCCAAATATTGACCCGCAATACTTTTTTTGAAGCTTTTACCGAGCAGGGGGCAGCCGGACCGGGAGGCTGTTCAAGGCCGGGAACCGCGCCAATGCTTCGCTCTGGAAATTTCAGGCATTATTACATGATGTTCCGTGAAATCGTGGCAGGGCGCCATCGACCGATTCATTGCGCACCCGCGATTTGCGGTACCGAAATGACGATCGTCGATCCGCCCGGCCCGGTGTCGCACTGCATCGCGGCGTTCAGCAGGGCGCAGAGCCGCGCCATGAGGCCCGTGCCCTGGCCGCGGCTTTGCGCGTGGTCGGCGGGCATGCCGCAGCCGTCGTCGGCGACGGACAGCAGGATGTCCGGTCCGCGCTGACGAAGCGACACGTCGATCGTACCGGATGCCGCGTTCGGGAAAGCGTATTTCAGCGCGTTGATCACCAGTTCGCTGGCGATGAGCGTGAGCGCGCGGCGCTGGTCATGTGGCAGGGCGACTGGTTCCACCAGCAATCGGACGTGGATGGAGCGCGCCTCGCCGAACAATGCCACGAGCCGCTCGACGATCGCGACGAGCAGCGGCGCGCAGGGGACGCGAAGGCCGGAGCCGTCGACCGTGCCAAGCTCCGCATAGGCGCGCGACAGGGCGCGGGCGCGGCCGACATGATCGTCGGCGACCGGCCCGAACCGCTTTCCCGTGCCGAGGCTGGCCAGCGACGAGGACATCTGCGTCAGGTTGTTCGCGCGGTGCAACGCGTCCGCGGCCCAGAGCGCCCGGTCGGTTCGCGACGTGCCGTCGGGAGCGGATGGCACACGATCGGGAACGGCGCTGAACAGCCCGAGCAAACGCTCTTCGGTTCGCGTGGGTCGCGTGTCGGATTTCAAGTGCGTCATGCCCCCGAGTCCCATCGAGCAACTCCTTGCTGTCGATCTCGACTAACATGACGGCAACCACGCAATCTTGTCCGGGGTTAATATAACCGATGGACTCGCATATAAAGGCGCCAAATTTAGCCCAGGTAACAAACCCGGATCATATGTCTTCATTGGGCTCGACTTTTACGACGCACTATTATCCTGCATCAAGAATATCATGATCCCGCCGGGTTAGGAATCGGTTGTCTGGCAAGGAGACCGATATGTACTACCATGACAGCCGCCTCCAATATCCCGTTACCGTCGAAAAGCCGGATCCGGCGTTCGCAACGATGCTGCAGCAGGCGATCGGTGGCGTCGAAGGCGAAATCCGCGTTTGTATGCAGTATTTTTTCCAGGCGTGGGGCAACCGCGCGCCGACCCCGAAGTATCGCGACATGCTGCTGCACACCGCGACCGAGGAAATCGGCCATATCGAGATGCTCGCGACCGCGGTGGCGATGAACCTGAGCAAGGCACCGACGTCGCTGCAGGAAGACGGTGCCGCAGACAGCATCGTCGGTGCCGTGATGGGCGGGACCAACGGTCGCCACGCGATCGAGGGCATGATCCACAAGAACCTGCTCTCGGCCGGAATGGCGGCGATGCCGATGGATTCGGACGGCGTGCCGTTCAACATGAGCCACATCTATGCCAGCGGGAACATCGCTGCGGACATGCATTGCAACGTCGCGGCCGAAGCCACCGGTCGCGTGCTGGCGGTGCGGTTGTTCAACGCGACCGAGGATGCCGGCATGAAGAAGATGCTGCATTACATGATCGCGCGCGACACGATGCATCAGCAGCAGTGGCTGGCGGTGCTGGAGGAACTGGGCGGTGCGGCCGGTACGCTGCCGATCCCGAATTCCTTCCCGCAAAGCGAGGAAGACCAGCAGAACAACTACAATTTCTACGTGACCAGCGCCGACGGCGTGGCATCGGAGGGCCGCTGGACCGGCGGTCCGTCGATCGACGGCAAGGGCGAGTTCACCGTGTTCCGCAACGAACCGCTGGGTGACACGCCGAACCTGGGTCCGGCGCGGCCCGACAGCGGCGCGCAGACGCAGCAGATCGGTTGAGCCTTTGGGGGTCGATCGTCGGGAACGACGGTCGGCCTCCGGACCGGCGCGGTCGGTTTGATCCGGGCGGCGATGGTGCGGTGACGGCCGCCCGTCGCCGCCCGTGCGTGCGACCGGGCCGGCATCCGGCGGACCGCGCGACGGGCGCAGGCGGGTGATCGACGCATGTCGGAGTGTGGTAATTTGGGGGGACTGGCGTCCATGAGTTTTGAAACAATCAACGTGCGCGACCTGGACGGGATGGAGCCGTCGGAGTGCGATGCGTTGCCGTTCGGCGTCGTCGGTTTCAAGGCGGACACCGTCGTGGAGACGTACAATGCCACCGAGGCGCGGCAGTCGGGGCTGGACCCCGCGACGGTCATCGGGGTACCGTTCTTCGACATCATCGCACAGTGCATGAACAATTTCATGGTGGCGCAACGGTTCGAGGACGAGCCGGAGCTCGACGATATCGTGCCCTACGTCCTGACGTTGCGGATGCGGCCGACCAAGGTGCGACTTCGCCTGCTCGCCACGCCCGAAATCGCACGGCGCTACCTGTTGATCGAACGCTAGGCGCCCGGCATGGCCGATGGGTCGAGCGAGGAGCAGCTTCTGGAGTTTCTCTACGCTTGTCCCGTCGGGTTGATCGAGTGCGATACCAGCGGCGCGATCGCGGTGATGAACCCGCACGCGATGCAGCACCTGATGCCGCTCGCCGGATCGCGCGATGTCTGCAACCTGTTTTCCGCGCTGGAACAACATGCACCCGAACTGCGCAGCATGGTCGCGTCTTTCACCGCGCGAACCGGCCGGATCTGCGACGGGCACCGCATCTTCGTGGAACTGGGCCCCGGGCGGGGGGACAAGGTCCCGAAGGTGCTGGCGTGCTCGCTGGTGCGGATCGGCCCGGATCGGCTGATCGCCACGCTGACCGACGTCAGCCAGCAGGTGTTCCAGGAACGGCGCCTGCGTGAGGTGGACACATGGTTTTCGACGTTGCTGGACGGCGTCAACGGCTATGCCCCGCTGACGATCGCATTCGATGGTGCCATCGCTTCGGCGACGCCGTGTTTCACCCGGCTGACGGGGTATGATCATATCGATGTTACGGGCCATAACCTTGCCGATATCCTGACGACCGATGCCCCGAGCGGCGAACTACGGCTCGACGAACAGCTGGTGATCGCGGCGCGGGACGGCTGGCATCTGCAGGAAGGGTGGCAGAAGCGGGCGGATGGCGATCTCTACTGGTGCCAGCGGCTGGTGGTGGTGTCCGAAGGCGGCGGGGCACCGGGCGGTCGATTCTCCGTCGTGCTGCGCGATGTACCGCAGCGCGATGCCGCCGCGACGGACCTGCACCGGTTGCTGAGTTGCGACCACCTGACCGGCGCGTCCAACCGACGGCATTTCGGCCAGACGATGGCGCGCGAGCATGTCCATTGGCGCGAATTGCGCCAGCCGCTGTCGCTGGTCGTGCTCGACCTGGATCATTTCAAGGCCGTCAACGACAGCTATGGGCATCCGATCGGCGATACGCTGCTGTGCCGGATCACCGAGGTCTGCACGGCGCTGATGCCGCCGGGCGGCATCTTCGCGCGGTTGGGTGGGGAGGAGTTCGGCGTCCTCCTGCCGCGATACGACCATGCCCAAGCGGTGGAGCTGGCGGAGAGACTGCGATGCGCGATCGCGGCCCTTGTGGTCGGGACGCCGCATGGCATGTTGCAGGTCACCGCGAGTTTCGGGTGCGCCACGATGGACGAGACGGGGTCGGTCGACGGGCTCGTCGCGCTGGCGGACGAACGGCTTTATGCGGCCAAGAGCGGCGGGCGGAACCGGGTGTGCATGTCCTCGCACGCGGTCGCGCCGGCCGGATAGCGTCCGGGCGGCCGCCGGACCGTGATTTCGGTCCGCCGCATTCGCGCGATCCGCCACGGCATCGTCACAAGATTGCAAACCGGACCGCCTAGCCGCGGCCCGACTGAGCCGTCTGGCCCGGTCGGGACCGGGGGACTGTTCGTTGCGTATCATTCTGTGTGGACTTGCTGCCCTTGCCACCGCGTCGCCGTTGGCCGCGCAGATCTTGTCCGCGACCGACGCTGGCCCGCCCGCGGGCGGGGATGCCGATGCGATCGTGGTGACGGGTACGCGCGACCGATCACGCACGCAGTATGATACGCTGGCGCCGGTCGACGTGCTGTCGCAACAGGCGATCCAGTCGAGCGTGTCGGGCGACGTGTCGGACATCCTGGCGCAGCTGCTGCCGTCGTTCAACGTCCAGCGTCTGCCGGCGGCGGACGGGCAGGCGTTCGTGCGGCCGGCCAGCCTGCGCGGGCTGTCGGCGGACCAGACGCTCGTGCTGGTGAACGGCAAGCGGTATCACCGTTCCGCGCTGCTCGGCACGCGCGGGGCGCAGGCGCCGGATCTGGCCAGCATCGCACCGCTGGCAATCGGGCGGATCGAGGTGCTGCGCGACGGTGCCTCCGCACAATATGGGTCGGACGCGATCGCCGGCGTCGTCAACCTGGTCCTGGACGAGCGGCCGGGGATGCAGGCGTTCGGGCAATATTCGCAATATTATCGCGGCGACGGGGCCGAGTATCAGACCGGCGTGCGCGGCGGCATCGCGCTTGGCGATCGCGGCGTGATCGTGCTGACCGGGCAGTTCGACAAGGGGGATGCCACGTCGCGGTCCCGCCAGCGGCCGGACGCGATCGCGTTCCAGGCGGCAAACCCGCAACTGGCGGTACCGAACCCTGTCCAGCGCTGGGGCCAGCCCGATGTCGAGCGGGTGCAGGGGGCGCTGAACGCGCATTACGACCTGACCGATGCGATCACGCTCTACACGTTCGGGACGGTGCAGCAGGGCGAGGGGCAGACCGATTTCAACTGGCGCAACCCGGCGGGCACGGCCAGCGTGTTCAGCAATGTCGCGGTGTTCCCGGGGTTCAATTTCGCGCAGGTCTTTCCGACCGGGTTCACGCCGCGGCTGGGTACGAACTTCAGCGACGTGCAGACCATGACGGGCGTGCGCGGGGCGGCAAGCGACCGGTTCAGCTACGACCTGAGCGGGTCGTTCGGACAGAGCCGGATCAGCTATAATCTGGACGAGACGGTCAATGCGTCGCTGGGGCCGAACAGCCCGACGAGCTTCTACCTAGGCCGCTTGCAGCAGCGCGAGTTCAATTTGAACGCTGACTTCGTCTACCGTTTGCCGGTGGGTGTGGGCGAGCCGGTCAACGTCGCGTTCGGAGCGGAGCGGCGGCGCGAGACGTACCGCGTGTCGGCGGGCGACCCGGCCTCCTATGCGATCGGGCCGGGCGCGGCGTTCGGGCTGGCGCCGAATGCGAACGGGTTTCCGGGCTATGGTCCGGAGCGGGCGGGCGTGTTCGGGCAGACCAGTTATGCAGGCTATGCCGACCTGGAATGGAAGCCGGTCGAGGCGGTGACGCTGGGTGCTGCCGGGCGGTACGAGGATTTCTCCGCGTTCGGCGATACGTTCACCTACAAGCTGGCGGCGCGGGTCGAGCCGGTGGAGGGGATCGCGGCGCGTGCGACTTATTCCACCGGGTTCCGCGCGCCGACGCCGGCGCAGCTCAATACGGTGTCGACGACGCAAGGGCTCGATACCGTGACGTTGCAGGTTTTCAATGCGGGCCGGCTGTCGCCGAACAGCGAGCTGGCGGTGGCGCTGGGTGCGAAGCCGCTGGAGCCTGAGACGTCGAAGACGGTGACCGCCGGGCTGACGTTCCAGTCCAAGTTCGGGCTGAGCGGGAGCGTGGACCTGTACCAGATCGACGTCGATGACCGGTTCAGCGAGTCCCGCTCGTTCGCGGTGCCGGCGAGCTTCGCCAACCCGAACCGGTTCACGACGGTCAGTTACTTCACCAACGATTTCGACACACGGACGCGCGGGATCGACGCGGTGCTGAGCTATGCGCGGCAGGTGGGGCCGGGGCGTGCGAACGTGAGCCTGGCCTACAACTACAACCAGACGAAGGTGACGAGCGGGGCGAGTGCGGCGATCGGCAACGAGGCGCAGCGGCGGATCTTCGAAACGCGGTTGCCCAAGCGTAACGGGACCGCGACGATCGGGTACGACATCGGGCGGTTCGGGGCGCAGGTGCGCGGGCGTTATTATGGGCCGTGGACGGACTCGACGGGCAATGCGACGGGCGAGATCTTCCAGGACTTCGGGTCGATCGCGTTGTTCGATGCGTCGGTCAGCTACCGTGTGAACGACCATTTCACGCTGCGCGGGGGCGCGGAGAATGTGTTCAACACCTATCCGGACGAGGCGGTGTTCCAGGCATCGCGCGGGCTCGTCTATTCGCGCAACGCGCCCTACGATACCGATGGCGGGCAATATTATGTGCGGATGGACGTGAAGTTTTGAGCAGGGTCGGCAGGCGCGCGGTGATCGCGGGGATGGGGGCGCTGCCGTTGACGGCGGCGTTGCCTTCGGTCGGTGCGCGCGACGCCGCGTTCTGGCGGGGCATCGCGGCAGAATATGATGCGCCGCGCGACGTGATCCAGCTGGAGAACGGCAACTGGGGGATGATGGCCCGGCCGGTCGCGGCGGAATATGCGCGGCAGGTGACGCGCGTGAACCGCGAGACGAGCTTCTACGCGCGGCGCGGCATGGGGACGGACCTGGTCGCGGCGCGGGACGCGCTGGCGGGGGCGCTGGGTGTGCCGGGCGCGGAGATCGCGATCACGCGCAACGCGACCGAGGCGCTGGAGGCGCTGATCCTGGGGTATAACCGGCTGAAGCCGGGGGACGGCGTGCTCTACGCCGACCTGGATTATGACAGCATGCAGGCGGCGATGGAGTCGCTGCGGGTGCGGCGCGGGGCGAACGTGCGGCGGATCGCGTTGCCCGAGCCGGCGACGAAGGATGCGCTGATCGAGGCGTATCGCGCGGCGTTCGATGCCGATCCGCGGATCAAGCTGTTGCTGCTGACCCATCTCAGCCACAGGACCGGGCTGGTGCTGCCTGTGCGGGAGATTGCGGCGCTGGCGCGGGCGCGCGGGATCGATACAATCGTGGATGCGGCGCACAGCTGGTACCAGCTCGACTTCGCGCTGCCCGATCTGGCGTGCGATTTCGTGGCGGTGAACGGCCATAAATGGCTGGGCGCGCCGCTGGGCGTGGCGGCGCTGTATATCCGGGCGGGGGCGCTCGACCGGATCGACCGGCATCCGTTGAACGAAGCGGACGGGCGCGACGATACGCAGGCGCGGGTTCATACCGGGACGGTCGATTTCGCGGCCCAGCTGACTGTCCCGGCGGCGCTGGCGTTTCAGGCGCGGATCGGGCGGGCGCGGCGGGCAGAGCGGCTGCGTGCGCTGCGCGACCGGTGGGTGGGGCAGGTGCGCGGGGTGCCGGGGATCGACGTGCTGACGCCGGACGATCCGGCGCTGCACGGTGGGATCACGTCGTTCCGGCTGAACGGGATCGGCGATGTGGCGGGCAATGTCGCGGTCGCCAAGACGTTGCTCGACCGGCACGGCATCTTCACCGTCCACCGCACCGGCGTCGCGAAGGGGGCGTGCGTGCGGGTGTCGCCAGCGCTGTTCAACGACGAGGCGCAGATGGACCGGCTGGTCGCCGCGCTCCGATCGATGGCGCGCGGCGCGGTCTAGGTCACATCTCCAGCCGACTGGCGCGGCGCATGTCGGTGGTCCAGCGGGCGTTTCGCGCATAGCCGAACGGGTGGATCACGTTCGCGCCGTGGCCTGTCTCGGCATCATATGCCGCATTCTGGATGCCGATCGCGGTCACGGCGGCGCGTGCCGCGACGTTGGCGGTGTTGCAGTCGGCGGCGTTGATCGCCGCGGCGATCTCGACGCGCCGCGCCCAGCCAAAACCGACATGGCCATATTCGTGAGCGAGCAACGTCCGGATATAGAGGTCGAACTCCGCGCGCAGTTCAGGGGAGACGGCCGTCGTCAGGCGCGGGATCATGATGGTCGCGGCGAACTGGATGTCGTCGGGCATGATGTGGCAGACGCCCTGTTCGCTGACCCACTGCCACGCGTAACGGTAAGCGCTGAGGCCGTCGACGCGTGCCCCGTCATTGGGATCGGTCGGGCGCGCAGCGTCAATCGATCGGCGGATGGCGGCTGGATCGCGGCCGGTGACGTCGTAAAATGTCAGCGTGACGTTCGGAATGGCGGCAAATTGTCCGGTCGGCGCGTCCGACGGCGGCGCGGCTGCGGCTGCTAAAGCGGCGAAGATAGCGAGTGCCGACATAACTGAACGATAGGCGCGACTTCGTTACCAAAAGGTAACCGACGATGGGCCGCAACATCGCCGCGGTCGTGCCGAAATTTCTAGCGCGGGCGGGACGGGATGCCCACGACGGTGACGCCCGGCGGGACGTCGTGGGTCACGACGGCGCCGGCGCCGACGATCGCGTCCGCCCCGATGCGGAGACCGGGCAGCACAGCCGCGTTCAGCCCGACGAACACGCCCGCGCCGGCCTGAACGGAGCCGGCAAGGCGCGCGCCGGGAGCGATGTGGGCGAAATCGCCGAGCCGGCAGTCGTGATCGACGCTGGCGGCGTGGTTG
This sequence comes from Sphingomonas prati, assembly GCF_014643515.1. Taxonomy (GTDB): domain Bacteria; phylum Pseudomonadota; class Alphaproteobacteria; order Sphingomonadales; family Sphingomonadaceae; genus Sphingomonas_R; species Sphingomonas_R prati. The sequence continues at coordinate 1,533,626 of NZ_BMJP01000001.1, read as the reverse complement.
ACGATGACGCCGCGGCCCAGGACGGCGCGCGGGCCGACGATGGCGCCGGCAAGGATGGCCGATCCGGGGGCGATGGTGGCGCTGGGCGAGAGGATCGCAGCGGGATGCGCGACGGTGGCGAGCGACGCGCCCGCCTCTTGGAGCGACAGCGTCAAGGTGCGGCGGAGCGCGTTCGATCCGCAGGCGACGATGAACTGGTGGCCGCTCGCGACGTCTGCCGCTAGGACCGCGTCGAGGCGACCGAGCCAGCGGCAGTCGAGCAGCGACATGGGCGGACCGTCCGTGACGGTGACGTAGCCGGCGAGCGGTAGCCCGGCGAGGATCGCGGCTTCGTAGACGACGGCGGCATGCTGCCCGGTCGATGCCGACACGATGATGACCGCCATCCGCACTTTACTCCGCCCGCCCGTCCGGGCTTATGTCGCGGATCGAACGGGACGGAAAGTCCGGGGTCGCGTGCCGTCAGGCGCGGGCGGATGATATGGGGGATCGAGTTGGCGAACTGGAACAGGCGGAAGCTGGTCGTCGATCGGGCGGACATGGCGCCCGAACATCGGCTGAGCCGGACGCTGGGCTGGCCGCATCTGGTGGCGCTGGGCGTCGGGGCGATCGTGGGCACGGGCATCCTGACGCTGATCGGCGTGGGGGCGGCGAAGGCCGGGCCGTCCGTGATCCTGTCGTTCGTCATCGCCGGCGCGATCTGCGCGTGCGCGGCGCTGGCCTATGCCGAGATGGCGACGATGATCCCGGCATCGGGCAGCGCGTACACCTACACCTATGTCGTGATCGGCGAACTGGTCGCGTGGATCATCGGGTGGAGCCTGATCCTGGAATATAGCCTGGTGGTCAGCGCGGTGGCGGTCGGGTGGTCAGGTTATGCCGCGCCGTTGCTGCAGGCGTGGGCCGGCGTGCCGATGGCGATCATGCAGGGGCCGGAACTGGGCGGGATCGTGAACCTGCCGGCGATCGCGATCATCGCGGTGGTGGCGGGCCTGCTGACGCTGGGCACCAAGGAAAGCGCGAACCTGAATGCGTTGTTGGTGGTGGTGAAGATCGTCGCGCTGGCAGTGTTCGTAGCGGTGGCGCTGCCCTATTTCCAGCGGTCGAACCTGGAGCCGTTCATGCCGTTCGGCTTTGCGCGCACGACCGGGCCGGACGGGGTGGAGCGCGGGGTGATGGCGGCAGCCGCGATCATCTTCTTCGCCTTCTACGGATTCGACGCGATCGCGACGGCGGCGGAGGAGACCAAGAACCCGGGTCGCGACCTGCCGATCGGGATCGTCGGGTCGATGATCCTGTGCATCCTGATCTACATGGGCGTGGCGGCCGCCGCGGTCGGCGCGCTGTCCTACACGCGGTTTTCGGACAGTCCGGAGCCGCTGGCGCTGATCCTGCGACTGCTGGGGCAACCGGGGGCGGCGAACTACCTGGCGGCGTCGGCTGTGGTGGCGTTGCCGACGGTGATCCTGGCGTTCTTCTACGGCCAGTCGCGGATCTTCTTCACGATGGCGCGCGACGGGTTGCTGCCGGGTGCGCTGGCGACGGTGTCGAAGCGCGGCACGCCGGTGCGGATCACGCTGTTCACCGCGGTGATCGTGGGGACGATCGCCGGGTTGTTCCCGCTGGCGGAGATCGCGGCGCTGGCCAATGCCGGGACGCTGGCGGCGTTCGTCGCGGTGTCGGTCTGCATGCTGATCATGCGGGTCCGGGCGCCCGATGCAGTGCGGACGTTCCGGACGCCGCTGCCCTGGCTGGTCGGCGGGTTCGCGATCCTGGGGTGCCTGTACCTGTTCGCCAGCCTGCCGGCGCGGACGCAGGGCTATTTCCTGCTGTGGAACGTGATCGGTCTGCTGATCTACTTCGCGTTCGCCGGCCGGCGGAGGGTGTCGGCCGGCGAGGCTTGAGTCAGGGGCGGTAGAGGCTGGCGGCGTCGGACTTGAACTGCGCGCCGCTGTCGTTGCGGCTGTAGAACATGTGGCCGCCGGGATAGACGCGCAGCTGGACGCGTTCCGCGACGCCGAACGCCGGCATCTGATCGACGATCAGGCGGGAGGCGAAGAACGGGCAGGACAGGTCGTCCCAGCCATGGACGATCAGCACGCGCATCTTTGGATCGTTGGCGATCGCTTTCCGCAGGTCGGTGACCGGCGCGTCGGCGGGTTTGCCGCGGTCCCACGCCGCGTTCACGCTGTAGGACAGCGCGTTGTAACGCGCGTCGGTCTTCCAGCCGACCTCGCGCGTCACGAAATCGACCATCGCGCTGGTGGTGGGGGCGATCAGCGCGTCGAGGATCGGGTCGTTGGACTTCTGCTGCGGCGACCAGGGGAAGGGATCGAACGCGGTGACGTTGGAATCGTACACGCTCCCGATCGTGCCGTCGCCGCGGTGGATTTCACGCAGATAAGTGCGGTTGTCGACGCGGCCGCCGAGCCGTTTGACGAGCGCGGGATCGAGCCCGGTCAGTTCGGTGACGCGCGTGACGAGGCGCCCGGTGGCATCGGGATCGGATCTCCCGCGGAGCAGGTCTCGCGCGAAATCGCCGCGTGTATAGGCCTCGACCTCAGCCATCGCGTTGGGGGTCAGCTGTCCGCGGCGTTCCAGGTTCGCGGCGGCCATCGACGGCAGGTCGATCATCCAGGGGAGTGGTGAGAGCGCGGTGGCGTCGTCGCCGGACGCGGGGTCGAGATAGGGCGAGACCATGATGAGGCCGTTGACGCCGACGCCGATCTGCGACTGGAGTTCGTAGGCGATCCGCGGCGCGCGGTAGCCGCCATAGCTTTCGCCCATGAGATATTTGGGGGAGCGCAGCCGGCCTTCCTTGACCAGCCAGTCGTAGACGATCTTGGACAAATACCGGACGTCCGGGTCGTTGGCATAGAACGCCTTCTTCGTCTGGGCTTCGTCGACAAGGCTGCGGCTGAACCCGGTGCCGATCGGGTCGATGAAGACGAGGTCGGTCAGGTCGAGCCAACTGTTCGGATTGTCGCGCGCGATGGGCGAGTCCGAGGGGGCATCGCCCTGCGCACCGAACTGGACGCGCTTTGGCCCGACCGCGCCGAGGTTCAGGTAGACCGAGGCCGCGCCGGGGCCGCCGTTGAACGCAAAGGTAACCGGGCGGGCGGGGTCGCGGCCGGGGACGGTGTAGGCGGTGTAGACGACCTGGCCGATCTCCTTGCCCTTGTCGTCGCGCACCGCGAGCGTGCCGACCGTCGCGCGGTAGGTGATCATGCGCCCGCCGATCCGCGCCGTTTCGGTGACCGTCTTGTCGGCCGGGAGCGGGGGCAGGCTGCTGCCGTCGTCGGCCTTCTTCTCGACGGTGGTGGTGGTCTTGTCGGGCCTGTCCTGCGCGTGGGCGACGACGCCGGTGGCGAGCAGGAGGGCGGCCGTCAGGAGGCGGGGGAGGGTCATTGCGGGCTTTCTGCTGCTGGGCTGGCGGGCTTGGCCGGGGCAGGGACGGGGGCACCGGGGCCGGTGCGGTAGCGGTCGAACCAGGCGAGGATTGCGGACGCCTTGGCGGCGGACTGCGACGGGCGGGCGGTGAAGCCGCCGTGGCTGGCGCCGGGGACCTTGACGAGTGCGGTCGGCACGCCGCGGATCTGGAGCGCGGCATAATATTGCTCCGCCTCCGACACCGGCGTGCGGTAGTCGTCGCTGCCGACCACGACCAGCGTCGGTGTCTTCACATTGCCGACGATGCTGAGCGGCGAGCGCTTCCAGTAGCTCATCGGATCCTCCCACGGCAGTTTCGAGAACCAGTAGCGCGAGGTGAACAGCGTGTTGTCCATCGTCAGCGCCTCGCTGACCCAGTTGATCACGGGCTTCTGCGTCGCGGCGGCCTTGAACCGGTCGGTCTTGCCGACGATCCAGGCGGTCAGCACGCCGCCGCCCGACCCGCCGGTGACGAACAGGTTCTGCGGGTCCGCGGTGCCGTCTGCGATCGCGGCGTCGACCGCGGCGATCAGGTCGTCATAGTCGGCGGACGGGTAATTCTTGTCGATCAGGTTGGCGAATTCCGCGCCGTAGGAGGTCGAGCCGCGCGGGTTGGTCCAGAGCACGGCATAGCCGGCCGCGGCGTAGAGCTGCACATCGGTGGCGAAGCTCGGCCCGTAGGCGCTGTTGGGGCCGCCGTGGATTTCGAGGATCAGCGGCAGGCGGCGGCCCGGCACATGGCCGGCGGGCGTCGCGATCCAGGCGTCGATCGGGCGACCGTCGGGCGCGGTGACCGCGATCTTGCGGACCGGGGCGAGCGCCTTGGTGCCGGTCAGCACGGCGTTAAGCTGCGTCAGGCGGCGGGGCTTGCCGCCGCTGTAGATCCAGACGTCGGCGGGGGCGCCCGCGTCGCCCCCGGTGTAGGCGATCGTTCCGCCGCGCGAGACGGAGAATTCGCCGCCGGTATAGGGCCGGTCGAGCCCGCCGCCCGCGACATTGTCGACCAGCGGCGTCATCCGCCCGTCGAGTGCGATCCGCGCGATCCGGCGGCGACCGTGGTCGTCATAGTCGGCGTAGAGGCCGCGGCTGTCCGCCGCCCAGACGGCATCCTCGATCCCGCGATCGAGCGAGGCGGTGAGCGACCGTGGGCCGCCCGCGTTGCGATCGCCGACGTAGAGCTGCGTGTTCTCGTAGCTGCGGCGCTTGTCGTCGAAGCCCAGCCAGGCGATGCGCGCGCCGTCGGGCGAGACGCGCGGCTGGCCGTCCGGACCGTCGCGGGTGGTGAGCGTCCGCATCGTGGCGGTCGCGACGTCGACGGCGATGACGTCGGAGTTCATGACCTGGCGATCCGCCTCCGGCCCGCGGATCGCGGCGAACACGATCTCGCGGCCGTCGGGCGTCCAGGACAGCGGGCCGCCATCGTCGAACGCGCCGAACGTCAGCTGCCGCACCGCGCCGCCGTCCGCCGCCACGACGAACAGGTGGTCGCGGCCGGGCTTCACGTAACCGGGGCCGTCGTTGCGGTAGTTGACGCGGTCGATGACCGTCAACGGCTCGGCCCACTTGGCGCCTTCCGGCTTGGGCGGGGCCTTGCCGAGCTTCGTCGCCTCGCCCGCGACCGTGGCGATATAGGCGAGGCGCGTGCCGTCCGGCGACCAGGCGAGCGCCTGCGGACTGCCGGGGAAGCTCGTTACGCGCGCGCTGGCGCCGGTGGCGATCCAGCGGACGAACAGCTGCGATCCGTCGCCGTCGGGCGCGATATAGGCGACGCGGGTGCCGTCCGGCGACCAGCGCGGGCTGGAGCCCTGTGCGGCGAGCGGCGACTGGCGGCCGCTGGCGACGTCGATCAGCCAGAGCGAGGACTGCATCCGGTCAGTCATGATGTCGCCGGTGCGGCGGACATAGACGATGCTGCGGACGTCGGGGCTAATCTGCGGATCAGCGGCGATCGACAGGCCGAACAGGTCCGCGCCGGTGAAGCTGCGCGTCGGGGCGTCGGGCGGCGGGGCGGTTGGCTGCTGCTGCGCGTTTGCGGGCATGGCGGCTGGTGTGGTTGCAAGGAGCAGGAGCACGAGAGGCAGGCGCAACGGGGCAGCTCCGTCGATTATTACGATGCTGCATCATGCCCGATCGTCACGGAGGCGCAATGGACGATCGCGGCGGGTCGCGTGGGTTCGGCGCGCGGTTGTCCATGTTGGTCGCAGGGGACGGGCTAGCGGGGTTTGGTCGTGCGGGCGACGGCGTGGCGCTCGGCGTGGGTGAGGAGCGCGTCGAGGTCTGCGCGGTCGATGTCGAACCCCTCGTGCATGTCGTCAAGCGCCGCGTCGATATCGGCGGCGTGCAAGGCGGGGGCGGACGGCGTGCCCGCGGGGCGGTGCGGGTAGCGATGCATGGTCGCGCGGTGAAACAGCACCCCGATCAGGACGAGAGCCAGCGAGTTCAGACCGACCGGAAACAGCGCGAAGCCGAAGCCGGCGGTGTGGACCGCGGGGCCGCCAATCACGGCTGTGAGTGCGGCGGCCCCGCCGGGCGGGTGCAGGCACCGGAACAGCGACATCGCCAGGATCGCGCCGCCCACCGCGATGCCGGCGGCGAGCGCCATGTCCGGGATCATCCGGAACGCCGCGACACCGATCAGCGTCGACAGGATGTTGCCGCCGATCACGGGCCAGGGTTGCGCCAGCGGACTCGCCGGCACCGCGAACACCAGAACGGCCGATGCGCCGAGTGGTGCCACGATGATCGGCAGGTCCGCGACCGACAGCGGTACGGTCGCGCAGAGCACGATGGTCAGCGTGATGCCAAGCGCCGCACCAAGGCAGGCGATTAAGCGGCCGGACAGGGTCGCGCCGGGCAGGATGGGATTGAAGAACTGCACAGCGAGACTGCTCCTGTCGGTTGATCGCGGGAGGCCGTACCGCGTGGCGCGCCGCCTGAACATGGGGCAGCAGGATCGATCCGCTATGTGCGCGATACCCGTCCCGTTACGGCGTTGGAAAGCCAGTGATTTCGACCGACGGAAGCCTGATGTACCGGTGCTTCTCCGCATATTGAGTAAGACCGGGAGTTGTCATAGTCTCGTCATCTAACCGTAAAAACGGGAGCTGAGGATGTTGGATAAGACCGATCGTCGGGCCGGGTCGGGGACATGCCCGTTCTGCGAGAATATGGGCATGATCTGCTCGCCAGGATCGCACGACACGATGTACATGCAGGGGTGCCAATGCGGTTGCCCGGTGAAGAGTGAGCCGTTCACGGCGATGATGTTGTCCGGTGTCGTTTTGGGGACGATCTCCGCCGTCGGGTTGCTCGCACTGATTCACTGACCGGGGGGCTTCCGGCCTCAGCGCAAGTGGCGCAGCGTGTGCAGGTCGGCATGGGCATAGTCGACGGTACGGCGCGCGAACCGGACGACAAGGTTGACGAGCGGCGCGGTGCCGATGCCGCCGACCAGATCGGTGACGATGCCCGCGGTGCCGCGCGCGATGCGGGTGGCGTGGTCGTCCTCGACCGTTTCGACGACGTCGCCGAGCAGCGGCGCGCGTTCCGATAGCAAAGGACGATGCTGGAGCCGCGCGGCGACCTGCGCACGGATCGCATCGTGGTTGCGCGCGATCGTCGTCTCGCCGTCGCCGGGATCGACCTGGACCGCGATGTCGTCGAAGATCATTAGGACCGACTCGCCGTCCGCCACTGCGTCCACCGCCAGCCGCAGCGCGGTTTCGAAGCTGCGGGCGGTGACGGCGCGGATGACGTGTATCATGACGCCGGGATAGCGCGGACCGGCCGGGTGTGACCAGCCCGCGCGAACCGCTTGGCTTAGCGGCCGGCCTTGCCGTCGAGGAAGCGGATCATCGCCGAAAAGTCCCGCCCGCCGTCGCCCGCGTTTGCGAGCGCCTGATACAGCGCGCCGGCGGTGGCACCCATCGGCACGCTGGCGTCGGCGCCCTGCGCGGCCTCGATCGCCAGTTTCAGGTCCTTGAGCATCAGCGCGCTGGCAAAGCCGCCTTCGTAGCCGCGGTCGGCGGGGGTTTCGGGGCCGACGCCGGGGACCGGGCAGTAGCTCGTCATCGACCAGCTCTGCCCCGAAGCCTGCGATGAGATGGCGTAGAAGGTGGCGAGGTCGAGCCCGAGCTTTTCGGCGAGCAGGAACGCCTCGCACGTCGCGACCATCGTCGCACCGAGCAGCATGTTGTTGCAGATCTTGGCGGCCTGCCCCGCGCCAACGGCCCCGGCGTGGATCACCGCCTTGCCCATCGCGGCCAGGATTGGTTCGGCTGCGGCGAATGCGTCCGCCGCGCCGCCAACCATGAAGGTCAGCGTGCCGGCGTTGGCCGCGGCGATTCCGCCCGAAACGGGAGCGTCGACCATAAGGTAGCCGCGGTCCGTGGCGGCGGAGGCGACCGCGATCGCCGATGCGCCGTCGATTGTGGAGCAGTCGATCAGTAGCGCGCCGTCCGGGGCCGCTCCGAATACGTCGGCCTCGTAGACCGCTCGGACATGGCGACCGGCGGGGAGCATGGTAACGACGATCTTGGCCTGCGCCACCGCTTCGCGCGCCGACGCGGCGGGGGTGCAGCCTGCGTCCTGCGCCCGCGCGACCGCGTCGGCGGACAGGTCGAACGCGTGGACGGCGTGGCCCGCCTTTGCGAGGTTGGCAGCCATGCCGCCGCCCATATTGCCAAGGCCGATGAAGCCGATCGTCGCCATGTCGCTCTCCTATTTATCGTTACCGCCGATGTCGGCCCGCGCGGGAGGCATGGCAAGGGCGTGATTGTGGCGAGGGGCGGCGGGACGGTTCCGGTCGTCGGAAGAAGGCGTGGCGGAAAGACGATAGGATCGGAGCGCCGCATGGCGACGCACTAGCGCTTCCTCTTCGGGGCTTCTGCGCTCCATGGCACGTCCTTCGCGACCAGGGCATTCATGGCCGGCGCAATACAGGCGCGCATCTCCTCCACCGTCTTCACCTTCGCGACGCAGGCGAGTGCGGCGTTGCAGACCGCCGAGTCCAGCGCGGGATCGTCGCTACGACGTTTGAAGATGCACCGGGTGACGCCGGTCGCTTGGTCGAGCTTGGTCGTCATCCGGAGCCGCTTGAGCCGCTCCATCCGGCGTGCCGTCACGACGATATCGTCCGTTGCGGCGGGTGGCGGGACGGTCTGAGCCACAAGTGCGAAGGCCAGCAGGATCATCGCCGCGGGCCAAAAGTGCGCACCAGCCGCAGGCCGAGACTGTCGAGGCCGGGATTTTGCAGGGAGAAGAGTTGGCGATGGCTGAAATGTTCCCAGGTCGCCTCGATCGCCCAACGCTTATCGAGGCGCACGCCCAGCGACGCGTTCGGGTTGAACAACAGCTGCGACCCGAACGATGTGTGCGTCCGGTAGATGGCATAGCGACGCCTCGCCTGGCCGATCGGCAGGCCGGGTTCGAACGGATCGGGCGTGAAGCGGTAGCCGTCGTGAACGGTCAGCCCGATCCCGATCTGCCCATAGACCGGACCCCGGAAGATGTGCTGCCGCCATTCGGCGCCGAAACTGGCAAAACTGGTGCGGCCGGCAGTATTGATCTGCACTTTGGCGGTCAGCCGCGGCTTCAGGGCGAACCGCAAGGGCGCGCTACGGTAGACCAGCTGGACATCGATTGTTCCGTCTTCTTCGCTGCCCTCGTAGATCTGGCCGGCGGGGAGCCTAAGCAAATCGAATATCAGCTCTTCCCCCAGCGGGTGAAAGTTCGACCCGTGGTGCAGTACGCCGACGGCAACTTCCGATCCCGCCCAGCGCGATGGCCGGTCACGCGGCATGGCGTCGTCCTGCGCCATGGCCGAGGTGGAGGCGAGCGCCAGCGCGGCGCCAATGACGCTGTTCCGAGATATCATGTGACCCCCTTGAGGACGGCTGTCGCATCGCCGTTGCCTATGGTGTATTATCACAATAAGTTTTCGTCAAACAGAAAGAAGACCTTGTCCGACAGCTATATTCTTCCCCCGCGGAAGGCGTTTATCTGCCGGATGGCCGGTGTCGTGTTCCTGCTAGTCGCGACGATCTGGGGCGGGGCAACCGTTTCGCAGTCGATCATGCCGGGATGGTCGCTGGCGTGCAGCGACTCGGGTGCATGCCACCCGGACGTCGACCCCGGCGCCCTGTTGCCGGACGCCGAACGTGCATCGGTTTCGAGCGACCCTGCGGCGCGTGCGCGTTTCGCCGCCTATGCCGCCCGGCCGCGCGTTCGCGCGGGGCTGGCCGGCCTGATCCTGTTCGACGAGGTCTTCCTGATCTTCCTGTTCGTGGCGGTCGGATTGACGTTGCGGCGGCTTGGGGGAGCTGGCGGGCCGGTTCTTGCGCGCGCCTTGCCGTGGTTAAAGCGGGGCGCACTGTCTGCGGTTCTCTGGGCGATTGTGCAGCCGCTGACCGACAGTTTGCGGGCGATGCTCCTGTTCCCGGGGACGCCGAGCGGTGCGTCCTGGTATATCGCGCTTGATCTGACCGTTGCCGGGCCGGCGATGTTGCTGGCGATCGCCGCCTACGCCACCGCCTGGGCGCTGGAGGCCGGGATCAGGGCCGAGCGCGATCTGGCGACCTTCGTCTGATGCCCGTTATCGTGAACCTCGACGTGATGCTGGCCCGCCGCAAGGTGCGCTCGAAGGCGCTGGCGGAGGCGATCGGCATTACCGAGTCGAACCTGTCGTTGCTCAAGTCAGGCAAGGTCAAAGGCGTACGCTTCTCCACCCTCGCCGCGATTTGCCGGTATCTCGAATGCGAGCCGGGCGACATCCTGGCCTATGAGATCTCGGACGACGATCTTCGCCTGGACGACAGCGAGTAGGTTTTGCTTACGGAGTCTCGCGGACGCCGAACAGGCGAGCGAGCGCCAGATTGGGGTGGTCGGTGCCGCAGCCGGGGAGGGCGCGGACGGTGCCGGCGGTAGCGCGCTCGCTGAGATAGTCGGAGCCGTCGGGGCAGGGGGTCGCAGGGCCGCCGGTGGTGATGGCGGTCGCGATGCGGCCGGACATGTAATCGAAGGTTTCTGGCGCGAGCCGCTTCGCCTCGCGTGTGTCCGGCGTCCAGGCGCCGTCGCGGAACGACAGTGTGACGATCGTGCGTTGCGACTCGGTGCCCGTGCGGCGCGCGTCGAAGATGGTCGCGACGGTGCCGCCGGGCGCGATGTCGGTGAAGCGGAACGCATCGCCGGCGAGTGCGGGGAGGCCGGAGGCGGCAACGATCCGGGTCAGGTCGCGCGTGGCGGCCGCGCCGGCGGAGAAGGCGGGAGTCGCGGCCGGAGCCGGCGGCGAAGCGGGCGCAGCGGTGACCGGTTGGAGCATGAGCATCAGGCCGGTCACCACTGCAAACATCAGAAAGCCTCCACCGGCAACGCCATGATCGCGTCCGCGCCGCCTTCGATCTTGCGACGCAGGCTCCCCGTATCAGGCAGCACGCGCTCCGCATAGAAGCGTGCGGTGACCAGTTTCGCTTCGTGGAAGGTCCGATCGCCTTCGCCCGCCGCGATCGCCGCACTGGAGGCGCGGACCATCTTGAGCCACATCCAACCGAGCGTCACGACGCCCATCATGGTCATGTAGGGATAGGCCGCGGCGCCGGCGTTGTTGGGGTTGGCCATCCCGTTCTGCATAAGCCACATCGACGCGGTCTGCAGGTCGCCCGCCGCCTTTTCCAGCCGGCCGGCATAGTCGGCGGTGGCGGGGTCGGCCTTCGCCTCCGCGATGTCGCCGCCGATCGCCTGGGCCAGCGCCATCAACGCGCGGCCGCCATTCTGGCCGATCTTGCGGCCGACGAGGTCCATCGCCTGGACGCCGTTGGTGCCTTCGTAGATCTGCGCGATGCGGGCGTCGCGGACATATTGCTCCATCCCCCATTCGCGGATGTAGCCGTGGCCGCCGTAGACCTGCTGCGCGTTCGTCGCGATCTCGTACCCCAGATCGGTGACGTAGCCCTTGATCACGGGGGTGAGCAGCGAGATAAGGTCGTTGGCGGCGACGCGCTCTTCCTCGGTCGCGGCGCGGTGCGCCAGATCGACCTGGAGCGCGCCCCAGAGACATAGCGCGCGCGCGCCTTCGAGCTTGGACTTGGCGTCCATCAGCATGCGGCGGACGTCCGGGTGGACGAACAGCGTGTCGGCCTTCTGGTCGAGATCGGCTGGGCCGGTGAGCGCGCGGCCCTGGCGGCGGTCCTTCGCGTAGGCGACGGCGTTCTGATACGCGACCTCGCCGATCGACAGGCCCTGGAGCCCGACGCCGAGGCGGGCGGCGTTCATCATGATGAACATCGCGGCGAGGCCCTTATTCTCCTCGCCCACCAGATAGCCGGTCGCGCCGTCATAGTTCATGACGCAGGTCGAGTTGCCGTGGATCCCCATCTTCTCCTCGATCGAGCCGCAGACGACGCCGTTGCGGGTGCCGGCGTTGCCGTCTGCATCGAGCAGGAACTTGGGCACGATGAAGAGCGAGATGCCCTTCACATTGTCCGGCGCGCCTTCGATCTTGGCGAGGACGAGGTGGATGATGTTGGACGTCAGATCATGTTCGCCGGACGAGATGAAGATCTTCGTGCCGGTGAGCGCGAAGCTGCCGTCGTCGTTGCGCGCCGCCTTGGTGCGGATGAGGCCGAGATCGGTGCCGCAATGCGGCTCCGTCAGGTTCATGGTGCCGCCCCATTCGCCCGAGATCATCTTGGGCGCGTAGGTGGCCTGCTGCTCGTCCGAACCCTTGGCCAGGATCGCCGCGGTCGCGCCCATGGTGAGGCCGTTATACATGCCGAACGCCATGTTGGCGGAGATCAGATACTCCTCGAACGCGGTCGACACGACGTGGGGCAGGCCCTGTCCGCCGAACCGTTCGATGCCGCCGAGCGTGGCCCAGCCGCCCTCGACGAACTGCGCATAGGCTTCCTTGAAGCCCTTCGGCGTCGTGACGCTGCCGTCCGGGTGGCGGGTGCAGCCTTCATGGTCGCCCGACTGGTTCAGCGGGAACAGCACTTCCTCGCAGAAACGCGCGCCTTCGGTCAGGACGGCTTCGACGGTGTCGGCGCTGGCGTTTTCGAACCCGGGCAGGTTGCCGTAATGTTCGAGACCGAGGATCGCATCGAGGATGTAGCGGGTGTCGCGCACCGGCGCGGTGTAGGTCGGCATCGGTCTCTCCCAAGACAATCTGGTTGGTCGGCCTGTTCGGTCGGGGGGCGGGGGCTATTTGTGGGCGGCTTCGTCGGCAGCGGCCACGACCGCCACGAAACTTTCGAGTTCCAGGATCGCCGCGTCGATATCCTCGCGCTGACGCCGGAGCAGCTCCATCCGGGCGTTGCACTTGTCGAGCGTGACGTGGCGCTGCGTCTCGCGTCCGTCGCCGATGTCGTACAAATCGATCATCTCGCGGATGTCGGACAGGCTGAACCCGACGCGCTTGCCGCGCAGGATCCAGGCGAGGCGCGCGCGATCGCGTTTCGAATAGACGCGGGTCAGGCCGATCCGCTGCGGCGCGATCAGCCCTTCGTCTTCGTAGAAGCGCAGCGCACGCGCGGTGACACCGAACTCCTCCGACAGGTCGGAGATGGTGAAGCTGTCCCGGTCATGGGCATCGGGGGTGTGGATCGCAGCATGCTGGGGCATGCGGCGCTTTTATGACAGGGTGACGTTCACGTCAACGTCAAAGGGTTCCGTAGGGGGAGGGTGGATTGTCCTAGGTGTTTGGCGTGGGGTGTTTGGGGTCTCCCTCTCCCCTCCGGGGAGAGGGTTGGGGAGAGGGGCTTGCCTGGGGTGGTTTGTGGGACGGCGTGGCTGAGCGTTTTGCGAATCTTGCTGCTCTTCTTGGGGCTTGGTTACCGCAAGCCACTCCCCCTCTCCCAACCCTCTCCCCGTGGGGGAGAGGGCTTTTGTCAGTCCTCGACGACCACTAGTTTTTCGCCTTCGACCCTGCGGTAGAAGCATGTCCTCGCCCCCGTGTGACACGCCGGTCCCGCCGGTTCGCAGCGGAGCCAGAGGGCGTCCTGGTCGCAGTCGATGCGGATTTCGACGACCTTGAGGACGTTCCCCGACTCCTCGCCCTTGCGCCACAGGCGGGCGCGGGAGCGGGACCAGAAGACCGCTTCGCCGCCGGCGATCGTGGCGGCGAGCGCGTCGGCGTTCATGTGGGCCAGCATCAGAGGTTCGCCGGTCGTGGCATCGGTGACGAAGGCGGTGACGAGGCCGTTCGCGTCGTAGCGCGGCGCCACGCGGTCGGTGGTTTCGATGGTCATAAACCCGACCGTAAGCCGGGTCGTTAAGAAGTTCGATGACAAATAGGCGACAAGGCCGACAAGCAGGCCTATGGGACCGGCATCCGCCGCCACCACGGATCACCCCATGATCATCACGAACCCATTCGACTCCGACCTGAACGGAGACAAGCTGCGTGAGGAATGCGGCATCTTCGGCATATGGGGGGCCGAGGGGACCGCCGCCGCGATGGTCGCCCTCGGTCTCCACGCGTTGCAGCACCGCGGGCAGGAAGCCGCCGGCATCACCAGCTGGGACGGCACGATGTTCCATACGCACCGCGCGATGGGCCATGTCGCCGGCAATTTCGACCGCGACGATGTGATCCGCGCGCTGCCGGGCGACGCCGCCTGCGGGCATGTACGCTATTCCACGACGGGCGAGACCGCGCTGCGCAATGTCCAGCCGCTGTTCGCTGAGCTTTACAGCGGCGGGTTCGCGGTCAGCCACAACGGCAATATCTCGAACGCCGCAAAGCTGCGCAACGAGCTGGTCCGGCGCGGGTCGATCTTCCAGTCGACGAGCGATACCGAGACGATCATCCACCTGGTCGCGATGTCGTCGTACCGCACGCTGCTCGACCGGTTCATCGATGCGCTGAAGCAGCTCGAGGGCGCCTATTCGCTGGTCTGCATGACGCCGGAGGGGATGCTGATCTGTCGCGATCCGCTCGGCATCCGGCCGCTGGTGATGGGGCGGCTGGGCGAAAGCTATATCTTCGCGTCAGAGACCGTCGCGCTCGACGTGTGCGGGGCGGAGTTCATCCGCCATATCGATCCGGGCGAGCTGGTGATCGTGTCCGACAAGGGGCTGCGCTCGATCCGGCCGTTCGCCGAAGTGCCGCCGCGGCCCTGCGTGTTCGAGCATGTGTATTTCAGCCGGCCCGATTCGATCGTCGACGGGTCGTCGGTCTACTCGGTCCGCAAGGCGATCGGCGCGCAGCTGGCGATCGAGGATCCGGTCGAGGCCGACATCGTGATCCCGGTGCCCGATTCGGGCGTACCGGCGGCGATCGGCTATGCGCAGCAGTCGGGCATTCCGTTCGAGCTGGGGATCATCCGGTCGCATTATGTCGGCCGCACGTTCATCCAGCCGGGCGACAAGGTGCGTCACCTTGGCGTGAAGCTGAAGCACAATGCGAACCGCGCGCTGATCAAGGGCAAGCGGATCATCCTGATCGACGATTCGATCGTGCGGGGCACCACGTCGGTCAAGATCGTGCAAATGATGCGCGATGCAGGCGCGACCGAGGTGCATATGCGGATCGCGTCGCCGCCGACGCGGCACAGCTGCTACTACGGCGTGGATACGCCGGAACGCGCGAAGCTGCTCGCCGCGCAGATGACGGTGCAGGAGATGGCGCGTCATATCGATGCGGACAGCCTGGCGTTCGTCTCGGTCGACGGCATGTACAAGGCGCTCGGCGAGAGCGGGCGCAAGGAAAGCTGCCCGCAATATTGCGATGCCTGCTTTACCGGGGACTATCCGACGCGGTTGACCGACCAGGAGGATGTCGCACCGGCGGACCAGCTGTCGCTGCTGGCGGAGCGGGTTCCGGCTTGATCAGGAAGCGCGCTCGATCGTGATCCTGACGGACGTCGGCTTCCTTTGTCGGAATGACGGGACCGACGGCCTTTCGAAACTTGCAGGCGAGTGAGAAGCATGACCAATCTTCCCCTTCAGGACCGACTGGCGCTGGTCACCGGTGCGTCGCGTGGGATCGGGGCGGCGACGGCGGAGGCGCTGGCCGCCGCGGGGGCGCATGTGATCCTGACCGCACGGACCGCCGGCGGGCTGGAGGAGGTCGAGGAGCGGATCTTCGCGGCGGGTGGGAACGCCACGATCGCGCCGCTCGATATCGGCGAGAGCGGGGGCGTCGCTAAGCTGGCGTCGGCGATCGGCGGGCGCTGGGATGCGCTCGATATCCTGGTGCTGAACGCGGCCTCGCTCGGCACGCTGACGCCGGTGTCGGCGATCGACCCGAAGGAGCTGGCGAACCTGCTGACGCTCAACATCTCCGCGCAGCAGGCGCTGATCGCGGCGTTCGACCCGATGCTGCGGATGAGCGACCGGGCGCGGCTGGTGATGCTGACGTCGTCGGTGGCGACGCGGCCGCGGGCTTATTGGGGTGGTTATGCCGCCACCAAGGCCGCGCTGGAGACCTTGGTGCTGACCTACGCCGACGAGATGGTGGGGATCAGCTCGCTGCGCTGCGCGATCGTCGATCCGGGTGCCACCGCGACCAAGATGCGCGCGCGGGCGTTTCCGGGTGAGGATGCTGCGATGCTGAAGCCGCCAGCGGTGGTGGGGGCTGCGATCGCGCGGATGGTGGTGGATGATTTCGAGAATGGGGCTCGGGTTCGGGTTGGGGCTTAGCCCTCACCGGTATTACGATCGCTGAACCAGCGGCACGTCACCCCGGACTTGATCCGGGGTCCCGCTTTGTCCCGCCGTGATTGAAGAGCGGGATCCCGGAGCAAGTCCGGGATGACGGTTTGGGGTAGGTTTAGAGTGAAGCTGACAGCGGAGCTAAGCTCACGCCTCGGCTGATTTCTCTGGTGGAGAGGTAGCCCCACCCCCAACCCCCTCCCCTGAAGGGGAGGGGGCTTTATGTTACGCCTGCCTTGCGCGTTGCGTTACCGCCCCGTCCACTCCGCTACGCGCTTCGCGACGAAGGCGGCCATGCCTTCCTTCTGGTCCTGCGTGCCAAAGAGGGCGTGGAAGAGGCGGCGTTCGAAGGCGATGCCTTGGCCGAGCGGCAGGTCGAACGCGGCGTTGACCATTTCCTTGTTCGCGATTGTCGCCAGCGGGGCCATGGCGGCGATCACAGTGGCGGTCTTGAGGGCTTCGGCGATCAGGTCCGCCATGGGGACGACGCGGGCGACGAGGCCGGCGCGTTCGGCCTCGTCGGCGCCCATCATGCGGCCGGTCAGGCACATTTCCATCGCCTTCGCCTTGCCGATCGCGTGGGCGAGGCGCTGCGATCCGCCCATGCCGGGGGTGACGCCGAGCTTGATTTCGGGCTGGCCGAACTTCGCGGTGTCCGCCGCGATGATGAAGTCGGCCATCATCGCGACCTCGCACCCGCCGCCGAGCGCGAAGCCGGAGACCGCGGCGATCCAGGGCTTGCGCGTCCGGGTGACCTGTTCCCAGCCGGCGAAGAAGTTGGCGGCGTACATTTCGGCGAAGCCCTGCGCCTCCATTTCCTTGATGTCCGCGCCGGCCGCGAACGCCTTGTCGCTGCCGGTCAGGACGAGGCAGCGCTGGTCGGGGTCGGCGTCATAGACGGCGAACGCGGCGATCAGGTCGGTCAGGGTCTGCGTGTTGAGCGCGTTCAGCGCCTGCGGGCGGTTGAGCCGGACCAGCGTTACCGCGTCGTGGCGTTCGATCAGGAGCGTTTTGTAGTCGGACATTCGGATCTCCTTTGGACGAGGTTACAGCCGGACCGGTTCCCATTCCTCGGCCGCGGGGAGCGGGGCGAAGATGGTGTCGAGCATGTGGTCGGTGACCGCCTCGGGCGTCGCGGGGTCCCAGCGGGGGGCGTTGTCCTTGTCGATCAGGAGCGCGCGGACGCCCTCGGCGAAGTCGGGGCGCTGGCAGATGTGGACGGCGACGGCATATTCCATGCGCATCTCGTCGGCGAAGCTCTGCATGCCGGAGCCGTCGGCGAGCAGGCGGAGCGAGACCTTGCAGCTGAGCGGGGACTTTGTCGCGAGTAGCGCGCGTTGGGCGGCGGCCCACTCGCCGGGGTCTGCCTCGAGCGCGGTCAGGACCTCCTCATAATCGTCGGAGGCGAACAGCCGGTCGATCTCCGGCTGGCGGTCGAGGATCGCGGCGGGCGGGGGCGTCACGGCAGCGGCGTCGAGGATCGTTTCGATCGCCTGCGGATCGGCGGCGATCGCGGCCTTTACGCCGTCGAGCGCATCGGACGGGATATAGTGGGTGGCGAGGCCCAGTGTGCAGGCCTCCGCGCCGTCGACCCGCGCGCCGGTGAGTGCGAGATAATGACCGATGCGGCCGGGCAGGCGCGACAGGTACCAGCCGCCGCCGACGTCGGGAAACAGGCCGATCGTGGTCTCCGGCATCGCCAGCACGGTGCGTTCGGTGGCGATCCGGTAGCGGGTGGGCAGCGCGATGCCGACGCCGCCGCCCATGACGATGCCGTCCATGAACGCGACGGTCGGCTTGGCGTAGGTAAAGAGCAGGTGGTTGAGCTGATATTCGGTGCGGAAGAAATCGCGGGCGGCCTGGCCGTCGCCCGCCGCGCTCGATGCGATGCCGCGCACGTCGCCGCCGGCGCAGAAGCCGCGGCCGTCGGCATGGTCGATCAGCACCGCCTCGATCTCGGGATGTTCGCGCCAGTCGGTCAGCGCCGCGATCATCGCGGTGCACATCGCCTGATCGAGCGCGTGGATCGGTTTGGGGCGGTTGAGCCGCAGGCGGGCAATGCGGCCTTCGGGCGCGGCGATGATGGTGTCGGTCATGGTCATCCCCGGCTTGTACCCCGGCGCAGGCCGGGGTCCAGATGCAACTGTTGCGTCCAGGCCCCGGCCTGCGCCGGGGAACGGATCAGGCTTCGCGCAGCATCTCGCGGGCGACGATGCTGCGCATGATTTCGTTGGTGCCTTCGAGGATGCGGTGGACGCGCAGGTCGCGCCAGAAGCGTTCGATCGGATAGTCCTGGAGATAGCCGTAGCCGCCGAACATCTGGAGTGCGCGGTCGACGACCGAGGAGCCAGTGTCTGTGGAGAGGCGCTTGGCCATGGCGGCGAACTTGGTCGCGTCGGGCGACTTGGCGGAGACCTTGCCGGCGGCGGCGTAGAGCAGCATGCGCGCAGCCTGGAGGTCGGTTTCCATGTCGGCCAGCACGAACTGGGTGTTCTGGAACTCGACGATCGCCTTGCCGAACTGGCGACGGTCGCGCGTGTAGCCGATCGCTTCGTCGAGACAGCGTTGCGCGCCGCCGAGCGAGCAGGCGCCGATGTTGAGCCGGCCGCCGTCGAGGCCGGACATCGCGATGCGGAAGCCCTGGCCCTCCACCCCGACGAGGTTGGCGACGGGCACGCGGACGGCGTCGAAATTGACCTGCGCGGTGGGTTGCGAGTGCCAGCCGAGCTTCTTCTCGTTCGCGCCGAAGCTGACGCCCGGCATGTCGCGTTCGATCACGAGTGCGGAGATGCCCTTGGCGCCCTCCTCCCCAGTGCGGACCATCGTGACGTAGATCTCGTTCTGGCCGCCGCCGGAGATGAACGCCTTCGAGCCCGTCACGACATAATGGTCGCCGTCGCGGACCGCGCGGGTCTTGAGTGCGGCGGCATCGGAGCCGGAGCCGGGCTCGGTCAGGCAATAGCTGCCGATCCGGTCACACGTGACCATCGAGGGGAGGTAGCGGGCCTTGAGATCGGGCGAGCCATAGCTGTCGATCATCCAGGCGGCCATGTTGTGGATCGAGATGAACGCGGAGGTGGAGGGGCAGCCGTAAGCCATCGCCTCCATGATCAGCGCCGCCTCCATCCGGCCGAGGCCGATGCCGCCGGATTCTTCCGACACGTAGATCGCGCCGAAGCCGAGGTCCGCGGCGGCCTTGATCGTGTCGCGCGGGAAGATGTGGTGTTCGTCCCACTCCGCCGCGTGCGGGGTGATCGCGTCGGCGGTGAAGCGGCGCGCCAGCTCCTGGATCTCGCGCTGATCGTCGGTGAGGTCGAATTGGGTCATCTCTGGCCTATGGCTTTTTTGGTTTGGCGGCGAAGGTCGGCAACCATTGTCGTTGCATATGAAACTAAAGCAAAGCGCGAAATGTCCCAGCTTCGTCAAGTCCGGGCGTCAGCCTGGTGGGCGGCCAGGATGCGTTCGGCCAGCGTGTGGTCGGCGGGTTTGTCGACGTCGATCGCGGCTTCGGCCTGCGGCAGGGCGACGAGGCGGGCGTCGAGGCCGAGGCGGCGGCCGGCAGTGCGGAGCGCGTTGGGGCCGGAGATGGTGCGGGTGACGGCGCGCAGGGCGAGCAGCGGGCCGAAATGCCAGAAAAGCTTGAGCGCGCGTTTGCGGTCCTGTTCGGCCTGCGCCCAGAGCGCTAGGGCGGGTTGCGCGCGCGGGGTGCGGAGCGCGAAGAGGTTGGCACCGCTATAAGCGCCGCCGCGGAAGTGGAGCCAAGTGCGTTTCGCGTCGGGATAGGCGGCGAGCATCGTGCGGCGCTCGACCATGCCGACCGCGACGTCGGCCTCGCCCGCGCCGGTGAGGAAGGCGGCGACCATATCGGGGGTCAGCAGCGGATGGTCCGCGGTAGTGACCAGCACGGGCCACGGTGCGGTGGGGGTGCCGGCGACCGCGGCGATGCTGCGCGAGATGCCGCCCTGGCTTTGCGTGAAGGAGAGGCGCGGTTCGGCGGCGCGCCAGCCCTGCGCGAGCGCATCGGGGGCTTGTCCTGCGACGACGATCCGGTCGATCTCGGGGCAGGCGAGCAGGGTGCGCAGGACGCGGTCGAGCATGGGTAAGCCGCCGACCGGGATCAGCGCTTTCCATTCCGCCCCGAACGCGTCCGCCAGCGGGTCGATTCCGGGGCGTTGTCCGGCAAGCACCAGTGCGGTCCAGCGCGCTTCCGGGGCATTCCCGCCGGTCATCCCGTTTTTCGCCACAATGTCTCCGTCTAACAGGTCGTTCCGATACCGGAACCGGATGGTCCTGATGTTTGTCCAAAATGCGGTGATCCTGAGCGCGGGCAGGGGTTCGCGCCTGCTGCCGCTGACGCAGGATCGGCCGAAATGCCTGATTCCGGTCGGCGGGCGGGCGATTCTGGATCACCAGATCGATGCGCTGGCGGCCGCGGGCGTGGCGCGGACGACGGTGGTCGGCGGCTATCTGTCCGACCGGATAACGGCGCATCTGGCGGGCGGGACCGCCGCGGCGGACATGCGGTTCAATCCGTTCTGGGCGGTGTCGAGCAGCATCGGCAGCGTGTGGACGGCGCGCGACCTGTTGCACGGCGACTTCGCGATCGTGAACGGCGATACGGTGTACCGCCCCGCGCTGATCCGCGAGGGGCTGGCGCAGGTGGAACCGGGCATCGCGCTGTTCGTCGAGCCCGCGCCGCAACCGGAGATCGACGACATGCGCGTGGCGGTGACGGGCGGCATGGTGCGCGCGGTGGGCAAGACGCTGGACCCGGCCGACGCGCCGTTCCGGTCGCTGGGTATCGTGGTGGGGCGCGGCGACGACGGGCGCTATCGCCGGATGCTGGACGCGGTGATCAGCGAGCCGGACGGGATCCAGAGCTTCCACCACCGCATCGTCCACGAACTGGCGCAGGCGGGGCCGGTGCAGGCGGTGGTGCTGCCCGGTGGCGGCTGGGTGGAGATCGACCGGCCCGAAGATATCGCGAACTGGGCAGGCTGAGCCATGGGCCGCACGCGCATCACCGATGTCGCCGTCCTGTGGCTGGGCGAGCCGTTATTGATTCCGCATCTGTGGCCGATCGTCGATGCGCTGGCGCGCCACCGGCCGGACCTGACGATCGACCTGTGGGTCAGCACGTCGATGCACGAGGCGCTGGTGATGTCGTGGTTGCAGCCGCATCATGGCGGTTTGCGGATCCGCCGTGCGCCGGGATTCGTCCACATTACCGCCTTCGCACCGGGGCAGGTCGTGCCGTTGCCGCCGAAGATCCCGATGTTGGCGCGGCTGGCGGGCTATCTCGCGTGGACGAAGGTGGTGCTGTGCGCGGAGCAGACCAGCCTGTGGCTGCCGAAGATGGTGCCGTTCATGCCGCCGTTCATCTTTACGGTGCACGGCGCGGGGCCGCTGAATTGCAGTCGGGCGCGACTGTCGCATGCGCACCGCATCCTGATCCCGAGCGCGCTCGATATCCCGCAGCATAGGGCGCAGGGCGTAGCGGCGGAGCGGATCGTGGTGACCGGCTATGCCAAGTGCAGCTTCGTCGGCGGGCGGCCGGCGCGCGCGCTGTTCGGTGACGACCGGCCGGTGCTGCTCTATGCACCGCACTGGCAGGGGCACCGGTCGTCCTGGCCGGCGTGGGGGCCGGCGATCGTCGCGATGCTGACCGTGCAGCGCGAGTGGAACGTCATCCTGGCACCGCACCAGCGGATGTTCGAGCGGGTGCCGGAGGCGAAGGCGCTGATCGAGGCGGCGGGCCGCGCGGACCATGTCCATGTCGATACGGGCAGCTTCGCGACGGTGGACGGCAGCTATACCGCCGCGGCCGACCTGTATCTGGGCGATACGTCGAGCCAGATCCTGGAATATATCGCGCGGCCGCGGCCCTGCGTGCTGCTGCGTCCGCCGGGGCTGAGCTGGGATGCGAGCGGGAGCGGGAATTATTGGGGCTGCGGCGCGGTGGTGGAGTCGCTGGGCGATCTGTCCGGTGCGATCGCCGACGCGGGGGCGCGGCACGGCGAGTATCGCGCGTTCCAGACCGATCTGGCAGCCGCGGCGCTGGGCGAGTGTGGGCCGGGGGCGCCGCTGAACGGTGCGCGCGCGATCGCGGCGGTGGTGGACCGACGGTGCCGGGTGCCGCGGGCGGGGCTGGTCGCGACGCCGTCCTAGGTCAGGCGTCGAGCCAGGAGCGGATCGGCTGGCCGCGCAGCTTGAAGACCGCTGCCTGCGCCATCTGCGACAAATGGACGACCAGCGAGATCGCGGTCCACCAGGCGACCGCGACGATGCTGAGATCGGGGCGGCCGACCGCCAGGAAGCCGGCGAGGATCACGAAGTTCGGGTTGCGGCGCGCGGTGATGAGCCGGAAGTCGCTGTCGATCTTGCGCCAGACATGGATGTGCATGCCGAACAGCGCGATGAACGCACCCTCGATCAAACGCTGCGCGACGTAGCCGCCGATGATGACCGCCATGACCGCGGTGAACACCGGCGGGCTGAGTTCCAGCCCCCAGGCGTAGAGGCCGAGGCCCCAGGCGACGTACCAGAAGGGCGGGTGGATCAGATCGACGCCGTGATCGAGCAGGTGGCCCCACTTGGACGAGGTGATGGTGCAGCGCGCGAGTTTTCCGTCGACGGTGTCGAGCACCATGAAGAACAGCCCGATCGCGAGCGCCGGCCAGTAGTGGCCGTAGGCGAACAGGATTGTCGTGATGATGCACAGGATCGCGCCGAAGGTGGACACCATGTTGGGCGTGATGCCCGCCGCGGCGCAACGGCGCGTCAGGAACAGCGCCCATTCGGGCCAGAGATATTTGGTGAGTGCGTCGGTCACGCCCTTGTACGCGCCGACATAGCTGGCGCGTTCGACCGCGGCGACGCTAGCCGGAGTGAGCGGGGTGGCGAAGGGCAGTTCGCGCTTGCGGAGCTCGTCGTTGACCATCGCGCCGCCCTGTTCGTGGGCCATGACGGTGAGGCCGGCGGGGATGCGGCCGGCGGCGATATCCTCTGCGGCCGTGCTGGCTTGATCGGTGACGTGGGCGATGACGGGTTTGCCGGCGACGGTCAGGACGTGGTTCGGCTTGGCGGCGAGCGTGCGGAGCCAGGCCGGGTCGAAGGCGTAGCCGGCGTTGACGAGGAGGCTTGGGCGGTGGCCGGGTGCCTCACCGAACGGAAGCTTTGCGGCGACGGCGATGCGGCGCGTGCGTTCGGCTGTATCCATGCCCCAGAGCAGGACGGGATTGTGGCCGACCATCTGGACGGTCGGACGGTCGGTGGCGCGCATATCGGACATGCCGCCCCCCATAGGACACACGGCGCGATCCGCAAATTCTTGGCGGGGCGATCGGCCACGTCGCGAAGCTGCTTACTGCTCGCCGCCCATCGTTCCCCGGCGGAGGCCGGGGCTGGGCGCCGCGGTTTCACCCAGGCCCCGGCCTTCGCCGGGGCACTTTGTTGGTCAGCTCTACGCGTTAGGCGTCCAGATTCGCCACCGACAGCGCGTTGTCCTGGATGAACTCGCGGCGCGGTTCGACGACGTCGCCCATGAGGCGGGTGAAGATTTCGTCGGCGATGTCGGCCTGTTCGACCTGGACCTGCAGCATCGCGCGGTTGCTGGGGTCGAGCGTGGTTTCCCAGAGCTGTTCGGCGTTCATCTCGCCGAGACCCTTGTAGCGCGCGATCGTGAGACCCTTGCGGCCGGCGGCGAGCACCGCGTCGAGCAGTTCGGACGGGCGCGAGATCGGCTTGCCGCGGGTGTCGACGATCGGTTCGTCGTCGTCCGCCGCGTCCGTTTCGGCTGGCTTCGGCGGGGCCTTCTGCGCGACGAGGCGGGAGCCCTGCGCATAGGCGTCGGCCTGTTCGGCGGCGAGGACGTGCATCTTGCGCGCTTCGGCCGAGGCGACGAACGCCGCGTCGATGACGTGATGGTCGGTCACGCCGCGCCAGTGACGCTGGAAATGATAGCCGCCGTCTTCCGACACGGTGACCGTCCAGCGCGCCTCCGGATCGGCGCGGCCCTGCCAGACCGCGGCGGCCTCGGCAGCGGCCGAGCGGTCCGAAACCTCGGGATCGAACCCGCCGAGCAGCGCGAGCGCCTCGATCACCGCTGCGTCGTAGCGCCGCGGGACATAGGTCATCAGCGTGCGCATGCGGCGGGCATGGTCGAGCAGGCCCTTGAGATCCGCACCCGACCGCGGGCCCTCCGCGGTTTCGAGCGCCATGCCGGACAGGCCGCCGTCGACGAGGTAATCGTCGAGCTGGTTGTTGTCCTTGAGGTACACCTCGGACTTGCCGCGGTTCACCTTGTAGAGCGGCGGCTGTGCGATGTAGAGATAGCCGCCCTCGATGATCGGCCGCATGTGGCGGTAGAAGAAGGTCAGCAGCAACGTGCGGATGTGTGCGCCATCGACGTCTGCGTCGGTCATGATGACGATCTTGTGGTAGCGCAGTTTCTCGATGTTGAATTCATCGAGGATGCCGGTGCCCATCGCCTGGATCAGCGTGCCGACTTCCTTTGACGAGATCATCCGGTCGAAACGCGCGCGCTCGACATTCAGGATCTTGCCCTTGAGCGGCAGAATTGCCTGATATTGCCGGTTACGACCCTGCTTGGCGGAACCGCCGGCGGAGTCACCCTCGACCAGGAACAGTTCCGACTTGGCGGGATCGCGTTCCTGGCAGTCGGCGAGCTTGCCGGGGAGCGAGGCGATGTCCATCACGCCCTTGCGGCGGGTGAGTTCACGCGCCTTCTTGGCGGCTTCGCGCGCGGCGGCGGCGTCGATGACCTTCTGGACGATCGCCTTGCCGTGCGCCGGGTTCTCCTGGAGCCATTCGGCCAGCTTGTCGGCCATCAGCGATTCGAGCGGCTGGCGCACTTCGGAAGAGACGAGCTTGTCCTTGGTCTGGCTGCTGAACTTCGGATCGGGGAGCTTGACCGAAACGATCGCGGTTAGCCCCTCACGCATGTCGTCGCCGGTCAGCGTCACCTTCTCCTTTTTCAGGAGGCCGGACTTTTCCGCGTAATTGTTGATCGTGCGGGTCAGCGCGGCGCGGAACGCGGCCATGTGCGTGCCGCCGTCGCGCTGCGGTATGTTGTTCGTGAACGCCAGGACCTGCTCGTAATAGCTGTCGTTCCATTCGAGCGCGACGTCGATGCCGACATCGTCGCGCTGGCCGTGGATCGCGACCGGATCGGGCATCAGCGGCGTTTTGGTGCGATCGAGATACTTCACGAACGCGGCGATCCCGCCTTCGTAGAACAGTTCGACCGTGCGCGGTTCGGCGTGGCGCGCATCGACCAGGAACAGCCGGACGCCGGAGTTGAGGAACGCGAGCTCGCGGAACCGGTGTTCGAGCTTGTCGAAGTCGAACTCGACGATCTTGAACGTATCGGGCGAAGGCAGGAAGGTGACGCGCGTCCCCTTCTTCTCGCCCGCGTCTCCGACGACCTTCAGCGGGGCGACGGCATCGCCGAGGGCGAAGCGCATGTAATGCTCCTGCCCGTCGCGCCAGATCGTCAGGTCGAGGAAGGTGGAGAGCGCGTTCACGACCGACACGCCGACGCCGTGCAGGCCACCGGAGACCTTGTAGGCGTTGTCGTCGTTGGCGTTGTCGAACTTACCGCCGGCGTGGAGCTGGGTCATGATGACCTCGGCCGCCGAGACGCCTTCCTCGGTATGGATGCCGGTCGGGATGCCGCGGCCATTGTCCTCGACCGAGACGGAACCGTCCGGGTTGAGCGTGATGGTGATGCGGTCGCAGTGGCCGGCGAGCGCCTCGTCGATCGCGTTGTCGCTTACCTCGAACACCATGTGGTGGAGGCCGGAGCCGTCGTCGGTATCGCCGATATACATTCCGGGGCGCTTCCGGACCGCGTCGAGCCCCTTCAGGACCTTGATGGAATCGGCGCCATATGCGTTCGTTTGGGGAGTGCTAGCCATCATGACAATATAGGGACTCGGGGCTCGAATCGGAAGCGAAATGGTCGGGTCTCTCGGGCGGTCAGTCTTGCGCCGGGCGGACCTGGCCCTCAGCGACGGTCAGTCGCGTGGCGCAGGTGCCGAGCCCTTCGAACAGCGCGGGTTCGGTGCCGGTCATCCAGCTCTGGCCGCCGGTGGCGTCGAGGCGGGCGAAGAGTGCGGCGCGGCGGGAGGGGTCGAGGTGGGCGGCGACCTCGTCCAGCAGCAGGATCGGGCGGGCGCCGCGGTCCTCCGCGACGATGTCGGCGTGGGCGAGGACGATCGAGAGGAGCAGCGCCTTCTGTTCGCCGGTGGAGCAGCGGTCGGCGGGCTGTTGCTTGTCGAGGTGCCGGACGACGAGGTCGGTGCGGTGCGGGCCGGTGAGCGTGCGGCCGGCGGCGGCGTCGCGGCCTCGCCCCTGGCGGAGGTCGGATGCGAAGCGGGGGGCGTCTTCCGGTGTCCAGCGATCGAGTGCGAGGTGGGCGCGCGCGAACGGGCCGGGGGGTTGGTCGGCCAGGCGGAGCGTGAGCGCGGCGACGGTGCGGGCGCGTGCTTCGGCCAGGGCGAGGCCGTGTTCGACCATGCCGGCTTCCAGCGCCGCCAGCCATGCGGCGTCGGCACCGGCTTCCTCCGACAGCAAGCGGTTGCGTGCGCGCATCGCGGCTTCGTAGCGCGCAGCGTGGACGCCGTGGCCGGGTTCGCGCGCGATCGTCAGCCGGTCGAGGAAGCGGCGGCGGGCGACCGCGCCTTCGACGAAAATCCGGTCCATCGCGGGGGTGAGCCAGAGGATGGCGAGCCGTTCGGACAGCGCGGCGGCAGAACTGCCGGCGCCGTTGATCCGGACCTGCCGCCGTTCTGGCGCGGTGGCGAGCGTGCCGGTGCCGATGTCGATCTCGCCCGCCAGATGCGCCGCGACCGCGAAGCCGCCGGGGCCGGCGTCGCATGCCATTTCGGACAGAGTCGACTGGCGCAGGCCGCGGCCGGGGCTGAGCAGCGAGATCGCCTCGAGGATGTTGGTCTTGCCGG
Source organism: Sphingomonas prati (assembly GCF_014643515.1). Classification (GTDB taxonomy): domain Bacteria; phylum Pseudomonadota; class Alphaproteobacteria; order Sphingomonadales; family Sphingomonadaceae; genus Sphingomonas_R; species Sphingomonas_R prati. The sequence goes on along the minus strand of NZ_BMJP01000001.1, from coordinate 1,506,567 downwards.
CACCATTGTCGCCGCTCAGCACGACAGCGCCAGCGCCGCAGGTGAGGGTGGCCTGGCGGTAGGAACGGAAGTCGGTGAGGGTGAGGCGGAGGACGGGCATATGTACTTTTTCCCCCTCTCCCTTTGGGGAGAGGGCCGGGGAGAGGGGGATTGGCCTGGAGTGACGGTCGGTTCAAGCCGCGGCGTTGCTCCCCTCTCCCAACCCTCTACCCGGAGGGGCGAGGGCTTTGGCGGTGTCTAGCTCAGCGCCTTGTCGATGATCGACTTCGCGTCGGCGCCGGTCCAGTCCATGCCGCCGACGACGCGCCAGCGTTCCTTGCCGTCCGCGCCGTAGAGGATCGTGACGGGGAGCGTGTCGGCCTTGACCGCTTCCATGAGGACATTCTGCTTGTCGAGATAGGGCTGGAGCGCGGTGAACTTGTGCGAGGCGAAATAGGGGTCGACCGCGCGCTTGCCGGCGAGATCCTGGCTGACGACCATCAGGTGCAACCGGTCCTTTTCGCGCGTGGCGAGCGCATCGAGTGTCGGCATTTCGGCGAGGCACGGCGCGCACCAGGTGGCCCAGAGGTTGACCATCAGCGGCTTGCCGAGGTTGGCGGTCAGCGTGGCGGGCGCGCCGTCCGGGCCGGTGAACGGGATGGCGGGCATTTTCTCGCCGGCATGGCTGGTGTCGAGCTTGCTGGTGCCGGACGACACGGGGCTGCCGTCCCCCGCCGCGGCCGTCGCGTTGGAAGGATCGGCGGTGGCCAGCGTGTTCGCCGCGGGTTGCGGGGTTTCAGGCTTGCCTCTATCGCAGCCGGCGACTGCCAGCGCGAGGAGCAGGACGATCAGCGGCCGCAAGGAAGACTCCAATCAGATGTGGGGAGGGCGCTTTTCGGAAGGGCCCGCCGCGGTGATGCGTGAGATTAACGCATCCATCCCGTTCGACAAGCGATTGTGGCGCGAAGACATCGCCGGATCGCGCGCCCATGCCGCGATGCTGGGCGCCGCCGGGATCGTTTCGCCCGACGACGCAGCGGCGATCGACGCCGGGCTCGGGACGGTTGCCGGCGAATATGACGCGGATGGCGTGACGGTGGACCTCGCGCTCGAGGACATCCACATGGCGACCGAGCAGCGGCTGGCGCAGCTGATCGGGCCGGCGGCGGGCCGCCTGCACACGGCGCGGTCGCGCAACGACCAGGTCGCGACCGATTTCAAGCTGTGGGTGCGCAGCGCGATCGATGCGGTGCTGGCGGGGCTGGCCGGGTTGCAGGCGGCGCTGGTGATGCGGGCGGAGGAGCATGCCGAGAGCGTGATGCCGGGCTTCACCCATTTGCAGGTCGCGCAGCCGGTGACGCTGGGGCATCACCTGATGGCCTATTACGAGATGGTCGGGCGGGATCGGTCGCGCTTTGCCGATGCGAAGGCGCGGGCAAACCTGTCGCCGCTCGGGTCGGCGGCGCTGGCGGGGACCGGCTTCCCGATCGACCGCGATGCGACCGCGGCGGCGCTGGGGTTCGATGGACCGACCGCCAATTCGCTCGACAGCGTGTCGGACCGCGATTTCGCGATGGATTATTTGATGGCCGCCACGACGTGCGCGGTCCACCTGTCGCGACTGTCCGAGGAGTTCGTGATCTGGGCGTCGCAGCCGTTCGGGTTCGTGGCGCTGTCGGACGCCTGGTCGACCGGATCGTCGATCATGCCACAGAAACGCAATCCGGATGCGGCAGAGCTGGTCCGCGGCCATTCGGGGCGGATCGCGGGGTGCATGATGGCGCTGACCATGACGATGAAGGGGCTGCCGCTGGCCTATTCCAAGGACATGCAGGACGACAAGCCACCGGTGTTCGAGGCGCACGACCTGCTGGCGCTGTCGATCGCGGCGATGACCGGGATGGTGGAGAGCGTGACGTTCCGCACCGACCGGATGCGCGCGGCGGCGGAGGCGGGTTATTCGACCGCGACCGACCTGGCCGACTGGCTGGTGCGGGTGGCCGACGTGCCGTTCCGCGAGGCGCATCATATCACGGGGCAGGCCGTACGGCTGGCCGAGACGACGGGGTGCGCGCTGGACCAGATCCCGATCGATGCATTGCGCGCGATCGATCCGCGGATCGACCGGCGGGTCTATGACGCGCTGTCGGTCGATGCGTCGGTCGCGGCGCGGGTGAGCCACGGGGGCACCGCGCCGGTCCGGGTGCGCGAAGCGGTCGCGCGGGCGAAGGAGGCCCTGGCGCTATGAGACGGTTGATCCTGGCCCTGACGGTTTGTGCCGCGCTGACGGCGTGCGGGCGGCGCGAGGCGTTGCAGCCGGCGGAAGGCGCGTCGCTGCCCGTCGCGCCGTCGCAAGCGCGGGTGCAGCCGACGGTCGACGACCTGCTGACGCCGACGCCCAGCGCGCGGCCGGACCGCAGCGAGGAAGTGCTGCGCAAGTCGGAAATCCGGCAGGACGACCGCTTCGACCTGCCGCCGCAGCGTTGACGCACGCATGAACCATTTCGAACTGCGCGGCGGCGTGATGCATGTCGAGGACGTGTCGCTGCCCGTGCTGGCCGCCGCGGTCGGGACGCCGGTCTATGTCTATTCCACCGCGACGATCCTGCGCCATATCGCGGTGCTGCGCGAGGGGCTGCGTCAGGCGGAGAGCGGCCCGGACGGCCCGTGGATCGCGTTCGCGGTGAAGGCGAACCCCAATCGCGCGGTCCTGGCAACGATGGCGCGGGCGGGCCTCGGTGCCGACGTGGTGTCGGCGGGCGAGATGCTGCGCGCGCTGGCGGCGGGCATTCCGGCGGACCGGATCGTGTTTTCCGGCGTGGGCAAGACCGCGGACGAGATGGCGCTGGCGCTGACCCACGGGGTCGGCCAGTTCAACGTGGAAAGCGAACCCGAGGCGGCGACGCTGTCCGCGGTCGCGACGCGGCTGGGGATGACGGCGCGGGTCGCGTACCGGATCAACCCGGATGTCGATGCGGGCACGCATGCCAAGATTTCGACGGGCAAGTCGGACAACAAGTTCGGCATCCCCTACGACACCGCAGTCGCGGCCTATGCGCGGGCGGCGGCGTTGCCGGGCATCCGCGTGCAGGGCGTGGCGGTGCATATCGGCAGCCAGCTGACCGACCTGAAGCCGCTGGAGGCGGCGTTCGAGCGGGTCGGCGGGCTGATCGGCGAGCTGCGCGCGGCGGGGCATGTGATCGTGACGGCGGACCTGGGCGGTGGGCTCGGCGTGCCGTACGATCCGTCTCATCCCGCGCCGCCGAGCCCGGGTGACTATGGCGCGATGGTGGCGCGGGTAACGCGCGGCTGGAACGTGCGGCTGATGTTCGAGCCCGGGCGGCTGATCGTCGGCAATGCCGGCATCCTGTTGTCGACCGTGGTGCGGGTGAAGGAGGGGTCGACGAGCCCCTGGGTGATCCTGGACGCGGCGATGAACGACCTGTTGCGTCCCAGCCTGTACGATGCGTGGCACGATATCCGCGCGGTCGCCCCGGCGGGGGAACGGTTCGTCGCCAACGTGGTCGGGCCGGTGTGCGAAAGCGGCGATACCTTCGCGACCGCGCGGCCCATGGACTCGGTGGTGGAAGGCGACCTGGTCGCATTCATGACCGCCGGGGCCTACGGTGCGACCATGGCGAGCACGTACAACAGCCGCGCGCTGACGCCCGAAGTCCTGGTCGACGGCGCGGAGTGGGCGGTGGTCCGCGCGCGCCCGCCGATCGAAACGCTCATCGCGGCCGACACGCTGCCGCCCTGGTTGGAGGAACAAGCATGACCCAAGTCCGCACCGCCGTCTTCCCCGTCGCCGGCCTCGGCACGCGGTTCCTGCCCGCAACCAAGGCGGTGCCAAAGGAGATGCTGCCCGTCGTCGACAAGCCGCTGATCCAATATGCGGTGGACGAGGCGCTGGCCGCCGGGATCGAGACGATGGTGTTCGTCACCGGCCGCGGCAAGAACGCGATCGAGGACTATTTCGACATCGCGTTCGAGCTTGAGACGACGCTGCACGCGCGCGCCAAGCATGCGATCCTGGAATCGCTGGAAGGCACGCGGCTGGCCCCCGGCAACGTGGCGTTCGTGCGGCAGCAGGAGCCGCTCGGCCTGGGCCATGCGGTGTGGTGCGCGCGGCATTTCATAGAGAACCAGCCATTCGCCGTGCTGCTCGCCGACGAACTGCTATGGAACCCGGGCAATCCCTGCCTGAAGCAGATGGCGGAGACGCAGGACGCCAAGGGCGGCAACGTGATCGCCGTGCTGGAGGTGCCGCAGGCCCATACCAGCCGCTACGGCATCGTGTCGCCCGGCGTGGTCGAGGGTGACGTGACCGAAGTGCTGGGACTGGTCGAAAAGCCGAAGCCCGAGGACGCGCCGTCGCGGCTGGCGGCGATCGGGCGCTACATCCTGCAGCCCGAGGTCATGGAGCTGCTCGGCGCGCAGGAAGCGGGTGCCGGCGGCGAGATCCAGCTGACCGACGCGATGGCCAAGCTGATCGGCGTTCAGCCGTTCCACGCCCAGACCTTTGTCGGCCAGCGCCACGACTGCGGCGACAAGGCCGGTTTCATCCAGGCCAACATCGCACTGGCGCTGGAGAATGCGGAGATCGGCGACACGGTGCGCGAGTATCTGCGGGGGCTGTAACGGCCACGGTCGACCGTCGCGAGGCGCCGGGCCGCTGGTCGGCCGGCGCTAGCGCGTGAAGAGGAAGCCGACGACGAAGACGAAGACGGCCCCCTCCAATATTCCGACCGAAACGATGCCGGCCGCGCGGAGACGGCCGATGGCCAGGACCTTGGCGAACCAGCGGGCCTCGACCGCCCAGTAGTTGACGATGCCGAGCAGCAACAGGATGTGCCCGGCGCTGCGGACGTGCGGTTGCCCGTCCATGCCGAGGCTGGTGCCAACGCTGACGGCGAGGGCGAAGACAGCCGCAGGGTAGCATTGTTCGTAGAATGGCAGCCGCAGCGAGCCGCGGTCGAGGGCGATCCCGCTGCGTCGCACCAGTCGTGCCGCGAGGAAGAGCGGGAACGACGCGAAGACGATAACGCGCAGGACGAGCGCGCTGCCATTGTCGCTGACCAGCCCGGCCAGGCCGTGGTGGTTCGCGATGATCTCGTCCGTCTGGCCGAGGACCGTCGCGACGCTGTGCGCGAGCAGGAGGGCGAGGGCGAGGAACAGCGGGGGGCTCAGCAGGGCGGCATATTGCTGATCGTCGGGGAGTGCTGCCTCACGGTCGATCTGTTCCATGACGTCGATGGGCTTGAGGACTGCTCGCCAAAGGGTGAGCGGGAAGAACAGCAGCCAGCTCATCACTTCGTAGAGAAGTTCGTCGAGCGAGTTCAGCCACTTCATGAAGTCCATGCGGCATCATGCGAGATACATCGAACAGGTGCAACTGCGGATCGATATACGACTAAGGTCGATACCATCGGATGGGGAATGATGGTTACGGTCGTAATATCATTGAACTGTAATAGTTGTGCTGTTCGTGGTTAGCGGCAGTTGGTAGCAGACGAAGCGATGGACGGTTCGGTTCGATCGGCATATGTTTCCTGCTCAGCCGATTTTGGGATCAGTATTGGAACGGGGACCTTTGCAATGCGCTGCTCGAGAATGGTGACGGTCGTGACCGCTTCGATCCTGGGGACGGCCGTGCCGACCGGCGCGTTCGGGCAGGCGACCGGTCTGGAAGACATGGTGGGCGCGGGCCGGACAGGCGGAGGGGGAACTGCAGCGTCGCGGTTATGTGAATACAGGCGGCTCAAAAGGTGACGATCGCAGCTACACCAACTGGTGGAGTGCCGCGCGGGGCCGATGTGTGACGATCGCGACGATGAACGGGCGGTACGATTCGATCACGCCGACCAGCCCACCCGATTGCCGGAAACCGGCGAATGCCCGCCCGGTGACCGACTATTCGGATCGCCCCGCCTATCGTCCCGACCGACCGTCAGCCGCGCGCGACGACGATCAGCCGGTGGTGGATGGCCAACCGGTGAGCCTCGGTCTCGTCTGTTTCGGTGACGGGAGTCGCGACGGGATCGCCAGCGGTACGTCGTGGACGTGGAACAGCCGGCGCGATCGGTATGAATATGGGCGGTACAACGAGACGCGGAAGGAACAGTTCGACGCGTCGCTGACGGTGCAGACATGGGACGGCGGCGGGCGCATCCGACTGCCCAAGTCGCTGGTGCCGCCGCTGAACTCACGCGGGAGCGACGGGTGGTGGGATCTGTCGGACGTCGTGGTGGAGCCCGATACGATCCGAGCGACGTACCGGCTCAACGGTTTGAATAAGCCCAAGGTGGTGATCGACCGCCGCACGGGGCGGATCACCGTCAAAGGCTTCTCCGACTACGGGTTCCGCGGGACGTGCGACACGATCGGGCATGAGCCACGCCGGTTCTGACTTCACCCGCCCCGGTAGCTGTCCAGCTCGATGCCGTGGCGCGCGACCTTGTCGTAGAAGGTCTTGCGGGGGATGCCGAGCATGGTGAGCGCGGTGCGGACGTCGCCGGCGGTCTGTTCGAGGGTGGTGCGGAGGATGGCGGCTTCGAACCGTTCGACGCGTTCGGGGAGGGTGGCGTCGGGGGTGGCGGCCTCGGGGGCGGGGGCGTCGACGCCGAGCACAACGCGTTGGGCGAAGTTGCGCAGTTCGCGGACGTTGCCGGGCCAGTCATGGTCGGCGAGCCGCGCCTGGACCGCGGCGTCGATGCGCGGCACGTCGCGAGCGAAGCGGGTGGCGGCGAGCGTGAGGAGGTGGCCGAACAGCAGCGGCACGTCCGCGCGGCGTTCGCGTAGAGGTGGCACGCGCAGACGGACGGCGTCGAGCCGGTAGAGCAGGTCGGCCCGGAACCGGCCGTCGGCGACCGCGACCGCCAGATCCTCCTTGGCCGCCGCGACGATGCGCAGGTCGAGCGTGCGGGGGGCCTCCGCGCCGATCGCCATGACCTCGCGCTCCTCGATCACGCGGAGGAGCTTGCCCTGCACGCCGGGGGTCATACTTTCGATCTCGTCGAGGAAGAGCGTGCCGTGGTCGGACGCCTCGATCCGCCCGACGCGCGCGAGCCGCCCGCTGCCGCCATAGACGTTTCCGAACAGCTCGCCCTCCGCGATCCCGTCCGGCAATGCGGCGCAGTTGACGGCCACGAACGGCCGGGCGCGGCGCGCGCTGCCGCGGTGGAGGAGGGTCGCGACCATTTCCTTGCCGGTGCCGGTTTCACCCTCGATCAGGATGTCGACCTCCGCCTGCGCGACCTGGACGATGGTGTCGCGCAGCCGGACCATGACGGCGGTTTCGCCGATCAGCGCGTCGCCGCCGGCCGCCTGCTCCGCGGCGGCGCGCAGGGCCCGGTTGTCGAGCACGAGGCGGCGGGTGGCCATGGCGCGGCGCGCGCTGGCGATCAGGCGGTCGGCGGCGAACGGCTTCGTCACGAAATCATGCGCGCCGTCCTTGAGCGCGGCGACCGCCATCGCGACGTCGCCGTGGCCGGTCATGAGGATGACGGGGATCTCCGCATCGATCGCGGCGATGCGGCGGAACAGCTCGGTCCCCTCCATGCCCGGCATGCGCACGTCGCTGACCACGATGCCGGGGAAGGCGGGGTCGATGCGGGCGAGGGCGGCGGCGGGGCGGTGTTCGGCGATGACGTCGATGCCGGCGAGTTCGAACGCCTGCGCCAGTGCGCCGCGCAGGCCGTCGTCATCGTCGACCAGCAGGACCTGCATGTCGTTCTCCATCAGGTGGCGACCCGGACGAGCGTGGCGCGGAACGCCGCGCCGCCGAGCGGGGAGGCGACCGGTTCGAGCGTGCCGCCGAATTCGGTCATGATATCGCGCGCGATGCCGAGACCGAGGCCGAGGCCGTCCGCGCGGCCGGTGATGAACGGTTCGAACAGCGTGTCGAGCAGGTCGGGCGCGATGCCGGGGCCGTTGTCGGCGATCAGGATGGCGACGCAGTCGTCCTGTGCCACGATCGACAGGCGGACGCGCGCGTCGGGGCGGCCGGTGACCGCCTCCAGCGCGTTCTGGAGCAGGTTGACCAGCACCTGTTCCAGCCGGACGCGGCCCGCGCGGACGGTGGGGAGCGGGCCGGCGGGCAGCACACGTTCGAGCAGGACGCCGGCGGCGCGGAACCGGTCGCCGATCAGCAGGTGCGTGCCGTCGAGGACGTCGGCGATGGCGACGGGGCCGACCTCGCGCGTGCCGCGCCGGGCGTAGCGGCGCAGTTCGGCGGTGATCGTGCCGATCCGCGCGGTCAGATCGACGATCGCGGACAGGTTGCCGCGTGCGCGGTCGGTGTCGTCGCGGTCGAGCAGAGTCGCGGCGTTTTCGGCATAGGTGCGGATCGTGGCGACGGGCTGGTTGATCTCGTGCGCCACGCCAGCGGTGATGGTGCCGATCGAACCGAGCCGATTGGCCTGCGCCAGTTCCTCGCGCGCGGCGCGGAAGCGGCGGTCGGCGCGTTCGCGTTCGGCGACTTCGATACGGAGCTGGTCGTTCGCGTCGGACAGCTCGATTGTGCGGCGCGCGACCTCCGCCTTCAGCTGTTCGGCGGAAGCACGCGTGCGGGCGGCGCGGGCGGCGCGCCAGGCCCAGGCGGCGGCGAGTGCGGCGAGCAGCACCGCGAGGACGAAGGTGGCGGACCGGACCCGCGCGTCGGCGGCGCGGAGTGCGGGGGCGAGGCCGACGACGTGGAGCAGCCGCCAGCCGGGCAGGTCGACCGCGACGGTACCGACGACGATCGGCTGACCGCGGCGGTCGTGCCCGCCGGTGCCTGCGATGGCGAAGGGGGCGGGCGGGAGCGTCTTGTCGCCGAACTGGAGCGAGGTGCGGATCGCGGCACGTTCGGCCGCGGACAGTGGCGCGGTGGTGGTGAAGCGGAGCGCGGGGTCGCTGGCGATCAGCACGATGCCCCTGTGATCGACGACCAGCGTGGTGCCGCCCGCCGCGGCCCAACTGCGGGCGATGCCCTGGAACTCCACCTTCACCACCACGACGCCGATCACGCGCGGGCCGTCCATGATGCGGCGCGCGAGGAACAGCCCGGCGCGGCCGCTGACGTTGCCGAGCGCGAAATACTCCGCGTGGCCGGTGCGGATCGCCTGCACGAAATAGGGGCGGAAGCCGTAGGTGCGCGCGACGAAGCTGTCCGGGCGGCCGGCGTTGGAGGCGGCGACGGTGAAGCCGGCCGGGTCGATCGCGTAGATCGCCGAGGCGCCGGTGCGCGCGGCGAGCAGCGCGAGCTTGCCGTCGAGCCGGCGGGCGGCGGGCGAGGCATCCGAACGTGTCTTCATCGCGGCGCGGACGTCGGGATATTCATCGAGCACGAGCGGGAGCAGCCGGAACTTCTGAAGCTCGCTTTCGAGCAGGCGGGCGTGGGTGCGGGCGGCGCGCATCGATTCGGCGGCCTGTGCCGCGACCGCCGCGCGGCGTGCGACGGCGCCGAACCCGACCGCAAAGGCGAGCAGCACGAGCAGCAGCAGGGCGGGGAGGATCAGTCGCCGGGATACGAGGGCAAGGCGCGGCATCTGCGCCGAATACCGCACAAATGCCGTCTTGCCCATGCGTAACTCCGCACGGGTCCGCAGAGTCCTGGCGGGGTTGGTACTCGTAAGCCGTTCAGAACAAACGATAACCATTTGGTCAGGATTTGATCTCGGCATCGTGCGGAAAAGGGGGCATTGTCGGCCTCAAGGTCGAAGGACGCTCATTCGAGGCGTCCCTGAAGAGGATGGACGAGGTCGATGATCGCACAGGATTATGCCGTAGCCGAGGCGCCGAAGCGCGGACGGGTATGGAACCAGCTTTATTTCCAGGTGGTCGTGGCGATCGTGCTCGGCGCGCTGCTCGGGCATTTCTACCCCGCACTGGGCGAGGCGCTGAAGCCGCTGGGTGACGGGTTCATCAAACTCGTGAAGATGATCATTTCGCCGGTCATCTTCCTGACCGTCGTGACCGGCATCGCCGGCATGCGCGAACTGGGTTCGGTCGGCCGCGTGGCGGGCAAGGCGTTCGCCTATTTCCTGTTCTTCTCCACGCTGGCGCTGATCGTCGGCCTGGTGGTCGCCAATATGGTGCAGCCGGGCGCGGGGATGAACATCGATGTCGCCTCGCTCGATACCGGTGCGATCCAGGATTATGCGGTCAAGGCGCACGAGACGACGATCACCGGCTTCCTGCTGTCGATCATCCCCACGACGCTGGTCAGCGCGTTCGTGGACGGCAACATCCTGCAGATCCTGTTCATCGCGATCCTGTTCGGCATCGCGCTGTCGCTGGTGGGCGAGCCCGCCAAGCCCATCCAGACCGCGCTCGAGAAGCTCGGCCTGATCGTGTTCCGGCTGGTCGGCATCCTGATGCGGGCCGCGCCGATCGGTGCGTTCGGCGCGATCGCGTTCACGATCGGCAAGTACGGCATCGAGAGCCTCAAGAATCTCGGGATGCTGGTCGCGACCTTCTACGTCACCTCCGCGCTGTTCGTGTTCGTGGTGCTGGGTGCGGTCTGCTGGCTGAACGGTTTCTCAATCTTCAAGCTGGTCCGTTACCTGAAGGCCGAGCTGCTGCTGGTGCTCGGCACGTCGTCGTCCGAGGCGGCGCTGCCCAACCTGATCACCAAGATGCAGGCCGCGGGCTGCGAAAAGTCGGTCGTCGGGCTGGTCGTGCCGACCGGGTATTCGTTCAACCTGGACGGGACGAACATCTACATGACGCTGGCCGCCTTGTTCATCGCGCAGGCGTGCAACGTGGACCTGACGCTGGGGCAGGAGCTGTCGCTGCTCGCCGTTGCCATGATCTCGTCCAAGGGTGCCGCGGGCGTTACCGGCGCCGGGTTCATCACGTTGGCCGCGACGCTGTCGATCGTGCCGACCGTGCCGCTGGCCGGCATGGCGCTGATCCTGGGTGTCGACCGGTTCATGTCCGAATGCCGTTCGCTGACCAATTTCATCGGGAACGCGGTGGCCACGGTGGTCGTCGCGCGGTGGGAGAATGCGCTCGACAAGGATGCACTGCACGCAGCACTCGACGGGCGCCCGATGCCCATGCCGGTCGAGACGGCGGCACCGTTGCCGACCGCCGCACGCGCCTGAGTTTTACCGGGCGGCGCCGTGTCGCCGCCCCTGTTACTGGAGTGTCCCGATGATCCGACCGCTATCGCGGACGGCGCTGCTTGCGCTCGTTCCGGCAATGACCATCGCCGCCCCCGCCATGGCGCAAGACGAGCGACGCCCGATCCAGGCCCCCAAGGCACCGGCAACGCCGATCGCCGACAGCTATCCCGCAGGGGCCGCCGGCGACGGTGCGACGACCAACGGGTATAACCTGTCGCGCTGGGCCGAGGACTGGCGCGGGAACAAGGACCCGAAGAAGCGCAACGATATCTTCGACGAACTGAAATATGTCGAGATCGCCAACGACGGCGATGTCTACGCGACGTTCAGCGGCGAGTTGCGGCTGCGGCTGAACCTGACCACCAACCCCAATCTGGCGAAGGGCGAGGCGCAGCGCCAGGACATCAACCGGATCGTCGGCGGCGTCGACCTGCATCTCGGGCCGAACTTTCGGGTTTACGGCGAGCTGGCCCACGGCGGGATCGACGGGCAGAATCTGGGCACGCCGGCGACGAACCTGCGCAACGACCTGGCGGTGCAGCAGCTGTTCGCCGAAGCGAGCGGCGACATCGGCGGCGGGATCGAGGGTGGCGTGCGCGTCGGCCGGCAGGAGTTCACCGACGGATCGAACCTGCTGACGTCGGCCCGCGACAACAACACGCTTCGGTTCGTGCTGAACGGCGTGCGGGCGTTCGCGCGGGGCAAGCGCCTGCGCGCGGACGTGTTCGACTTCACCTACACCGCGTACGGCAGCCAGGGGCTGGGCGACGATCCGCGCGACAAGGATCGGCGCTTCTCCGGTGGCGTGGTCGGCTATGCCGTGCCGACCGACCTGTTCGGCAAGTCCAAGCTGTATGTCGATCCGTTCGTGTACCGGCTGCGGTCGCGGGCGCAGGTTTGGGGGACCACGACGGCGCGCGAGGAGCGGATGTTCGCGGGCGTGCGGGCGTGGGGCGATGTCGGTCCGGTGACGATCGACTGGACCGTGAACCACCAGTTCGGCAATTATGACGGCCGCGACATCGACGCGTGGCAGGCGTTCGTCGCGCAGACCTACAAGCTCGGCACCTCGGCCACCGCGCCGCGGATCGGCGTCCACATGGACTATGGTTCGGGCGGCGGATCGTTCGGCACGGGCAAGCTGAAGACGGCGAGCGGGCTGTTCGGCAACAACATCTATTTCAGCTACGGCCTGTTCCTGACGCCGACGAACTTCATGGGCGTGGCGCCCAACTTCACGTTTAATCCGGTGAAGTCGGTGCGCGTGACGACCGAATATCAGTTCGCATGGCGGCCGAGCGAGACCGATGCGGTGTACCGCGCGAGCGGTGCCGCCTTTGCCCGGACGCAGAACGTCGCCGGGCATGAGATCGGCCAGGTCGCCCGGTTGCAAGCGGTGTGGACGATCACGCCGCGGCTGGCGCTGACCGGGCGGCTGGAGCATCTGAACGCCGGCAACGCGTTCACGCGGGCGGGATATCATGACAGCATGTTCGGCGCGGGCTGGATCAGTTTCCGCTTCTGACGCCGGCAGAGAAGGGGAGCGCCGATCGCGACCGCCGGCTTTGCGTCGCAGCGGCGGATGCGGCAGACGATCGAATACAGGGAGAATGACATGACGGCCACCGACATGGGCCACGCGCCCCCCAGTCGCGGGATGCGATTGAAGTCGATCATTGGCGGATCGACCGGCAACCTGGTCGAATGGTACGACTGGTACGTCTATTCGGCGTTCACGCTGTATTTCGCACCGCACTTCTTTCCGAAGGGCGACCGGACGGCGCAGCTGCTGAGCGCGGCCGCGATCTTTGCGGTCGGGTTCCTGATGCGGCCGATCGGTGCGTGGATCATGGGCGTCTATGCCGACCGCAAGGGGCGCAAGGCCGGCCTGACGCTGTCGGTTACGTTGATGTGCGCGGGGTCGCTGCTGATCGCGGTGACGCCGGGTTATGAGACGATCGGGGTCATGGCGCCGACGCTGCTGGTGATCGCGCGGCTGATGCAGGGCCTGTCGGTGGGCGGCGAATATGGTGCGAGTGCGACCTACCTGTCCGAGATGGCGGGCAAGGACCGGCGCGGTTTCTTCTCCAGTTTCCAGTATGTGACGCTGATTTCCGGGCAGCTGCTCGCGATCTGCGTGCTGCTGATCCTGCAGTCGACGATGGCGGAAGCCGACCTGGACGCCTGGGGCTGGCGCATTCCGTTCGCGATCGGCGGCGTGCTGGCGGTCGTGGTGTTCTACCTGCGCCGCGGGCTGGCCGAGACGCAGAGCTTCACCAAGGCGAAGACGGAGGGTGCGCCCAAGTCCGGGTTCCTGGAGCTGATCACCAAGCATCCGCGCGAGACCGCGACCGTGATGCTGCTGACTGCCGGCGGTACGCTCGCCTTCTACGCATACTCGATCTACATGCAGAAGTTCCTGGTCAACACGTCGGGGTTCAGCCGCGAGATCGCGTCGCAGATCAATGCGGCGACGCTGTTCGTATTCATGCTGATCCAGCCGCTGGCCGGCGCGCTGTCGGACAAGATCGGGCGCAAGCCGTTGATGATCGGGTTCGGCGTTGCTGGCGTGCTGGCGACCTATCCGATCTTCACCGCGCTGGAGACGACGCGCGATCCGGTGGTGGCGGGCCTGCTGGTAATGGGCGCGCTGATCATCGTCACGGGCTACACCTCGATCAACGCGGTGGTGAAGGCGGAGCTGTTCCCCGCGCATATCCGCGCGCTGGGCGTGGCATTGCCCTATGCGCTGGCCAACACGATCTTCGGCGGGACGGCGGAATATGTCGCGCTGTCGTTCAAGGATTATGGCTGGGAGCGGGGGTTCTACTGGTACGTCACCGGGATGATCGCCATCTCGCTGGTGGTGTATATCCGGATGCGTGACACGTCGAAGAACAGCCAGATCATGGAGGATTGATCGGTATCAAGCGGGGGCGCGTTGGACCCCGTGGCCGTCCCGAGGTGTTGACCGACCGAACCAACACCGAAAGGACGGCCGAGCTATGGCGATCTTCAACAAAGACATGATCGAGCAGGCGACCAAAAACACGCTGTACCAGAAGGAAGTGTATCTGGATGACAACATCCAGATTGTGATGATGAGCATCGAGCCGGGCGACGACATCGGCGCCGAGACGCACGAAGCCGATCAGACGACGTTCTTCGTCAGCGGCGAGGGCCAGGCCGTGCTCGACGGCAGCAAGACCAAGGTGACCGCGAACCACGTCGTGGTGATCCCGCAGGGTGTCGAGCACAACATCATCAACAAGGGCGACGAACCGCTGAAGCTGTTCACCGTCTATGCGCCGCCGGCCGAAGAGCCGGGGATCAGCCACAAGACCAAGGCCGAGGCGGATGCCGCCGAGGAAGCCGAAGAGGATTGATCTGCGCGTCGCTGGCTAGCGGCGAGTGAGTGAGAAGCGGCGGCATCCCGAGAGGGGTGCCGCCGCTTTTGTTTGGGGTTGGGAGCTGTTGGCTTCTCGGCTTCGCTCGAAGGGGGATCGCCGAAGCGACCCTCAGCGCCGTTCGGTTCGAGCCTGTCGAGAACTCAGCGCAGAGTTCTCGACAGGCTCGAACCGAACGGGTTTGAAGGGGGGTTTACTCCCCCTCCCGCCTCAGTCGCCGTCGGTCAGGGCGGAGACGGCGGCGAAGAGTTCGGACTGGCGGAAGGGCTTGGCGAGGCGGGGAAGGTCGGGGTCGAGGCTTTCGACCTCGGCATAGCCCGACACGATCAAAACGGGCACGTGCGGCCAGCGGGTGCGGACGGTGCGGGCGAGCGCGACGCCGGTCATGCCGGGCATCAGGTGATCGGTGACGACCAGATCGATCGGGCGGCCGGCGGAGAGCAGGGCGAGGCCCTCCTCCGCCGATGCGGCTTCGGTGACCTTGTAGCCCAGGTCCGCGAGCATGTCGGCGGTGCTGAGCCGAACGAAATCCTCGTCGTCGATGACCAGTGCGTTGCCCGTCGCGGTAGCACCGCGGCCGGCGACCGACGAGGGAGCGGCGATCGATTCCGCGCTGATCGGCAGCCAGAGTTCGATCTGCGTGCCGAGCCCGCGCCGGCTGACGATCGTCAGCGCGCCGCCGAGCTGCGCGGCCAGGCCATGGACCATCGACAGGCCGAGGCCAGTGCCCTTGCCAATCCCCTTGGTCGAGAAAAACGGCTCGATCGCGCGGGCGATCGTCGCCTCGTCCATGCCGGTGCCGGTGTCGGACACGGACAGCCGGACATAGTCGGCGGGCGGCAGGCCGGAGCGGTGGCCGGGACCGACCGCCTCGGATGTGGCGGCGATGGTGAGCGTGCCGCCGTCGGGCATCGCATCGCGCGCATTCACGGCGAGGTTCAAGATCGCCATTTCGACCTGGTTCGCGTCCGCGGTCGCAGCGGGCACGTCGGGCGCGACGTCGACGACCAGCCGGACCTGCGGGCCGGACGTGCTGGTGATGAGGTCGACCATGCCGTCGATCAGTTCGCCGAGGTCGATCGCCGCCGTCTTGAGCGGCTGGCGGCGCGCGAACGCGAGCAACCGCTGGACCAATGTCTGCGCGCGTTCGGCGGACTGCATCGCGCCGGCGATCAGGCGTTGCTGGCGCGCCGTACCGAAGCCGTGGCGTTGCAGCATGTCGAGCCCGCCGATGATCGGGGTGAGCAGATTGTTGAAATCATGCGCGACGCCACCGGTCAACTGGCCCATCGCCTCCAGCTTCTGCGACTGGCGGAGCGCGTCCTGCGCCTGTTCCAGTTCGGCCTGGCGCGCCTTGTCGCGCGTGACGTCGCGGGCGATGCAGTAATAGAGCCCGTCTTCCGGCACGACCGTCCACGACAGCCAGCGATAGCCACCGTCGCGGTGACGCTGGCGATTTTCGTAGCCGGCGAGCGGCTTGTCCTCGCCCAGTTCGACCAGCGCGCGGCGGGCGTCGGCCACGTCGTCTGGGTGGATCAGATCGAACGCGCTACGCCCGACGAGTTCGCGTTCGGTCCAGCCTAGCAGCAGTTCCCAGGCGGGGTTAACCGCCTCGAACAACCCTTCCGCATCGATGACGCAGAGCAGGTCGGGCGTGACGACCCAGGTCCGACCGCGCTGGCGAGCGCGATCGATGACGCGCCGTTCCAGATCGATGTTGAGCGCGCGGAGATTGGCCTCGCTTTCCCGCAGCGCCGCCTCTGCCGCGCGACGGGCGGTGACATTGACGAAGGTGCATACCGCGCCTTCGATCCGGCCGTCGCGCACGATGGGGTGCGCGCGATATTCGACGGGCATTGCCGTGCCGTCGATCCGGAAGAACAGTTCGTCCGGCACTTGGGCGGGTTGCCCGTCGCGCGCGCAGCGGAGGATCGGGCATTCGCTGGACGGATAGGGGGATCCATCGGCATGACTGTGGTGGATGACGTCGTGCAGGCTGTGACCAATGACGGCATCCTCGGACGCGAAGCCGAGCATCGACAGGAACGCCGGGTTGCACAGGGTGGTGCGCCCCTCGGTATCGACGGCGTAGAATCCCTCCGCCGTGGAATCGAGCAGGAGGCGGACATAGGCTTCGCTGTCGCGCAGTGCCTGTTCCGCCTCGCGCCGTTCGTCGATGTCAATGACCGAGCCGACGAAGCCGAGCCAGGCGCCGTCCGCGTCGAACCGCGGGGCGGCGGCGTCGATGGCGTAGCGATATTGGCCGTCCGCCCGGCGGAGGCGATATTCCACGCGGAACGGCGTGCGCGCCGCGTTCGCCTCCATAAATGTGCGTTCGGCCTCCGCGCGATCGTCCGGATGGGTCGCGTCGAGCCAGCCGAAGCCAAGCGCCTGGTCCTCCGTCTGTCCGGTGTAGTCGTACCACAGCCGGTTGAGGTAGGTGCAGCGGCCGTCGGCATCGGTCACCCACATCATGACGGGCGAATGATCCGCCATGTTGCGGAATCGGGCGTCGGCCTCCGTCTGGGTCCGCAACGCGCGGCGCAGATCGATCAGGCGCATGACCTGGCGCGCGAGCCGTTCGAGCGCGCGGATCTGGAGCGGTTCGAGCGTGCGGGGGCGGTAGTCGAGGACGCAGATCGTGCCGATGATATGCCCGTCGGCGGTGCGCAGCGGCATGCCCGCGTAGAAGCGCAGGCCCATCTGCGTCACCAGCGCATTGTCGATGAAGCGCGGGTCGTCGAGCATGTCGGGGACGATCAGCAGGTCGTCGGCGGCGATCGCATGGATGCAGAAGGAGTCGCCCGCGGCGGTTTCGCGGACCTCGAAGCCGACCGTGGCCTTGAACCATTGTCGCTCCCGCTCGACGAAGCTGACCAGCGCGATGGGCGTGTCGCAGATGTCGGCGGCAAGTGCGGCGAGATCGTCGAAGTCGCGTTCCGGCGGCGTGTCGAGGATACCGCAGGCGAGCAACGCGTCCACCCGTGGGCCATCGTCGGGGCGCGGCGCGTGCCACCAGGGTGTTTGGCCGGCCTCGACCTGGGCACTGTCCGTCATTCAGACCCGTTCCTGCTAACCCTGTATCAGCGTGGACCCGTCCCATGCCGATTGATCGGGATTAAGTCCAGTCCGGACAACCCGGCTTTGAAACCACTCGCCGAGACGGTACGTTCCCTCAATGCCGACTCCTTCTAGAGGGGTCCCGTTCAGGAGAATGCGATGCCGGCCGTCCGTCTGGAAACCAAGCGCGTGGAGAAGCCGTGGGGGCGTGAAACCCTTTGGGCCGGGTTCGATCCGGTCGAGCCGGGCGGAGCGAAGGTCGGCGAGATCTGGTTCCAGCACCCCGACGGGCGCGATACCGACCTGCTCGTGAAATATTTGTTCACGAGCCAGAAGCTGTCGATCCAGGTGCATCCGGACGATGCGCAGGCGCAGGCGCGTGGTTATCCGCGTGGCAAGAGCGAGGCCTGGGTGATCCTGGCGGCGGAGCCCGACGCGACGATCGCGATCGGCACGAAGGAGCCGATGACCGCGGACGAACTGCGCGCGGCGTCGCTCGACGGGTCGATCGACGACGACATGGTGTGGCACAAGGTGAAGAAGGACGACTTCTATTACTCGGCCGCCGGCACCGTGCACGCCATCGGGCCCGGCCTGACGCTGGTCGAGGTGCAGCAGAATGTCGACCTGACGTACCGGCTGTACGATTATGGCAGCGATCGCGAACTGCATCTGGACGACGGCGTCGCGGTGTCGGACGCGGTGCCGTACGTGCCGCCCTACACTCCTGCGCCGATCACGGACGGGCGGATCATGATGGCGGACAGCCCGAAATTCGTGCTGGAGCGCTGGTCGCTGACGGGCGAAGGCACGTTGCGCAGCGACGGGCGGCCGATCTGGTTGGTGCCGCTGGCGGGCGACGGCACGATCGACGGCGAACCGTTCCTGGCCGGTGGCGTGTGGATGGCGGACGGCGACACCAAGCTGACGCTGGGTGCCGGGACGGACCTGCTGGTGCTGTACACCGGGCCGGGCGCGAACCCGACCATCTGGGGCTGAGGCCTCAAGCGGCGGGGGCGATGTGCCTCCGCCGCCGACTTATTCGGGCGCAGGTGGGGGCAAACCCTGCGTCGACACGGAACAGGGACAGCATGACATGGCATCGGGACTGGTAGCCCTGCTGGACGATATCGCCGGCATCACGAAGCTGGCGGCGGCGTCGCTCGACGATATCGGCGCGGCGGCGGGCAAGGCCGGGACCAAGGCGGCCGGCGTGGTGGTGGACGATGCCGCGGTGACGCCCAACTATGTCGTGGGGTTCAGCCCGGACCGCGAGCTGCCGATCATCGCGCGGATCGCGAAGGGGTCGCTGCGCAACAAGCTGATCTTCATCCTGCCGGTCGCGTTGGCGCTGAGCGCGTTCGCGCCTTGGGCGCTCAACCCGCTGCTGATGCTGGGCGGCACTTACCTCTGCTTCGAAGGGGCGGAGAAACTGCTCGAGGCGTTCGGCGGCGGGCATGATCATGCGGCCGAGGCGGAAGCGACACTCGATAGCAAGGCGCTTGAGGAACAGAAGGTCGGCGGGGCGATCCGTACCGACTTCATCCTGTCGGCGGAGATCATGGTGATCGCGCTGAACGAGGTGGCGTCGGGGACGATCTGGAACCAGGCGATCGTGCTGGCGGTGGTCGGCGTGCTGATCACCGTCGCGGTGTACGGCGCGGTCGCGCTGATCGTGAAGATGGACGATATCGGGCTGTATCTGTCGCGCAAGCCGTCGTCCGGCATGGCGATGTTCGGGCGGGGCCTGGTGAAGGGCATGCCGATCCTGATGAAGGCGCTCAGCATCATCGGTACGGCGGCGATGCTGTGGGTCGGTGGTGGCATCCTGCTGCACGGGCTGGAGGGGTTCGGCGTCACGGCCCCGGCGCATCTGGTGCATGACTGGGCTGTCGCGGCGGGGTCTGCGATGCCGGCGGTCGGTGGTGCGGTGGAGTGGATCGTGTCCGCGGCCGCGGCAGGTGTGCTGGGTGTGGTCGTGGGCGGTGTGGTCGTCGCGGTGGTGCACCGGTTCAAGCACTGACTTTCCCGAAGGTTCAGTCCTTGCCGAGGATCGTGCGGGCTTTCCCGATCGCGCGGTAGGCAGCGGACTTGGCGTGGTTCTGTGCGGGGAAGCGGGCGGGCATGGCAGGGTCGATGCCGGTGCGGCGCAGGATGGCGTTCAGGCCGTGCGCGCTCGCCTCGCGGTAGCTCCATTCCGATCGCCAGGTGATCGAGAAGGAGATCGAGGTGGCGGGACCGTTGCGGACGAAATGCGGCGCCTTGACCGGCACGTGGACGGCCTGGCCGGGTTCGAGTTCGACCGCGACGCCCTTGGCCAGAAAGGCGTCCTGCCACGGCAGGTTGCGGTGGCCGCCCATGTGGAAGGTTTCGTGCTGGAGCGGGCCGGCGATGGTCGGGTCGTCCGCGGGGAAGACGGTCATCGTCTTGGTGCCGCGAAGTTGCAGCAGGATATTGTGTTCGGGATCGAAGTGGAACGGCGTCATCGAGCCGGGCGACGAGACGAAAATGAAACCCTCCATTTTCAACATCGGGCCGGTGGTGGGGTCCACGACAGGGCGCAGTTCGTGGAGCGTCTCCTCCAGGATCGCCCTGTAGACGGGATCGCGCTCAACGAATTTCAGGACCATCCAGGATCCGTTGTCCTCGATCGATCGGATCGTGGCGGCGATGTCGAGCCCGTTTGCGACGTCCGCCTTCGGATCGACGCCGACGGGCAGGTCGCCGCGATTATACTCCACTTGCGCCGGATCGAGCCGGGTCGCCAGATCGACCAGCGCATCAAGCGCGAAGGCAGGGTGGCCGGCCAGGCTGTGATCGATACGGCCGGGACGCTCGGGATAGAGCGTCTTGAAATCCGCGAGGGCGGCGGGCGCGAAGACGGGCTCAATCGGCATGGGACGGCTCCGGTGAGGATCGGCGGACGCGGGCGGCGAGCCGTTCGGCGAGGCGGGAGAGCGTGAAGGTCAGCCCGCGGCGCGGGCCGGCGAGCGGCACGGTGAGGCGGACCAAAGTACGGCGTTCGCCCCACAGGCTGTTGATCATCGAATGGTTTTCGACGGCGCAGCTGTCCATCCAGGCGATGTCGGTGTGATCCAGAATGTCGAGATTGGCGATCTGGATCAGGACGCCGGGGGAGAAGCGCGCATAGGCCTCGTCGAACGCGATCTTGAACGAGAAGCTGCCGGGCGCGGTGAGGAAGTTGACGAGCATCGCAACGGGCGCGCCGTCGAGGTCGATCCGCAGCAGGTCGAGCCGGCCCGCTTCGTGCGCGCCCCGGAGTGCGGCGCGGAAGAAGGCGGCGGTTTCGGGGCGGCTTGCGAGGGCGGAACCGGCGGTACCCTTCCAGCCCGAGGCCTCCAGCGTCAGGAACGCGTCGGTCCAGGCGTCGAGATCGTCGCCGACCGCGAAGTGGCGCGTGGCGACGGTGCCGGCTTCGGCGAGTCGCTGTTCGAGGCGCTTGATCTCCTTGCGCTTCTTCTTGCGGACGGTGTGCTCGTAATAGGCCGCGGGGCCGAGCGTCGACTGAAGCAGCGCGCGGTCGTGGCGGTGGACGATGTCGCAGGGCCGCCCGCGCGTCGCCGCCGCGGCGACCAGCCCGCGGTGGACCGGGCCGTCCGCGGGGATGGCGGTCAGGTGGAACAGGCCGCGTGCCCAGCGCGCTTCGTCGAGCTGATCGAGGATCGCGCCCCAGAACAGCGCTTCAAGTCCGGCGCGGACGAGCGGCGTGCCGAGGAAGCTGTGATAGTGGAGCGCGTTCTGAACGTGTGCGACGGGCAGCCGGCCATAGTGCCGTGCGATGCAGACCGGCAGCAGGCCGATCAGGACGCGCCCCTGCCGCACGACGAGCAGCCGGATGTCGTTCGCGCCGGGGAGATGCGCCGATGCCGCCGCGAACCACGGTTCGGCGAAGGCGTTAGGTTCCGCGGCATGTGGCACGAGCGCCGCCCAGTCGGCCATCAGCGCGGACATCTGCGCCGCATCGACCGCGCGCACGCACACCGCGACCGCAGGGGCGACGGGCGGCGCGGCGTGGATGCGGTCGAGGTGCATGGTGACTTTCGGGAAGGGACGAATCGTGACGTAGGTTAGCGCGGAAGCGTTACCAGCGTCTTTGCGTTCCATTGTTTGGTCCCCGGTGATCCGTACAAAAGAGCGGTCTTCACCGTTCATGCACCCGAACCGGTGAAACATGCGTAATGAGCGGGATGGTGCCGGAAGAGCGAATCACGGATGCGGGCGAACCCGCGGGCTTTGCCAAGCGGGTGATGACGGCCGTGCTGTGGCGGTCGGGCAGTCAGTTCGCGGCGCAGATGGTGATGTGGACCGCGACGTTCTTCGTCATCCGGTTGCTGCAGCCGTCCGATTACGGGCTGTTCGCGATGACGCAGAGCATCCTGGTGCTGTTGAACCTGCTATGCGGATACGGGTTCGCCAGTTCGCTGATCCAGGCCAAGGAGATCGACGACCGCAAGGTGCGGCAGGTGTTCGGCCTGCTGATCATGCTGAATGGATCGATCGCGCTGGCGCAGGTGCTGCTGGCGCCGCTCGCCGCCGCGTATTTCCGGCAGCCGATGGTGACGCACATGCTGCGCGTACAGGCGCTGATCTACATCTCGACCCCGTTCATCGCGTTGCCGTCCGCATTGCTGGCGCGGCGGATGGATTTCCGGCGGGAGGCGCAGGTCAATTTCGCCGGCGCGATCGCGGGGGCGCTGACTGCGCTGACCTGTGCGTTGGCGGGGGCGGGGGTGTGGACGCTGGTGATGGCGCCGATCGCGCTGTTCTGGACCCGGGCGATCGGCATGACGATCGCGGCGCGCGCGCTGGTGTGGCCGAGTTTCCGGTTCGCCGGGATGGGCGGCACCTGGATGTTCGGCGGCGCGATGATCCTGAGCCAGTTCCTGTGGTTCGTGCAGACCCAGGCCGACGTCGCGATCGGCGGGCGCGCGCTCGCGCCGCATGAACTGGGGCTTTACACGACCGCGCTGTTCCTTTCGCAGATCGTGACGTCCAAGTTCATCCCGCCGCTGAACGACGTTGCCTTTTCCGCTTATGCGCGAATTCAGAACGACCGGGCTGCGGTGGCGTACGGGTTCGGCAAAGCGGCGCGGATCGTCATGCTGATCGCGGCGCCGTTCTGCCTGGGGCTGGCGGCGACGGCCGAGCCGCTCATCCTGACGGTGCTGGGCGAGAAGTGGGCGGAGGCGGTGCCGCTGGTGCGGATCGTGGCGCTGGCGATGCCGGCGCTGGCGATGCAGATCCTGTTCTCGCCGGCCGCGACCGCGCTGGGGCAGCCGGGCGTGCAGGTGCGGGTGAGCGCGTGCGGCGCGGTGATCATGCCGGTGGCGTTCATCGTCGGAATCCATGCGATCGGCGGCGGGATCGGGCTGGCGAGTGCCTGGGCGTGGGGGACGCCGCTGCTGATGCTGGCGACCGCATGGCTGGCGATGCCGGTGATCGGGGTGACCGCGAAGGCGATGGTTCGTGCGGCGTTGCCGGGGCTGGGATCGGGGATCGTGATGGCGCTGGCGGTGCTGGGCGTGGACCAGCTGATCGACATGCGGAGCCCGGCTCTGCGGCTGGCGGTGCTCGTTGTGGTTGGGGGTGCGGTGTATTGCGGGCTGGTGATGACCTTTGCGCGCACAACGGTGCTGGAGGCGATGCGGCTGTTGCTGCGGCGGTAACCCGAGCAATTCGTGCCCCGGCGAAGGCCGGGGCCTCGGTGGGGCTTTGCAGCAGCGGCTTCCTCAACGCTTCGACAGCAGTGTGACGCGGTTTCACCTGGGCCCCGGCTTGCGCCGGGGAACTTGACGGTTGGTTATGCGGTCCTTGGCACCGCGGCGGCGATGATTTCGCTGGCGCGGGCGGGCTTGACGCCGTGGCGGTCGAAGCGGTCGAAGACGGCGTCCCACCAGCTCCAGAAGGTCTTCAGATCGGCCTGGTCGCGCACATAGGGCGTGTGGCCGGGGACGACCGAGGGGGTGTGGAACGACAGGCTGAACAGCGTGATGCCCTCCTCGAGCAGCCGGTCGATCACGGCCAATGCCTCGGCCCGCGGCATCCCCTCCGGCGTCAGCGCGACGCGGTTGAGCAGGCGCAGGCGTGCGAGCGGGCCGCGTAGCGTGACGTGGCGGTGCAGCTGGGAGTGGCGGTTGAGGAGGCCGGTGTAGCCGGCGGTCAGCGGCAGTTCGAGCATCGTCGGCGAGACCCACCAGGGCCAGACCGGGTGGGCGGCAAAATTGGGGCCGGTCTGGTCGCTATAGTCGAACAGCGCGCGGACCGAGACGTCGAGCCGGTAGCCCGCCTCCGCCAGCAGGCCGGCCGTGTTCGGGCCGATGCCGTAGCGCCCGGCGCGGTAGATGACCGGGCGGACGCCGGTGGCGACCTCGATCTGAGTGGTCAGCGCGTGGAGCTTGGCGCGTTCCAGCGCGCGCGGCAGGTTGCCGACGAAGCTGTTGGGTTGGGACACGACCTCGTCATAGGGCGGGTTGACCCAGGGGTGGAGCTGGGTCCCAACCTCGCATTCGCCGGCTTCGATCATGGCGCGGACCGCCTCGGCGCTGGCGGGCGTTTCGACCACGGGGTAGTCGACGAGATAGGTCGGCACGATGCCGCGGTCGATGAACCGCCGGTTGGCGGCGGGCAGTGCCAGCATCGCGGTGGTGGCGCGCGCATCGCGGCGGACCGGCTGTGTCCAGTCAAATTCCTCTTCCGCATCGCCGAAGATCGCGAAGCGGCAACCGAAGTCCGGCGCGAACGTGGCGCGGTCGGTGGCGACCGGCGGACGGTCGAGCCGGCGTGGCGCGGCGGCGTTCACCCCGGACGATTCCTGGTCGGCGGATACCGGCCCGGACTCGACCGTGGCGGCCGTCGGCAGATCATGTACGTTCCAACTATCCATAGGCAGACGGTCCTGTACCTGGACCGGTTTAAAATTTGATACCGCAGGCGTCGTTCGTTGACCAGTGGCGGACGGTTCTAGAGCACGAGCGTGTTGTAATGCGCCCAGGCGAAGATCGCGGCCGCCCCGCGATGTGGCCGCCAGGGTTCGGCCAGCGCGCGGGTTTCGCGTTCGGTCGGACGCGCCGGCAGGCCGAGCAGCCGGCCGACCTCGATCTGGATCGCGAGATCGCCCGCCGGCCAGACGTCGGGGCGCCCCTCGGCGAACAGCAGGTAGATTTCGGCGGACCAGCGGCCGATCCCCTTGACCGCGACCAGCGCGGCGATCGCGGCTTCGTCGTCGGCGGGGAGCGCGTCGAGATGGAGTCGGCCGGTCAGCACCTCGTCCGCGAGACTGCGCGCATAGGCCGATTTCTGGCGGGAGAGCCCGGCGGTGCGGAGTGTCTCGTCCGACATCGTCGCGAGGGTGTCGAGCGGGAGGCCGGGGCCGACGAGCGCCTCCAGCCGGGTCCAGACCGCGGCGGCGGACGCGACGCTGACCTGTTGCCCGACGATGGTGCGGAGCAGGGTGGCGTGGCCGCGGTCGTAGATGCGCGGCGCGGGCATGCCGATCCGCCCGATGCTGGCCGCGAACGCCGGTTCGATCGCCGCCAGCGCGGTGAGGCCGGCGTCGAGGTCTTCCGCGTTCAATCCCATGCGTTTGACCTGTCTGCTACGCTTGCGTTCGCCGGGGCACGCGGACATAGCGCGACCAGGACGGTTCGTCGGAAGGATGCCCTAATGCCCAAGTTGATTGTCGTCACGCGCGACGGGACCGAACATCCGATCGAAGGCGAAGCCGGGCTGTCGGTGATGGAGGTCATCCGCGACGCGGGGATCGACGAATTGCTCGCACTGTGCGGCGGATGCTGTTCGTGCGCGACATGCCACATCGTGGTCGATCCGGCGTTTGCCGACAAGCTGTTGCCGATGGACGCGGACGAGGACGACCTGCTCGACAGTTCGGACGCGCGCACGCCGACGTCGCGGTTGTCGTGCCAGATCCCGTTCGATGAGGCGCTCGACGGGCTGAAGGTGGCGATCGCGCCGGAGGATTGAGGGCTGCGACTGCCTCTTAGTCGTTCCCCGGCGCAGGCCGGGGCCTGGACGCAGCCGTTTCACCTAGGCCCCGGCCTGCGCCGGGGAACTGTCGGTGCGTGGACACGGGCTTAGTGCCCCCGTGGAGGCGGGGATCCGGATCGGAGTGCGGAGCTGGACCCCCGCCTGCGCGGGGGTACGGTACGTGTAGTCTGTGCTCAGCCCAGCTTGCGGGTGGACGCGGCGTAGAGTGCGATCGCGGTTGCGTTCGAGACGTTGAGGCTTTCGACCGCGTCGCTGATCGGCAGGCGGGCGAGGGTGTCGCAGTGGGCCTGGGTGTTGACGCGCATGCCTTCGCCTTCCGAGCCCATGACGAGCGCCAGCTTGGCTGTGCCGAGCGCTTCGTCGAGCGTGCGGGGGGCGTCGCCGGTCAGGCCGATGCGCCAGTAGCCGGCCTCGCCAATCTCGTCGAGCGCGCGGGCGAGGTTCACGACGCGGATCCAGGGCAGGACCTCCAGCGCGCCGGATGCCGACCGCGCCAGTGCGCCGGATTCGGGCGGGGAGTGGCGGTCCTGCGTGATGATGCCAAGCGCGCCGAACGCGAGGGCCGACCGCATGATCGCGCCGACATTGTGCGGATCGGTGACCTGATCGAGCATGACGAGCGGGCGTTCATTGTCCTGACCCAGTTCGAGCAGATCGCCGAGCCAGATGTCGGGCAACGGCTCGACCTCAATCACCAGCCCCTGGTGCGGCGCGTCGCTCGGCACCAGCCGGCCGAGGTCGGGACCCTGGGCGAAGGTGATCGGGATTGACTTGTCGATGTCCAGCCCGGCCAGCGCCTCCTGCGTGCCCCAGACGCGACGGACGTCGCGGTTCGGGTTGGCGAGGGCGGCGAGAACCGGATGCTTGCCCCAGATACGGGGACGGCCGGGGGCGGCGGATGAGGGGCGATGACCTTTGCGCATAGCGGCCCTTAGCCCGGTCGCCGCGGATAAGCCAATCGTGGCCGTCCAAACATGTGGATTACTGCACCATGGGGCGACGAGTGGCGTTGACAGCCGGGTCGGCATTCGTCATTGAGCCGCCTCCCGCAAGGGACGCCTGTGGACAGGTGGCCGAGTGGTTAAAGGCAGCAGACTGTAAATCTGCCGGAGTTTCTCCTACGTAGGTTCGAACCCTACCCTGTCCACCAACTCCCTAATTTGGGGAGGTTCCGCAAGATACCGCGACGTCCCGAGAGCCCGCAAAAACCTTTGCACTGTAGGGTTTTCGGCGCGATACGACGTCCCACAATGTACCGTAGCTATCCGCAACAGCATCACCAACCGGGGGGTACTCTCGGGGTATCGCCTTCCGGCCTTGGGGGTACCCGATGCTGACGGATATTCAGTGCAAGGCGGCGGAGAAACGCGCGGCCCCATACAAGCTGGCGGACGGCGAGGGGCTTTACCTGTTCGTCACGACTACCGGCTTTCGTTCGTGGCGGCTGAAATATCGGTTCGAGCAGAAGGAAAAGCTGCTGACGTTCGGGCCGTATCCGAAAGTCAGCCTGAAGGACGCGCGCCGGATGCGCGACGACGCACGTCGTCTCCTTCACGACGGACAGGATCCAGGAGCCAAGTCGACACCGCAGGACGTCGAACACTCGCGGAAGTTCGAGACGATCGCCCGGGAGTGGCATGCGCTCCAGTCGGCGATCTGGACGCCGCACTACGCGGACGACGTCATTCGCAGTCTGACGGACTACGTCTTCCCGGTGATCGGGCAGCAGGATATTGCGACGGTTCGTTCGGACCAAGTGCTGACGGTCGTTCGGACGATCGAGGCCCGGCCCGCGATCGAGACCGCGCGACGAGTTCGTCAGCGGATTTCGGCCGTGTTCGGCTATGCAATCGCCGACAGCAAGGCGACCAGCGACCCAGCGGCCGTGATCGTTGGCGCATTGGCGCCGTTGATCACGAAACGATATCCAGCGCTGCTGAACCTGCAGGAAGCGAGGGATTTCTTGATCGCGGCCGAGAATTCGACAGCCCATCCGCTCACCAAGCTGGCCTCGCGGTTCATCGCGCTTACTGCGGTCCGTCCCGGGGTCGTTCGTTTATTGCCCTGGTCGGAGTTGCACGATCTGGATGGCCCTGCGCCGCTCTGGCAGGTCCCGGCCGAGCGGATGAAACTGCGCCAGCACCGAAAGCAGGACGAGCGGTACGATTTCCTAGTCCCGCTTGCCCGACAGACAGTGGAGCTGCTCGAGGTTGCAAAGACGTTCAGTGGCAAAAGCGGGATCGTTTTTTCAAGCAACCACAATATCAAGAAGCCGATGAGCGAGAATGCAGTCGGCTACTTCTACAATCGACTGCCGGGCTATCAGGGGCGCCACGTCCCTCATGGTTGGCGATCGACGTTCTCGACGCTGATGAACGAGCGGGCAGACGAGATGGATCGACCAGCCGACCGGGCAATCATCGACCTAATGCTCGCGCATCTGCCGACTGGTGTGGAGAGCAAATACAACCGCGCCGCGTATATGCCGCGCCGCCGTGCGCTGGCGCAAGCTTGGGCAGACATGCTGCTCGAGGGCTTGCGGCCGGTGGCGTCCCTTGTGGAAGGGCGTCGCCACTAGGCGATGTTGCTTGTCTGGGAGCCGTGGCATGACCGCGCGTTCCTTCGGCGAGATCCTCGGCGGCGCCAAGCAAAAGGCCGCCCGCACCTATCAGCCGATCCACCGCTGCAGCTACAACGTCGGCGAACGAGAGGACCGCTTCTATCGTCCGGTGCCGAAGTCGGAAGTCGGCGCACGGATGCGTGCGGCTCAGGCATATGACGTCGAGTACCGTGCACAGGGCAAGCGCAACGGGCCGCTTGGCCATATCGGCCTGGAGGTGCTGCGGCAGCTCTACCGCATGTGCTGCCCAAGGACCGGCCGGCTCGATCCGGCGATCAACACGATCGCACAGAAGATCAGGCGCGGGCGGACGGCCGTGTTCGACGCCCTGGCGGCGCTGAAGCGGCACGGCTTCCTAGACTGGATCCGGCGCACCGAACCAACCGGTAACGAAGGGGCGGGGCCTCAGGTGAAGCAGGCCAGCAACGCCTATCGCCTCGATCTACCCGCCAAGGCCCGCGCCCTGGTCGCGAAAATCGTCGGCCGGGCACCGAGGCCGGTCGACGACGAAGCCCGCCGCGCCGGCGACGCGGCCGAGACCGACCGCATGGTCGCTTCGCTTCCCCTCCGCGAAGAGATGGCGACGCGTATCAGCGACCCATTGCTCGCCGCCGTTTTGGCTCGTTTCGGCGAGGCGGTCGCTAGTCAGGAGCGCGAGTCCGCTAAGCGGGATGAATCAGGCCAAAGTAGGAATGAAGGATGAGGAACGGCTTCGCCGTGCGTAATTTAAGGGTCTGATCAGACGATGCCCCAGCTCAAATCCTACGACCGACAGCGATACCTCGATGTCAGACGGTGCGGCTGCGCCGCCCCGAGACTCTCCGGGGAGAGCAAGCGGATATCTCAGCTCTCTGCCGGCGAGATCGTGTTCGCGGCGAACTCCCCGCGGGGTGGGCAGGAGCAGGCATAGGCGCTGACAACTGACCTCAACGCCGCCATTCCACCTCGTCACCTGGCCCGAGCTTAAATGGCTTCCGACTGCAGGGATCCGCAGGAGCGATCTGACCTGTAACGAGCTCGAAGAACCGCCCGTGGTGCGCGGGTTTCGGGCCAATCTGGACTGCTCGAAACAGTGCAGGAAAAGCGACACGAAAAGCGGGCAGGCGAGGCGGGGGGAAAAGCGTGTAATTTGGGGTCGCAACTTCGTCGGGGCCGGACGCCCGTCGGACCTAGGCGAGGCGTCCGACGCCGCGCCGGGGAACGCTGGATGGCGTGGCAAAGCGTAGGGCGGCAGCTGATCACGCGCCTGCCCGCGTCCCGCCCCATTGGCCACCTGCGCAACCGCCTTAAGTCCGCTCGCACACTCTCCGCCACTCGAATCACGACGGAAGAGCGGCGATCCCTTTCCCCAACAATACCAAACAATTAATATTTCCTAATAATTCATCATCGTCACAAAAGCGCAATTGCTGGCTCATATCGCAGCCGCGAACAGAGAACGATACAGGGAATAAATGTTGGCAATGGTGGCAGTGATCTCGACAAAGCATACACAAGTCCAAATATAATTATGACTCGCCTCACGCGCCATTGGTAATTGTAGAAACCTACTGACTGTTCAAAGTCTCATTCCACGTCACGCGATACTAGCGCTGGACCTCCGGGGAAATCATGTAATGTTATCGTCACGTCTTAGTCGACGCAGCCTTATGCTTGCGCATGTTGCCACGGCGGCGCTGATACCTGCGGCCGCCGCACAAGCTGAAGCCCAGCCTAACGCGACCGTTGCGGTTGGCGCAGGCGAGCAACCGTCGGTCGAAGGCCGGATTTCGGGCCAGGTAACCAATACTGCGGGCGCGCCGTTGACGGGCGCGGAAGTCCGCGTCGAAGGCAGCGACGGCGTAAGCGTCACCAACTCCGCCGGTCAGTTCCTGCTTCAGCGCGCACCGGTCGGCCAGCAACGTCTGACCGTCTCCTTTTTCGGTATGCAGACCCGCACCGTGACGGTGGATGTGACGGACCGCCAAACCGCCGAAGTCGCAGTTCCGCTCGACCCGGAGCAGGCCAATGACGGCGAGATCATCGTCTCCGGCTCCCGCCCCATCGCGGAATCGGAACAGGCCGCGATCCAGATCAAGCGGGCGTCGAATTCGCTGGTCGACGTGATCGCAGCCGACAGCATCGGCCGTTTCCCCGACCAGAACATTGCCGCTGCGTTGAGCCGCGTCCCCGGTGTCAGCGTGGGCCGCGATCAAGGGCAGGAACGTTATATCAGCCTTCGTGGTGCACCCGCCAACTGGACTACGCTCGCCTTCGACGGCGTGAACGTCATCAGTCCTGACGGCCGCCAGGCGCGCTTCGACACGATCCCGTCGGCGATTGCGAGCAAGACGATCATTCGGAAAGCAGTCACAGCCGATATGCCTGGTGAGACCGTTGCCGGTAACATCAACATCATCACGCGCAGTCCGTTCGACTACAAGGGGTTCAAGCTCGCTGCCGACATAGGAGCCGGTTACAACGATCTCGGTCAGGGCGCGCAGTATAATGTGAACGGCTTCATTTCTGACCGGTTCGCCAACGACACGATCGGCGTACTCTTCTCGGCGTCGCGCTACGAACGCAAGATGGTCACCGACAATTTCGAAAACGCCTACGAGATCGCGCCGGAGGATCTGGAGCCGGGCCGCGAGACGCGGATCTGGAATTCCGGGACTCAGAACAAGCTGTATCGGCTGACCCGGAGCAACACGTCGCTCACCGGTCGACTGGAATGGCGGCCGAGCAGCGCGCATCAGATCTTCGCTAGCTCGATCTGGACCCAGTTTCGCGACGACGAACTGCGAAACGCTTATGTCTTCGACCTGGATCAGGATGCGGTGCGCACCACGGACACTGCAACGCCCGCGTCCAAGCCGCGGACGGGTTACGCCGACATTCGCACGGGCAACACTCCGGTGCAGGGCACGTTGTACGGGGTCGAGATCGAAAGTACCCTGAACAGCAACTCGTCACGGCAGAGCATTTTCACCAACACGCTCGGCGGCGACCATGATCTGGGGACTTGGCGCGCAGCATGGCGCGCGAACTTCACGCGCGCTGACGCGCGCAGCAAGCCGCCGTTCGGTACGTCGTGGCGCAGCCCAGCCGCGTTCACCGCCCGGCCGACGATCGACTATGACTTCACGAACCCGGACATGACGCAACTGCGGTTCTACGACACCGTCCGCAACGCCAACGGCACCTTTTCCAAGGGTGCGGAACGGCCGTTCATTGGCCCCGACGAACTCGCCTTCCAGACGATGACGCGCAACCGTCAGCTCGACCGGACCGATGCCTATACGGGCAAGCTCGACATCGCGCACGACCTGTCGTTGCTCGGGGCGGACACGCTGTTCCAGTTCGGTGGCGAGTATGACAAGCGCGCCAAGACGTCGACCCGGACGGTCCTCGAAGCGACGGCCGCCAATCTGCGCGCCGCGGGCCTGGCTCTGCCGACGCAGCGGACGATCAGCATCGACGATCCCTACAAGGGCAAGTTCCCGCTCGGTTACGGCTTCCGCTACTTCTCCAGCCAGGTCGGCGAGGATCTGTTCAAGAGCTACGTGGACGCGGGTGCGGCGCGTGTCCAGGCCAACACCAGCGAACGCAACAACTACGAAGTCAGCGAGGAGGTGATCGCCGGCTATGCAATGGCAACGACGTCGTTCGACTGGGGCAATGTCGTGTACGGCGCGCGCGTCGAACGGGTGAACAACAGCAGCGCCGCGCTGGCCGAGACGGGCGCGGGCTTCGTTCAGACGAACGTGTCCGGCGGCAACACCTTCGTTTATCCGAGCGTCCACCTGAACTGGAACCTCAACAGCGAGTTCAAGCTGCGTCTGTCTGGGAACACGGGTGCGGCACGGCCGGATTACGACCAGCTGCGCCCTAACTTCTCGTTCAGCGATACGGACGAGATCGTGTCGGGCGGCAATCCGCTGGCCAAACCGGAACGCGCCAAGGGCGTGGATGCCTATCTCGAATGGTACATGCCATCGCGCGGTTTTTTTTCGGTCGGCGCCTATTACAAGAACCTGAAAGACATTCTGTACGATGTCGAACTGCCGTCTTTCGATCTAGACGTGCTCAATTCGAACGGCATCGATCGCTCGACCTATCGCTACTCGACGATCGCGAACGGCGAGGGCGGCCATATCAAGGGCATTGAGTTTGCGCTCGTCCAACCGCTGGGAGCGGTCGTCCGCGGTGTCGGGTTGCCGGAGTGGATGGAAGGCTTCGGCCTCAATGCAAACGTCACGATCAACGACTCCAAGGCGACGACGCCCGATAAGCGCAAGACCGACCTGCCCGGTGCCTCCGCACGGATCTACAACGTGTCGGGATATTACGAGCAGTATGGCGTGTCGGCACGGGTCAGCTACCAGTGGCAGTCGCGCTATCTAGACGCGATCGGAACGGACGCCTTCATCGGCGACACCTACTGGGCGGATGTCAGCCGGCTGGACGTTTCGCTGCGCTATTCGATCAACGAGGCCGTGCAGCTGTACTTCGACGCCAACAATCTGACCAACGAGCCGGGTATCCGCTTCCGCGGCAATGCCACGCGCCAGATCGAGCATGAGAGCTTCGGCAGGCGTTATCTCGGCGGCGTTCGGTTGAACTTTTAAGCTGTGTGACGGAGGCGGCGCGTTCTGTGGAACGCGTCGTCCCATCGCCAAGACGGACATCGGCCGGACAGGCTGGCATGGCCGGCAGGCGAGCAGGCAAGACAGGGTAATCGGACGTGCAAAGAAAAATCCTGGTCGTCGAGGACGACGTGGCGACCGGTACCTATCTCCTGACGGGCCTGCAAAAGGCCGGTTATGACGTGGAGTGGGCACAGGACGGCAGCGGCGGTATCGAACTGGCGCGGCGGCAGGACTTTGACGGCATCGTCCTCGATCGGATGCTTCCCGGTATGGACGGCCTTCTTCTTCTACAAACCATACGTGCGGAAGGCGTCAATACCCCGGTCATCATTCTTTCCGCGATCGGCAAGACGGATGAACGCGTCCGGGGATTGCGCGCCGGTTCCGACGATTATCTCATCAAGCCGTTCGAGATAGATGAGCTGATCGCCCGCCTCGAAGTCCTGCAACGCCGACAAGGACGATCCGCCACCGTGGTGACCCGGCTGACCTGCGAGGACCTGACGCTCGACCTGCTCGCCTCGCGCGCGGAGCGCGCGGGGCAGGTGCTGCTCCTGCAGCCCCGTGCCCGTCAGTTGCTTGAATTCCTGATGCGCAACCAGGGTCGGATCGTCACCCGGTCCATGATTTACGAAAAGGTCTGGAACCTTGATTTCGATCCCGGAACGAACGTCATCGACGTCTATGTGAGCAGCCTGCGCAAAGAGATCGACCGCCCGGGCCTCGCACCGCTGCTCCAGACCGTACGCAAGTCCGGATATGTCCTTGGACTACCCGGCAACGTCGATCCCCAGATGTAAAATACGGTCTGGATGCCCAGCGAGCTTGGATCGATTTTGAAGAGGCGTTTTGATGATGCGTAGTTACGTTATGCGCCGATACCGCCTTGCCGACGTACCGGCTTCGAACGGCATGCGGCATATGAGACCCGCAACGTGCGCGTGGCGCGGCAGGCTGCGGCCCGGCGCCTGCAACGCCTACGGCAAGCCGCGTCTTCGGGACCGGATGTAATGCCCATCGGCAGAACCTGGCCCTTAGCGACGTGGCTGCGCGACCGGCAGGGACGGCGGCCGATCTGGCGGTCGACTAGTGCGCGCTTCCTGCTGCTGCACCTGGCGCTTGCCGTGGGCTGTACCGTGCCGGCGTTGCTCTACGTCTATATCAAAACTGACCAGATCCTCTTGGAGGATTTCCAGCGACCGCTCGAGTTTCGCCAGAGCAATCTGGAGAAACAGTACAGGATCGGCGGCATCGACAAACTGACGCTCGCGGTGACCAGTCGGGCGGAGCGCGCGCACCGCGACCGAACCGCCATTTTGCTGGTCGACCGGCATGGCCGAAAGCTTGCCGGCAACCTAGCCGCCTGGCCTGCCGGGGTCGGGTCGCCGCAAGATTGGACGCCGACCATGCTGCGTCACGACCGGGCGGCGAAATCGGAAGAGTATTTGACGCTGACGACGCGTTTGCCCACGGGCCATAGCCTATTGCTGGGCGGCCTGCTCGACAACCGTGTGGACATGCAGACGGCGCTGTTACGGGGCCTAGCCGCCGCCTTCGCCCTTGCCATTCCCATCGGCTTGTTGGGCAGTGTCGTCATCGTTCATGAAATGAACCGAATGGTGCAGGCCATCGCTGTAGTCGGCCATCAGGTCGCCGCTGGCGATCTTGCTCGTCGGGCGACGACCGACGGAAGCGGCGATCCCGTCGACCGGCTACGGACGACGCTCAATGTGATGCTTGATCGGCTCGAGGTGCTGGTGGGCGAACACCGCATGCTGACGGACGCATTGGCCCACGACCTGCGTTCGCCGCTGACCCGCATCCATATCCAGCTCGCGCATGCGCAGGACGACGCGCCGGGACTGGACCAGCGCCCCCGGTTCCGGGCCATAGAGCAGGAGGTCGAACTCGTCCTGCACATGCTGGAAAGCGCGCTGGAGATCAGTCGTGCCGAAGCGGGCATCGGGCGCGGTGCGTTCGAAGCGTTCGATGCCGGCGAGCTGCTGCGCGGTCTGGGGGAAATCTACCAGCCGCTGGCCCTGTCCCGCACGGTAGGGATCGCGATTGAATGCGCCTCCGGTCTCGACATGCTGGGTGACCGCGGTCTGGTCGCCCGGGCCGTGGCAAACCTAATCGACAACGCGCTGAAATACGGCGTCGGCGGCGGCGAGATCCTGTTGCAGGCGACGGCCGAAGGCGATGCCGTGCATCTGGTGGTCGCCGACCGCGCCAACGGCATCCCCGCCGATCGCCGCGGCGATGCGCTGCGTAAATTCGGGCGGCTGGACGATGCGAGGAGCAGCCCCGGCAGTGGTCTGGGCCTGAGCCTGGTCAGCGCTGTCGCGTCGCTCCACCGCGGCACGTTTGTGCTCGAAGACAATCACCCCGGTCTGCGTGCGCGGCTGATCCTGCCACGCAACCTCGATTCATCTCACATCCAACAAGGAGTTCCATCATGAACAACCGTCTCGTTCCCGCGAATGGCGTGACCGCCCTGATCCGCGGCCCGCATCGTGGTTTCCGTCGGGCGCTTGCCCGGCTGGCAACCACCGGGTGCATCGCCGGCACCCTGCTTGCCGGTGCTACCGCGGGTGCCGCTGCCCCCGTTCCAACAAAGGCGCGCAACGTCATCCTGTTCCTTGGCGATGCAGGTGGCGTCTCGACGGTCAACGCTGCCGGTATCCTCGCGCACAACAAGCCGCAGTCGCTGTTCATCCAGTCGATGCCCTATGTCGGCCTTTCCGACACGTCGTCGCTCAACCGTTGGGTCACCGACTCCGGCGCGGGGATGACCGCGATCATGACGGGCGCTAAGACCAATAATTCCATGGTGTCCGTTCTGCCGGCGGACGGCGCCGGACCGGTGAAGCCGTTGAAGACGGTGCTGGAATACGCGGAACAGCGCGGCCTTTCGACCGGCGTCATCACTAACATGAAAATATGGGATGCCACCCCCGCGGCCTGCTACGCGCACGTCGCTTCGCGTAAGGACAAGGACGAGATCTTCCGGCAGATGCTCGCACCCCGCTTCGGTAACGGCGTCGACATCCTGGTCGGCAAGGGCCAGGCGGACGCCGTCGCGTCGTTCGCCAAGGGACCACGGACCGCTGAGCAGGCCTTCACCGCTGCGGGCTACAAATTCGGGACCGAGCCGGCGCTGGTTGGTGAGGCCGATCGCGCCGTCGTGCTCCGGGACGAGGATTTCGCACCCATTCCGGCTGTGGAAGCGGCGATCGGTCAGCTTTCTCGCAACCCAAAGGGCTATTTCCTGATGGTCGAGTGGGACATGCACACCAGCAATCCCGACAAGGGACTGCGTCACGTAGTCGAGATGGATGAAATGATCCGTCGGATCAGCGCAGTCGCGGGCAAGGACACGTTGATCCTGTTCACGGCCGACCACAGCTTCGGACTACGGATGAGCGGTGGTCAGCGCAACGCACCGCTGGCGGACCAATACGCAGCCGAAGCCGCCAAGCCTGGCGTGACTGTTGCTACCAACGCGGTAATGAGTGTCCAGGCCACGCACACCGGCGAAGAAGTCATTGCCGCCGCATCAGGACCCGGCGCGGAACAGGTGCATGGCTTCTTTGCCAACGCGCGTCTGTTCGACGTCATGCTCGGGGCTTATGGCTGGAAACCCGAGCCGAAATAACGACTGCGGGGCCGGGCGAGAGCAACTGATACTCAGACCTGTTTCTCGTCCGGCGCAGGTCCGTTTCTTGATCGACAAGGACCGTCACGATTTAGGCCGTCTCTCTCGCGACTGTCCTAAGTTTCGGACGTTTCGAATGTCGCTACTTTTGCGACACTAGCATGGCGCCAGATGGTGGACTGCGAAGAAACTTTTCGAGGCGAGCTATCCGCTAGATGCCTTCTCACAAACGATCGTTGATCGGGAGTGTCCGGGTTTGGTGGTTAGCAGGCATAGGGCAGTCTTGGTTAGACACCCCCGCTCAACATCATTCCACACCCCAGAAGCCCAATCAGAATTGCAGACATCCATGCGTTCAAACAGAATACAACCAAACGTGATTGACGAATGGTATAGATTGCAACTGCTGGAAGAACCACGCCAGCCATAATCAAGCCCAGTGATCCGCAACGATACCAGAACTCTTGCTCGCGACTCTGGAAGGGAAGCTGTTCTATAAGTGCGACGCAGAACCCTATGAAGATCGCGTTGACGATGAGCATTGTCCACACGTCTCCAACGCCTTTAGCTGGTTCCTGCTCAGTCTGCTCCGCCGGTTCCATTCGAGCAACGTGGCAGGGTCTGGGAACGTCCGCAACTGGGCGTTAACGGACAGTCCGCTTTCGGACCCTGCTCGACCGTGTCGCGCAAGTCCTAAGTTTCGGACGTCTAGAATGTCGCCACTTTTGCGACAGCGGCATGGCGCCACCCGCTGGAATGCAAGGAGGCTTTTTCGAGGCACCGCCGATAGACGCCTTCCCGGAAACGATCGGTGAATGAGAATGCTTATCCCACAGGATGCCGGCCTTTCCGACGAACTTTTCCAATCATGCCATTGCAACCACGCGCGGCTGCCCTTCCTCGGTCATTAGAGCGTTATTGCGGCAGCTTATTGCAAAGAAACGCAATTGGGATGGGTGCAGAACTGCTAGATGCGGATCGGTCGTCAAACGACCAGGGGAACAATCTTGAAAAGTCTGCTTGCTTGTGCCGTATCCATAGTTGCGCTGACGGCAATGCCGGCCGCGGCGCAAACGCCGCCAACGGCGAGCCCAGGCGTGGTGATGGCCAACTGGCTGGGTCAGGCCAGCGACATTCCGGTCGACCCCACGTGGCGGCTCGGTACCTTGCCGAACGGTCTGCGCTATGCGGTACGGCGGAGTAGCCAGCCGGCAGGCACGATCGCGGTCCGGGTGCGCGTGGGCGTCGGCGGTCTCATGGAAGCGGACAACCAGCAGGGCTGGTCCCATCTTCTGGAGCACATGGTTTTTCGCGGCACCGCCCGATACGCGGACGGCGAGGGCATGAAGCTTTGGGAGCGGCTGGGCGCCACGTTCGGTTCGGACACCAATGCCGCGACAACGCTGACATCGACGACCTTCCAACTCGATCTGCCGCGGGCGGATCCGGCAAGCTATGCGACGGCGATGTCTGTGTTGGCGGACATGATGGATACTGCCAAGATCGATCCGGCGCTGCTTGCGACCGAACGACAGGTGGTGGGCGCCGAAGCTGCCCAGCGGCTAAGCCCGCTCGCTCGCAAGCTGCGCGATGCCCAACAGCCATTATTCTATGCGGGCACCAGGGCAGCGACGCGCGACGTGATCGGCACAGCCAGGACGCTGGGGCAGGCGGATGCCAGTACCCTGAAGGCCTATTACGAAGCGTGGTACCGGCCGGACAATGCCGTCGTGGTAGTCGCCGGCGATGCAGATCCCGCGTTGCTGGAAGCGGAAGTGCGCCGTGCGTTCGGTGGCTGGAAAGCAGAGGGCGAGGCACTCGCCGCGCCCGACTGGGGCGCACCTGTCACACCGGCGTCGCCGGTCGTGACGTTGGCTGACGCACAGCTGCCCGATCTGTTGTTGCTCGGTTTTGTCGCCCCCCATCTCGACCGGACGTTCGACGTCGCCCGCCAGCAGGAGCAGTTTGCCGAAAGGGTCGCGATTGGCATCCTCAACCAACGGTTCGCGGCCGCCGCCCAGCGTGGTGCGGCGTTCGTCAATGTGAGCGTGCAGTTGGTACAGCAGCGCCGTATCGCGGATCAGGTGCTCGTTCAGATCGGCGCGAAGTCCAGCCAATCGCATGCGGCGCTGAATCAGGCCTATGCGGTGCTGAACGGGGTCGTCGCAAATCCGCCCGCCCAAGCCGAGATCGACCAGCAGGCGGCCGGACTTGCGACCTGGCTCCAGCAACGTGCGGCCTCTGCGTCCACGCAGACAGGCCCGGCGCTTGCCAACTCGATGATCGCGGCGGTGGAGAGTGCGGACGTGGTCGCCTCGCCCGACTATTATGCAAAGTTGTTTGCTGCACAGCGCCCCAGCCTCACGCCGGTGGCGGTGCAGGCGGTCCTTAAACGGCTGCTAGCGCCTGCGCCGCGGTTGTTCGTCGCGGGGCCGCAACCGGTCCCGGGGGGCATCGCTGCCATGACGCAGGCACTGGCGGCTGCACAGAAAGTGGCCGGCGGCGCGACCGAGCTGCTGCGTGCCGTATCGCTTGATCAGTTGATCCTTGGGGGAAAACCGGCAACCGTCACCGGCACCACGGCCATCCCTTCGCTTAACGCCGACATCGTGCGCTTCTCGAACGGCGTCGAACTCGTGTTCAAGCACACCGAGTTCGACAAGGACCGGGTGCTCGTGCGCGTTCAGGTCGGGCGCGGCCTGCTGGGCGAGCCACGCGGCGATCTTGCTCTCTGGTGGACGGCACCGGCGCTCACCGCGGCGGGGGTCGGACCGTTCTCGCCGGACGAACTTGCCCGTGCCGCGGCGGGGCGGCAGGTCGGTTTCGTCGCGCAACAGGGGCTCGACGCGCTGATCCTGACTGGCGCAACCAACGGCGCCGACCTCGGCGACATGCTTAAGCTGGTTACCGGTGCACTTCAGCAGCCGCGCTTCGACGCGGTCAGTGTCGCCCGGGTGCGCGATGCTACGCTCGCTAACTATGCGTCGATCTTCAGCCAGCCGGTCGGCGTGCTGCAGGCGTTCGGCGGCGCAGCGCTGCATGGCGGCGACGACCGCTTCTTGGCAATACCCCCAAAGGAAACGATCGCAAGCCTGTCACTGCCTGCCTTCCGGCAGTTCTGGACCGAACGGCTCGGCCGCGGGCCGCTGCGGATCGTGGTTGTCGGCGACGTCGACCGATCGGCCGTCGTCGCGGCGGTCGCTCATAGCTTAGGCACCCTGGGTGGTCGGCGTGCCGCGCCAGCGTTCGCTATCGACGTGCAGGCGACACCGCCGGCAACGCCCGTGATGTTGCGTCACAAGGGCGACCCAGGCCAGGCGCTCGTCATGCGCGCCTTCCCGACATTGGGGTTTCTGGAGCAGCCCGCAACCAGCGCCGCTCTGGATCTGACCACGGCCATCGTGCAGGCCCGCCTGACGGAAGGGTTTCGCGCAAGCGAGGGATCGACCTATTCGCCGCTTGCCGCGCACAGCCAGTCATCGGAGCTGCCGCGCTTCGGCGTGCTGGTCGCGGGCGCGCAGGTCCAGGCGACGCGCATCGACGGGTTCGAACGTTCGCTCGACGCGGTTCTTGCGGATCTTGCCGCCAAGGGGCCGACGGCCGACGAATTCGGACGGGCGCAGACGACCGCGATCAGCGCTGCCGAACGCAACCGTGAGAACAATGGCTGGTGGGTCGGCGTTCTCGGCAGAGAGCTCTCGCCCGACTTCGTGTCAAGCCTGGCAGGCAGCACGGACCGGTTGAAGGGGCTCACCGCCGCGTCGGTCCAGCGCGTGACGGCGCGTTACCTGACGGTGGAACACTGCTTCACCATTAAAGTCTTGCCCGAAGTAGCTCATTAAACGGAATGTAGATAGTATCGGTGCCGGTCGAGGGCCCTATTACAAATTAGATGATCGAACCGGTGTGGATAAACAGATCCGACGCTTCAAGTTATTTTCACCGTGGTATGACTGCATTGGGAAGGGTGGGGTCAAAACCCGAATGGCGATTTCTGGGCTTTTGCAGATGGTTCGCTTTCGCCGTTCTGCTCGGCCGTGTCGCTGATATCCTAAGTTTCGGACGTCTCGAATGTCGGCCCTTTTTGCGACAGCGGCGTCGCGTCAGGCTATGATCGCGAACGTCCGGGTTTGGGCGTTTGCGGACGGGCGGCTTTCGGGCGTCCGCTTTGCCGATCACTAATGTCGCACTCTGGTGGAAAGCCGACATTCGCTTTCCAAATAAAACGATCGCGTCATGGCAAAGAGCCTCAGTCCGCATTTCGTGCTCATCTTTTATCGTGGCGCTGCTGGCGTGATAAGGTTTCCACCGTTGCATGAGCGAGCAGCATTGTCGGAGTATGTCCCATCCTCAACCTCAATCCGCCGCCCAAGGTCATTACCTTCGACTGCTATGGCACGCTGGTTCAGTGGCATCGTGCCGTGCGGCAGGCCGCTCGAGCCATTCTCGATCGCCACCTGCAGGCGAACACCTCGCAGGAACGGGTTGCCGAACTCGCAAGTCGACTGCGTGCGATCGCAGTGGAGCACCAGCAACAGGCCGGCTTTGTTGATTATGAAACCGTGCTGGATATTAGTTTGAACCAGGCACTGTCCGAAGCCGGTTACGAGGCAGCGGCAGCCGACTTTCAAATGCTCTTGGCAACCCTGGGCCGGATCGATCCTCATCCCGAGGTCCCCGACGCGCTCTCCCGCCTGCGTGAACGCTACTGGATCGCCATTATCAGCAACTCCGGGGACGACCTTATCGCCGGAACCGTGCGGGCGATCGGGACACCCATCGACTTTGTCGTCACTGCTCAACAGGCGCGGGCGTACAAGCCCGACCACCAGCTCTTCCTTCACGCATACGCCACCATGGGTGTCTCCAAAGACGAAACGATCCATGTGGGCATGGGTCAGTTCACGGACCTGAAAGTGTGCCAGGAACTCGGCATCCGGTCCGTCTGGATCGATCGAGAGGGCGAACCGCTCGATCCTGCCTGGCATCCCGACGCGACGCTGAACGATCTGTCCGGACTGCCGGAACTGCTCCTCCCGTCCTGACGACGCTGGTTGTCGTTGGACCGGGCTGTCCAAGGGGATGTCCGCTATTGGACGTTTTCAGCCCCTCGCCTGATAGCCGGTGCGAACGTCTGGCCTTGGTGGAAAACGGACATTGATCAAATGGAGTGCGGGGGCCGACCGGGCGTTCGACGAAAATAGAAGCGGGCCACACACCCTGCCGCTCCTGCGGGTCGGAAAGCGGCGGGGTCCGCCACTTGGCATGAACCGTTCCGATCGAGCGGACCATAAGGCAACCCGCACATGCTACCGTACAAAAATCAGTCTTTCGTAGCAGTCCAGCATTCAACAAAGGATAATAACATAAATCAACAATCTTTTTTAAGTGGCCGGCGATAACGTTCGCACGCGGCCCATACATCCGAGATACCTATGAGCATCACCACGCCCAACGCCAATATGGCCGAACCGATTCATCTCACGGTCGGTACCGATTGCATCCACATGGGTGTGCCGGATGGTGAACTCATTTCGCTGAGCGCAATCGAAGCACTTCGCTTATCGGAACGTCTGCTTAAAGCCGCTGTGCTTCTGCAAGGGCGATCCGCTTCGTCACGTTAAACGAGGATTGGCGAACACCGAAACGCGATACCGAAAAATAGTACCAGATTAGTTCGTTCGCTTTTCCCAGTCGGTCGCTTCTAGGCATCCGTTCGCTGATAACGAATGTCCGCTATTGTGCGTTTGCGGACATTCGCCGGATCGCGGGGCCGGAACGTCGGATTGTGGTGGAAAGCGGACATCAGGCAATGCGGCCGTCAGGAGCCATCTTTGGGACGTGCAGGGCCGGATCGGGGTCCTTGCTCCATGCAAGAAGAAAGTCCCAGGCATGACGATCGTGGAGATGGGCGAACCAGCCAAGGCGCTGACGGTTGCTCCTGTACTGAAAAAGCAACTCCTCAACAGTGAATGGGACAGCGGCAAGCCGGTCGACGATAAGTCCTGCCCATAATTCCGCCGGCACTGGCAAGCCATGCTCAACCATAAAGCCTCTGAGTAATTCGTCGTTTGTCGAGAAGTATCCCGTGAAGGCCCCACGGAATATGCCGGCCTCATCACCCGGTTTATGCTTCAGCAGCCATGTTCGAAGCGCTGGAATCTCCAACCCTAAAACACCGCAATAAACGAACCCCCACGTCCGCCGGTAAGGAGATGGCGAAAAGTACGGCACTACCTCGGGTCGGGATAGCTGCCAAACCTTATCACCCTTCGGAAAAAGCGACTGTTTGGTGAGGCCCGCTTCGGCTAACGCCGCTCCCACAGTCCCGCGCAATTGCTTGATGTCCATGTCTGGACTTTGCAACACGAAGCCTAGGTCCGCA
This sequence comes from Sphingomonas prati, assembly GCF_014643515.1. Lineage (GTDB taxonomy): Bacteria > Pseudomonadota > Alphaproteobacteria > Sphingomonadales > Sphingomonadaceae > Sphingomonas_R > Sphingomonas_R prati. Next base: position 1,463,694 of record NZ_BMJP01000001.1, on the reverse strand, counting down.
ATCGAGCGCTACCCGACCTTCTCATGTTCCAAGCCGGAGAGCAGGTCGGCAAGCTGCCGCCTACGCAATGGCGCATAAGCCGGGTCTTCTGCACGAATGTCGTCATCATCGGCCCAGTAGCTGAGGCCGTGCCACGCCTTCCGCTCCGCGCCCCGCAAATCGGCTGGCTCAGCGATCGCCGCGCCAAGCTCGTTCTTCGTCACGTCTCCGCCATCGATCACGCGTCGGAGGGCCGCGAGCAGGAAGGTGCGAGCGTCGGTCACAGCAGCAGATTGCTACATCGGCGCTCCCCCGGCAACGTCTGCAAGTGGGCGTTAGCGGACGTTTGCGGCGTCACGGGTTAGCCAGCGATTTAACCAAAGGCACGCTACCGTTATCGCGAATGGCGCAAGCAGCATCATGATTGCCCCACCCATGTCGACGCCGGAGCCATCTGGATTTCGCTGATAAGCGATACCTTTTTGGAGCCACCACCATGCCAACCAAAGAGAAACCCCAAGGCCTGCAAGCCAAGGGAGGACATGCTGGCGTGCCTGAAAAGCTAAGACCATCAGCGGCAAAGCAGTGAAGAGCGCGCTCCAAACGAATATGATCGGTTCATCAATGGCGATCGGTCTGCCAAGTGAATTGCTGAACATCAGCCTCTCCGCGCATTGAATACCGAAGCCTAGCACCGCGGCGAGCGCGACTAGGATTGGATGGCGGCGGAAGCGATACTCAAAGATCATCCACGGAACCTGCCGTAATGAATGAATGTCCGCAACTGGGCGTCAGCGGACTTTCGTTGGATGGCCGAGCGGAACTTCCGATCGTGGAGGAAAGCGAACATTCAACAAGGGGTGTCGGCAAACGGATAGGCAACCACTTGGACGTCGTCCTCATAGACGATGTAACCGGGGCGCGCGGTGCGGAGCATTATAACGCTCAAGCCGTAGGCTTGCAGCAATCGCTGATAGCTTTGCATCCGCCGGACGTGTTCGGCAGCGGTATCCCGAAACCAACTTATGGCTTGGGCCTTCGCATGCGGTCGCGCGGAAAGTGAGAAGCGAGTCGGCACCGCGAGATTTGCCTTGAACCAACCGTAAGTGGCGCGGAGTTCTTCAGCGTCACCCTCAGCCATACAACCGTCTCCGAGCAGGTCATCACCAGCTTGAAAAAGGCCTTGTCGCCGCCCAGAATCGCTGTCGATGTGACTGATGACAAAGCGGATGAACATAGTTGCTTTTAACATCTTCGATCGCCCGGCCTAGCGTCCGCTATTTAGCGTTTCCAGCCGGTCCGCTAAGTCAGCGTCTGCCCGGCCGATTGTGAACGTCCGGACGTGTTAGGGGGCGGACGTTCAGTCCACGACGTTGCGCAACAGTTCCGCGACCCTCTCCGGCCCACCTATCTTTCCATCGCTGCGGAAGACTTCGACCTCCGGCTCACGGTCTGCGAAGAATTCTACCTCCCAGCGCTCGCCGGGAAGCGCCACGTGCACCATCACCGCGGCCTCGCGAACCGAGCTTAGAGAATAGTGTGTCCGGCTCGCGTCAAGCTGGCGAAGGAAAGCGTGGATCGGGGTTGCGGTCATCATGCGTGCTTAGAGCCTCACCGTCGATGTCCGCAATTAGGCGTTTCGGGACATTCGTCGGTCGACAGACCGGACCGTCCGATAGTGGTGGAAAGCGGAACGACGTCGTCCTGTCTGGAACGGGTTTAGTTGTCGAGATCGGATCGCCGCATCCGGTTCACGACAAACCGGACTGTGATGAACAGCCCGAGAGCGATAGCCGTACTTGGAAGCAGAACAAATTGAACGAAGCCCTTCTTGCATTCAACGTCCGGGGCGCAATCGCCCAGAGCGTCAGCGATCAGGAAGATGTAAGAATAGCGGCGCGGTCACGAAAGCTGCGACGCCGCAGCCCCACTTGCTTCCTGCGGTACTACCGCCTTGATACCCCCTGTCGCCCACGGACCTATGCTGAACGACCGGCAGGTTTCGGGCAAGGGGCGTCCGTGGCGCTATGTCCGCAATTGGGCGTTTGCGGACATTCGCGCGATCGTCCTGCCGAACGTCCGGGCTTGGTGGAAAGTGGACGTCAGAGAGTTAGGTCCACGTGCTCCACGACACGTCCATCGCCGTTCGCAGGCGCAAACACGAATTTGAATGAAGCGTCGGAAAGCGAAATGCGCTCAGTCCCGCTCGAGCTGGTGATGATCGCCTGGTCGAACGGCTGTTGCGATGAGGATAACCTTACCACCCGCATTGGCACATCATGCCCGGCCGTTGCCGCGAGATAAGCGTTGCAGTCGACGGGTGGCACGTCCCAGCCGTAAGGCACGGTGCTGATCAGCGAGAGCCCGTCTTCGCCTACAGCAGCATATTCACAGGGCTCGGAAACAAGCGTCATGAACAGCACCGATGCTACCCGTTCCCAATTATCGTGCTGCTCCTCCTCCGACCACGGAACAAGGGCCGCATCCATTGTCGGCACCAACCCCCGGCATCCCTTCGCGAAGTTTCGCACGAGGTCGGTCACACTCACTAATGTGCTTGCGTCTTGATGCATGTTCCGTGTTGCTCCGGCCTCGTTTTACCCGTTGTGGCTTGTGACGATAATGCCCGCAATTGGGCGATTGCGGCCATTCGTCGATCGTTCAACGGGAAGGTCCGGGTTTGGTGGTTAGCAGGCATAGGGCAGTCTTGGTCAGACACCCCCGCTCAACATCATTCCACACCCCAGAAGCGCAATCAGAATTGCAGACATCCATGCGTTCAAACAGAATACAACCAAACGTGATTGACGAATGGTATAGATCGCAACTTCTGGAAGAACCACGCCAGCCATAATCAAGCCCAGTGAGCCGCAACGATACCAGAACTCTTGCTCACGACTCTGGAAGGGAAGCTGTTCTATGAGTGCGACGCAGAACCCTATGAAAATCGCGTTGACGATGAGCATTGTCCACGCGTCTCCAACGTCTTTAGCTGGTTCCTGCTCAGTCTGCCCCGCCGGTTCCATTCGAGCAACGTGGCAGGGTCTGGGAACGTCCGCAACTGGGCGTTTGCGGATGTTCACCGGTCGGCGGGCCGAAACGTCCGATGGTCGTTAGCGGAAGTTCGCTGATGACGGCACGGCTGCGCTGCGCTTCTCCGAGATGATCTGCCTCAACATGTGGCGGACCTGTTCGACGGTAACGGTCTCAAGTTGTGCGGTCGGTATCGACTGCACCTCCGATAGGGAAGCGTTGGTCTCCCGGACATAGTCGTTTTTCATGAGAGCGATGCTTGCCGCACGAAGCTGGACGCAGTCCTTCTCGGCTGCAGCGATGGCCGCTTCTGGGTTCTCAGTCGCTGCTGCTTTAAAAACTTTCTCGGCGGCACAACGAACATAAGGATACTCGCTGGCCGTCCCGGCAGCAGCCCAACTCTGAAGTAGCATGATCAGGACCAGCATAGGACCTCCACTGTTGTCCAACACGCGGATTACACCATGCCGCTGATGTCCGCTATTGGGCGTTTCCGGACATTCGCCGGTCGGTCCCACGAAATGTCCGGGTCTGGTGGAAAGCGGACGTTGTTGTTTCGACAAAGTAGCGTCATGGTTCGGAGAGTGAAAACCTACGTTTGGAAGTGGCCGGGGCGACGCGACCTGTATCTGGCGGCTGGCATCCTAGCGAGCAAGAATGGATGCGGCGATTGGGTGCAGTGGGCGTCCGATACGCTGATCCAAGACTTGGACTTACACGGAGACCCCCGGCAGGGCGTGGGTTCTTGGCTTGCTGCCGACGAGGGTGACATCGTGAATGAGTTGGGCGAATGTTTGTGGCGTATTGTCGGACCCGACCCATTCAGCGCTGCCATGAAAATAGCGGCGGAAGGTGCTGCACTCCGGTCGATTGCTTCGAAGCTCGTCGAGCGCATGAAGGCGAACGGACGCGCAGTGGGCTGAACGTCCAATAATGGCGGTTTGCTGACCCGCCGGTTTCGCAGCCGGAGCAGCCGATTTGGCTCCCCGCAGCTGACGAGGAGCCGAAGACGGCTACACCTCGATGCCCTCTGCCAACGTCAGGGCATCCTCGACGTCGACGCCAAGGTAGCGCACGGTGCGGGACTTTCAGAACAAGCTGGTCTGCCAGCGGTGCGGGTATCGCGGGTGGTCGTTTATCAGCCCGGCAAGTCGGGGCTAAGCTTCGTCTGTTCCGCGCTCCGGGGGGTCCAGGACCCACGTCCCCCGCACTACTGTGGCCTTCACGCCGCAGCAGCGGCCGACCGCGCGCAGGGGCTGACCCTCGGCTGTGAGGAGGATCTGCCACTCATGGCCGAGTTCATCGCACGTCATCGGCGGCGGGAGTTCGTCTTTCACGAGCCGAACATACTGAACTCGCCCGCCTTTCGATAGGCCGAGCGAGGTGCCGTCTCGCCGATCAGTTAGCGCTCCCAGCCTCTCCGACGTTACCCGGTCTAGGCGCTATCATTGCCGAAAACGGCCGATACCGCTTATGACAGGGCCGAACCTTTGACGATGTTGTGCAATAACGTCTCGTGCGCCAATCTTCGCACTTAACCGGCATTTCAGGCGAGGGGTTGTCCTGGTCGAAGCGTGGAGACTTTAAGTGACGGACGCGAACGACAACATGACCTTGTCAGCCAGCCTTCGCGGGGCCATCGACATGTGCCGAGGGGCGCTGGAACACGGCTTTGCCTATGCCGACATGGAAGGGCTGCTAGCGCATGCGATGCCGTGGCTCCCGTCGGCAGGTCATGCTGAACTGGCGTTGCTGATCGGTGCAGTCCTGAAACGCAGTGGCGAATGGGATGAAGCCTCGTCGTTTCTCGTTCACCAAGCGGACCGCTTCGACCTGGTACCGGACTTGAAATATGAAGCGGCGCTGGTTTCGATCGATGCCGGGCGTCACGACCGCGCCCGCATGCTGTTCAGTGCGCTTGCAGCGCAGCTGGACCAGCTCTCGCCACGCCAACTTCGCGGCATATGGCGAGGGGCCTCAATGGTGGGCCAGTTCGACATCGCTCTGGCTGCGATCACTGCCCCGGCCGGCCGATCAGGATTTTCCATATCGCCGCAGCTAATCGACCGTATTCGAACGGCAGCCGAGGTCCAGCAAAGCCTCGACCAGCCGACGATAAAAGTCGTGTCCATCGGGGACAATTGCTTGCCGTGGATGGTCGCCAACCGATGGGGCCTGCGCGCAGATCCGGGCGCGGACCATGAACAGAGCGTCTTCAACCTCGCGCAATGCGCGCCGGAAACGCCTTCGAACTTGTTCGCATCCGGGCTGCAGTCGCTTCTGGACCCCACCCAGCTTGCAACCTTTCCGACCGACATCGGAACGCCGCTTCCTTATCATGTGTCGAGCGGCTTCCAGTTCAATCACGAACAGGGGACGGCATGGTGCGCCAACGACTACCAAGCCCTACGGTCTAAATACGATGGCGCCATCTCGAACTTGAACGATGCCTTCGTTGGCCGCGCACGAATCTTCGTCCACTATCGTGAAAAATCCGGCGATATGAACCGCCTAATCGCGACGCTTGCTGCGCTCAACAAGGACCAGAACTACCGTATCCTAATCATAGATCCCCATCGAGATACCACCGAGCCGGTATCGCAACCGCATGCAACCATGAAGCGGATCGCGTTGCCCGCCGCGGAGTATGTCTGGTTCAAGCCCGAGGATTATGAGAGTATTCCGGGGATCGAATTTGAGCGGCAGATCGCAACAGCCATCCTAAATGAAATGGCGATATTACGCGGTTGATACGCATCGGTCTCATGCCCGCCTCTAATGCGAGGTTTGCTGTCCGGTCCTGTCTTGGCTGGACAGCTCTTCGACGCGGGTCGCTATGCGCTCCCAGGTCTCAGCACCTGCTCTGTTCCCCGCCCATGTGAGATTGCAAATCCGCTCATCGATATAAGCCGTGGCGTGTTTGCCATGATTGCGCATGTAATGCTGCGCAATGATTGAGATCTGCCAATCTGCTAGCTCAATTGTCATCATTGGTCCATTCGTCGGTCGACTAGTATAGTATCTAGGTTGTCTTCGCGTCCTCGATCGCTTCTACCTTGTATCTCGGACAGATGGGAAGCGTCGACGTCAGCGTCTCCATGCCCCGTCGACGCAACCGGATGCTTGGTCACCGCGCCTCTAAAACAACGATGTCCTGAAAATCGTGAATACCGCCAGCGACAACGTTCAAAACGTTAAAATACTCACCCCAGACGCGTTGGAGATAATTTCGGTTAGAGAAGGTTATGCCATATTCATAAGCTTCTGAGGAGAGATGTGCCATTTGATTATAGAAATGAAACCCGGACCCGTCAGCTAAGGAGGTCAATGCAAGCTCGAGTTCCTCCCGCGGTGTATTCATCATCTGGAATATCCGCTCTTCATTAACCGCGCGGCTGAGGGCGCGGTAACCGTGAACGGTCAGGAGAAGTGTGCCGCCCGATTTGGTAACACGCTTAAGTTCGCTAAGGTAGAACCGCTGATCGGCTTCGTTCATGTGCGTAAATACAGAAATGCTTACCACGCAATCGAAATGGTTGTCTGGGAATGGCAGCGGCTGCCGAGGGGTTGTCTGGTATGCCTCCACATACGGCAGTGCCCCCTGCATCCATTCAATGCTCTGCTGGTGGACGTCTACGCCGACGTATTCACCGCTGAATCCCTTGAACATGCGAGCCAGCCTGCCGACACCGCAGCCAAAATCGAGGATCCGCGCGAACTTGTTCAGCGGTACCGGGGATGCTGCCGACAGAGCGCGGCTGCATGTCACGCCATGCTCGGTGAACGCAATCTCAGTCCTCTCAGTCGTCGTGAGTTCCATGAGATCAGCGGGTGGAAACGCCGAAACATACTGCCGACCCTCCTCATCAAGCAAGCCGGGCCCTTTGTTAAAGGCAAGCCAGGGCTCGAGCTCCCCCGCCATGCCAGCCTTACCAACGTCTGCGTCTGCATGAGAAAGCGTCATAAGTGGCTGCTCTTCTTGTTGGGGTGTTCACGGAAATTGTCGCATCAGCCGCAATGGCGCAACCGACCTTGATGAAATTCCAATGTGGACGATCCAAAGGACTTGCCACTGATCGTTAGTCTTGTCGTCCGCCTATCGGCGAGATCAGAGGTCCATGTTGCGCCGCTCCATCTCACCTAGCGTCAGCATTTGCTCGTTGGTGGGTTCGCCGTTGACCGCGTCCCAGAGCGCCCGCAGTTCGGTCTCGGACATCGCCATCAGACGGTCTTCATATGCGGTGGTCTCGTGGTCGGTCATGGTCACGCTCCTCGCCCAAATGGAATGCTGCGGGGATGACAGGCGCTCGTCAAGCGCGTGAGGGCCTGAGGATGCCCGTATGGGGCAGGGGGAGGGTTTCCGAGGCTGTCACGGGTCCTCCCTGCGGGTTTTCGACGTCTCGCGAGGTTTTCGATCGATTTTTATGTTTCTGATCGACCAAACTTGCGACCGGGATTGAATCATCTTCGAGTTCGCGGCCGGCGCTGCGCACTTTCGACGATCCGGCCGACTTCGCGCGCCATCGAGCGCCACCGAACAGCAGCGTCGTGGTCGCCATCACGCTTCGCCGCCGGGATCGCTTGGTGGAAATAGTCGCGCACCTCACCGCCGTGCAGACGGATCAGTGCGAGGGCGTCGAGCCAGCGCTGCTCGATATCGACGATCGGCTGCGCGCCGGCCGCTTCGAATAGCTCGACGCCGATGCCGGAGTAAACGCGGGCCCTGCGACGGTCCCAGCTGGCCTCGCCAGCATCGATCGCATCCTATTGGGCAAGGTTCCGATTAGCGCGCCACTGCCCGATCGACTTGCGGAACCGTACGGGCCGGTACCGCGTCACGTCTCTGCCCCAAGTCGTAACGCTGAAATGAACGTCCGATTGTGGTGGATAGCGGACGCTCACTCGACGTCGCTGTTCTCCCACACGAGCCGGGCGGTGCGTGGCTCATAGCAGTAGGTCGGCTCGCCCCCCACGTCACCTGCGCTGAGTGCGAAATTCACGCAGGACATTGAGGGAAAGTTGATTACTTGGACGTGATAGGGTGACATCGCCTTCTCGACCGTTCCACCATTCTTTAGCGACCACCGGCGAATTGCGTCTTGTACAATTGGGGAGCCTCCCAACCTTTCCCGTGACTGGGCGATCACCGCAGCTTTGGCAGCCCGGATGTGATCCACTTCAGAGGCATGTTGTCTTGATAGCCCGAGCGCGTATCCGGCTACCGCAGACGCCAACACTATCGCAATCAAGCCAACAGCACGGGTCGTAACAGATCGCTGCGTCATGAGCTGGATGGTGCCAGCAAATCTGAATGACTGCTACTGGGCGTTAGCGGTCATTCCCTAATTAGCGTGCCGAAATTCGGATCGCGGTCAACAGCGGGCGTGACACTCAACACGCGATCTCCGGCGGAACATGCGCTTCCCACGCTGCTCGGGGTGTGGACAACGTAGAGGGATAAACATCAGCATCATCCTGCCCCGGCACGCTAAATCGCAGAACGGCAAACCGGACACGGTCAGCATCGACACCCTCGTGTCGAAGCCGTCGCGCAATCGTCATTTTGCGCCGCTCAGCGAGTTGACGCGCCGGTCCGTCGATCTGTCCCGGAACGGTAGGAGTGACCGTGATCCAGCCAGAACGCCACAGCGGAACGTTGATGTTCGCGATGTATGCGCCGATCACCTCCTCGGTACGCGTGTCTAGACGAGCGGTGCCGGGAATAAAGCCAAACAGCGGTCCGCCCGGACAGGTCTGGGCGTCCGCCGGTATAGAGGGGGTTGTGACTAGGAGAAGGGCGAGCAGAGCAATCACTGGGCTACACTCCTTCAGGAATTGAATGTCTGCAACTGGGCGACCGTCAGCACCCGTTCGCATCGACTTCGAAGACGATGGGCTTTCCTCGGGAGATTGGCTCCCATCCCGCCGCCAGAGCCGCACGAACCCCGTTTTCGACAATTTGCTGGTTGACGCGCGGACGACGAAGCTGGGGCTGCAGCTTCGATCGACGCGCCGATGGCATCGGAAACTCTAGAACTGCTTCTCGTTGGGCATCATGCATCCGAACGATGATTGTCATGCCCCTCCAACCATCGACGGTGCACCACTGCGGTTCGCGCTGAAGGACCCACTCATACTGGATGCCGTCAATCTCCACGGTGCCACTCAAATCACGGGTGTGAAGCATGCGTGGTACTACCATCTCAGCGAACGCTTACAATCATCGGGGCGCTCGGCTGGGCAGTTGATCGAATGTCCGCTTACGCCCAAACCTGGACATTCCCGATCGACGATCGTTGATCGGGAATGTCCGGGCGTGGTGGGGAACGGTCGAGCTGCTATTGTGTTGGCGATCGGGCCAAGGGGAGGTTCAGTCGAGCGGGGGACTCCAAGGCTCAATTGCCGTCGCTGGATATATTTGAACCGAACCCGGTTCATAGTGGCTTTCAATCGCGTAGCCGAGAGCAGTTAAGTCTGTGCGATACCAACCTACTATCTTGCCCCTCCATGACGCACGGCCCTTCTTTGCTGCATACTCGCCCATCTGGAAGCTGGCGTCTGAGGGCCAAGAGTCATCATTCATCACGGCTCCGATCGATATGGCGGCACGATCTCAATCGCTATGGCGTCCGCACGCATCTGTCCACGCAAACAAGTGACAACTATTGGGCCGCTGCGGTTCGGTGAGGAAGGTCGCAAAGCGGGCGGTAGCGGACAATCCAGCTTTTCCGATCAACGATCCTTCGTGGGAAATCCAGACGAAGGGCGAGGTCTGTTGAGAAGATTAATACTGCTCGGCTTCCTATCCTTGGTTCCATTCGTAAACGTGGACCGGCATACCGCTCGACGGATGAAGGCCTTTATCTACAAAATTCAGTCCTTCGGCTTCGTAAAATCTTCCTGCCCGTTCATTCGTCGCAGTCATTCGCAACCGAAAGCCCGTGGGCATCGCGCGCTTCGCAACCTCCAACAACACACGGCCTACGCCCTTTCCCTGTTCGTTAGGCACGACGAAAATCTGATCGAGCACCGCATCTACAGGCTTGAGAGCAAGCAGTCCGACCACGCGATCAGCACGAAGGGCGACATAAAGCTGCCAACCTGCTTTGAACTCTTGTGCGACACGGCGGCGCATTAGCTCCAAAGGAGGGACATAGGGGTGTCCGTCCATGTTTAACGCGCTTTCCCGCCAGACCTCAGCTGCGGCGTCTAGGTCCACGTCAGCCGCTGGCCTCACAACAAGATCCGGTTCTACCACGGAGGGAGCTTACGCACGTTCCCGTGCGCCGCAATCTCGTTTTGCACCCTATACCGTCGTTCCCAAAACTCGATCGAGTTTTCGGGAACGAGATCGGCTTCTCAAAACTCACGTTGGGTGTGGGAATGAGAGGCCGTCGATGCGATCACGACTGGCAAGCGCTAGGTAAGTTAACTGCCTTTGCCCCTGGCCGCCACTTCATCAGCCATATCTACGCGACCATCAGCGCGAAGACCGCGCTCGACCCCGATCCGGTTCGGCTCCGGCTGGTTCTGACTCGCCTTCCACTTCCCTTCAATCCGCTCGATCGGGATTTCGAGGCCAACGATGCCTTTCATCTGCCCTGCGATGAAGTCTGCGGGAGCGTCATCCGGGCTCCACGGTTCAGCGCGTCCGCATTCATGGATCGAAGTCAGCTCATCGATCTGATTGCGCAGCCAATCCCGGTCTTCGATCACCATCGGCGTGCCGCGCACCTGCACGATGACGTAATTCCAAGTGGGAACAACCTTTCCATGCTCCCTCTTGGTCGCATACCACGAGGGGCTGATGTAGGCCTGCGGCCCTTGGAAGATCACTAAAGTAGGCGATCCGTCCCGCAATTGAGCCACCTGTTCATTTGCTCTGGCTAGGTGCGCCCGCAGCACATCACCCACAGAATCAAGGGTGAATGGCACGACATTCGCTACCAAGCCCGGCGAGCCACAGGTGACGAGCGTGCCGAGCGGATGCGCTCGTATCGCATCGTGGAGAATGTCGCGACGATCTTCGCGAAAGGCGGGAGGGCGGTACATAACCGCTTACATACGGCAGGCGCTCTGCATCTGCTATCGTGACGCTCCCTGCCGATCGGGCTTTCCCAGTTGGGATGGTATTCCGGGAAAGGGGTCAGCAAGCTGCGGCAGATCATACGAGATGCGACCAGCAGAGGAAGCATCCTGACCCTTATTCGGTGAGACCGAACAAGCGATCGGACCATGCATATATCATCCGATCGCAAGCCCCGTCGCGGATCGCTACGCAAATGAATGTCGTTCTCTCGTTAGGAAACCGCTGCGCCGCGACACTCATCCCGTATCCAAAACCGCCATGCCCCCAAATCGGATGCTTGCCCGCCTGGGCGACGAAGCCGAGGCCATACCAACCCTTCTCACTTGGTTCGGTGGCCATCACGCGTGACTTGGCAGACAGTAACACGTTCGAACTGAGCGCGGTGAAGAAGCGCAGCATGTCGGTTGCGCTGGCAACACCGCCTCCGGCAGCCGATCCACGCCAAGGGAGAACTGCGGTGGACGCGATGGGCTTAGGCTCGGCTTCGAAGAAGGTGGAGTAACCGACTGGAACGTCCTTGATGTGCTGCAAGTCCGGGAACGACGCGTGCGTCATCCCGGCAGGGCCGAATACGTGTTGCTGGATGTAGTCTTGATAGGTCTGGCCCGACACCCGCTCGATCACCGCACCAAGTAGAATAAACCCATAATTTGAATAGTCGAACTTGCCGCCCGGCAGAAAGGCTGGAGGCCGGTTGCCATTGAGTTTGATATAATCGTCGATCGTGCGGACCCACCCCCGGTTTGCCGTATCCTCGCGTTGCAGAACGCCATCTTCGCCGGTGCCGCCGCGATGACCAAGCAGCTGCCTTATTGTCACTTTTGCCATGTCCTTGTTCGGGTAGTCGGGGACATAGCGAGAGAGGGGCGCATCAAGCACGACCTTCCCTTTCTCGATTAGCTGAAAGATGCCCACCGCCGTGAACATTTTGCCGGCCGACGCCAGAAACATCGGCGTATCGGCCGTTATGGGCCGTTCATCATCCCGGTTGAAGGTCCCGACGGAATAGGTCCACGGCGCTTGGCCGTCCTGGGCTACGATGATCGAGCCAGCGAATGCATCCGATGCCGCCAACCGCTGGACGATGTCACGCGTGGCGGTAAGCGCGCGCGCTTCGGGCATTGCGAAGGGCTGAAGGTTGAACTTCTCTAGCGTCTTGCCGTCGGCAGCGACCGAGAATGACACGCGGAAAAGCGCCGGGAAACAGCGTTGGACCAGTAGGGCGCGAAACGCTTTGTCGCTCTTGTCCTCGACCCGCGCCAGATCGAACCCACAAGTTTCCTCGCGCAGATTACGGGCGGTCAACGCATCGGCATCGCCAAGATGTTCGCCATAAAATTTCTGGATCGCCGCCTTGTCGCCCGCGTTGAACGTCGCCAGCCAGTTTTTGAATTGCGTTGTCGCGGGCTCCGCATGAGCCGCATTTAAAGGTGAAAGCAGGGCAATAAGGGCAAGAGTTGCTCTGGTCATTCTGTTTCCTTCCGCGAGCCTTCAGGATGTCAGTCTGACATGCAGATTACGATTACAAAAAACTCGTACGCAAAATATTTGGCGGGTGCGCATTGCGCCAGAATTGATCTTTAGATGTTTTGTGTCGTGGGATCACCCGATCCAGCCACTCAGCTAAGCCGGCGAACTCCGTTACAGCGCATCTCCCTGTAGACAGCCGAGCGTTCCCGCAAACGAACGTTGAATGGGAATCCTGCCTTTGGAAGACCCCAAAGGCTCACCGATTTTCTCGAAACCTGTTCCCGATTACGTTGTCTCGAAACTACCCATCAGACATGGCCAAATGGGAAAGCGATCATGTCGCGTAAGTCCTAAGTTTCGGACGTCTCGAATGTCGGCACTTTTGCGACAGCGGCGTAGCGTCAGGCTATGATCGCGAACGTCCGGGTTTGGTGGGAAGCAGCGGGTCAGGTTTATAGACGAACCTTAATTGCCGATCGTTAAAGAGGCTGAGCAGGGAACATCCTGGCTTACCGGTCAGCCGTTATAAAAACATAGTCTGGTTGCACGGCGGCATCCGTGAAGAGCATGGTCCGCGGCTCACCTCGGCGTGGCGGCTCTTGGTCGTCGTCGTGGACAAGGTAGCCCACAATGCACTTGCTTCGCCCTGCCGAACGATAGCCGCGCAACTTTATACCTACCCGACCGTGAAGATGCGACACGGTGTCTGAATAGAGGATCGATTGATCCGCTGAAACCTCACCGCACAAAGTGAGCCGATATCCAACGAAAGCGGGTAGATCGTCCCGCACAGCGTCAATGGTAGGATGATTGCCGGCCGTAGCCGCACCGAGCAAAAGGAACGTGGCTATGATCGTCATAAGGCCGGCAGCCTATGGCCGAATGAATTAGTGGCCGCAATGAGGGGACCGGCTAGAGGCTGTTCGGAATCGTCCGCTAAGCCTCCCGACCGTCCCGATTATGATCGTTCAACGGGAACGTCCGGTTGTGGTGGAAAGCCGACGTTCTGTTTTTGAACGCTCTTGCGGGAACGCAACCTTCGATCGCATACGCTGACGCGATGGAAGGCATGACCCAGTTCAACATACGTGATGAGCAGGGTCTGCTATTATGCCCTGCATGCGGCTATCCGGACTTCTCCTACGCCCCCACATATTTTGACCGTGGCGGAGAACGTATGGTGATCTGCCCGTGCTGCCTTTGGGAGCCGGGTTATGACGATGCAGACGCCCATACCGCAGCCGATGTTCTCACTGCGCTGCGCAATTATCGAACGGGGTGGTCCGGCTCCGCCTCTTGGATCTCGCCGAACGATCCGCCTTGTAATTGGGACGGTCAACGGCAGCTTTCGCATCTTTTCGAGGTCGCACCTAACGTCCGCTAGTCGCCGGTTGCGGACATGCCGCTTTCGGGCGTGCGCCTCGTTGATCGCGAATATCGCATTCTGGTGGAAAGTGGGCGTTCCGCTTACTGACTGGTGACGATTAGCTGCTGCAGCATTCGAGATACGTCGTTGTCCCGGTCGGGCTGTACAGGAAGCTCCATCCGATCTCGAACGACGCTTGTCAAATAGCCCGCGATCTGCTCCGCAGGGGTATTGGCTTTCAGCATTTTAAGCACTTGAGGGGCGTACATGTCGTACTCATCGGCAGCCTCCTCGACGCCTCGTACGCCGATTGGGTCCCAAGCCCAGTGTAGGACAATCCGGACCATCTGTAGGCTGGTATCTTCGCTCATCGCGCGACCCTACGATCTATACCGAATGTCTGAAAGTGGGCGTTAGCGGACGTTTCAGCCTTCCCACAAACGAACGGCTATCGAGACAGACTGGTGGGCCGCGGCAGTCGCGCCGTCTCATCTCGACCATTTTCCTAAAATCCGTTCCTGATTGGCTCTTCTCGAAATCGGCGAACAATGACGGAGAAACGGGAAAGCGGTTTGTTGCATATATTCATGCTTTTGCGACGGTTGGATTGCGCCAGGTGGTGGACTGCGACGCGACTTTCGAACCGGGCTGCCCGATAGGCGCCTTCCCGCAAACGATCGTCGAATGAGAAAGCCCACGGCAGCTCTTGAGACGCCAAGGCATCGCGCTTAACCAACGTAATCTGCTGAACTGCACGGGACGTGGGTTCACTCAGGCCGGCTTCCAGCAAGGCACCGTTGCTTGAAATATGCCGCGCGCCCAGGTGGCAACTTCACCATCGTTGCTCGACAGCGACAACGTAGCTGGCGCACCGCTGGGTTGCTTTACCCAGCCATAGCCACGCACCGTGTAGTCAGTGCCGTGGAGCATTGGTAGACGGATTGATGGTCGGGGTTGTAAAGTTTGCCTGATAGGACCGATGCCAAAGCGGATCGGCAACTGCTCAAGCCGCTCAAGCCAGTCGAGAATTGCCGGACAGTTGGTCGAATAGGCCCAGCGCTCGACCGGTGCTACAGTCAGATCTGACCCGACGGAAATTTTCCGTAGCGCCCAGTGCAGCTTGTTATTTCGGTACACGGTCACAACAGTCCCTCCCATGCAGAACGACTGTGTGGCAGTGACAATTATGGTTCCATAGTATTGGCTATCCGAGTTGGTCTCGGGTGGCAGCTTTGCCGTCGCGCTGTCCAGCCCAGCTTGCATTGTTGTGCAGCGATCTTCCGCGACCGGCCGCGGACGAGAGGGCAGCGTAAGTAATAAAGCCAGTAATAGCGGCATGACGTTCCTTTGACATACCATGCTACCCGCCGGCTCCATCGTAGCCTAGGGGAAATGCTGGGCTGCCATTCCCATTCAACGATCGTCGAGTGAGAAAGCCAAGTTAGGGTTGATCAAAGGACGGGCAATACTCAGTATATTGATCCAGATATCTAATATCAGACCTGAACCTCTCGCTTAATGAGGAACGCGCAAAGCGTCCAGCACGCCGTTGCTGTCAAATATGCAAGAAACAACATTGCGTTGAGGTCGACTCCAGAGAACCATGTAATAATGGAAGCGGCAAAGATCACAAATACGATTACATGCAACCATTTACGAAATAATAAACCACTTACTATAGAGACAACTATTACAAGCGGATTTATCATCGCGGAAAGTGTAATAAGCACTGTAAAACCTAGGAATGCCACGTGATCTCCTGATGTTCTGTATTAATACTACAATAGCTGTTCGGGGGTAATCTGTCCAATGGGCGTCTTACTACAATCGATCGTTCAGCGGGAAAGCTGGAATTTCTGCTAACGCTCACTACCGAACATACTGCCCGGATTAAGATGCTCCGCGGCCATATGGTGCCAGTGCATCTCCCAGAGGGAGAGTTGCGAGCCGAGCGCAAGCGCGCCAAGTGTCAGTTTAGCGGATCATGGTATTCATCGCTGGTGATCACCCCGTCACGATTGCGGTCGTAAGTCGCAAAGAGCTTTTCGATCTGCTCCCGGTAACCAGGAGCTCCTAAGTCGAACGCATAATCGGCCTTGCGTATCGCGAGGTCTGATGGTGCTGCCAGCAAAGGCGGACCTCCGAGGTCGCTCCGCCTTTTAATTTCCCGGCGGAGTTCGGGATCAAAGAGATAGTCGGGCAGGAATCGGCCCTGCGCCAGCATTTTGAACGGGCCCAACGGGCCCTGTGCCAGTTTCTCGAGTGGGCCCAAAAAGAGGACAGCATCTCCCTCTATTGCGGGAGGTTCCGGTCTAGGAAGGACAGGTCCTCTTGGTCCAGACCCGCCCGGCCGGGATCCGCCCGGCTCAGGTTCTAGAGGTGGCAGGGACAGGGTGAAGCATTCACGCGCTCCTCCGCCAGTCTCGTCTCGACTGCGGGTCGCCAACGCTGGTTGGGGCCAGATCGCTGTTACCTGAGAAAGCAAAGCAGCGCAGCCCGGGTACTGAAAGGGAGGAGCATACGGAAGGATGACGAACATCAAGCCTGGATGGGTCGCGTTTAGCTGACCCTTCAAAAAGGTTGGCACGCTGGCAAAATGGGCCGCTCCGTAGATGACGAGCGCCTTCTCGCCCTTCGCAAGTATCTTGTCCCGAATGAGAGTCGCCGGATAGCTGTCACGCGCGCTCCCGGCTGCCTGGATTTGGTCGCGGCTTGGAGCGGTCCAGTCGAGCGGCGGTTCGCCCAGCCATACTTTGATCTGTCGGTTAGGCCGTAGCGACTTGTTCAGATCGCGCACTGCGGCAAAGAACTTGGCGAAACCGACAAGGGCAGGAGGAGGAGCCCAGCCCACCGTGTCGTTCCAGACTTTTCGTAGCTCGACGTAGGGAACAGTTTCACCAGCCAGATAGCGGTCGATAACCTGCTGCTGACTGCTAGCGCCAAATTCGACCACCAGGTTGCGAACGTTACGCGCAAAGCGCGGGTCCCGCACGACTGCCGTGTAGAAGTCCATTTGCTCTGCAAGGCCGTGAGCGTCACCCAAGGCCACAACAGGGTACTTTTCAAACGCCCTGAACATGCCGTCGAGCGCTGGCTCGACCGTCACGCCAACGGCTTTTACGGCTTGATCATTCGGGTGCGCAGCGCCTTTCGGCGGCGGAAGCTGTTGTGCCGTGGCCGGCACCTGGAGCGCCGCTAGAGCGGCAATCAGCATAATGGTTCGAACGCGCATCGCATCCTTCCCGGGCGAGCGATTGGCCGTCCTACCGTGGGCTATGCTATTTTGCATACTGAACCAATAGAATAAGTGTGTCGAGCTGCGGCCGCGCCGTCAACGTCCGCTTTCCACCAAATCCGAGCATTCATAATGCAAAAATCAAAGGTTTCGCATCAACGCATGGCTGATTTCAGCCCGGCAAACATGTATCCCGTTCCTGATGTATGCGCTATGCGGCCCTGCCGCGTTATGTAATCATGAGAGCATGCCCAGGCTCGCTATCATTGCCGCCGCGCTCGTTCTGGGGATTATTGCGCCCTCAGCCGCGCAGGATGCCGGTCCCGCATACGATTTTCAGGATCGGACTCGCGCACTTGCATTTGACCCATCACGCTTTTTTCCTGAACGGTCCGAACCGGCGATGTCGATCCGATATATGGGAGACGATTACGGTTATCCCGTTTACGCGATTGCAGTTCGAAAAGGCTGCACCGACGCCGATCAAGGCGAGGCACGCCGGACATGTGGCGGGCGACTGGTAGCTCGAATGATCCGCTCGCCTTATGAGGGCAAGCCGCCAAGACCGCGAACGCGCGGGCAGAAACTTTTTGGCATGATCGCCCAAGCAAAGCCGCAAAGTGACGAGGCTCTGCTTCGGTTGCTCGACAACACGGGACTGGAGTGGTCCGAAGCCGACATTCGCAAATGCCCAGCTGCGATGATGCATCTCGCAACCGGTCGAGATCTCAAGTTCTCGTCGGCCATCGATCAATCTGGCAACTTTGCCCAAATCGTGTTGCACGCTGATACGATCTCTTTCGAGATTAATGATTACCTGATGCGGTCGCGCTACGAAGGCTGGCTAAGGTCGGGCAGTCCAGCCGCTTGGGCGGACGAATTCGCCAGCAGCTTAGAAACTTGCTGGAAGCCTTCTACGGCGACAGTCCCGTGGCGAATAATCAAGCATAAGTCGCGAGATTAGACGCACGCATCGTGGCGATCGAGCCATCCTCCGGATCTAAAGCCGAGGCATCCCGATAGCGCACAATCCGTCTGCTTTAGGGTTGAATATTAAAAGGGAGGCGGGATGGCTTTCTTAAAGCGAACCTTAACTATCCTACCGCCATCCAATACGATTCCAGCGTTCCAAGTCCCGCCTGCGAAAAGATATATGGCTTCCAGATCGTGTCCCTTTTCATCTTTCAGATCGGAATCTAATAAGGTGTCATCCAAAGCTTTAACGTAATTTCTTACGTAGCTGATGCTTGAGATCGGAAATTTCTGGATCGCAACGCGACCATTGGTGATTGGCGTTGTATACTTTTTTGATAGACCCTTCGCTTGGGAAGGATTCTTCCTGACATAGTCTCGCATGACACGAGCCTCTTGGTCGTCAATGCTAACAACAACCTTACGATCCCCGTTCATTCGTAAAGAGTTGAGCAAACGGAGAATCGCGAACGTCCGACCAGCTAGTTTTTCGTCCAGAGCAAAAAACTCGTAGCGTTTTGCTTCACATTGCGATGCTCCATTTTTTTGTACCGCCATCCGGTATAACTTCGTCAGCGACACAGATTTTGGTCGCGATGGTGGTAATTTTCGCTGAACGCGTAGCACAGGTTCTAACGTCACCACTGCCCTTGTCTTCTCGCAGAAATCGGGTTGCTGAGCAGGCTCTGCTGCAGAGAAAAGCTTGATTTCGCTTTCTTCGGGTAAATCTGGAGGGGGTGGAGGTAGCATTCCTTCAGGTCCAACAACCGCCTCTACAATAGGCGAATGACCAGCCTTGAGTAACGCATTGCCCAAGTCGGCTGGTGACATGCTACGAGCTTGCTCCAGGGCAACGGGTGGTGCATTATGACGGATATCAATTGTTGCTGCTAACATGATGAGCGTAAGCATATTATCCCCCTACATTTTAAAAACCGCGCGCAACAAATTTGCATATGAGGATGTATGTTACCACTCATTCCGTCTTTTCGACATCGGAAGACGCATCGGCTCGGGATCGCTCAACAATTGCGACAACGGTATTTTGCTAAGGCCTAGGTCACGCCGATCCAGCGATAGCTGCGCCCCTCCGCAATAAGCGCAAGCACTCCGGGTTGCGAGACGGTCGGACTTGGGACGGTCACCGGTTTGCCGCCCAAGCTTGCGACCCCGTGCTTTCGCCGCGGCGAGGCCGGACCGGACGCGCTCGCTGAGCATGTCTCGCTCGAACTGTGCGATGCCGGCAAGCACCGTCGCCATCATCCGTCCGTGAGGCGTATCGACCTCGAACGTCATGCCGCTCATCGCAACTCGGGCTGGACGAACGGGGAAAAATGTTCCGCTTCTGGCAGAAGGGTGAGGGACCAGCGATCGGGAACGCTGAGCTGGTGGAGTTCAGGTGGTTGGACGCAGTATGGCAGCTCGGTTAACCGTGGCGACGGCGTAGGAGACACTAAGCTCTTATGGCCGTCGCGATGGGAAGCGCAGCATCGGTCGCCGCAGCGGGCCGCTCAGCGCTGGGAATCATCAGGGCGACGTCGCTGCGCACGGCCGGACGAATGCCGAGCGCCTCAGCGATCAGTCGGGCGTGATCGGTCATGGTCTGCGAGCGGGTGGCATAATCGGACAGGACCGAGGGATCGAGCGAGAGCTGTCGCGCGAGGAAGATGACGAGCGCGCCTGGCACGCTGCCCTCAATCTGAAGTACCTGCGCCAGTGTCATGCCGGGATGGCGGATCAACGCGAACTGCAAAGCCATGCCCAGTCGATTGCGATCGTGACGTCGCTCGCCGATCAGACTCAGGTCATCTTTCTCTAAAGTGAATCGCCGTGCCAGTTCGTCCGCGTCGTTCGGAATGCGGAACAGCGTCGCACGTTCGGCGTCACTGAAAAGAACATGCTCGCGTGCTGGCATTGACCGTCCCTAAAACGTGCTTGGCGCACGAAGACGCGTCGGATTAAAGAGACGTAGTTTCTGGACGGGTTTCGGCGCACCGACAATCGGTCGGCACGATCGTCCACAGAACGGCCGTTTGGGAGACGCGATCGATGGGCGGTATTCTGGGCTACGCCCGCGTCAGCACCGGCGATCAGGATGTCGCAGGCCAGCGGATGCGGCTCGAACAGGCCGGCGCGATCCGCGTGTTCACCGACGTGATATCGGGCAAGAGCATGGATCGACCGGGGCTGGCCGACTTGCTCGGTTTCGCGCGCAAGGGTGACACGCTGGCGATCGTTCGGCTCGATCGCCTCGGTCGTTCACTGGGCGAGTTGCTGACGACGGTGAATATGCTGCGCGATCGCGGGATCGCGCTCCTCAGTCTGGAAGAGAAGATCGACACCTCGTCCGCAGCCGGCGAACTGATCTTCCATGTCTTCGGCGCCATCGCGCATTTCGAGCGCCGTCTTATTTCTGAACGCACCCGTGACGGGATCGCCGCGGCGCGCGCCAAGGGCAAACTACCGGGGCGGCAGCCGCTCGACGGTGACAAGGTGAGCGCGGCGCTCAAGTTGATTGCTGCAAGTGTTTCTCCGGCGGAGGCCGCACGGCAGCTCGGGATCGGCAGATCGACGGTATACCGCGAGATGAAGCGGCTGGGGATCGCCCGGCCGGTGTCAGCATGACCCCTGTCGATTCCGGTTCTTCGATCGTTACAAAGAGACGAGTTGGTTTTCTAGGATGGGTTTTACGCGGTCTTGCCACCCTGCTGTTTTTGCTGGTGCTCGGATCCGCATCACTCGTCGCCTACTTCACTTTTGTCGTCTCTCCCCGGCAGCAAGCAGAACAGGAAAAGGCTAAGCATGACGCTGCCATATTCGCTAACCTGAGCGGATCGACACGACGCCTCGCGATCTTCGATGCGTTCGTCGACCGTATCAATGCCCACTATTACGATCAGCGCTTCAGCGGATTTGACTGGAAAGCCCTGACACGGTTCTGGCGCGAAAAAGCGGCCACAGCGCATAGCGACTTCGATCTATACTTTGGTGTCTTATTCCCGCTCACGCAACGATTTCCTGTGTCGCATGTGAACGTCGAGATGCCGGACAGACACACCGCGAGGGCAAGGCCTTCGAAGGCACTGGATATGCCTCTGCTGAAGCCAGCATTTTGCGGTGATTTTGCCGACACGGGAATGCAGATTGTCCCGATACGTCGGCCCATGCCCATCTATATCGTCGGGGAGGTTGCCCTAAATTCACCAGCGGCCCGCGCCGGGGTGACGCCAGGGTGGATCATCCGATCGTTCACTCAGCGCCCTCATGCGAACGGTGGCGAGATAGAAGCTCAGCTCGTAAAGGTCTCACCCTCTCAGATGCATGAATTTGAGACGATGGAACCAAATAAGTCTTCTGCATCAGGCTCTTCCAAATCCCGTCAACCTGCGAACCTCAAACCAACGTCTATACGGCTCACCTACGCATGCGGATCTGGTAACAGTGGATTTTCTACACACCGGATTTCCTCAGGCCCACTTTATATCCGTTTTGATCAGTTCCTGCCGGTCGAGATTGATAAGGTCAAGGAAGCCGTTCGATCCGCAGATCGACGCGGTGTCGTGCTGGATTTGCGATACAATACTGGTGGTTATAGCTTACTTCTTCTCAACGCCCTGATGGGGAGAGGTCAGCCAGTATATCGTACGCGGAATGCATCTGGCTTGACGGTGGTCAAGACGGACTATTGGACGAACCGATACGACGGACCGCTGGCCGTCCTCGTCGGCCCGGCATCTGCGAGCGCAGCCGAAATTTCGGCTGCGGTATTGAAGCAATCCAGACGGGGCATTGTAATCGGTAGAATGACCAATGGCTCAGTCTTAGGCGCACTATCGTACCCTTTACCCGACGGAGGCAGCGTTCAGGTTCCGGTTGAGGACGTCGAAATGCTTGATGGCAAGCGTTTAGAAGGTCGAGGTGTTCTCCCCGATGTTGAGGTTTACCCGACGATCGAACAGATCCGTGCCGGTCGCGATGCGGCTATCGATGAAGCGGTGCGCGAACTACGCAAATCTGGCTCTGACCGCTGACCGCTATGAGGACAGCGGGGCTTAGCGTTGTTTAGCGCAGAATCAGCGCTCTGCTCTCTGCCATCAGCTTTTCTGCACGTCCATTCCAGCTCGTGTGAGCTGGGTTCTCTGCATCCCGCAGGAAGGCGCTGACGGCGGGATCAGAGGCTACTACGGTCGCAAACACCGGCGGGTTTGTGAAATAACTGGCCTCGTTAGGCACCGTAATCGCGTTTCGGATAAACAACGGAGCCGGACTGGCCCCGGCGGGCGCCGGTTGCAGATAAACGTCAAAACTGCCGTTACTTCGACCGTCTGCTATCGAGTTGCAAACGATCGGGAGGCGAAAATGCAGAAGGTCTCCGCGAAGATGGCCCGCCCGAAGATCCTGAACGTGAGCACCCTCGAGAACACCTTCAAAACCGGCCGAACCGTCCCAGCCAGCTGCACATTTACGGGCGCTCCCCGGACTCGGATCGTATGTTCGCGACAGAACATCATAAGAACCCTTGCGATGCGACCAAACGTCGCTTAAAGAATAGCGACATTCGGTCGCTTAGGGGCGAAACATGCCAAAGCAGCCGCCGCTTACTCGAGCGGATATCATGAACCGCGTTGATATCCCCAAGGACGTTTGGACGTTCTGGACTCGGGGCGGTGTGCTGCAACCGGTGGAGGGCGGGAGGGGCACTGGCAACCGGAACAAGTTCCCGTGGTACGAGGCGAACATTGCCGCGATCATGAACCAGCTGCGCATTCTTGGGGTGAAGATCGAGGGAATGCTATCAATCGCTCGCGTTTATCGCGACTCAATCGCCTACTTTGAGGGCTTGGGGGTCGACCGCGACCAAGTGAACGCACTCTGGCAACTGTTCATCATTCAGGGCCACATCGTTGCCAAACGGACCGAATGGCACCGCGTTCGGGACTTCGTCAACGCACCCGATCTCAATCCCGAGAGGTTCCTGCATCTTGTCGAAGCGGCGGCCGACTATTCCATTGAGGACGTTTGGGCTGAGGAGATCGAGGCCGC
This sequence comes from Sphingomonas prati, assembly GCF_014643515.1. GTDB lineage: Bacteria > Pseudomonadota > Alphaproteobacteria > Sphingomonadales > Sphingomonadaceae > Sphingomonas_R > Sphingomonas_R prati. The sequence continues at coordinate 1,440,507 of NZ_BMJP01000001.1, read as the reverse complement.
ACCCGACGAGAAGCACGGAGCGCAGCGGGTCACTCTTGAGCTGTGGGACCTTTGGTCGACGCTGACGAGGGAAGAGTTCTACCGGCACCTTGACCCGTATTTGACCGTAACCGAGCAGCCGAAGCCGGGGGAACCGGGCGTCGAAAACTCGAACCTCGAAGAAATGACATATTTTTGGCGGGTTGGCGAAGGCGACGAGTATCGGTTCTCGTGGGGATCGAGCACAAAGGCCGGAGAGGATGGCGCGACTGCCATGATCGCGGTTGACGTCACCGCCGTTCTTTACAAGGTTTGGAACAGCGACACCGACGAGGCCGCCGGCCACGACGAAGGCGAAGGCGAGTGACGCCGATCGAACCCTTAGCCCAGATCGCGCCGCCGCCCCCGTGGCGCACGATTGAGGAGGTGTTCCGGACCCAGCCGCACCGCTGGTGGCTTATCTTGCTGGCAAAAGGCAACGTGATGGACGAGCCGCCTCTGCGACCGCCCAAGGCACTGCCGAACTACTGATCGCAAGCGCTTAGTCGCTGCCACACTTGGAACTCTGCTTCCGAGGGCGCTGCCGCTTTGTCTGCAGTGATGACCAGGTACGCAGGCGAGACCGAGGTCAGCAACGGTCGCCGCCGTGACGAAATCGAAAAGGCGTTGGAACGTCCACCCCCAAACGAACCGAGGATCCGATGTCCGAGCAAAGTGATGAAATTTTGCGACTGCCCGAAGTGAAGCGGCGCACCGGCCTCAGCCGGACCGCGATCTACCGGCTGATGGGTGAGGGAATATTCTCTGGTCACCAGAAGATCGGACTGCGCGCGGTCGGCTGGAAAAGGTCGGTCATCGACGCATTCGTCGCCAGCGGCGCCACGAATTAGCGAACAGCACATTAGCGAACAGCACAAATAATATCGGGGGTATCTTTGGGGGTATCATTCGAAAGGGATGGTTAAATATGACTGTTAGAACAGAAGGTTGCGGACTGGCTTCGAGAGTTACCCTGTCCACCAACCCCGCGACGCGCGGCAGTGGCGACCTCGGCGAGGCGCCGACACCTTCATCGTCGTAGGGCCTGAGCACCAGGCTTTACACAGCGGTCCCTGGTCCGGACGGAATTCGCCGTCATTTGTTCGCCTGGTGGCATCCGATCGTCGCCATGCTGCGGCGATACGATCGTATCGGCTTGGCTGATGGTTGACGGAGTGCGGTGCGCGCTCCATCCCTTCGGCCTGTCAGTTGCCGGAGATCCGTTGCCGATGTTGTTCCGCCCCGTCCGCCTTGCCGTCCAGTCCGTCCTGCTGGTCACCACCTGCCTTTCGGTCGCCGCCAGCGCGCAGCCGCGGCAGACGATGGCGGCGGTGCTGCCGGTGCCGGACAACATCCCCGCGGCGCGCGACGTGCCTTATCCGGGGACGGTGACGCTGGTCGTCGATGCGACCGATACGCAGCGCGGGATCTTCACGGTGCGCGAGACGATCCCGGTGGCGCAGGCCGGGCCGCTGACCTTGCTCTATCCGAAATGGCTGCCGGGCAACCATGCGCCACGCGGGAGCATCGACGATGTTGCTGGGCTGAAGATCAGTGCGGGCGGTCAGGTGCTGCCGTGGAAGCGCGATCCGGTCGAGGTGTATGCGGTCAAGGTCGACGTGCCGCAGGGTGCGACTGAAGTGACGGTCGAGTTCCAATATGTGTCGCCGGTGTCGAACGCGCAGGGGCGGGTGGTGATGACGCCCGAGATGCTGAACCTGCAGTGGAACCTGACGGCGTTCTATCCGGCGGGATATTATGCGCGGCAGATTCCGGTGGCGGCGACGGCGATCCTGCCCGCGGGCTGGAAATACGGCGTCGCGCTGGAGCCCGTCGATCCCGCGGCGACGGGTACGGTGGCGTTCAAGCCGGTGTCGTTCGAGACGCTGGTCGACAGTCCGATGTTCGCGGGCATTAATTTCCGGCAGGAGACGCTGGCGCCGGGCGTGCGGCTGAACATCGTCGCCGATACGCCGGAGGAGCTGGCCGCGACGCCGGACCAGATCCAGAAGCACCGCAACCTGGTGACGCAGGCGACGCGCCTGTTCGGGGCGCAGCATTACGACCATTATGATTTCCTGCTGGCGATCACCGACAAGATGGGCGGGATCGGGCTGGAGCATCACCGGTCGTCCGAGAATGGCGTGACGCCGGGTTACTTTACGAAGTGGGACGAGGGAGCCGGCCGCCGCAACCTGTTGCCGCACGAATATACGCATAGCTGGGACGGCAAGTATCGCCGCGGGGCGGACCTCTACACCGCCGAATATTCGCAGCCGATGCGCAATTCGCTGCTGTGGGTTTACGAGGGCCAGACGCAATATTGGGGTTATGTGCTGCAGGCGCGGTCGGGCATCGTGTCGAAGGAAGATACGCTTGCGGCCTATGCGTCGATCGCGGCGACGCTAGACAAGCGGCCGGGGCGGAGCTGGCGGCCGCTGATCGATACGACCAACGATCCGATCCTGTCGGCGCGGCGGCCGCAGCCGTGGGTCAGTTGGCAACGGTCGGAGGACTATTACAACGAGGGGCTGCTGATCTGGCTGGATGCGGACATGCAGATCCGCGAGCTGACCAAGGGTAAGAAGTCGCTCGACGATTTCGCGAAGCTGTTCTTCGGGATGAACGACCGGGATTGGGGCGTGCTGACCTATCAGTTCGCGGATGTGGCGGCGGCGCTGAACAAGGTCGTGCCCTATGACTGGAACACGTTCCTCGACACGCGGGTGAACCAGATCGCGCCGCGTGCGCCGCTCGGCTGGCTGGAGAAGGGCGGGTACCGGCTGGTCTATGCCGCCGAGCCGACGCAGTGGTGGAAGAACAACGAGAAGACCGCGAAGAACACCGACCTGACCTATTCGCTCGGCTTCACGGTCGGCGCCGACGGCGGGCTGGGGCAGGTGATCTGGGACAGTCCGGCGTTCCGGGCGGGGCTGACCAACAATGCGGTCATCACCGCGGTGGGCGGCAAGGCGTATAGCGGCGACGCGCTGAAGACCGCGGTGAAGGACGCGCAGACGCGCAAGACGCCGATCCAGTTGCTGGTGAAGCAGGGCGACCGGTTCAGCACGGTGGCGATCCCTTATTTTGACGGGCCGAAATATCCGCGGCTGGAGAAGGTGGGCAAGGGCACTGCGCGGCTCGACACGCTGCTGACCGCGCGCTGAGCGCGGGGGCGGATAGCATGTGGCGGTTCTGGGTCGATCGCGGCGGCACGTTCACCGACATCGTGGCGCGGGCGCCGGACGGGTCGATCCGGACGGCCAAGCTGCTGTCCGCCGATCCGGAGCGTTATGACGATGCCGCGGTGGCGGGAATCCGCCGGCTGACGGGGATCGCTGACGGACCGTTGCCGCCGTTGGAACTGCGGATGGGGACGACCGTCGCGACGAATGCGCTGCTGGAGCGCAAGGGCGCGCGGACCCTGCTGGCGATCACCGCGGGGTTCGGCGATGCGCTGCGGATCGGGAACCAGAACCGGCCGGATATCTTTGCGCGCGACATAAGGCTGCCCGAACCGCTGTACGACGATGTCGTGGAGATTTGCGAGCGGGTGACGGCGGAGGGGGCGCTGTTGCAGGCGCCTGATCCGGACGCGGTGCGTGCGGCGTTGGGCGTGGCGTATGAGGCGGGGTTTCGGGCGATCGCGGTGGTGCTGATGCATGGGCATCGCCATCCGGCGCATGAGGTGATCGTCGCGGACATCGCGCGCGCGGTGGGGTTCACGCAGGTGTCGGTGAGCCATGTCGTCGGGCCGCTGGTGAAGCTGATCGGGCGCGGCGATACGACCGTGGCGGATGCGTATCTGTCGCCGGGGCTGGCGGCGTATGTCGACCAAGTGCGGGCGGGGCTGGGCGCGGAGGCGCGGACCCTGTTTATGCGGTCGAGCGGCGGGCTGGTCGACGGGGCGCTGTTCCACGGGCGCGACGCGATCCTGTCGGGGCCGGCGGGCGGGATCGTCGGGATGGCCCATACCGCGCGGGCGGCGGGCGTGGACGACGTGATCGGGTTCGACATGGGGGGTACGTCGACCGACGTGTCGCACTATGCCGGGCGGTACGAGCGGACGAACGAGGCCGTGGTGGCCGGCGTCCGGATCCGTGCGCCGATGATGCGGATCCATACGGTCGCGGCGGGCGGCGGATCGATCTGTTTGGTGGAACAGGGGCGGTTCCGCGTCGGGCCGGAGTCGGCGGGGGCGGTGCCGGGGCCGGCCTGTTACCGGCGCGGCGGGCCGTTGACGGTGACCGACTGCAACCTGCTGCTCGGCCGGATCAGGGCGGAGCATTTTCCGAGCCTGTTCGGGCCCGACGGGAACCAGCCGCTCGACCGCGACGCGGTGGTGGCGCGGTTTGAAGAGCGTGGGCTGGACATGCCGGCAAGCCAAGCGGCGGAGGGGTTCCTGGCGATCGCCGTCGCCAACATGGCCAATGCGATCAAGACGATCTCGACGGCACGAGGCCATGACGTGACGCGCTACACGCTCGCCTGTTTCGGTGGGGCGGGCGGGCAGCATGCGTGCCTGGTGGCGGACGCGCTGGGCATGGGGCGGGTGATGATCCACCGCCATGCGAGCCTGCTGTCGGCTTATGGCATGGGAATGGCGCGACAGTCGGCGGTGCGCGAGCGGACGCTGGGGATCGCGCTGGATGCGGATGCCGGGCCTGCGATCACGGCGGCGGTGGCGGCGCTGTCCGACGCGGCGCGGGCGGAGCTGGCGGAGCAGGGGATCGTGGACGCCGCGGTCGAGGGCAGCGCGCATCTGCGCCAGCCGGGGAGTGAGAGTGCGATCGAGGTGACGCTTGGCGATCCGGCGGCGATGGCGGCGGACTATGCGGCGGCGTACCGCGCGCGCTTCGGTTATGCGAGCGATGCGGTGCCGGTGCTCGACATGCTGCGCATCGAGGCGGTCGAGCCGGGTGATGGCGGGGATGAGCCGGACTGGGCGGCGGTTGGCGAGGACTTGGAGGAAAGTGCGACGGCCTGGATGGACGGGGCGGCGCGTTCCGTCGCGGTCCGGCGGCGTGGGGCGCTGGCGGCGGGGACGGAGGTTGCGGGGCCGGCGCTGGTCGTCGATGCGACGTCCACCGTCGTGGTCGATCCGGGCTGGTCGGCGCGGGTCGATGCGCTCGGTAACCTGATGCTGGCGCGGGTGGACGGGGTGGCCGGCGCGGTGGTCGGGCCGGAGCTGGACCCGGTGCGGCTCGAGATCTTCGACGGTCAGTTCATGGCGATTGCGGAGGAGATGGGGGCGGCGTTGCAGCATAGTGCGTCGTCGGTGAACATCCGCGAGCGGCTCGATTTTTCCTGTGCGCTGTTCGACGCGCATGGCAATCTGATCGCCAATGCGCCGCATATTCCGGTGCATCTCGGGTCGATGGGCGACAGCATCCGGACGATCATCGCCAATCGCGGTGGCGCGGCGGACGGGCGGGGGATCCTGCGCGGGGACGTCTATGCGCTGAACGCGCCTTATGCGGGGGGCACGCACCTGCCCGATCTGACGGTGATTATGCCGGTTTTTGCGGACGGATCGGATGCACCGGACTTCTTCGTCGCGGCGCGCGGGCATCATGCCGATATCGGCGGGTCGAGCCCGGGGTCGATGCCGCCGGGCAGCACTTCGGTGCTGGAAGAGGGCGTGCTGTTCGACGACGTGGTGGTGGTCGATGCCGAGCGGTTCCGCGAGGCGGAGGTGCGCGTGCTGCTGGCGGGCGGGCGGTGGCCGGCGCGCGATCCGGACCGCAACATCGCCGATCTGCGCGCGCAGATCGCGGCGTGCGCGCGCGGGCAGGCGGGGCTCGATGCGCTGGTGGAGCGCTACGGGCTGGTCACGGTCGCGGCGTATATGGAGCATGTCCAGGCCAATGCGGATGCGGCGGTGAAGGCGCTGATCGCGGAACTGCCGGAGGGCGCGTTCGCGTACGAGCTGGACGGTGGTGCTGCGGTGCGGGTGGCGGTGCGGATCGATCGCGTTGGGCAGACCGCGACGGTGGATTTCACGGGGACGAGCGGGCAGCTGCCGAGCAACTTCAACGCGCCGCGGTCGATCACGCGCGCGGCGGTGATGTATGTGTTCCGGACTTTGGTCGGGGGCACGATGCCGCTGAACGACGGGTGCCTGCGCAGCGTGGAGATCGTGATCCCGGACGGGTCGATGCTGAGCCCACGCTATCCCGCCGCCGTGGTCGCCGGGAATGTCGAGACGAGCCAGGTGGTGACGGATGCGCTGTACGGGGCGCTGGGGTTGCTGGCGGCATCGCAGGGGACGATGAACAATTTCACGTTCGGCAACGCGGCGCACCAATATTACGAGACGATCGCGGGTGGCGCGGGGGCGAGTGCCGCCGCCGACGGGGCGAGTGCGGTGCAGACGCATATGACGAACAGCCGGCTGACCGATCCGGAGGTGTTCGAGGACCGGTTCCCGGTGCTGCTCGAACGCTTCGCGATCCGGCGCGGGTCGGGGGGTGCGGGGGCGCATCGGGGCGGGGACGGCGTGGTGCGGCATGTCCGGTTCCGCGAGGCGATGACGGCGGGGATCCTGTCCAACCGGCGGCGGGTGGCGCCGTTTGGGGTTGCCGGCGGTGCGGATGGCGCGGTGGGCATCAACCGGGTGCGGCGGGGGGACGGTTCCGTCGAGATGCTGGGCTCGACCGCGCTGGTGGAGATGGCGGCGGGGGATGTTTTCCTCATCGAGACGCCGGGTGGCGGCGGGTTCGGGACCGAGTGATGGGGCGGGTTGGTTGTGGCGCCGACGTGGCGTGTTCGGCTTTCAAACGACCGAGCCATGACCGCAAGTGTTCCCCGGCGCAGGCCGGGGCCTTGGGACGACTGCTTCACCTAGGCTCCGGCCTTCGCCGGGGAACTGTTCTGAGGACTGGACGCAGCGTTGGGGCTGTAGCGTCGTGTTAGTCCGGTCCGGTATTGCGGTCGTCGCGTTGGGTTTCCTCCTGCGGTTCAATCCGTTGCTGGTCGTCGCGGCCGCCGCGCTGGTGACGGGGCTGGCGGCGGGGTTGGAGCCGGTGGCGGTGTTGGCGGCGTTCGGGCGGGCGTTCAACGATACGCGCTATGTCACGATCATCTATATCGTTTTGCCGGTCGTCGGGCTGCTGGAGCGGCAGGGGTTGCAGGCGCGGGCGCGTGGGTTGGTGGCGGGGATGCGGGGGGCGACGGTCGGGCGGTTGCTGCTGGGGTACATGCTGTTCCGGCAGGTAACGGCGGCGCTGGGGCTGACGTCGATCGCGGGGCATCCGCAGACGGTGCGGCCGCTGGTGGCACCGATGGCGGTCGCGGCGGCGGAGCGGCAGGGGTTCGACCCGCCGGCGTGCGAGCGGGTGAAGGCGATGGCGGCGGGCACCGACAATATCGGACTGTTCTTTGGCGAGGATATCTTCATCGCGATTGGATCGATCCTGCTGATCAAGGGGACGATGGCGCAGTACGGCTATGACATCACGCCGATCCATCTGTCGCTGTGGGCGATCCCGACGGCGGTGGCGGCGTTGCTGGTGCATGGCGCGCGGTTGTTGTGGCTGGATCGGCGGGCGTGAGGGCTCCGCTTGAGCCTGGTTCGGGTGGCGTTGGCTCGCTCGGTCGGCGGTGTACCGCGTGATCGGGCTCGACTTCGTCTATGCGGTTGCGGGGGCGACGTTTGCGGCGTTTGCGTGGTTGTCGCTGACCGACCGGAGTAATCCTCGGCGGTTCGGGACGGGGGCGTTCTACGGGCTGATCGCGGTGAGTTTCTTTGCCGGCGATCGGTTGGGGGACGTCGGCAACGGGGTGCTCGTGCTGGCGCTGGTCGCGTTGGGCGGGACCGGGGCGGTGGGGCGTGGGGCGGCCGTTTCGAGCGATGGTGCGGGGGCGGAGTGGTATGGGAACAGGCTGTTCCTGCCGGCGCTGATCGTGCCGGTGGTGGCGCTGGCGGGCACGTTGCTGAAGCCCGACTGGATCGATCCGAAGCAGGTGACCTTGGTGTCGCTGACCATCGGCGTGCTGGTGGCGCTGGCGGTCTGTTATGTCTGGTTCCGCCCGACCGTGCGCGCGCCGTTCGATGCGGGGCGGGGGTTGATGGACGGGGTCGGCTGGGCTGCGGTGTTGCCGCAGATGCTGGCGGCGCTGGGGGCGGTGTTCGCGCTGGCGGGGGTTGGCGACGTGGTTGGAGGGCTGGCGGCGCGCGCGATCCCGGACGGCAATCTGTTCGTGGCGGTGCTGGTCTACGGGCTCGGCATGGCGGGGTTCACGATCGTGATGGGCAATGCGTTCGCGGCGTTCCCGGTGATGACCGCGGGGGTCGGCGTGCCGGTGCTGGTGCGGGGCATGGGCGGCGATCCGGCGCTGATCGCGGCGGTGGGGATGCTGGCCGGCTTCTGCGGCACGTTGCTGACCCCGATGGCCGCGAATTTCAATCTGGTGCCGGCGGTGCTGCTCGACCTGGACCGGAGTGCGGTGATCCGCGCGCAGGCGCCGACCGCGGTCGTGCTGCTGGTGGTCAATATCCTGCTGATCTACTTTCTGGGGTTCCGGACATGACGATGTTGACGCCTGGTCTCGCCGCACGGTTCGCGGAGCTGACGCTGGGCCATGTCGGGCGGCCGTGGCCGTTCAAGCTGGATCAGGTGCTGACCGGGCCGGACGATGTGGTGGCGCCGGCCGTGCTGCATCCGGCGTTCCATGGCAGTTTCGACTGGCATAGCTGCGTCCATGGCTGGTGGCAGCTGATGCGGATCGCGCGGCTGTTCCCGGACTTGCCGCAGGCGGTCGCGATCCGGGAGCGGGCCGATGCGACGCTGACCGCGGAGAAGCTGGGCGGGGAGCGTGCTTATCTCGACCGGCCGGGGACGAACGGGTTCGAGCGGCCTTATGGCTGGGGCTGGGCGCTCGCGCTGCATCATGAGCTGGAGCGGCATGATGAGCTGCGCTGGGCCGACGCGATGCGGCCGCTGGCGGAGGCGTTTGCGGCGCGGCTGATGGAGTATCTGCCAAAGCTGACCTATCCGGTGCGGACCGGCACGCATGGCAGCACGGCGTTTGCTTTGATCCTTGCGCTGGAGTGGGCGGATGCGCGCGATCCGGCGCTGGCGGCGCTAATCCGGGCGCGGGCGGTGGACTGGTTCGGGGGCGACCGGGGCGCGCAGGCTTGGGAGCCGGGCGGGGACGATTTCCTGTCGGCGACGCTGGTCGAGGCGGTGCTGATGGCGCGCGTGCTGGGCGACGGGTTCGGGGCGTGGTTCGCGGCGTTCCTGCCGGATGTGGGGAAGGGGGAGCCGGCGACGTTGTTCCTGCCCGCGACCGTGTCGGACCGCAGCGATGGCAAGATCGCGCATCTCGACGGGTTGAACCTGAGCCGGGCGTGGTGCTGGTTCGTACTGGCCGACGCGGCGGGGATGCCGGGGTTGCGCGATGTGGCGATGCGGCACCTGGACGCCGCGCTGGGTCATGTCGCGGGCGATTATATGGGCGAGCATTGGCTGGCGACGTTCGCGTTGCTGGCGTTGGGGGCCGGCACCGCGGCGCTTCCGCCGCAGGGGTAGCGCGCGGAACATTCAGGCTGATTGTGGACAAGGACGACGGACGATGCAGACGATCTCCTTGAAGCCTTCGACGAACGCGACGTATCGCGCGATCACGCGGCTGCTCACGATGATCCACGAGTTGCACAAGGCGGGGTATCAGCGGATTCGCTTCCGTTCGGGCATGGCGCCGAGCGGTCTGCACTGGCGATGCCTCATCACGCATGCCGACGCGATGCTGGCCGACGGTATGGCGCTGGCGGACGGGCATCGGCCGGATGAAGTGGCCTATTATTCGACGGGTTCGCAGGATGGGTATTTCGGGTGGACCGATGTGCCCGGGCGGTCCGCGCGTGAATTGGGCGTGATGTTTCTCGATCGGTTTCCTATGATCGCGGCGAAGGGTCAGGGTCGCGACTGGGCCTATGCCGGGTGGTTGACCGAAATTCTGGGATGTGCGGAACGCGACGAGAAACGCGGTTTCCCGGTTTGGTTTGCGGATTATCCGATCGAAATCGTCAAAGCAGATCGACCGCCACCAATAATCTCGTCTATTGCATGAAATAGATGTTGTTCGTTTATTTCTTATGACGAACACTGACATTGGCGATCGTTATGCTGAGGTTCAGAATTGTGGAACAATAATCCCTGGATCGATCATAATATAAGTTAGTGTCAAAAAGGGGATTCGGGATGCGGTTCATCGGTCTTGCGGGTTTGCTGGTGCTGGGCGGGTGTACCGCGGTCGTCGATCAGGGGTCGCTATTTCCGGAGATGGCGCTGAGCGGGCAGCCGCCGGCGCTGGTGACACCGGCGGGCTATACGCTGGACGAGCGGATGCTGGACCTGCCCGGACTGGGGCAGGTGCATGCGGTGCGGATGACGCGACCGGGGTCGGTCGGGACGTTGCTGTACAGCGGCGGCAACGGGTCGTTCGTGCGGACGTCGGGAGAACGGTTCGCGCGGCTGGCGGCGATGACGGGGGCCGATATCGTCGCGTACGACTATCCCGGGCGCGGCGGGACGACGGTGCCGGCAACGGTCGATGCGCTGATCGCGATGGGGCCGGCGTTGCGCGCGGCGTTCGGTGCGGCAGGCTGGGTGAAGCCGGGGCCGGTGTGGGCTTACGGCTTCTCGCTGGGTGGGGCGCCGGCCTCGAACATCGCGGCGGCGGGTGGCGTGACCGGGTTGGTGCTGGAGGCGACCGCGGCGGACATTCCGGCGGTGGGGCGCAACATGGTGCCGGGAATGCTGCGGCCGTTCGTGCGGATCGAGGTGGCGGACGACGTGAAGCGCTATGATTATCAGGGCTATGTCGTGCGGGCGCGGGTGCCAGTGTTGCTGCTGGTCGGGCGGGATGATCGGACGGTGGATGCCAAGACCGTGACACGGTTCGGCGAGACGCTGAAGGCGGCGGGGGTGGATGCGACTCTGGTGACGGTGCCGGGCGGGCATGGGGATGCGATCGACGGGGATGCGGGGGTGACGGCGGTGCGTGGGTTTCTGGCGCGGACGGGTGGCGGGGTTTCTTGACCTTTCCTGCTGAGCGGTTTGCGGTTGGCGCGCGGCTCGCGTGTCGACCTCAATGATTCCCCCCATCCGTTTGGTTCGAGCTTGTCGAGAACGTTGCGTGGCGTTCTCGACAGGCTCGAACCAAACGGATTTTTTAGGGTGGGGGGTGGCCTAGAATCGTTGCGTCGTGGAGAACTGTTGGCTTCTCGGCTTCGCTCGAAGGGTCCCTCGACTGCGCTCGGGATGGACGGTTTTCTGCGCCACGCAGTTGTGTTTAGGCCTCGGCGTTCGCCGGGGAACTCTCCTGGCTACTTGCGCAAAAATGCGCGTTTGCCGCCGACCCAGGTTTCCTGGACCTTGGTGGCGCGGATCTGGGTTGGGGTGGCGGTGAAGGGGTCGGTGTCGACGAGGATGAAGTCGGCGAGGTGGCCGGGCTGGAGGCTGCCGAGAATGCCTTCGGTGAAGCTGGCATAGGCAGCCCCCGTGGTGAAGCCGGCGATCGCGGTCGGCAAATCGACCTTCTGCTCGGGGTGCCAGCCGCCGGGGGGCTGGCCGGAGGGGTCTTCGCGCGTGATGGCGGCGGCGATGCCGGCGAAGGGGTCGGGCGATTCGACCGGATAGTCGGAGCCGAAGGCGAGCTTCGCGCCGGCGTCGAGCATCGATTTCCAGGCATAGGCCCCGGCCAGCCGCGCCTCGCCGAGGCGGGCCTCCGCCATCAGGCGGTCGCTGGTCTGGTGGACGGGCTGCATCGAAGCGATGATGCCGTTCTGGCCGAAGCGTTTCAGGTCCACCGGGTCGACGATCTGGGCATGTTCGATCCGCCAGCGCCGATCGCCCTTGTAGGTGAGCGCGACCTCCTCGATCGCGTCGAGCGCCTGTTCGTTGGCGGCGTCGCCGATCGCGTGGATCGCGACCTGGAACCCGTCCATCGCGGCGCGGCTCATGAGGTTACGCAGCTTGGTGTCGTCGAGGAACGGCAGGCCACGCTGGTTGGCGGCATCGGCATAGGGGCGCTTCAGCCAGGCGCCGCGCGAGCCGAGCGCGCCGTCGTCGTAGAGTTTGACGCCGACCATCTTCAGGTGGGTGTCGTAGAGCCACGGCGTCGGGCCGGTGCCGGCGATCGACAGCATCGGTTCGATCCCGCCGGCGTAGGAGATCAGCCGGACGCGGAGCCGCCCCGCGTCGCCCGCGCGGCGGTAGGTGTTCCAGTCGTCGGGCGTGGTGCCCATGTCGGCGGTGGCGACGATGCCGAACGCGAGCAGCTGGTCCTGCGCGCTGCCGAATGCGACGTCGCGTTCGCGCGGCAGCGGTTGCGGGATGGCGCGTTCGAGCAGTGCCTGGGCGGCGTCGACCAGCACGCCGGTCGGGTTGCCCTTGGCGTCACGCTCGATCCGGCCGCCGGCGGGGTCCCTGGTCTTGGCATTGATGCCGGCCGCGGCCAGGGCGGCGCTGTTGGCGAGCATCGCGTGGCCGTCGACGCGGGCGAGCGCCACGGGGCGGTCGCGGACAACGCCGTCGATGTCACTCGCGGTCGGGAAGCGGCCGAGGCCCCAGCGTTCCTGGTTCCAGCCGCCGCCGCGGATCCAGGTCGGGGTGGTGTGGTCGCGGGCATAGTCGCGGAGCTTGCCCTGCGCATCGGCGAGCGAGCTGGTGTTGGCGAGATCGAGTTCGGTCGCGCGGAAGCCGAGTTCCATGACGTGGCCGTGCGCGTCGATCAGGCCGGGGAGGAGGGTGCGGCCCTTGGCATCGAGCTTGAAATCAAGCCATTTTTCGCGGGTGTCGCCGGACTGGTAGAGCTTCGACACACGGCCGGCCTTGTCGATCAGCATGCCGGTGAAGCGGATCACGCGGCCATTCTGATCAAGCGTGTAGCCGTTGACGTTGTCGATCAGGCCGCCCTCATTGGGCGGGGCTGGCAGCACGACGGGTTTGCGCCGCGCATGCGCCGGGGCGGTGGCCAGAAGGATTGCGGCGGCGGCGAGGAGGGCGGTGCGGGTAGCGTGCATCCTGTGGTCTTAGAGTGCGGGCGCGGGGTTTGCGAGAGGCGCGATGGAGGTCGGCTTTCGGTTGCGAATGCGTCTCGCGTGTTTCGTATACCGCTTGGGGTTCTCTATCTCCGCCCAGTCCGATACGGAGCCGGCATGACTACCGTCCCCACATCCGCCGACCTGCCGGTCTCGATCGACGATATCCGCGCCGCCCATGCCCGCATCAGGGATGCGATCGTGCGGACGCCGACGCTGCTCAGCCGGACGCTGTCCGAGATGACCGGGGCGACGGTGTATCTGAAGTTCGAGAATCTGCAGTTCACGGCGGCGTACAAGGAGCGTGGCGCGCTCAACACGTTGTTGCAGATGACCGATGCGCAGCGGCGCTGCGGCGTGATCGCGGCGTCGGCCGGCAACCACGCGCAGGGCCTGGCCTATCATGCGCGGCGGCTGGGCATTCCGGCGACGATCGTGATGCCGACCACGACGCCGATCGTGAAGGTGCAACAGACCGAGAGCCACGAGGCGCGGATCATTCTGTTCGGCGAGAATGTCGACGAGTCGCTGGCCCATGCGCGCGCGGTGGCGGCGACCGAGGGTCAGACGATCGTCCACCCGTTCGACGATGCGAAGATCATCGCCGGGCAGGGCACGACCGCGATCGAGATGCTGGAGGACGTGCCGCAGATCGACATGTTCGCGGTGCCGATCGGCGGCGGCGGGCTGATTTCCGGGATCGCAACGGTCGCCAAGGCGCAGGACCGCGCGATCGAGGTCGTGGGTGTGGAGGCGGAACTGTATCCGTCGATGTACAACCGGATCAACGGCAAGAACCTGGAATGCGGCGGCGATACGCTGGCAGAGGGGATCGCGGTGAAGGAGCCCGGCGGGATCACCGCGCGGATCATCGCGGAACTGGTCGACGATATCGTGCTGGTGGCCGAACGCGATCTGGAACGCGCGGTGTCGTTGCTGTTGCAGATCGAGAAGACCGTCGTCGAGGGCGCAGGGGCCGCCGGGCTGGCGGCGCTGCTCGCCTATCCGGAGCGGTTCCGCGGGCGGACGGTGGGCATCGTGCTGTGCGGCGGCAATATCGATACGCGGTTGCTGGCGAACGTGCTGCTGCGCGATCTGGCGCGGTCGGGGCGGCTGGCGCGGCTGCGGATCCGGTTGAAGGACCGGCCGGGGCAGCTGTTCAACCTAGCGCGCGTGTTCGATGAACAGCAGGTCAACATCATCGAAGTGTATCACCAGCGCGTGTTCACGACCCTGCCGGCCAAGGGGCTGATCACCGACATCGAGTGCGAGACGCGCGACCGGGCGCATCTGGAACGGCTGATGACGGCGCTGCATATGGCGGGATATGAGGTGACGCCGGTCGAGCTGGCCTAACGCGGGGCGGGAGTATCGCGCGAGGACGCAAGGGAAATGTCCCGCGTCAGGACGGTCGGGCATGAACGCTCTTTTCAGACTCGTGCGCTAACCCCATAGTCTGTGTTCCCCGACGAGAGGCTCCACCGCCGGTGAGCGCGCAATTCCGTTTCCCCCGTTTCTTCGTGACGTCTCCCGCGCCCTGCCCGTACATCCCGGGCCGGATCGAGCGGAAGGTGTTCACCGAATTGTCGGGCGACCACGCGACCGAGCTGAACGATGCGCTGGGCCGGATCGGGTTCCGGCGTAGCCAGGGCGTGGCGTATCGCCCGTCCTGCGTGGAATGTACGGCGTGCATCTCGGTGCGGGTGGTGGCGAAGGAATTTCGCCCGAACGCCAGCCAGCGCAAGCTGATCCGGCGCCATGCCGACCTGGACATCACCGCGTGCAAGCCGTGGACGACCGAGGAGCAGTTCGCGCTGCTCCGCCGTTATTTGGCCGCGCGGCATCCGGGCGGCGGGATGGCGGAGATGGACGAGCTGGATTTCGCCGACATGGTGGAACAGACGCCGGTCGACACGCTGGTGGTGGAATATCGCGAGCCCGCGGTGGACGGGCGGCCGGGGCGGCTGGTGGGTGCGTGCCTGACCGATCATCAGGCCGACGGGCTGTCGATGGTCTACAGCTTCTTCGAACCGGACGAGAGCGTGCGGCAAGGGTTGGGGACGTTCATCATCCTCGACCACATCCTGCGAGCGGCGCGGTCGGACATGGATTATGTCTATCTCGGCTACTGGGTCGAGCAGAGTCCGCGGATGCAGTACAAGACGCGCTATCGCCCGCTGGAGCAGCTGGGGCCGGGAGGCTGGGTGCGGATGGCTCCGCCGGTTGCCGACGCGCGTATGGCGGGGGTGCCGGCGCGGGATGATGCGGTGGTTGCTGCGGAGTAGAGGCAGCGCGGTCGGACTTGCCCTACCTTGACCGTCATCCCGGCGGAGGCCGGATCTCCCTTGGGCTTGCCGTGGGCTCTTCAACTAAGGGAGATCCCGGCTCTCGCCGGGATGACGGTTTGGGGGAGGGGCTCCGTGGCGCGGGCAGTTTAGAGCGGACAGTCGCCAGCAGCCCCGATGCGGAAAAACCCGCACCCGCCCTTACTTGTCGCGCTTCTTGCGGTGCTGTTCCATGTCGAGGACCGTGGTGTCGGCGCCTTCCGGGAGCAGGCCCAGGCGGCGGGCGATTTCCTGGTAGGCTTCGACTTCGCCGCCGAGGTTCTGGCGGAAGCGGTCCTTGTCGAGTTTCTCGCCGGTGGCGATATCCCAGAGGCGGCAGCCGTCGGGGCTGATTTCGTCGGCGAGCAGGACGCGGGCGAAATCATTGTCCCAGATGCGGCCGAATTCGAGCTTGAAGTCGACCAGCCGGATGCCGATCCCGGCGAACAGGCCGCACAGGAAATCGTTCACGCGGATCGCCATGTCGGCGATGTCGTGCATCTCCTCCTGGCTGGCCCAGCCGAAGCAGGCGATATGTTCGTCCGCGATCATCGGATCGCCGAGTGCGTCGTCCTTGTAGTAATATTCGATGATCGTGCGGGGCAGCTGCAGCCCTTCCTCGATCCCGAGGCGCTTGACGATCGAGCCGGCCGCGACGTTGCGCACCACGACCTCGATCGGGATGATCTCGACCTGGCGGATCAGCTGCTCGCGCATGTTGAGGCGGCGGATGAAGTGGGTCGGCACGCCTATATTGCCGAGCATCGTGAAGATGTGTTCGGAGATACGGTTGTTCAGCACGCCCTTGCCGCTGATTGTGCCCTTCTTCTGCGCGTTGAAGGCGGTGGCGTCGTCCTTGAAATACTGGATCAACGTGCCCGGCTCGGGACCCTCGTACAGGATCTTGGCTTTGCCTTCGTAGATCTGGCGGCGGCGGGTCATCGGCGGCTCCGGCAGTTCGGACGGGTGTCCGTAGAAAGAGGACCGCCCCGGATGCGACATCGGTGGGATGCGCATCCGGGGCGGACGAGTCTCGTTCTTAGCGGAGGCGGGCGGTGGACGCAATTCGCGACCATCGCCCGCTTCGGCTTATTCCGATTCCTCGAAGATCGAGATTGCAACGTCGGCATTGGCGGAGAGGCGGACGTCGTTGCCCTCGACCTCGGCCACCAGGCCGGTCGCGATATAGTGATGCTTGCCGTCGCCGCTGTCGTTCTTGGTCAGCTTGATCCGGTCGCCGTCGAGATGATCGACGGTGCCAACATGGACGCCGTCGGCACCGATGACGTTGGCGTGCTCTTTGATCTGGGTAAGGTCGACCATGGGGATAGCTCCTTCATCTTGGCTTCGGGGCTTCAACGCGCCGGCCCGGCGAAGGGTGCATGTCGTCAGCAGCAGGCACAGCAATACGGCGCATGCCGAGACCGCCCAGCCGATCTGTTCCACCGTGGTGAGACCGGTGGACAATAGGCATCGGGGCCCGGCAGGATGCCGGACCAACCCGGTCGCGGGGTCCACACTCGTCGGTACGAGGCCGCCGGCGCACCGTGCCAAGACGCCCGGAAACCAGAAGCGGCGGCTGGTCTGCAGCCCGGCGCGGGTCGTGATATCCGGCGTGTGGCGGGCCAGCGCCTCGGCGGCGATGCTGGAGCGGATCGGGCCGGCGGCGGGGAGATATTCCGGCACGTCGGGCGCATCGCGGTCCAGTTCGGCCAGCGTCGGATGACCAGCGGCGAACGGCGTGGTGACGATCGGCACCGCCAACGCCAGCGCCGGCACCAGCCAGAGTGACCGTATGTGTCCGGCACCGGACGCGATCGCCCCGGCAAAGGCGGTAGCCAGCGCGAATTCGGCGATGGTGAGCGCGCGCCACGGAAACTGGACCTTGGCGAGCAGCGGAAGCGCCCAGAAGCCGGGGACCATGTTCGCCGCGACAAGACATGCAAAGAGCGTGACCGCCGGCCAGAAGCGCGCGGTGGACCGCCAGAGCCCGACGGCCGCGACCGCGAGCGCGATTTCGAGCGACGCGAACACCATGCCCGCCGCTGGCGAAACCCAGCGGTCGGGCGCGAGCAGGCTCCACGCCGCCGGGGTGAGGCCCGGTTGTCGCCAGAGAAACGCCATGTCGACGTGACGTTGGAGCAGCAGTGCCGGGAGCAGGTAGACCGAGGCGAGGGCAAGACCCAGCAGCAGGCCGGCGGCAATCGTGGGTAGGCGCGGCCGGCAGGCGGGATGAAGCGCGAGCGGCAGGATCAGCAGGAGGCTGGCCAGCAGCGCGGTCGGCAGATGCGTCATGACCAGCGCGGCATAGGACACCGCAAGCCCGGCGATCCCGCGCTGGTCGCCTGCCCGGCAGACCGCACGGGCGACCAGTGGAAGCAGGGCGAAGGCGGCGAACTCCGCCAGCGCACCGCGGCGGTGGAAGTCGATTAGATGGTAGGGAAGCAGCATGTAGAGCAGGGCGCCGGCGTTCGGCGCCACGCCGTGACCACCCAGCCAGCGCCGCATGGTCAGGCCGCTCGCGGCGTGCAGCAGGATGAAGGTCGCGATCAGCGCCGGGTAGGCGGGCAGGCCGAGCGCCATGACGAACGCCACGGCGTAAAAGGACAGCGGCGCGTAGAAGTAGAAGACGGGCGCGCCGAGCCCGCCGAACGATCCGTCGAGCCACCGTGGATAGACCGTGCCGTTCGCCAGCGCGGCATGGAAGCGCTGCGCCCAGACATAGTCGATCCAGAAACTGTCCTGCACCAGCGGCGCAGACCGGAGCACAGGAACCGCGAGCAGCAGGGCGAGCGCGAACGGCCAGAGCCACAGGATCGGCCGCAGCGGACCGCGGGGGATATCGAGAGGCGCGGTGCGGGGGATCATCGCCGCCCATCCTAGCGGGCGATGGTTAACAAGCCGGTCGGCGGTTCGTTGAGGCGGCGCGCCCACGGTACTCGCTTCGTTCCGTCTGCTTTGCTATCCGTGCGCCATGGCAGACCCGACCGAGATCATCGACACCCCGTTCGACGAGGCGCTGGAGCAGCGCTACCTGGTCTATGCGATGTCGACGATCACGGCGCGGTCGTTGCCGGACGTGCGCGACGGGTTGAAGCCGGTGCATCGCCGGTTGCTGTGGGGGATGCGCCTGTTGCGGCTGGATCCGACCGCGGCGTACCAGAAATGCGCACGCGTCGTCGGCGAGGTGATGGGCAAATATCACCCGCACGGCGACCAGTCGATCTACGACGCGATGGTGCGGTTGGCGCAGACCTTCTCGCTGCGCTACCCGCTGGTCGACGGGCAGGGCAATTTCGGGAATGTCGACGGCGATAACGCCGCGGCGATGCGTTATACCGAAGCGCGGATGACCGCGGCGGCGGCCGAGCTGATGGCCGGGCTGGACGAGGGCACCGTCGACTTCAAGCCGAGCTACAACGGCGCGGAGATCGAGCCGGAGGTGTTTCCCGGGCTGTTCCCCAACCTGCTGGCGAACGGCGCGTCGGGCATCGCGGTGGGGATGGCGACGTCGATCCCGCCGCATAACGTGGCCGAGCTGATCGATGCGGCGCTGATCCTGATCGATGCGCCGGAGACGGAGGCGGCGGCACTGGTCGATCCGGTCGACGGACCGGTGCGCGGGCCTGATTTTCCGACGGGCGGCGTGCTGGTCGACAGTGCGGCGGCGATCCGTGAGGCCTATGCCACCGGGCGCGGAGGGTTCCGGATCCGCGCGCGGTGGGAGCTGGTGGAGCCGGCGGACAAGCGCACGGCCTATGCGATCATCGTCCACGAGATCCCGTATCAGGTCCAGAAATCGCGGCTGATCGAGCAGATCGCGGACCTGATCAACGAGAAGAAGCTGCCGATCCTGGAGGATGTCCGCGACGAGAGCGACGAGACGATCCGGCTGGTGCTGGCGCCGCGCGACCGGAAGGTCGATCCGCAGATGCTGATGGACAGCCTGTTCCGCATGACGGACCTGGAGGTG
Source organism: Sphingomonas prati (assembly GCF_014643515.1). Lineage (GTDB taxonomy): Bacteria > Pseudomonadota > Alphaproteobacteria > Sphingomonadales > Sphingomonadaceae > Sphingomonas_R > Sphingomonas_R prati. The sequence goes on along the minus strand of NZ_BMJP01000001.1, from coordinate 1,421,144 downwards.
CGGATTCCGCTCAACCTCAACGTGCTGGACGCGAACCGGACGCCGGGGGTGATGAACCTGGCGCAGGCGCTGAATGCCTGGCTTGAGCACCAGTTCGTCGTGCTGCGCCGCCGGTCCGAGCACCGGTTGCAGAAGATCGACGACCGGATCGAGCTGCTCGAAGGCTATTTGATCGCGTATCTCAACCTGGACCGCGTGATCCAGATCATCCGGACCGAGGACGAGCCGAAACCGGTGATGCTGGCGGAGTTCGAGGGGCTGACCGACCGGCAGGCGGAGGCGATCCTGAACATGCGGCTGCGCTCGCTGCGCCGGCTGGAGGAGATGGAGATCGTGCGCGAGCGCGACGGGCTGGCGAAGGAACGCGCCGGGCTGGTCGCGCTGATGGACGATCCGAAGAAGCAGCGCGCGCGGATGAAGAAGGACCTCGGCAAGCTGCGCGAGCGGTATGGGCCGGAGACGGCGCTGGGCGCGCGGCGGACGACATTGGTCGAGTCGGGGCCGGCGCGCGAGATCCCGCTGGAGGCGATGATCGAGCGCGAGCCGATCACGGTCATCCTGTCCGAACGCGGCTGGATCCGTGGGATGAGCGGGCACCGCGACCTGGCGGCGGCCGATACGCTGAAGTTCAAGGAGGGCGACGGGCCGGCGTTCGCGTTTCACGCGCACACGACCGACCGGCTGTTGCTGGTGTCGGATAACGGGCGATTCTATACGCTGGCGGCGGACAAGCTGCCGAGCGGGCGGGGGTTCGGGGAGCCGGTGCGGCTGCTGATCGATGTCGAGGGTGAGGCGGCGCTGCTGGCGATGTTCCCGGCCCGGCCCGAGGGGCGGCTGTTGCTGGCGAGCGGCGACGGGCGCGGGTTCATCGCGCGGATGGCGGAGGTGGTGGCCGAGACGCGCAAGGGGCGGCAGGTGGTCAATGTACGGCCGGGATCGAAGCTGCGCGTCGTGCGGGCGGTCGACCCCGCCGACGATTATGTCGCGGTGATCGGCGAGAACCGCAAGCTTGTGGTGTTCCCGATCGCCGAACTGCCCGAACTGGCGCGCGGGGCGGGGGTGCAGTTGCAGCGATACCGTGACGGCGGGTTGTCCGACGCGATCACGCTGGCGTTCGACCGGGGGCTGAGCTGGACGATGGGCGGCGACAGCGGGCGGACGCGGACCGAGACGGACCTGAGCGCATGGCGGACCGCGCGCGGGGCGGGCGGGCGGATGCCGCCCAATGGGTTCCCGCGCGACAACAAGTTCGAGGAGCGCCGCGGTGACGCTACGGCACCAAACCCTGCGAACCGACCAATGAAGAATTAACCATTGGGCGGCTAGGTCGGGTCGACCATGCTGGGCCAGCCCGACATTCGCGACGATTCGCAACCGGTGGATGCCGTGCCGCCCGAGCCGGGACTTGGACTTGGACCGAAAGTGATCGCCGCGATCGGCAGCGTGCGGCAATCCTATCTGGACGCGCTGCCGATCCCGACCGCGATCGTGTCGGTTCGCGACGGCGCGATGACGGTGCTGCACTATAACGAACGCTATGCCGTCAGCATGCGCGTGCCGTCCGACGGTCTGCTCGACAAGCCGGACATGGCGACCGCGGTGTGCCGGTTCGCGGCCGAAACCGACGCGATCGAGGAATTCGACTGGATCGATGGCGACGAGATCGACGGACAGCACTATCGCGTGCGGCTTGCGCGCCTGTCGCGGCTGGATCCGGGCGCCGAGCGGGTGATGGTGTCTGCACTCGATCGAACGGCGGAAGTGCAGACTCAGCGATCGCTGCGTGCGGAGATGACGCATGACAGCCTGACCGGACTGCCGAACCGCACCGCATTCGCCGACGCGATGGCCGATGCGATTGAGGCCGGGGGTACTGCGCCGGACGCGCGCAGCGGCGCCGGGCTGGCCGTGCTGATCGTCGATCTGGCGCGGTTCAGTCGGGTGAACCAGTGCCTGGGGTCAGCGGTCGGCGACGAACTGATCGTCACGGTCGCCCGGCGGCTGGTCGGCACGGTGCGCAGCGGCGACATGCTGGCGCGGATCGGTGGTAATGAATTCGCGATCCTGATGCGGCTGGCCGACGTTGCCGACGACGCCGTGGTGGCGGCACACCGTATCCAGGCCGCGCTGGCGACGCCGTTCCGGCTGTCCGAGATGGAGATTCGCGTGGATTGCGCGATCGGCTGCGCAATGCCCGACGAGCGCGGATCGTTGGCGACCGACCTGTTCCGCAATGCGCAGTTCGCGGTGAAACAGGCGAAACAGACCGGGCGGATCGAACTGTTCCAGGCGCGCGAGGTGAACGCGGTCCGGCGGCGGTTCAGCCTGGAAACCGAATTGCGTCGTGCGATCGAGAATGACCGGCTGACGCTGGCGTACCAGCCGCTGATCGACCTGCGCACCGGCGCGGTGAGCGGGTTCGAGGCGCTGGCCCGCTGGCACGACCCGCAGCGCGGGCCGATCGAACCGGGCGAGTTCATTCCGGTGGCCGAGGAGTCGGGGCTGATCCTGCCGCTCGGCCGCTGGGCGATCGAGGCCGCGGCGCGGACGCTGGTGGCGTGGGACCGGACGGCGGGGCGCAAGCTGCCCGTGCAGGTGTGCGTCAATCTGTCTGCCGTGCAGATTCAGCGCGACGATGTGTCAGCGACCGTCGAGGCGGTGCAGGCGGCGCATGATGTCGCGGGCCGGATGAAGCTTGAGCTGACCGAAAGCTGCATCGTGGCGGATCCGGAACGCGCGGTCCGGGTGCTGCACGCGTTGCAGGAACAGGATGTGCGGATCGCGATCGACGATTTCGGAACGGGCTATTCCTCGCTCGCCTATCTGCAGAAGCTGCCGATCGACGAGCTGAAGATCGACCGCAGTTTCATCACGCCGATGCTGCGCGACCGTGATTCGCTGGCGATCGTGCGCGCGGTGCTGAGCCTGGCGGCCGCGCTGGGAATGAGCACGACGGCCGAGGGAGTCGAGACGGTGGAGCTGGGCCAGACGCTGGGGGCGCTGGGCTGCACGCGCGGGCAGGGCTGGTATTATGCGCGTCCCCTGACGCCCGAGGCGGCCTATGCCTATTGGCTGGCGCGCAGGCACAACAGCTAGCGGTCGGTTTTGGCCCGTTCCACGGCGGCGCGCGCGATGTCGGCGACGCGGTCCGGCGGGAAGCCGGCGTCGGACCAGCTCCGTTCGATCTGGTGCAGCGTGCGCGCGACGAGCGGGCCGGGGGCAAGGCCCATCGCGATGAGGTCGCCGCCGCTGATCCCGAGGACGGGGCGTTCCCAGCCGTCGAGTGCCGCGACGTCGCCGCCGGTCAGCAGCAGCCGGTCGATCGCGGGTTCCAGCCGGACGCGGTAGGCGAGCGCGGCCGGGGACTCCACTGGATCACGCGTGGCGGCGAGCTTGAGACGCAGGACCTGTTGCTTCGACAGTTTCAGTCGCTGGCCCACGCCCTCGGCTTTCGCAGGGTCGACCGGGAGTAAAGCGGCCAGCCGGCGGAGACCGTCGGGTGGGATGTTGGCCGCTGCCTCCGCCGCGACCAGCGCGGACAGCCGGGGTAGTGCGGCGGCATCGATTTCGGGCAGGACGGGCACGAACAGGCCGCCGGAGATCATGAGGTCCACGGTCGCTGTCGGATCGGGCAAGGCGAGGAGCTTCAGCAGTTCGACGGCGATCCGTTCGCGAGACAGGGCCATCAGGTCGTTGGCGCGCGCGGAACAGGCGGCGAAGGAGGCCGGGTCGGGCGCGCCGCGGCCGAAGCGGGCGTGGAAGCGGAAGAAGCGCAGGATGCGGAGATGATCCTCCGCAATGCGGATTAGTGGATCGCCGATGAACCGCACGAGGCCCTGGTCGAGATCGGCCAGCCCGCCGAAATAGTCGTGGACGACGCCGGAGACAGGATCGGCGGACAGCGCGTTGATCGTGAAGTCGCGCCGGGCGGCGTCGGCGCGCCAGTCGTCGGTGAACGCGACCTGCGCATGGCGGCCGTCGGTCGAGACGTCGTGGCGCAACGTGGTGATCTCGACCGGCTGGGGGCCGAGCATCGCGGTGACGGTGCCGTGCGCGACGCCCGACGGCGTGGTCCAGTAGCGCAGATCGGCCGCGTCGAGCCGGGCGGTGACCGCATCGGGCGCGTGCACGGTGGCGAGGTCGATATCCTGCGGCGACAGGCCGAGCAGCGTGTCGCGGACCCAGCCGCCGACATAGCGCGCGCTGTCCGGCCCGAGTGCGGCGAACAACGCGGTGACCAGCGCGGGATCGACGCCGACGGGCGGCAGCGTGACGTGCGTCGCGATCATTCGGCCAGCCTGCGTGCGAGGTTGACGATCATCGCGGCGGTGGCGCCCCAGATGCGGTTGTCGTCCCAGGTCATTTCGTAGATCGTCCGTTCGCGGCCGCGCCAGATCATGGTGCGCGGCGTATGGTTTTCGGGGGCCAGCAGGAAGGCGAGCGGGACCTCGAACAATTTCGCGACCTCCGCCTCCTGCGGCACCAGCGGCAAGTCGGGCGGGACGACCGCGACGACGGGCGTGACGTCGTATCCGGTGACGGTGCGGTAGCGGTCCGCGATCCCCACGACGTCGGCGAGATGACGGGGCAGACCGATCTCCTCCTCCGCCTCGCGCAGCGCGGCCGCGACCGGCCCGTCGTCGCCAGGATCGATCCGCCCGCCGGGAAGGGCGACCTGGCCGGCATGGGCGCGCAACGTCTCGGTCCGGCGGGTGAGCAGGACGCCGGGTTCCGCCCGGTCGGTGATCGCGAACAGCACTGCGGCCGGTGTGCCGCGCATATCCTCGACGCCGTCGATGTCGTCGCCGGGCAGGAAGACGGTGCCGCGCGCATCGCCCGCCGCCATCCGCACGCGCAACCGCGCCGCCAGCGTCATGCCGCGGGCGTCATCGGGAAGAAGCAGCCGGCGCTCCACAGGCCGGGGGGGGCGTCGTCGTCCGCGGTCGCGATGACGGCGAGCTCGTAATAGACCGGGCGGGCGATGAGCGCGTCGAGCCCGGTGCGGACCGTGAGATAGGGATGCGGGCCGTCCGCGCGATCGACGAAGTGGAGCGGGTGATCCGCGTCAGCGATCACGACATCGCCGGTGTTGAGCCGGAAGGCGAGCGTGGTGTCGGGGCCCTCACCGGCGACCTTGACCTCGACCGCGACGAACGGCGCGTCCTCAACCGCGATGTCGAGTTTCTCGGCGGGGGTGACCAGCACGTAGCCACCGTCCGGTTCGCGGCGCAGGATGCCGGCGAACAGCCGGACCATCGCGGGGCGGTTGATCGGTGCGCCCTCATGATACCAGGTGCCGTCGCGCGCGATCCGCATCGCACTGTCACCGCAGCGGGCCGGGTTCCAGCTGTCGACCGGCGCCAGTTTGCGGTCGGCGACCAGTTGCGCGATCTGCGCGAGCGACAGGGTGCTCAGGTCGGACGGGGGCGCGGGGGCGGGCATCGCCGCGATCTACGGCAAGTCTGGCGGCGACGCAAAGGCCGGGCCGATCATCCCGCGCGCGGGCAGCGCCTTGGTCGACAGCGGCAGGACGAGCAGGCGGTGACGCTCGAAAGGGCCGGGCAGGTCCCAGCCCTGGGTCGGCTCCGCGACGAAGCCAAAGCGGCCATAATAGCCGGGGTCGCCGATCAGGACGGGCGGCGGCGCGTGACCATCGACGATCGCGTGGATCGCGGCGCGGGTGAGCCGCTTGCCGAGGCCGCCCGCCTGGTGCGCCGGATCCACTGCGACCGGCCCGAGCAGGGTGAGCGGGGTAACGGTGCCGTCATCGCCGAACAGTGCGACGGGCCAACATTGCACGGAACCGACCAGCCGGTCGTCCTGGACCACCGCAAAAGACTGCGCCGGGAGCCAGTCCACGCCGTTGCGCAGACGGTAGGCCGTGCGGCCGTGGCGGTCCGGGCCGAATGCCGTGTCGAGCAAAGCCTCGACCGCGGCCGGATCGACCAGCCGGAGCGGGAGCAGCGCGGTGGCGGCGACGGGCGGAGCGGTGGACAGTGCGGGAGACCTTGGCAAGGATACGGGATGCGCGGCTATACTGGCGGGCGTCGCATGAACAAAGTCGATGCGGCTGAAGGGGTGAGTGAAGCCATGACATCGGAATTCGGGACGCCGCGGACGGCCATCGTCACGGGCGGCGCGCGGCGGATCGGGGCGGCGCTGGTTCGCGCTTTGCATGCCGATGGCTGGCATCTGCTGCTGCATTGCCATGCGTCGGAGGCGGACGGGGTGGCACTGGCCGGGGAGCTTGGCGAGCGCGTGACGGTGGTGGCCGCGGACCTGGCCGAGGCGGACGTGGCGGAGCGGGTGATGGCGGCGCTCGACGGGTTGCCGCCGCTCGGGCTGCTGGTGAACAACGCGTCGCGCTTCTCCTATGACAGCCTCACCGATTTCACGGTGGCGGACTGGGACACGCATCATGCGATCAACCTGCGGGCGCCGGCGTTGCTGATCCAGGCATTCGCCGCAGCAGTGCCTGAGGGGGCGGGCGGGCTGATCGTCAATATCCTCGATGCCAAGCTCGCTCAGCCTAACCCGGACTTCTTCTCCTATACCGTGTCGAAGATGGGGCTGGCCGGGCTGACCGAACTGGCGGCGCGGGCGCTGGCCGGGCGGGGCATCCGGGTGTGCGGGATCGCGCCGTCGATCACCCTGGTGTCGGGGGCGCAGACGCGCGACAATTTCGACGCGGTTCACCGGATGAACGCGCTGCGCCGCGGTGTGGTGGTGGACGACATCGTCGCCGCGCTGCGCTATCTGGTCGCGACGCCGGTGATGACCGGCCAGACGATCACGCTCGACGCGGGGCAGCGTTTCCTGGCGTTGCCGCGCGACGTGCAATATATGGACGCTTCATGACCGACAGCCTGTTGCAGACCCCATCGATAGACGGCCTCGTGCCCACCGCGCTCGCCCCCAAGACGCACCGGATTTTCCTGACCGACTACGACCTGCCGGTCGACATCGGGTTCCACGATTTCGAGATCGGGACGCCGCAGCGGATCCTGGTGTCGGTCGAGGTGTGGGTCACCGCCGCGGCGTTCGCGCTGGACGATACCGCCGAGTCGGCGTGGAACTATGATTTCCTGCGCACCGAGATCGGCCGGCTGGCGCGTGCGCGGCGGTTCAACCTGCAGGAGACGCTCGTCACCGCGATCTACGACCTCATTGCGGCGCGGGCGGGTGTGACGGGCCTGCGCGTCTCGGCGCGCAAGCCCGACATCTATCCCGATTGCGCCGGGGTAGGTGTCGAAGTGTCGTCCTTCTGACGACCTAGCGGCAGGGACCGAGCCCGGCGCGGACGACGGCATAGTCGGCGCGGGCGGCGGCATTGTCCTCCGGTGACAACGCGGCGGTGGCCGCATCGGGCAGTGCGGCGGGCAGCCCGCAGGCGAGCCGGTACCAGAGCAGCGTATCGCGCGCCGGTGCCGCGGCGGTTTCATCGACGATATCGGACAGCGAGACCGCCCAGCGCGGCTGCTCGCCGGGGCGGCGCAGGACGCTCAGCGACACCGGCTTCGCGCTGGCGGTGGTGAGGAAGATCTGCGTCTCGCTCTCGCCCGGCAGCGATCCGGGGACGTGGAATGCACTCGAGATGCCGGTGATGCTCGGCGGCGCATCGGGCGCGACGAGCGCGGTGGCCAGCGTGCGGAGGCGTTGTTCGGTGGCGGGTGTCCAGTCGAGCTGCGCGTCCTGGCCGACCAGCTGCAGTTCGGCCGGGCGGCCTGCGACCGGGCTGGCGAGGAGCAGCACGCGCTGACCCTTCGGCTTGGGCGGGCGGCCGCGCGCGTCGGACGGCAAATCGACCAGATATGTGACACGCGCGGGCAGGCCGCCCTTGCCGCGAAGCAGGGTGACGAGGTCCGCCTCGACGAAGAAACGCGAGGCGCCAGGGGCGACACCGGGGGCTTCGGCGGGTTTCAGGCGGACCGCGCGGCGAATCTCCACCCCGGCGATGACAGGTGCGCGAACAGCCATATCGGCGAGCGCCGCGAAGCCCGGACCGCTATTTACCGCTACGGCGGGCGTGGGTTGCGCCTGCGACGCCAGCGGGGCGCAGAGCAGCACGGCCAGCGGTGTCATAAGCGAAGTGTTGGAAATACTGGACTTTTTCACGGTCTTGTCGCCTTCAGCTGCGCATTGTTCGCCGCGCCACCATGGCCGCAGCGTAGGCGCCTGTCGAACTCCGACAAATGGTTTGACGCCGCAACGAGTGTCGCGATACAAAGTCTTAATACGTCAACAAACGCCGAATAAGTATGGCGGATGTAGGGCGAACGGGTGGCCTTGTGCTGTCCCGCGTCGCATGGGAGTTCCAGGGGCACCGAGCGTGTCGGTCGAAGGAGAGACCTTGGTTAATGGCATACGCTGATTCCCAAACCATGAGCACGCGGAAGCTGGTTTCGATTGGCTTCGTTATCGTGCTCCATGTGTTGCTCGGATACGCCTTCATGAACGGCCTCAGTTTGAGCGTCATCAAGGCGAAGGTCGAGGATCTGAAGACGTTCAACGTCGAAGAGCCGCCGCCCCCGCCCGAGCCGCCGCCCCCACCGCCGCCGGAAACGCCTCAGGTCGTTCCGCCGCCTCAGGTCGTGTCGCCGCCGCCGATCGTGCGGACCCCGGTCGTCACGCCGCCGCAGGTTGCTGTGGTCCGGGTTGCTCCGCCGCCCACGATCACGACGGTCGCTCCGCGCATCCAGGCACCGGTCGCTCCGGCTCCGGCTCCGGCCGTTGCACCGGTCGCGTCCAAGGCGGCTGCGGCACGGGGTAATCCGGGTTCGTGGGTTACGGCCGACGACTATCCGCCGTCCTCGATCCGTAATGCGGAGCAGGGCACGTCGGGTCTGACGTTCGACGTGAACGCCCAGGGTCGGATCGAAAATTGCCGCGTGACCTCCTCCAGCGGTTCGAGTGCGCTCGACGATACGGCTTGCCGGCTCGTCACCCGGCGCGGTCGGTATTCGCCGGCACTGGATCAGGCGGGCAACCCGATTGCGGGTGGCACCAAGACGCTGCGCTTTACCTGGCGTCTGCCGGAAGAGTGATCTGACTTTCCTTCGGGCGGCGTGAAGCTCGCGTCGCCCAGACCCATCAATCGCATATCCCTATTCGTGAAGGACCACCCATCATGGCAACTCCGACCGCCGCTGCTGCGGAAAACCAATTCGGCCTGATGGCCGCGCTCGAACAGGGCGGCACCATTGCTTGGACCGTGTTCATCATCCTCGTGGTCATGTCCGCCGCCAGCTGGTACATCCTGTTCACCAAGCTGTTCGAGCAGCAGAAGATCCTGAACCAGGCGAAGCGCATGCGCACGTCGTTCTGGGGCACGCCGTCGATCCGCGAAGGCGCCAATAAGCTCGAGAAGAACTCGGCCTATCGTCAGATCGCTGATGACGGCCTGCGTGCACAGGACGAGCATACCAAGCTGACCGACCCGGTTGATCAGCATGAATGGCTCGGTTCGTCGCTCGGTCGCAGCCAGGCCGCGATCAACTCGAAGCTGGGTAACGGTCTCGCCGTCCTCGCGACGGTCGGTTCGACCTCGCCGTTCATCGGCCTGTTCGGTACCGTGATCGGCATCTACCGCGCACTGATCAAGATCGGCGCGTCGGGTCAGGCATCGATCGACGCCGTTGCCGGCCCGGTGGGTGAGGCACTGATCATGACCGCCCTCGGTTTGGCCGTCGCGGTTCCAGCCGTGCTTGCCTACAACTGGCTGATCCGTCGCAACAAGGTGATCGCCGAGCAGCTCGGGTCGTTCTCGACCGATCTTCACGGGTACATGGTGTCGAACGGCGCGCTGAAGCCGGCAATCGCTTCGGCTCGCACCGCCCCGGTCGCTCCGGTTAAGACCGGCACGGCCACCATCACCAAATCCTGATCCCGAGGATACGACCCCGTCCCCTTCGCCGGTGCCAAGTGGCGCGGCGGCGGGGCGGGACCCTTCGGGCGGCGACATGCCGGCCATGACCCAGCTGATAGGATAATAGCCCATGGCCATGAGTGCAGGCCCAACCGAAGACGGCGCACCGCTGTCGGACATCAACACCACCCCGCTCGTGGACGTGATGCTGGTGCTCCTCATCATCTTCCTGATCACCGTCCCCGCGGCGATCCAGAGCATTCCGGTGCAGTTGCCCAAGGTCGTGTTCGAACCGACCGTGACGAAGCCCGAGAATGTGTCGCTGTCGATCCGCGGGAGCGGTGACAACTGTGAGATCTACTGGGGTAAGACCCAGGTCAACGCGCAGGAACTGATCGACCGTGCGGTCGTGAAGCTGAAAGCGGAAATCGACAAGCAGGGTGGCCCGAACGCTGCCGGCCTCGAGCTTCCCGAGGCGCACATCCGCGGTGACAGCAACACGCCTTACCGCTGCATCGGCGGCGCGATCTACCAGATGCAGCGTGCGGGTTTTGCCCGTGTCGGCTTCATCTCCGAACCGGCGCCCGGAACGGCACGCCCGCCGCGGCTGTAACCAGGCCGTTGAACGAACCAGTCCAGGAGTAAATTCGATGGCAATGGCCGCAGGCACCGCCGAAGGCGAGCCCATGATGGACGTTAACACCACGCCGTTGATCGACGTGATGTTGGTGTTGCTCATAATGTTCATCATCACCATCCCGATCCAGACGCACGCCGTGAAGCTGGATCTGCCGCAGGACTCGAATGATTCGACCCCGCCGCCGATCAACCCGGTCAAGAACAAGATCGTGATCACGCCGACCGGGCAGACGCTTTGGAACGGCGCGCCGCTCGATCTGGTGACGCTGCGTCAGTATCTGGACCAGACCCAGACGATGTCGCCGATCCCCGAGCTTCATCTCCAGCCCGACCCGCAGGCGAAGTACGCACTGGTCGACGAAGTGCTCGCAGTTACCAAGCGCGCCAAGGTCGAGAAGATGGGTTTCGTGGGGAACGAGGCTTATTCGAACTTCTGAGTTCCGACACGTGATCAATCTCAAGGCGGGCCGAAAGGTCCGCCTTTTTCTGTTGCGGCAGCGCTGGACCAAGGGCTGCCGTTCGATAAAAATTGAACTTTGGAGACTTCGAGCTTTCGAACAGCCGACCCGTGGGTGAATTGGCGTACATCTGCTGGACGCCAAGGACGCGAGGACGGGAGGATCCCGCTCGATGGTTCGAGTGATGTTTCCAATGAAGGATGCAACGGTTCGCACGCGGAGCGGCGTCAAACAACTGGCGCCTAAGTGTCACCGGTCTACATTTGCCTCTGACCGTGCCGCGGCGCGGCACGGTCAAAGGGGCTATGGTCAGGCCGCGGCGATCGAGCGTTCGATGTCGGCGGTGTCGTGACCGGTGAGGTCCTTGGAGATCTCGCCCAGCAATATGGCGCTCAGCGTCTTGTGGTAGTGCTTGCGTAGTTCGCCGAGTGTGCGGGGCGCGGCGATCACGATCAGCTTCTGCACTTTGTGGTCGAGGACCTGCTTGTTCAGCAGCGCCGCGATGCCGGCGGCAAAGGCGTCTTCGTTCTGCTGGCTGTCAGATGGGTTCGCCGAACTGCTCTGATGGCGGCCGCCCGAACCCATATTGTCGTCGTCGACCTTAACCTTCGGCAGACCGGTGAGGCTCGGGCTGCCGGCGTCGCCGTCGTTCCGGAAAAGGCGCAGCGTTTCGCCGTCCGCGACTGCGACCATGGTGCCCTTGGGAATATCCATCCTGATGTCCTCTGATGGTTGTGGAAGCCGCCTCAACGACCCACCGGCCGGTTCGGGCTCGTATCAACCGTCGCTGCTGGTCGGCCGGAGCACGGGCATCCTTTCGCCCGAATAGGCCGGCCGGCCTCCTGTTCCCCGGTGACGACTGAAGACTGGCCGGAGCCGACAATCGACGATGCGGTACTGTCCGCCCTCGCTACACTGTGATTTGAGGATAGGCAGCGCTTTCGCGCAAACTTGAAGCGCTGCGGAACCCCGGTCTGTGATGTCGTTGATCAAAGCCGGTCCAGAATGCACCCGAGTGCACAACCAATATGTCGCGAGCAAAGCGATCGTAGATCATCGTACAAGGGCAGCGTGGGACAATCACGTCGCTGCTCCATCATCACCCTGCGCGAAAAGCGGGCCAGGCTTTGCGGCGGATCGGCACATCGGTGTTGCATGGAAGCCGCGGTTGGCACCGTTACGCGGCGTGACGGAACCCTGTACGGCGCGGCGGGGGGTGTGGTAGCGCCGACGGCAGCAAAGTCGGGGGAACCGCGCTGCAGGCGTCCGATCCAGATCGGTGCGCAGGGCGGTGTTGCGGTTCGCGAGGGGGGGATGATGGAACACTGGCTGGAAAGCCTGGGGCAGGCGCTGTCCGGTGCGCTCGGTCCGCATGGGCCGGCGACGACGGCGATGGTGCAAAGCTATGCGCCGGGTGATTTCAGCATTCATTTCTTTCTGCAGCTGGCGGTGATCCTGGTCGCGTGCCGGGTCGTCGGATGGCTGGGGCAGCGGTTGCTCGGCCAGCCGCAGGTGGTGGGGGAAATGATCGCGGGCGTCGTGCTCGGGCCGTCGCTGCTCGGGTTGCTGGCGCCGGATGTGCAGGCGGCGATCTTCCCGGCGGCGACGCGCAACATTCTGTATAGCGGGGCGCAGCTGGGCGTCGGGCTTTACATGTTCCTGGTCGGCACCACGCTGCGTATCGATCATTTCCGCGCCAAGGCGAAGAGCGCGGTGGTGGTGTCGATAGCCGGGATCGCGGCGCCGTTCGCGATTGCCGTGCTGATCGCGCCGTGGCTGATGGGGGTGCCGGGGCTGTTCGCGGTCGGCATTTCGCAGTTCAACGCGTCGCTGTTCCTGGGGGCGTGCATCGCGCTGACCGCGTTTCCGATGCTGGCGCGGATCATCAACGAGCGCGGGCTGGCGGGGTCATCGCTCGGCACGTTGTCGCTGACTGCGGGCGCGTTCGACGACGCTGTTTCCTGGTGCGTGCTGGCGATCGTGCTGGCGACGTTCGGCGGTGGGCCGGGCGTGGCGATCCTGGCGATCGGTGGCGGTATCCTGTGGACGCTGGTCGTGCTGATCGTGGGCCCACGGCTGTTCGCGCCGCTGGGGCGGCAGGTGGAGCTCGAGGGGCAGTTGAGCCATGGCAGCCTGGCGCTGGTGCTGATCGCGTTTTGCGTGTCGGCGTTCGTGATGGACGCGATCGGCATTCACGCGATCTTCGGCGGGTTCATCATGGGTGTGGTGATGCCGCGCGGGCTGCTCGCGACGGAGGTGAAGCGGCTGGTGGAACCGGTAGCGGTCGTGCTGCTGCTGCCGATGTTCTTCACCTATTCCGGCCTGAATACGCGGATGGACATGGTCAATTCGGGGCCGCTGCTGCTGATCGCGATTGGCATCCTGGTCGCGTCTATCCTGGCGAAGGGGGGCGCATGTTATCTCGCGGCGCGCCTGACCGGGGAGGATCACCGGACCGCCATCGGGATCGGCGCGCTGATGAACTCGCGCGGGCTGATGGAGCTGATCATCATCAACATCGGGCTGCAGAAGGGGATCATCGGGCCGACATTGTTCGCGATGCTGGTGCTGATGGCGATCGTGACGACGATGATGGCGTCGCCGATGCTCAAGCTGTTCTACGATCGGCCGGAACCGGCGCTCTAATTACGCGTCAGGCCGCGGATGGTGCTTGCCATGGTCGGGGTGGCGGGGCGATGATGCGGCGAAGGCGCGAACCAAGCGCCACGTGCAGGGGGATGAGACCGATGACGCTGCTGGAAACCAATCGTCGCGAGATGTTGCTGGGAATCGGCGCGGGGGCCGCGTTGTCGGTGGGCAGCGCCGCGGTGGCGCAGGCCGGCGGCGGTGGGCGGAAGCTCGGCTATGCGATCGTCGGGCTGGGCAGCTATGCCACGAAGCAGATCATGCCGCGCTTCAAGGAATGCACGTCGTCGCAGTTGGTCGCGCTGGTCAGCGGGACGCCGGAGAAACTGACGCGTTATGCCGCGGAGTACGGCGTGCCGGCCGCGAACTGCTACAGCTACAAGGATTTCGACCGGATCCGCGACAATCCGGCGATCGACATCGTCTACATCGTGCTGCCCAACAGCATGCATGCTGAATACAGCATCCGCGCGGCGCGGGCGGGCAAGCATGTGATGTGCGAGAAGCCGATGGCGGTGAGTGTGGCCGAGTGCGAGGCGATGATCGCCGCGTCGCGCAAGGCGAACCGCAAGCTGATGATCGGATATCGCAGCCGGTTCGAGCCGTATAACCGCGAGGCGATCGCGCTGGCCCGCGGCGGCCATGTCGGGCCGACGAAGATCATCAACGCGGAACATGGGTTCACCGCAAAGCCGGACCAGTGGCGGCTGGACCGCGCCATGTCGGGCGGCGGGTCGCTGATGGATATCGGGATCTACAGCCTGAACGCGGCGCGCTACCTGACGGGTGAGGAGCCGATGACGGTGACCGCGGTGGAGTCGACCGACAAGAGCGATCCGCGATTCAAGACCGTCGAGGACCGGATCGATTTCATGCTGAAGTTCCCGTCGGGGATCATCGCGAACTGCGTTTCGAGCTACAACTCGAACCACAACCGCTACCGCATCGTCGGGCCGAACGGCTACATCGATGCGGAACCGGCCACGGCCTATGAGGGTCAGCGCATGACGATCCGCAAGGGTGACGCCACCATGCCGCGCGTGCTGCCCGCCGGGCAGAAGTCGCAGTTTGCGGGGCAGCTCGATCATCTGTCGGAATGCGTGTTGGCCGATCGCCAGCCGATCGTGGCGGGCGAGGAGGGGCTGGCGGACATGCGCGTGATCGAGGCGATCTACCGATCCGCGCGCGAGGGCCGGACCGTGCGGATGGACCGGGCATGACGTCGATGTGGTCGCGGCGGGCGCTGTGCGGGGCGGCGCTGGCGGTGCCGTTCGCGGGGCCGGCGCTGGGGCAGGCTGCGAAGCCGGATCGCGTGCTGCGCGTGACGGGGGGTGTGCGGCGGTTCGCGCCGGGGCTGGATGCGGTGATCGATGCCAAGGCGCCGGTCGAGGTGCTGGGCGAGGGCTATCGCTGGGCCGAGGGGCCGGTGTGGGTGCCGCAGCGCAACTGGCTGCTGTTCGCGGACGTGCCGGGCAACACGGTGTGGCGCTGGCGCGAGGGGGCGGGGATCGACCGGTTCCTGAAGCCGTCCGGGCTGGCCGAACCGGTACCGGCCGCATTCAACGAAGCAGGGCTGAACGGAATGGCGCTGGACGCCGCCGGGCGGCTGATCGCGGCGGACAGCGGGACGCGCGCGGTCGTGCGGGTCGACCTCTACACGAAGCGCAAGACGATCCTGGCGACGGGCTATCAGGGCAAGCGGTTCAACAGCCCCAATACGGTGGCGGTGGCGCAGAACGGCGCGATCTTCTTCACCGATCCGCCTTACGGGTTGAAGGAGCAGGACACGTCGCCGTTGCGCGAACTGACGTTCCAGGGGCTGTTCCGGCTCGATCCGGACGGCAGCGTGCATCTGCTCGATGCGCGGCAGCGGCGGCCGAACGGGCTGGGCCTGTCGCCGGACGGGCGGACGCTCTACCTCGCGCTGTCGGACGAGACGATGCCGCAGGTGCTGGCCTATCCGCTCGATGCGCGCGGCGACGTGGGGCCGGCGCGGGTGTTCCGGGACATGCGGCCGGAGCAGGCGGCGGGCGGCAGCGGATTGCCGGACGGGATCGCCGTGGATCGCGCCGGGCGGCTGTTCGCCACCGGGCCGGGCGGGGTGCATGTGCTGACGCCGAGCGGGGATCTGCTCGGCATCATCGCGACGGGCAAGACGATCGCGAACTGCTGCTTCGGCGGTCCGGATGGGCGGACGTTGTTCATGACGTCGAGCGACATGCTGGCGCGGGTGCGGACGCGGACTGCGGGATTGTAGCCGCGCGGACCGATCCGCGTTTGCCGGGGCGGTGCGGCGTGCTAGCCTTGGTATCAGCAGTGGGCGGCGGTCTGTCTAACAACGATAACGATACGCCAGGGGTAGGGTGACATGGGGAAGATCTTGAAGCGCACGGTAACGTTGCGTCCGATGCGGACTGCGGTCGGGGTCGCGGCCTTGTGCGGCGTGGTCGCGGCGGGCGCGGCTTCGGCACAGGGCCCGGCAGGCGTGGCCCATTCGGCGGAGTGGCCGGCGCAGGCGTCGCCGATCGCGCTCGATCCCGCGATGGAGGCGAAGATCACCGCGCTGATGGCGCGGATGTCGCTGGAGCAGAAGGTCGGCCAGGTGGTGCAGGGCGACATCGCGTCGACCACGCCGGCGGACCTGAAGAAATATCATCTCGGGTCGGTATTCAACGGCGGCAATTCCGATCCGGGCGGGCGGTACAATGCGCCTGCGGCGGACTGGCTGAAGCTGGCCGACGACTATTGGGATGCGTCGATCAGCGACGATCCGAAGCTGCCGCGGATTCCGTCGATCTGGGGGATCGATGCGGTGCATGGCCATTCGAACGTGGTCGGCGCGACGCTGTTTCCGCACAATATCGGGCTGGGCGCGATGCGCGACCCGGCGATCATGCGGCAGATCGGCGCGATCACCGCGATCGAGATGCGCGTGACGGGCATCGACTGGACGTTCGCGCCGACCATCGCGGTGGTGCGCGACGATCGCTGGGGACGGACCTATGAAGGGTTCGGCGAGACGGCGGAGATCGCGACGGGCTATGCCGGGCCGCTGGTCGAGGGGTTGCAGGGCAAGATCGGCGACCGAGACTGGTTGAAGGGGCCGCATATCATCGCAACCGCCAAGCATTTCCTGGGTGACGGCGGGACGGCCGGCGGCAAGGATCAGGGCGATGCGCAGATGAGCGAGGCGCAGCTGCGATCGCTGTTCGCGCCGCCATATTATGCCGCGCTGAAGGCCGGCGTGCAGTCGGTGATGGCCAGCTTCTCGAGCTGGAACGGCGTGAAGATGACGGGCAATCGCAGCCTGCTGACCGGTGTGCTTAAGGAGCGGATGGGCTTCGACGGGTTCGTGGTGGGCGACTGGAACGCCCATGGGCAGGTCGAGGGGTGCACCAACACGCGCTGTCCGCAGGCGCTGGCCGCCGGGCTGGACGTGTATATGGCGCCGGACAGCTGGAAGGGGATCTGGGAGTCCACGCTGGCGGGGGTGAAGGCCGGGACGATCCCGATGAACCAGCTGGACGATGCAGTCCGGCGGTTGCTGCGCGTGAAATATCGGGCGGGGATTTTCGATACGGTCAAGCCGTCGGCGCGGCCGCTGGCGGGGCGTTACGCCTTGCTAGGCGCGCCGGCCCACCGCGCGGTGGCGCGGGCGGCGGTGGCGGAATCACTGGTGCTGCTGAAGAATAGCGGGTCGGTGCTGCCGTTGAAGCCGGGGATGCGCATCCTGGTGGCGGGCGACGCGGCGGACGATGTCGCGCGGCAGGCGGGCGGTTGGACGCTGTCGTGGCAGGGGACGGGTACGAAGCCGACCGATTTTCCGAACGCGACGAGCATCTGGCGCGGGATCGCGGCGCAGGTGCAGGATGCGCGCGGGACGGCGACTTTGTCCGTCGACGGCAAGTACGAGACGAAGCCCGATGCGGCGATCGTGGTGTTCGGCGAGACGCCCTATGCGGAGTTCCAGGGCGACAAGCCCGACGTGGCGTTCGACGATACGGCCGACAATCTGGCGACGATGCAGCGCCTGCGCGCGGCGGGTATCCCGGTGGTGGCGGTGTTCCTGTCGGGCCGGCCGCTGTGGGTGAACCCGTATCTGAATGCGTCCGACGCGTTCGTCGCGGCGTGGCTGCCGGGGTCCGAGGGGGCGGGCGTCGCGGACGTGCTGTTCGGGGCGAAGCCGTTCCGGGGCAAGTTGCCCTATAGCTGGCCGGCGCGCTCGGACCAGACGCCGCTCAACGTGGGCGATGCGAATTATGCGCCGCTGTTTGCTTATGGATATGGGCTGACGGCGCGTGACAAGGGGGCGCTGGGGCCGTTGTCCGAGGTCCGCGCTGGGGCAGGGGGCAATCGCAACCTGCTGTTCGCGCGGGGCAAGGTGACCAACGGGCGGCGGTTGCTGCTCGGGTCCGGCACCACGCTGGCCGCCAATCCGGGGCCGGAACTGATCAGCCAGCGCGCGGCGGACCGCGTGGCGCAGGAGGATGCGGTGCAGATCGCATGGACCGGGCGCGGTGCGGCGAGCGCGGTGCTTGACGGCGATCCGGTCGACCTGACGCGCGAGGCGAATGGCGACGTCGCGCTGATCGTGGACGTGAAGGTGGATGCGGGGCCTGCGGGTCCGGTGACGCTGGGTGGGCGGAACGTGACGAATCGGCTGCGCGCGATCGCCAAGGCCGGTGGCTGGGGGCAGGTGGCGGTGCCGTTGCGCTGTCTGGTGGGCGCGGATCTGGCGAAGGTGCGGCAGCCGTTCGTGATGACCACGGCGGGGGCGCTGACGGTGACCGTGTCGCGGGTGCAGTTCGGGTCGGCTTCCGGGGGGTTGGTGGATTGTCGGTGAGGGGTGGTTGAAAGACCAACCCCCGTGCTGAGTAGAGACCGAGTAGCGCCGTTTGGCGCGTAACGAGGGCTCGTATCGAAGCACGGCCTCGCGGGCGGGGCTGATCCTTCGATACGGGTCTTCGACTTCGCTCAGTCCCTACTCAGGACGAACGGTTGGGGGTGGGCCGACAGGCTGACAGCCCTGCTCACGATGAACGGGCCGCTCAAACCCTCCATGCTGAGCGACGGTGAAGCACTTTCTCCGGAGGTCAGCCCAGGGGTGCTGTCGGCTTTTCGACTTCGCTCGAAGGGGCCCTCAACTTCGCTCGGGATGGGCGTGTCGGTGTTCGTGCGTCGGCGTTGTGGGTTGAGGCACGTTATATGCGAGCTTGGCTATCGCCCAGTAACGATAGGCCAGTGTCGCCCTGAAGCATAACAGCTCTTGTTTGTTTCCACCCCACCCCCGTTTGGTTCGAGCCTGTCGAGAACGCCGCGCGGGGTTCTCGACAGGCTCGAACTGAACGGGGTGGGGCGGGTGACCGGGTAAAATCATCCTACCCTGGGACCGCGCAATACGCTGCCGTTCGGTGCGTGAGAACGCGTAACAAACAAAACGGGCCCGGCTCGCTTATGCGTGCCGGGCCCGTCATGACGGCCGGGAGGTGCCCGGCCGGGAGTGATGCCGCTTACAGGAAGCGGTTGATCAGGTTTTCGAGGCGCTCCTGGCCGCCCGAGCGGGGCTGGGGGGCGATGTTGCGTTCGATGGCGAGGTCGGCGATGCCGGCGAGGTCGCGGGTGGCGATGGCTTCGCCGAATTCACCGTTCCAGCCGGCGTAGCGTTCCGTCTTGAACTGGTCGAGGCGACCGTCCTCGATCAGCGCGGCGGCGTTCAGCAGGCCCTTGGCGACGACGTCGATGCCGCCGACATGGCCGTGGAACAGATCGGCCGGGTCCATCGACTGGCGGCGGACCTTAGAGTCGAAGTTGAACCCGCCGGTGGTGAAGCCGCCTGCGCGGATGATCTCCAGATTGGCGAGCGTCAGTTCCTCGACCGAGTTCGGGAACTGGTCGGTATCCCAACCATTCTGCGGATCGCCGCGGTTGGCGTCGATCGAGCCGAAGATGCTGAGTGCCGCGGCCGTCGCGATCTCGTGTTCGAACGTGTGGCTGGCCAGCGTGGCGTGGTTCGCCTCGATGTTCACCTTCACCTCGTTTTCGAGACCGTAGCGCTTCAGGAAACCGTACACCGTGGCGGTGTCGAAGTCGTACTGGTGCTTGGTCGGCTCCATCGGCTTCGGCTCGATCAGGATCGTGCCCTTGAACCCGATCTTGTGCTTGTGCTCGACGACCAGGCTGAGGAAGCGGCCGAGATTGTCGAGTTCGCGCTTGAGATCGGTGTTGAGGAGCGTCTCGTAACCCTCGCGACCGCCCCACAGGACGTAGTTCGCGCCGCCGAGACGATGCGTCGCCTCGAGCGCGTCGCGGACCTGGACCGCGCCGAACGCGAACACTTCCGGATCGGGGTTCGTCGCGCCGCCGGCGGCGAAGCGCGGGTGGCTGAACAGGTTGGCGGTGCCCCAGAGGAGCTTGCGGCCGGACGATGCCTGGAGCTGTTCGAGATGATCGACAGCCTCGGCGAAGAAGCGGCGATGGTCGGTCAGGTTGTCGGCGTCGGCCATCACGTCGGCGTCGTGGAAGCAGTAATACGGCACGTCGAGCTTCTGGAAGAATTCGAACGCGACCTCGCGCTTCATTGCGGCGGCGGCGCTGTCATGCGGGCCGCGGTGCCACGGGCGATCGAACGTGCCGCCGCCGAACACGTCGGACCCCGGCCAGCAGAAGGTGTGCCAGAAGCAGGCGGCGAAGCGGAGATGATCCTCCATGCTCTTGCCGAGGACCATCCGGTCCTTGTCGTAGAAGCGGTAGGCGAGTTCGTTCTGGCTTTCGGGGCCTTCGAACTTGATTTGGGGAATGGCGTTGAAGAAATCTGACATCAGTGGTTCCTGCCGTCGGTTTCGAGGGGGGTGATACGGGAATAGGCCGCGCGGAACGCAGCCTTCTTCTCCGCAAGGGCATCCATGAGCGCGGCGTCGGGCGCCTGCGTGCGGGCGACGGGCGGCGCGGTGCAGACGCTGGCGACGTCGCCGCCGTCGACCGCGAGCTGCGCCAGCCGGGCCGCGCCGAGTGCAGGGCCAACCTCGCCACCCTGAAGGTAGACGAGTTCGACGCCCATCGCCGCGGCGAGCACGCGACCCCAGTAGCTGGATCGCGCGCCACCGCCGATGACGGATAGCCGTTCGACCGTCGTGCCGGCTTCGCGCAGCACGTCGAGCCCGTCGGCCAGCGCGAACGCGACGCCTTCGAGCACGGCCTGCGACAGGCGGGCGGCGTCGGTATCGTTGTCGAGCCGGAGGAACGCGCCGCGGACCTTTGCGTCGTTGTGCGGGGTCCGCTCGCCGGACAGGTAGGGCAGGAACAGCTCTGGGCCGCTCGCGGGACCTGCGGTTTCGGCACGCGCGAAGAGTTCGGCGGCACCGCTCGCGCCGGTGATCCGCGCGACCCAGTCGATGCAGGAAGCGGCGGAGAGGTGGACCGCCATCTGGTGCCACATGTTGGGCAGCGCGTGGCAGAAGGCGTGGACGGCGCGTGCCGGGTTGGGGCGGAAGTCCGCGGTGGCGACGAAGATGACGCCCGACGTGCCGAGCGAGAGCAGCGCATCGCCATCCGCCACGACGCCGACGCCGACCGCGCCCGCGGCATTGTCGCTGCCGCCCGCGGCGACGGGCACGCGTGGCATGCCCCAGGCTTCGGCGACGTCGGCGCCGAGCGTGCCGGTGATTTCCGACCCCTCGTAAAGCCGCGGCATCGCGCTTTCGTCCAGCCCGCTGGTGGCGAGCAGTTCGGGGCTCCAGTTACGCTTGGCCACGTCGAGCCAGAGCGTGCCGGCGGAATCGGACATGTCCGACGCCTTGTCGCCCGTCATGCGCAACCGGACATAGTCCTTGGGCAGCAGCACCGTCGCGATCTTGTCGAACGTTTCGCGCTCATGATCGCGGACCCAGCGAAGCTTGGGCGCGGTGAAGCCGGGCATCGCGATGTTGCCTGAGATATCGCGCAGCCGCGGTTCCTCGGCCTCCATCGCGGTGCATTCGGCGGCGCTGCGGCCGTCGTTCCACAGGATCGCGGGGCGCAGCGGGCGGTCGTCCGCGCCAAGCAGGGTCGCGCCGTGCATCTGTCCGGCGAGGCCAACGCCGCGGACGGCGCGGCGGACGGCCGGGTCGATCGCGAGGACCGCGGCGCTTGTCGCGCGCCACCAGGCCTCCGGATCCTGTTCCGACCAGAGCGGGTGCGGGCGCTGGACGGTCAGGGCGGCGGTGCCCTGTCCGGCGATCGCGCCGGCTTCGTCGAGGACGACCGCCTTGACGCCCGAGGTGCCGATATCGATGCCGAGAAACATGCTGCGATCAGTCCTGGAACGGGCTGATCGGACGGATGGTGCCGTCGGCGTTGAAGAACATCTCGGTCACCTTGGCGGAACGCAGGTGGTTCTTATTCGACAGCTGGGTGTCGGCGTAGAACAGGTACCAGCGGTTCTGGAACTGGATGATCGAGTGATGCGTGGTCCAGCCCTGCACCGGCGACAGGATGCGTCCGGTGTAGCGGAACGGGCCGGTCGGCTTGTCGCCAACGGCATAGGCGATGAAGTGCGTGTCGCCGGTCGAGTAGGTGAAGTAGTATTTGCCCTGGCGCTTGAAGACCCAGGACGCCTCGAAGAAGCGCCGGTCGTGATCGCCACCGAGGATCGGCTTGCCGGCCTCGTCGGTGATGACGACGTCGCGCGGGGGGGCGGCGAACTGCTTCATGTCGGCGGTCATCGGCGCCATCTTGGGCGCGAGTGCGGGCTTGTCGTCCTGACGCAGGTCGGTGTCGCCGGCGTTGGGGTCGAACTTGCCCTTCGCCCAGCGCTGGAGCTGGCCGCCCCATATGCCGCCGAAATACATGTAGCTCTTGCCGTCGTCGTCGGTGAACACCGCCGGATCGATCGAGAAGCTGCCGCGGATCGGGGCGGCCTCGGACTTGAACGGACCCATCGGTGACTTGGACGTAGCCACGCCGATGCGAAAGATGCCCTGCTTGTCGCGCACGGGCATGAAGAGAAAATAGGTGCCGTTCTCGTACGCGGCGTCGGGCGCCCAGGCTTGCTTGGAGGCCCAGGGGATGTCCTTCACGTCGATCGCGACGGGGCCGATCGTGACCGGGCCGCCGATGCGGTCCATGCTGAGTACGCGGTAATCGTGCATCGCATATTGGTTGCCGAGATCGTCGTCCGGGATGCCCGCGTCGACATCGTGGCTGGGGTAGACGTAGATCTTGCCGTTGAAGACGTGGGCGGAGGGGTCCGCGGCGAAGATCTGGGTCACGAGCGGGGCGGAGAGGTACCGCTTGCCCTCTGGGCTGCGCGCGTTGGGGCCCACATTCAGTGTGCCGGTGCCGGTGCCGGTCGTTGCGGCCGGGGTCGGCGGCGTCGTCGGAGCCTGGGCCAGCGCGACGGAGGCGAGCAGTGCCAGCGGCACGGCGGCGAGGGCGGAAGAGCGGGTGCCCATGATCATGATCCTTCCTGAAGCGATCTTCTGCGAGACCTGTGGCGGTGGCGAAGTGGTTAGCGCTCTCATAATCGAATGCCGGGGGGAGGCAAGTCCAACTCGCCTCCGCGCGAGGCGGGGCGCCGTCTTGCCACGACGGGCGCGTCAAAGCGGGACCGCGCGGAATGGACCGGAGCGATGCCCTCTTGCCGCGGGGGCCGTTTGCGATAAACCTACATCATGAGCCTCGACGGACCCGGTAAGACAAGAGCCTCCCGCCGCGCAGGCGGCGCCCCGACAATCAGCGATGTGGCGAAGCGTGCCGGCGTATCGCCGATGACCGTTTCGCGCGTCATCAACGGGGTGAACAACGTCCGGTTGGTGACGCGCGACGAGGTCAACAAGGCGATCTCAGCGCTGAACTACGCGCCCAACCCGGCGGCGCGGAGCCTGGCCGGGGCGGGGCAGACGCGGATCGGGCTGTTGTACAGCAACCCGAGTGCGGGGTTCCTGAGCGAGTTCCTGCTTGGTAGCCTGGACCAGGCCGCGCGCAGCGACGTGCAGATCATCGTCGAGAAATGCGAACTGGGCGACCACGAGATCGAGGTGACGCGCCATTTGATCGAGGGGGGGATCGACGGCGTGATCCTGCCACCGCCGCTCTGCGAGACGGACTCGATCCTCGACCTGCTGTCCGCCGCGGGCGTGCCGACAGTTTCGGTCGCGAGCGGCCTGCCGGCCGACGAACTGCTCGCGATCCGGATCGACGATCGCGAGGCGGCGCGGACGATGGTGCGGCACATCCTGGCGCTGGGCCACAGGCGGATCGGGTTCATCACCGGCAACCCGAACCTGTCGGCCAGCGCGCGGCGGCTGGAGGGCTATTCGGCCGCGCTCGAGGAGTCGCGGATCCCGCTCGACGAGAAGCTGATCGCGCATGGGCTCTATACCTACCGGTCGGGGCTGGACGCGGCGGAGCAGCTGCTGGAGCTGGACGATCCGCCGACCGCGATCTTCGCATCCAACGACGACATGGCGGCGGCGACCGTCGCGGCGGCGCATCGTCGCGGGCTAGACGTGCCGGGCGACCTGACGGTGTGCGGGTTCGACGATACGACGCTGTCGACCGCGATCTGGCCGGAACTGACGACGATCCATCAGCCGATCGCCGACATGTCGCGCGCGGCGGTGGCGCTGCTCGTCTCTACCATCCGCCAGCAGCGCGGCGGGGAAGTGATGGAGCGGCACCGCACGCTCGACTTCACGCTGATCCGTCGGCAGTCGGATGCGCCGCCGCGGCGCCGGCCGCGCGTCGGCGTGTCGCAGTAGCGACCGCCGCTTGACGATGGTCCTGTATCTGGTAGCGTTATCAGCGATACGGCAGGCCCGATGCGGGCGATGCCGGACGGGAGAGTAAAGAGTGCAACGTCAACCGGTTCGTCCCTTCCGTTCGCGGGACTGGTTCGCGGACCCGGCGCGGTCGGACATGACCGCGCTCTACCTCGAACGCTTCATGAATTACGGCCTGACGCCGGCCGAGCTCCGGTCCGGGCGGCCGATCATCGGTATCGCGCAGACCGGGTCGGACCTGAGCCCGTGCAACCGCATCCATCTGGACCTGGCGCGGCGCGTGCGCGACGGCATCCGCGACGCGGGCGGGATCGCGATGGAGTTCCCGGTCCACCCGATCTTCGAAAATTGCCGGCGGCCGACCGCGGCGCTCGATCGCAACCTGGCCTATCTCGGGCTCGTCGAGACGCTGTACGGCTATCCGATCGACGCGGTCGTGCTGACCACCGGGTGCGACAAGACGACGCCGTCGGGGATCATGGCGGCATCGACTGTCGATATTCCGGCGATCGTGCTGTCGGGCGGGCCGATGCTGGACGGCTGGCACGACGGCGAATTGGTCGGGTCGGGTACCGTCATCTGGCGGTCGCGGCGCAAGCTGGCGGCGGGCGAGATCGACGAGGAGGAGTTCCTCCAGCGCGCGACGGACAGCGCGCCGTCGGCGGGGCATTGCAACACGATGGGCACCGCATCGACGATGAACGCGGTGGCCGAGGCGCTTGGCCTGTCGCTGCCCGGGTGCGCGGCGATTCCCGCGCCGTATCGCGAGCGCGGCCAATATGCGTATGAGACCGGCCGGCGGATCGTCGAGATGGCGTATGAGGACCTGCGCCCGTCGAACATCCTGACGCGCGAAAGCTTCCTGAACGCGATCCGCGTGGTCACCGCGATCGGCGGATCGTCCAATGCGCAGCCGCATATCCACGCGATGGCCAAGCATGCCGGGGTCGAGATCGCGGCGTCCGACTGGTCCGAGTTTGGCTACGATTTGCCGCTGCTGGTGGACGTGCAGCCGGCCGGGCGGTTCCTGGGCGAGCGGTTCCACCGCGCGGGCGGCGTGCCGGCGGTGATGACTGAACTGCTCGGTGCGGGCAAGCTGGACGGCGCGTGCGCGACCGTGACTGGCCGGACGGTGGCGGAGAATATCCAGGGCCGCGGCGCGACCGACCGCGAGGTGATCCGCGCGTTCGACACCCCGCTGAAGGAGCAGGCCGGGTTCCTCGTGCTGACCGGCAACCTGTTCGATGTCGCGATCATGAAGACCAGCGTGATCTCGCCGGCGTTCCGCGAACGGTATCTCGAGCGGACCGGCATGGAGAATGTGTTCGAAGCGCGGGCGATCGTGTTCGAGGGATCGGACGATTATCACCACCGGATCAACGACCCGGCGCTCGATATCGACGAGAACTGCATCCTGGTGATCCGCGGCGCGGGACCGATCGGCTGGCCCGGTTCGGCCGAGGTCGTGAACATGCAGCCGCCGGATCACCTGATCCAGCGCGGGATCCTGGCGTTGCCGACGCTGGGTGACGGTCGTCAGTCCGGCACGTCGGACAGCCCGTCGATCCTGAACGCCAGCCCCGAAAGCGCGGTCGGCGGCGGTCTGTCCTGGCTGCACACCGGCGACATCATCCGGATCGACCTTTCCGCCGGGCGTTGCGACGCGCTGGTTGACGAGGCGGAGATCGCGCGCCGCCGCGGTGAGCCCGCCCCGCCGATCCCGGCGAGCAATACGCCGTGGGAAGAATTGTATCGCGAAAAGACCGGGCAATTGAGCGAGGGTGGGGTATTGGACTTCGCAGTCAAATATCGCGGCATCGCGGCCCGTACGCCGCGCCACAATCACTGACGCTACGACGACCAGGGACGATGAAGTCGGCAAAGCCGGCATGAGGAGAGAGAGACGATGAGCGAAACGACGCGGGGCCTCGCCGGGGACGGCGGCATGGTCAACCACGGGTTCATTGCCGCGATCGTCGCGGTGGCGACGATCGGTGGTTTCATGTTCGGCTATGACTCGGGGGTCATCAACGGCACCCAGAAGGGGCTGGAGGCCGCGTTCGGGCTCGGACGGTTGGGGATCGGCGTCAATGTTGGCGCGATCCTGGTCGGGTCGGCGATCGGCGCGTTCGGGGCGGGGCGGCTGTCCGACCGCATCGGCCGTCGCAACGTCATGATGATCTCCGCCGGGCTGTTCCTGTTCAGCGCATTGCTGGCCGGGGCGGCGACGGGCTCGGCGATCTTCATTTTCGCACGCATTATCGGTGGCCTCGGCGTCGGTGCGGCCAGCGTGATCTCGCCGGTCTACATCTCCGAAGTGACGCCCGCCTCGATCCGTGGGCGACTGTCCAGCGTGCAGCAGGTGATGATCATCACCGGGCTGACCGGTGCGTTCGTCGCGAACTTCGCGCTGGCACGTTATGCCGGCGGGTCGACCGCCGACTTCTGGCTCGGCTATCCGGCCTGGCGCTGGATGTTCTGGCTGCAGGCGATCCCGGCGGCGATCTACTTCTTCGCGCTGCTCGTGATTCCGGAAAGCCCGCGCTTCTTGGTCGCCAAGGGCCGCGACGCCGAGGCGCACACGGTACTGACCCGGCTGTTCGGCAAGGCCGAGGCGGACCGCAAGGTCGTCGAGATCCGCAACTCGCTCGCCGCCGATCACCACAAGCCGAAGCTGTCCGACCTGCGCGACAAGACCACCGGCAAGATCCGTCCCATCCTGTGGGCGGGTATCGGCCTGGCGATCTTCCAGCAGCTCGTCGGCATCAACGTCGTGTTCTATTACGGCGCGGTGTTGTGGGAAGCGGTCGGGTTCACGGAGGACAACGCGCTGCAGATCAACATCCTGTCGGGTGTCCTGTCGATCGCGGCGTGCATCTTCACGATCGGCACGGTCGATCGGATCGGGCGCAAGCCGCTGCTGCTCGTCGGTTCGGCCGGCATGGCGGTGACGCTGGCGACGGTGGCCTACGCCTTCTCGACCGCGGTGACCGGGGCGGATGGCGCGGTGTCGCTGCCCGGCAATTCGGGCATGATCGCGCTGATCGCGGCCAATCTGTACGTCATCTTCTTCAACGCCAGCTGGGGCCCCGTGATGTGGGTGATGCTGGGCGAGATGTTCCCGAACCAGATCCGCGGGTCGGGCTTGGCGGTGGCCGGTTTCGCGCAGTGGATTGCCAACGCGGCGATTTCGGTCAGCTTCCCGGCGCTGTCGGTCTCGCCGGGTCTGGCGGTCACCTACACGGGCTACGCGATCTTCGCGGCGCTCTCGTTCTTCTTCGTCAAGGCGATGATCAACGAAACGCGCGGACGCGAACTGGAAGACATGGAGGGCTGAGGCTTTTCTCTTCAGGCGACGAGGGGCGGGGGCATCCGGTGGGTGCCCCCGCTTTTTTTATGCCTGGGTGCGATTGGTTGGGGGCGTTCTTCAAGCGCAGGGACTACGCGGGGCCGTATCGGCCTACCTTTCCACATGACGGTTTGGGGGGAGGGGCTTGGGGTCGAAGCTGTTCGGTGTTCCGAGCCCTCAGGGTCGCAGACCGTAGACACAAAAACAGCCGGCGATGGGGATCGCCGGCTGTCGTTGTTTTGGTCGTTCAGCGGCCGGGCTTGATCCCCGACCGCTCACCACATCAGCGCCAGCCAGCGTCGACCCAGTAATTGTGGGCGGTGCACATGCGGGCGTCGTCGGAGGCGAGGAACATGGCCATGGCGGCGATGTCGTAGGGCTGGATGCGGCCGTCCATGCACTGCGACGAGACGATCTCGGCTTCGCCCTCCGGCGTGTACCATTTTTCCTGGCGGGGGGTCTGGACGTTGCCGGGGACGATGCAGTTGACGCGGATCTGGTCGCGACCGAGATCGCGGGCGAGGCTGCGCGTCAGGCCCTCGATCGCGGCCTTGGCGGTCTGGTAAAGGACCAGATCGGGCAACGCGAGGTGCCAGCTGATCGAGCCGAAGTTGATGATCGCGCCGCCCGCGGCCTTCATCGCCGGAACGACGGCCTGCGACGCGAAGAAGGCGTGGCGCAGGTTCACGTTCATGCGGCGATCCCAATAGTCGGGCGTCACCTCGGCCACCGTGTGACGATCGTCGTTCGCGGCGTTGTTGAGCAAGACGTCGCAGCCGCCCAGCTGCTCGATCATCGTGGCGAAGACGGTCGCCAGCGCATCGAGATCGGTCAGGTCGAGCCGGTGGAAGATCGGCACATGCGCCGCGTTGGGCGAAAGCCGTGCGATCAGCGCCTCCGCATCCGCCTCGACGATGTCGATGAACGCAACGCGCGCGCCCTGCCGGACGAAGCCTTCGACCAGGCCGGCACCGATGCCGGACGCGCCACCGGTGATGATGACGCGCTTGTCACGGAGCGAGGGATAGACGGCGGCCTGTGCCGGGTCGGGATGGGTCTGGGGCATGGGATCTTTCATCAGGTGCGTTTCGACAGCAGCCCGCGGGCCGCCAGGTTGCGGACCAGCGCGGTGACGCCGAACGTCCATTCGGGCGCCGCCTTGGACGTGGTGACCGGGTTAAGCAAGCGGCCGAGCCGCGGCGACGCGATCGAGACGGTGTCGCCGACCTTGTGCGTGAAGCCGCGGCCGGGTTCGTCACGGTCCTTGGTCGGCGCGAACAGCGTGCCGAGAAACAGGACGAAGCCGTCGGGATATTGATGCTCGCTCATCGTCTGACGGACCAGTTCCTCCGGGTCGCGGCTGATCTGGTCCATCGCGCTGGCGCCGTCGAGGACATAGCCGTCCTCACCCTCGATCCGCAGCGCGACGCTGGCGGAGCGGACGTCGTCCATCGTGAAGCTGTCGTCGAACAGCCGGACGAACGCGCCGAGCGAGCAGGAGGCGTTGTTGTCCTTCGCCTTACCGAGCAGGAGTGCCGAGCGCCCTTCGAAATCGCGCAGGTTGACGTCGTTGCCGAGCGTCGCGCCGACCGTGCGGCCGGTGGGGTCGACCAGCAGCACGACCTCCGGTTCCGGGTTGTTCCAGGTGGAGTCGGAGCGCACGCCGACGGCGCTGCCCCAGCCGACGGTCGAGAGCGACGCGGCCTTGGTGAACACTTCGGCATCGGGGCCGATCGCGACCTCGAGATATTGCGACCAGAGCCCTTCCTCGATCAGCGCAACCTTGAGCGCGGCGGCTTCTTCGGTACCCGGAACGACGGCGGCAAGACCGCCACCGACGCGCGTTTCGAGCCGTTCGCGGACCGCGGTCGCGGCACCGGGATCGCCGCGCGCCAGTTCCTCGATCACGCGTTCCAGCGCGGAGACGGCGAAGGTGACGCCGGCCGCCTTGACGCACTGGAAATCAATCGGGCTGAGCAGGCGCGGCGTGCCGTCGGGCGACAGGCCGAGTTTGGCGAGATCGCCGATTGGTTCGCCCGCGGTGTGATCGAGCAGGCCGTCGGCGACCAGTTCGGCGACGGTGGGGGCGACGCGGGACATGTCATGGACGATGCCGCCCACGACGAGCACGGGCGAGGGGCCGTCGCCGCGGTCGATACGGCCGAGCCAGCGGCCTTCGCGCCATTCGGTGCCGAGGGCGTCGGCGGGGTCGAAGATTGGGGTCACTGAAGCGATCTCCGTTGTCAGGTGCACAGGCCGGCAGGCGGCCTTGCGGGGGGCATGGTGGACGGGCCGGCCAGCGACAGGGTCGGACCGGGCAGGGAAAGGTCGTTCGCCGCGGCGTAATAAGGATCGGCCTGCGCCGCGGCGAGCGTGGTGAAGCGGAACCCCATCGAGCGGTAGAGCGCGAGCAGGCGTGGCAGCATGCGCGCGTCCATCGCACCGACGTGCATCAACAGGACGTAGGGCACGTCGCGCCCGAGCTGCGTCTGCGCGCGCGCACGGGCGGAGAGTGCCGCCGTACGAGCGCCGGCGAGGAAGCTGGCGTCGAGCTTCGCGATCGCGGCGCTGTCGTGACGGGTGGCGCAGGCGGCGTAGGGCGCGTTCCACGCATAGTCATCGAAGCTCATCGTCACGGCCGCGGCGCGGTAGCCGCGGGTGCGAAGGTCGGTGCGGATCGCGTCGCGAACGGCGGGCGTCGCGCCTTCCGACAGGAACGGGTAGCGGAACCAGTGCCAGTCGGTGGTGCCGGCCGCCGCCGCGAGCGGTGCCTCGTTCTGCGCGATGTCCGCGGCGAACCTGACGGGCCCGACCGCGTCGAGGTTCGGATGGGAATAGCTGTGATTGCCGAGCGGCAGGCCGGCGGCGCGCCAGGCGGCGGTGGCGCTCGCCGTGTCCGCATCGCGGTTGCTGGCGGCGTTGAGGAAACCGAAGGCCGGTGCCTTGGCGCGGGACAGTGCGGCGGTGATCGCGCGGATCACGCCGACGCGGGTTTCGCCGGGCGGGAGCGGGCCGTGCGAGGGGATGTCGTCGAAGGTCAGCGCGATGCTGGGGGGCGATGCCTTGGTGCGCGTTGCGGACACGGATGTGGCGAACAGCGTCAGCGGCACGGCCTCACCCATCGCGCGGTAGCCGGCGGGGGAGGGGTGGAGATGGTCGCCGGAGTCGAAGGCGGGGGCGAGCCGGTCGGGACGCACCGGATCGCGGACGATACGGTCGAAATCGATCACCGCGTCGAACGTGTCGGAGGTGCGGATGAAGCGGTTGATCGCCTGGCGGTCTGCCTCCGTTTCGGGGCCGGGATGGTAATACTCGTTGCCCATCAGCGGCGTGATCGTGCCGCCGATCAGGCGGATGCCGTGGGCGTGCGCGCGATCGGCCATCTGGCGATAGGCGGCGGTGACGCCGGCGACGAGCGCGGCATGCTGTGCCGGGGTGGCGGGTGCCTCGCGCGTCAGGACGCCGAGGTCGTTCACCCCCTCCAGCACGATCGCCCAGCGGACGCCGGTGCGGGCGATGACGTCGCGGTCGAACCGCGCGAGGAGGTTCGGGCCGAGCCCGTCGAGCAGCACACGGTTGCCGCCGATGCCGGCGTTGACGACGCCGATCGTGCGGGTCGACGCGTTGCCGCGCAGCCGCTGGGCCAGGACGTCGGACCAGCGCGCGTTGGTGTTGGGCAAAACCCCATAGCCGTCGGTGATCGAGTCGCCGATCGTGACGACGGTGCCCGCGCTGGCGGGATCGGAGACCTCGACATCGGCGATGACGTACCAGTGGGTGAGCGTGGCGGCACCGGCGAGGACCGGGTCGGCGACGTGCGCGCCGGGGAGGGTGAAGCTGTTTGCGCGGGAGCCGGGGTGGCCGGTCTGCGGCGTGGGGGCGGCCGGCAGATGGAGGCTGATCGCGAGGTCCGCGCCGGGTGCGACGGGCATGGTCACAGGGTCGGAGTAGAGTTCCGCGCCGGCCGGGATCGTGGCGCCGGGCCGGCCGGAGAAGGCGAGCAGGACGCCGGCGTCGGTGCGCGCCGTGCCGAGTGCGAGCGGCCGAGCCAGATGTGCGGCCGCGACGACGAGCGGCTGCTTGCCGAACGCGTTGGACAGCCGGACCCTGACCTGGCGGCCACCGGTGGACAGGCGCACGACCTGGCGCAGGGTGACACCCTCGGCGGGGATGGCGGGGAGCGCGTTGTCGCCGTCCGCGACCATTTGCGAGGTGCCCCAGCTGGCGATCCAGTCGGAGCGGCGCGGGGCATCGGGGGCGGCGCGTGCACCGACCAGAGCGGGGAACAGCGCGATTGCGACCAGGGCCGTGGACCACCGCTTCATCGCTCACCCTCTCCCGTTTGTCGTTAGCGCTATCAATACGCCGTCCGCCCTACAGACCGCAAGCGACGCCGTGCGTCAATCGCGTCCTATCTACGAACGCGATATCACCGGGGCCGGCGGAGCGCCAGAACGCAGGCAGGCGGTTGTTATCGTCGCTTTTTCGGCGCGCGGACTCGTACGGGATCGTGGCGTTCCCGTGGCGGCTGCGGTAGGTCGTCGGGATGAAGATCGACCATCCCGCGGCGACCGACGCCCGCGTAGACGCGCGCCCCGCCGTCGATGCCGCAACCTTTGCCGCGGAGGTGGCGCCACGCGGTACGCCGCTGGTGCTGCGTGGGCAGGTCGCGCACTGGGCGAGCGTTCGCGCGGCGGCGGGCGGCGACCGTGCGACCGCGGATTATCTGGCCGGGTTGGGCGATGGCGGGCGGCCGATGGAGGTGCTGATCGGCGGGCCGGAATATGGCGGGCGGTTCTTCTATCGCGGCGACCATCTGGAAGGGTTCAACTTCCACCGGGAGAAGGCGCCGCTGGGGGCGTTGCTGTCCGAACTGCTACGGCTGGCGACGGTGCCGGCGGGCGAGCGTCATACGCTGTATGCCAATGCCGCGACCGCGCCGGAACATCTGCCGGGCTGGCCGGCGGCGAACCCGCTCGACCTCCCGCTGGGTGGGGCGACGCCGCGGTTGTGGATCGGCAACGCGACGCAGACCGCGACGCATTATGACGGGTCGACCAACCTGGCCTGCGTCGTGGCGGGGCAGCGGCGCTTCACGCTGTTTCCGCCGGAACAGGTCGGCAATCTGTATATCGGGCCGCTCGACCGGACGCTGGCCGGGCCGCCGGCCAGCATGGTCGATCCGCTGGCGCCCGACCTCGATCGCTATCCGCGTTACGCCGCGGCGCTGGAGCATGCGCTGGTCGCGGACCTGGCGCCGGGCGATGCGTTGTTCGTGCCGGCGATCTGGTGGCATCATGTCCAGGCGTTCGGGACGTTGAACGTGCTGTGCAATTACTGGTGGACGTTCGATCCGGCCAATTCGGCGTTCCATGCGCTGGTCCACGCGCTGATGGCGGTGCGCGACCGGCCGGAGACGGAGAAGGCCGGGTGGCGCGCGTGGTTCGACCATTATGTGTTCGGGGACGATGCGGCGTCGGCGGGGGATCATTTGCCCGCGGCGGCGCGGGGCGTGCTTGGGCCAGGGAGCGACGAGCGGTCGGAGCGGATCCGGCGGTATCTGCTGACGGCGCTTGCGAAGCGGTGAGGGTGGGGGCTCGATAACCCGTTCGTGCCGAGTAGCGCCCGAGTAGTGCCCGCGGCGCGTATCGAGGGCTCGTGTCGAAGCATGGGGCCGATCCTTCGATACGGGCCTTCGGCTTCGCTCAGTCCCTACTCAGGACAAGCGGGTGGGGGGCGTAGGGGGCGGGGTCAGTTGGCCTTCTCGGTTGGAGCGCTCCCGCCCGCGTCCAGATATGCCGCCACCCAGACCAGCGGGGCGTTCCAGTTGATCGCCATCTCGTTGAGCGCATAGGCGTTGATGTCGTCGGCCCAGCAGCGTTGCGGAGCGCAACGGCCCTTAAGTTTGACCGCGACGGGATCGGCCATTGCCGTGTTGTTGGGGCCGCCGGACAGGACGCCGGGCGGTGGCGGGGGGAGTGCCGCGTCGACCTGGTGCGCCCAGAAGCGGTGGTGCGGGTTCTGAAGCGGTTTCCAGCCGGTGCCGGAGACGAACGACTGGCCGAGCGGGTTGCGGCCGAGCACATAGTCGGCGGCGTCGACCGCGCCGGCGCGGTAGCGGGCGGAGCCGGTGAAACGCGCGGCCAGGCCGAGCAGCACGGCGCGGTTGAGGATGTTGCTGTTCGAGCCCCAGTCATATTTCTGCGACGCGTAGGGGATGCGGTAGCCGCTGCGCGGGACCTCGGCCAGGAAGCCGTCGGCGGCGGTCACGATGCGGGCGCGGGCGTTGTCGCGGATCTTGGTGGGGACGCCGTCCGCGACCGCCAGCGTGATCGTGCCGAGCGTCGCGACGTCTGCCCAGCCGGGGACGGTGGCGGGGCCGTCGGAAAGCGCGGCGCGGTACGTCGCCTCGCCCGTGGTGGCGAATAGTTCGGCGGCGGCCCAGGCACGTTCGTCGGCGAGATTGTCGTCGCCGTAGCCGCCGCTGCCGGTGAAGGCGGTGGCGGCGCGGATGTCCGGGTTGCGGACCGCGGCGGTCCAGGCCTGTCGGGCGGCCGCGAGGCACCGCGCGGCGAAGGCGGGGTCGGTGGTGCGCCAGAGGCGGGCGGCCTGCGCAGCGACTGCGGCGAGGTTGAGCGTCGCGGCGGTGGAGGGCGGGTAAAGCACACGCGGCTGGCGGTCGTCGGCGGGGGCGGTGGGGATGGTGGTCCAGCGCGCGTCGGCGACCTTGTGGAACGCCATGCCGCCCGCGTCGACCGGGGTGAGCGTCAGCGGTGTCGATTTCGGTTGCGGGCCGATCGGGAGCGCCATGCGGGTGGCGGGCGGGACCTGCATCTTTAGCATCCATTCGACCTCCCACCGCGCTTCGTTGAGCAGGTCGTCGCGGCCGTTGCCCGACTCCGGCAGGCGGGCCTGGCCATCGGCGAACAGGCGTCGCGCGAAGCCGGTTTCGTAGAGGTTCTGGAGCGTCCAGGCGGAGATGCCGGCGTTGACGACGTACTTGCCGTGGTCGCCGGCATCGTACCAGCCGCCGGTCACGTCGCGCTTGGTCGGGCAGCCGGGCCAGACGGTGCCGGCCTCGTCCTTGCCGGCGAAGCAGGCGGCGATTTCGGGCGCGTGGCCAGCGGGGCGGGCCCAGCGGGCGCCGACGTAGCGCGCCTCGATCGGCGTGCCGGCGCGCTGGTGATAGAAGACGGCGAGCGCGTTGCGGGCGAGCGGGGCGTAGAGCGTGGGGGCGACCTGGAAGGTGCCGCTTTCGACGCCGGCGGCGCGCAGGCGGTAGGCGCCGGGCCTGGTCAGCGTGTCGAACGTCGCGATGTGGACGCGGTCGCCGGAGACGGCGTCGTCGGTGCCGGCCGTGGTTCTGCCGCGGAGCACGACGGTGCCGGTGGCGTCGAGGATCTGCCAGTCGAGCGGGGCGGGGGTGGGGGCGGCGACGATCGCCTGTTTCGGGTCGCCGGGCCGGAAGCCGAGCTGGTTCAGGTTGATCGTGGCGGCGGCCAGCAGGGCGAGCGCGGGGAGCATCGGGGTTCCGATCAGGAGGCCAGCCGCGCGAGGGCGTCGGCATGGGGGGGCATGTGGGTGAGCGCGGTGGCGACGACGCGTTCGATCGCCGCGATCCGCCGGGCGACGGCGTCGAGCGGCAGCGCGTCGCAGACCGGATCGTGACCGTCGAGCGGGGCGGATTGCCCGGCGAGCACGGCAAGCCAGCTCTGTTCGTTGAAGAGCTCGTCCGATTCGCGGAAGATGCGTCCGCCGCTGCGGTAGAGCGCCAGCTTTTCGGCGAGGCCGGCGGGCGGGGGGAGTGCCGCACGTTCGCGCCAGAAGGGTTCGGGGCGGGCGTTCAGATGGTAATGCGCGACGAGGAGGTCGCGGATGCGGGCGAACTCCGCGGTCATGATGCGGTTGTAGCGTGCGACGATCGCGTCGTCGGCGCCCGCGCCCGGCAGCATCTGAAGCAGGTGCTGGATGCCGCGCTGGACGAGGTGGATGCTGGTCGATTCGAGCGGTTCCATGAAGCCGGCGGCGAGCCCGAGCGCGACGCAGTTGCCCGACCAGAAATGCCGGCGGTGGCCGGTGGTGAAGCGCAGGACGCGGGGGGTGCCGACGGGCGAGCCCTCCAACCCGGCAAGCAGGATCGCGGTCGCCTCGTCTTCGCCCATGTGGCAGCTGGAGAAGACATGGCCGTTGCCGGTGCGATGGCGGAGCGGGATGCGCCATTGCCAGCCGGCTGCCTTTGCCGTGGAACGGGTGAGCGGCAGTGGGGCGACATCGGCGGCGGAGGCCACCGCGACGGCGCGGTCGCAGGGGAGCTGTTCGGACCAGTCGACCCAGCCGGCGGCGAGCGCACCCTCGATCAGCAGCGCGCGGAAGCCGGAGCAGTCGACGAACAGGTCGCCCTCGATGCTGCTGCCGTCCGCCAGCCGGACCGCGGCGATGCCGGCCGGGCCGCGGTCGACCGCGACGACGGTGCCCTCGCGCCGGACGACGCCGTTCGCCTCGGCATGCGCGCGGAGGAAGGCGGCGTAGCGGCCGGCATCGAAATGATAGGCGTAGCCGACCCGCGACAGCGGGGAGTCGCCGTTCGGGATGGGGCGGGCGAAGCGGCCGGCGGTCGCGGCGCGGGCCTCGAGCGAATAGTGCTCGAGTGGCTCGGCCAGGCCGGCCTGGCGGGCGCGGAGCCATTGGGCGGCGAAGGGGTGGCCGGCGATGTCGGTGCCGACCTGGCCGAACGGGTGGACGTAGGAGTCGCCGGGGCGCGACCAGCCTTCGAAGCGGATGCCGAGCTTGTAGCTGCCGCCGGTGGCGCGGAGGAAGGCGGCCTCGTCGATCCCGAGCATGGCGTGGAAGGTCTGGATCGGCGGAATCGTCGCCTCGCCCACGCCGACGGTGGCGATGTCATCCGACTCGATCAGCGTGACGTGCGTTCCTGCCGGCCCGAGCAGGCGGCCGAACGCGGCGGCGGCCATCCAGCCGGCGGTGCCGCCGCCGACGATGACGATCCGGCGCGACGTGGTCGGGCCGTCCGTCATGCGGCGCGGACTCGGGTGGGGCAGGTGTTGGCCAGATAGTCCTCGTGCCGCGGCATGCGGGCGGCGGCGTCGGCGAACATGGTACGCAGCCGGTCGAAGCGCGCATCGATCTCGCGCGTGGGGACGCCGTCGGCCAGCCGGTCCCAGCCCTCCGGCACGATGCCCTGGCCGAGCAGCACCGCGACCCAGCTGGGTTCGGCGAACAGGTCGTCCTCCCACCGGAACAGCCGGCCGCGGCGGCGCCAGAGCGCGATCTTTTCGGCCAGCGCGTCCGGGATCGCGCGGGTCTGCGCATCACGCCAGAAGGGCGAATCGGTGCGGCGGGTGGCGTGATAGTGGAGCACGAGGAAGTCGCGGACCTGATCGAACTGGACCTCCGCCAGCCGGTTGTAGGTCGCGATCTCGACGGGCGAGAAACCCTGGTCCGGGAACAGCGCGAGCAGTTTTGAGATGCCGGTCTGCACCATGTGGAGGCTGGTCGATTCGAGCGGTTCGGCGAACCCCGACGCAAGGCCGAGCGCCACGACGTTGCCGATCCATTGCCGCCGCCGCCGGCCCGCGGTGAAGCGCAGCACGCGCGGATCGGCAAGCGGGCGGCCGTCGACATTGGCGACCAGCGTGGCGGCGGCCTCGTCGTCCGAGACATAGGCGCTGGAATAGACATAGCCGTTGCCGGTGCGGTGCTGCAGCGGGATGCGCCATTGCCAGCCGGCGGGGCGCGCGGTGGAGCGCGTGAAGGGCGCGATTGCGCGGTCGGTGCGCGCGCTGGGCATCGCGACGGCGCGGTCGCACGGCAGCCAGCGTGTCCAGTCCTCGTAGCCCGCGCCGAGCGCCTCCTCGATCAGCAGGCCGCGGAAGCCCGAGCAGTCGATGAACAGGTCGCCCGCGACGATGCGGTCGCCGGCCAGCGCCACGTGGCGGACATGGCCGGTTTCGCCGTCGAGCGTGACCTCGACGATCTCGCCCTCGATCCGGCGGACGCCGCCGCGTTCGGCGCGGGCGCGGAGGAACTGCGCGTAGAGCCCGGCGTCGAAATGATAGGCGTGGTTCATCTGCGACAGGATCGAGGCAGGATCGGCGGAGGGCGGCGCGAACCGTCCGGCGCGGGCGGCAACGGCGCACAGCGCATAGTCGCCGATATCCTCGTCCACCCCGGCCGCACGGCGGCGGCGCCAATATTGGTGGAAGCGGACCCCCTCGATATCGAAGCCGAAGCCGCCGAACGGGTGGAGATAGCGTTCGCCAAGGGCGGCCCAGTCGACGAATTCGATGCCAAGCTTGAAGCTGCCGGCGGTGGCGGCGAGGAACTCCGCCTCGTCGATGCCGAGCATGGCGTTGAAGGCGCGGATCGGCGGGATCGTCGCCTCCCCCACGCCGACGGTGCCGATCGCGTCGGATTCGACGAGCGTGACGGCGGTGCCGGTGGGGACGAGCCGGGCGAGGGCGGCGGCGGTCATCCAGCCGGCGGTGCCGCCGCCGACGATGACGACGCTGCGGACGGGGGCGCCGATCGTCATGCGACGGCCCGGCGACGGGCGACGACCTGCGCATAGGGCGGCAGGCTGCGCACGCGGTCGATCATCGCGGCGCGGTGTGCGGCGAGATGGCGTTCGATCGCGGGGATGGGGAGTAAGTCCGCCAGCGCATCGTGGCGGCGCGGGACGACGCCCATCGCATCGAACATGGCGGCCCAGTCCTCCTCTTCGAAAGGTTCGTCGTCGAACATCGGCAGGCGGCCGCGGGCGGCGAACAGGTCGCGTTTGGCGACCACGGTGTCGGGTAGTTCGGTGGTTCGGCGTGCGTTCCAGAAGGCGCCGGGGCGGCCCGCGGCGGCATATTGCGCGATGACGAAATCGCGGGCGCGGGCCTGTTCGCCAGTGGTGCCGCGGTTGAACGCGGCGCTGGCGACCGGATCGGTGCGGTCCGCCGGCCAATACTGGATCAGCCGGACGAGCGCGTTCAGCAGCAGCGGCAGCGCGGTCGGGTGGAGCGGTTCGAGCAGGCAGGACGCGGCGCCGAGCGCGATGCGGTTGCCGGTCCAGGGGGCGGCCAGCGCGCCTTGGCGGAAGCTGCGCCCCGCGCCGTCGACGCTGCACGCGACGCGGACGTCGGCGCCGTCGAGCGGCCAGCCCATGACCCAGCCGGCGTCCTGTGCATCGACTTGCGCGAAGGGGGGGGGGGCGCCGTCGGCGGGGACGGTCTCGGTCGCGGTGCGGTTGCAGGGGAGCCAGTGCGACCAGTCCTCGAACGGGGCGTCCGTCGGGGCGGTGCCGGTGCAGTCGAGCAGCAGGAAGGGTTCGACTGTGGTGCCGTCGGTGAGCGTGAGGTGCGTCGCGATCGGGCCGTCGGTGGTGATATCGCGGAGGGGGGCGGACGCGTTTTCGGCGCCGTTGTTGCAGGCGATGCTGCGCAGCATTCGGGCGTACAGCGACGAGTCCAAGTGCAACCCACGATCGATCGGGGCGGCGGGATCGAAGCGGCCGGACTGGGCGGCGAGCGCGGCGATTGCGTGGTCTGCGAACCGGACGGTCTGGCCGGCCGAGCGGAGCCGCGCGGCGAGGTGGCGGAAGGCGATGCCGTCGAGCGGGGCACCGGTTTCGCCGTAGGACAGGAAGCCGGTCGCCCCGTCCGCGCGCCAGCCGGCGAGCACGGTGCCAAGCGCGTAGCCGCCGCCGGTGCCGTCGACGAGTTGCCGGTCGTCGAGCCCGAGATCGGCGTGGAAGGCGGCGAGCGCTGGCGGGACCGCGATCAGCGGCGCGAAGTCGCCGAGCCCGTCGCCACGCGCGCCGGTGTCGATCACCAGCACGCGGTATTCTGCGCGGGGCAGGCGGCGGGCGAGGGCCGCGGCGGCGATCCAGCCGCAAAGCGTGTCACCCAGGATCGCGACAGTCTCGATCATGCGGCGGCGCCGATCGCGGCGATGTGGTCGGCATGCCCCGGCATCGCATCGGCGGCGCGGCGGCAGGCGGCGGCGACCGCGGCGACATGGGCGGCGGACTGTTCGGGCGGGACGGCGGCGACCAGTGGGTGCGGGCGTTGCGGCACGATCCGCTGGCCATAATAGACGGCGAGCCAGCTGGCCGGCAGGAACATGCCCTCCCGGTACGCGGCGACGATGCCGCGATCCTGGAACTCGGCCATCTTCTCGACCAGCGAGGGCGGCAGTTCCATCGTGCGGACATGCCGCCAGAATGGCGTGTCGTCACGCTCTGTGGCGGTATAATGCAGGATCAGGAAGTCCCGCACGCGTTCATACTCCAGCGCCATCGCGCGGTTATACTCCGCGATGTCGACCGGATCGACGGCGCCGTCGGCGGGGAACAGCTCGATCAGCTTGCCGATCGCGAGCTGGATCAGGTGGATGCTGGTCGACTCGAGCGGTTCGAGGAAGCCCGCCGACAGGCCGATCGCGACTGTGTTGCCGATCCATTGCGACCGGCGGCGGCCGGTGCGGAAGCGCAGCATGCGCGGTTCGGCAAGTGCCTCGCCCTCCAGCGTGTCGAGCAGGCGGGCGCGGGCGACGTCCGGGTCGGTGAAGCGCGTCGAGAAGACATGGCCGTTGCCGGTCCGATGCTGCAACGGGATGCGCCATTGCCAGCCGGCCTCGCGCGCGGTGGCGCGGGTATAGGGGGTGAGCGGGCCGGTGTTGCTGCACGGCACGGCCCAGGCGGCGTCGCAGGGCAGCCAGTGCGACCAGTCCTCATAGCCCGCCTCCAGCGCGCCTTCGATCAGCAGGCCGCGGAAGCCCGAGCAGTCGACGAACAGGTCGCCCTTGATCCGCCGGCCGTCGGCCAGCCGGACCGCCGCGACGCCGGCGTCGCCGCGATCGACCGCGGTCACGCGCCCTTCGACGCGCGAGACGCCGCGTCGTTCGGAATAGTCGCGGAGGTAGGCGGCGTAGAGCGAGGCGTCGAACTGGTAGGCGTAGGAGAAGGTCGACCCGACCGCGCGCGGATCGGCGGAGGGCGGGGCGAAGCGGTTGGCGCGCGCCGCGACGATCGGCAGCGAGCAGGCCTCCAGCGAAGGCGCGGTGCCGGCGCGTGCCGCGTTCAGCCAGTGGTGGTGGAACGGCAATCCGGCGATGTCGTGGCCGAAATCGCCGAACGGGTGGATATAGCTGTCGCCGATCCGGCCCCAGTCGCGAAATTCGATGCCGAGCTTGAACGTCGCCTTGGTCCGGCGGACGAAATCGGCCTCGTCGATGCCCAGCCGCTGGTTGAAGTAGCGGATGTGCGGGACGGTCGCCTCGCCCACGCCGACGGTGCCGATTTCCTCCGATTCGATCAGCACGATGTCCGCGAGCCGGCCGGCGAAGGCCCAGGCCAATGTTGCGGCCGTCATCCACCCCGCCGTGCCGCCACCGACGACCACGATGCGCTGTCTCTTGTCCGCCACGATCACCCTCTCCGGTGCCGACTGTTACCGCTACGCCACAAATAGCGCGCTTTGGTACGTTTGTTACTCGATATGTCAGTTTTGAGACTAGCTGACTGACAAAACAAACAGTAGTGCTGATTTCAACGTGACGCCCGCCATTCTGGTAGCGATAACACGATGTAAGGGGATGACCGAGATGCAGACCGTTTGCGGAACGTCGCGTGTGTGCGATCGGGCGCTTGCGCTGAAAAGCGGCGCGTCGATCATGGTGCTGACGTTGCTCGCGGCACCGCAGATCGCCTTCGCACAGGCCAACCCGGCCGCCGCGCAGCCATCCGCCAACGCGCAGGTCCCGTCGGGCGGCGCCGTCGTGACCGAGGCCGAGGCCGCAACCGCGACGCCGCAGGAAGCCGCCGGCGCGCAGGACATCATCGTCACCGGCATCCGCCGCAGCCTGCAGAGCGCGCAGGCGATCAAGCGTAATTCCGAAGTGGTGGTCGACTCGATCTCCGCCGAAGACATCGGTGCCTTGCCCGACCGGTCCGTGACCGAAGCGTTGCAGCGCGTGCCCGGCGTGTCGATCAGCCGCTTCTCCGCCGGCGCCGACCCCGACCATTTCGCGACCGAAGGCTCGGGCGTCGTCGTCCGCGGCCTGACCTACACCCGGTCGGAGATCAACGGCCGCGACTCGTTCAGCGCCGGCAACGGCCGCGGCCTGTCGTTCGCCGACGTGCCGTCCGAACTGCTGGGCGGCGTGGACGTGTTCAAGAGCCCGTCCGCCGACATGATCGAGGGCGGCATCGCCGGCACGGTCAACCTGCGCACGCGCGTGCCGTTCGATTCCAACGGCTTCACATTCGGCGCGACGCTCGAGAACAACTACGGCGATTTCGTCAAGAAGTCCTCGCCGACGCTGTCCGCGCTGGTCAGCGATCGCTGGGCGACGGGCATCGGCGATTTCGGTCTGCTGGGCAGCTTCGTGCGCTCGCAGGTCCGGTCGCGCGCCGACAGCGTGCAGATCTCGAACTGGGGTGCGCGCGTCCTGACCGCGGACGGCCGGCTGTTGCAGCCGCTCGATGCGAACAACGTACCGAACGAAGGCACGACGGTCTATGTGCCGCGCGGTGCGGCCAGCCGCAGCCAGGAATTCAACCGCACGCGCTACGGTTACTCCGCCGCGGGTCAGTGGCGCAGCCTCGACCGGTCGATGACTGCGACGGCGCAGTTCCTGCGCACCGACTCGCGTGAGAACTGGACAGAGAATTCGATCGAAGTCGCGACCGACAACGTGCTGGCGGCGGGCGATTCACAGCCGTTCCCGGGCACCAGCTTCACGTTCGACGACGATAATGCGTTCACCAGCGGCCTGATCACCGGACCCAACGGCTTCCGCGCCGATTCGCAGCCGGGCGGCGACGGTCGCACGCCGGAGAACGGCCTGCAGAGCAACAACATCGCGCGCGGCAACCAGAGCCGGTTCGTGACGAACGACGCGAGCTTCAACTTCAAGTGGCAGCCGACCAAGCGGCTGGGCATCAGCGTCGACTATCAGCATGTTTGGTCGACCGTGAAGGTCACCGACCTGACCGTGTGGGGCACGACGTACCAGAATGCCGACATCAAACTGAACGGCAACAAGCCGGCGTTCGTCGATTTCGTGCCCGTCGCCAACAAGGGCACGAGCAACTATTTCGCGAACCCGAACTACACCGATCCGTCCAACAGCTTCTACCGGTCCGCGATGGATCATATCGAGGATAGCGAGGGCAACGAGGATTCGGCCCGGATCGATCTGGACTATTCCTTCCCGGAAGAAAGCTGGCTGAATTCGGTCCGTGTCGGCTATCGTTTCTCCGATCGCCAGAACCAGGCCCGGTCGTCCGCCTATAACTGGGGCGTGCTGAGCGAGATCTGGGGCGGTGGTGCACCTGATCCGGCTAATCCGGGTTCAAACCTTCCGGGTGCCGGTGGCGGCCCGGTTTGGTTCGACCGTCCGATCGACGGCAACCCGGCGACACGCACGACCGGGGCGACCGCGCCGCAGGAAGCGTTCCTGTACGAGAATTTCTTCCGCGGGCAGGCCAACGATCCGTCCAACGGCGGGCGGTTGTTCTACCCGGGATCGCAGCTGCAGAATTATGGCCAGGCGATCCAGCAGATCCAGCAGATCGCGCAGGAATGGCGGAGCTACACCTCGACCAATTCTGGTGCCGACGGCTGGGTGCCGCTGGCACAGCGCAGCGGCGTGCTTGCGGGAACGCCGTTCCGCCCGGGCGAGGTGAACCCGGTGTCGGAGCGGAACAACGCGGCCTATGTATCGGTACGGTTCGGCAACGACCTGTCGAACGGCTGGGACGTGAGCGGCAATGTCGGCGTGCGCTACACCGAGACGAAGCGCATCTCGTCGGGCTTCTTCGCGTTCCCCAACCAGTCGTTCAACTGCGTTGCGCCGACCGATGGCTCGGCGATCTCGCGCTTCTGCTCGCTGCCGGCGGCGACCCAGGCCGCGGCCGCGCTGTTCCAGAACGGCGCGCTGACGCCCAACGACGTCGAGCTCACCTACGACTATTTCCTGCCGAGCGTGAACCTGAAGCTGGGCGTCGGTGGCGGCCTGCAATTCCGCGTGGCGTTCGCCAAGAGCGTAGCGCCGCCGGACTTCCTGCTGACGCGTTCCTATTACAATGTCAGCCTGAACACGAGCGACCAGACAATCCTGTTCAACAACGGGCCGGTCGCGATCTTCGACGTGGGCAACCCGTTCCTGAAGCCGGTGACCGCGGACAATCTCGACCTAACCGCGGAGTGGTATTTCTCCAACGTGGGTCAGTTGACCTTCTCCGCCTTCGCCAAGAACCTGCACGGTGTGCAGTCGGTGGGGACGCAGCGGCAGACGTTCACCAACAACGGCGCATCGTTCGATGCGATCGTGACGACGCCGGTCAATTCGGACGAGACCGGCAAGGTCCGCGGGTTCGAGGTCGGCTACCAGCAGACTTACGACTTCCTGCCCGGTTTCCTGTCGGGGCTCGGCCTGTCCGCCAACTTCACCTATGTGAAGTCGTCGGGCGTATCGCAGCAGCAGCTCGACCCGAACGATCCCAACGTGGCGGCGGGCATCATTTCGTCGGTCGATACGGGTCGCCTGTCGTTGCAGGGGCTGTCCAAGTATCAGTATAATATCGGACCCTTCTATCAGAAGAACGGGCTCGAGCTGCGCGCGGCGTATAACTGGCGGTCGCGCAACCTGCTGACCATCCGCGACGTGATCGCGCCGAACGCGCCGGTCTATGCCGAGAAATACGGCCAGCTCGACGCCTCGATCTTCTACGCGGTGACGCCGGAGATCCGGATGGGCTTCCAGGGGGTGAACCTCGGCAAGTCGATCACCCGGACGTCCTACGTCATCAATTCGGACCTGCTGACCCGGCCACGCAACTGGTTCATCAACGATCGACGCTTCACCTTCTCGGTCCGCGCTTCGTTCAAGTAAGGTCTGTATCTGGCAGCCGTGCGGCCGTCCCCGAGCCAGGGGGCGGCCGTTCGCATG
This sequence comes from Sphingomonas prati, assembly GCF_014643515.1. Lineage (GTDB taxonomy): Bacteria > Pseudomonadota > Alphaproteobacteria > Sphingomonadales > Sphingomonadaceae > Sphingomonas_R > Sphingomonas_R prati. Next base: position 1,376,474 of record NZ_BMJP01000001.1, on the reverse strand, counting down.
TCCGGGTCGGGTTGCTTTGCCGGCCACGCGCCCATAGCATTGCCGAGAGCGCTACCAGAGATGGCGCGAACGGGAGCGGCATGACGATGACGAAATATGGGCTAGCGCTGGCCGCGGCATTGCTGACCACCGCGGCGTCCTCCGTGCCGGAGGACCGGATCGCGCGGTTCGAGCAGTTCGTCTATTCGGGCGAGGATGGCGCCGCGCCGCCGGCCGGATCGTATCGCAACCCGGTGCTGGCCGGCTATTATCCCGATCCGAGCGTGACGCGCGTCGGGGACGACTTCTACCTCGTCAATTCGACATTCTCGTGGTTTCCGGGGATCCCGGTGTTCCACAGTCGCGATCTGGTGAACTGGCGGCAGATCGGCAACGCCATCGATCGGCCGGGGCAGCTCGACTACAAGCGGCTCGGCATGTCGCGCGGGATCTTCGCGCCGGACATCACCCATCATGACGGGCGGTTCTACATCGTCACGACCTGCGTCGATTGCGGCGGGAACTTCGTGATCACGGCGCGCGATCCGGCGGGGCCGTGGTCGGACCCGGTGTGGTTGCCGACGGTGGGCGGGATCGATCCGTCGCTGTTCTTCGATACCGATGGCAGCGCGTGGATCATCAACAACCGCGATCCGATCGGGCCGCCGCGCTATGACGGGCACCGTGCGCTGTGGATGGAGCGGTTCGATACGAAGACGATGAAGATGCTCGGCAACCCGAAGATGGTCGTCGACGGCGGCGTCGATCCGGCGGCCAAGCCGGTGTGGATCGAGGGGCCGCATATTCTGAAGGTGGACGGGCGCTACTACCTGACCGCGGCGGAGGGCGGCACGGCCGTCGCGCACAGCCAGGTCGTGTTCCGGTCGGACAAGGTCGATGGGCCGTATGTGCCCGCATCGAAATCGGTCAATCCGATCCTGACGCAGCGCGACCTGGACCCCGCACGGCCGAACCCGATCACCTCGGCGGGGCATGCGGACCTGGTGCAGCTGAAGGACGGCAGCTGGTGGGCTACGTTCCTGGCGACGCGGCCGTACGAGGGCGACCTGTATAATATCGGGCGCGAGACGTATCTGCTGCCGGTGACCTGGGCGAACGGGTGGCCGACGATCCTGCCGCGCGGGCGGGCGATCCCGACGATCGCACCGCGGCCGAAGCTGGCACCCGATCCGCGGCCGGCGCCGCCGATGACGGGCAGCTTCACGGTGCGGGATAACTTCCCGGGCAGCAAGCTGTCGCAGGCGTGGATGACGATGCGGACGCCGCGGACGCCGGGCTGGACGGTCGGTGGCGGTGCGCTGATGCTGGAGGCGCGGGCCGACGGGATCGGCGATCACGCCCAGCCGAGCTATGTCGCGCGGCGGCAGATGCACGATGTCGCGAGTGCGGCGGTGACGGTGACGTTCCGACCGAGGGAGGGCGCCGAGGCGGGGCTCGCCGCGGTGCAGGATGACGATCATTTCCTGGGCGTCGGGCTGACGCGGACGGGCGGGAAGCTGGCGGTGCGGGCGTTCCGGCGTGAGGACAAGGACGCGCCGGCGATCGGGCGGACTGTGGCCTCGGTGCCGATTGCTGCCGCCGTGGGCAGTCCCGTGCGGTTGCGGATTTCGGCGCGGGGGCCGGCTTATACTTTGGCGTACGCGGTGGGGTCAGGGGCCTGGCAGCAGGTTGCGGTGGTCGATGGGACGATCTTGAGTACCGCGAAGGCTGGTGGGTTCACGGGGACGATGATTGGGCCGTTTGCGCGGGCTGGGCGGTAGGAGTTTCGGGCTGGAGGTTCGGCCCTCCAGTTCCGTTTGGTTCGAGCTTGTCGAGAACTCTGCGTTGGGTTCGTCGCAGATTTGAGCTGAGAATGGGCTGTTCTTGGTGACGTGGTCGTCGCCAGCCTAAGCCCCCCACCCAACCCTCCCCCCGGTGGGGGGAGGGCTAAGAGACCTTCGCTTGTGGCCCCCCTCTCCCCGAGGGGAGAGAGCTTTTCTGTTGGTCTGGTGGCGACCTTTTGGCGTTAGCTGCGGACGGGTGCTGCGGTAATCGCCGCCGAGATGGCGGCGCGCATGGGTTTGGGGGCGAAGTCGGCGTCGTAGGGGCAGGGGCGGCGTTTGGCGCCGTCCTTGCGCGGTTCGAAGCCTTCGATCCAGCTGTAGCGGTCGGACATGCCCCAGAGCAGGACGTCGCGGAGCGCGGGGTAGGCGAACATGACGTCGAGATAGCCGCGCGTGAAATCGGCGACCGCGGTGTCGCGCGGGGCGATGTCGGCGGGCAGGTTGTTGTCGCGGACGTCGAGTTCGGTGATGACGAGCTTGTAGCCCATCGCCGTCACGGCATCGAGGAAACGCCGCCACTCGCCCTCGATCGCGGCGATACCGGTGCGGGCGTCCATCCCCTGCGTTACGAGGTGCGACTGGACGCCGAGCGCGTCGACGGGGACGCCGCGCCGCTTGAACCCTTCGAGCAGGCGCAGGACGCCGGCGCGGTGGTTCGCGTTGCCCGGCTCCCAGCTCATATAGTCGTTGTAGACGAGCTGAGCGCCGGGGGCGGCGGCACGGGCGGTGTGGAAGGCGAGGTCGAGCGTCGCCTCCGGCCCGCCGAGCGCGCGGGACAAAGCGGTCTGGTAGAGCGTGCCGTCGGCGGGGGTGACCGCTTCGTTGACGACGTCGTAGCTCGGAATGCGCGCGCCGTAGCGCCGGCACACGGTGTTGACATGCTCGACGAGCAGCCGCTCCGCCTCCCGCGACGGCGAGCTGCCGAAGTCGTGATTCTCCTCCCACGCGGGCATCCACTTGGGCTGGTGCCAGAGCAGGTTGTGGCCGCGGACGGGGAGGTTGTTGGCGGTCGCCCAGTCCATCATCGCATCGAAGCGGGTGAAGTCGAACTGCGTGGCGCTGGGGCGGATCGCCTGCCACTTCATCTCGTTTTCGCCGACCAGGATGCCGCAGTCACGCTTGAGCAGCGCGGCATAGGACGGGTTGGCGAACGAGCCGCGATCGGCACCGGGCGCACCCCAGGCGAAGCAGGACCCGACGCGCAGGCCGCGGGCCGTGGCGAGCGTGTTGAGCCCGACCGGTTCCGCAGGGGCGGCAGCGGGCGGGGTGGCGACGGGAGTGGGCGTCGGGGTGGGCGGGACCGATGCGGTCGGGGTCGGGGTGGCTTGCGTCGCGCCGCCGGCCCCGCCGCAGGCCGAGACGCCCATGCCGGCCAGCAGGACGAGACTGTCCCGTCGAGAGATATGCATTTCAGTCCGCTCCCAGCCTGTTCTTATACCGCTACCATGACAGCGGCGGGGCGGCTGTCAACCGCCGCCGCTCGGCTGTTTCCGGGCAGTTTCCCGCTGTTACTGCGGGTTTCCGGGCGGGTAGGGGAAGGTCTGCGCCTTGTACCAGGCCAGGTCGTGCGCGGGGGGCGGCGAGCCGGCCGGGAGCGGCAGGTTGTTGAGCGACATCCAGTAGGAGAGGCTGGCGTCGCGCCACCAGCGGGCCTCGCGTGCCTGGACGGCGAGAAACTCGTCGGTCTTCTGCCAGCGTTCGGGGTCGACCAGCGGCTTGGTCTGCTGCCACTGGGTGCGGAGCGTGTCGACCGTTGCGACGCCGCGGTCGTAATGCTGGACGAGCGTGTCCCACAGCGTCGCGCCGGAGGCCATGCGGTAGGTCCACGGCAGGTGGTGGAACCAGAGCAGTTCGTTCTCCGGCGTGGTCTTCGGATCGGCGTAGAGTTTCGCCAGCCCGGGGGCATATTGTGCGACCGCTTTGCTGCCCGTCTTCGTGCGATCGAAGCCGATCCCGGCGGCGTCCGCGCGGTGATAATAGACCGGGTTCCATTCGGGGCGCTTCAGGTCCGCGACCCAGGGGCCGGGGCCGTAATGATGGCCGGTCGCCATGAGGTGGGCGAGGCCGAGCGGGCCGGTATAGTCGACGACCGCCTCCCGCGAGGCCATCATCATCGCGACGACGGTATCGAGCAGTTTGGGGTCGGTGCCGAACGTCTGCATCGCCCATTCGCGCGCGATCGCCTGCGGCGTCAGCGACGGATCCCAGGCGAGCCGGCCGTAGGCGTACCAGTTGGCCTGGTTGAACGACGATCCGGTCCAGTCGCGGGAGTCGCCGATGTTGGCGACGCCGGCGATGGCGCTGAGGCGGTGCCTGTCGAGCGAGCCGTCGATGACCTGCGACACGCGGGCATGGCCGCGTGTGTGGGTGTCGGCGGTCAGCGTTTCGGAGAAGAGTGGGGCGAGGTAGGCGAGGTGCGTCGCGAAGCCGAGATATTCCTTCGTGATCTGGAATTCCGGGGCGATCGGGGTGCGGGGCATGGCGCCGAACAGCGGGTGGAACGGTTCGCGCGGCTGGAAATCGAGCGCGCCGTTCTTGACCTGGACGATCACGTTCTTGGCGAACTGCCCGTCGAGCGGCTTGAATTCGTCATAGGCCTGTTTCGCGCGGTCGTTGGGATCGGTGTCGGCATAGACGAACGCACGCCACAGCACGATGCCGCCATGCGGGCGGACCGCGGCGGCGAGCATGTTGGCACCGTCGGCATGGCTGGCGCCGTAGTCGCGCGGGCCGGGCTGCCCTTCGCTGTTGGCCTTCACCAGGAAGCCGCCGAAATCGGGGATGGCGCGGTAGATCTCGTCCGACTTCGCCGCCCACCAGGCGGCGACCGCCGGGTCCTTCGGGTTCGCGGTCTTCAGCCCGCCGAGTTCGACCGGGGCGGAAAAGCGCGCGGAAAGATAGACCTTGATGCCGTAGGGCCGGAAGATGTCGGCCAGCGCCGCCGCCTTGGCGATGTAGCGCGGGGTCAGGCTTTCGACCTTGGCGTTCACGTTGTTCAGGACGGTGCCGTTGATGCCGAGCGAGGCGTTGGCGCGCGCATAGTCGGTGTAGCGCGGATCGCGGTAGTCGGGCAGCGTCCACCAGTCCCACAGCGAGCGACCGGCATAGCCGCGTTCGACGACGCCATCGAGATTGTCCCAATGGTTGAGCATGCGCAGGCCGACGCGCGGACGCGACGTCAGGTCGATCCGCGTGGGGGCGGCGCCGGTGGCGAGGTGGCGGAGGAGCGCGAACGTGCCGTAGAGGATGCCGCGATCGGTGCCGGTGACCAAAGTGACGGGGCGGCCGTCGATCGTGACCGAGCGGACGAGATAGCCCTCGTCGCCGAGCGTCGCGACGGGGAGGCGGAGTGCGGTGACGGCCGGATCGTTCGCGTGGGCGAGCATGACGGGGCCGAGGCCGGCGGGGTTGGCGCGGCGCAGTTCGGCCGCGGCGGCGGCGAGCATCGGGGTCTGTTCACCGCGGACGGTGACGGGGTCGGCAGTCTGGCTCGCGGTTGCGGGCGCGTAGCGCATCCAGAGGCGGTAGCCGTCCTCCGCCTGGGCGGCCGTCGCGCAGGCGAGCAGCGAAAGCCCGAGATACCATCGTCCTGTACGCATCGTCTCTCCTTCGGCGGTGGCCGCGATCATTGACAGGCGCGGCGCGTCCCGGTCATGATAACGTTATCATGGTGACGGCGTCCCGAGCAACGCCGCACCGCAGGGAGAGTGACACTTGGGCGACCACATCCACAAGACCGCGCATGATCAGACCGCCGCCGGGACCCGTCGCGACATATTGCGCTGGGGTGGCGGGGTGTCGTTGCTCGCGTTCCTGCCGGGGGCCGGGCTGTCCGCCACGGGCAAGGCGGCGGTGGTGTACCGCGATCCGCGCGCGCCGGTGGACCTGCGCGTCCGCGACCTGATGGCGCGGATGACGCTGGAGGAGAAGGTGGCGCAGACGATCGCGCTGTGGGGCACCAAGGCGGGCGTGATGCGCGACGGTGGGCTGGATTTCGATCCGGCCAAGGCACGCGCCGCCTACCCGAACGGGTTCGGACAGGTGACGCGGCCGTCCGACCGGCGCGGCGGGCCGGAGGTGGCGGAGGTCGCCGGCGGCACGGGTGCGCGCTGGCGCGGGACGGCGTCCACCGTGGCGTTCGTGAACGCGGTGCAGAAGTGGGCGCGTGAGGATACGCGGCTGGGCATCCCGGTGCTGTTCCACGAGGAGGCGCTGCACGGCTATATGGCGCCCGACGCGACGAGTTTTCCGCAGGCGATCGCGCTGGCGGGCAGTTTCGACCGCGACCTGATGCGGCGTGTGCAGTCCGTGATCGGGCGCGAGGTGCGTGCGCATGGCAGCCATTTGGCGCTGTCGCCGGTCGTCGATATCGCGCGCGACCCGCGCTGGGGGCGGATCGAGGAGACGTTCGGCGAGGACCCGTATCTGTGCGGCGAGATGGGTGTGGCCGCGGTCGAGGGATTGCAGGGCGACAGCGCGACGCTGGGCGCGGGCAAGGTGTTCGCGACGCTGAAGCACATGACCGGACACGGGCAACCGCAGGCGGGCAACAACATCGCCCCTGCGCCGATCGCGATGCGCGAGTTGCACGAATCCTTCTTCCCGCCGTTCCGCGCGGTGGTGGAGCGGACGAAGATCGCGGCGGTGATGCCGTCGTACAACGAGATTGACGGGGTGCCGTCACACGCCAATCGCTGGTTGCTGGGTGAAATCCTGCGCGGTGACTGGGGGTTCGACGGGGTCGTGGTGAGCGATTACGGCGCGGTCGAGGAGCTGGAGCGCATCCATCATGTCGCCGCCGATCGCCAGGCCGCGGCGCGGCTGGCGCTGGCCGCGGGGGTCGATTCCGAGCTGCCGGACGGGACCGCGTTCCGCACGCTGGCCGACCAGGTGCGGCGGGGCTTGGTGGCGCAGGCCGATGTCGACCGGGCGTGTGCGCGGATCCTGAAGCTGAAATTCCGTGCCGGTCTGTTCGAGCAGCCGTTCGCCGATGCGCAGGCGGCGGCGGGGCTGACCGGGAATGCGGAGGCCCGCGCGCTGGCGCTGGAGGCGGCGCGCAAGTCGGTGTGCCTGCTGACGAACAACGGGGCGCTGCCGCTGGCGGCGGGCAGGCGGATCGCGGTGATCGGGCCGAACGCGGCGGTCGCGCGGCTGGGCGGATATTCGTCCGAACCGCGCCGGACGGTCAGCCTGCTGGAGGGCATGCGCGCGGTGGCGGGCGCCGGTACGACGATCCTGCATGCGCAGGGCGTGTTCATCACCAGTGCCGAGAACCGGTCGGACGATGCGGTGGTGCTGGCCGATCCGGCGCGCAATCGGGCGCTGATCGCGGAGGCTGTCACGCTGGCTCAAACCGCCGATGTCGTCGTGCTGGCGATCGGCGATACGGAGCAGACGAGCCGCGAGGGGTTCGCGGCGAACCATCTGGGCGACCGGACCGAACTGGACCTGGTCGGCGAGCAGAATGCGTTGTTCGACGCGCTGAAGGCGACCGGCAAGCCGGTGGTGGTGGCCGCGATCAACGGGCGGCCGCCGAGCTGGCCCGACGTGGTCAAGCGCGCCGATGCGTTGCTGGAGTGCTGGTACGGCGGCCAGGAGGGCGGCACCGCGATGGCGGAGGCATTGTTCGGGCGGATCAATCCGGGTGCCAAGTTGCCCGTCACGGTGGTGCGCGAAGTGGGGCAGGTGCCGCTCTACTACAACGCGAAGCCGTCGGTCGGGCGCGGGTATCTGTTCGCGGAGACCGTGCCGCTGTTCCCGTTCGGGCATGGGCTGAGCTACACGAAGTTCGAGATCGGGGCGCCGGTGCTGTCGGCGCCGCGGATCGGGAATGCGGGCAGCGTCACGGTCTCGGTCGAGGTCGCTAATGTCGGGCCGCGGGCGGGCGACGAGGTGGTGCAGGTCTATGTCCACGACCAGGTCGCGTCGGTGGCGCGGCCGGTGCGCGAGCTGAAGGGGTTCGAGCGCGTGACCCTGGCACCCGGCGAGCGCCGGACGGTGAAGTTCGTGCTGGGGCCGGAGGCGTTCCGGTTCTTCGACATCGACATGCGCGAAGTGGTCGAGCCGGGGCTGTTCGACATTGCGGTGGGGAACAGTTCGACGGCGCTGAAGACGGCGACGCTGGAGATTGCGTGATCGCCGTCGAGGCGTGACCGGATCATGTTTCGCCACATGCCCAACCGAACGGGGTGGTGGCTAAGTTCTGATTGGTGCGGTCGTGCCTCCGTCGCGGATAGCGTTCGCCCGCGTCCGGTTGAGGACCATGCGGTCGTGCAAACGGGCGATCGCTTCGCTGCCGGTGCGGACGAAGAGCGCGGGGAACAGCGCGTGGATCAGGCAGGCGGTGCCGGCGAGCAGCATCGTGCCCGCGAACCAGGCCGCGGTGCGGAGATGTTCGAAGTAGGTTTCGCCCACCGCGTGCGGATGGTCGGTGAAGTGATGCCTCATGCGCGCGTCCTTTTGATGCGGCGAGGATAGTCGACGGGGACGCGAACAGGTTTCTTTTCTGGCGGCAATGAGGCAGTTTGGCGGTTCGAATTTGCTACCTGGAGCCGGTTATGGAGAATATCGTTCTCGATGCGGTTGATCGGCGACTGCTGGCGGTCCTGCAGGAGGATGCGACGGTGGCGATCGCGGAGCTGGCGGAACGCGTCGGGCTGTCGACGACGCCGTGCTGGAAACGGATCAAGCGGCTGGAGCGGCTGGGCGTGATCGAGCGGCGCGTCGCTATCCTGAACCGCGAGACGCTGGGGCTGGGCGTGACGGTGATCGTCGCGGTGCGGACCGCGCGGCATAGCGACGAGTGGTTGCAGACATTTTCGGACGAAGTGGCGCGGATGCCGGAGGTGGTCGAGTTCTATCGGATGAGCGGGGAGATCGACTATCTCCTCAAGATCGTGGCGCGCGATATCGCGGATTACGACCGGATTTACCGCAAGCTGACCAAGGTCGCGGACCTGCACGACGTGACGTCGTCGTTCGCGATGCAGGAGATCAAGTCAACGACCGCGCTGCCGCTGCTCGACTGAGATCAGACCGCTGGCGTGGCGGCGGGCGGGCGGTTAGGCTGTCCGGCGGGCATGGGGGGCGATCGATGCGGCGACTGTGGTACGGTCTTGTGTTGGGCATGCTCGCGTTGGCCGGGTGCGGGAAGCCGCCGGTGCTGTCGGTGGATCCCGCCGCGTTCGACGACCGGCATTGCGCGGGTGCCGGGATGCGCGAGTGCACGCTGCTGGCGACCGGCGATGGGCGGTTCGTGCTCGCCGTGCCGGGGCAGGTGACGCGGCCGTCGAGGGCGGCGGTCAAGGCGAAGGTGGCGGCGGCGGAGCTGGCGCGGGCGCGGCGGCAGGGGCTGCGCGTGCTGGTCAGCCTGCCGCAGCAGAAGCTCTATGTGTTTCGCGATGCCAAGCTGCTTCATACCGCGCCGGTGTCGACCGGGACGCCCGATCACCGGACGCCGACCGGCACGTTCCGGGTGATGGAGAAGGCGGTGACGCACCATTCGAACCGGTACAGCAACGCCCCGATGCCGTTCATGCACCGGCTGACAAGTTACGGCATCGCGATCCATGCGGGGGCGTTGCCGGGATATCCGGCGTCGCATGGCTGCATCCGGGTGCCGCGCGGGTTTGCGCGGACGTTGTACGGGCTGACGCGCGTGGGGACGGTGGTCACGATCACGCGGGCGCGGCCGGCGAGCGCCGCGCGGGCGCTGACGCTGATCTAACGGGGTTGCGTCGCGGGGCGTTTTGGTTCGTAGCGGCGTCATGATGCGAGTGGCGGAGGCGGCATGACGATCGACAGACGGCGTTTCGAGGATGGCGGGCTGATCCTGTTCGTCGTGCTGGTCACCATCGCGACGGGTGCGGTGGTGTCGAGCTTTGCCGGGGCGCTGCTGTGGAGCATGCTGGCGGCGATCCTGTTCCAGCCGCTGTATCGCCGGTTGCTGGCGCGCAATCCGAAGCGCGAGAACCGCGCCGCGGGGCTGACGATGCTGATCATCACGGTGGCGGTGGTGATCCCCGCGCTGGTGATCGGGACGATGGTCGTCGATCAGGCGAGTTCGGTCTACACCAGCATCCGATCGGGGCAGATCAACTTCGCGTCCTACTTCGCGCAGGTGCATGACGCGCTGCCGGGGCGGTTGCGGCGGTTGATGGACGGCGCGGGGCTCGGCAGTTTCGAGCGGACGCAGGCGCAGGCGTCGAACCTGATCGGTAGCCGGGTGAGTTCGATCGCGTCGCAGGCGTTGTCGATCGGGCGCGATGCGGCGGCGTTCGTGCTGGCGTTCGGCATCGCGCTGTACGTCACCTTCTTCCTGCTGCGCGACGGGCAGCGGCTGGGCGCGGTCGTTAAGCGGTCGTTGCCGCTGGAGCCGTCCGTGTCCGAACGGCTGGTCAGCAAGTTCGTGGCGGTGGTGCGCGCGACGATCAAGGGATCGGTGATCGTCGGGCTGGTGCAGGGCGGGCTGGGCGCGATCACATTCTGGATCGTGGGCGTGCCGGCGGCGTTGCTGTGGGGACTGTTGATGGCGGTGACGGCGTTGCTGCCCGCGGTGGGGCCGGCGATCATCTGGGTTCCGGTCGCGATCTACCTGCTCGCCACCAACGCGATCTGGCAGGGGATCGTGGTGATCATCAGCGGCGTGGTGGTGATCGGGATGGCGGACAATATCCTGCGGCCGATCCTCGTCGGGCGCGATACGGGTATTCCGGATTGGGTTGTGCTGGTGACGACGCTGGGCGGGATCGAGCTGTTCGGGCTGAGCGGGATCGTGGTCGGGCCGGTGATCGCGGCGCTGTTCATCACCGGGTGGCAGATCTTGAGCGAGCAGCGCGGTGTGGCGGTGGAGGACGACGCGGCGGCGGCTTAGGCGGTGACGATATTGCCGTCGGCGACTGTGACGGGCCAGGGGGTGAGACGCTGGCCGGTGCAGGGGCCGCCGACGCAGAGGCCGGTGTCGATTTCGAACAGTGCCGAATGCCAGCTGCAGGCGATGAGGTCGCCGCGCGGGGTCAGGTAGCCGTCGAGTTCCTTGGCGAGCGAGACGCCCAGGTGCGGGCAGCGGTCGACATAGCCGAACAAGTCCGTGCCGTGCCGCACGACGAAGCCGTGGAAGCGGCCGGCGCGGAGTTGCAGGACGAAGTTGCGCGCGGTGCCGTCGGCGATGAGGTCGACTTCGCCGAGTTTTACGCCGGGGGGCGTTGCGAAGATGCGTTCGCTGGACGTCATGCGTGGTCGGCGTCGGGTTGGCGGTCGGGATGCGCGCTTTTGAACGCATCAAGATCGGCGGCGCGGGCGTCGGCGGCGACGAGTGCGGGATAGGGTGTGAGATCGACCGCGAAGCGGCGTGCCGCGTAGAGTTGCGGAACGAGGTGACAGTCCGCGATCGTAGGGATGTTGCCGTAGGCGAAGCCGTCGCCGTGACGTTGGACCAGGACCTCGAGCGCGGTGAAGCCGTCGCCGATCCAGCGGGCGATCCAGCGCTTGATGGCATCCGGTGTCGCGTCGAACTCGGTGCGGAGCGTGTCGAGCACGCGGAGGTTGTTGAGCGGGTGGATGTCGCACGCGACGATCGCGGCCATGGCGCGGACGATCGCGCGGGCGTCCGCGCTGGCGGGGAGCAGCGGCGGGTCGGGATGACGCTCGTCGAGCCATTCGAGGATGGCGGGGCTTTGCGTCAGGACCATGCCGTCGACGTTGAGCGCCGGTACGAGTGGTTGCGGGTTCAGCGCGGCATAGTCGGGCGCGCGCTGTTCGCCGCGGCGCAGGTCGTGCGTGACCTGGTCGTACGCCAACCCCTTCAGCGCGAGCGCGATGCGGACGCGGTAGGCGGTGCCCGAGCGCCAGTAGCCGTGCAGGATCATTCGGGTAGCTGCGCCTTGGCGAAGCCGGTCCAGACCGCGTCGTAATCAAGCTGCATCGTCGGGGTTTGGACCGCCCAGCGGGTCGGGCGGACGACGTGGCGCGTTTCGAACATGAACGCCATCGTGTCGGCAATGCGGTGGGGGGCGAGCTCGGCGGCGATCGCCTTGTCGTAACTGGCGCGGTCGGGGCCGTGGCCGTTCATCTGATTGTGGAGCGACGCGCCGCCGGGGGCGAAGCCGCCTTCCTTTGCGTCGTAGGCGCCCAGGATGAGGCCCATGAACTCGCTCATGACGTTGCGGTGGAACCAGGGCGGGCGGAACGTGCCCTCCGCCACCATCCAGCGTGGCGGGAAGATAACGAAGTCGCAGTTCGCGGTGCCGGGCGTGTCGCTGGGCGCGGTGAGGACGGTGAAGATCGACGGATCGGGATGATCGAAGCTGACCGTGTTGATGGCGTTGAAGCGGGTCAGGTCGTAGCGGCAGGGGGCGAGGTTGCCGTGCCAGGCGACGACGTCGAACGGCGAATGATCGAGCGTGGTGGTCCAGAGCCGGCCCTGGAATTTCTGGACGACCTCGCACGGCGCGTCGCTGTCCTCATACCATGCGATCGGCGTTTCGAAATCGCGCGGGTTGGCGAGGCCGTTGGCGCCGATCGGGCCGAGATCGGGGAGCCGGAACAGCGCGCCGTAATTTTCGCAGACATAGCCACGCGCCTGACCGTCGGGCAGCGCGATGCGGAACCGGACGCCGCGCGGGATGATCGCGATCTGGAGCGGGGCGAGGTCGATGCGGCCGAGTTCGGTGTCGATCGCGAGCCGCCCCTGTTCGGGGACGATCAGCAGTTCGCCGTCGGCGGAGAAGAAGGCGCGGTCCATGTCGCGGTTCGCGGCATAGAGGTGGATGCCGACGCCGCTCTGGTCCGCGACACTGCCGGTGCCGCCGTAGCTGACGAGACCGTCGAGCCAGTCGAGTGGCTCGGTGGGCAGGGGTAGGGGGTCCCAGCGCAGGCGGTTGGGGGAGGGCGGGATATCGTTGTAGGGAGCGGACTTGAAGCGGGGCGCGCCGGCGTAGGGGGTGAAGGCGGGGTGGTTGGCGGTCGGGCGCAGGCGGTAGAGCCAGCTGCGGCGGTTCTCGCTGCGCGGCGCGGTGAAGGCGGTGCCGGAGAGTTGCTCGGCATAGAGCCCGAACGGGACGTGCTGCGGCGAGTTGCGGCCGATCGGGAGCGCGCCGGGGACGGCCTCACTGGAGACGTGGTTGCCGAAGCCGGGTTGGTAGGTGGGTGCTTGCGTCATGGTGTTTCCCTTTCCTCCGGCCGGTCTCCAGCGAGACTTACATAGAAACCCGTCCATGCCGAGCGGCGTCTAGGTACGCTTCCCCCCGAGCGTAGCCGAGGGGCGCTGTTGGCTTATCGACTTCGCTCGAAGGATCCCTCGAATTCGCTCGGAATAAGCGAGTTTGGTTGGGTTAGGCGTCGACGGTTATCACGCCCCGGCGAATCTGGTCGAGCTCAATACTCTCGTACAAAGCCTGGAAATTCCCGTTGCCGAAGCCTTCGTTGCCCTTGCGCTGGATGATCTCAAAGAAGATCGGGCCGAACATCGGTTCGGTGAAGATCTGGAGCAGCAGGCCTTCCTCGCCGACGTTGCCGTCGATCAGGATGCGGTTGCGGCGCAGGCGTTCCAGGTCGTGGCCGTGGCCGGGGACGCGTTTGTCGACCAGTTCGTAATAGGTCTCGATCGTGTCCTGCAGCTTCACGCCGCGGGCGCGGAGCTTTTCGACGGTGGCGAAGATGTCGTCGGTGGTGAGTGCGAGGTGCTGGATCCCCTCGCCATTATAGTCGCGCAGGAATTCCTCGATCTGGCTGTGATCGTCTTGGCTTTCGTTCAGCGGGATGCGGATCGCGCGGTCGGGGGCGATCATCGCCTGGCTGAACAGGCCGGTCGCCTTGCCCTTGATGTCGAAGAACTTCTGTTCCTCGAACCCGAAGATGCGACCGTAGAATTCGGCCCAGGTCTTCATCTGGCCGCGGCGGACATTGTGGGTGAGGTGGTCGAGCAGGTCGAGCCCGACGCCGTTGGCGGCCTCCGCCTCCGCCGCACCCGGGACCGGGGTCCAGTCGTCGTAGAGCGAGCCGCGCGCGCCGTGCCGGTCGACGAGGTAGAGGATCGAGCCGCCGATCCCCTCGACCGCGGGCACGCCGTCGAGCGCCGCACCCTCGGGCGCGGGCTTCGCGCCGGCGGCGATCGCGTTGTCGTAGGCGGCGCGGGCGTCCTGCACGCGGAACGCCATCGCGCTGGCCGACGGGCCGTGCGCGGCGTGAAAGGAGGCGGCGTGGCTGTCGGGCTCGCGGTTGAGCAGCAGGTTGATGCGGCCCTGCTTGTAGCGTGTGACGGCGCGGGTCGGGTGGACCGAGGCGGGGACGAAACCGAACTGTTCGAACTGGTCCGCCAGACGGTCCGGATCGGCCGAGGTGAATTCCGCGAACTCGAACCCGTCGAGCCCCATCGGGTTGACGTCCATATGCTCCATCGCCGGTATCCTCATCCAAACTGGTATCTTATGACACTAAGATGCAGCTGTCGTGCCATCGTGTCAACTGATACGACCCGAGGGATGGACCGCCCGACGCTCGCCCTCGACGACTTCATTCCGTACCGCCTGTCGTTCACGTCGAACCTGGTCAGCGATACGATCGCGGGGACGTACGAGGCGCTGTTCGGGCTGACGATCCCGGAATGGCGGCTGATCGCGGTGGTTGCGGAGACGGGCGGGATCACCCAAGCGGCGATCGGGACGCGGACGCGGATGGACAAGGTGACGGTCAGTCGCGCGGCGATCGCACTGGTCGGGCGCGGGTTGCTGGGGCGGGCGCTCAACCCGGACGACGGCCGGTCGCACCTGCTGAGCCTGACCGATGCGGGGCGGGAGTTGCACGCGCAGATTGCGCCCAAGGCAATGGAGCTGGAGAGCCGAATCTTCGCGCGGTTTGATCGTGACGAGGTGGAGCGGTTCGTGGCGATGCTGCGGCGGATCGATGCGATCACGCTGGCGATCGGAACGCCTGGCGGCACGGAGCCGGGCGACGATTGATTCGCCGATCGGGCGTGAGACTCTATGGCTACCCCGTCGGAACGAGGCAGCATCGAGCCAAAGCGATCAGCGGCCGTAACATCCTTTAAAGTCTACCTACAATATGTTCGGTATCGTCGGCACGTCTGCGTCGCGGACGTGAGTTGCGCGTTGAGCGACGCAACAATGCCCTCCCGAAAGTGACCGATGCACATAGAGTTACCTGTTCTGCGCGCCGACGATGCCATCGATCCGGCTTATGACGTCGGCTCCCAATCCGCGCGTCTGGGGGTGTTCGAAGCGATTGTGGAACAGGCGGCGCGGGCGACCGCCTGTTCGACGGCGATGATCTGCGCCATGCGAGACGGCGAACTGGTGCCGCTGGCCGTCAACCGGACCGCCGCGTTGCCGACCGTAATACCCTATCGGATGGGTGCCGACGGCAGCGTCGTGCCGGATGTGGCAATCTGCGTCGACGGATCGCCGATCGCACTGGGATTCCGCGGCGAGGGCGGCGACGACGTGCGGTTTGCCGCAGCGGCGCCGATCGGGGGTACGGACGGCGCGTTGCTGATTGTCCTCGATACGCAGCCGCGGGCGGGGCTGAGCGCGGCGCAGACCTATGTCCTGCGATCGCACACGGCGCATCTTGCGACACTGTTCGACCTGATATTCCTGCAGGACCGGGTGGATAATCGTGCGGGCAAGGCGTCGCTGGAGCGGTTACGGCTACTGGAGTCGGTGGCGGTCCATGCGCGCGATTCGATCGTCATTACCGAAGCGCAGCCGGTCGACCTGCCCGGGCCGTGCATCATCTACTGCAACGCGGCGTTCACCCGGACGACGGGCTACACCGCGGAGGAGGTGATCGGGCTGACGCCGCGTGTGCTGCAGGGGCCGAAGACCGACCCGAAGTCGCGGGCGCTGCTGCGCCGTGCGCTTGAGACGTGGCAGCCGATCGAGATCGAGATCATCAACTACCGTCGCGACGGCAGCGAGTTTTGGGTCGAGTTGAGCATCGTGCCGGTGGCGAACGAGCGCGGCTGGTTCACGCATTGGGTGTCCGTCCAGCGCGATATCACCGAGCGCAAGGCAGCGCAGGAACTGAGCGCGCGGGTGCGCGTGGCGGAACTGGAGAACCAGGCGCTGGCCGGCGAGATACTGGAGCGCAAGCGGATCGAGGCGGAACTGCTCTACACCGCGTTCCACGATAACCTGACGCGGTTGCGCAACCGGGCGTTCTTCATGGAACGGCTGTCGAAGGCGCTCGACCGCGAGCGGTTGCAGGGGGCGACGACCTGCTCGGTGCTGTTTCTGGACCTCGATCGATTCAAGGTCGTCAATGACAGCCTGGGGCATCTGGCCGGCGACGCGCTGATGAAGGAGGTTGCGCAGCGGCTGCGGCGGTGCGTGCGTCCGCAGGATACGCTGGCGCGGATTGGCGGCGACGAGTTCGCGATCCTGATCGAGGATGCTGCCGACCTGAACACCCCGGTGAGGATCGCGGAGGCGATCATCGAGGCGTTGCGCGCGCCGGTACAGCTCGGGCGGCAGAGCGTGTTTCCGTCGGCAAGTATCGGCGTGGTGCCGGCGGGCGAGCCGGGCGTGGTGCCGGACGACCTGATGCGCGACGCCGATATCGCGATGTATCAGGCCAAGCGCGCGGGCGGCGGCGACTATGCGATCTTCGACGCGACGATGCACGACGATGCGGTCAGCCAGCTGACGTTGCAGACCGACCTGCGTCAGGCGGTGGAACGCGGGGAGTTCCACCTGGCCTATCAACCGATCGTCGATCCGGCGAGCGGCGCGATCCAAAGTTTCGAGGCGCTGTTGCGCTGGACGCATCCCGTCCGCGGGCCGATCAGCCCGGCGGACTTCGTGCCGGTCGCCGAGGAGATCGGGCTGATCCGCCAGATCGACCGATGGGTGATGCACGAAGCCTGCGCCCAGCTTGCGCAGTGGCAGCGCCGGTTCGACGATCCGGCGTTGCGGTTGAGCATCAACGTGTCGGCCGCCGGGTTCGTGGACCGTGATTTCGTGACCGCGTTGTCGGACGTGCTGGACGAGTTCGGGCTAAGACCGCAGACGCTGGAGCTGGAGATCACCGAGGGCATCTTCCTGCATCCATCGGCTGAGATCGCAGGCGCGATCGGCGCGGTGCGCGACATGGGCGTGCGGATTGCGCTCGACGATTTCGGGACGGGCTACTCGTCGCTGAGCTACATCAACCGCTATCCGATCGACACGATCAAGATCGACAAGTCGTTCATCGACGGGGTCGGCAGCAACCGCGAGACGCGCGCGATCGTCGAGCTGATCGTAAAGCTGGGCGCGACGCTGGACCTGAACATCATCGCGGAGGGCGTCGAGACGCAGGCTCAGACCGACATTCTGATGCAGATCGGATGCCGCGCGATCCAAGGCTATCATTTCGCCAAACCGCTGACACCGGAGGATGCGACGCGGGTGCTGGCCGCGGGGGGTGCCGCCGCGCCCTGAGACCAACGGGACGAACCGTACTGATCCGCTCTTGATATTGCAAATCGCTCGCATTATCAGCGCCCCAACGAATTTGGGGGGTTTCAAGAATGCGAGTGATCAAGCCGTTGCTGCTGTCCGTGACCATGCTTGCCGGGACACCCGCGCTGGCGCAGTCGGCCGATCGCGATGCCGATATCGTCGTGACGGGGCAGGCGCGCGCGGGGAATGCAGCGACCAAGACGGACACCCCGGCGATCCAGGTGCCGCAGCCGGTCACGATCATTCCGGCCGAATTGTACCAGGCGCAGGGTGCGGTCTCGATCTCTGACACGCTGAACTACGTCGCGGGCGTGCAGTCCAATCCGTACGGGCCGGACAGCCGGGTCGACAGCGCGACGATCCGCGGGCTGACGGCGTTGCAGTTCCGCGACGGGATGCGCGACATCTACAGCTTCTACGCCAGCATCCGGGCGGACCCATATAATTTCGACAGCGTGCAGGTGCTGCGCGGGCCGTCGTCGATGCTGTTCGGGCAGGGGTCGCTGGGCGGGCTGATCAACCTGAATTCCAAGCTGCCGTCCGCGGCACCCGCGGGCGAGATCGCGGTGCGGTACGGATCGTTCGATCGCAAGGAGGTGCTGGCCGACCTGACCGGGCCGATCGCGAGCAACCTGACCGGGCGGATCGTCGCGCGGGTTCGCGATGCGGGGACGCAGACCGACCATGTGCCCGACGACCGCGTGATGATCGCGCCGTCGCTGACCTGGTCGCCGGGGGCGGACACCGACCTGACGCTGCTCGGCCTGTATCAGGAGGACGATGGCGGTTCGACGGCGCAGTTCCTGCCGCTGGTCGGCACGATCCTGCCGAACAGCGCCGGCAAGATCCCGAGCGACCGGTTCGTCGGCAAGCCGGGCTGGGATCGGTATGACGGGCGGTTGCTGCAGGGGACCGCGTTGCTGACGCACCGGTTCGGGGAGACCGCGAAGCTCAGCATGAAGGCGCGCTATATCGACAGCGACCTGACGTACCTGACGCATTATCCGGACAGCTATTCCAACCCGACCAATCCGTATGTGGAGCTGGACGCCACGGGGACGCCGGTCAGCGATCCGGATGGCCGCTCGATCGGGCTGTATGCCGACGGCAGCAAGGCGCGGATGGAGGTGTTTTCGACCGACAACAATGTGACGCTGAACTTCCGCACCGGGGCGGCGATCCAGCATGTTGTGCTGGGCGGCGTCGACTACAGTCGGAGCCATGTCCGCAAGGTCGCCGGGTTCGGGTTCGAATATGTCGACATTTACGATCCGGATTATGCCGCGCTGTCCGATTATGGCGGGGGCCTGCCCGAGTCGGCGGTGCCGTCGGAGGATACCGAGCAGACGCAGCTTGGTTTTTACGTGCAGGACCAGATGCGGTTGTGGGACCGTGTGTCGGTCGTGGTCGGCGCTCGGCGCGATCGGGTGACGTCGCAAAGCTTTGCCGCGGATCGTACGGTGCAGCATGCGACGACGTTCCGCGCGGGCGTGATCGGCGAGATCGTGCCGGGGCTGTCGCCGTTCTTCAGCTATACCGAGAGTTTCGAGCCGATCGCGGGGACGGCGAGCAACGGCAACCCGTTCCTGCCGAAAGCCGGCCATCAATATGAAGCCGGGCTGAAGTACCAGCCGAACGATGCGAGCATGGTGTCGGTTACGGGATACCGGATCAAGGAGACGAACCGGCCGGTCGACGACCCCACCACGGCCGATCCGTTCGACCAGCGCCAGGCTGGGTCGCTGACGTCGAAGGGCGTCGAGTTCGAGGCGCGCACGCTGCTGCCGGGGCAGGTTCAGCTGATCGCCAACTACAGCTACAACGAGGCGGAGATCGACGGGACGAACCAGCAGCTGGAGAATGTGCCGAAGCATAATGCGTCGTTGTGGGCGGCGCGGTCGTTCGCGCTGACCGACGATGTCAGCCTGCGGATCGGCAGCGGCGTGCGCTATTCGGGCAAGAACCGGTCCTATGGCCCGGCGTTTCCGGACGGAATCGTGACGCCGGACTATACGCTGGTCGACGGGTTCGCCGAGGTGCGGTGGCAGCGCTGGGGGCTGGCGATCAATGCGACGAACATGCTGGGCAAGGACTATTACTCGGCCTGCCTGGCGCGCGGCGACTGCTTCGTCGGGGCGGAGCGGAACGTGTTCGGTACGCTGAGCTACCGCCTGTGATGGACGATGCGTCGCTTGGTCTGTGGGTGGCATGCGCGCTGGGGGCGGGCGCGGTCGGCGTGCTGCGCGGGGCGCGGTCACTGGAGCGTCGGGCGAGCGGGTGGAATTCGCTCGGTTGGGGCCTTATCGTCGCTTCGGTCCTGTCCGGTTGGGCGGCGGCGGGCGCTTGGGGCGTTTCGGTTGCGGCGCTGGTGACGATGGGGGCAGCGTTCGTTGCGCTGACTGTCGCGGCGATCCGGTGTCCGCGGGGTCGAGCGGTGGCGGCGGGGCGGCGGGTCGCGGTGCAGGCGCGGGAGCCGCGGGCGATCGGGCGGCGGGTGACGACGTTCGTGATGGTCATGCCGGGCGGGTTCGCTGCGGCGATCCTGCTGGCGCTTGGGCTGCGCTGGCTCGGGCTGGCGGTCGGTTGGGGGGAGGCGAATGCCAATGTCGCGGCGCTGTATGCGGTACCGGTCGGCTGGGCGGTGCTGATCACCATCCTGTTGATGCAGGTGCGCCGGCGTAGTCAGGTCGCAACGTTGCTCGTCAGCGGTGCGACCGGGTTGCCGATGCTGATGGGGGCCGTCGCGTGACGATCGCACCGGGGGCCTCGACCGTCCGATCCGCCCTGTCCGCGCATGCCGCGATGGGGTTGCTGGCTGGGGCGTTGCTGTATCTCGTGTGCCTCAGCGGGACGGTGCTGGTGTTCTACCAGGAATGGCAGCGCATCGAACAACGCGACGCGCCGGAGATGGCGCGGATCGATCCGCAGGCGGTGCAGCGCGGCGTGGCGGCGGTGCTGGCCAAGGAACAGGGCAAGCCGGCCAGCGCGCATCTCTATGTCCACATGCCGGTGCCCGAACTGCCGCGGGCGACGATCACGACTGATCATCAGGCGGTGCATCTGGACGCGCAGGGGCGGATCGCGGCGCCCGAGCTGAACCACTGGTCCGAGTTTCTGTACGCGCTGCATTATACGCTGAACGTGCCGGGGGTGGTCGGCATGACGATCGTCGGGGCGCTGGGGATGCTGATGGTGGCGCTGTCGGTGACCGGGCTGATCGCGCATCCGCGGATCTTTCGCGACGCGTTTCGGCTGCGTGCGCGGCACGGCGGCGGCGTGGGCATGGCGGACTGGCACAACCGGCTGAGCGTCTGGACGCTGCCGTTCGGGCTGGCGATCGCGATTACCGGCGCGGTGATCGGGCTGGCCGGGGTCGGGACCGCGGTGCTGGCGCGGGTCGCTTATGGCGGCGATATCGCGGCGGTCTATGCGCCGATCTTCGGCAAGGAAGCGAAGCCCAACGCGGCGAGGGCACCGGTTGCGGATGTCGCTGCCGCGCTCGTCCAAATGGAGCGCGTCTATCCGGACATCGCGGTTACTTACGTGACGCTGCACGATCCGGGGACGGCGGGGCAGCATGTCCAAATCGTCGGGCGGCATGCGCGCCGGCTGATCTTCGGGGAATATTACGACTTCGACGCGGCGGGGCTTTTTACTGGAACTGCCAGGCTGGCGGACGGGGCGATCGGGCAGCAGGCGGCGGCGTCGAACTACAATTTGCATTTCGGCAACTATGGCGGGCTGCCGGTGAAGATCTGCTATGTCATGTTCGGGCTGGCGCTGACGATCGTCAGTGCGACGGGCGTCTATATCTGGCTGGGCAAGCGGCGGCGGCGCGGGTTGCGTGAGCCCTGGCTGCGCGGTGCGTGGCATGGGGTGGTGTGGGGTGCGCCGGTTGCGCTGATCGGGACGCTTGGGGTGCGGTTGGTTGCCGGGGACGCGGCGCCGTTCACGGCGATCTTCTGGACCGGCTTGCTGCTGGCGGTGATAGGCGGGGCGGTTCTTGCGGGGCGTCGCGAGCGCGCGCTGACGGCCTAGCGTGCGGGGCTGGTGGAGCTGAGCGGAATCGAACCGCTGGCCTCTGCAGTGCGATTGCAGCGCTCTCCCATCTGAGCTACAGCCCCAGACCCGACAGGCCGCCTCTAGCGAAGCCGTCGGGCGCTGGCAACGGGCCGGATCATATTTTTGAGGACGATCGCGAGACGTCACCGAGATGCGGTGGTGGTGGGCATGTTGCGGTGAGCCCGTGCCGGCGCGGGACCGGGCGCACGCCGCATGATCCAGATTGCTTTACGTTCGCGGAAGGGGGGCGTAGGCCCGCGGCATCACATCTGAGGAGATACCGATATGGCCCGCGCCTGGACCCTGACGTCGCGCCCGAACGGCATGCCTGCCGCCGACAATTTCGCGCTGACCGACGTCGCGTTGCCGCCGATCGAGGACGGCATGATCCGTGTTCGCAACAGCTGGCTGTCGGTCGACCCGTACATGCGCGGGCGGATGAACGACACGAAAAGCTATGTCCCGCCGTTCGCGATCGGCGAGCCGTTGCAGGGCGGCGCCGTGGGCGAGGTGGTGGAAAGCCGCGCGGACGGCTTCGCGGTGGGCGACCATGTCGTCCACATGGCGGGCTGGCGCGACGAGGCGGTGCTGCCGGTGGCGGGCGTGCAGAAGATCCCGGCGAGCGACATTCCGGTGCAGCGTTATCTGGGGCATCTCGGCATGCCGGGGATGACCGCGTGGTTCGGTCTGCTGGCGGTGGCCGAGGCCAAGGCGGGCGAGACGGTGTTCGTGTCGGCTGCGGCCGGGGCGGTCGGCTCCGCAGTGGTACAGATCGCCAAGGCGAAGGGCATGACGGTCGTCGGATCGGCGGGGGGTGCGGCGAAGGTCGCGCTGGTCGAGTCGCTCGGGGCGGACGCGGCGATCGACTACAAGTCGGACGGGTCGTTGGTGAAGAAGCTGATGGCCGCCGCACCGCAGGGGATCGACGTGTATTTCGACAATGTCGGTGGCGGGCACCTGGATGCGGCGCTGGCGACGGCGCGCGACGGGGCGCGGTTCGCGATGTGCGGGATGATCGAGGGCTACAATGCGACCGACCCGGTGGAGCTGCGCTACCTGATGCGGATCGTGGCGGCGCGGATCCGGCTGCGCGGGTTCATCGTGACCGATTTCCAGGCCCAGGCCGACGAATTCCAGCGCGAAATGGGCGCGCTGGTGAAGGCGGGGAAGATCCGCAGCGAAGAGACTGTGCACGACGGGCTGAAGTCGACGCCGGAGGCGTTCATGGCGCTGTTCAGCGGTGGGAACAGCGGGAAGATGCTCGTTCGGCTGTAATCTGGCGCTTAATGAGCGGGGTCCTGGCTCAAGTCCGGATGACGGGGGAGGGTGACGGTGTGTCATCCTCCCCCGCTTCGTTTTACGCTTCGGCGAAAGTGTCGCACTGGGCGGGGTCGCCGGTTTCGAGACCGCGTTGCAACCACTTCTGGCGCTGTGCCGAACTGCCGTGGGTGAAGCTGTCGGGGCGGGCGCGGTTACCCTGGAGTTTGTCGTCGCCGATCGCGGCGGCGGCCGTGAGCCCTTCCTGCACGTCGCCGGGCGACATCAGGTTCGGGTTACGCGCAGCCCAGACGCCGGCATAGCAGTCGGCCTGCAGCTCCACCTTGACCTGCACGGCGTTGCCGCCGGTCTCGGACGTGGCCTGCTGAGCCTTCTGTGCCTGTGCCAGCGTGCCTTCGAGATCCTGGATGTGATGGCCAACCTCGTGCGCGATGACATAGGCCTGTGCGAAATCACCGGGCGCACCGAACTTCTGCTGGAGTTCCGTGTAGAAGGTGGTGTCGAGGTAGATCTTCTTGTCGGTCGGGCAATAGAACGGGCCCATCGCGGATTGCGCCTGACCGCAGCCGGAGTTGCCGGAGCCGTCGTAGAAGCTCAGGCCGGCGGGCGTGTATTGCTGGTTGCGTTCGGCGAACAGCTTGGTCCAGGTATCTTCGGTGCTGGCGAGAACCTGGCACGAGAATTTCTGCGCGGCGTCGGCGGAGCAGGCCTCGGCGGCGTTCGTGGTCGCACCCTCGCGCGGGCCGCTGGACGTCGTGGTGCCGCCGCCGGTCAGCATCGACAATGGGTTCATGCCGAACAGCATGGCGCCGAGCGCCAGCACGACGATGCCGCCGATGCCGAACCGGCTGGCCACGATGCCGAACAGCAGGCCGAAGATGCCCCCGCCCCCACCGCCGCCGCCGCCGCCGCCGCCGAAGCCGCCGCCACCCCCGCCGGACCCCTGGTCCTCGACATTGTCGCTGGTCCGATAATCGTCGAGCCGCATGATGAAACCCCTTTCGCTGCCGTCACAATGTCCGGGCCGCCTATGCGGTTGCATGCCCGTCGCATGCAACGCCGACGCGGTCGCAGCACCGCTTGTCGCGGCGGGTAACCCGGATTAGGCAAGACTATCCACGGTAATCGTCCCACGATTGCCGTCCTGCCATATGGGAATGACCATCCGATGAAATCCTACGCCCGGCTGTCCGCCCTGCTTCTCGCCTCCGTCACGCTGGTCGGGGCCGCGCCCGCGCCGCTGCCGGCGGTGGGTGTGCAGCAGCCGGGGCGGTTGCCGCCGGGGGTGACGCCGCTGCACTACGAAATCTCGGTCGAACCCGATGCGCAGAAGCTGAACTTCACCGGCAGCGAGACGGTGACGATCGCGGTGACGCGGCCGACGACGCGGATCGTGCTGAACGCCGCGGAGCTGGCGGTAGGCTATGCCAAGCTGGACGACAGCACGACGCCGTCGAAGCTGACGCTGGACGCCGCGGCGCAGACGCTGACGCTCGATTTCGCGAAGCCCGTCGCGGCCGGCACGCACCGGCTGGCGATGAGTTTCTCCGGCAAGATCAACGAGAGCGCGGCGGGGATGTTCGCGGTCGATTACCAGGATGGCAACACGCCCAAGCGGATGGTCGTGACGCAGTTCGAGCCGGCCGACGCGCGGCGCTTCGCACCGATGTGGGACGAGCCGGGCGCGAAGGCGACGTTCAGCCTGACCGCGGTGACGCCGAAGGGTCAGTCGAGCTTTTCCAACATGCCGATCGCGAGCCAGGCCAAGCGCGCCGACGGCAAGACGGTGGTGACGTTCGCCAAGAGCCCGAAGATGTCGAGCTACCTGCTGTTCCTGGGGCAGGGGGAGATCGAGCGGAAGGCGCGGATGGTGGGCAACACTGAAATCGGCGTGATCACGCGCAAGGGCGCGCTGGCGCAGGCGGACTATGCGCTCGATGCCGCGGCGCGCATCCTGCCTTATTATAACGACTATTTCGGCGTGCCGTATCCGCTGCCGAAGATGGACATGATCGCGGCGCCGGGGTCGAGCCAGTTCTTCTCTGCAATGGAGAATTGGGGGGCGATCCTGTATTTCGACCGGGCGGTGCTGCTCGACCCGAAGCTGTCGACCGAGACGCAGCGCCAGGACATCTTCAACGTCGTGGCGCATGAGATGGCGCACCAGTGGTTCGGCGACCTCGTCACGATGGGCTGGTGGGACGACCTGTGGCTGAACGAGGGTTTCGCATCGTGGATGGCGGCGAAGGTGACGGGCGACCTGAACCCCGACTGGAACGTGCCGGCGCAGGACGTGGCGGGCGCGCGGCAGGCGGCGTTCGGCGTCGACGCGCGCGCATCGACGCACCCGATCGTGCAGAAGATCGGGACGGTGGACGAGGTTTCGCAGGCGTTCGACACGATCACGTACCAGAAGGGTCAGGCGGTGATCCGCATGCTGGAGGGTGCCGTGGGGCCGGACCCGTTCCGCAACGGCGTGCGCGCGTACATGGCCAAGCACCAGTACGGCAACACGGTGACGGACGATCTGTGGCAGTCGATTTCGGCGTCGGCCGGGCGGCCCGTAAAGCCGTTCATGGACAGTTTCACGTTGCAGGGCGGCGTGCCGCTGATCACGGGTACGGAGCCGGTGTGCAGCGGCGGGAAGACGCGGATCGGCCTGTCGCAGGGGCGGTTCGGGCTGGATGCCGCATCGAAGACGGCGCAGCGCTGGATCGTGCCGGTCGAGATGACGACGGGCGGCGCGTCGACCACGACGACGGTGAGCGGGCCTGCGCGGCAGAGCGCGACGGCGGCGGGTTGCGGTCCGCTGGTCATCAATCCGCGCCAGCAGGGCTATTACCGCACGCTGACCGCGCCGAAGCATTTCGAGACGTTGTCGCGCGGGTTCGGGCAGCTGGCGCTGACCGATCAGCTGGGGCTGATGGGTGACAGCGTCGCGCTGGCCAATGGCGGTTATGCGCCGCTGAGCCGGTATCTGACGCTGCTCGACCGCATTCCGCAGAACGCGTCGCCCATCGTGTGGGACCTGGCGGCGACGCAGCTCGGTTCGCTCGATGGGTTGCTCGACGGCGATCCCGTGCAGGCGGCGTTCCGGACGCGGGCGCGCGGGTTGCTCGCGCCGCAGTTCCGGCGGGTCGGGTTCGTGGCTCGCACGGGTGAGACGCCGTCCGACAGCATCCTGCGCGAGACGCTGATCCAGGTGCTGGGCGGCATGGGCGATCCGGAGGTCGTGGCGGGCGCACGCAAGCTGGTCGCCGGCGGGCTGGACGATATTCCGGGTGCGGTGCGCGAGCCGGTGACGACGGTGTACCTGTCCAACGCGACGCCGGCGCAGTGGGAGGCGATGCGCAAGCTGGCCGCGTCGTCCAAGGACGCGGGCGTGCGGCGGAGCCTCTATTCGCGGCTCGGCAATGTGGCCGATCCGGCGCTGGCGCAGCGCGCGCTGGACCTGGCGCTGACCAACGAGGCGACTGTGCCGGACCGCGCGAACCTGATCCGCGGGGCGGCCTATGCCCATCCGGGGATGACGTTCGACTGGGCGGCGGCGCACAAGGACCAGGTGAACGCACTGGTCGAGGCGAGTTCGCGGCCGCGTTACATCGTTGGTCTCGCGGGGCAGGCGTCCGACCCGGCGGTCGCGACGCGGGTTGAGGCCTATGCGCAGGCCAATCTGCCGCCGGCATCGCGGCAGGGGGCGGTGACGTCCGTGTCGCAGATCCGGTACCGCGCCGGGTTGAAGGCGGCGCAGCGTGCGCCGCTGGCGGCGTGGTCGCAGTCCGCGCCGGCGCGCTGAGCATGGCGGATCGCGATCCGGGCTTGCGACCCCGCGCGGCACGGCGGAAGGACGCCGCGCTGCCGTTGCCGGACGAGGTCGCGCTCGTCCTGCAGGGTG
The DNA here is from genome assembly GCF_014643515.1 of Sphingomonas prati. GTDB lineage: Bacteria > Pseudomonadota > Alphaproteobacteria > Sphingomonadales > Sphingomonadaceae > Sphingomonas_R > Sphingomonas_R prati. Next base: position 1,349,958 of record NZ_BMJP01000001.1, on the reverse strand, counting down.
GTGGTGCGCTCGGGTCGTATCAGGCGGGCGTGTACGAGGCGCTCGACGAGGCGGGGATCTCGGTCGACCATGTCGCGGGGATCTCGATTGGTGCGGTGAACGCGGCGATCATCGCGGGCAATCCGCCGGAGAAGCGCGTCGAGCGGCTGCGGCAGTTCTGGACGATGCTGTCGGGGATGCTGCCGAGCTTCCCGATCTGGCAGACGACCGATGCGCGCGAATGGCTGCACGAATGGTCGGCGGGCATGGTCGCGACGTTCGGCGTGCCGGGCTTCTTTCGTCCGCGGATGGTGCCGCCGATGCTGGCGATGCCGGGCACGCCCGACGCACTGAGCTTCTATGACACCGCACCGCTGGCCGAGACGCTGAACAACCTCATCGACTGGGACCTGCTGAACGACGGGCCGGTGCGGGTTTCGGTGGGCGCGGTCGATGTCGACAGCGGCAATTTCCGCTATTTCGACAGCGCCACCGAGCGGCTCGATGCGCGCCATATCATGGCATCGGGCGCGCTGCCGCCGGGCCTGCCGCCGGTCGAGATCGACGGACGTTGTTACTGGGACGGCGGGCTGGTGTCGAACACGCCGCTGAGCCATGTGCTGGATACGCAGTCGGCCGACATGCTGGTGTTCCAGGTCGACCTGTTCCCCGCGTCGAACGAGCATCCGCGCACGATCATGGACGTGGCGGCGCGCGCGAAGGAGATCCAGTTCAGCAGCCGGACGCGGCAGGTGTCGGACATGATGATCCGCCTGCGCCGCGAGCGCGAGCTGATCCGCGCGGTGCTGGTGAAGCTGCCCGCGGAGCTGGTGGACGATCCGGATGTTGCCGCGCTGCGCGATGCGGCGCGGGACTATGCGGCCAATGTCGTCCAGCTGATCTACCGCGCGAATGCGTGGGAGGGCGGGTCGCGCGACTATGAGTTTTCCGCGCGGACGATGGACGAGCATTGGGCGGCGGGCCATGTCGCAGTGGCGGAGGTGATGACGCACGCCGGGCTGGTGGCGAAGAACATCCTCGACGGGAAGACCGCGGCGTTCGATCTGGGCAAGAAATAAGCGCAACCATATTGGGAGTCGGCAGCATGTTCCTTCAAGGCAAGACCGCGCTCGTCACCGGGTCCACGTCGGGCATCGGCCTGGCTTACGCCAAGGCGCTGGCCGCGGAGGGCGCCGCGGTGATGATCAACGGGTTCGGCGAGGCCGCGGCGATCGAGACGGAGCGCGCGGGGCTGGAGGCACTGTCGGGCGCGAAGGCGGCGTACAGCGCGGCGGACATGACCAAGCCCGATCAGATCGCGGCGATGGTGGCGGAGTGCGCCGCGACGCTGGGCGGGCCGGACATCGTGATCAACAATGCGGGCATCCAGTATGTCGCGCCGATCGACGAATTCCCGTTGGAGAAGTGGGACGCGATCCTGGCGATCAACCTGTCGTCGGCGTTCCACGTGATGCGCGCGGCGGTGCCAGGGATGAAGGCTAAGGGCTGGGGGCGAATCATCAACACCGCGTCGGCGCACTCGCTGGTCGCGAGCCCCAACAAGGGGGCTTATGTCGCTGCCAAGCACGGGCTGAACGGGCTGACCAAGACGGTGGCGCTGGAGGTGGCGGAGCACGGCATCACCGCGAACTGCATCAGCCCCGGCTATGTCTGGACCCCGCTGGTCGAGAACCAGATCCCGGACACGATGAAGGCGCGCGGCATGACGCGCGAGCAGGTGATGGAGGATGTCCTGCTGGCCGCGCAGCCGACGAAGGAGTTCGTCACGGCGGAGCAGGTCGCGGCGCTGGCGCTGTTCCTGTGCGGGGATGCGGCCAAGGCGATCACGGGCGCGAACCTGTCGATGGACGGTGGCTGGACCGCGGCCTGACGCGATCGGTTGCGCGGGCGTCGCTTACGGCTATGTTCGGGTCAGGGAGTTTCCATGCGTCCGACCGCCTTCGTCCTGCCGATCCTGTCCGTGTTGGTGGCCGGTTGTGCCACGGTGACCGCGCCCGTGGGCGGTGCGTTGCCGGCCGTCGGCGTCGCGGACGACATGGCGCGGATCGCGCCGGTCGCCCCGGCGGTACCGGGCGGGTGGCGTGCGGTGATCAGCAGCGAGGACCGCGCGCGGCTGCATAACTGGCGCGAGAGCTGGGTCGCGGCGCTGGACCGCGCCAACCGGTCGAGCGCGCAGGCCAAGATCGCGGCGGAGGGTGCGTTGCTGCACCCCGACCGCGCGGTGCCGGGGGTGGTGCCGCCGGTCGGGGCCTATCGTTGCCGCACGACGAAACTGGGCGCGCGTGGGCCGGGGCTGCTCGACTATGTCGCCTATCCGGCGTTCGACTGCCGGATCGCGGCGGGGCCGGGGGGCACGTTGCGGCTGACCAAGCTTAACGGATCGCAGCGGCCGGTCGGGGTGCTCTATCCGCAGAACGATCTTCGCATGGTGTTCCTGGGTACGATGATGCTGGGGGATGAGCGGCGTGCGCTGGAATATGGGCGCGACCCGGAACGCGATCTGGTGGGTGGGCTGGAACGGATCGGGCCGAACCGGTGGCGGCTGTTGCTGCCCGCGCCACGCTGGGAATCGCTGTTCGACGTAATGGAGCTGGTGCCGGCCTGATCCGTGCTGGGGGGAATGATGATGACGGGACCGGTTCGGGCGTGTGTGGCCGCGTTGCTGGCGGCGATCGCGGTGCCGGCGGCGGCGGACCCGCTGGCGAGCGCGGTGCAGGACGACATGCCGCAGCTGCTGACGATCTACCGCGACCTGCATGCGCATCCGGAACTGAGTTTCGAAGAGGTGCGGAGTGCCGCGATCCTGGCCGCGGAGGCGAAGCGACTGGGCTTCACCGTGACGACCGGGGTCGGCAAGACGGGCGTCGTGGCGGTGATGAAGAACGGGCCGGGGCCGGTGGTGCTGCTGCGTGCCGACATGGACGCGCTGCCGCTGGTCGAGCGGACCGGACTGGCGTTTGCGAGCAAGGCGACGTCGCGGACGCGCGAGGGGGCGACGACCGGCGTCATGCACGCGTGTGGCCACGACACGCACATGACCGCGTGGATCGGGACGGCGCGACGGATGGCGGCGATGAAGGATCGCTGGTCGGGCACGCTGGTGATGGTCGCGCAACCGGCGGAGGAGATCGGGTCCGGCGCGAAAGCGATGCTGGACGACGGGCTGTACACGCGGTTCCCGAAGCCGGCGTTCGCGGTGGCGTTCCACGACAGTGCGGCGTTGCCGGCCGGCACGATCGGTTATGCCGACGGGTACACGATGGCGAACGTCGATTCGGTCGATCTGCTGGTGAAGGGGGTGGGCGGGCACGGCGCCTATCCGCAGCTGGCGAAGGACCCGATCGTGCTGGCGGCGCGGATCGTGACCGCGCTGCAGACGCTGGTCGCGCGCGAAATCGATGCGCAGGATGCGGGCGTGGTGACGGTGGGCAGCTTCCTGGCGGGGACGAAGCACAACATCATCCCGGACGAGGCGCGACTGCAGCTGACGGTACGGAGCTATACGCCCGCGGTGCGCAAGACGCTGCTCGACGGGATCGCGCGGATTGCGAAGGGCGAGGCGATCGCGGCGGGGATGCCGGACGACCGGATGCCGGTGATGGTGGTGAAGGACGAATTCACGCCCGCGACGCTGAACACGCAGCCGATGACGGGGCGGCTGACGCAGGCGTTCGCCGCGCGCTTCGGCAAGGACCGCGTGACGCAGCAGCGCGCGCAGATGGGCGGCGAGGATTTCAGCCGGTTCAGCCTGGACCAGGACGGGGTGCAGAGCCTGCTGTTCTGGGTGGGCGGCGTGCCGCAGGCGAAGTGGGATGCGGCGGGGGGCGACACGACGAAGCTGGCGTCGATCCACAGCCCGTTCTGGGCGCCGGATGCCGCGGTAACGATCTCGACCGCGACCGAGGCGATGGTGACGGCTGCGTTGGAGTTGATGCCGAAGGGGTGAGGCCGGGGTGCGCGTGCCGGCGTCCTGTTTGTGTTGAGTAGAGTCTGAGCAGCGCTGTTGCGCGTATCGAGGGTTCGTATCGAAGCGGGGTTCGAGGGGGGGGGGACCTGCCTTTCCGAGCTGCCTACTGATCCGTTGGGTTCGAGCCTGTCGAGAACGCTGCGCAGGGTTCTCGACAGGCTCGAACCCAACGGGTTTTGGGGTGGGGCGAGTCAGAAGCTTTTATGATTCAGGTGGGTCCGTCTTTCGATACGGGCCTTCGACTTCGCTTAGCCCCAACTTAGGATTGGCGGTTTGGGGTTGGGTTAAGTTTGAGATGCCGGAGTCAGTTTCTCCGCTACGGTTCATTCCAGCCGCCGGATCAGGTCTGGGACGTTCCTCGCCATATTAGGCGCGACCTGGCACTAGGCTCATCGGGTTCGTCAGGCCTAAGCCCCTCTCCCCAACCCACTCCCCGGCGGGGAGAGGCAGCGCTGTTGTGATCGTGACGCGGCTGCACTTCGCACAAACGAGAACGGGCGCCGTTTCCGGAGAAACCGCGCCCGTGTCTATCAGGTACGCGACCCTTGCGGGCCGCGTGCTTGATTACAGGTGGAAAACCACACCGGCCATCGGACGGATGCTGTGGAAGTCGTAGGTCGTGGCTTCGAGGCGGAGACGCGCACCCGAGTTGCCGGTCAGGCCGCCGAGACCGATGTCCTTCGGACCGACTTCGACGCCCATGCCGTAGGCCCAGTTGTCGTCCTTGCCCTTGTCCTTGGTGTCGACCCACTGGTAGCCGAACTTGCCGTAGATCAGACCGGATTCACCGGCGCGGGCGCCGACGCGGCCCATCACGCCATATTCCCAATCGAGGCCCTCGAAACCCTTGGCAACGTTGCCTTCGACGCCGACGAAGCCGGGGCCGACCGCGACGTTCGCGCCAGCGAAGCCTTCGACCAGGCCGCCATCGGGGCAACCCGACGCGCCGTTGCAGTTGGACGTCAGCGGACCGCGGTTGTCGCTGTCGAAGTCATGGTAGCCGCCCTGGATACCGAAGTAAGGCTCGATCGCGAACGCCGCGGTCCCGTCGGGAGCAGTGTCCTGCGCGAAGGCAGCGGCCGGGATCATCGTGGCGCCAACGAGCGCGGCGAGGAGGAGTTTCTTCATCGGATAACCTTCCGTACTAAGCCAAATACATAGCCACCGGCAGAACTGTTCGTTCGGTGGCAGCCTCGTCGAAACAGACCAGTCACGCTGCGGTTGCGACCCCGAACGGAACAATTTCTGAGTGTTGCAACAAGAGCACATTCTTTCCGTGGACGCGTCGAATCGGCTCGTCCGGAAGAGGGCCAGCTAGCATCCAATTTGTAACAAAGCGACCCACCGACATGCGACATGTTGGTCAGGTGTGGCAATCAGGCAACGTCTGACTGCGCGTGGCCGCCGTTTTGCCACCGTCATTTGGCCCTACCGGCGGGGCTAGAGAACCGTCGAAGCCGATTTCTCAGCGGCATCCGACCCGTGACACTACGGCATCCGAGGCGGTTTTCTTGCGGTCGGCGAGTACGCGACATGCGCGCGGAAAGTTGCAGTCCGTTTAGTCGCGGACGCGCGGTGCGGCGTCGCTGGCCGCGGCGAGGAAGCGTGTCGGTTCGTCCATCGGCGTGCTTTCAGAGCCACACCGTCGGTCAGCCTCCGGCGGCGTCCAGCGCGGCGATGTCGTCCGCGGTCAGTGTGATGTGCATTGCGGCAACAAGGTCGGTGACCTGCGCGGCGCTGGTCGCGCTGGCGATCGGGGCAGTGATGCACGGCTTGGCCATCAGCCAGGCGAGCGCGATGCGCGCCGGGTTCGCGGCATGACGGGCGGCGACGAGATCGAGCGCGCCGAGGACCGCGAGGCCCCGCGCGTTGAGGTACTGGCCCGCCCCGGCACCCCGCACGCCGGTCAGGTCGACCGTTCGCCGATACTTGCCGGTGAGGAACCCGGCGGCGAGGCCGTAATAGGGCATCACGCCGAGGCCGCGTTCGCGCACGACGGGCAGCAGCGTGGTTTCGAAGTCCGTCCGTTCGAGCAGGTTGTAGTGCGGCTGGACGACGCTGAACGCGGTAAGCCCGTTCGCGGCGGCGACGTTGGCGGCCTCGTCCAGCCGAGGGCCGGTGAAGTTGGAGGCGCCGATCGCGCGGACCTTGCCGGCGCGGACGAGCCGGTCGAACGCGTCGAGCGGCTCGGCCAGCGGCACGGCCGGATCGTCACGGTGCGCGAAATACAGGTCGATCCGGTCGGTGCCCAACCGGCGGAGCGAGGCGTCGACCGCGGCCGCGATCCGCGCGGGCGCAAGGCCGTCGCCACCGTCGCCTGCGAGCATCCCAACCTTGGTCGCGATCAACACATCGTCGCGCCGGCCGGAGTGGCGCAACCATTCGCCGATCAACGTTTCCGATTCGCCGCCGACATGGCCGGGCACCCAGGCGGAATAGACATCGGCCGTATCGATCATCGTGCCGCCGCCAGCGACGAACGCGTCGAGAACCGCGAAGCCGGCCGCGCGGTCCGCCGTCCAGCCGAAGACGTTGCCACCGAGCACGAGCGGCGCGATCGCCAGGCCGCTGTTTCCCAAGACTCTTTTTGCGGGGGGTGTGGTCGTTGTCATGCGCGAGGCTCCGTTCGGGGGAAGGAACGAGGCGGGCGGCGCCGCCGTTCCGGGCCGCGGGCCGCAGCCCGCACGCCGGCACCGGTTCGTCGCGATCGGGTGGCGAAACCGTTTCTAAGGGAATTGTTCGCAAAGTTCGGGCAGGAGGGCGGGGGCAACGGGCAGGGGCGCGGCGGACAAGACATGTGATCAGACTTTTCAAACATTACGTACCCTATGCGGTGCTGTTCCTCGCGCTCATCGAGTTCGGGCTGCTCGTCGCGTGTGCCGAGGCGGGCTGGGTCCTGCGGATCTGGCAGCTGGGGTCGAAGGTCCTGCCGATCCACACGCGGATCGCGCAGCTCTTCAGCTTTGCGGTAGCGGTTCAGCTGGCGATGATGGCGGTAGGTGCATACGGCCCGCAAGCGTTGCAATCGATGCGGTTCGCCGCGGCGCGGTTGCTCGTGGCGATGACGCTAGGGCTGGCGTTTCTGGCGCTGCTGTTCTTTCTGATGCCGGGGCTCACGCTATGGCGGTCGAACTCGGTCTATGCGGTGGGCGTCGCGTTCGTGGTGCTGATGCTGTTCCGCGCAATCTTCGCCGGCATGATCGGCGGACATGCGTTTAAGCGGCGGATCATGGTACTGGGTGCCGGGCGGCGCGCGGAACGGATCCGCGACCTGGCGAAAATCCCGGGATCGAGTTTCCTGGTGGTCGGCTATATCGGCATGACGCAGGACCCGCCGCGCATCTCGTCGGCGATCCACCGCGATGCGATCGAAAGCCTGGCCGAGCATGTGGTCAATCTGAACGCGAGCGAGGTCGTGCTGGCGTTGGACGAGCGGCGCAATGCGTTGCCGCTGGCCGATCTGCTGCGCATCAAGACGACCGGCGTGCACGTGAACGAATTGTCGAGCTTCTTCGAGCGTGAGACCGGTCGCGTCGACCTGGACAGCGTGAACCCGTCTTGGCTGATCTTTTCGGACGGGTTTTCCTCCGGGCAGCGGCTGTTCAAGGTCGCCAAGCGGATCTTCGATCTGGTCGTCAGCCTGATTCTGCTGGTGGTGACCGCGCCGATCGTGCTGCTGTTCGCCGCGATCGTTAAGATGGAGAGCAAGGGGCCGGCCTTCTACCGCCAGCACCGCGTCGGGCTGTACGGTGTCGAGTTTCCGATCGTAAAGTTGCGATCGATGCGGCAGGACGCCGAGGTTGCCGGCATGGCGGTATGGGCGGAAAAGGACGATCCGCGCATCACGCGCGTGGGACGGATCCTGCGAAAACTCAGGATCGACGAATTGCCACAGGTGTGGACCGTCCTGATGGGCGACATGAGCTTCGTCGGGCCGCGGCCGGAGCGACAGCAGTTCGTGACGGACCTCGAATCCAAGCTGCCATTCTATGCCGAGCGGCACATGATGAAGCCGGGCATCACCGGCTGGGCGCAGATCAACTATCCGTACGGCGCAAGCCTGGAGGATGCACGGCACAAGCTGGAATATGACCTGTATTACGCGAAGAACTATACGCCGTTCCTCGACCTGCTGATCCTGTTGCAGACGGTGCGCGTGCTGTTGTGGAACGACGGCGCACGGTGAGGGAGGGCTGGAGCGGGGGCGGGTTCAAACCCGGCACCGGAACCGCTAGAGGCATGGCGATGCGCCTGTTGTTCGTCCTGCTGATGATGCTGTCCTTCGCCGGGCCGCTGGCCGCGCAGGTGACGGTGCGGACCGACGCCGCAGAGGCGAGCCTGGTCGCGGCGACCACGGAACTGAAAGAGATCGACGCCGCGTTCGATGCGTCGGCCAGCGCGGAAGTGCAGGCGACGCTGCGCGACCGAGCGAGCGCGGTGAAGGCGCGGGCGGACGAAGCGGTGACGCAGCTGACCCCCGAACTGGCGCTGGTCGACGCCCGGATCGCCGAACTGGGGCCGAAGCCGTCGACTGCGGAGGCCGCCGACATCGCAGCGCAACGCCGATCGCTGGCCGCGTCGCATGCCGCGATCGACGGGGCGATCAAGCGCGGGCGGCTGCTGTCGGTCGAGGCCGCGCAGCTTACCGACGAGATCGCGGGCGCACGGGCCGAGCAGTTCGGCGAACGTGTGTCGGCGCGAGTGGCGTCGCCGCTCAGCCCCGCGCTCTGGGCAAGTATCTGGCGCGACCTGCCGCGCGACATGCGCCGCGTGATGCGGTTTGTGGACGAGACGGGCGCGACGTTCGGCCGTGCGATGCGCGGGCGGAATGCCTGGATGATGCTCGTCGGGTTGGTGCTGGCGGTGGCGATCGCGTTTCCGGTGCGGCTGTGGCTGCGCAGGGCTGGGCGCCGCTATGCGATCACGAGTGCGCCGGGAAGCCGCGCGCGGCGGACGGGGCTGGCGCTGTGGTTCCTGCTGGTCGGCACGCTGGCCAATGCGCTGGCGGCGGCGGCCCTGGTGCTCGGGCTGCGCTGGGCCGGCGCGCTGGGGCCGCGGACGGACCAGTTGGCGACCGCGTTGCAAGTGGGCGGCAGCGTGGCGGGGTTCATCATCGCGCTCTGCGGATGTCTGCTGTTGCGGCGGCAACCGTCGTGGCGGCTGTTGCCGATCGGCGACGATGCGGCGCAGGCGTTGCGCCCGTGGGGCTGGGGTGCCGGGCTCATCATCGTACTCGACACGATCCTGAACGGAGGCAGCCGGATTATTGGGCTGTCGACCTCCGCGCGCGTGGCGGGGGAGGGGGTGACGGCGTTGGCCTACGCCGCGGTGATCGGCGGTGTACTGGTGACGATCGCGCGGTTGCGCGCGGCGCGTGATGCGGAGCGCGTGGCGAACAGCAAGGGTGACGTGGCCGAGCCGCCGCGGCGGGCGGCGCTGACGCTGGTCCTGCTGGCGGCGTGGAGCGTCGTGGCGGTGGCGCTGGTCGCGATCCTGGCGGGTTATGTACCGTTCGCGCTGTTCCTCATGCGGCAGACGTTGTGGATTTCGGTGGTGTCGGGGGCGGTCACGCTGCTGCTCGCCGGGATCGATGATATCGTCACGACTTTGTTGTCGTCGGGCAGCCGGCTGGGCCGTGCGGCGCAGGCGGGGGTCGGCGTGCGCGGGCAGACGATCGACCAGATCGGCGTGCTGCTGTCTGCGTTGCTGCGGCTGGCGCTGATCGTGCTGGCGATCGCAGCGGTAGCGGTCGGGTTCCAGTCCGATCTGCTGTCGATGGTCGATCAGGTGCGCGATGCTGCGGCAGGCATCACCGTGGGGCAGGTGACGATCGCGCCGGGGGCGATCCTGCGGTCGCTGGTCGTGCTGTTGCTGGCCCTGACGGCGATGCGCGCGCTGGGGCGTTGGCTGGAGACGAAATATCTGCCGGCGACCGCGCTGGATGCGGGCGCGCGGAACTCGGTGGCGACGGTGGTGCGGTATGCCGGGATTTTGCTCGCGGTGCTGTGGTCGCTGGCGTCGCTCGGTATCGGGATGGAGCGGATCGCGCTGGTGCTGTCCGCGCTGTCGGTGGGGATCGGGTTCGGTCTGCAGGCGATCACGCAGAATTTCGTGTCGGGCCTCATCCTGCTGGCGGAACGGCCGGTGAAGATCGGCGATCTCGTCCGGATCGGCGACCAGGAGGGCGACGTGCGCAAAATCAGCGTGCGGGCGACCGAGATCCAGATCGCGGACCGGTCGACGCTGATCGTACCCAATTCGGAACTGATCACCAAGACGATCCGCAACATGACGCTGGCCGACCCGATCGGCCGGATGCAGATCGATTTCGCGGTGCCGGTCGGGACCGATGCGAAGGCGGTGCGCGATATCCTGTCGGCGATCTACGAGGACAATCCGGCGGTGCTCGACGAGCCAGCGCCATTGATCTTCATCGATTCGCTGGCGGGCGGGCAGGTGACGTTCAAGAGCTTCGCCTATGTCAGCGGGCCACGGGCGGCCTATCCGGCGCGCAGTGCGGTGCTGTTCGAGATGATCGACCGGTTCGCGCAGGCCGCGATCCACCTGGAGACGCCGGCGCAGGAGGTGCGATTGACGCGCGCGCCGGCGGGGAAGGACGAGCCGGCGGGGGGTTGAGGTTTCTTCCTTCGTTCGGGTGCAGGTTTCCGGGGTGCTGTTGGCTTCTCGGCTGCGCTCGAAGGGCTTCTTGGCTCGGGCTTGTCGCGACGGTGGCGTGGAGTTCTCGACAAGCTTGAACCAAACGGGTTGAGTGGGGCGTCTGTGGTGCCCGCCCTCAGCTCGCCTTGGTGATCATGATGCCGAAGCAGGTGGAGACGAAGCCGTCCACGCCGATCTTCAGGTGGTAGGGCTGGCCGAGGTTGGCGCTGAGCGTCTCGAGCACGCCGTCCTGCCAGGGCGGGAGGTCGATGAAGCGGTCGAGCGGCTTGTCACCCGGGTCGAAGTCGAACGGCGCGACAACGTGGCCCTGTTCGGCGAGGCGGGCGGCCAGTTCCTCGAAATGGCGGCGTTGGAACAGGACGGTCGGCCAGTTGTCGATCGTGCCGCCGTTCGGGTTGATGTTAAACTCGGTCGTGTGGACCGCGATTCCGCCGGGACGCAGCGTCTTGAGCGAGTTCGCGACGAAATCGACGCCCTGCTGGATCGAACCCAGATGTTCGAACGCGCACATCGACCAGCAGAAATCGTAGCCGACCAGATCGTCGGGGATCGCGTTCATGTCCGCGGTGCGATAGTCGACGAGCCGGTCGAACGTCGCGCGATCGACGAGATTGGCATGGAAGGCGGCGTCGACCTGCGCGGCGTGCTGGTTGGTGCCCGACCAGTCCAGTGCGCGGCTGTCGTCAGCCGCCAGATCGGTGACGGTCGATGCCACGCCGTACGATGCGAAGTAGCTGGCCATCGGTTCGTTGCCGCAGCCGAAGCCGACCCCCCGCGCACCCGGGCGCAGGTTGCCGGTTTCGTAGAGGGCCTGCAGGATATAGCTCAGTTCCCACAGCTTGCGGTGAAAGACCACAGGAACCTTCAGCTCGGAACACCAGTGCGCGACCCAGTCGCTTTCCAGATCGGCCTGCGTCGACATCTTGCTGGACAGGCCGACGTGGCGCGCGACGGTATCGGTCCGGACCGGCAAGGCCGCGCCGAGTGCCTTGGCGAGATCGTAGCCCAGCGTCTTGATGTTCAGCGCCATCAGATCGATGTTCCGCACCAGGACGCTCAGTGCGTTGATGTTCGGCTGCGACTTGTCGTTGAGCAGCGCCGTCAGCAGCGCCATTCGGTCATGGTCGCTTAACACCGGTTCGGCCGGTGCCGGTTTCGGTTTCCGCCAAAGCGCGCTGATCTTCATTCCGCATTCCAATTGTTCATCGCTGTCAGGCCCGCATGGCCGCGACAGCATAGAAGAAACCGTTGCCCGTCTTCGGACTACGGTCGAATGTCACGAAACCGCGCCGGAGCAGGGGATCGATCAGCGTCGCCTGGCTCTTGCCGTCGAACACACGGTGCCATTCGACCATGAACGCGGTGACTTGCTCGAGCAAGCCCGCCCTCTCGAGCGACTCGAAGATCGTGAACTCGGACCCTTCGCAGTCGACCTTGACGATGATCTGGCGACCCTTGGCGGCCGCAGCGGCGATGATCGGGCCGAGCATGCCGGCGGCGTCACGGATCCGTAGTTCCGCCGGGACGCCTTCGCCCAGCGTGCGGATCGACATGGAGCCCGAATCCCGTTCGTCGGGGACGAGGAATGTGCCGTCTACATCATGGTCCGACAGGGCGACCTGGTAGGTCGTGATCTTCCCCGCCAGATGCGGGTTGATAGCGATGTTGGCGCAGGCGCGGGCGTGGGTTTCGGCAAATGGTTCGAAGGCATGGACCTCCTTCACCGCGTCGCGCTGCGCCATCAGCAGGGTGACGAGGCCGGAATTCATGCCAATGTCGATCACGCAGGCATCACCGGGCGTGCCGATATTATAGGCCTGTTCGAAGAAGATCTCGTTAACGAAGTTGAGGTCGTCCGAAACGCGCGCGAGAAACGACACGCCGTCCGCGTCCAGCACCACGTCACCGTCCTGCACTCGGACGCCGAATCCGCTGGTGTGAAGCCGCCGCAGGACGTCGCGGTGTTCGGCGAGGAACGACGGGGCGTCGGCCAGGTCGACGTCCGGGAAGCGGGCGTGCGCGAGCAGCGGCTCGACGTCGGTGCTCTCGTCGGTCAGCCTCACCAGCGGACGTGCGTCGGCGATAACGAGCGGCACGACGCCGTTCACGCCGACCCGGAACTGCAACCGGCCGGGTTCGTCCAGCCGGAACGTGAGCACGAAGCGGGTCGTGCCACCGGTCAGGTCCGAAAGGTGGATGCCGCGGCGCGCAAGCTGGATCGTCTCGTTGCCGAGGACGGCATCGACCTCGGCGACATACTGGTCCGGGTCGAACGCCTGTCCGGCGATCGGTGCGATCTGGAATTCGACGGCGTAGTGACCCGCCGGATGGTCGTGATAATCACCGAACACTGCATGGCCGGCCACGCCGGGATGGGTCAGGATACAGGCGGCGCCGTCGACGTCGACAGCCGACCCGATCGTCCAGTTAAGCAAAACAGACTCCGCGCTTGGAAAATTGAGGACGCGCGATGCCATGACTGGCCCGCGGTGACAATAACCAGCGGGGAGTGCGAAAAGTCGCATCGCCGGGCGCTGCGGACTGCGACACGAACCGATCGGTTCGTCGCCATCGCGCGCCCGGCGACCGGATCAGGCGACCTTGGCGACCGGCGCTTCTTCCGGGTCGCGGAGCACGTAGCCGCGGCCCCAGACGGTTTCGATGTAGTTTTCACCGCCGCAGGCCAGGCTGAGCTTCTTGCGCAGCTTGCAGATGAAGACGTCGATGATCTTCAGTTCCGGCTCGTCCATGCCGCCATAGAGGTGGTTGAGGAACATTTCCTTGGTCAGCGTCGTGCTCTTGCGCAGCGAGAGCAGCTCCAGCATCGCATATTCCTTGCCGGTCAGATGGACGCGGCTGCCGTCGACCTCGACCGTCTTGGCGTCGAGGTTGACCGCCAGCTTGCCGGTGCGGATGACCGACTGGCTGTGGCCCTTGGACCGGCGGACGACCGCATGGATGCGGGCGATCAGCTCCTCGCGGTGGAACGGCTTGGTGATATAGTCGTCGGCGCCGAAGCCGAGCGCGCGGACCTTCGAGTCCATCTCGCCGATGCCGGACAGGATGACGACGGGCGTTTGGACCTTGGCGACGCGCAGCTTCTTCAGCACGTCGTAGCCGTGCATGTCCGGCAGGTTCAGGTCGAGACAGATGATGTCGTAGTCGTAGAGCTTGCCGAGATCGACACCCTCTTCGCCCAGGTCTGTGACGTAGACGTTGAAGCCCTCGCCGTGCAGCATCAGTTCGATCGCCTTGGCGGTCGTCGGCTCGTCTTCGATCAACAGCACGCGCATGGTTCAGCCCCTGTCAGCGCGCGGGTGTCTTCCGGACTGCCGCGCATTGTCTCGTTTATTAACCATCCAACAAATGAAGGCAAAAGGTTAACAGCAATTTAAACGCGGGGGTTCGATCCTTACAAACATGATCGTAAGTGCGGTTTTTGGGTCGCAGCGACGGCGAAAGGCAACGGAAGGCGCCGGCAAAGGTTACGGGGGGTGACCGTTCGGCATCGATGGGTTGCCGAGCTTTCCGTTTTCAAACGCGGCCGTGGCAGACATGCTGTGCCGGACGATCCAAGAGAAGGAATATCCGATGGCGAAGGTCCTGGTGCTCTATTATTCTGCTTACGGCCATGTCGAGACGATGGCGGAGGCGATCGCCGAGGGCGCGCGCGCCGCGGGTGCGACGGCCGACGTGAAGCGCGTGCCCGAACTGGTCCCCGAAGAGGTGGCGCGCAACAGCCACTACAAGCTGGACCAGGCCGCGCCGATCGCGACCGTGGACGAGCTGGTAAACTATGACGCGATCATCGTCGGCGTGGGGACGCGTTACGGCCGGATGGCGTCGCAGATGTCGAACTTCTGGGACCAGACCGGCGGCCTCTGGGCGACCGGCGCGCTGAACGGCAAGGTCGGCGCGGCGTTCACCTCCACCGCCAGCCAGCATGGCGGGCAGGAGACGACTTTGTTCTCGATCATCACCAACCTGATGCACATGGGAATGACGATCGTCGGGCTCGACTACGGGTTCCAGGGCCAGATGGGCCATGAGAAGGTCGTCGGCGGCGCGCCTTATGGTGCGACCACGATCGCGGGCGGCGACGGCAGCCGTGCGGTCGGCCCGGAGGAGCTGGACGGTGCGCGTTACCTCGGCAAGCGCGTCGCAGAGGTCGCAACGAAGCTGCACGGGTGAGGTGTGGGGCGGGGGGCCGAGGTCCCCCGCCCGTTCCTGTCGCCCGCTCAGGTTGCGCAGTCGCGCGAACGCGACCATAGGCGCGGCATGTTATCCGACAATGTCCTGTTCATCGACGCCGAGGCGATCGTGGTCGACAAGCCGTCCGGCCTGCCGGTCGACGAGCCGCGCGACGGGGTGACTTCGGTCGCCAACCATCTCGAAAGCCTGCGCTTCACGTTCCTGCGCTGGCCGACGATCGTCCACCGGCTGGACCGCGATACGTCGGGCTGCCTGCTGCTCGCCCGCACGCCGCGCGCGCACAAGCAGTTCCAGCAGGCGTTCGAGGCCGGGTCGGTCGAGAAGCGCTATCTGGCGGTGGTCGAGGGTGTGACCGAGACGGAGGCTGGCGAAATCTCGCTGCCGCTCGCCAAGGTGTCGACCGCGGAGGCCGGCTGGCGGATGGTCATCGACGAACGGCGCGGCAAGGGCAAGGCGGCGGTCACGATGTGGCAGCGGATCGCGGTCCGCGACGGGCGGTCGCTGATCCTGTTCACGCCGAAGACCGGGCGGACGCACCAGTTGCGCGTCCATGCCGCGACCGGGCTCGGCCTGCCGATCGTCGGCGATCCGGTGTACGGCAAGCATGGCCAGCACGGGCCGCGGATGATGTTGCACGCCTGGACGATCAAGGTGCCACGCGCGGGCAAGCCGCCGGTGTCGGCGGTGTCGCCGTTGCCCGCCGCATTCGCCGGGTGGGAAGCGCCTGCGCTGGACGACATGGCCGGACCCGACGCCGCCTGAGCGTATGGCGTCCGCCGCTCAACCGGGATATCGCAACGCGATGGTCGCCGTTCCCATCACCCGCATGATCGCGATCGACAGCGACGAGATGGTGGAGTCGTTCACCCGATCGTCCGGGCCGGGCGGGCAGCATGTGAACACAACCGACAGCGCGGTGCTGCTGCGGTTCGACATCGCCAATTCGCCGAACCTGCCGGATGTGGTGAAGCACCGGCTGGCGGCGCTGGCCGGATCGCGCATGACGCGCGAGGGCGTGCTGGTGCTGCGTAGCGAGGGGTCGCGGTCGCAACTGCTCAACCGGCAGGAGGTGCGCGACCGGCTGGTCGCGATGATCAAGGAAGCGACGATCATCCCGAAGAAGCGTCGGCCGACCAAGCCGACGAAGGGGTCGCAAACGCGGCGGATGGAGGGCAAGGCGATCCGTGGTGCCGTGAAGCGCGACCGCGGGCGGCCGAGCCACGACTGATGGGCAGGAAGGAAGACGCGGATGTTCACGTTCGATATCGACGGGGGCGGCGACAGTGCGGCGCTGTACCGCGACCTTGGGCAGGCGCTCGACGCGCTGACCGCGGATGAGCCGGATGCGATCGCCAACATGGCGAATGCGGCGGCATTGCTGTGGGAATATCTGCCCGACCTGAACTGGGCGGGGTTCTACCGCGTCGACGGGGCGCGGCCGGACGAGCTGGTGCTCGGGCCGTTCCAGGGAAAGGCGGCGTGCATCCGCATCCCGTTCGGCAAGGGCGTGTGCGGCGCGGCCGCCGCGACCGGCACGACTCAGCGGGTGGACGATGTCCATGCCTTTCCGGGCCATATCGCGTGCGATGCGGCGTCGGCGGCGGAGCTGGTCGTGCCGATCATGGTCGACGGGCGGCTGATTGGGGTGCTGGATCTGGACAGCCCGCGGGCCGGGCGGTTCGATGCCGCGGACCAGGCGGGGTGTGAGGCGCTGATGGCGATGCTGGGGCCGCGGATCGCCGGCTGAGCCTGCCCCGATTCGGGACGCGGCCGGGCGTAGTTGCGGAGCGCGCGCGCTGGTACGCAACCGAGGACGTTGCGCGTCCGTTTCTTTTGGATTGGACGGCAGGGCAGGGAGCGTGGGCATGGCGAATTTCGATCGAGTGCGGTGTGGGGTCGCGCTGGTGGCGGCGGCGCTCGGGCTTGCCTCGCCTGCTTTGGCGCAGACTCAGACCGGTGGTGGCTGGAATGGCGAGGGCTGGTCGAGCCAGCCGTGGAAGGGACCGGCGGGCGGCGGTACGGTTACGCAGCCGGCGGTGCGCGCAGGCAACGCGGCGCAGGCCGAGTTTACCGGATCCTATGTCCGGCTCGATCGCGGCGGGACGATGCCGGCACGGTTCGCGGCGCCGGTGTTCCGGGTGCGCGACGGCGGGCGCTGGGGGTTGAGTGCGCCGGGCACGGGGCAGAACTGGGTCCGTTATTATGACGACGCGGTGCTGGTCGGGGCGGACGGGCGGATCGCCGATGTGCGGTACGGCGTGGACTGGAACCGGCCGGGGGTCGCTTCGCAGGCGACTGCTGCGGTGCCGACGCGGCCGCGCGGGACCGTGCTGGAGCGGGCCTATGACGACGGATATCAGAAGGGGTTTGCCGAGGGACGCGAGCTAAGCGGCGACGGGGTGACCGTGCAGGCGAACCGCAGCGGCTATGCGCCGGGGACCGTGGTGACGACCACGACGCCGGGCGTGCGGACCACAGTCACGACGGTTACGGAAGAGATCGTGCCGGCGCGGCGTTCGGGGACTCGGCGGCGGCGCTGAGTCTGCGGCGGTGCGGACAGTTCGGACCGGCACGCCCCTCGGCTGCGCTCGGCAAAAGCGGGGCTAAAGAATCGGCCTAGCTCAGCATGTCGATCGCGGAGTCGTCGAGCGAGCCGGGGACGATCATCAGCGGGCAGCTGAGCGTACCGGCGTCGGCGCCGGCGAAGTGGGTGACGAGCGCGCCGGGGCCGGGGCCGACCGCGGCGCCGAGCACAAGGGCGGCGATCGGCGGTTCGTGACGCAGCCGTTCGCGGACGCAGGCGACCGGTTCGCCCTGCACCACGGTGACCGCCGGACGCAGGCCGGTTTCCTCGATCAGTTCGCCCGCGACCTGCGCGATCAATGCGTCGATGCGGATGCGGGTCTCCTCCTCCATCGCGGACTGCACAGCACCCCACTGCACGAAATCGGGCGGGGCGATGGGGGCGAGGATTTCGATGCCACCGCCCGTCTTGGCCGCGCGGCGCGCCGCAAAGCGCAGCGCGACACGGGCTTCCGCGCTTTCGTCGATCACCACAAGGTAGGTCCGCATCGGTAATTTTCCTTCGTCTTCGCGGCAAATCGTGCGCGATCGGAGGCCGCTTCGCAAGGTCCGCGGGGAGGCTCGGGCCTTGACCGGTGCCCCCCCTATGGCGGATGGACGGGGCCACAGTCTGCCCCAAGAGGTTTTCCGCATGCCCATCGAGCTGAAAATGCCCGCACTGTCCCCCACGATGGAGGAGGGCACGCTGGCCAGATGGCTGGTGAAAGAGGGCGATACCGTCGCGTCGGGCGACCTGATCGCCGAGATCGAGACCGACAAGGCGACGATGGAATTCGAAGCCGTCGACGAAGGCGTGATCGTGAAGCTGCTGGTGGCGGAGGGCGCCGACGGCGTGAAGGTCGGCACCGTGATCGCGATCATCGCCGAAGAGGGCGAGGATGCGTCCGCCGCGGCCGCTTCGGCGTCCGCGCCGGCTGCTGCACCTGCGCCGGCGGCCGCATCGTCCGGCGGTGCCGAGCCGGTCGCAGCGGCGTCCGCGTCGTCCCCGCCGGTGGCCGAGAAGGGTTACGGCGCGAACCCGGAGACCGACACGCCGACCGCGACGAAGGAAGAGGTCGCCGCTGCGGCTCCCGCAGGTGCGGCCCCGCAGGCGGCCGCCGGCGACCGGATCAAGGCGAGCCCGTTGGCGCGTCGCCTGGCGGAAAGCTCCGGCGTGGATCTCGCCTCGCTGACCGGGTCGGGGCCGAAGGGTCGCATCGTGAAGGCTGACGTGGAAGCCGGGCCGAAGGCCAAGCCGGCGGCAGCTGCTGCGCCGGCCGCGAAGCCTGCCGAGGCGAAGGCTGCTCCGGCGGCGCCCGTGGCGGCTGCTGCTCCCGCCGCCGCGCCGGCGGGTGTGCCGTCCGAGACGATCAAGCTGTCCAACATGCGCAAGACGATCGCGCGGCGACTGGCCGAGTCGAAGCAGACGGTGCCGCATTTCTACCTGACGGTGGACTGCAACCTGGACGCGCTGCTCAAGCTGCGCGGCGAGCTGAATGCCGGGCTGGAAAGCCGCGGGATCAAGCTGTCGGTCAACGACCTGCTGATCAAGGCGCTGGGCGTGGCGCTGGTTGAGGTGCCGGACGCGAACGTGCAGTTTGCCGGCGATACGCTGATCAAGTTCGGGCGCGCCGACGTGTCGATGGCCGTCGCGATCCCGGGCGGCCTCATCACGCCGGTGATCACCGACGTGGCGAACAAGCCGCTGTCGAAGATCGCTAGCGAAGCCAAGGACGTGGCGGCCCGCGCGCGGGACGGGAAGCTGGCCCCGGAGGAATATCAGGGCGGCACCGCGTCGATCTCGAACCTCGGCATGTTCGGGATCAAGCAGTTCGACGCGGTGATCAACCCGCCGCAGGCGATGATCCTGGCGGTTGGTGCGGGCGAGCCGCGCCCGTATGTGGTCGGCAAGGAACTCGCGATCGCGACCGTGATGACCGCGACGGGCAGCTTCGATCACCGCGCCATCGACGGCGCGGTGGGCGCGCAGCTGATGGCGGCGTTCAAGCGGCTCGTCGAGAAGCCGTTGGGCATGCTGGCCTGAGCCTCGGCTCCTTCTCCGTCGTCCCGGCACGCGCCGGGATGACGGAGTCGCTTCGCAAGCGGCGTTCTCACGTCGAACCGGACCGGTCGGCGGACTCGCGAACCACATGGGCAAATTGCCGCAGTACGGCATTTCGTCTTTAACCGCGGCGTGTTCGTCGCTATCTGATGTCCAGACACAAGGACGCATGCCCGATGGCCGAATTCGCGCTACCCAAGAACAGCAAGATCCGATCGAAGGGGAAGGTGCACAAAGCGGCACCCGACGCGACGGCGGTCAAACCGTTCAAGGTGTATCGGTACGATCCGGAAACGGGCGAGAACCCGCGTTACGACACGTTCGAGGTCGATACCGCGACGTGTGGCCCGATGGTGCTCGACGCGCTCATCAAGATGAAGAGCGAGCAGGACCCGACGCTTACGTTCCGGCGGTCGTGCCGCGAGGGTATCTGCGGTTCCTGCTCGATGAACATCGACGGCCGCAACACCCTGGCCTGCACCAAGGCGATCGCCGATGTGAAGGGCGAGGTGAAGATCACCCCGCTGCCGCACATGGACGTGATCAAGGATTTGGTCCCCGACTTCACGCATTTCTACGCGCAGTACAGCTCGATCAAGCCGTGGCTGCAGACGGTGACGCCGCCGCCTTCGGGCAAGGAGCGGCTGCAGAGCCCGGAGGATCGCGCGAAGGTCGTCCTGCCCGTCCTACTGGTGGAACAGCGACAAGTTCCTCGGGCCGGCGATCCTGTTGCAGGCCTATCGCTGGCTGGCCGACAGCCGCGACGAGATGACCGGCGAGCGTCTCGACGAGTTGGAGGATCCGTTCCGGCTCTATCGCTGCCACACGATCATGAACTGCGCCAATGTGTGCCCGAAGGGGCTGAACCCGGCCAAGGCGATTGCCGAGGTCAAGAAGATGGTTGTCGAGCGGCAGGTCTGAGCGTGACGTTCACGACCGCCGGCGATGGGGCCGGCGAGGGCGGCGGGGCACAGGTCGAACGGCTTGTCCTCGCCGACGATGTCGATAGCGACGGGTTTCGAGCGTTCCTGCCGATCGCGGCGGGGCGGTTCCTTGACAGTTTCGGGACGATCCGGGTGCGCGTCGAGGGTCCGGTCGTGCGGTGCCGGGTCGAAACCGGGCGGGCGCATTCGAACGTGTCCGACAATGTTCACGGCGGTTTCATCCTGGCGTTCGTCGATCAGGTGATGTTCTGCGCGCTGCTGGCGCAGGAGCGGTTGCCGCGCGGTGGGGCCGTGACGTTGCAGGCCGGGATGAACTTCATCGGCGCGGCGAAGGCAGGGCTGCCAATCGACGCGTTGGTCGAGATCACCGGCGAGACCGGGCGGATGCTGTTCCTGCGCGGGTTGATCGAGCAGGACGGCGCGACGATCGGGTCGTTCGACGGGACGCTGCGCAAGGTCAAATGGGCGGGCGCGACATGAGCCGGGTTGCTGCGCGCTATGCGGAATTGCTGGCCGGGGGCGAGCTGAAGCCCGATCCGGATCAGGCGGGGACGGTCCGCCGGCTGGATGCGCTGGCCGATACGCTGGAGGCGGCGCCGGCACCGAAGACCGGGCTGTTCGGGCGGTTGTTCGGGGGAACGCGGCCGGTTGCGCCGCGCGGGCTCTACATGTGGGGCGGGGTCGGGCGCGGCAAGTCTATGCTGATGGACTTGTTCTTCGACTGCGTCGACGTGAAGCCGAAGCGGCGAGTCCACTTCCACGAATTCATGCTCGACGTGCATGACCGGCTGCGGATCGAGCGGGCGGAAGAGAAGGGCGACCCGATTGCACCGGTGGTCGACGACCTCGTCGCGCAGGCGCGGCTGCTGTGTTTCGACGAGATGGTCGTCAACAACATGGCGGACGCGGCGATCCTGTCGCGGCTGTTCACCGGCCTGATCGAGCGCGGTGTGACGGTGGTCACGACGTCGAACCGGCCGCCGAGCGATCTCTACAAGGACGGGCTGAACCGCCAACTATTTTTGCCGTTCATCGCGCTGATCGAGGCGCGGCTGGACGTGTTGCCGCTCAACGGCGCGACCGATTACCGGCTGGAGCGGCTCGGCGGGTTCCCGACCTGGTATGTGCCGAATGGTCCGGCGGCGACCGAGGCGCTGAGCCGCGCATTTTTCCGGTTGACCGATTTCCCGGTCGAGGATCGGGCCAACGTGCCGTCCGAACAGATTGCGGTGCCGGGCGGGCGGACGTTGCGCGTGCCGAAATCGATCAAGGGCGTCGGGGTGTTCTCCTTCTCCAAGCTGTGCGGCGATGCGCGCGGGGTGGCGGATTATCTGGCGATCGCGCGGCGCTATCACACGGTGATCATCGTCGGGATTCCGGTGCTCGGGCCGGACAAGCGCAACGAGGCGGCGCGGTTCAAGCTGCTGATCGATGCGCTGTACGAGTTCCGCGTGAAGCTACTCGCCGCGGCCGATGCGGCCCCTGTAGAACTGTATCCGGCGGGGGACGGGGCGTTCGAGTTCGAGCGGACCGTGTCGCGGCTGATGGAGATGCAGTCCGCCGAGTATCTGGCCGCGGGGCACGGCGCCGACTGACGATATCGTGCGTCACGAGCCGGTCGAAGGCGCGTATAGTTCTGTTACAGACCATGTCCGGGGCGCTTTTCTGAACGTCCACGGTTGCCCCGATGCTGCCATGCAGCTAAGCGACGCGGCGACGATTGGTGGCCGCGGCCTTGGGGCATGCGACTCCCGCTATCGGAATCTTGGACGGTCGAGGACATTCTCCACATGGCTCGTAAGAAGATCGCGCTGATCGGCGCTGGCAACATCGGCGGCACGCTCGCGCATCTCGCGGCGCTGAAGGGGCTGGGCGATATCGTCCTGTTCGACGTGGCCGAGGGTGTGCCGCAGGGCAAGGCGCTCGACCTGTCGCAGTGCGGCCCGGTCGAAGGCTTCGACGCGACGATCACCGGATCGAACGACTATGCCGACATTGCGGGCGCGGACGTCATCATCGTGACGGCCGGCGTGGCGCGCAAGCCGGGCATGAGCCGCGACGACCTGCTCGGCATCAACCTGAAGGTCATGAAGGCCGTGGGCGAGGGCATCAAGGCCAACGCGCCGGACGCGTTCGTGATCTGCATCACCAACCCGCTCGACGCGATGGTGTGGGCGCTGCGCGAATTCTCCGGCCTGCCGCATCACATGGTGGTCGGCATGGCGGGCGTGCTCGACAGTTCGCGGTTCAGCCATTTCCTGGCGGACGAATTCAAGGTGTCGGTCAAGGACGTGACGAGCTTCGTGCTCGGCGGGCATGGCGACACGATGGTCCCGGTGATCAGCTACTCGACCGTGTCGGGCATCCCGATCCCCGACCTGATCGCGATGGGCATGTCCACGCAGGAGAAGATCGACGCGATCGTGCAGCGCACCCGTTCGGGTGGCGGCGAGATCGTGGCACTGCTCAAGACCGGTTCGGCCTACTATGCGCCGGCGACGAGCGGCATCGCGATGGCGGAAGCGTTTCTGTACGATCAGAAGCGCGTCCTGCCGGCGGCGGCCTATGTCTCGGGTGAATATGGTCTCAACGATCTCTACGTCGGCGTGCCGGTGGTGATCGGTGCGGGCGGCGTCGAGAAGATCGTCGAGATCAAGCTGGACGAGGAGGCGAAGGCCAACCTCACGGTGTCGGTCGACGCGGTGAAGGAGTTGCTTGTGGCGTGCCGCGGGATCGATGGGACTTTGGCCTGACATCCGCCGCGGGCTCTCCGCGACGCCGTTGTGCCCCGGCGAAGGCCGGGGCCTAGGTGAAGCGGTGGCGTCTAGGCCCCGGCCTTCGCCGGGGAACGGCAGGGCGGGATGGAAAAGCCGGGCTTCGTCTACATCGTTACGAACAAGCGTGCCGGAACGTTGTATATCGGGGTCACTAGTGATCTTGTCCGTCGGATCTACGCCCACCGTGAAGCGCTGATCGACGGTTACAGCAAGCGTCACGGCTGCAGGATTTTAGTCTGGTACCAAGCGTTCGAGATGATCGAAGACGCCCGGTACCGTGAAGTGCAGATGAAGGAATGGCAACGGGCCTGGAAGATACGGTTGATCGAAGTGATGAACCCCGACTGGTCCGATCTGTACCCTTCGCTGCTATGATATTTGGATCCGCTTCGGCGGACGATTTGAGAAGGACGGCAGGACACCCATGAGCATCCTCGTCAACAAGAATACCCGGGTCATCACCCAGGGCATGACCGGCAACACCGGCACGTTTCATACGGAACAGGCGCTGGCGTACGGCACGCAGATGGTCGGCGGCGTCACGCCGGGCAAGGGCGGCACGACCCATATTGGTCTGCCGATCTTCGACTCGGTGGCCGAAGCCGTGCAGAAGACGCAGGCCGATGCGACCGTGGTCTATGTGCCGCCGCCCTTCGCCGCGGACTCCATCCTGGAGGCGATCGACGCCAAGGTGCCACTGATCGTGTGCATCACCGAAGGCATTCCGGTGCTCGACATGGTCCGGGTGAAGCGCGCGCTGCAGGGTTCGTCGTCGCGGCTGATCGGGCCGAACTGCCCGGGCGTGCTGACGCCGAACGAGTGCAAGATCGGCATCATGCCGGGTTCGATCTTCTCCAAGGGGTCGGTCGGGGTCGTGTCGCGGTCCGGTACGCTGACCTACGAAGCCGTGTTCCAGACGACGAACGAGGGCCTTGGCCAGTCGACCGCGGTCGGCATCGGCGGCGATCCGGTCAACGGCACGAACTTCATCGACGTGCTGGAACTGTTCCTGGCGGACGACGAGACCAAGTCGATCATCATGATCGGCGAGATCGGCGGTTCCGCCGAGGAAGAAGCCGCACAATTCCTGATGGACGAGGCCAAGCGCGGTCGCAGCAAGCCGATGGCCGGCTTCATCGCCGGGCGCAGCGCCCCTCCGGGCCGTCGCATGGGTCATGCCGGCGCGATCGTGAGCGGCGGCAAGGGCGGTGCTGAGGACAAGATCGCGGCGATGGAAGCCGCCGGGATCCGCGTCGCGGCAAGCCCGTCCGAGCTTGGCACGACCCTGTCCGCCTTGCTGAAAGGCTGATGAAAGGCTGAACTTTTACGGCACGGTCCCATATGAGGGGCCGTGCCGCCGGTTCACCGGTCGAAGAATGGGAAGGCCCGAAGTGGGAAATGAAGCTGTGGATGTAGCCGAAGTGGAGGGCGTGAGCCCGTCTTTCGTGGAGGCGCTGTACCGCCGCTATCAGGAGGCACCGGACGCGGTCGACGCGGGTTGGCGCACCTATTTCTCCGGTCTGGAAGAGACCGTTTCCGGCCCGAGCTGGGCGCGAAAGAACTGGCCGCCGACCGAAACCGACGCGCTGACCGCAGGGCTCGACCCAACGCAGATGCAGCCCGCGCCGAAGCCGGCCAAGGGTGGCAAGCCTGCCGCTGCGGCTGCGCCCGCCGCCGCCCCGGCCGGTATTTCCGACGCCGCGCTGAAGCAGGCGGTG
Organism: Sphingomonas prati; assembly: GCF_014643515.1. GTDB lineage: Bacteria > Pseudomonadota > Alphaproteobacteria > Sphingomonadales > Sphingomonadaceae > Sphingomonas_R > Sphingomonas_R prati. The sequence goes on along the minus strand of NZ_BMJP01000001.1, from coordinate 1,325,038 downwards.
GACGATTCGATCCGCGCGATGATGCTGATCCGCACGTACCGCGTGCGCGGGCATCTGGCCGCCGAACTCGATCCGCTCGGTCTGGCACGGCGCGACCTGCCGTCCGATCTGAGCCCTGAATATCATGGTTTCTCCGGTGCCGACCTCGATCGGCCGGTGCATCTGGGCGGTACGCTCGGGCTGGAGCGCGCGACGGTGCGCGAGCTGGTCGAGATCCTGCGCCGCAATTACTGCGGGCCGATCGGCCTGGAATATATGCACATCGGCGACATCGAAGAGCGCCGGTTTCTGCAGGAGCGGATGGAGGGTCGCGACAAGGCAATCACGTTCAGCCCCGAGGGCAAGAAGGCGATCCTGTCGAAGGTCATCGAGGCCGAGCAGTGGGAGAAGTTCCTCGGCCGGAAATATGTCGGGACCAAGCGGTTCGGGCTGGACGGCGGCGAATCAATGATCCCGGCGCTCGAGAATGTGATCAAAACCGGCGGCGCTGTCGGCGTGCGCGAGATCGTGATCGGCATGGCGCATCGCGGCCGGCTGAACGTGCTCGCGAACGTGATGCAGAAGCCGTACCGCGCGATCTTCTCGGAATTCGCGGGTGGTTCCGCGAACCCCGAGGATGTCGGTGGGTCGGGCGACGTGAAATATCACCTCGGTACCTCGACGGACCGCGAGTTCGACGGCAACCGCGTCCACCTGTCGCTGGCGCCGAACCCGTCGCATCTGGAGGCGGTCAATCCGGTCGTGCTGGGCAAGGCGCGCGCCAAGCAGACCGCGCTCGACGATATCGAGCGGTCGCAGGTCCTGCCGGTGCTGCTGCACGGCGATGCCGCATTTGCGGGCCAGGGCATCATCATGGAATGCTTCGGCTTTTCTGGGCTGGTCGGTTATTCGACCGGCGGGACGCTGCATTTCGTCATCAACAACCAGGTCGGTTTCACGACGAGTCCGCAGTTCGCGCGTTCCTCGCCTTACCCGTCCGACATCGCCAAGATGGTGCAGGCGCCGATCCTGCACGTGAACGGCGACGATCCGGAAGCGGTGGCGTTCGCGACGCGGCTGGCGACCGAGTTCCGGCACGAGTTCAAGCGCGACGTCGTGGTCGACATGTGGTGCTATCGCCGCTTCGGGCATAACGAGGGCGACGAGCCGGGCTTCACGCAGCCGCTGATGTACGACGCGATCCGGTCGCATCCGCCGGTGTCGTCGGTCTATGGCGCGCGGCTGAAGGCCGAGGGCGTCGTCGACGATGCCTGGATCGACGGGGCGGTCTCCGCCTTCGTCGGCACGCTGGAGGCCGATTTCGACGCGGCCAAGGGTTACAAGGTCAACAAGGCCGACTGGTTCGAGGGCGTGTGGAGCGGCTTTGCCGCACCGCGCGAGAAGATCACGGAACGCCGCGCGGCGGCCACCGGGATCGCGCAGGAGCGGGTCGATGCCCTGGCCGAGGTGCTGACCACGGCGCCGGCGGACCTGACGATCCACAAGACGCTGGCGCGCATCCTCGATGCGAAGAAGCAGATGTTCGCGAGCGGCGAGGGCGTCGACTGGGCGACGGCGGAAGCGCTGGCGTTCGGGTCGCTGTTGCAGGACGACTACGGCGTCCGCCTGTCGGGCCAGGATGTCGGGCGCGGCACGTTCAGCCAGCGTCATGCCGTCTGGGTCGACCAGAAGGACGCGCACAAGTACATTCCGCTGTCGACGATGAACCGCAAGTTCCAGGTGCTCGACAGCCCGCTGTCCGAGTTCGGCGTGCTGGGCTTCGAATATGGCTATTCCGGCCAGTCGCCGAATACACTGGTGCTGTGGGAGGCGCAGTTCGGCGATTTCGCCAACGGTGCTCAGGTCATCATCGACCAGTTCATCGCGGCGGGCGAGGCCAAGTGGCTGCGCGCCAACGGGCTCGTGATGCTGTTGCCGCATGGCTATGAAGGCCAGGGGCCGGAGCATTCGTCGGCACGGATGGAGCGGTATCTCCAGTTGTGTGCCGAGGACAACATGCAGGTCGCGAACTGCACGACGCCGGCGAACTATTTCCACATCCTGCGCCGGCAGATGCTGCGGAACTTCCGCAAGCCGCTGATCATGATGACGCCGAAGTCGCTCCTGCGGCACAAGTCGGCGGTGTCGAGTATCGCGGACTTCACGGGCGACAGCCATTTCCGGCGGATCCTGTCCGACACCAACGCACCGGCCGATCAGGACGTGCGCCGGCTCGTGCTGTGTTCGGGCAAGGTCTATTACGACCTCGCCGAAGCGCGCGATGCGTCGGGTGACAAGAACACCACGATCGTGCGGATCGAGCAGATCTATCCGTTCCCGTCCGACGCGCTCGTCAAGCGGCTGGCGCGGATGCCCAACCTCGAAACCGTGGTGTGGGCACAGGAAGAGCCGAAGAACAACGGATCGTGGTTCTTCGTCGAGGAGCTGATCGAACAGTCGCTGAAGGATGCAGGCAAGCCGATCCGTCCGGTCTATGCCGGGCGCAAGGCGTCGGCCGCGACCGCGACCGGCCTCGCCCGCAACCACGCCAAGCAGCAGCAGATGCTGGTGGCCGAGGCGCTGGGTGAGCCGCAGGGCGAGGTGGCCGAGGCGATCGGCGCAGGTGTCCAGTCGAAGCAGCAGGCCGGCTGAACCGCCCGTCCGCGACAGAATCGAACGATAAGGAAGACGACATGGCGACCGAAGTAACCGTTCCCACGCTGGGCGAATCGATCACCGAAGCCACCCTTGGCCAGTGGCTGAAGAAGCCGGGCGAGGCGGTGAAGGCCGACGAGCCGATCGCCAGCCTGGAGACCGACAAGGTCGCCGTGGACGTGCCGTCGCCGGTCGACGGCGTGATGGGCGAGCAGGCCGTGGCCGAGGGCGACACCGTCCTGGTCGGCGCGCTGATCGCGCTGATCGAGGCGGGGTCGGCATCGACGTCCGCAACGCCGGCGGCCGAGGACAAGACCGCGGTAGCGCAGGCCGAGAAGGCTGCCCCACCGGAGCCGGGTGCGGCGCCCGCGACGAGCGGTGGCAACAACGACGCGCTGTCGCCGTCGGCACGCCGTGCGGTGCAGGAGACCGGGATCGATCCGGCGACGGTCGACGGTTCGGGCCGTGACGGTCGCGTGACGAAGATGGATGTGCAGGCCGCCGCCGCCAAGCCCGCCCCGTCGGTGTCCGCGCCGGCCCCCGCCGCCGCAGCGCCCGCATCGAGCGCGAATGGTCGCAAGGAAGAGCGCGTCCGCATGACGCGCCTGCGCCAGACCGTCGCGCGCCGCCTGAAGGAAGCGCAGAACACCGCGGCGATGCTGACGACGTTCAACGACGTCGACATGACCAACGTCATGGCCGCGCGCGCCAAGTATAAGGATCTGTTCGAGAAGAAGCACGACGTCCGGCTGGGCTTCATGGGCTTCTTCGTGAAGGCCGCGGTCCAGGCGCTTCGCGACGTGCCGTCGGTCAACGCATCGATCGAAGGCGACGAGATCGTGTACCGCGACTATGTCGACGTGTCGGTCGCGGTGTCCGCGCCGAACGGGCTCGTCGTGCCGGTCATCCGCGACGCGCAGCATCTGTCGGTTGCCGGGATCGAGAAGACGATCGGCGATTTCGGCAAGCGCGCCAAGGACGGTTCGCTGAAGATGGACGAGATGAAGGGCGGTACCTTCACCATCTCCAACGGCGGCGTGTTCGGGTCGCTGATGTCGACGCCGATCATCAACCCGCCGCAGTCCGCGGTGCTGGGCCTCCACCGCATCGACCAGCGCCCCGTGGTGCTGGACGGGCAGATCGTGGCGCGGCCGATGATGTATCTTGCGCTGAGCTACGATCACCGCCTGATCGATGGGCGCGAGGCGGTCACCTTCCTGGTCGCGATCAAGAATGCGATCGAAGATCCGACGCGCCTGCTGATCGACCTGTAAGAGACTATGGGGGCGTTGGACTTTGGTTCGGCGTCCCCATTTATCGTGAAGACTATTGAGCCGCTCTGGGCACCGATCGAGATGGCGTCGCGGCAGAACCGAACCGCTTGAAAGGCGAGCTTACCCATGGCTGATTATGATTTTGACGTTCTGGTCATCGGCGCCGGCCCCGGCGGCTATGTCGCGGCGATCCGCGCGGCGCAGCTGGGCCTGAAGACCGCTTGCGTCGAGAGCCGCGAGACGCTGGGCGGGACCTGCCTGAACGTCGGATGCATCCCGTCGAAGGCGATGCTGCACGCATCCGAACTGTACCAGGAGGCGTCGTCGGGCGCGCTGGCCAAGTTCGGGATTGACATTTCGGGCTCGTCGCTGAACCTTGACCAGATGCATGCCGAGAAGGCGAAGGCGGTCAAGGAGCTGACCGGCGGGATCGAAGGGCTGTTCCGCAAGAACAAGGTCGAGTGGCTGAAGGGCCGCGCGACGTTCACCGCCGCCGATACGGTCGAGGTCGCTGGGCGGAGCGTGCGGGCGAAGAACATCGTGATCGCGACCGGGTCGTCGGTGACCCCGCTGCCGGGTGTCGAGGTCGACCAGAAGGTCGTCGTCGATTCGACCGGTGCGCTCGCGCTGCCCACCGTGCCGAAGCATATGGTCGTGATCGGTGGCGGCGTGATCGGGCTGGAGCTCGGCTCGGTCTGGAAGCGGCTCGGTGCCGAAGTGACGGTCGTCGAATATCTCGACCAGATCCTGCCTGGCATGGACGGCGACGTCCGCAAGGAAGCCAACAAGCTGTTCAAGAAGCAGGGTTTCACGCTGCGTACGTCGACCAAGGTGACCGGGGTTGCTGTGCACGGCGATGGCGCGAAGCTGACCGTCGAGCCGGCGGCCGGTGGCGCGTCGGAGACGATCGAGGCGGACGTCGTGCTGTTGGCGATCGGTCGTAAGCCGAACGTGGACGGGCTGGCGCTCGACAAGGCGGGGCTGGAGCTGAACGCACGTGGTCAGGTGGCGGTCGACCATGACTTCCGCACCGCGACGGCGGGCGTGTGGGCGATCGGCGATGTGACGCCGGGCCCGATGCTGGCGCACAAGGCGGAGGACGAGGGCATCGCGGTGGCCGAGAACATCGCCGGGCAGACCGGCATCGTGAACCATGCCGTGATCCCGAGCGTGGTCTACACGCATCCGGAATATGCGAGTGTCGGCCAGACCGAGGAAGCGTTGCGCGAGGGCGGCACCGAAATCAAGATCGGCAAGTTCCCGTTCCTGGCGAACAGCCGCGCGAAGACCAACCGCGACACCGACGGCTTCGTGAAGGTGATCGCGGATGCCAAGACCGACCGCGTGTTGGGCGTGCACATTGTGTCCTCGCTGGCGGGCGTCCTGATCGGCCAGGCGGCGCAGGCTATGGAATTCGGCGCGACCAGCGAGGACATCGCTTACACCTGCCACGCGCATCCGACGCACTCGGAAGCACTGAAGGAAGCCGCGATGGCGGTGACCGGCAAGCCGATCCATATGTGATGCTTAGGAAGCGGATCGGGACGTCGTCGCCGGAGCTAGGATCGGGTGTTACGGTTGACGTAACTTCGACCCGTTAAGATGTCGGGATGGCGGCGTCCTTCCAGAACGAAGCCGAGATGTTAGGGTCGGTCCCGCCTTATCGCCGAACTTTATGGCTAGCCGGCGTCGCAGGCTTGTGGTGCTGGTGCGACATCATGTTCGCGCCGACCATCTTGGTTACGCCCATCTCGCCGTTCGTTTGGTGGATCGGGACGCTGGGTGGCGCGGCCGCCGGAACCCGGGTCGGATATCAGTTCGGTATCCGGCAACCGCTCCTTCGCGCCGACCGCGAGCCTGTTTCCTGGCGCGCGCAGGTCATCTTGTTCGTTGCTTTAACGATGCCGTTCGGGGCATTCATCGGCAACCGGGCGGTCTGGCGCGAGTCGAGTATCCTGCTGTTCTGGAACAGCGCGGCGCCGATCTCGACCCTGCGATTCCCGATCCGTGAGGTCCGACAGACACGAGCTGGCGCGGTCGTTTCGATTGGGTCGGCGGGCGAACAAGCGTTGTTCTCGATAACGCCGAAGGACATGCTTCTGCTCGAAGGGTCGCGGTTCCTGCACCGGCCGTGGAAGCATTGCCTGCGACTGCGTCGTCAGGTCGAGGGAGACGCCGTTCGTGTCTGGCTGTCACCGCACGCACGGCAAACGACGCCCGGCCGCACGATCGTACCGTGCCCGGCTGACGTCGCCTGGATCTAGACGCTGCCCAACTCTCCTTTGCTGCTGTCCTGCGCGGCGGGTAGCAGTTGGTGGTGACGTTGACATACGGACTGAGCTACGGTCGGACGCGGCTCCAGCGAGCAACCACCCTCGGGGGAGTGAGCAATGATCGCAGCCACACCGAATGCCGTCGCGGCAGCCTTGCCGGGGGCGTTTGCCGTGCTGGATCTGGCCGGGCTCGCCGTGTTTGCGGCGTCGGGGGCGCTGGCGGCGGCGGCGCGGCGGCAGACTTTGGTGACGTTTGCGTTCTTTGCCGCGGTGACGGGCACGGGCGGGGGGACGTTGCGCGATCTGTTGATCGGGGCGCCGGTGTTCTGGTTGCAGAATGCGCGGGCGATCGGGGTGTGCCTGGGGGTCGCGGTGCTGGTGTGGTTTACGCCGCAGCGGATCTGGAGCCCCAAGGCGCTCGACTGGTTCGATGCGGTCGGGCTGGCGGCCTATGCGGTTTATGGTGCGGCGAAGGCATTGCGGTACGGGGTGCCGCCGTTGCCGGCTGCGGTGATGGGGGTCGTGACGGCGTGCATGGGCGGGGTGATCCGCGACGTGCTGGCGGGGGAGCCGTCGATCATCCTGCGGCCAGAGATCTATGTGACGGCGGCGGCGCTGGCGTCGGTGTTGTTCGTCGGGCTGGCGCTCGTCGGGTTGCCGTTCTGGGCGGCGGCCTTGGTGGGGGCGGGGGCCGGGTTCCTGTTGCGCGCTATGGCGATTGCGCGGGGGTTGGCGCTGCCGGTTTATCGGGGGTGAGGTGCGCTGCACTGAGGTTTTGAGCGGGTTTAAAATGGCTGGCTGCGATGGGGTAAGTTCGATACCGACGTAGCGTTTGAGTTGCTGTCGGCGTCTCGGCTACGCTCGACGGGTCCCTCGACTTCGCTCGGGATGGGCGGACTTTCTCAGGCTAACCCCGTCACTGACCCGTTTGGTCCAGGTCGAGCGAAAACCTCGTGCGGGGTTCTCGACAAGCTCGAACCAAACGGGTGGGGCTTGGTGCGCAACCGATACGCTGTTCCGCCCGCCTCGGCGCTACATCCCCAGCTTCGTCAGGATCAGCCTCGCCAAGACGCCGTCGCTGCGCGGGGCGGCGGTCGCTTCGACCGGGCATTCGAGGCAGCGGACCTGGATGGCGGGGCCGGCGGCGATGCGGCGGGCGTCGCCGAGGGCCTGACCCATCAGGCGTTCGGGGTTGCCGGCGAGTTTGGACCAGGGATCGGTCGCGGCCTGATCGCCCATTTCGCCGTCGTTGCGGAACAGTTCGGTGACCATCTGCTTGAACGGGTTGGGTTCGCGTTCGATGAACAGCGGGTAGGCGGCGTCCGGCTTCACCTTGGCAAGGCGGGCGGCGTAGGCCACCGCATCGTCGAGGCCGCCGAACTGGTCGACGAGGCCGATCTGTCGCGCGACGCCGCCGGGCCAGACGCGACCCTGGCCGATCTGGTCGACGCGGGCCTGTGGCAGGCGGCGGGACGTTGCGACGAGGCCGGTGAAGCGGCGATAGGCGTCTTCGATCCCGAGCTGGATCAGCTGGTCGAACTGCGGGCTGGTGCCGCGCAGGACGTCGGGCTGGCCGGAGAGGGGCGTGGTTGCGACGCCGTCCGCGGACAAGCCGAGCTTGGCGAGCGCGCCTTGGAAGGTCGGGATGATGCCGAACACGCCGATCGAACCGGTGATGGTCGACGGTTCGGCAAAGATCCGGGCGCCGGGGGTCGAGACCCAGTAGCCGCCGGATGCCGCGACGTTGCCCATCGACACGACGATCGGCAGCTTGCGGCGCTTCGCCTCCAGGATCGCCTGGCGGATCTGTTCGGAAGCGGTGACCGAGCCCCCCGGGCTGTCGACGCGGACGACGAGCGCCTTGATGCGGCCCTTGGCCAGTTCCTTCAGAATCAGGTCGGAGATCGTGGTGCCGGCGGCGGTGCCGGGGCCGGCCTTGCCGTCGACGATCTCGCCCGCGATGGTGACGACGCCGATCGGGGTGCCGCTGCTCTTTTCAGGATGGCCGGAAACCCAGTTTTCGAACGGGATCGCGGGGAAGGAGCCGGCGATCTTCGAGTCGGCCATACCGGTGCCGGTGACCTGCGCCACGCGGCGGCCGAAGGCGATGCGGTCGCCGAGTTTGTCGACGAGGCCTGCGCGCAACGCGGCCTGCGCCATGTCTCCACCGGTGGCGGCGGCGATCTGCTCGGGATGAGCGAGATAGGGGGCGAGCTGCGCCTTGGGGCGGGCCTGCGACACGTTCTGCGTCCAGTCGGCCCAGAGCGCGTCGGCGAGCAGCTGGTTGGCGGCGCGGGCGGCGGGCGACTGATCGGTGCGGGTGAAGGGTTCGACCGCGGACTTGAACTCGCCGACACGGTAGACCTTGGGCGTCACGCCGATCTTGTCGAGCAGGCCCTTATAGTAGAGCCGCGATCCGCCCGGGCCGGTGAGAAGGACGGGGCCGATCGGGTTGAGCCAGATCTCGCTGGCGTGCGCGGCGAGCAGGTAGCTGTCATCGGTATAGCCGGTGGCGTAGGCGAGGACGGGCTTTCCGGCGCGGCGGACGCGGTCCATCGCCTCGCCCAGCGTGGCGAGGCCGGCCTGGCCGCCGCCGGTAAAACGATCGAGATCGAGCACGACCCCCTTCACATTGGCGTCGCGGGCGGCGGCATCGACCGCGCGGGTCACGTCGCGCAGCCGGTATTCGCGGGTGACCGGGCCGGAGCCGGCCAGTGCCGCGAACGGGTCGGCGTCCGAAGGCTGTTCGACCAGCGATCCGTTCAGCGCCACGACCAGCGTGCCGTTGCCCGGCACGCGCGGGTTGCCGCCGACCGACAGCGCCGCGAACAACGCGCCGAAGAACAGCAGCATCAGGAGCAGGACGAGACCGTCCTTGATGGCGACGAGCAGTTTCCAGAAACCGCGGAGGATGCGCATGGGCCGGCTTTCGATAGGGTCCTATTCGGCTATCGCGTCGGCGGGTGGAACGCCAGCGCGAACGTTCGCAGAACGGTTTCGGGGGGCCGGACGCGTCTGGCGACCATCCTGTCACGCGTCTGAAAAAGTCTGGGCGCATATGCTTGACCCCACGGCGGGGAGGTCCATATGCCGTGTGCTGGCACTCACCAATGGAGAGTGCCAATAATTTCGACCTGTGGACCGGGGCGGGCCGTGCGATGTCGCCGCGCCAGCCCAAGTCCGAAGAGGAGACAGACGCCATGAACTTCCGTCCGTTGCACGACCGCGTGCTCGTCAAGCGTATCGAAGCCGAGGAAAAGACCGCCGGCGGGATCATCATTCCCGACAGCGCGAAGGAAAAGCCGCAGGAAGGCGAAGTCGTCGCCGCCGGCACGGGCCTCCGTTCCGACGATGGCAAGATCACGCCGCTCGACGTCAAGGCCGGCGACAAGATCCTGTTCGGCAAATGGTCCGGCACCGAGGTCAAGGTCGACGGCCAGGACCTGATCATCATGAAGGAAAGCGACATTCTGGGCATCGTCGGCTGACGCTGACCGGCTCGGCATCATCGCCTGAGCCACCCCGGAACATCGACGACCTGATCCATTCCACTTACTGAAAGGGTTTCCATCATGGCAGCCAAAGACGTCAAATTTTCCCGCGACGCCCGTGAGCGCATTCTCCGCGGTGTCGACATCCTGGCCGATGCGGTCAAGGTGACGCTCGGCCCCAAGGGCCGCAACGTCGTGATCGACAAGTCGTTCGGCGCGCCGCGCATCACCAAGGACGGCGTCACCGTCGCTAAGGAAATCGAACTCAAGGACAAGTTCGAGAACATGGGCGCGCAGATGCTGCGCGAAGTCGCGTCGAAGACGAACGACATCGCCGGCGACGGCACCACCACCGCGACCGTGCTGGCCCAGGCCATCGTGCGCGAAGGCATGAAGTCGGTTGCGGCCGGCATGAACCCGATGGACTTGAAGCGCGGCATCGACCTCGCCGTCCTGAAGGTCGTCGAGGACCTGAAGGCGCGTTCCAAGCCCGTCGCAGGCAGCCATGAAGTCGCACAGGTCGGCATCATCTCCGCCAACGGCGACACCGTCGTCGGCGAGAAGATCGCCGAAGCGATGGACAAGGTCGGCAAGGAAGGCGTCATCACCGTCGAGGAGGCCAAGGGTCTCGAGTTCGAACTCGATGTCGTCGAAGGCATGCAGTTCGATCGCGGCTACCTGTCGCCTTACTTCATCACCAATCCCGAGAAGATGGTGACCGAGCTTCAGGATCCCTACATCCTGATCCACGAGAAGAAGCTGTCGAACCTGCAGGCGATGCTCCCGATCCTGGAAGCAGTCGTGCAGTCGGGTCGTCCGCTGCTCATCATCGCAGAGGACATCGAGGGCGAGGCGCTTGCCACGCTGGTCGTGAACAAGCTGCGCGGTGGCCTGAAGGTCGCTGCGGTCAAGGCGCCCGGTTTCGGCGATCGTCGCAAGGCGATGCTGGAAGACATCGCGATCCTGACGAAGGGCGAGATGATTTCCGAGGACCTCGGCATCAAGCTCGAGAACGTCACGATCGAGATGCTCGGCACCGCCAAGCGCGTCACGATCGACAAGGACAACACCGTCATCGTCGACGGTGCCGGTGACAGCGAGAACATCAAGGGCCGCGTCGACGCGATCCGTCGCCAGATCGAGAACACGTCGAGCGACTACGACAAGGAGAAGCTGCAGGAGCGTCTGGCCAAGCTGGCCGGTGGTGTTGCAGTGATCAAGGTCGGTGGTTCGACCGAAGTCGAAGTCAAGGAGCGCAAGGACCGCGTCGACGACGCCCTGCACGCCACGCGCGCAGCCGTCGAAGAAGGCATCGTCCCCGGTGGTGGTACGGCTCTGCTGTACGCGACCAAGGCGCTTGAGGGCATGAAGGGCGTCAACGACGACCAGACCCGCGGCATCGACATCATCCGTCGCGCGCTGCAGACGCCGCTTCGCCAGATCGCACAGAATGCAGGCTTCGACGGCGCCGTCGTCGCAGGCAACCTGCTCCGCGAGAATGACGAGACGATGGGCTTCAACGCATCGACCGACGTGTACGAGAACCTGGTTGCGGCCGGCGTGATCGACCCGACCAAGGTCGTTCGTACGGCGCTCCAGGATGCGGCCTCGGTCGCCGGCCTGCTGATCACGACCGAAGCGGCCGTTTCGGACGCGGCGGAAGACAAGCCTTCGTCGGGCGGCATGCCCGGCGGCGGCATGGGCGGAATGGGTGGCATGGGCGGCATGGACTTCTAAGTCCCGCCAACCAAATACCCAACCGACAGGAAGGGCCGGGGAGCGATCCCCGGCCCTTCTTGCGTCCGGTTCGGCGCAGGCCGCCGCACCATTATCCGCGCGTTAACCCTTTTCGGCCAAGCATGCCCACCAAGCGGGCAAGCGGAGCCGGACGATGACCAGAACCACGAAGCTGCAACGATATGGCGCCGCGCTGCTCGGCTGTACGGCCATGCTCGCGCTGGACGGGTGCGCGGTGCAGAAGGCGCCGGTGGCGGTCGCGATGGCGCCGGCGCCGGTGGCGGACCTGCCGCGGCCGGTGCTGCCGGCGGGGTTGCCGGAGAAGCTGAACGTGCCGATCCAGGATGCGGCCGGCACGTACCGCACGATCAACTATGCGCTGAGCCCCGATCAGGTGGCGTGGCATGTCCGCTCCGCGCTGAACGTCGCTGTGCTGTCCTGCCGCGGACCGGGCGAGGCGGTGATCGCGGCCGACTATAACGCACTGCTGAAGCGGCAGAAGGCCACGCTGGCCGCGGCGTATGACCGGGTGCAGGCGCAGTTCCGCCAGACCGGCGGTGCCACGTGGCAGTCCGCGCAGGACGCGCATTCGACGCGGGTCTACAACTTCTTCGCGCTGCCGCCCGCCAAGCCGGGCTTCTGCGCGGCGGCCACCGAGGTGCTGACCGAGTCGCGCACCGTCGAGCCGGTGGCGTTCGTGACGTTCGCGCAGGGCGCGCTGCCGCGGCTGGAGGCGCCGTTCACCGACGTGTATCGCAGCTATGACGGCTATCGTCGCGAGCTGGCGGCGTGGGAGGCGCGGCAGCCAGGCGCGACGATGCTGGCGCAGGCTCTGCCGACCCCGGCGCCGGCTGCGCCGCCGGCCGTAGCGGCAAAGCCGGTTACGCGAGCGGTGGTGGCTCGTGTCGCGCCCACGCCGGCGCCACGGCTGGAGTATGTTGGGCTAGAGACGCTGATCGACTGGCAGCCCATGGCGGTCCGCCGCAACCAGCAGCTCGCCGCGATTCGCTGACGTTTCATCCGCATGTGAACCCGGCGAGGCGTGCAGCGTTCTGGCCGGCATGAAGAACAGTATTTCTATGTCCCGCCGCGCGCCGGATCGGCAACGCGCGAAGCTTCGGCTTCGCGCGGGCAAACGCGCTTCACTGACGATGGTCGTGGACTTCAGCAACGTCGGGCTGTTGTCGGTCGGCGTGCTCGTCTCCAGCAAATTGCTCTCGACCGCGATCTTGGTCCGCGCGTCTGCGGCGCGTTCAGACACTCGGTCAAACGTGGATTGAACTCGGGCCGAAGCTGGGTTGCCCGTCCGATGTTCAGACGTTGGCGATCCGCTGGTGTGACCGTCCATATTGTCCGCGTACGTGCGCCGCGTCGTTGTTGCGGTCGTACGCACTTCGCGCTTGTCACCATGGATTGCCAACGTCTTTCGCCCTGGTCCAGCTTGTCGTGCTGGCGGTAACCCCCGTCAGGGAGCACCCGGCGCGGACTCAACTTCTTTCCGTCCGCTCGCCGCAACGGGCCAAGGGGTTAGGCCAGCGTGTGATCCGGAGTGCGCCGCATATGGAAAGGGCCGACGGCATCCACTGCCGCCGGCCCTTGCCGTTAAAAGGTCAGATCGTCCGGATCAGAAGCCGACCGAGAAGCTGCCCACGACGGCGCGCGGAGCACCGATCTGGACGTTCGGGATGGCCGTGCTCAGGAGCGACCCGCCGTTGAAGCCACCGACATACAGCTTGTCGAACAGGTTGGTCACGTTGAGCTGGAAGAAGCTCTTGGCCAGACCGAACTGCGCCAGCGAGAAACGGATGTCGAGATCGACCAGCGTGTAGGCAGGCGTCTTCGCACTGTACAGGATTGCGCCGGCATTGCTATTCAGCGAGGTGACCGAGTTCGCCGAAATCGCGATGTTCTGATCGTTCACGTAGCGTGGCCCGGTCCGCTTGGCCTGAACGCCGACCGTGAGCGGGCCGAAATTGCCCTGTGCACGACCGCCGAAGCTGTAGACCGACGCACCCGATTCACGCTTGCCCTTGGTGTTGGCATAGATCGTCTGGCCAATGGCGGTGCAACCCGTCGTGGCGGAGACGGCGGTGCATTCGCCGATGACGACGTCGTTCTTGATCTCCGACTGGAGGTACGAGCCCATGACGTACAGCGTTGCTTCCGGGATCGGCGTGTAGGCGATGCTGCCGTCCACGCCGTATTTGTCGACCCGGCCGAGGTTGCGATAGACGGTCTGGTCGAGTTCGGCGTCGTAGGCCGATGCCAGACGATTTTCGAAGCGGGTGAACCAGCCGGAAATCTGAGCCTGGATCTTGCTGCTCCGGAACCGGCCGCCGAGATCGAAATTGTCCGTCTGTTCCGGCACAGGGCTGGCCTGTGCGGTGCCTTCCGCGAAGTAGAACGAGTTGTAGAGATTGTCCGTGCCGGGGACCTGGAGACCCTTCGAATAGCTGCCGAACAGGGTGGCTTGCGGCGTGATGGCGACGGTGATGCCGCCGCTTGGCAGAACCTTGTCATACTTAAGCACGCGCTGCTGCGGGCTGGATGCCGACGGCACCAGGCTGTCATAGGCGGCCGCATCGACGGTGTTGCTGCCGTAGCATTCCACGAAACCGCCGGCGCTGCTGGTGAAGCAGTTGTTGGTCAGGTCACGCTTGAAGAAGGGCAGGCGGACACCGGCGTTTACGGTCAGAATGTCGTTCAGGAACGTGCCGCGATATTCGCCCGATGCCTGGTTCAGGATCGCATAGGACAGGCGGTCACGCTTCTGCAGGATGTCACCGGTCTTGGAAGTCAGCGGATCGTTGACCGGGAAGACGTCGTTCGGGATGCCGTTGACGCCGAGCAGGCCAGTCTCGCCGGTTTGGCGATGGCGGGCATGATCGAGCGTGTAGGACGCGCGGACCGTCTGCGTATCGCTGAAATCGTAGCGCAGGCCGGCAATGACGCCGTAACGCTTCGTGCGGGTCTGGCTGGGTGCCAGCACGCGCACGCCGTCGATCGTGTCACCGTCGCCGTTCAGGTCGACGCCACCGAAATAGGGGACGCCCGCAAGGTAGCCCGACGCGTTGTAGACGCCGGCGGCACTTGGATCGATGTCGCGGAAACCTTCCTGTGCGACGACGGTGCCACCCCCATTCGCCTTCACCGACTGGAAGCTCGGATCGACCGTCAGCACGAGCCCGTCAGCCAGCGTGAACTTCGAGTTCACGCGGATGTTACCGGTGTTGGATGGGTTGAACCGTTCTTCATAAAGCGAACCGCACGTGTTTGCAGTGTCGACCACGCCGGGGCGCGCCGCAGCCACGGTGCAATCCGGGATCGTGAAATCGCGTTCGTCCCGGGTCAGCGGGAAACGGTTGGTCGAACCCGAACCGACGACCCGACCACCGGTGGTGTCGGTGCGCAACGGCACGGAGCCAAAGAAGCCGTTGCGGCTCTGGCTGTAGTGGCCGGCGACCGAGATGAAATCGCCTTCGGTGCCGATCGGCTGATAGACCTTGACGTTATACTGCTGCTTCTTGATCTGGCCCTTGTTGCCATAGACCGCATCGTTGATCGATGTGCTGCCGGAGAAGAAGGCGCGCGTGCCGAACGGCGTGAAGACGCCGGTGTCGAGAACACCGAAGACACGGTGAAAATCGAAATCGCCGAGCGAGGCGACGATCTGGCCACCAAGCGTTTCGGACGGGTTGCGCGTGCGATAGTTCACGGTGCTGCCCGATGCACCGGCGGTCGGACTGTCGACGTCGGTCGAACCGTAGTTGACGTTAACCTGTTCGATAAGTTCGGGGTCGAGTTGCTGGCTCGAGTAGATTGCGTAGTTGCCGGAGTCGTTCAGCGGAATACCGTCAAACGTCTGCGAAATGCGCGAGCTGTCGAAGCCCCGGATGTTCAGCGTGCCGCCAGCCGAACCGAACGGGTCGTTATTCTGGAAGTTGACACCCGGAAGGTAGTTGATGACGTCATTAATCGACTGACCCGGCGTCTGGCGCTGGATGAATTCGCTGGTCAGGACGCCGCGCGACTTGGAGCCTTCCGGAGAGACGAAACCACCGACGTCGGTGGTGCGGGCACCCGTGACGACGATCGCGTCAGCATCGAAATCCACCGAACCCGTCGATTGGGCATAGGCGCCAGACGTGGCAAGCGCGCTGACGGCGCAGCCGATCAGAAACTTTTTCATGTGCGTGCATTCCCCAAGCGTGTCCCGCGACATCGGCCGATCTGGCTTCGGTTCCGCGCTCTCCAATGTTCCGACACGACAGTCACGGGACATTTGGTGACGCAAACCACGACGTGGCGGTGCAACGACGCGGCCGGTAGCGGAGTAAATGCTGCGAACCAAGGACTGTGAACGCAGAGTGATTCGAGGGTCTTGGCGAGGTCGAGCAAGGTTGGGACGATGAGATTGACGCAAATCCGGCGTTTTTCATCGCTGTCATCCGGACGTCACAAAATCCCTTATGAGAGCAGGGTTACGCAGGCCGCCGCTTGGTTCCGAGGTCCGGATTCGAATTTATGACCCTGTGATTTCAGCGCAACACACGGCTTCGCTGTTTGCCATCCTCGCGGGTTGCGTCGGGCTTGTTATCGGTAGTCATCTGGCCACGATCGCGTTGCGCTGGCCGGCCGGGCGGTCCTCCGCGACCGGGCGGTCACACTGTGACGGATGTGACCGGGTGCTCGCCGCCTACGAACTCGTTCCGTTGCTGTCTTGGCTGGTCCTGCGCGGTCGGTGTCGACGGTGTGGCGCGCGGATCGACTGGCGGCATCCTGCGGTCGAGGCGGCCGCCGGGGTCCTTGCGGTGGCGCTTGCGGTCGCGTTGCCGCCTGCGGCCGCAATCGCGGGGATGGGGCTGGCGTGGACGTTGTTGTTGCTGACGGTGCTCGACCTGGATCATTATTGGCTGCCGGATCGGCTGACCCTGCCGCTGTTGGCAGCCGGCCTGCTGGTCGGTGCCGCGGGGATCGGTCCGGTACTGACGGATCGGATCATCGGGGCGGCGGTCGGGTGGGGCGTGCTCGCGCTAGTCGCACTGATCTATGTCCGCGTTCGCGGGCGCATCGGGCTGGGGGGTGGCGATCCCAAGCTGTTCGCCGCGGCGGGGGCTTGGCTCGGATGGCGGATGCTGCCGGTGACGCTGCTGATCGCCAGTGCGGCCGGACTGGCGCTGGTCCTGGCGGCGGTAATCGTGCGTCGGCAGGTCTCGGCGACGACGCGGGTGCCGTTCGCGCCGATGATCGCGTTTGCCACGATCATCGGCTGGATATGGGTCGCGCGATAAGCGTCGCCGTCAGGAGGCTACCGGGAAGCAGGCCGGCGCGCGCGAGGCGGCGCAGATGCGGTTGGCGGCGGCGCGATCGGCGATCGGGCCGAGTTGCAGGCGCACGACGGCACCCGCCTTCTGATAGGTCGGCGTGAGGTTTGCGAGCGCGGGGCTGCGGGTGCGGAGCGCGGTCCAGGCGGTGCGCGCGCCGGCCTCGTTGCCATACGCGCCGACCTGGACCCGCCAGCGGCCGCCGGCCGCGGGTGCGACGGCCTTCGCCGGGGCGGGGCGCGATGCGGCGGGTTTCGGGGTCGGCAAGGGGGCGCGCTGTGCGGTCTGGACAGGGGCGGGTCGTGGTGGCGCGGCGGCGGGGCGTTCGATCCGGGCGGTGGACGCGGTTCGGACGGGGGCCTGAACCGCACCCTTGCGCAGGTCGGCAGCCATCTTCAGCCCGCGGTTGCGTTCGGCGGCGGGGATAAACTGGTTCATCTGTTGCAGCGTGGCGGTCGCCTGCGGGAGGCCGGCTGCGGCGGATGCGGTCATGAGCGCGTAGGCGCGAGGCCAGTCTTTGGCGACATTCTCGCCGTTAAACAGCGCGGTGCCGTAGAGGTATTGCGCGCGCGGATCGCCGCGGTCGGACGCCTTGGACAGCCAGGGGAGCGCGCCGGCGCGATCGCCGTTCTGGAACATGATGAGACCGAGATAGCCGCCGGCCTGTTCATGGCCCTGTTCGGCGGCCTTGCGGTACCAGCTTTCGGCCATGCGCTGGTCGGTGGGGACGCCGCGACCGAGTTTGTAGGCCTGCGCCATGTTGAACTGCGCATCGGCATCGCCGCGCTCGGCGGGACCACGCCAGGCGGCGATCGCGCCGGCATAGTCGCCGTTCTGCCAAAGATCGACGCCGCGCTTGACGACCGGATCGGCCGGAACCGGTTCGGGCGCGGTGGTCGGCGCGCGCGGCGCCTGCGCAGGTGCGGCCGTGGCGGAGAGCGCGATCAGCGTCGCGGCGAGACGGGCAGGATTCATGGAAGTCCCCAGAGAAGCGGGTGTGTTGCCAGGCAAATCGCATAGCCAACGCGCGGTTAACAGTCCGTTTGTCTGGCCGTTCCAGTGTCTTTAACCATTTGTTCGGCTTCGGTGTGCGATCAGCAGAGCTAGGAAAAGCGCGGGGCATGGGTGCGAACCGCGCCGCCGTCGCTTGTCGGAAGGCGCTTGCATGAACAGCCGATATTTGAACCACGTCGCGGTCTGCACGCTAGCGACGGCGTTGCTGGTGGTCGGGTGCAAGCCCGCCGGCCAGACGCGCGTCGCATCGGCATCGGGGCGAGTGCCGTCGGGCAAGACCGCCGCGGCGCAGTTCGCCACGATGGGCGAAACCGCGATGCGCAACCGCAATGGTGCGCTGGCCGTCGCGATGGCGGAACGCGCGGTGTCGGTGGAGCCGGGCAATGCGCGCTACCGGGCGCAGTTGGGGCAGTCCTATCTCTTGGCCGGGCGCTTCGCGTCGGCGATCGATGCGTTCCGCGATGCGGCAGCGGTTGCGCCGGAGGATGGCCGGACGTTGCTGGGGCTGGCGCTGGCGCAGGGTGCGCTCGATCGACAGGATGCGGCGCGTGCGTCGGTTGCGGCGGCGGACGGGCGGATCGGGGCGGCGGACCGCGGGCTGGCGCTGGCGTTGGCCGGGGACAATGCGGGGGCGATCGCGCTGCTGGAGCCCGCGGCGCGGATGGCGGATGCGACCCCGAAGACGCGGCAGAACCTGGCGCTGGCCTATGCGCTGGACGGGCGGTGGGACCTGTCGCGCGCGACCGCCGCGCAGGATCTGTCCGCCGACCGGGTTGATGCGCGGATGCAGGCGTGGGCGGTACTGGCGAAGCCGCAACCGACGATGGACCGGGTTGCGGCGTTCCTGGGCGTGACGCCGGTGATGGTGGATCAGGGTATGCCGACGCAACTAGCGCTGGGTGCTGCGCCGACGATCGCGCCGGCCTTGATGCCGGTTGCTCCGGTCGCTGTGGCGGCGGTGGAGCGTTCGGTGGCGGCGGTGCCGGAGCCGGTGGCGATGGTGACCGAAGATGTGGCCGAGTCGGCGCCGCTGGTGACGCGCGCAGTCGTTCCGGATCCGATGGTCGCACCGGAGCCGGCGCAGGTGCAGGTCATGCCGGAGCGGGTCGCGCCGCGTGCGCGGCCGGCGACGCTGCCGCCGGCGATGCTGATGCGGGCGACCTATGCCGCGCCGGTCCCGAAGCGTGGGCAATGGGCGGTGCAGCTGGGTGCGTTTTCGAGTGGACGGTCGATCGAGGCCGCGTGGGACAGGGTGAGCCGGACGGTGCGGCCGGTGGCGGGGATGGTGCCGCTGTCGTCGACCGTGCGGGCGCGGGGGATGTTGTTCCAGCGGCTTGCGGTCGGTGGTTTGGGAAGCCGCGGGGAAGCGGTCGCGCTGTGCGAGCAGGTGCGGGCTGCGCGCGGTGTGTGCTTCGTCCGGATGACGAGTGGCGAGGCGCCGGTGCAGATGGCGGCGGCTCGGCGGGCGGCGACGCGGTTGGCTTCACGTTGAGGCTGACGGCTGACGGCTGACGGCTGACGGCTGGCGCAGCTTGGCGCGGGGTGTTCTACCGAGTGTAGCTTTTGAGGTGCGGTTGGCCGTCTCGGCTGCGTTCGACGGGGTCCCTCGACGTCGCTCGGGATGGACGGGTTAGAGTCGGGTCCCGGCGCGTTACAGGACCCGGCCGCCCTTGATGACGGTGCGGACGCGGCCCTGGACGGGGAGGCCGTCGAAGGGGGTGTTGCCGGCGGTGGCGGCCATCGCGTCGGCGCGGATCCGCCAGGGGGCGTGTTCGTCAACGAGTATCAGGTCGGCCTCCGCGCCTGGGGCCATCGATCCACCGGGGAGGTTGAAGCGGCGGGCGGGGCCGGTGGAGAGCAGGTGGAACAGCCGCGGCAGCGTGATCAGGCCGTCGCGGACGAGGCCGAGCGAGAGGGTGAGCAATGTCTCCGCACCGGCCATGCCGGGTTCCGATTCGGCGAAGGGCAGGCGCTTGGCCTCTGATCCGCGCGGGTCGTGGCCGGAGCAGAGCATGTCCACGGTGCCGTCGGCGACCGCTTGACGGGCGGCCTGGCGGTCGGCCTCGCAGCGGAGTGGCGGGGACAGGCGCGCGAAGGTGCGGAACGGGCCAATCTCGGCATCCGACAAGTAGAGATGCGCAGGTGTTATGCCGCAGGTGACGGGGACACCGCGGGCCTTGGCGGCGCGGACGAGGTCGAACGCGGCGGCCGTCGTGAGTTGGCGGAAATGAATGGGGGCGCCGGTGTCCTCGGCGAGCATCAGGTCGCGCGCGACGGCCATCGCCTCGGACATTGCGGGGGCGGAGGGAAGGCCGAGCCGGGTCGCGGTTTCGCCGTCGGTGGCGACGGTGCCGCGGACCATCGCCTCGTCCTCGGCATGGACGATGGTGACGAGGTCAAGCGCGGCAGCATAGCCGAGCACGCGGTGCATGACGCGCGCATCGGCGATCCGCGTGCGGCCGGTGGCGACCGCGACCGCGCCGGCGGCGGCCATGAGGCCGATCTCGGCCAGTTCGGTGCCGTTCAGGCCGTGCGTCGCGGCGGCGATGGGGTGGACCCACAGCGCCGGCTTGCCCGCCGCGAGCGCGCGCTGGACCAAGGCGCCGTCGTCGATCGGCGGCGACTGATCGGGCATCAGCGCGGTGCGGGTGATGCCGCCCGCGGCGAACGCCGGCATGTCGATCGCGAAACAGCCGATATCGACGATGCCGGGCGCGATCAGGCTGCCGCGCGCGTCGAGCGTTTCGGCACCGGGCGGCATGTCGATCATGCCGACCTCCGCAATCCTGCCGTCGCGGATCAGGACGCCGCCGGCGCTGACCGAGCCGGTCGCGGGATCGACCACCCGGCCGTTGAGGATGGCGAGGATGGTCATGCCCAGCCCTCGATCCCGCGGCGGCCGCGGGTGAGCACGTCGAGGCAGGCCATCCGGACCGCGACGCCCATTTCGACCTGTTCGGTGATCGCCGAGCGGTTGAGATCGTCCGCCACGCTGGAGGCGATTTCGACGCCGCGGTTCATTGGACCGGGGTGCATGACGAGCGCGTCGGGCTTCGCGCGCTTCAGCCGTTCTGGGGTGAGGCCATAGAGCGCGTGATATTCGCGCGGCGACGGGACGAAGCCGCCGGCCATCCGCTCGCGTTGCAGGCGGAGCATCATGACGACGTCCGCCCCCGCCAACCCGGCGTCGAAATCGGTGTGGCGGGTCACGTTCATCCGTTCGATCGCGGGCGGCAGCAGCGTGGGCGGCCCCACGACGCGAACGTCGGCACCGAGCGCGGTGAGCGCAAGGATATTGGAGCGCGCGACCCGGCTGTGCAGCACGTCGCCGCAGATCGCCACGACCTGCCCCGCGATGCTGCCGCGGCGGCGGCGGATGGTGAGTGCGTCGAGCAGGCCCTGGGTCGGATGCTCGTGCTGCCCGTCGCCGGCGTTCAGGACGGGGCAGTCGACCTTGTCGGCGATCAGCTGGACCGCGCCGGATGCGTCGTGGCGGATGACGATCACGTCGGCGCGCATCGCGTTGAGCGTGACCGCGGTGTCGATCAGCGTCTCGCCCTTCTTCGTGCTCGACGTCGCGGCGTGCATGTTGACGACGTCCGCGCCGAGCCGCTTGCCGGCGATTTCGAACGACAGGAGCGTGCGCGTGCTGTTTTCGAAGAAGGCGTTGATCTGGGTCAGGCCGGCGAGGCGGCCGTCATGCTTCGACGCACCGCCGCGGTTGAGCGCGATCCAGTGTTCGGCCTCGTCGAGCAGAAAGGTGATCTCGTGCGGCTGGAGCCCGGCGATGCCGGTCAGATCGCGGTGCGGAAACATGGGATTCCCCGGTTTCGCGGGGGGCGGGGCCGATCGGCTGGCGGCGGGCGGCTGTTCCATCGGCGCGCGGTGTAGCCGGGTGGGGCGGGGGGCTCAAGCCGTCCCGGTGCCGCCATCGATTTCGTCGAGCCGGACCATCGTCGACAGCCGGTCGATCGCGCCCTGCAGGATGTAGCTGGCGGCGAGTTTGTCGACCAGTTCGCGGCGGCGCGCGCGGCTGGCGTCGGCGGCGATCAGCGTGCGGGTGACCGCGGCGGTCGACCAGCGTTCGTCCCAGAGCAGGATCGGCAGGTCGAGCCCGTCGAGGTTGCGCGTGAAGGCGCGGACCGACTGGGTGCGCGGCGAATCGGTGCCGTCGAGGTTGAGCGGCAGGCCGACGACGAGGCCCTTCGCACGTTGCTTGAGCAGGATGGCCTTGAGGAGCGCGAGGTCGATCGCGAACTTGGTGCGACGGATGGTTTCGGCGGGACTGGCGATGTTCCACATGGCGTCGCAGATCGCGATGCCGATCGTCTTGGTGCCGACGTCGAGGCCCGCCAGCCGCCCACCGTGGGGGACAAGTTCGCCGAACGCGAACGGATCGGTCGTGGCGATCATGACGGGCGGGCACCCAGCCGGGTTGCGACATCGGCGCGGATGTTCGCCCAGAACATGGCGTAGTCGAACACATGGTAGTTGTTGCCGGGCAGGATGAAGCGGCCGAACCCCTCCGGTTCGGAACCGACCGACAGGAGTCCGTCGGGGCGGCAGGCGGCGGGAACGCGGCCGGCGACGACCTCCGCACTGTTCATGGTGGCGTCGGGGACCAGTGCGCCGCGGTTCGCCGTGGCGGGGGCGCTGCCGCCGCGGGTGCCGGTCAGCGGGTTGGTGCAGAGCATCGGCGTGCCACGACGGGGGCGGCCGGTGAAGCCGGTGGTGCGGTCGTAGATGGCGAGGATCTGCGACGGATCGGCAGGTTCGGCGAAGCTCTGCCACGACAGGATGCAGCCGCTGTCGGTCGCGGCGGTGCAGGCGGGCAGGCCGAGTGCGGGCAGGTCCGCGGTGACCGAGACGGGCCAGCCAATCACGTAGGCCGCGACGATCCGGCGGGCGAGCGGTTTGCCGGCGACGCGGTCATGGAGCAGGCGGGTGAGGTGGAGCGAGCCCTGGCTGTGTCCGGCCAGGATGATCGGGGCGTCGGTCGGCACCTGCGCGACGAACGCGTCGAATGCGCGCAGCACGTCGCGGTAGGCGAACTCAAGTGCGCGGGTGGCGTCGGCCTTGTCCGTCAGGAACGCGCCGATCGTGGCCTGGCGGTAGCGCGGTGCCCAGACCTGCGCGCTGCCGTTGAAGGCGCTCGCCTGGCTGGAGGCGAACAGGTTGAGCCGGCCGTTGGCGGCGGCATCGTTCAG
Source organism: Sphingomonas prati (assembly GCF_014643515.1). Taxonomy (GTDB): domain Bacteria; phylum Pseudomonadota; class Alphaproteobacteria; order Sphingomonadales; family Sphingomonadaceae; genus Sphingomonas_R; species Sphingomonas_R prati. The sequence continues at coordinate 1,302,084 of NZ_BMJP01000001.1, read as the reverse complement.
GTCGCCGTTCCAGCGGCTGCGGTCGAGCGCGGTGGTGGGGGTGATGAAGAAGGCCTGTGCCTTGGGGGACTCAGCGAGTGCGTAGCCGGGCGCGGTCCAGCGCGACGGGTCGTTCAGCAGGCCGGGGCGCGAGAGCCAGGCGGCGGGCTTGGCATAGTCGGGCGCGGAGGCATCGGGTTGCGGGGTGAACGGTACGGTGGGGACGAGTGCGGCGCTCATCAGCTGTTTCTGGAACAGCGCCCAGCCGATGCCGGCGACGATGACCAGCGTGATGAGGGCGGCGATGACGTAAAGGAACTTGCGGACCACCGATGCGATCTCCCGACGCGGTATATCCGGCGCTTAGCAGTCGTATCCTGCGCACGCCACGGGGACACCAGCGGACAGCGGCCTTGAAGCCACGCGGTGGCGGTGATAGCCGGACGGCCATGTCAATCGATGCTACAACCGTCCGCAAGATCGCCGGGCTCGCGCGCATTGCCGTCACCGAACAGGAGACGGCCGCGATGGTCCCCGAACTCAACAATATCCTCGGCTGGATCGAGCAGCTGGGCGAGGTCGACGTGACCGGCGTCGAGCCGCTCGCCGCGGTGATCCCGAACCATCTGCGGCTGCGCGACGACGTGGTGACCGATGGCGGCATCCGCGACGCCGTGCTGGCTAACGCACCGCAGGCCGAACATGGCTTCTTTGCGGTTCCCAAGGTGATCGAATGATGACGGACCTGACCGACCTGGGGATCGTGGAGCTGCGCGACGGGTTCGCGGCGGGCGATTTTTCCGCGCGCGAAGTGGCGACGGCTTTCTCCACCGCGGTGAGCGCGGGCAAGGCGCTGAATGCGTGGATCGTCGAGACGCCGGAGCATGCGCTGGCGGCGGCGGATGCGGCCGATGCGGACCGTGCGGCAGGCACGCTGAAACCGCTGTCGGGCGTGCCGCTGGGCATCAAGGACCTGTTCTGCACCAAGGGCGTGCAGACGACCGCGGCAAGCCATATCCTCGGCGGGTTCGTGCCGGAGTATGAGTCGACGATCACGGCGAAGCTGTTCGCGGCAGGCGCGGGGATGCTGGGCAAGCTGAACCTCGACCAGTTCGCAATGGGATCGTCGAACGAGACCAGCGCGTATGGCAATGTCTTGTCGCCTTGGCAGCGCGCGGGTAGCAACGCGGCGATGGCACCGGGCGGATCGTCGGGCGGATCGTCTTCGGCGGTCGCGGCGCGGATGGCGCCGGGCGCGACGGGGACCGACACGGGCGGTTCGATCCGTCAGCCGGCGGCGTTCGTGGGCATTTCGGGCATCAAGCCGACCTATGGTCGCTGCTCGCGCTGGGGCGTGGTGGCGTTCGCGTCCTCGCTCGACCAGGCTGGGCCGATGGCGCGATCGGTCCGCGATTGCGCCGCGTTCCTGGAACAGATGGCCGGGTTCGATCAGAGGGACTCGACTTCGCTCGACCTGCCCGTGCCCAAGTGGGAAGTGGGCTTGTCCGGCGACCTGCGCGGCAAGCGGATCGGCGTGCCGAAGGAGTACCGCGTCGACGGGATGCCGGCGGAGATCGATGCGTTGTGGGAGCAGGGTATCGCGTATCTGCGCGATGCGGGGGCGGAGATCGTCGACGTTTCGCTGCCGCATACGAAGTACGCGCTGCCCACTTACTACATCATCGCGCCGGCGGAGGCGTCGTCCAACCTCGCGCGCTATGACGGCGTGCGGTACGGCGAGCGGGAACTGCCGGACGGTGCGAACCTGCAGGAAATGTATGCCGCGACGCGGGCCGCCGGGTTCGGGCCGGAGGTTAAACGCCGCATCCTGATCGGCACCTATGTGCTGTCGGCGGGCTATTACGACGCCTATTACACGCAGGCGCAGAAGGTGCGGACGCTGATCGCGCGTGACTTCGAGCGCGCCTGGGCGACGTGCGACCTGCTGCTGACCCCGACCGCGCCGTCGGCGGCGTTCGCGCTGGGCGATAAGTCGGACGATCCACTGGCGATGTACCTGAACGACGTCTTCACCGTGCCGTCTTCGCTGGCCGGGTTGCCGGCGATGTCGGTGCCGGGCGGGCTGGATGCGGCCGGGCTGCCGCTCGGGTTGCAGATCATCGGCAAGCCGCTGGACGAGCAGGGCGTGCTGAACGCCGGGCTGGCGATCGAGGAGCGCGCGGGCTTCACGGCGCGGCCGGGGGCCTGGTGGTAAACGACGCCAGGTTTCGCAGGCGCAATGCAGAGACGCTGCGCGAGGCGCAGAACGCGCTGAACGTCGCGTTCGGGGCGATCCTGTCGGCCTATATCGGCAATTCGCTGGCCGAGATCGACAACCGGCCGTTCGACCATGTCCGGCTGGCGGGATTCTTCGTTCTGATCGCGGTGTTCATTCTCGGGCTGTGCGTCAGCAACGTGATGGTGATGCGGCGGGAGTGGGCGCTGGGCGGGTTCTTCCTGGCGGGCGGCCTGACCGCGGCGGTGTTCGCCCACGAACTTGGCGGCGCGGTTGGGTTCGAGGTTGTCGTGTTGCGCATCCTGACGGTGTGCTGGGTGGTGGCGCTGCTGGGCAGCAACATGCTGCTGACGCTGATCGTCTGGCTGCACCACAAGCGGGGATGATGCGGTTGTCGCAGCGGACCACGGCTCCTATGATCCGGGCGGGGCGTGGAGGCCTAGAGATGAACATGCACGTGAATGTCTCCGATGTGGTGACCGTCCGCATGGGGGATGACGGCATGATCCAGCTGCCGGCTGCGGTCATGCGGGCCGTCGGGATCGTACCGGGCCGCCCCGTCATGCTCGGCCGTAATGATCGAGGTGAAGTGGTCATCTTTCCGGAAACGCCCGAAGAACGCTCCACGCGGCGTGCGACTGTAATCAACGACCTGTCCTCGAAGCACTCCACGGGCCAGACGACCGAGAAGTATATGGACCTTATCCGTTGGCGTGACGCGCCCCTGTGACCTTTTCCGATACGAACCTTCTTTCTGATCGGTGCCCATGCCGTCAGCCTTTCGGTCCCGCTGGTCACCCGCGACGCCGGCATCTACCGGACCTATTCTCCCGAACTCACCCTGATCACACCCGAGGACGAGCATGACTGACGCATCCCCCTACACCGTCAAGGGTGCCACCGGCGACTGGGAGGTCGTGATCGGGCTGGAGGTCCATGCCCAGATCACGTCGCAGGCCAAGCTGTTTTCCGGCGCGTCGACCGCGTTCGGATCGGAACCCAATGCCAATGTCTCGCTAGTCGATGCGGCGATGCCGGGGATGCTGCCGACGTTGAACGCGGAATGCGTGCGGCAGGCGGTGCGGACCGGGATGGCGCTGGGCGCCCACATCCACCGCCGGTCGCAGTTCGATCGCAAGAACTATTTCTACGCCGATCTGCCGCAGGGGTATCAGATCAGCCAGCTGTACCACCCGATCGTGGGCGAGGGCGTGCTGGAGATCGAGCCGGCCGATGCTGCGCCCAAGCATATCGGCATCGAGCGGATCCATATCGAACAGGACGCCGGCAAGCTGATCCATGACCAGCATCCGACGCAGTCCTATGTCGACCTAAATCGGTCGGGCGTGGCGCTGATGGAGATCGTGTCGAAGCCGGACATGACCTCGCCCGAGGAGGCCGGGGCGTATGTGAAGAAGCTGCGCTCGATCCTGCGCTATGTCGGGTCGTGCGACGGCAATATGGACCAGGGATCGATGCGTGCCGACGTGAACGTCTCGGTCCGCCGGCCGGGCGAGGGGCTGGGCACGCGGACCGAGACGAAGAATGTTAATTCGGTGCGGTTCGTGATGGCCGCGATCGAACATGAGGCGCGCCGCCAGGTCGACCTGATCGAGGAGGGCGGGACCGTGGTGCAGGAGACGCGGCTGTTCGATCCGGACCGCGGCGTGACCCGGTCGATGCGGTCGAAGGAGGATGCGCATGACTATCGCTATTTCCCCGACCCGGACCTGCTACCGCTCGAGCTGAGCGAAGAGTTCCTCGCGGAGTGCAAGGCGAGCCTCCCCGAGCTGCCCGATGCCAAGCGGGCGCGTTACGTCGCGGCCGGGGTGCCCGTCTACAACGCGGCGGTGATCACGGCGGATGTCGAGACGGCACGGTGGTTCGAGGCGCTGGTCGAGGCGAGCCCGAAGTCGTTCGAGGAGATCGCGAAGCCGGCGTCGAACTGGTTGATCTCCGACCTGTTCGGGGCGCTCAACCGGCTGGGGCGCGACATCGCGGACAGCCCGGTGTCGCCGCGGCAGGGTGGCGAACTGCTGTCGCTGGTGGCGGACGGGACGTTGTCCGGGTCGCTGGCCAAGCAGGTATTCGAGATCATGCTGGAGACCGGTGAGGATGCCGGCGCGATCGTCGAGGCGCGCGGGCTGAAGCAGACCAGCGACACCGGTGCGATCGAGGCGGTGGTGGCCGGGATCATGGCGGCCAATGCCGACAAGGTGGCGGATTATCGTGGTGGCAAGGACAAGCTGTTCGGCTTCTTCGTCGGCCAGACGATGAAGGCGATGGGGGGCAAGGCGAACCCGGGCGTCGTGAACGATGTGTTGAAGACGATGCTGGGGTAAAACGAGTGACCCCATCGCGGTTTTTGCCGGGATGGGGTCGGGACGGTCGGACGTTCAGTGCGCCGCCGACGTGTCCGCGTCGCGCTTCGGGCGGGGGGCGAACCAGACGGTGATCGCGGCGATGCCGAACAGCGCCGCCGCGGCCAGGAAGACCTGATCGACGGAGAGTGTGGCGGCCTGGACCTCGACGAGGCGGTCGAGGACCGAGCGCGACTGGTCGGGGGTCATGCCGCCGGCCTGCAGGTTGGACAGCAGGCTGCCCGGGTCGTTGAGCGTCGAGACGAGGTCGCTGCGGTTGAGCCGCTCGCGTTGTTCCCAGATCGTCTGAGCCACCGATGCCCCGATTGCCGCCGACAGTGTGCGCAGAAAGCTGAGTAGCCCCGCGGCCGAGGTCGTCTCGCGCGGCAGGACGGAGCCCAGCGCGAGCGTGGTGATGCCGATGAAGAAGAACGGCATGCCGAGCCCCTGGACCAGTTGCGGCATGGCGAGCGTCCAGAAGTCCGAGTCCGCCGACCAGCGCGCACGCATGAGGGAGGTGGCGCCGAGCCAGACGATTCCGAAGCAGATCAGCAGCCGGACGTCGAGCTTGGGGATCAGCCGCGCGGCGATCGGTGACATGACAACCGCGAACACCCCGACGAAGGCGGTGACATGGCCGGAGTCCGTGGCGGTGTAGCCGAGCACGCCTTGCAGCCAGAGCGGGATCAGCACGATGGTGGCGAAGAAGGTGCCGAACGCCAGCGCCATGGTGACCGTCGCCATGCTGAAGCCCAGATGGCGGAAGATGCGCAGGTCGACGATCGGGTTCTTCTCGGTCAGTTCCCAGATCACGAACGCGACGAAGCCGACCGCCGCGACGATCGCGCCGCCGGTGACGACGGGGGAGGCGAACCAGTCATGTTCGCGGCCGGTATCGAGCACGATCTGGAACGCCGCGACCCAGGTGACGAGCAAGGCCAGGCCGACGACGTCGATCGGTTGCCGTTCGGTGGGCGTTTCGAACGCGCGCAGCTTCGGCACCGCGACCGACAGGCAGACCGCGACGATCGGCACGTTGATGTAAAAAATCCACGGCCAGGACCAGTTGTCGCTTATCGACCCGCCGAGGATGGGTCCCAGGATCGGGGCGACGACGGTGGTCATCGCCCAGATACCGAGCGCGACCGCGGCCTTGTCCTTGGGGAAGATACGCAGCATCAGCGATTGCGACAGCGGCATCAGCGGGCCGCCGGACAGGCCCTGGAGGATGCGGAACGCGACGAGCATCGACAGGCTGGACGACAGTCCGCACAGCATCGAGAAAAGCGAGAAACCGCAAAGCCCAAAGGTGAAGGTCTTTACCGCGCCGAAGCGGTTGGCGACCCAGCCGGTGAGCGGCACGCTGATCGCCTCCGCCACCGCATAGCTGGTAATGACCCAGGTGCCCTGCGTGGGGGAGACGGCGAGGCCGCCGGCGATGTGCGTGACCGAGACGTTGGCGACGGTCTGGTCGAGCACAACGGTAAAGTTGGCGAGACCGAGCCCGACCGCGACGATCGCCAGCGTCGCGCCCGACAGCGGTTTCGGTGCGGCGGCCTCCGCCATGGTCAGCGGTCGAGGTGGACGGTGACGTCCATCGACAGGCCGACGCGGAGCGGATGGTCCCGCAACTCGCGCGGATCGAGCGTGATGCGGAGCGGCAGGCGCTGCACCACCTTGATCCAGTTGCCGGTCGCGTTCTGCGCCGGGATGACCGAGAAGGCAGCACCGGTGCCGCCCGCGAAGCCGGTGACGCGGCCGTGGAACACGACGTCGTCACCGTAGAAATCGGACACCATGTCGACGGCCTGGCCGACGCGGACCTTGGCCAGCTGCGATTCCTTGAAGTTCGCATCGACATAGGCGCGCCCGACCGGGACGACCGTCATGGCCGGCGTGCCCGCGGCGACACGTTGCCCGACCTGGACATTGCGGCGCGCGACGACGCCGTCGATCGGCGCGCGGACGATGGTGCGTTCGAGGTCGAGCCGGGCCTGGTCGAGCCGCGCCTGCGCCAGTGCCACGTCGGGGTTGGACCGTGCGGTGGTGCCGTTGGTCAGCGCGCGGTTGGCGGCGAGTTCGCCCTCGGCCGATGTGCGGGTGGAGGCGGCGCGGCGGACGTCGGCGGCGGCCTGCGCATAGGCGGCGGTCGCATCGGCGAAGGCGGAGCGCGCGCTCGTCAGTTCCTCGCCCGAGACGGCGCCGGTGGGGGCGAGCTTCTGACGACGGGCAAGGTCGATGCGGGCGCGGTCGAGGTTGGCGGCGGCGGAGTCGAGCTTGGCGCGCGACTGGGCGATGTCCGCCTCGCGTGCGGCGACGGTCGCGCCGAGTGCGGTGTTGTTCGCGGCGGTCTGACCGTAGCGCTGGCTGGCCTGTTTCACGGAAGCCTCGGCGGTGGCGAGCGCGATGCGGGCGTCGGCGGAGTCGATCGTCATCAGGATGTCCCCGCGGCGGACCTGCTGCGTATCGGCGACGCGCACGGAGGTGACCGCGCCCGAGACGAGCGGCGTCACCTGCGCCACGTCGGCGCCGACATAGGCGTTGTCGGTGGTGACGCGGGTCGACCCGACGAGCAGGTACCAGACGAGCCAGGCGATCAGCCCGAGAATCGTGACGACGCCGAGGATCAGCAGCAGACGCTTGCGCTTCGACGGCTGGATCGCGGGCGCGTCCTGGGTTTCGGTCGCGTCCTGTGCGTTGGCGCCCGGACGCGCGGTCGGATCAGCATCGGCCATCAATTTTGTCCTTCGCGGTATCCGCCGCCGAGCGCGCGGACGAGGGCGATATCGAGCGTGACTGCGCGCGCCTGGGCATCGACGAGTTGCCGGCGGCGGGTGAGGAGGCGGTCTTCGGCGGACAGCACGCTCAGCCGCGCGGACAGCCCGCCTTCGTAGCGTTGCTGCGCGATCGTGTAGGCGGCCTCGGCGGCCTTCACCGCCGCGGCCTGGTCAGCGATGCGCGCGTCGATCGCGTCGATGCCGGCGGCGGCGTCGGCGACTTCGCGAAGCGCGGAGAGCAACGTCTGATCATAGTCAGCGATCGCCTCGTCATAGATCGCGCCGGCGTTGCGGTAGCGCGCGCGGAGGCGGCCGCCGTCGAAGATCGGAAGCGAGAAGGCGGGGCCGGCGGAGCCGATCGACGAGCCCTGTTCGATCAGCTTGCCGAGGCCGAGCGACTGGAGGCCGATCAGCGCGGACAGGTTGACGTCCGGATAGAAGCCGGCGCGCGCGACCTTGATGCGCGACGCCGCCGCCTCCGCACGCAGCCGGCGAGCGACAAGATCGGGACGCCGGCCGAGCAGCGCGATACCGGCATCGGCGGGGACGCGCGCGGAGACCCCGGTGCGCAGGACTGGGCGGACGATGCGCAGCCCGCGATCGGGGGTTGCGCCGACCAGATAGGCGAGGCGGTTGCGGGACTGCGCGATCGATTCGTCGAGCTGGTTCAGCGTGGCGCGGGCGGCGGGGACGTCGCCCTCGGCCAGCCGCACCTCGCCCTGATTCTCAAGCCCGTTGGCGGCGCGATCGGCGACCAGTTTGCCGCTGTCGGTGCGGATGCGCAGTTCGGCGGTGGCGACATCGCGCTCGGCGTAGAGCATCGCCAGCTGCGCATAGGCGTCCGCCACGGCGGTGGTGAGCGTCAGCGCGGCCTGATCGGCATCGACGCGTGCGGCAACCGCCTCGGATGTCGCGGCGGCCAGCGCGGCCCGGTTGCGGCCCCACAGGTCGAGGTCGATTCGGCCGGACAGCGCGATGCGGCCGGTATCCTGGAACCCCTTCGGCACGAAATCGCGCGGGATGCCAAGATTATAGCTCTGTTTCGTCACGCCGACATTGCCGTCGGCGGTCAGCGTGGGGCGGCTGTCTGCACCAGTCTCTTCGGCGAGTGCTTCGGCCTGGCGCAGGCGGGCGGCGGCAACGGCGACGTCGGGCGATCCGGCCAGCGCCTCGGTCATCAGCGAATCGAGTTGCGGGTCCGCATAGCTGCGCCACCAGCCGGCACCGGGCCAGGCGGCAGCGACATCGGTGCGCGGCAGGATGGCAGCGTCACCCACGCGTGCCGTAGCGGCAGGCGGCAGCGTAGGGACGCTAGCGCATCCGCTGAGCAGGACGAGGCAGAGGGTGAGGGGACGGTACGACCGGACGGGCATGCCGGCGCCTTTACGCGTTCGGAAGGCGCGGGTCGATGGTTTCGATCGTCATAAGACGGTTTCGGCGATGTCACAAAGTTGCGACGTTGCAATGCTAGTTCTACACTTTATCCGAATGGGGCATATTCGGATCGGCTTGTCATTCGTAGGGGTGCGTGATGATCGAACGTTTGCGGCTGGGCTACCGCATTTTCTGCACGCTGGCCGGGGCGCGCAATGCCCCGACCCCGCAGGTTGTGCCGATCAGAAAGTGAACCGCATCGTGGCGCGCAGGTCGCGCCCGGCGAGCGGAGCATAGTCCTTTAGGAAGCTCGCGTGGCGGCGCGAGACCGTGTCGAAGATGTTGTTCGCCGACAGGACGAGCGTGGTCTTGTTGGTTTCGAACGGTTGCAGCGTGACCGACGCGTTGACGAGCGTGAACGCGTCGGTGTTGGTTTCGAACGGCTGCACGCGGTCCTGCTTGTCGGACCATTCGACCTCGACCCGGCCGGAGGTGCGCGGTGACTTCAGCTCGACCCCGCCGAGCAGGCGGAGCGGCGGGATGCGCGGGGCGGGACCCGACCCGATAATCCGCGCGCGGACATAGTCGGCGCTGCCGTCGGCCAACAGATCGTAATCGCCGAACTTCGCCAGCGTGGCGCTGCCCTCGACCTCGAACCCGTAATAGCGCGCCTTGGCCTGGTTGTACTGGAACACGGGCAGGTCGTCGCGGACCTCGCCGGTCTGGGTCTCGTAGATATAGTTGTCGAACCAGCTGTGATAGACCGACGCGGAGAGTGCGAACCGCTCGAACTTGGCGCGCGCCGTGCCTTCGAGGCCCCAGCTGGTTTCCTTGTTGAAGTCCGGGCTGCCGACCTCGAACGACTGGGTGCCGGCGTGCGGGCCGTTGGCGAACAGTTCCTCCGCCGACGGCGCGCGTTCGGTGTGCGATCCGTTCAGGCCGAGGCGGATGCCGTCCGCGACGCCGACGCTGGCGCCGAGCGAGCCGGAATAAGCGTCGAAGGTGCGGTTCAGGGCGGGGTTGCCGAGCGCGTCGTCGGCGACCGCGGTCAGGATCGAATGTTCGTAGCGGCCGCCGGCCTCGGCCTTGATCGCGCCGAGATCATATTCCTGCAGCGTGAAGAGGCCGTATTGCTGCGTCTCGTTCTTCGGCAGGAAGGCTTCGTCGCCGACCACGTTGAAGTTGCGGATCATCATCTGGCCACCGACCGCGCCACGCCAGCCCCCATGCTGTGCCTGGACGAGTTCGAGGCGCGCCTCGTAGCTGTCGTTGAAGAACTGCGTGCCGATCTCGCCGGTGTCTTCGATCTCGGCATGCTGGTAGTCGGCATGACCGGCGCGGAAGCGAATCTTCTCCAGCACATTGCCGCCGGTATCGACCTCGGCGCGCATGTCCTCGCGGGTCTGCTTCATCTTGAGGCGGACGGTTTCGGCCTCGACCGCCGGATCGAGCGAGAAGCGAATCGGGACACCGTAGAGATTGTTGTAGCGCGAGACCGAGACGCCGAAATTGCCGGTGTCCGTGACGATCGCGGCGCCGCCGGCGACCTCCCAGGTTTCCGCGGCGGAGTTGGGCAGTTTGCCCTTGAGATCGGCGAGATCCCGGACGCTCTCGTCGCTGCTCGCTGCGGCCTGCGCGCGGAGCGGGGGGCTGAGCAGGTAGCCGCCGGTGTCCAGATCGCCGGTCTTAGTGTAGCTGCCGTCGACGTGGAACACGATCTTGCCGAGCAGGGGGGCTTCGACTGCGCTGGACACGGAGCGTTCGTTCGCGGCCGAGCCGTAGCTGGCAAGCCCGTCGATGTGGATCGGTTCGTCGGGGACGCGGCGCGGGATGCGGCTGTCGATGACGTTGACGACGCCGCCGATCGCGGAGGAGCCGTAGAGGAGCGCGGAGGGGCCGCGCAGGACCTCGATCCGATCGGCGGTCAGGGGGTTGATGACGACGGCGTGGTCGACCGAGGTGTTCGACACGTCGAAGCTGCCGATGCCATCGGTCAGCACGCGGACGCGGTCGCCCTGGAAACCGCGCAGCACGGGACGCGACGCGTTGGGACCGAACGAGGTGGCCGACACGCCGGGCGTGCGGGCGAGCGTCTCGCCGATCGTCGGGCGAATCTCGCGGACGAGGTCGGCACCGGACAGAATCGTGACGCCCGACAGCGAACTGTCCGCATCGCGTGCGAACGGTGCGGTGATGACGATGTTCTGCGGCGCGTCATCGTGGAAGGCGACGGCAGCCTTCGGTGCGGGCTGTGCGGCGGGGGCGGCGGTCAGCGCGGCGGCGGCGGTGGTCGTGAGCAGGGACAGGATCATGAGTGGTCCGTTCGGGCAGCAGGTTCGACTCGGGACCTAGCGGGCATGTAATAGTATATCAACGCATTTACGGGTGTGCGGAGACGGCCCGCTGCCGTTTCCGCGGACTCGGGAGGATGGCGGCGCACGATGCTTGCCGCTATGTTGCACAAAACACACAGAGGAGAGGCTGCCATGAAGCTGGGATCGTTGAGATCGGGACGCGATGGTCGATTGGTCGTGGTGAGCAGCGACCTGGCGTGGTGCGCGGATGCTGGCCATATCGCACCGACGCTGCAGGCGGCGCTGGACGATTGGGAGCGGGTGGAGCCGGCGTTGCGGAACCTGGCGACCGACCTGGCGCACGAGGCGATCCCGATGATGCGGTTCCACGAGCGGCAGGCCGCGGCGCCTTTGCCGCGGGCATATCAGTGGGCGGACGGATCGGCCTATGTGAACCATGTCGCGCTGGTACGGCAGGCGCGCGGGGCGGAACTGCCCGACAGTTTCTGGACCGACCCGCTGATGTACCAGGGCGGGTCGGACGGGTTCCTGGGACCGCGCGACCCGATCCGGCTGGCGGACGAGACGTGGGGTTGCGACCTGGAGGCGGAGATCGTCGTCGTGACGGGCGACGTGGCGCAGGGGATCGATGCGGTCGCAGCGCGCGAGGCGATTCGGCTGGTCGGTCTGGTCAACGACGTGTCGCTGCGCAACCTGATCCCGGCGGAACTGGCGAAGGGGTTCGGTTTCGTCCAGTCGAAGCCCGCGTCCGCGCTGTCGCCGGTGTTCGTGACGCCGGACGAGCTGGAGGGCGCGTGGGACGGTGGGACACTGTCCGGTGCGCTGAAGGTTGACCTGAACGGGCAGCCGTTCGGGCGGGCAAATGCAGGTGCGGACATGACGTTCGATTTCGGCGTGCTAATCGCGCATTTGGCGAAAACGCGGTCGCTGGTGGCGGGCACGATCATCGGGTCGGGGACGGTTTCGAACCGCGGGCCGGACGGCGGGCCGGGGCGGAGCGTGGCGGACGGGGGTGTGGGCTATAGCTGCATCGCGGAACTGCGGATGGTGGAGACGATCACCGGCGGGGCGGCGGTGACACCGTTTTTGAAGGTGGGGGATAGCGTGCGGATCGCGATGGAGGATGCGCATGGGCATCCGATCTTTGGAGCGATCGAACAGGTTGTGGAAGGGGTTTAGGCTTCTTCTCCCTCCCCCTCCGGGGTAGGGGCTCGCGCGAATCTCCCATGACGCGTGTGGTGGACTCGTCGGCTCAAGCCGTGCCCCCCACCCAACCCTCCCCCCGGTGGTGGGAGGGCTTAGAAGCAGGTTAGCGGGTCTGCAGTTCTCTCGCCAAGCCGCAGCGGCCGAAGGATTGGCCGTCGTCGCAGCGGCGGTCGCGGAGGCCCTCGCTGACGCGGCGGTCGCCGGTGGAGTCTCGGGCGTAGCGTGGGCTGCGCGGTTCTGAGATCGGGTCGCCGTTCCAGGCGCGGTAGCGGTCCTTGGGGCCGGGGGCGCACACGATGATGTCGTCGCTATCGGCGGTGTCGCGCTTGCACATCGGCAGCGCGCTGGTGAGTTCGCGGTAGCGGCGCAGCGCCTCGTTCGCCGTGATCAACTGCCTAGCAGTAGGCGGCGGGGGCGTCAGCAGCACCGGGACCGGATTCGCGGCTAGCAGCGCGAGAACGAAAGCGAACATCGGTTGCTTGTGCGTCAGGGCTGACACGAAGGCCAGAGATTTGCGGACGATTCAATCTTGTCGCCGGGACACGAAAAAGGGGGCGGCCCTTGGCAGGCCGCCCCCTGATCCTGTTCCGTCCCGTGGCTGGCTCCCCGCCTGCGCGGAAGTACAGCCGGGTTGGACTTACTTGAGTTCGACGGTTGCGCCGGCTGCTTCGAGCTGGGCCTTGGCCTTCTCGGCTTCGTCCTTCGAAACGCCTTCCTTGACGGCCTTCGGAGCGGACTCGACGAGCGTCTTGGCTTCGGTCAGGCCCAGGCCGGTCATGGCGCGGACTTCCTTGATGACGTTGATCTTCTTGCCACCGTCGCCGGTGAGGATCACGTCGAACTCGGTCTTCTCTTCGACGGCCGGTGCAGCGGCGCCGGCAGCGGCCGGTGCGGCAGCAGCGGCGGCAGCGGAAACGCCCCACTTCTCTTCGAGCAGCTTCGAAAGCTCGGCTGCTTCGAGGACGGTCAGTGCGGACAGGTCTTCAACAATCTTGTTCAGGTCAGCCATGATATTCTCCGTGGCGGGCGCGTGCCCGCATGATGTTCAAACAAAAGCGCGATTAAGCGGCTTCTTTTTCCGCATAGGCGGCAAGCACGCGCGCGATCTGCGCGGCCGGCTCCTTGACGATGCGGGCGATCTGGGTCGCAGGTGCCTGCACCAGACCGATGATCTTCGCACGCAGTTCGTCGAGCGACGGAAGCTCGGCAAGCGCCTTGACCCCATCGATGTCGAGCAGCGTCCCACCCATCACGGCGCCCACGATTTCCAACTTGTCGTTGGTCTTCGCGAACTCAACGATCACCTTGGCCGGGGCCACGGGATCGGTGGACGTGCTGAGCGCCGTCGGGCCGACCAGCAGGTCGGACAGATCGGCATAGGGCGTGCCCTCGAGCGCGATGCGGGCAAGCTTGTTCTTGGAAACCCGGTAGCTGGCGCCCGCTTCGCGCATCCTGTTCCGCAGCACAGTGGACTGTGCGACGGTCAGACCAAGATTCTTGGTCACGACGACGACCTGGGTCGTGTCGAAGATGCTCTTCAGTTCGGCAACCAGTCCGGCCTTTTCAGCCCGATCCATAGTTACACTCCATTCACATGATCCCCGAAACATTCGGAGACCGCCCCGCGACGGACGAACCGCCGCGGAAGGTTGAACCACAGGACAAATAAGCCGTCCTGCGGCTGTCCGTGGGGGGAGTGACTGGATCGGCACGGGGCCGATGGCAGACCCGCCTGCCGCGATGGGCAGGACGGTGATACTCTTCCCCGTCTTGGCGGGAGATTAAGCATCCCGGAGGATGCACCCGCTGTCTCGGACGGTACTGACCGGCGTCGAACAGGTTCGACAGCGGCAAATCGATTTGATTCGATGGACGGGCGTCTAGCGCAATCCACCGGGCCTGACAATCATCATCCCGGCGAAGGGCGGGATCCCGCTTCGGCCAGAGGCTTGCTCTGCACCGGAGGGAGATCCCGACTTTCGCCGGGATGACGGTTGGGAGCGGGGCGGTTGACCCGCCCCGACTGGATCAGACGCCGGCGATCTCGGCGACGTCGACCTTCACGCCCGGGCCCATGGTGGAGGAGACCGCCACCTTCTGGAGGTACTTGCCCTTGGCGCCGGTCGGCTTGGCCTTCACGATCGCATCGACGAACGCGTCGAAGTTGGCGCGCAGGTCTTCGGCCGGGAACGATGCCTTGCCGATGCCGGAGTGGATGATGCCGGCCTTTTCGACGCGGAATTCGACCTGGCCGCCCTTGGCAGCTTTGACCGCTTCACCGACGTTCATGGTCACGGTGCCCAGCTTCGGGTTCGGCATCAGGCCCTTGGGACCCAGCACCTTACCGAGGCGGCCGACGAGGCCCATCATGTCCGGCGTCGCGATGCAGCGATCGAAATCGATCGTGCCACCCTGGACCTGTTCCAGCAGATCTTCGGCACCGACGACTTCCGCGCCGGCGGCACGGGCTTCGTCGGCCTTGGCGCCGCGGGCGAACACGCCGACGCGGACGTCCTTGCCGGTGCCCTTGGGCAGCGTCACCACGCCGCGGACCATCTGGTCGGCGTGACGCGGATCGACGCCGAGGTTCAGCGCGACTTCGATCGTCTCGTCGAACTTGGACGTCGCGTTGGTGCGGGCCATCGCGATGGCCTCGTCAACGCCGTACAGCTTCAGGACGTCGACGGCCTGTGCCATCGCCTTGTTCTTCTTGCTCAGCTTGGCCATCGGATCAGCCCTCCACCACTTCGAGGCCCATCGCGCGAGCGGAGCCTTCGATCGTCTTCGTTGCCGCGTCGATATCGTTCGCGTTCAGGTCCTTCATCTTGGCCTGGGCGATTTCCGCGAGCTTGGAGCGCGCGATCGTCCCCGCACTGATCTTGCCCGGCTCCTTGGAACCCGACTTCAGATTGGCGGCCTTCTTGATGAGGTAGGACGCCGGGGGCGTCTTGGTCGCGAACGAGAAGCTGCGGTCGGCATAGACGGTGATGACGGTCGGGAGCGGGGTGCCCACTTCCTGGTCGCCGGTCGACGCGTTGAACGCCTTGCAGAATTCCATGATGTTCACGCCGCGCTGACCCAGCGCGGGGCCGATCGGCGGCGACGGGTTGGCCTTGCCGGCCGGAACCTGCAGCTTGATGTAACCGGTAATCTTCTTCGCCATGATGATCTCCTATGGCTTAGCGGTACATGCGGCAGGTTTGACGCTGCCTCCCGCGGACTGATCCGGGTGAAACCCGGAAACTTGGAACAGGACGTTGCGTCCCGTTGAAACTATCTTGCGAAGTTGTCAAAGTTGCGGTGTTCGAAGCACCTTACTTTGCGCGCTCCACCTGTTCGAATTCGAGTTCGACCGGGGTGGCGCGACCGAAGATCGAGACCGAGACCTTGACGCGACCGCGGTCGAAATCGAGTTCCTCGACCAAGCCGTTGAAACTGGCGAACGGACCGTCGAGGACCTTCACCGAATCGCCGATTTCGTAATCGACCTTCAGCTTGGCCTTCGGTGCGGCGACCGCGGCTTCTTCCTTGGTGTTCAGGATGCGGGCGGCTTCGGCTTCGCTGATCGGCTGGGGCTTGCCCGACGATCCGAGGAAGCCGGTGACCTTCGCGGTGTTCTTGACGAGGTGATACACCTGATCGCTCATGTCGAGCTTGGCCAGCACGTAGCCCGGGAAGAACTTACGGTCGGACGTGACCTTCTTCCCGCGGCGGACCTCGGTGATCTTCTCGGTCGGCACTTCGACCGATTCGACGAGATGTTCCAGCCCGAGCCGGGTCGCGTCGGCGAGGATCGCTTCGCGCACCTTGTTCTCGAAACCGGAATAGGCGTGGATGATGTACCAGCGGGACATGCTCTACCTTAACCCTTGCTCGCCAGCGACAGCAGGAACTGCACGATCTGGCTGAAGATCGCATCGACGCCGAAGAAGAACAGGCCGAGCGTCAACGTCATGATGACGACCATGATCGCGGTCGTCACGGTTTCCTTGCGGGAGGGCCACACCACTTTCGCGGTTTCGGCCCGGACCTGCCGGATGAATTCGCCGGGATTAACCTTGGCCATGTCCAACCTTCGCGAAACGACGATAACGAGGCCAAGCGCACCCTTTCGGACCCTATCAGGCCCCGAAGGTGCGCCCGCCTCGTCTTCATTCTTACCGACCCGAACATCCACCCGGTGGGGTGGCAGGAGTAGGGGGACTCGAACCCACGGCCCTCGGTTTTGGAGACCGATGCTCTACCAACTGAGCTATACTCCTCCGGGTCGGAAGAAGCGCGTGCTTAGCGGGCAGCCGCGCGACATGCAAGCCGCGCGTGAGCGATCAGGCGACGGAGCGCTGCTCTTCCTTCTCCAGGACAACGGGCCGCGGCGCGACCATCAGTCGAACGGCGGCGGCAGTCATTGGCGAGCCAGCATAATGGCCCTGAATCCGATCAAGTCCGAGCGCCTGCATGCGGGTGAGGTCGGCATGGCTTTCGGCGCCCTCCGCGACAGTGGCGACGCCGAGCGCGTCCGCCATCGCGACGCCGGCACGCACGACCGCAAGGCTTTCGCGGCGGCCGTCGGTCGACCCGCGGACGAAGCTGGTGTCGATCTTGATCGCCGAGAAGCGACCGACGCGGATATGGCCGAGTGCGGCATAGCCGACGCCGAAATCGTCGAGCACGAGCCGGATACCGAGCGCCTGCAACGCATCGAGCGTCGGCAGGATCGTGGCGGAATCGGACAGGAAGAATGATTCGGATACTTCCAGTTCCAGCCGGTGGGGCGCCAGCCCGGCGTCCGACAGCGCGGACAGCACGGTGGCCGTGAACTGCGCGTCGTGAAGCTGCGCCAGCGCGAGGTTGACGGACAGCCGGATCGGATCGGGCCAGGCTGTCGCCTCGCGACAGGCAGTGCGCAGGACCCATTCGCCAATCCGGCCGGCGAGCTGTGCCTCCTGTGCCACAGGCAGGAAGTCGCCCGGCGCAAGGTCGCCGAGGGTCGGGTGGCTCCAGCGGATCAGCGCCTCGAAACTGTCGATCACGCCGGTGGTGGCGCAGACGACCGGCTGGTAGGCGAGATGGAATTGGTCGCCGATGTCGAGCGCCTCGCGCAGCGCCGCCTCCATCATGCGGCGATGTTCGGCGT
Organism: Sphingomonas prati; assembly: GCF_014643515.1. Taxonomy (GTDB): domain Bacteria; phylum Pseudomonadota; class Alphaproteobacteria; order Sphingomonadales; family Sphingomonadaceae; genus Sphingomonas_R; species Sphingomonas_R prati. The sequence goes on along the minus strand of NZ_BMJP01000001.1, from coordinate 1,284,703 downwards.
GAATCAGCAGCGAGGGATCGTAGCGCCGCATCGTGCCGCGGCCGTCGTCCTTCGCGCGGTACAGCGCGAGATCCGCGTTTCGGACGAGTGTTTCGACCGAGCGGCCGTCGCGCGGGGCGAGCGCCGACCCGAGGCTGGCGCCGATCCGGATGATGTTGCCGTCGACCTCGAACGGTGCGGACAGCGCGGCAATGATGGCGTCGCCCAACCCGTCGACCGCGCCAGGCGTGACGCGTGCCAGCAGAATCGCGAACTCGTCACCACCCATGCGGCCGCAGACATCCTCGTCCGTGATCAGCGTGCACAGCCGTTCCGCGACGAGTTTGAGCACCCGATCGCCGACCGGATGGCCGAGCGTGTCGTTGACCGGCTTAAACTTGTCGAGATCGATCAGCAGCAGCGCGCAGGGGTGACGGTCGCCCAGCGCGCGGCCGATGCCGATACGGAGCGAGTCCATGAATTCGCGGCGGTTGGGCAGGCCGGTGAGCGCGTCGATCCGCGCCAGCCGATCGATCTTTTCCGCCGAGCGCCGCTGTTCGGTAATGTCGGAGCCGACACCGCGATAGCCGAGGAACGCGCCGTCCGCATCGTAGCGCGGGGCGGCCGACAGGCTCCACGACCGCGCGTCGCCGTTGACGACGATCTGGAACACCAGGTTGGAGAAGCGTTCGCGCGCGTTCATCAACGAGACGAGATTGCGGAGCGCGGCGGTGCCGGTCTCGTCCGCCGGCCCGTCGGACAGCAGGCGGAGCAGCGGCATCCCCTCGAGCCGGGCCGGATCGCGCGCGGCGGCGTGCGCGAATCGCGGGGAAACCGCAACGAGACGCTTGGCGCTGTCGACCTGCCACAGCCAGTCGGCAGCGCTGTCCTCGAAATCGCGCAGCAGGAGCCGGACGACCTCGCTCTTGTCCTCGAGCGCCTGATCCGCCCAATGGCGGGCGATGAAGGCGCGGCCGACGCCGAGGCCGCTCGCGCCGAGCAGCCCGGCGTAGACCGGCGGCAGCAACGCGAGCAGCGGCGATCCGGTCCGCGCGAGCATGATCGATAGGCCGATCGACGACGGCACGAGGAACATCATCAATACGCCGGGCACGGTGCCGGTGGTGAGCGCGGTGAGCGCCATCAGCGCGCAGGACAGCAGGCAGGCCGCCAACTGCTGTTCCGTGCTGCCGCCGATCGCGAACAGCGCGGGCGGCAACGCCCAGAGGAGGCCGAGACCGCTGCTGCGGATGCCGTGGAGGAGGAGTCCGTCCGGATCACCCGGGCGGGTCCGCGCCCGGATGCGCGCCAGATCGAGCGCGAGCAGCAGCGCGGTGGTCATGAGCCAGGCGAACAGGCCGGGCAGCGGCACCGAACCGACGAACAAGGCAGCGATCAGGATGCCGGCGGCGACGAACGCCGCGGACGTCAGCGGCAGGCCGCGCGCGAGTTCGGCATATTGCGCGACGCGTACGAGGCGCCAGTTCGCAAGGTCGGGATCGACGAAACCGGCGACGACCCGCCACGAACGGGCGGCGGGGGGTATGGAGGTGGCGTCGATCATGTTCCCGCCGGTATGGGCACCGATCCTTTATGATCGGTAACCGAAGGTCTAAACTTTAGGACCCGTTTGTTACAAATAATTGGGGGATCACTATAAAAAAAGATCGTTCGGATCGTTACGCCGGCAACATAATCGGGGTCAGGCGGCGACCGCGTAGGGCTGTATTTCGCCGGACAGGTACAGGTTGCGCGCCTTGGCCCGGCTGAGCTTGCCGGAACTGGTGCGCGGCAGCGTCTTGGGCGGGACCAGTTCGATGACGCAGTTCATGCCGGTGATTGCGCGGACGCGGTCGCGGATTTCCTCACGCAGGCGGGCGCGTTCGCCATTGTCGGACGTGCGGCACTGGACAAGGACGGCGGGTGTCTCCTCCCCGCCGGGGGTGGTGATGGCGAAGGCGGCGATGTCGCCGGCCTTGAATCCGGGCAGCTGTTCGACCGCCCATTCAATATCCTGCGGCCAGTGATTCTTGCCGTTGATGATGATCATGTCCTTGGCCCGGCCCACGATGTAGACATAGCCGTCCGACAGATAGCCCATGTCGCCGGTGTCGAGCCAGCCATCGACCAGGCAGGCGGAGGTCGCCTCGGGATCGCGGAAATAGCTGTGCATCACGGATGCGCCGCGGCACCAGACCTTGCCGATCGCGCGGTCGGGCAGGACGGCGCCGTCCTCCTCGCGGATCTGGATCTCCATGCCGAGCGCGGGGCGGCCGCAATTGACGATCGCGCGGTAGCGTTGCGGCCGGTCGCAGGCGGCGTCGCCACCGGACAGTTCGGTTTCCTCGACCAGTTCGACGACGATCCCCTCGCCCGGCGGCATGATCGAGACGGCGAGCGTGGCCTCGGCAAGGCCGTAGGAGGGGAGGAAGGCGGAGGCCTGGAACCCGGCGGTGGCGAACGCATCGACGAAGCTCTGCATCACGTCCGGGCGGATCATGTCGGCGCCGTTTCCGGCGACGCGCCAGCGCGACAGGTCGAACCGGTCCGATGCGCGCGTCTGGCTGGACATGCGACGCGCGCAGATGTCGTAGCCGAAGGTCGGCGAATAGCTGAGCGTCGTGCCAGGGTTGCGGCTGATGAGGTCGAGCCAGGCGAGCGGGCGACGCGCGAAATCCTCGGTCTTCAGGTAGTCGGCCGAGACCTGGTTGGCGACCGGCGAGAGCAGGCAGCCGACGAGGCCCATGTCGTGATACCAGGGCAGCCAGGAGACGCAGCGGTCGCCGGGGCGGACCTCCATCCCGATCGAATGGGCGGCGAGGTTGCTCAGCAAAGCCTCGTGCGTGACGGCGACGCCGTGCGGGAAGCGGGTCGAGCCGCTGCTATACTGCAGATAGGCGATGTCGGACGACGCGGCGGGCGGGAAGACGATGTCGGCCGGCGCGTCGCGGGTGGCGAACGCTTCCCACGACAGCCCCTCGACGCCGCAACGATCCGCGGCGGCGGCGGCCATGGTGGCGAGTTCGGCGGGGTAGAACAGCATGCGCGGGTCGGAACTGCCGAGCTGGACCGCGAGCTGTTCGATATAGCTGTCGCGCCCGCCGAACGAGGTCGGCAGTGGCAGCGGGACAGGCCATGCGCCGGCGACCACGGTGCCGAAGAAGAGCGCCGCGAAATCCGGGCCGGTTTCGGCGAGCATCGCGATCCGGTCGCCCGGTGCGACGCCGGCGGCGATGAGCCGGCGCGCGACATCACGCGCATCGTCGCGCAGTTCCGCATAGGTGTAGGCGCGGGTCAGTTGGCCGCGCGGATCATGGAAGTTGAGCCCACAGGCACCGTCCGCCGCGAAATCGAGCGCCTCGACCAGGGTCGCGAAATCCGCGTAACGGCGTACCCGGCCGTCGTCGGTCGGCGTAGCACCGCCTGCGTCCTTCGACCTGTCCGCAACCTTGTCGAGCACTCAGTTCAGCTCCCGTCATTCCAATACCGTTGCCGCGCATCACCGAGCGCGACCGGTTCCAACCTGCATGTAAAGTCGCCGGGCACGTTCAAATTCCGGCCCGACTGTGGCACAAAGATGGCGCGTGGCACGACATTCATCAAACCGCAACCCGGACCGGGTCCGACCGCCTCTCGATCGCGAGGGGCTGGAGCGGCTCGCGCTGCATTATCTCGGGCGGTACGCGACCACGCGGGCGAAGCTGTCCGACTACCTGAACCGCAAGCTGAAAGAGCGTGGCTGGGCGGGGGCGGACCCGGACGGCGGGAGCGACGGGCGCGCGGATGCGACGGTTGAGGCGATCGTCCTGCGCATGGCGGAACTCGGCTATGTCGACGACCGGGTGTTCGCGGAGATGCGGAGCGCGGCGCTCGGCCGGCGGGGTTACGGCAAGCGACGGCAGGCGGATGCGTTGCGCGCCGCGGGGGTGGGCGAGGAGGATCGCGCGGCGGCGCTGGCCCCGCCGGAGGAGGACGAGGACGGCGACGAGCCCGCGGTGAACAGCGACCACGCCGCCGCGATGGCGTTTGCAAAGCGCAAGCGAATCGGGCCGTTCGCGACCGCCGCGCTGGACCCGGACATGCGGCGGAAGGCGCTCGCGTCGATGATGCGGGCGGGGCATCCTTATGATCTGGCGCGACGTTTCATCGATTGCGCGCCCGGCGAGACGCCCGAAGAGTAGATTCGCCGCCTGAACATGTCGGACAGGCTTGCATCCGGACGCCTTTCATGGTGCGTTCAGGTTAGCAGCGGGCCGGGGGCTGTCCGCTGCGGAACGGGGCGTGCGTGCGATGAGTGTGCAGACCATGATGCGGGCAGAGCCGGGCATGGAAACGGACGGGTTCGTGCCGGATCCGATCGTGCTGGCTGCCGACGAATCGCGGATGTCGGGCGCGGTGAAGTGGTTCGACATGACCCGCGGGTTCGGGTTCATGGTGGGCGACGACAATGCGGGCGACGTGCTGCTGCACTTCTCCGTCCTGCGCGACCATGGCCGCCGGACGTTGCCGGAAGGGACGCGCGTGGAATGCATCGCATCGCGGCGCGAACGCGGGTTGCAGGCGACGCGCGTGCTGGCGATCGACCTGAGCTGCGCCACCGGGCCGGATGCGGACCTCGCGCTGCGCCGTCAGCAGGAGCGGACCGACCCCGCCGGGCTGGAGGACAAGGCCGGGCCGTTCGAACCGGTGACGATCAAATGGTTCAACCGGATGAAGGGTTACGGCTTCGTCCTGCGTGACGGCGATACGAGCGACGTGTTCCTGCATATGGAAGTGGTGCGCCGCGCGGGACTGGACCAGCTGTTGCCCGACCAGCGGTTGCAGGCGCGGATCGCGGCGGGGCCGAAGGGGCCGATGGCGGTCGTTCTGGCGCCCTGACGGCGCATGCGACCGGGCGCGGCGGATGCGCTGCGCCATTGCAGGGGGCGGGCTTCGCCGCTAAGCCGCAGGCATGACAGTTCTTGGCAGCATCTTTACCTGGTGGAACGGCGCGACGATCGGGACGCGGCGGCACACGAAGCGGTTCGGTGGCAAAGTCGGGCAGGACACGCTCGGCAACGTGTATTTCCAGGCGAAGAAGCCGGATTCGCGCGGGCAGCTGAAGCGCTGGGTGATCTATGAAGGCGCCAACGACGCGAGCCGGGTGCCGCCCGAATGGCATGGCTGGCTGCACAACACGATCGATGCCGTGCCCGATCAGGGCCTGCCGCCCGCACGTGTGTGGGAGAAGGAACCGCTGCCGAACCTGACCGGCACGCGCGATGCGTATCGCCCGGCGGGTTCGCTGGACGCCGGGGGCCGGCGTGCCGCCGCGACGGGCGATTACGAGGCCTGGAGCCCGGACCAGGCATGAAGACGATGGTCAAGGAAAACGGCGTCGAGGCGCTGATCGGATTCGTCGTGGTGGCGGTGGCCGTGCTGTTTGCACTGTTCGCGTGGGGCCGGACCGGCGGCGGCGGGGCGGCGGACGCGATCCACGTCAGCGCGCTGTTCCCGAACGCCAGCGGCGTGACGGTCGGCACCGATGTGCGCGTCGCGGGGCTGAAGATCGGCAGCGTGACGGAACAGAAGCTCGACGCAGCAAGCTACCAGGTGAAGATCACGCTGGCGATCGACCCGAGCGTCAAGCTGCCAACGGACAGTAGTGCGGCGATCACGTCGGAGGGTCTGCTGGGCGGAACGTTCATCTCGCTGCAGCCGGGTGGATCGACCGAGATGTTGAAGAACGGCAGCGTCATTGCGGACACGCAGGGGTCGGTCGACCTGATGGGGCTGATCGGATCGTTCATCAACAAGCCGGCCGCACCGACGACCGATACGACCGCCGCGCCGGCCGCGCCGGCGCAGTGAAGACCGCGTGAAGACCGCCGCCGGCGCGGTGGTGATCGCCGCAGGGCTGGGCCTCATGGCCTGGCAGGTTTCGGCCTTGCAGGGCCAGGAACAGCCGGCACCGCAGACTGCGGCACCGCGTGCCGCGACCCCCGATACGTCATCGTCGCGATCATCGTCGCGGACCCGGACGGAAGGGCCGGCCGCGGAACCGTTGTCGAAGGTCGAGACGCCGATGGCGCAGCGCGTGGCCGTGCTGGGCGTGCTGAACAAGCGGAATGGATTGTCGCGTGACCTGTCGCTCCGGCCCGGGCAGGCGGTGCGGCTGGGCGACCTCGTCGTGCGGCTGCGCGCGTGCGCGGAGACCGCGCCGTGGGAGCCGGAGCACCTGACCGGGGCGTTCGTGCAGACCGATGTGCAGGGGCGCGATACGCGCTGGCGGCGGGTGTTCTCGGGTTGGCTCTACAAGGAGTCACCCTCGCTGAACGCAGTCCAGCATCCGGTCTATGATGTCTGGCCCAAGAGCTGCACGATGCGGCATCCCGATATGGGGCCGGCGACGATCGCAGCCGGGGCGGGTGGGGTTGCGCCGTCCGCGGCGGGGCCGGCAAGACGGTCGAGCGCGCCAAAGTCGCCGATCACGACTCCGGTGGCGGCACCAACGCCGAGCGCCGCGTCGAGCAACGACACGTAGGCCGACCGCCGGATTTCGACCGCGCCCAGCGAGGCGAGGTGATCGGTGATGAACTGGCAGTCGAGCAGCTTGTAGCCGCCGCAGCGTAGCCGCGCGACCAGGTGGGCAAGTGCGACTTTCGATGCGTCGCGGCAGCGGCTGAACATGCTTTCGCCGAAGAACGCGCCGCCGAGCGTGACGCCGTAGAGTCCACCGACCAGCTCGCCGTCCTGCCAGGTTTCGATCGAATGGGCGTGGCCGCGGGCATGGAGTGCGGCATAGGCGCGCTCGATCTGCGGGTTGATCCAGGTGTCGGGGCGGTCCGGCGTACTTTGTGCGCAGTGGGCGACGACGTCTGCGAAGGCGACGTCGGCGGTGACGGTGAAACGGTCCGACCGCAGCGTCTTGGCAAGCGAGCGCGAGAGGTGGAACCCGTCGAGCGGCAGGACGCCGCGCTTGCGAGGCTCGACCCAGTAGATGTCACCCGCGTCGCGGCTGTCCGCCATCGGGAATACACCGATGGCGTAGGCGCGCAGCAGCATGTCGGGATCGAGCGCCATCATGCATGGAAGATGGCGGGGAGCGCGCGGCTTTGGAAGGGCCGGGGGGCAGGATGTGGCATTTTGTCCGCCGCGGGCGGCGCGACGGGGAAGTGCGCCGCTTGGTTGTACCGGCTGTCGTCGGCGTTGGCGCAGTCCAGCCCCCGCCGCCACCAATCGTCACCCCGGCGGAGGCCGGAGTCTCGTTTTGGCCGGATGATGGCGCAAGCCGAAGCGAGGTCCCGACCTTCGCCGCGCAGTGGCGGTGATTGTACGGGTTGGCCGTGTTCGTCTGCGCGGGGTCGCGCGGGACGGGGCGTTTGTACGGGCGGTTCACCCCGTTTCCCGGCAGTAGCTACCCCGGCGGAGGTGAGCGTCTCGCCTTTCCTGAGTTTCAGCGCAAGTCAGAGCGAGATCCCGGCTTTTGCCGGGATGACGGGGGGCTGTGTATGCGAATAGCGGTGTTATGAGCCTTGGGCGATACGACCAGACGTATCGCATGGCTTTTCGTAGAGAGGGTGCGTTTGGGGTGCTGTGCCCCACCCCCAGCCCCCTCCCCTGAAGGGGAGGGGGCTTTTCCTTGCCTCGCTGCTGGGCGCGACTTCTACTTCCGTTCGCTGGCGGTCTTGTCGCGTTCGGCTTTGAATTCGCTGTCGGCGCTCCAGTTGGGCCAGTTGGTCCCGGCGGCGAGGTCGCGGCCGACGGCGTAGAGGAGGCCGAGGTCGGCGGTCATGCCGGCCAGGTTCCAGCTGGGGCTCCATTCGTCGGCGGGCTGGTGGTAGCGGTCCTTGGTATAGGCCTGCGCGAATGCCTCGCCCGCCGCGGTGCCGCCCGCGATCAGGTCGCTGCCGCCGTCGAACGAGACGGCGGGGACGCCGCGCTTGGCCATTGGGAAATGGTCGGAGCGGTAGAAGCCGCCGGCCTCCGGATGCGGTTCGGGCGAGAAGGTGCGGTTGCGCTTGGCGCCCTCCGCGGTGAGCATGTCGAGCAGGCCGAGTTTCGCGCTGCCCGAAATGCCGAAGTCGCGCGCCGGGCCGGCGACCGCCATCGAGTCCATGTTGAGGATGCCGACAGTCTTGCCGAGCGGATAGACCGGGTTTGCGGCATAATACTCCGAGCCGAGCAGGCCCTTCTCCTCCGCCGTGACCGCGAGGAACACGAGCGAGCGGGCGGTGCGCGGAGCCTTTGCGAAGGTGCGGCCGAGTTCGAGCAACGCGGCGATGCCCGTCGCGTTGTCGACCGCGCCGTTATAGATGCGGTCGCCCTTCGCATCGGGCGCGCCGACGCCGAGATGGTCCCAGTGCGCGGAGTAGATCACCGTCTCGTCCGGGCGGCTGGTGCCGGGCAGGCGGCCGAGGACGTTCTTCGACGTGATGACCTGTGCGTCGACCGCGTAGTTGGCGTTGAACGTCGCCTTCAGCGGGACCGGGCGGAAGTCGCGCGTGCGGGCCTTCGCCTTCTCCGCGTCGAAATCGAGGCCGGACGCCGTGAAGAGTTTGACGGCGAGGTCGCGCTGGATCCAGCCCTCCATCGGCGTGTGGCTGGCGGCCGGGTTCTGCCGGACGATGTCGAACATGGTGTTGGTGTTGCTGTTCTTGACGGTTGCCCAGCCATAGGAAGCGGGGGCAGTTTCGTGCACGATCAGGATGCCGGCGGCCCCGCGGCGGGCGGCTTCCTCGTACTTGTAGGTCCAGCGGCCGTAATAGGTCATCGCCTTCCCGCCGAAATCGCCGGCGCCGGTTTCGAAATCGGGGTCGTTGACGAGCACGACCGCGATCTTGCCCTTCAGGTCCTGGCCCTTGAAGTCGTCCCATTTCCGCTCGGGCGCGGTGACGCCGTAGCCCATGAAGACGAGCGGGGCGTTCGCGATCGAGACGGACTTTTGGCCGGTGAGTGCGGCGCGGACGGCGATCTGGTCGCCCTGCGTGAGCGGCGTGGCGGTGCCGGCGATCGCCATCGACAGCGTCGGGGTGCCGGTGATCTGCGAGCGGAGGAGGGGGACGTCCTGCGTCCAGCCGCGTTTGCCGGACGCGTCCGCGGTGCCACCGGGCTGGAGGCCGGCGGCCTGCATCTGCTTGACGATGTAGGCGACGGTCTTGGTTTCACCGGGGGTGGCGGGGCCGCGGCCTTCATAGGCGTCGCTCGACAGCGTCTTCACGTCGGCGGTGATGCGGGCGGGGTCGAAGGTCTGCGCCGTGGCGATGCCGGCCGTGGCGGCGAGGAGCGTGGCGAGAAGCGTACGGTGCATGCGGGACCCTTGTTTGGTGTTTGGGGGAGGGTGCAACGGCGGGCCAGGGAACGCAACCGGGGGAGCTACGCGCTTCGTATGCCCGCGGAGGCGGGGATCCAGGTTGCCGGGCCGGACCTTGTATTCGGGACCCAGCTGGACCCCCGCGTCCGCCGGGGGTACGTTGGTTGGGAGGGGGCTGAACCGCTCCCTTGAACGAGAGGGGGCTTTCGGTATGGCAGTCGCCATGCGCTTTTTCTCCGACAATGCCGCGCCGGCTCATCCGGCTGTTCTGGACGCGATGCTGGCCGCCAATGCGGTCGATACCGCTTATGATGGCGATGCGTTGTCGAAGCGGATGGACGGCGTCTTTTCCGACCTGTTCGAGACGCCGGTGACCGCGATGTGGGTGGCGACGGGGACGGCGGCGAACGCGCTGGCCTTGGCGGCGATGGTGCCGCCGCATGGGGGCGTGATGTGCCACCGCGATGCGCATATCCAGAACGACGAGGGGGGCGCGCCGGAATTCTATACGCACGGTGCCAAGCTGATGCTGGTCGACGGGGTCGGGGCGAAGCTCGACCCGGCGGGTGTGGCGGCGGCGGCGGATGCGATCGCGAACGACGTTCACCGGGTGCAGCCGCATGCGCTGTCGATCACCAACGCGACCGAATATGGGCTGGTCTATACGCCGGACGAGGTCGCGGCGCTGGGCGAGGTGGCGAAGGCGCGCGGCTGGGGGCTGCATATGGACGGGGCGCGGTTCGGCAATGCGATGGCGCATGTCGGCTGTTCGCCGGCGGACATGACGTGGCGCGCCGGGGTGGACGTGCTGAGTTTCGGGTTCGTCAAGAATGGCGGGATGTCGGCGGAGGCTTTGGTGTTCTTCGACCGGACGTTGGCGGCGGACACGTTGCGCCGGCGGAAGCGCGCGGGGCATCTGTTGTCGAAGGGGCGGTTCGCGGCGGCGCAGATCCTGGCGCTGGTCGAGCAGGATCGCTGGCTGGACACGGCGCGGGCGGCCAATGCGGGCGCGGCGGCGCTCGGTGCGGCGGCGGGGGCGCGGGCGCTGCACGCCGTTCAGGCGAACGAGCTGTTCCTGCGCGCCACGCCGGACGAGGCCGCGGCTCTCAGGGCGCAGGGTTTCGACTTTTACGACTGGGCGGCGGGCGAGGTGCGGATGGTGGTCTCGTGGAGCCAGCCGGCCGACGAGATCGCGGCGCTGGCGGCAGCGATCGCGGCACTGTGACCGCGCGATGAGGGCCGCATGACGGGGGCGCTGACCGCTCCGCCGCTGCCGCCGGCGACGATCCGGCGCGTGCTGGTGCCGTTCATGCTGGTGACGTTGATCTGGGGATCGACCTGGCTGGTGATCCGCGACCAGATCGGCATCGTGCCGGCCAGCTGGTCGGTCACCTACCGCTTTATCGTGGCGACGGTCGCGATGTTCGGCGTGGCGGTGGCGACGCGTGCGCCGCTGCGGATCGGGCGGGCGGGGATGCTGTTGGCCGCGGTCATCGGGTTCTGCCAGTTCTTCGCCAATTTCAACCTGGTGTATCTGGCGGAGACGTCGATCACGTCGGGGCTGGTGGCGGTGGTGTTCGGGTTGCTGGTGGTGCCGAACGCGGTGCTGGGTCGGATGTTGCTGGGGCAGGCGCTGTCCGTGCCGTTCCTGGCCGGGTCGGCGATCGCGATGGTGGGTGTCGCGCTGCTGTTCGATCATGAGTTGCGGACCGCGGGGGTGCGCGGCGAGGATGCGATCGCGGTGGCGGGCGGGATCGTGACGACGCTGGCCGCGGTGCTGGCCGCGTCGATCGCCAATGTGGTGCAGGCGACGCCGGCCGCGCGGCGGGTGGCGGTGATCCCGCTGATCGCGTGGGCGATGCTGTTCGGGACGATCGTCGATGCGGGTTATGCGTGGGCCACGGTCGGTGCGCCGACGGTGGAGTGGCGCTGGGGCTATGTGGCCGGGATCGCGTATCTCGGGCTGGCCGGGTCGGCGCTGGCGTTTCCGCTCTATTACCGCGTGATCCGGACGATCGGACCGGCGCGGGCTGCCTATTCCAGCGTGCTGGTGCCGGTGATCGCGATGACGCTGTCGACCGCGTTCGAGGGGTATCGCTGGTCGGTTCAGGCGGGCGTGGGCTCCGCGCTGGCGATGGCCGGGCTGGTCGTGGCGTTGAGGGCGCGCAACCCGGCGCGGTAGTCGGGATAGGCGGGCGACCAGTCGAGCACGCGTTTGGCCTTGCCGTTCGCGACGCGGCGGTTCTCCGCATAGAAGCCGCGCGCCATGGGGGAAAGGTCGGCCACGTCGAGCGATTGCAGTTCGGGCCAGGGCAGGCCGAGCAGGTCGCACGCCGCCTCGATCACCGCATTCTGGCTGGACGGCAGGTCATCGGCCAGGTTGTAGACGCCGGGCGGGCCGTCCATTCCGGCGATGACGCCGGACACGATATCGTCGACATGGATGCGGCTGAAGACCTGCGTGCGCAGGTCGATGCGGTGCGCGCGGCCCTCGCGGACGCGGTCGAGCGCGGAGCGGCCGGGGCCGTAGATGCCGGGGAGGCGGAAGATGCTGGCCTGCGGCAGCGTCTGCCAGCGGAGGTCGGCGGCGGCGCGGGCGTTGCGGCGGCCGGTGCCGATCGGGGCGCTCTCGTCGACCCACGCGCCCTGCGCATCGCCGTAGACGCCGGTGGAGGAGAGGTAGCCGAGCCAGCGGGTGCGGACGAGGGCGGGGCCGTAGCGGGTCAGGACCGGGTCCTGTTCGTCCGCGGGCGGGACGGAGGAGAGGATGTGGGTGGCGGCCGCGATCTCTGCGCGGACCGCGGGTTCGTCGTCGAAGGCGAGTGCGGTTTCGGTCGCGGTGCGGCGGGTGGCGGTGACGTACCAGCCGTCCTGCGTCAGGCGGTCGGCGAGGCGGGTGGCGGTGTAGCCGAGGCCGAAGATCAGGAGGCGGGACATGTCTGGTTCCTTTCTTGGGGCCGTGGCGTGGGTGAGGTGATCTTATCCCAGGCCACGCCCCCCACCCCGACCCTCCCCCCGGTGGGGGGAGGGGGCGAGTGCGTTCGCGGTTCTTCGTTGTGAACCCTTTGGCTCGTGCCTAGTTTCGGGAGCTATGGATATACGCACGCAACCGCTCGCTGCCGCACCGGCTCCCGTTCTTCGCGCTGACTATGCGCCGCCTGTTTGGCAGGTGCCGGAGATCGCGCTGGAGTTCGATCTGGATCCGGCGCGGACGCAGGTGACGGGGCGGTTGTCGGTGGTGCGGGCCGGCGACGGGCCGTTGCGTCTGGATGGCGACGGGCTGACGGCGGACTCCGTCATGGTGGACGGTGTTGCGGCGGACTGGGCAATGGATGGCGACCAGTTGGTCGTCGATTTGCCCGGCAACGCGCATCTGGTCGAAATCCGCGTCACGATCGCGCCGGAGGCCAATACGCAGCTGATGGGGCTGTATGCGTCCGACGGGCTGCTCTGCACGCAGTGCGAGGCGGAGGGGTTCCGGCGGATCATGTTCTTCCCCGACCGGCCCGACGTGCTGGCGCGCTATGCCGTGCGGCTGGTGGCGGACCGGGCGCGCTATCCGGTGCTGCTGTCGAACGGTGACCATGTCGATTCGGGGACGCTGCCGGACGGGCGGCACTATGCGGACTGGCGCGATCCGTTTCCGAAGCCGAGCTATCTGTTCGCGCTGGTGGCGGGCGACCTGGCGGTGAACCGCGACAGTTTCGTCACCGGATCGGGCAAGGTCGTGGAGCTTGGCATCTGGGTGCGCGAGCATGATCTGGGCCGGACGGGCCATGCGATGCACGCGCTGAAGACCGCGATGGCGTGGGACGAGCGGGTGTATGGCCGCGAATATGATCTGGGCGTGTTCAACATCGTCGCGGTCAGCGATTTCAATTTCGGGGCGATGGAGAACAAGGGCCTCAACATCTTCAATTCGCGCTACGTGCTGGCCGATCCGGACACCGCGACGGACCAGGATTACGACGCGGTCGCGACCGTTGTGGCGCATGAATATTTCCACAACTGGTCGGGCAACCGGGTGACGTGCCGCGACTGGTTCCAGCTGTCGTTGAAGGAGGGGTTCACCGTCTTTCGCGACCAGCAGTACAGTGCGGATCAGGGATCGGCGGCGGTCAAGCGGATCGAGGACGTCCGTGTGCTGCGCGCGGCGCAGTTCCCGGAGGATGGCGGCCCGCTGGCCCACCCGATCCGGCCGGACAGCTATATCGAAATCAGCAATTTCTACACCGCGACGATTTACAACAAGGGTGCGGAGGTGATCCGCATGATGCACACGATGCTGGGCGAGGCGGCGTTCCGTGCGGGGTCGGACCTGTATTTCGATCGGCATGACGGGACGGCGGCGACGTGCGAGGACTTCGTCGCGGCGATGGAGGATGCGTCGGGCCACGACCTGGGCCTGTTCCGGCTGTGGTACCGTCAGGCGGGGACGCCGCGGGTCCATGCCGCGCTCGATTTCGATGCGCCGGGCGGCCGCGCGCGGCTGCGGTTGCAGCAGGTGGTGCCGGCGACGCCGGGTCAGCCGGACAAGCAGGCGATGCCGATGCCGCTGCGCATCGCGCTGTTCGGCGAGGTTTCGGGGACCAAGCTGTTGCCCGAACAGACGGTGATGCTGGACGGGGCGCATCAGGAGATATTGTTCGAGGGGATCGGCGAGCGGCCGGTGTTGTCGATCAACCGCGGGTTCAGCGCACCGGTGACGATCGAGAGCGATCGGTCCGCGGCGGACCTGGCGTTCCTGTCCGCGCACGACGACGATCCGTTCGCGCGGTACGAGGCGATGCAGCAGTTGATGGTCGATACGCTGGTCGACGATGTCGCGACCGGCAACGCCGACCTGGCGCCGGTGATCGCGGCGGTGAAGGCGACGCTGGCCGATCCGGCGCTGGAACCGGCGTTCGTGGCGGAGGCGGTGCTGCTGCCGTTCGAGGCGTATCTGGGCGACCAGATGCCGGTGGTCGATCCGCAGGCGGTGACGCGCGCGTGGGACCGGTTGCGCGGTGCGCTGGGGGCGGAGCTGATCGCCGACTGGCGCGGGGTGTATGCAGGTATGGCGGCGGGCGGCAATTCGCTCGAGGCCGCCGGCAGGGGCATGCGGCGGCTGCGCGGTGTGGCGCTGGGCTACATCGTGGCGAGCGGGGCGGCGGATGGTCCCGCGCTCGCGAAGGCGCAGTATGAGGCTGCGGGGACGATGACGGATCGGCAGACGGCGCTGACCGCGTTGGCGATGACGGCATCGGCGGAGCGCGATGCGGCGTTTGCGGCATTCCATGCGCGTTATGCTGACAATGCGCTGGTGCTGGACAAGTGGTTCCAGACGCAGGCTCTGGCGCCGCGGAGCGACACGATCGATGTGGTGGAGCGGCTGGCGCGGCATCCGGATTTCGTGATGACGAACCCGAACCGGTTGCGGTCGCTGGTGGGTGCGTTCGCGGTGAACCAGCGGGCGTTTCATGATCCTTCGGGGCGTGGGTACCGGTTCCTGGGCGACATGGTCGTGGCGATCGATCGGATCAATCCGCAGACCGCGGCCAAGCTGGTGCCGCCGTTGGGGCGGTGGTCGCGATTCGATGCGGCGCGTGGGGCGATGATGCGGGCTGAGCTGGAGCGGGTGTTGGGGACCGAGGGTTTGTCGAAGGATGTGTTCGAGCAGCTGAGCAAGAGTTTGGGGTGAGAGGGGCGGAAGTCCTCGTCCCCGGGGGTGCCGGAAGCTTGTTTGGGCTCTGGGTGAGTTCTTTGCCGGAGGGAGATCCCGGCTTTCGCCGGGATGACGTTCGAGGGGACGGGTCGATTCCTCGTCGAGGTGATGCGTTCGTTGCGACGTTGCTCCCCTCTCCCAACCCTCCCCCCGGTGGGGGGAGGGCTCTGCCTGCAGCCTGTGTTACTAGCTTACTCTTGGTCGACGATTTCGGTTGGCGGAGCCGCGTCCAACATTCTGCAAAGGCCGAGCCACGCTTAGGCGCCGCGCGACCTGCCCCCTCTCCCCTACGGGGAGAGGGTTGGGGAGAGGGGGTGTGGCTTGGGGTGCCCTTTAGGCAAATAAATGCGACGACACTTTTAGGTTCTGCGCCGCCGCAAGACGCGGTTGCTCAGCTGCGGATCGTCATCGAGCCTCGGCTTACTTAGCCTATTGGATGAACTTCAGCCGCCAACCCAGCCAGCAACCTCGCTTGCAACCTGGTTCGCGCCCTGCGTCAGGGCCGCCGCGATCGTCGGGCCGTCCTCGGTCGTCACCGGGACGCTTGCCTGGAAGCGGCGGGTTTCGACGGTGTCAGATTTTCCGCGGGCCAGCGAGGCGTCGTAGGTGACGACGGCGGTGCGGGTGGCGGCGTCGAGGCCGAAGGTCTGGAGTCGGCCGCCGAGGCGGAGGCCGGGGGTGACGTTGGCACCGCGCGGTTCGATGACGACTCGGCCGGTGCGAGCAGTGACCGTGTCGGCGAGCACGTTCCGGAACAGGCGGGCAGGCGCGTCGGCCCACTGTGCGTCCTTGACGTAGGCGATCTCGGTCGGCGTGGTGCGGACCGGGATGCGGAGCGCGAGGAGTTCTGCCGGCACGCTCGGCACGCCGATCAGAACCGCCTGGCCGTCGGCGGCGGTGCGCGACGCGCCTGGCTGGACCTGCGCAGTGGAGGGCAGCGCTAGGAACGACGGCGGCACCTTCGGCCCGAAGGCGCAGCCCGCGAGCGTCAGGGCGGCGAGGACGGATAGGGGCAGGGACAGGCGCATATCAGTTCCTCGGCTTGTAGTCGGGCAGCTTGCCGCCGCCGATCAGGGCACCCGCGCCGCCGCGGTCGACCTTGTTGGCGACGGACGTCAGCGATTCGGCCATCTGCGACAGGTCGCGGACGAGCTGGTTGGCGTTCGGGATCGTGTCGTTCGTCAGCGTCTTGATGCCGGGGCGGGCCTCCGTCATCGTCGCGTCGATCTGGGCCAGCGTGCGGTTCGCGTTGGCAGCTGCCTTGTTGAAGTTCGCCATGGCGGGGCCGACGTCGCGCTGCATCACGCCGTCCGCGGTTGTGGCGAGCTTCCCAATCTGTTCGGCAGCGTCGCCGGCCTGGCGGACCGCGATGCGCGTTTCGACCAGCGTCTGGGCGATCTCGGGACCACGATCGGCCAGCGAGCCGGACAGCCGATCCATGTTGGCCAGGATGCGACCGATCGAATTCTGGTTGTTTGGGTTGAGCAACTGGCCGAGCCGGTCGGTCAGCGTGGTCACGCGTTCGAGTAGGACGGGCGCGGAGTTGAGCAGCTGGCCGAGTGCGCCGGGCTTAGTCGGGATCACCGGGTAGCCGTCCGGGCAGGTCGGGTCCTTTTCGAGTTCTGGATTGCACGCGATCGGTGCGGCGCCCTTGACCGCGCCGTCCAGATTGATCTGGCTGACACCGGTGAAGCCGACGCCAGCGATCGTGGCGGTCGTGCCCTTCAGCACGGGGACGCCTTCCTTCACCTTGATCCGCACGCGGACGAATTCGGGTGAGGCGGGCATGATCGCGATGTCCTCGACATTGCCGACCGGCACGCCGGAGAAAGCGACGACTGAGCCCTTGGCGAGGCCATCGACCGAGGAGCGGAAGAAGATGTCGAACTTCTGGTCATTGGGGCCGGAGAAGCCGGCCATCCACACCAGGAAGCCCAGCGTGACGACCAGCAGCGCCAATACGACGCCGCCGACCAGAACATGGTTTGATCGGTTTTCCATCAGGCCCTCGCGTCCGCTTGCTGGCCCGCCGGTGCGGGCGGCGTCGCCCGTTCGCGGGCTTCGTCGTGCAGTGTTTCGGCCCCTTGCGCCGCGGTGCGTCCGCGGGGGCCGTTGAAATATTCCTGGATCCACGGCTGGTCGAGCGCGAGCAGTTCCGGGATCGTGCCGACCGCAACGACCTTGCGATCCGCGATGACGGCGACGCGGTCACAGATCGCGTAGAGCGTGTCGAGATCGTGGGTGATGAGGAAGACGGTGAGGCCGAGCGTGTTCTTCAGGCTCTTGATCAGTTCGTCGAATGCGGCGGCACCGATCGGATCAAGCCCGGCGGTCGGTTCGTCGAGAAACAGCAGTTCCGGATCGAGCGAGAGCGCGCGGGCGAGGGCGGCGCGTTTGCGCATGCCGCCGGACAGCTCGGACGGATATTTCGGACCGGCCTCCGCGCCGAGCCCCGACATCGCAATCTTGTAGCAGGCGATCTCGTCGAGCAGCGTCGCGTCGAGGCGGCGGTAGTATTCGCGGAGCGGGACCTGGACGTTTTCCGCGACGGTGAGCGTGGAAAACAGCGCGCCGTTCTGGAACAGCACGCCCCAGCGGCGGCGGACGTTGCGCGCGTCGGTTTCCTCGCGCCCCAGCATCGATTCGCCGAACACCGTGACCTCGCCGGCGCTGGGCGTCTGGAGGCCGATGATGGAGCGGAGCAGCACGGACTTGCCGGTGCCGGAGCCGCCGACGACGCCGAGGATCTCGCCGCGCCGGACGTCGAGGTCCAGGTTTTCATGAACGACCTGATCGCCGAACTGGTTGCGAAGGCCCTTCACCCGGATCAGGAAATCGTCCTGGGCGGGGGCGGCGGGGGCCGGGGCGGACTTGGCGAGTGTGGCGGTCATACCCAGCCGATCGCTGCGAAGAACACCGCGAACACGGCGTTGATGATGATGACGAGGAAGATCGACTGCACGACGGCGGACGTCGTGCGCAAGCCGACCGATTCGGCGCTGCCTTCGACCTGCATCCCCTGGAAGCAGCCGGCCATCGCGATGATGAGGCCGAACACCGGGGCCTTGATGAGGCCGGTCAGCACGTCGGTCAGTGGCACGACCTCGCGGATGCGGGTGATGAACGTGACCGGAGGGATATCGAGCGAGATCCAGGTGAACAGGCCGCCGCCGAGCAGGGCCAGCAGCGAGGCGTAGAAGCCGAGCAACGGCATCAGGAGTACGGTGGCGAGCACGCGCGGCAGGATCAGCGCCTCCATCGGCGAGACGCCGATGGTGCGCATCGCATCAACCTCCTCGGCGAGACGCATCGATCCGATCTGCGCGGCAAAGGCGGAGCCGGAGCGGCCGGCGACCATGATCGCGGTCATCAGCACGCCGAGTTCGCGGAAGGTGATGCGGCCGATCAGGTTGATCGCGAACACCTCGGCGCCGAACTGGCGGAGCTGGATCGCGCCCTGTTGCGCGATGACGACGCCGATCAGGAAACTCATGAGGCCGACGATGGCGAGCGCCTCGACACCGACAACCTCGAACTGGCGTGCGACGGCGTTGTAGCGGAAGCGGCGCGGGTGGCGGATGACGCCCCAGGCGGCGACGAGCGTGGCGCCGAAGAAACCGGTGAGGCCGATCAGCGTGTGGCCGGCCTGTGCGACCGCATCGCCGATCTGGCCAAGTACGCGGACGAAGGAGGGCGTCGCGTCGGGCCGGACCTTTGCCGGGCGGTCGGCGGCGGCGACCTGTTCGAGCAAACGCGACGTGTTCTCATCCGCGCCCTGCACGGGGATGTTGTGGTCGCGGACCAGGCGGTGGACGATCCAGGCGCCGACTGTGTCGATCCGGTCGATCCCGGACAGGTCGATCGCGGTGGGGCGGGTGTCGATCGCCTCGACCCGGTCGACCACGTCGCCGAGCCGGGCGAGCGTCATCGTGCCGCAGAAGCGCAGGACGCCGTTATCGTTCGTGAATTCCGCCCCGCTCATGCCGACGGACGATGACGGGAAATGACAGGGGGAGCAAGCATGTGAACGCGATACGTCCCATCCCTTAAGATAGTTCCCAGAGGGTTTGGTTATTACACTTGGCACCGACGAGGTGCCGCGCGTCGTCGGGTGTCCGGCGCGCATCGCGCTTGGCCCGTCGCGCCGAAACCGGTAACGCGGCGGGCATGACCGAACTCGCGATCTAC
This sequence comes from Sphingomonas prati, assembly GCF_014643515.1. Lineage (GTDB taxonomy): Bacteria > Pseudomonadota > Alphaproteobacteria > Sphingomonadales > Sphingomonadaceae > Sphingomonas_R > Sphingomonas_R prati. The sequence goes on along the minus strand of NZ_BMJP01000001.1, from coordinate 1,265,540 downwards.
GACATGGACCGGACGATCACGCGGTCGGGGACCTATACCCCGTTCCTGATCCACGCCGCGAGCCGGCTGGCCCCGTGGCGGCTGGCGCTGGTGCCGTTGGTGCCGTTCGCGATGCTGGTTTACGTCGTGGGGGCGATCGACCGGAAGCGGTTGAAAGAAATTAATCAGCGGTTGCTGCTGGGCGGGTCCGTTTCGCGCGCCAAGCTGGCCCCGGTGACGGCGTCGTTCGCCGATGCGGTGATGCGCGCGAATGTCCATCCGGGCGCGCTGCGGCAGATCGCGGAGGACCGCGCGGCGGGGCGGCGGCTGGTGCTCGCGACCGCATCGTACCGGTTGTACGTCGAGGCGATCGCGGGTCGGCTGGGGTTCGACGATGTCATCGCGACGGGGACGATGAACGGGTTGGACGACCGCATCCTGGCGCAGGTGGACGGCGAGAATTGCTACGGCCCGGCCAAGTTGCGGATGATCGAGGCGTGGATGGCGGCGCAGGGTCTGGTGCGCGGGGAGACGCAGGTGCGGTTCTATTCGGACCATGTGTCGGACGGGTGTGTGCTGGACTGGGCCGATGCACCGTTCGCGGTGAATGCGAGTGCGAAGTTGCGGGTGATGGCGGGGAAGAAGGGGTGGCCGCTGCTGGAATGGGGGGTTTGAGTTTTTCTTAAGCCCTCCCCCCACCGGGGGGAGGGTACGGTGGGGGGCTTTGGCTGGAGGCGGCCTTACCTCAAGCCACGCCCCCCACCCCGACCCTCCCCCCGGTGGGGGGAGGGAGTTTGGTTGTATTACACCCCGCGCAGGGCCTGGTCGCAGTCGGCGATGAGGTCGTCGGCGTTTTCGACGCCGATCGAGATTCGGACGAGGTTGTCGGTGATGCCCAGCGCCTGTTTGCGGGCGTCGGGGACGGACAGGTGCGTCATGCCGGCGGGGTGGCTGGCGAGCGTTTCGGTGCCGCCGAGGCTGACCGCGAGTTTGGCGATGCGCAGGCCGTCGAGGAAGCGGAAGGCCTCGGCCTCGCCGCCCTTCAGGAACAGCGAGAAGGTCGATCCGGCGCCCGAGCAGTGGCGGCGGTAGATGTCGGCCTGACGCCCGCCGGGGTCGAGGAAGCCGAGATAGCCGACATGTTCGACCTTGGCATGGTCGCGCAGGAAGGCGCAGACCCTGGCGGCGTTCTCGCCCGCGCGGCTCATCCGCAGTTCGAGTGTTTCGAGCGAGCGGAGCAGCATCCAGGCGGTGTGCGGATCGGTGATCGTGCCGATCGTGTTGCGCATCGAACGGATGACGTTGATGTGCGCCTTCGACCCGACCGCGCCGCCGGCGACGAGGTCGCTGTGCCCGCCGGCATATTTGGTGAGCGAATAGAGCACGAGATCGGCGCCGTGGCGGAGCGGTTTCTGCCAGAGCGGACCGAGGAAGGTGTTGTCGATGACGACCGGCGGCTTCTCCTCCAGATCGGCGAAGACCGCGTTGCGAGAGGCGACGACGGCCTCGATATCGACGAGCGCGTTGGTGGGGTTGGCCGGGCTTTCGAGATAGACCATCGCGACGCGACCGTGGGCGTGCGCGCGTTCCATCACCGCGTCGATTTCCTCGCGCGTGGCGCCGGCGGGGAAATCGAGCCAGTTGATCCCGAACCGGCCAAGCACCTTGCCGATCAGCGTTTCGGTGGCGGCATAGAGCGGCGCGGAGTGGACGATGGTGTCGCCCGGCCGGCAATGCGCGAGCAGGACGGTGGCGATCGCCGACATGCCCGAGGAGAAGGTGAGTGCGTCCTCCGCATCCTCCCAGATGCCGAGCCGGTCCTCGAGGATCTCCTGGTTCGGGCCGTTGAAGCGCGAATAGACCAGCCCCTCCGCGCCGCCGGGGCGCTTGCCCGTGACGCCTTCGAAGTGGCGTTTGCCGGCGGCGGCGGATTCGAAGACGAAGGTGGAGGTGAGGAAGATCGGCGGCTTGAGCGCGCCTTCGGACAGCATGGGGTCGTAGCCATGGCCCATCATGAGCGTTTCGGGGCTCAAGCGGTGGCCGCCGATATCGAGCGCCTCCGCCTTGGGACGGCGGCGCGCGGTGGCGCCGGTCAGGTCGGCCTCGGTCGGGACGGTGTCATCGGACATGGGGGTTCCTTCGCTTTTCCTGGTTGGGAGGTAGTGCCTCGCAGGAAGGTCTTTTAGCCCCTCTCCTTCAGGGGAGGGGTTGGGGTGGGGGCAACAGCACCTCCCCTGCAACGTTGTTTGGGTGACGAGGTCAGCCCCACCCCAACCCCTCCCCTGAAGGGGAGGGGCTTAGAAAGTATCCGCCGCGATCACGCTCATCTGGCGGCCGTAGCCCGGTTCCGCGCGGTGGGTGGCGCGGCGGTAGCTGTAGAAGCGGTTGGCGAGCGCGTAGGTGTCGAGGCCGAGCGCGTCGATGCGGGTGACGCCGGCGGTGGCGAGGCGGTGGGCGACGTAGGATTCGATGTCGAACTGATGATGGTCCTCGCGGCGCCCTTCGCGGAAGAAGCGTTCGGTTTCAGGGTCGTGCGCGGTGAAGCGGTCGCGGAAGCTCGCGTCGACCTCGTAGGAGGCACGCGCGATGCAGGGGCCGATCGCGGCGACGATGCGCGTGCGGTCCGCGCCGAGCGCCACCATCGCGTCGAGTGTCGCATCCGTGACGCCGCCGAGCGCACCCTTCCATCCGGCGTGGGCGGCGCCGACGATACCGGCGGTCCGGTCCGCGAACAGGACGGGGACGCAGTCGGCGGTCAGGATGCCGATCAGCAGGCCGGGGCGGTCGGTGACGAGCGCGTCGGCGTGGGGGCGGGCGTCGTCGGGGAACGGTTCGGTCACCGTGATCGCGGTGGCGGAGTGGACTTGGTACAACGTCACGAGCCGCGCGCCGGGGGCGACCGCGTCCACCGCGCGGCGGCGGTTTTCGAGGATCGCTTCGCGGTCGTCGTCCGAACCCAGGCCGACGTTGAGGCCGGCGTAGATCCCGGTCGACACGCCGCCGCTGCGGCCGAGGAAGCCGTGGCGGATCCCGTCGAGCTGGGCAGAACGGACGACGTCGACGGTCAACGCTTCGTCCCGCTTGTGCTGGCCATGCCCTGCCGCACGGTGCCTTCCCAGGCGAGCGCGTGGCCGACGATGGTGTCGAGATCGTCATGCTGCGGCCGCCACGGCAGCCGCGCGAGGATGGCGCTGTTGTCCGCGATCAGTGCGGCCGGATCGCCTGCGCGACGCGGTTGCATGACGCGGTCGACGGTGACGCCGGCGACACGGTCGACCGCGTCGAGCACCTCCAGCACCGAAAAGCCGCGGCCGTAGCCGCAGTTGAGCGTGAGGTTTTCGCCGGGCGAGGCCTCGAGTGCCTCCAGCGCGTGGAGATGCGCGTCGGCCAGGTCGGTGACGTGGATATAGTCGCGCACGCCGGTGCCGTCGGCCGTGTCGAAATCGCTGCCGAACACGGCGACCGAGGGGCGCTTGCCGAGCGCCGCTTCGGCGGCGATCTTGATCAGGTGGGTGGCGCCGGCGGTGGATTGCCCGGCGCGGCCCTGCGGATCGGCGCCCGCGACGTTGAAGTAGCGCAGCGCGCAATAGGTGATCGGGTGGGCGGCGGCGACGTCGGCGAGCATCTGTTCCGACATCAGTTTGGACATGCCGTAGGGGTTGATCGGGCGTTTGGGATCATCCTCCTGCACCGGCACGCGCTCGGGCGTGCCGTAGGTGGCGGCGGTCGAGCTGAACAGGAAGTGCCGGACGCCGCCGGTGACCGCGGACTCGATCAGGCTGCGCGTGGCGGCGGTGTTGTTGCGGTAATATTTGAGCGGGTCGCTGACCGACTCCGGCACGACGACCGAACCGGCGAAATGCAGGATCGCATGGACCCGGTGGTCCGCGATGACGCCCGCGACGAGATCCGCATCCGACACGTCGCCCTGGACGAAACTGGCGCGCGGATCGACCGCATCGGCGAACCCGGTGACGAGATTGTCGAGCACGACGACTTTCCGCCCGGCGTCGAGCAGCGCCAGCACCGCGTGACTGCCGATATAGCCGGCGCCGCCGGTGACGAGGACGGTGGTCGGTTCGGTCATGCGGGTGCTCCGGCGGTTTGGGTCGCCCCGTCTCTACGGCGCGGCGGCGCGGGATGGAATAGCGGGCGGCCATTCCGGCCGGAACGAAGGGGGGACGGGCCGGGTTGAGGCGAGGTTAACCAAGGGGCCGCCATGACCGATACTGCCACCGTTCCCGACCAGCGCGGTCGGGACGCGACATCGCCCTGGCGGATGCCGGCCAAGGGCTGGAAGGACGTGCTGATCCGCACGTACCGCGAAACGGGGCGCGACAATATCGGGCTGATCGCGGCGGGGGTCGCGTTCTATGCGTTCCTGTCGATCGTGCCGCTGCTGGGCGCGATGGTGCTGAGTTACGGGCTGGTGGTGGAGCCGGCGACCGTGCTGCACGATATCCGCGCGCTGGCGGCGGTGATGCCCGCGGATGCGGCGAAGCTGATCGGCGAGCAGCTGCTGAACGTTGTCGAGGCGTCGGGCGGCAAGAAGGGGTTCGGGCTGATCCTGGCGCTGGGGCTCGCCTTCTACGGCGCGATGAAGGCGGCGACGGCGGTGATCACCGCGCTCGACATCGCGTACGAGCAGGAGGAGACGCGCGGGTTCGTGAAGCTGAACGCGCTTGCGCTGGCGATCACGGTGGGTGGCGTGCTGACCGCGATCGTGGCGATGATCGCGATCGCGGCGATGGCGCATCTGGAGACGCTGCTGCCGGGACTGCCCGCACCTGTGCTGTGGCTGGGGAAGATGTTTTCGTATCTGGTGATGGGGGCGGTGGGTGCTGCGGCGGCGGCGACCTTGTTCCGGTACGGGCCGGATCGCGATCGGGCGCAGTGGACTTGGCTGACGCCGGGGTCGCTGCTGTCGACCGTGCTGTGGCTGGCGCTGACCGCCGGGTTCGGCGTGTATGTCTCCAATTTCGGGAATTACGATGCGACTTACGGGTCGCTGGGCGCGGTGGTGGTGCTGCTGACCTGGATCTGGTTGTCGTCTTATGTGCTGTTGTTGGGGGCGGAGCTGAATTCGGAGCTGGAACATCAGACTTCGGCCGATACGACGCGGGGGCCCGAGCGGGCGATGGGAGCTCGCGGGGCGACTGTCGCGGATAGTGTGGCCGGGGGTGTTGTTGCTTCGCGTGATGTCTCGTTGGGCGAGGTTGCAGAGCCGGAGGTCGGTTCTGGCGCGCCTGCGAAGGCCGGTACGGGCGTCGGGCGGGCTTTGGTGGTTGCGGGTGTTGGGAGCCGGGCGGCGCGGGTTGCCGGTGGGGGGAAGGCCGGGATGGTGCCAACCTTGTTGGTGACGGCCGGGTTGAGTTGCCTGCGGCGCGAGCGGCGGGCGGGTGTTGGGGTGGTGTTGCTGGCGGCCGGTGGGGGGCTGGCCTGGTTGGGGCGGAAGCGGTGAGGTTTCGTCGTTAGGTCCCCGGCCGGGGCCGGGGCCTGGGTGAAACGGTTGCGTCTAGGCCCCGGCCTTCGCCGGGGAACACTTTTGCGTTGGGTGTGACCCGCGGCCGTCTCGCGCATGTTCCCTCCACCAATTCGGTTCGAGCGTATTGGCGGTGTTGCTGAGTTCTCGACAGGCTCGAACCGAACGGAAATGGGACGGAATGCTTCCACCGATCTGTTGGCTTCTCGGCTTCGCTCGAAGGGTCCCTAGACTTCGCATGGGATGGACGGTGCGCGAGTAGCGTGCAGTCATCTTCTCTGCACAAACGAAAAGGGCGGCCCGTTGCGGGGCCGCCCTTCTGTTGCTTGAAGTCGGGGCTTACTTGCCGCCGCGGTTCTTGCAGTTGTCGGTGACCGTGCGCGAGCAGGTCGGGTAGTCCTTGGTCGACGGCTGCGGGGTCGTGGACTGGGTGGCCATCGGGGCCGGGGCTGCGGCCGGGTCCGACGCCATCGGCGCTGGTGCGGCGGCCGCCGGGTCGGTTGCCATCGGCGCTGCGGCGGCCGGATCGGCGGGCGTTGCGGCGTCGGCCGGGGCGGTCATCGCCGGATCGGCGGCGGGCGGCGTTGCGGATGCGGCGGGATCAGCAGCAGCGGCCGGATCGGCGGCGGCACCGGCCTGCGCCGGCGGCTGCGTCATGTCCTGAGCGATGGCTGGCGCGGCGAGCATGAAAGCGGCGGCGATCAGAAATGGCTTCATGGGGTTTCTCCTCAAAAGGACGGTATAATTCGTGTTCCGGATCGTAGTAACTCACGAACTTGCGATCGGACCCATGCTTTGGCACGAATTAACGCAGTTTCACGCCTCCATCTGACAAAAAGACTAGCTAAACAGGCAAAGCGTTCACCGATCCGGTCAGGTCGTTTCGGCGAGACGTCGTTCTATACCGGTCCAGATGCCGGCGAATGCTTGCGCGGCAACCGAGGTGGGCGCGAACATCGCCACGGGTGCGCGGTGGAGCGTCATCGATTCGACGGCGCTGGCCATCGGAATGCGCGGCCAGTCGGGCGCGGCCTCGATCGTGGCGAGGTGCAGCGCGCGGCGGCGGTCGACCATCGAGAAGACCGGCAGGATCGGCGCGTGGCGGCCGGGCGCGTTGGCGAAGTGCGTCACGACATCGTCGAGCGCACGGCGGGCGAGCGGGGAGGGGATGACGGGCGCGACGATCAGCGTGGCGGCACGCGCGACCTGCTCGCTGGTTTCGGTGAGGCCGGGCGGGCAGTCGAGGATGATCCGATCGTAACGCTCGGTCAGTTCGTTCAGCAGGCGGAGCAGCCGCTTGCGCTTGCCCAGCACCCCGAAGAAGCTGTCGAGCCGGCGGAGCGAGGCGTCCGCGGGGAGCAGGTCGAGCCCGTCGATCGCGGTCCGGCGGATCAGGCGGTCGGGGGTGACGGAGCGCGCGAACACCGCCTCGGCCGGATCGGCGGCGGGGCTGTCGCCACCGAGCAGCCAGGTCGAGGCGGCCTGCGGGTCGAGATCCCAGAGCAGCGTGCGGCGGCGGCAGATGGTGGCGTTGTGCGCGAGGTTGACCGCGAGCGAGGTCTTACCGACGCCGCCCTTGAGGCTGTAGACCGCGATCGTCGCCATGCCTTGCTCCTCCTGCGTACCTCGGGTGGGTTCGGTTCGAACGTTCTCGACAGGCTCGAACCGAACGGGTTTGGGTGACTGCTCCCGGTCAGGCCTTTGCCGCTGCGTCCGCGAGATCCTGGCGGGCGAGCCATTCCTCGAGCCACTTGATCGTGTAGTCGCCGCGCTGGAACTCCGGATCGTCGAGCAGTGCCTGGTGGAGCGGGATCGTCGTCTTGACCCCTTCGACCACGAATTCCTCCAGCGCGCGGCGGAGGCGGCGGAGCGCACCGTCGCGAGTGGTGCCGTAAACGATCAGCTTGGCGATCATCGAGTCGTAGTAAGGCGGGATGCGGTAGCCGGCATAGAGCCCGCTATCGACGCGCACGTTCATGCCGCCTGGCGCGTGATAGCCCTTCACGAGACCCGGCGAGGGCATGAAGGTGCGCGGGTCCTCCGCATTGATGCGGCATTCGATCGCGTGGCCGCGGAACACGACGTCTTCCTGACGCAGCGTCAGCGACTTGCCGTCGGCGATGCGGATCTGTTCGCGGACGAGATCGAGGCCGGTGATCGCCTCGGTCACCGGATGTTCGACCTGGAGCCGGGTGTTCATCTCGATGAAGTAGAATTCGTTGTTTTCGTAAAGGAATTCGATCGTACCGGCGCCGCGATAGCCCATGTCGGCCATCGCCTTTGCGACGATGCCGCCCATGTCCATGCGCTGCGCCGCGGAGATGACGGGGGATGGGGCCTCCTCCAGCACTTTCTGGTGGCGGCGCTGGAGCGAGCAGTCGCGTTCGCCGAGATGGATCGCGTTGCCGCGGCCGTCGCCGAACACCTGGAATTCGATGTGGCGCGGATCGCCGAGATATTTTTCGAGATAGACGGTCGCGTCGCCGAATGCGGCCTTCGCCTCGCGCCCCGCCTGCATCATCAGCGTTTCGAGCTGCGACGGATCGGTGCAGACCTTCATTCCGCGGCCGCCGCCACCGGAGGCCGCCTTGATGATGACCGGGTAGCCGGCCGCCTCGGCGATCGCCTTGGCTTCGTCGATATCGGAGATCGGGCCGTCGGAACCGGGGACGAGCGGGAGACCGAGGGCGGCGGCGGTGCGCTTGGCCTCGATCTTGTCGCCCATCGTGCGGATATGTTCGGGCTTCGGTCCGATCCAGATGATGCCGTGGCTCTCGACGATCTCGGCGAAGCGCGCGTTTTCGCTGAGGAACCCGTAGCCCGGGTGGATCGCGTCGGCATGCGTGATTTCGGCGGCCGAGATGATGTTCGGGATGTTGAGGTAGCTGTCGGCCGCCGCGGGGGGGCCGATGCAGACCGCCTCGTCCGCCAGCCGGACGTGCATGGCGTCTTCGTCCGCGGTGGAATGGACCGCGACCGTCTTGATCCCCATTTCATGGCAGGCGCGGTGGATGCGGAGCGCGATTTCGCCGCGGTTGGCGATCAGGACCTTGGTGATCGCCATGCTTATTCGACGATCGCGAGCGGCTGGTCGAATTCGACCGGCTGGCCGTTGTCGACGAACAGCTGGCGCACGGTGCCGGCGCGCGGGGCGACGATCGGGTTCATGACCTTCATCGCCTCCACGATCAGCAGCGTGTCACCGGCGGCGACGGCCTGGCCGACCACGGCGAACGGCTTGGAGCCCGGTTCGGCGGCCATGTAGGCGGTGCCGACCATCGGCGATTTCACGACGCCGGGGTGATCGGCGGGCTCGATCGCCAGCGGGGCGGGTGCGGCCGCGGCAGGTGCCGGGGCGGCGAGCGGGGCCGGGGCGGGTGCGGCCTGCATGACGGGCGCGGTGATCGCGGCGGCCTTGCGCACCACGCGGATGCGGCGGTCGCCGTCGGACACCTCAATTTCGGTCAGGTGCGTGTCGTCGAGCAGTTCGGCCAGTTGCTTCACCAGGCCGACATCGACCTGCATCGCGCCATTGGGGGTATCGGTCATCTTCGGAGTCCCTGTTTTGGCGCGCAAATGTCAGAGCTTGGCGGCGGCGTCCAGCGCCAGCACGTAGGAATGCGCGCCGAAGCCCGCGATCGTGCCCTTTGCGGCCATGCCGACATAGCTTTTGTGGCGGAAGGTTTCGCGGAGGTGGGGGTTGGACAAGTGCACCTCGATCACCGGCACCGACACGGCCTTGATCGCATCGTGGATCGCGATCGAGGTGTGGGTGAAGGCGCCCGCGTTGAGCAGTACGGCCTTGGCCCCGCGGGCGTTCGCCTCCTGGATCCAGTCGACGAGCAGCCCTTCGTGGTTGGTCTGGCGCATGTCGATCTCGAGCCCGATCTCCTGCGCGCGGTCGTCGAGCATACCCGCGATGTCGTCGAGCGTGTCCGACCCGTAGATGGCGGGCTCGCGCAGGCCCAGCATGTTCAGGTTGGGACCGTTCAGGACGTAGACGACGGGGCTGTCCGGCATTGCGGGCTTTCTGGTGGCTTGGAGGGCACGTCCTACAACGGACGGGCGGGCGAGGCAAAGTGCAGTCTGGCCCCCCTCCCTTTCAAGGGAGGGGTTGGGGGTGGGTGGGCGAGCGTAGACTCGTCCGTCCGACTTTGGTTCGCGCGCTGCCGTCTGCGCGGCAGCACCCACCCCCGGCCCCTCCCTTGAAAGGGAGGGGGGAAGGCGATCTTATTTTGCTACCGTTTGAACATCGCCCCCCGCGTCTCTAGATCGCGGGTCAGGCACGGAGACGCAGATGCATAGCGACGGTACGATCACACTCAGCGTGAATGGCGAGCATAAGCGCGTGCGGGCCGGCATCACGCTGGCGGAGCTGGCGTCGGAGTTGGGGCTGGTGCCGGAGAAGGTGGCGGTGGAGCGCAACCTGGAGGTGGTGCCGCGGTCCACGCTGAACGACGTGGTGGCGGAGGACGGCGACGAGCTGGAAATCGTTCATTTCGTCGGTGGGGGCGATCATGTCGCGGCGCCGGTCAAGGACGACACATGGACGGTCGCCGGGCGGACGTTCCGGTCGCGGTTGATCGTCGGGACCGGCAAGTACAAGGATTTTGCGCAGAACGCCGCGGCGGTCGAGGCGGCGGGGGCCGAGATCGTGACCGTGGCGGTGCGCCGCGTGAACGTGTCGGACCGCAACGCGCCGGTGCTGATGGACTATATCGATCCGAAGAAAGTGACGTACCTGCCCAACACGGCGGGGTGTTTCACCGCGGACGAGGCGATCCGGACGTTGCGACTGGCGCGCGAGGCGGGTGGCTGGAACCTGGTGAAGCTGGAGGTGCTAGGCGAGGCGCGGACGCTGTACCCCGACATGGTCGAGACGATCCGCGCGTGCGAGATCCTGGCCAAGGAAGGGTTCGAGCCGATGGTGTACTGCGTCGACGATCCGATCGCGGCGAAGCGGCTGGAGAATGTCGGCGCGGTGGCGATCATGCCGCTGGGCGCGCCGATCGGGTCGGGGCTGGGCATCCAGAACCGCGTGACGATCCGGCTGATCGTCGAGGGGGCGAGCGTGCCGGTGCTGGTCGATGCGGGCGTGGGTACCGCGTCCGAAGCGGCGGTGGCGATGGAGCTGGGCTGCGACGGGGTGCTGATGAACACCGCGATCGCCGAGGCGAAGGACCCGGTGATGATGGCGACCGCGATGCGCCATGCGGTGGAGGCCGGGCGGCTGGCCTACCGCGCCGGGCGGATGGGGCGGCGGATGTATGCCGACCCGTCGAGCCCGCTGGGCGGCCTGATCTGAGCCCCGCGACCCGGATGTTACGAGAGCGTCATGGAACCGCGTTCGGGGCGGTTGGTTTTGATTCATGTTAAGATAGACGGCCTCGCAATGGTGCGGCGCCGGCCAGGAGACGGATCATGGGCGAATTCACCGACAAGCTGAAGGGTGCCACGAACGAAGCCATCGGCAATGTGAAGCAGGCCGTCGGCAAGGGCACCGACAACCATGACCTGGCCGCCGAAGGCCATGCGCAGGAAGCCAAGGGCGAAATGCAGCATGCCAAGGGCGACGTGAAGGGTGGCGTGAAGAACGTGGTCGACAAGATCTGACCCGCTGCCAAGACTGAATGACCGAGCGCCGTCGCGGGAAACCGCGGCGGCGTTTTTTTGAGAGACGCCGGGTCGGTTGGGGGCCTGAATTGGTCTCCCAGCGCCGGACGCTGAACTTTGGTGCGTTATTTGTGAGCGAGGCGTGCGCGGATCTGTTCGAGGGCCGCCGCATCGGCCGGCTTCCGTGGCGGCAGGTCCGGTGCAGCGGCCTGCGTCCTGACCGACTTGCCCTGATTGTCTTTTAAGTCGGGATCGGCGCCGCGTGACAGCAGGAACGCGACGAGGGACCATTGGCCGAAACTCGCGGACATGATGGCGGGGGTCTAGTTGAACGTTGGCAAGCGGTGATCGACGCTGGCACCTTCCTTCATCAGCCGGTCCATCCATTCGGTGTCGTCCATGAGGATGGCGTTGGGGTAGGAACCTTCGATGATCTCGTCCCGGCTCAACACCGGCTTGGCACGCTCATGCGCGTAGAACGATGCGCCGAGTGTGCCGAGCGCGGCCAGGACCGCGAGGAAGCTGCCCCACATCGCGATGCGGATGACGTGAAGGCCCGCCTGATTCGATCGCCGCCGCGCCCCCCGTTCCAGCACCGCGAGGAAGGGCAGCACGACGGGATATCCCGTCACCGAAAGCAGGACCGCGAGGTAGAGGCCGAGTTCCGCGTCCGTCGGCTTACCGGGAACGCTTAACAGCACGGGCAGGATCAGCAGGATGCACAGCACCCAGAGCGACCAGAGTGCCGCGGTCTTCGCGAAAGTGACGATGCGCGGCATAGGACCCAATCGGTAGGATACGGGCGTAGCCGTGCCGACCGCCCCCGCACAAGCGTGTCGTGCGGTTCACGATCTAACACGAGACCCGAAGCCGGTCGTCGCCATTGGCGAGGGGCGGCACCGGGGATCGGGACCTGCGGGAACGGTGTCTAGTTGCCTTGTCGCTGGGCCGGCATCTGGCTGCGAAGCGTCTGGTCCGTGAACGACACGGCTTCGGCGACCGACACGGTGAAGACCCCGCCTTCGGCCTGCTGCCATTGCGCGATGCCGTCGGCGCTGTCCAGGAACGCGATCTTGGACGAGGACAGCTTCGTGACGCTCGCGTCCAGCGCGGCCTTGGAAAACGGCGCGTGTTGCAGGACACCGGCGAGCGGCAGTCCAGTGAAATGTACGCCGACGATGCTCACATGGTAGATCGGCCCGATCTTCGGGAAATCAGCGCCATCGTCGATCTTCTGGATCTTCAGAAGTGACCCCTTGTCCTCCGGACGGGTGCGATACTCCCATATCTGCCCTTCCGAATATGTCTTGCCGGGCAATCCGGCCATCGCTGTCCCGGTAAACCCGACAAGCCCAAGACCGGCCCACAGCAGGCGCCGCAGCATCGTCCGGACGATCATGCAGGGTTCCGGAGCATCGTCATCGTGGCGCCGGGTGCGATCTGTTCGATGTCGGTCTTGAGGTGGAGGAGGGCGATGCCGGGCTGCGCAGTCGCCTCCGCCAGTGCGGGGGCGAAGTCGGCGGTGCGGTCGACCGTCGTGCTCCAGGCGCCGTAGGCGCGGGCGAGGGCGGCGAAGTCGGGGTTGGCGAGCGCGGTGCCGGAGATGCGGTTCGGGTAGCGCCGTTCCTGGTGCATGCGGATCGTGCCGTAGCTGGCGTTGTTGACCACGAGGATCAACAGGCGGCAGCCGAGTGCGGCGGCGGTCGCCAGTTCCTGTCCGTTCATCAGGAAATCACCGTCGCCCGCGATCACGACGACCTGGCGGTTCGGATGGCGGCGGGCGGCGGCGATGCCGGCGGGCAGGCCGTAGCCCATCGCGCCCGCGGTGGGGGCAAGCTGAGTCGTCGGGCCATCGTAGCGCCAGTAGCGGTGCCACCAGCCGGAGAAGTTGCCGGCGCCGTTGCAGAGGATGCTGTCGGCGGGGAGCACGCGCTGCATTTCGGTGACGCAGGCGGCGAGATCGAGCGTGGCGGCGCTGTCCGGTGGGACGATCCAGGCCTCCCATTCGGCGTTCGCCTCCGCCCCGTCGGCGAATTCCAGTAGGTCGTCGTCCCAGCCCGCGGCGGTTTCGGCAAAGTCGTGGCAGTCCGCGCAGATGGCAAGGTCGGTGCGGTAGACCGAATGGAGTTCCTCCGGGTCCGGGTGGACGTGGACGAGGATCTGCTCGGGATGTTCGGGCGTGATGAGCGTGTAGCCGTCGGTCGTCGCCTCGCCCAGCCTGGCGCCGACGACGAGGATCAGGTCGGCGGCGCGGACGCGGGCGGTGAGCGCCGGGTTGGGGCCGTAGCCGAGATTGCCGGCGTAGACCGGGCAGTCGTTGGGGATCGCATCCTGCCGACGGAAGGCAGCGGCGACGGGCAGGCCGATCCGCATCGCCCAGGTGCAGAACCAGACCGCGGTGGCGGCGTCCCAGTCCGCGCCGCCGACGATTGCGATCGGGGCGGCGGCGTCGCGCAGCAGATCGACCAAGGTGTTCATCGCGAGCGCATCGACGGGCTGCGGCGGGCGGACGATGCGCGGGCGATCAACTGCGGCGACGACGTCGCAGAGCATGTCCTCCGGCAGGGCCAGCACGACCGGGCCGGGGCGGCCGGCCATGGCGGTGGCGTAGGCGCGCGCGATATATTCGGGGATGCGCGCGGCGTCGTCGATCCGCGCGGCCCATTTGGCGAGCGGGCGGAACATGGCGACGAGGTCGACTTCCTGGAATGCCTCGCGGTCGCGGTCGGCGCGGGCGACGTCGCCGACGAACAGGATCATCGGGACCGAATCCTGCATCGCGACATGGACGCCGATCGATGCGTTGGTGGCGCCGGGGCCGCGCGTGACGAAGGCGATGCCGGGGCGCTTGGTCATCGCGCCGTCCGCGGCGGCCATGTAGGCGACGCCGCCCTCCTGCCGTGCCACGACGAGGTCGATCGCGGGCACGTCGTGCAGCGCATCGAGGACCGCGAGGTAGCTTTCGCCCGGCACGCAGAAGATGCGGTCGCAGCCCTGCGCCACGAGTTGATCGACGAGGATGCGGCCGCCGGTGCGGGTGTCTGGGGATGTCATGCCCCGGTCATAGCCGGATCGGTTGCGGCGGAAAACCGTGCGTCCGTCGGGTCGGGCGAAATGGCCTATGCCGTGCGGATCGTTAGCGGGCGGGCAGACCGGAGCCTTCCGCGGCCTGGGCCGGGAGCTGCGCGCTGCCGCGTTCCGGCGCCGGGTGCGATTCGATGTAGGCGAAGACGGCGACCGCGATCGTCAGGAGCAGGACGCCGACGACCACCGCGTAGAGAATCCGTGCGCCGCGGCCGGGGGCACCATCGGGTCGTCCAGTCATGGTGGTGGTCCTTTCCGTGACGATCTCGGGCGCTTGCCTAGCATGGTTGCGCGCGGGGGTCGCGTTAACCGCGATCAATGTTCCGGGGCGTTCCCGCCGACACGGGAACGCCCCCTCGGTCGATAGATCAGGACATGTGGACGGTCTTGGTCACCAGATGCGCCTGGACGCCTTCGGGGCCGTCCTCCGATCCGTGGCCGCTGTCCTTCATCCCGCCGAACGGACTGTCGGGGAAGCTGAGCCGGACGCCGTTGATGGCGACCATGCCGGCCTCGATCGCGTCGCCGAGCAGGTTCTGGCGGCGGCCGTTTTCGGTGAAGCAGTAGGCCGCGAGGCCGAAGGGGAGCCGGTTGGCCTGTTCGATCGCATCGTCGACGGTGGCGAACGGGCGGAGGAGCGCGACCGGGCCGAACGGTTCGTCGTTCATCGCGCGCGCGGTGAGCGGCACGTCGGCCAGCACGGTCGGCTGGTAGAAGAAGCCGTTGCCGGACGTCTGCCGCTCGCCACCGGCGAGGAGGCGCGCGCCGGCGGACAGCGCGTCGTCGACGAGGCCGGCGATCGCATCGGGACGGCGCGGGTTGGCCATCGGGCCCATCTGGCTGGCGGCGTCCATGCCGTCGCCGACCGCGAGCGCCTTCGTCCGCGCGGCGAACCCAGCGGCGAACGCGTCGTAGATCCCGTCCTGCACATGGAAGCGGGTGGGCGCGACGCAGACCTGGCCGGCGTTGCGGAATTTATGCGCGACGAGCGTGTCGAGCGTCTTTTCCAGATCGCAGTCGTCGAACACCAGCACGGGGCCGTGGCCGCCAAGTTCCATCGTGGTTTTCATCATGGTGTCGGCCGCGAGTGCTGCGAGATGCTTGCCGACCGGGACCGAGCCGGTGAAGCTGAGCTTGCGCGTGACGGGCGAGGCGAGCAGCTGGCGCGAGACCATGTCGGGGACGCCGAACACGCATTGCGCGACGTCGCCGGGCAGGCCCGCATCCTGGAAGCAGCGCAGCACCTCGACCGCGGAACCGGCGGTTTCCTCCGACGGCTTGATGATGATCGAGCAGCCGGCGGCGAGCGCGGGCGCGATCTTGCGCACCACGTTCATCACCGGGAAGTTCCAGGCGCAGAAGGCGGCGACCGGGCCGACCGGTTGTTGCAGGACGAGCGAGCGCGTGCCCGCCGGGCGCGGCAGGACGCGGCCGTAGATGCGCAACGCCTCGCCCGCGTGGAAATCGAGCAGCGCGGCGGCGAACGCGACCTCGCCCTTCGCCTCGGCCAGGATCTTGCCCTGTTCGGTGGTGGCGATGCGCGCGATGCGGTCGGCCCGTTCACGCAGGAGCGCGGCGGTCTTCTGCAGCATCGCGGCGCGGGCGTCGGGGGCGGTGGCGCGCCAGGCCTTGAACCCGCGGTCGGCGGCGGCCAGCGCCTCGTCCAGGTCGGCGGCGGTGGCGAGCGGCAGTTGCGCCAGCGTTTCGCCGGTGGCGGGGTTCAGCACGGCGTGGGTGTCGCGCCCCTCGCCGGTGCGCCAGGTGCCGGCGATGTAGAGGCCGAGACTGGTATCGTAAGCGGTCGCCATGGCGGTTCTCCTGCGGTTGGCGCTCAATCGCATGGTCGCGCGGCGGTGTCACGCCGGGGTGTGCGCGCGCGATTGACCGGTGTCGTGCGGGCGGCCTATTCCGAAATGCAGAAGAAGAACTGGAGAGAGTCGCCGATGAACAAGCTGTATCCCGATGCGGCCGCGGCGCTGTCCGGCGTCCTGTTCGATGGCATGACGATCTGCGCCGGCGGGTTCGGGCTGTGCGGCGTGCCGGAACGGTTGATCGATGCGATCGCGGCGGCGGGCACGACCGGGCTGACGGTGGCGTCGAACAATGCCGGGATCGACGGGGAGGGGCTGGGCAAGCTGCTCCGCACGCGACAGATCAAGAAGATGATCTCCTCCTATGTCGGTGAGAACAAGGAGTTCGAACGGCAATATCTGAGCGGTGAGCTGGAGGTCGAATTCTGTCCGCAGGGGACGCTGGCCGAGCGCGTACGCGCGGGCGGGGCGGGGATCCCGGGTTTCTACACCAAGACGGGCGTCGGCACGCTGGTGGCCGAGGGCAAGGAAGTGAAGCTGTTCGACGGGCAGGAGTATATCCTGGAACGCGGCATCCGCGCGGACCTGTCGATCATCAAGGGATGGAAGGCGGACGAGGCGGGCAACCTGATCTTCCGCAAGACGGCGCGGAACTTCAACCAGCCGATGGCGACCGCATCGTCGATGACGGTGGCGGAGGTCGAGGAGATCGTGCCGGTCGGATCGCTGGACCCGGATGCGATCCATGTGCCGGGGATCTTCGTGAAGCGACTGGTGCTGGGCGCGCCGTACGACAAGCGGATCGAGTTCCGCACCGTGCGGGAGCGGGTGTGAGGTCTTTCGGTCTGTCGTGCTGGGTGGCGGCGGTGACGCTTTCGGGATGTGCCGCAACGCCGGCACCGGTCGCGACGGTGCCAGCGGGGATGCAGTATCTGTACGGGTCGGGTGAGGCGGCGGCGCTCAGTCGGCAGGCTTATGCGGGGCTGGCGGATTATGTGCGCGCGTCGTCGCGGGCCGCGCCGGTGTCGGTGGTCGAGGGGGCGGGGCCGTGTGGGGCCAAGCCGCGGGCGATCGTGCTGGACGTCGACGAGACGGCGTTGCTGAACCTAGGCTATGAATATGCCGACGGGCTGGCGGCGCGGCCTTATGACCCCGCGCGATGGGAGCGGTGGGAGCGGACCGGCACGCGCGCCGTGTTGCCGGTGCCGGGCGCGGTCGATGCGCTGGCCGCGGTGCGGGCGCAGGGCGTGACGGTGATCTTCAATTCCAACCGCAATGCCGCGACCGCGCAGGAGAGCCGCGCCGCGATCGAGGGCGCGGGGCTGGGGCCGGCGGTGCACGGCGAGACGCTGTTCCTGAAGGGTGATGCGGGCGGCGGTTCGGGCAAGGATGCGCGGCGGCGGCTGGTTTCCGAGCGGTGGTGCGTGATCGCGATGGTGGGCGACCAGCTCGGCGATTTCAGCGATCGGTTCGTGGGCTCAGCACCCGTGCGACGCGCGGCGGCGCAGGCCGCGGGGACGGGCGAGCGCTGGGGGCATGGCTGGTTCATGCTGCCCAATCCGGTGTACGGCACCGGTCTTGCGGGCACGTTCGACGATGTATTTCCGGTGGACCGGCGCTGGGCCGATCCCGCCGCCAGAAAGGGTGCGAAATGAGCTGGGACCGCAATCAGATGGCGGCGCGGGCCGCGCGCGAGCTGCGCGACGGATATTATGTGAATTTGGGGATCGGCATTCCGACGCTGGTCGCGAACAACATTCCGGACGGCGTGACCGTGACGTTGCAGTCCGAGAACGGGATGCTGGGGATCGGGCCGTTCCCCTATGAGGACGAGGTCGACGCGGACCTGATCAACGCGGGCAAGCAGACAATCAGCGAACTGCCGTCGTCGAGCTATTTCTCGTCGTCCGACAGCTTCGCGATGATCCGCGGGGGGCATATCGACCTGACCGTGCTGGGCGCGATGGAGGTTTCGGAGGGCGGCGACATCGCCAACTGGATGATCCCGGGCAAGATGGTGAAGGGCATGGGCGGGGCGATGGACCTCGTCGCCGGCGTGAAGCAGATCATCGTGGTGATGGACCACACCGCCAAGGACGGCAGTGCGAAGTTCATCCCGACGTGCACCCTGCCGCTGACCGGGCGGAACGTGGTGGACATGATCGTGACCGAC
The DNA here is from genome assembly GCF_014643515.1 of Sphingomonas prati. Lineage (GTDB taxonomy): Bacteria > Pseudomonadota > Alphaproteobacteria > Sphingomonadales > Sphingomonadaceae > Sphingomonas_R > Sphingomonas_R prati. Next base: position 1,247,398 of record NZ_BMJP01000001.1, on the reverse strand, counting down.
CTGTGCGTGTTCCGGCGGGCGGACCATGCGACGCCGTTCCGGTTGGTGGAGCTGGCGCCGGGCGTGACGGCGGATGAGGTTCGGACGAAGACGACGGCTGCTTTTGAGGGGTGAGGTTTGGGCTTGGTCTCAGCCGAGCGGAGCCTGAAGCGTAGGGACTGAGCACCTCCATCCGGTTGTCACTACGGACTTGATCCGGGGTTCAGGACACTGGGTGGAGCAGCTGCGGATGTGAACCCAGCGCACTCCAGCTCGGGGAAGTTCCGGCAGGTGTCCGTTGTCGTGGGGTGGCGGTTTGTGGCGGGTAGGCGTCTAGGCCCCGGCCTTCGCCGGGGAACACAACTTTGTCGCGCGAGACGGATGCCATGTCGTCACACCGGAATTGCACCGGGGCAGGCCTCTGTTGAAGCCGTTCGAACTGTCTGAAAAGGTTGGTGCACCGTGAGGAATTCGAATCCCCGACCCCTGCCTTCGGAGGGCAGTGCTCTATCCAGCTGAGCTAACGGTGCGCTGGACGGGCACTTAGCAAAGGGCTGGGCGGGGGGATAGGCCTTAATTGAGCGGTGAGGGCTCCGCGGCGGGGGCCGGCGGGGCGGGGGTCTTGGGCTTGTAGCGGCAGAGGTCGGCGACCGGGCAGCGCCAGCAGAGCGGGGTGCGCGCCTTGCAGATGTAGCGGCCGTGCAGGATTAGCCAGTGGTGCGCGTGGGCGCGGAACGGGGCGGGGGTGACCGCCTCCAGCCGGCGTTCGACCGCGACGACGTCCTTGCCGATCGCGAGGCCGGTACGGTTGCCGACGCGGAAGATGTGCGTGTCGACGGCGATCGTTTCGTGGCCGAACGCGACGTTCAGCACGACGTTGGCGGTCTTGCGACCGACGCCGGGGAGCTGTTCGAGCGCCTCGCGGTCGGCGGGTACCTCGCCACCGTGCAGCGCCAGCAGCCGTTCGGACAGCGCGATGACGTTCTTCGCCTTGGTGTTGAACAGGCCGATGGTGCGGATGTGGTCCTTCAGCGCGTCGAGCCCGAGTGCGACCATCGCGGCGGGGTTGTCGACTTCGGCGAACAGTTTGCGTGTCGCCTTGTTGACGCCGATGTCGGTCGCCTGCGCGGACAGCGCGACCGCGACGAGCAACGTGTAGGGATTGGTGTAGGCGAGTTCGGTCTGCGGTGCGGGGTCCGCCTCCGCCAGGCGGCGGTAGAATTCGAACACGTCGGCACGCGGCATGGGGCGCATGGCCATCAGTCGGCGAACAGATCGGACATGGTGTAGCGGCCGGGGGCGCGGCCGGCGAGCCAGCCCGCCGCGCGGACCGCACCGCGGGCGAAGATCGCGCGGCTTTCGGCGCGGTGGCCGAGTTCGATCCGTTCGCCCTCGGTCGCGAAGGTGACCTGGTGATCGCCGGCGACGGAGCCGCCGCGGAGCGATGCGTAGCCGATCGTGCCGGCTTCGCGGACGGCCGGGGGCTGTGCGGCGCGATCGGTGCGGGCGAGGTCGGCATGGTTTTCGTTGCGGCCGGCGGCGGCGGCGGTGCCGAGCAGGAGCGCGGTGCCGGACGGGGCGTCGCGCTTGTGGCGGTGGTGCATCTCGACGATCTCGATGTCCCAGTCGGGGCCGAGCCGGGCGGAGGCCTGTTCGACGAGCCAGGCGAGGACGTTGACGCCGAGCGCGGTGTTGGCGGCCTGGAGCACCGGGATGGTGCGTGCGGCGGCGTCGATCGCGGCGTGGTGCGCGGCGTCTAGGCCGGTGGTGCCGATGACGATGGCGGTGCCGGCGGCGGTCGCGGCGGCCAAGTTGGCGGCGAGCGCGTCGGGGGTCGAGAAGTCGATCAGGACGTCACAGGCGGTGGCGAGGGCCGGGGCGTCGGCGTGGGAGCCGACGACCGGGCCGTCACGGCCGATGCCGCCCGCGATTGCGATGCCGGCATCCGTTGCGGCGGCCAGGATCGCCTGCCCCATGCGCCCGCCGGCGCCGAGCAGGCCGAGGCGGAGGGCGGGGTTTGCGGGGGGCGGGCTGGTCATGTCCGGTCCCATGGCAAATCCGCGGGCGGGCGAACAGGATTATCGTCGCGCGGTCGCCGGGATAGACCTTGCCGTCGGCACGAACAGAAAGTATGAGCGCCGAACCGATGGGGCGACCCGCCGGCACGCGTACGGATCGGTATGCGGGTGTAGCTCAATGGTAGAGCTTTTGCTTCCCAAGCAAGTGACGAGGGTTCGATTCCCTTCACCCGCTCCATTCGGCAGCCTCAAACCAGATATGTTGTCTTAGGGGCGTTCCAGCGGCCTGCGGCTTGGGCTGGTTGCCCGGTATCGCTGCCCTGAGATCCGCATGGTCGAGCGTGGGACGAACCTTGCGTGGGGTACTCGACAGGCTCGAACCGAACGGGTTTTGATGATTGTCAGGCGCCGACACTTCCAATAAGCTGGATATATGGAAACGGAGACTGCCATCGCCACGTTGGGCGCGCTCGCGCAGGGGACGCGGCTTGACGTGTTCCGGCTGCTGGTGCGGCATGAGCCGGACGGGATGGCGGCGGGGGAGATCGCGCGGTCGCTTACCGTGCCGCAGAATACCATGTCCGCGCATCTTGCCATTCTTGCCCGCGCCGGTGTCGTGCGGTCGGAGCGCCGCGGGCGATTGATCGTCTACCGCGCCGATCTGGACGGGTTGCGGGCGCTGACGCTGTTCCTTGTCCGGGATTGCTGCGCGGGGGCGCCCGAGCTGTGCGCGCCGCTGCTCGCCGAACTGTCTCCCTGCTGCTGAAAGGATGCCCATCATGGCGAAGGTGCCGGCCGTCGATATCGTGATCTATCACAACCCAGCGTGTGGCACGTCGCGCAACGTGCTGGGCCTGATCCGCAATGCCGGCATCGAGCCGCATGTCGTCGAATATCTCAAGACGCCGCCGTCGCGCGCGCTGCTGGTGGCGTTGATCGAGCGGGCAGGCATCACCGCGCGCGAGCTGCTGCGCGAGAAGGGGACGCCCTATGCCGAGCTGGGGCTGGGCGAGGCGAGCCTGTCCGACGATGCGCTGGTGGATGCGATGATAGCGCACCCGATCCTGATCAATCGCCCGCTGGTCGTGTCGCCAATGGGTGTGAAGCTGTGTCGGCCGTCCGAAGCGGTGCTCGACCTGTTGCCGGAACCGCAACGCGGCGCGTTCGCCAAGGAAGACGGCGCGCAGGTGGTGGACGAAAGCGGTCGGCGCGTCGCCGGATGATCCTCGCGCTCGCCATCTTCGCGGTCACCATCGCGCTCGTCATCTGGCAGCCGCGCGGGCTCGGCATCGGGTGGAGCGCGATGGGCGGGGCGGCGGTGGCGCTGCTGCTCGGCGTCGTGTCGCTGGGCGACATCCCGACCGTCTGGGGTATCGTGTGGAACGCGACGGCGACGTTCGTCGCGATCATCATCGTCAGCCTGCTGCTGGACGAAGCGGGGTTCTTCGAATGGGCGGCGTTGCACGTCGCGCGCTGGGGCGGCGGGCAGGGGCGACGGCTGTTCGTGCTGATCGTGCTGCTGGGTGCGGCGGTGTCGGCGCTGTTCGCGAACGATGGCGCGGCGCTGATCCTGACGCCGATCGTCATCGCGATGCTGCGCGCGCTGGGGTACAGGGACTGGGCGACGCTGGCGTTCGTCATGGCGGCGGGGTTCGTCGCCGATACGGCCAGCCTGCCGCTGATCGTGTCCAACCTCGTCAACATCGTGTCGGCCGACTTCTTCCGGATCGGTTTCGCGGATTATGCCGCGGTGATGGTGCCGGTCGATCTGGCGTCGATCGCCGCGACGCTGGTCGTGCTGCTGCTGTTCTTCCGTCGCGACATACCGGCCGACTATGACGTGGCGCAGCTCCGCACGCCGGCGCAGGCGATCCGCGACCCGGCCACGTTCAGGGCGGGCTGGATCGTGCTCGGGCTGCTGCTCGTTGGGTTCGTCGTGCTCGAGCCGATCGGCGTGCCGGTCAGCGTGGTCGCGGCGGCCGGCGCGGTCCTGCTGATCGTGATCGCCTCGCGCGGTCGAGTCATCGAGACGCGCCGGGTGCTGAGCGGCGCGCCGTGGCAGGTCGTGATCTTCTCGCTGGGCATGTATCTGGTCGTCTACGGCCTGCGCAATGCGGGGCTGACCGATCATCTGGCCGTCCTGCTCGACCGCACGGCGCAGGGCGGCGTGTGGGGCGCGGCGTTCGGCACCGGGATCATCGCCGCGCTGCTGTCGTCGGTGATGAACAACATGCCGACCGTGCTGGTGGGGGCGCTGTCGATCGAGGCGACCCACGCCACCGGTGCGGTGCGCGAGACGATGATCTACGCCAACGTGATCGGGTGCGACCTGGGGCCGAAGATCACGCCGATCGGCTCGCTCGCGACGCTGCTGTGGCTGCATATCCTGGGCCAGAAGGGCATCCGGATCGGCTGGGGATATTATTTCCGGGTCGGGGCCACGCTGACGATTCCGGTCCTGCTGGTCACGCTGGCGGCACTGGCGATCCGGATCGGGATGGCATGACGGCGCTCGTCTATCTGGCCGCGGCGGTGGCGGAGATCGGCGGCTGTTTCGCCTTCTGGGCGTGGTTGCGGCTGGGCCGGTCGCCGTTGTGGCTGGTGCCCGGCATCGTGTCGCTCGCGCTGTTCGCCTGGTTGCTGACGCGGGTGGACAGCGATGCGGCGGGGCGCGCCTTCGCGGCCTATGGCGGGATCTATATCTGCGCTTCGCTGGGCTGGTTGTGGGCGGTCGAAGGGGTGCGGCCGGATCGCTGGGACGTGGGCGGGGCCATGCTCTGCCTGGTCGGCAGCTGTGTCATAATGTTGGGACCGAGGACTGCCTGATGCCGCTTCGCACGATCATCGATCCCGATCATCTGCCGGCGCTCGATTGCCGCTATGCGATCGAGCGACCCGCCCTCGGCCTGGGGGCGGGCGATCCGCCGCCGCGTATCCTGCTGCTCTACGGATCGCTGCGCGCGCGATCCTATTCGCGGCTGTGCGTCGAGGAGGCGGCGCGGCTGCTGCGTTTCTTCGGGTGCGAGACGCGGATCTTCGATCCCGCGACGCTTCCGCTGCCCGACCAGGTGGCGGGCGACGATCATCCCGCGGTCCACGAACTGCGTGCACTGTCGCTGTGGTCGGACGGGCAGGTGTGGTGCAGCCCGGAACGGCACGGCCAGATCACCGGGATCATGAAGCTGCAGATCGATCATCTGCCGCTGTCGATGGGCGGGATGCGCCCGACGCAGGGGCGCGCGCTGGCGGTCATGCAGGTGTCGGCCGGGTCGCAGTCGTTCAACAGCGTGAACACGCTGCGCGTGCTGGGGCGCTGGATGCGGATGGTGACGATACCCAACCAGTCGAGCGTCGCCAAGGCATTCGAGGAGTTCGGCGACGACGACCGGATGAAGCCGTCGAGCTACTATGACCGGATCGTCGACGTGATGGAAGAACTGGTCCGCTTCACCGTCCTGCTGCGCCCGCACGCCGTCCAGCTCGTCGATCGCTATTCCGAGCGGAAGGCGGCCGGTGTGCCGATCGACGCCGCGACGGACCTGTCGAGTATCGCGGTGTCGGCGGGGCCGACTCAGGCGGGCTGATCAGCCTGGGGCCTGTGCCTCGTCTTCCTCCGCGGCGGTGCGCTGGCCGGGAAGGGCGAAACGGACGGTGGTGACGCAGCCGCGATAGCCGTTCGGGCTGGGCGCGACGGTGGCGCGCTGGATCATCGAGCGGGCGGTTTCGCCGAACGCATCGGCCGGTTCGGCGGCGACGACCTGGACGTTGCCGGTCTGGCCCCAGGAGGCGACGTCGAACCGCACGGTCGCAACGCCACCGATGCGGCGCCGGGCGAAGGGGGTCGGGAACGGGCGGCCGGGCGGCAATGTCATGACCTGTTGCAGGTCGACCGGGCATTCGGGGCCCTTCGTGGCGACCGGCACGGCCGGGCGTTGCGCGGGTTGCATCGGCGCGCTGTTCGTATGGTATTGGAACAGGCATCCGGTGCGCGCACCGGGTTGGTAGCGGTTGAGCGCGAGCGCGGCGCGGGCCGCGGCATCGAAGCCGTTATTGCCGCTGGACGCGATCAGGCGGATCTTGGCCGGGTGGCCGGCCGCGTCAATGTCGTGCTGGAAATAGCTGAAGTTCCAGTCGCCGTTCGGTTCGACGAACCGTTCGAACGACGGGAAATTGGTGCTGCGTGCGTTCGGACGGCCGCCTTCGTAACAGTTCGATCCGACCGGTTTCAGGCGATCGAACGCGGCCTTGCCGGCGGAACCGATCATCGGCCCGGACAGGAGGCGCGCCAGCGACGCGGCGGGCGCGCGATCGATCGGCACGGCCTGAACCGTGAAGCCGATGCTGCAACCCGTGCGCGCCGCGCCGGGGCGGAAGCGCCAGCCGGACAGGGCGGGGGCGAGGTCGCTTGTGTCGACGAACATGCCGTACTCCCCCGGTCCGGGGCGCTGGCGGATCGCGGTGGGGCGACCGGCGGCATCGATCGTGAATTCGAACATGCGCGGGTTCGTAGCAGGTGGCCACACGTAACCCGGCTGCGTGGTGCCGGGGGGCGGAACGGACGGCTGGGCGTAGCGGACCGTACTGGTATCGTACGGCCGGACGACGCGGTCGGGCGCGACCATCTCTGTCCCGCAACGAACCGTGCCGGGGACGAAGCTGACCACATCCTCGGTCCTGCGGGTCTTCGGCGCCTCGCCGTAGCGCCAGCCGGCGACGTGCTGGCTGAGGTCGGTGGGCGGGCCTTGCGTCGGGACCGTGAAGTCGGCCGCCGGTGGCGCGGATCGGACCGCCGGTGTCGGTGCCGGCTGCACCGCCGCAGCGGTTGTCGCGAGCAGGAGGATCAGGGCCGTGAACTGCATCGTCCGTCTCCGCCGCCATTTGTATGCGATTACCAAGATATAGCGCAGCGCGGACGCCGTCGGAAGTGGAATGTCGCCCGCATCAAAGTAAATCCATGTTACGATTATTTGACGGTGCTGTGGTTCGTCCGGAAAGGGCGTCGATCCGATGTGGTCATGCGCCGTCCGCCACCGCCGTCCGCCGTCCGCCGTTCGCCGGCGCTGGTCCGGACGGCGGAGTGGGCCCGCCAAAGGGAGCGGTTTGCGCGGCGGGCGGAGCTTTTGCGGAGTGGCGGCGGGGGTTAGAGCAGCGCGATGAAATTTCGCAGACTGACATGGCCGACGTCGCGGCCGAAGGGCAAACCGGTCGGCCCGAGCGCGGCGCTGGCGGGTGCGGCGTTGCTGATCGGCGTGGCGGCGGTGGCCGGCTGGCAGGGCGGGTCGGCGACCGAGAAACCCAACGCGCAGCCGGGTGCAGCGGCGGTGTTGCCGGCGTCCGTCGCGGATGCGGGAGGGCGGATCGCGGATGCGGCGAGCACGCGCCACCGGGTCGATTATGCGCAGCTCGATCGACGGATCGAAGGGCTGATGCGGACGCCGGGGATGAGCGGGCTGGGCGTGGCGGTGGTCGAGGGATCGCGCGTCACGTTCGTCAAGGGATATGGCCGGACCGAGCCGGGGGCGGCGGGCGATCCGGTGACGTCGCGCACGGCGTTCCGCTGGGCCTCGCTGTCCAAGACGGTGGCGGCCACCACGATGGAGAAGCTGGCGGCGGAGAAGAAGCTGTCGCTGCAGTCGCCGGTGACGCAGTACCGCACGTCGTTGCGGCTGCCGGGCGGCAAGGAGCGGTTCGCGACGATCGAAGACGTGCTGTCGCACCGGCTGGGGATCGTCAAGAACGCGTATGACGACAAGCTCGAGGACGGGATGGACCCGGCTTATATTCGCGGGCTGTATGCCGGGCTGTCGTCGATCTGTTCGCCGGGCGCGTGTTTCGCATATCAGAATATCGCGTTCGATACGGTGACCGAGATCGTCCGCGCGGTGACCGGGCGGAGCTATGCCACGACGGTGCAGTCGATGCTGTTCGGGCCGCTGGGCATGGTGAACGCGTCGATCGGGCGGGCGGGGCTGACGGGGGCGGCAAGCTGGGCGCGGCCGACGAAGGGGTCGCGCGTGCTGACCGTGCAGGAACCTTATTACCGGGTGCCGGCGGCCGGCGGCGTCAACAGTTCGATCGGTGATCTGGCGCTATGGCTGAAGGCGCAGATGGGCGGGAGCCCGCGGGTGTTGCCGCAGGCGTTGCTCGACGACCTGCACCGCGCGCGCATCAAGGTACCGCGCGGGCGGCAGGGGACGTTCGACCGGGCGATGACGGACGGGCGCTATGCGCTGGGCTGGCGCAATCACCGGTTGGCCGGGCATCTGCTGGTCGGGCATCGCGGGGCGGTGTCCGGGTACCGGTCGCTGATCCTGTTCGATCCGGTGGAGCGGGTCGGGATCGCGATGTTGTGGAACAGCGAGAGCCCGCGGCCGGTGGGGTTGCCGTTGGAGCTGTTCGACGCGTTGTACGGGCTGCCGGCAACGGATTATCTGGAGCTTGGGAAGTAGCTTCGCCAGGATCTGTTACTGATATTTAAGGCGTGGTTCGTCGTCGAAGGGACGGCCCTGCGCGACATGTCGTTGCCGCCGCTTTGCCTTCGCGGGGTCGCGGGTGTAGGGCGCCCGCGATAGCTGCGAGGCCCCCGCGATGACCGAACCGAAGACGCTGTATGCCAAGATCTGGGACGCGCATGTCGTCGATACGCGCGAGGACGGCACCGCGCTGATCTATATCGATCGGCACCTGGTGCATGAGGTGACGAGCCCGCAGGCGTTCGAGGGACTGCGCGTCGCCGGGCGGACGGTGCGGCGGCCGGACCTGACGCTGGCGGTGCCGGACCATAATCTGCCGACCACGCGGCGGGTGGATGCGCAGGGCGCGCGTTTGCCGATCGCGGATCTGGAGTCGGCCGCACAGCTGGAGGCGCTGGCCCGGAACGCGCCGGCGGCGGGGATCCGCTATATCGATGCGGTCGCGGCGGAGCAGGGGATCGTGCATGTCGTGGGGCCGGAGCAGGGCTTCACCCTGCCGGGCACGACCGTGGTGTGCGGCGACAGCCATACCGCGAGCCACGGCGCGCTGGGGGCGCTGGCGTTCGGGATCGGCACGTCGGAGGTCGAGCATGTGCTCGCCACGCAGACGCTGCTGCTGCAACGGTCGCAGTCGATGGAGGTGCGTGTCGACGGCGTGCTGGGCGCGGGCGTGACGCCGAAGGACGTGATCCTGCACATCATCGGGCGGATCGGTGCGGCGGGCGGGACCGGCCATGTGATCGAATATACCGGCAACGTGTTCCGCGAGATGTCGATCGAGGGGCGGCTGACCGTCGCCAACATGTCGATCGAGGCAGGCGCGCGCGCCGGGCTGGTGGCGCCGGACGAGACGACCTTTGCCTATCTCAAGGGCCGGCCGATGGCGCCGGTGGGCGAGCAGTGGGACGCCGCGGTCGCGTGGTGGCGGACGCTGGCGACCGATCCGGGCGCGGCGTACGACAAGGTGGTGGTGATCGACGCGGGCGAGATCGCGCCCAGCCTGACCTGGGGGACGAGCCCGGAGGATGTCGTGCCGATCACGGGCGTGGTGCCGGACCCGATGAGCTTCGCCGATCCGTCGAAGCAGGCCGCGGCGCAGAAGTCGCTCGACTATATGGGCTTGGTGCCCGGCACGCGGATGCAGGATGTCGGGGTCGACATGGTGTTCATCGGCAGTTGCACGAACAGCCGGATCGAGGATCTGCGCGCGGCCGCGGATGTGGTGCGTGGGCGGCATGTCGCGGCGGGCGTTTCGCAGGCGCTGGTCGTGCCGGGGTCGGGGCTGGTGAAGCGGCAGGCGGAGGCCGAAGGGCTGGACCGCGTGTTCGTGGAGGCGGGCTTCGAATGGCGCGAGCCGGGCTGTTCGATGTGCCTGGCGATGAACCCGGACAAGGTGCCGCCGGGGATGCGCTGTGCGTCGACGAGCAACCGGAACTTCGTCGGGCGGCAGGGGCCGGGGGCGCGGACGCACCTGCTGTCCCCCGCGATGGCGGCGGCGGCGGCGGTGACCGGGCGGTTGACCGATGTCCGCGAACTTTTTCGCGAAGGCGATCTGGTGGGAGCGACGGCATGAACCCGGTGGTGAAGGTCGAGGGCCGTGCGATCCCGTTCGGGCGGAAGAATGTCGACACGGATGTGATCATCCCGGCGCATTATCTGAAGACGATCAGCCGGTCGGGCCTGGGCCGCGGCGCGTTCGAGGTGGTGCGGCGCGAGCCGGGCAACGTGTTCGACGACCCGCGCTACGTGGGCGCGCCGGTGCTGATCGCGGGCGACAATTTCGGTTGCGGGTCGAGCCGCGAACATGCGGCCTGGGCGCTGGGCGACATGGGCGTGCAGGCGGTGATCGCGCCGTCCTATTCCGATATCTTTTCCGGCAATGCGGTGAAGAACGGGATCGTGCCGGTGGTGCTGCCGCAGGACGCGGTCGACCGGCTGATGGTGGTCGCCGCGGAGGGGTTGCCGGTGACGGTGGACCTGGAAAGCTGCACCGTGACGACGCCGTATCAGGACCGCTACAGTTTCACGATCGACCCGTTCCGGCGCGACTGCCTGATGCACGGGCTGGACGAGATCGGCCTGACGATGGCGCAGGGCGATGCGATCTCCGCTTATGAAGCGAAGGTCGGGGCGGAGCGCGGCTGGGTTTGAGCGCGGCCGTCTGAACGTCCGTCCGTGTCGTCCGTTGAGGGGCGATACGGACAGGGAGACGGCAGATGGACGGCGACGGCACTTCGCGACGGACGGTTCTGGGTGGTGCGGCGATCGCGATCGCGGCGGCGAGCGCAGCGCCGGGGCTGGCGCAGGCGGGCGGTGGTGGTGCGGCACCCTCGCTGCGCGATCCGCGGACCAAATATACCAACACGCCGTTTCCGGAGCAGCGCCAGCCCTGGCCCGCGCTGGCGAGCAAGATGACGCCGCGGCCGGACCACGGCGAGACGAGCTATCGTGGGTCGGGCAAGCTGACCGGGCGCAAGGCGCTGATCACCGGGGGCGACAGCGGGATCGGCCGGGCCGCGGCGATCGCGTTTGCGCGCGAGGGGGCGGATGTCGCGATCAACTATTATCCGACGGAGGAGCCGGATGCGCGCGAGGTCGTGGCGCTGATCCGTCAGGCGGGGCGCAAGGCGGTGGCGATCCCGGCGGACATCCGGACGCTGGAGGCGTGCGAGGGGATCGTGCGCAAGGCGATCGCGGGCTTGGGCGGGCTGGATATCGTCGTGAACAACGCCGCGTATCAGCAGAGCAAGGCGGACATCCTGGAAATCACGGACGAGCAGTTCGACCGGACGTTCAAGACGAACATCTACCACGTGTTCCGGGTGAGCAAGGCGGCGATCCCGAGCCTGCCGCCGGGGTCGGTCATCATTAACACGATCTCGGTCAACAGTTACGACCCGGGCGAGGAACTGATCGACTATGCCGCCACGAAGGCGGCGATCCTGAACCTGACCAAGGGCATGGCCAAGCAGCTGGCGAAGAAGGGCATCCGCGTGAATGCGGTGGCGCCCGGCCCGATCTGGACGCCGTTGCAGGTGGCGGGCGGTCAGTTGCCCGGCACGATGGGCGAGTTCGGGCAGGACACGCCGCTCGGCCGCGCAGGTCAGCCGGCGGAGCTGGGCAGCCTGTACGTGGCGCTGGCGTCCGACGAGGCGAGCTTCAGCACCGGCACCGCGGTCGGCGCGCATGGGGGGAAGGGAAATCCGTGACGTCGGCGCGTGTTACTGCTTGGTGAGGTAGGCGATAACGTCGGCGCGGTCCTGGGGGTTGGGCAGGCCGGCGAAGGCCATGCTGGTGCCGGGGGCGACGGCGCGGGGGTTGCTGAGCCAGGCGTCGAGGCGGGCGGGGGTCCAGGTGCCGCCGGTTGCGGCGAGGCTGGCGGAGTAGGCGAAGCGGGGGCGGCGGCTGGCGACCGGGTTGTTCACGACGTCGTGGAGGTTGGGGCCGTCCGTGTCGCCACCGCCCGCGCCGACGGTGTGGCAGGCGGCGCAGCGGCGGAACACCGCCGCGCCGTGGGTCGTGTCGGCCGCGGCGAGACGGGCGGGCAGCGTGGCGGCGGCGCGGGCCGTATCCTGGAGGCGCTGCGATTTTTCGCCGGGTGCGAGCAGCAGCGTCGCGACCAGCGCGACGCCGGCGCCGCCGATGAGGAGGATGGGAAGGCGGGGCAGCGGCGTGGTCCTACTACTCGACCCAGTCCAGGCCGATTTCCTTGTAGAGGCCGCGGTCGTCTTCCCATTTCGGGTTGACCTTCACGTGCAGGAACAGGTGGACCTTGCGGTCGAGGAGATGTTCGAGCTCGGCGCGGGCGCGGCTGCCGATTTCCTTGAGGCGGACGCCCTTTGCGCCGAGCACGATCGCCTTCTGTGTGTCGCGGCCGACGTGGATCTGCTGGTGGATCACGACGGAGCCGTCCTTGCGTTCCTCATACTTCTCAGTCTCGATCGCCGAGGCGTAGGGGAGTTCGGCGTGGAGTTGGAGGTAGAGCTGTTCGCGCGTGACCTCGGCCGCCATCATGCGGTCGGTGGCGTCGCTGACCTGATCCTCCGGGAAATGCCACGGGCCGGCGGGGACGCGCTTGGCGAGGGCGGCCTTGAGCCCCGCGACGCCGTCGCCGGTGCTGGCGGCGATCATGAAGATCTCCTCGGGGTTCAGCATCTCCTGAAGCCGCATGGCGAGTTCGAGGAGCTTTTCCTTCGGGGTGATGTCGACCTTGTTCAGCACGACGAGTTTCGGTTCGCGGCGTTCGGCGAGCGACTGGACGAGCGGTTCGAGGCGCTTGGTGAGGCCGGTCTTGGCATCGATGACGAAGGCGATGACGTCGGCGTCCTGCGCACCGCCCCAGGCGGCGGCGACCATCGCGCGGTCGAGCCGGCGGCGCGGTTCGAAGATGCCGGGCGTGTCGACGAGCAGGACCTGCGACGCGCCTTCGAGGGCGACGCCCATGAGGCGGACGCGCGTGGTCTGCGCTTTCGGGCTGACGATCGCGACCTTTTGCCCGACGAGCGCATTCACCAGCGTTGACTTGCCGGCGTTGGGCGCGCCGACGACCGCGACGAAACCGCAGCGCTGGTCCTGCGTCGCGACGGTCGCGGGTTCGGCGGTGTGGAGGCCGGCCGTTTCTAGCTCAGGGGCGGGCTCGGGCGTTTCGGGGGCTTCGGAAGCGGTCACGTCAGGGACTCCAGTAATTTGGTGGCGGCCTCGGTCTCGGCCTCCTGTTTCGATGCGCCTTCGGCCTGGGCCTCGGCGCGGCCGGGGATGGCGACGCCGACGGTGAAGCGCGGCGCGTGGTGCGCGCCGGTGCGGCCGAGCAGCGTGTAGACGGGCGGGCGGCAGCGATGCGCGGCGGCCCATTCCTGCAACGCGGATTTGGGATGGCGCGGGGCCTGTGCGCCGGCATCGACCATCGACCCCCAGGCGCGGCGGACGAACGCCTGTGCAGCGGGGAGGCCACCCTCGAGATACAGCGCGCCGATCAGCGCCTCGACCGCGTCGCCGACGACGTTGCCGCTGTTGACCGCGCCGTCGTCGCGCGCCTGCTTGCCGAGCCGGAGCATGCGGTCGACACCGATCGCGCGACCGACGACGGCGCAGGTTTCGCGGCTGACGATCGCGTTGAGGCGGCGTGACAGCGCGCCCTCGGGCTCGTCGGGGAACAGCGCGTAGAGCCAGTCGGCGGCGACGAGGCCGAGCACGCGGTCGCCCAGGAACTCGAGCCGTTCGTAGGTGGCGCCGGCGTGGCTGCTGTGCGTCAGCGCGCGGCGGAACAGGGCGATGTCGCGCGGTTCGTGGCCCAGCGCATCGGGCAGCCAGGCGGCAAGGGGATCGGCGGTCATTCCGGCTGCCATAGCGCAGGCGGGGCCTTTGCGTCGATGCCGGATGGACGTATCGTTTGCGGCATGGGCGAGATCGTGAACCTGGGGCGCGTGCGCAAGCAGAAGGCGCGGGCGGTGGCGGCGGAGACCGCGGCCGCGCGGCGGGTGCAGTTCGGCCGGACGAAGGGTGAGGTTGCGGCGGACGCGGCGGCGAAGGCGCGGGTGGCGCGGGTGTTGGATGGGGCTTTGCGAGAACGGGGTGCCGTTGTGGCCTCATCTCAGGAGGCGGTTTCTGAGGAGCTGTCGCCCCCCACCCCCAACCCAGTTGCTCCAATCGTCAGGTAAAACATGCCCCCGGCATGTTTCAGGTATTGCCAGGGGCAATTCCCACCTGACGACCGGTGCAACTCCTGAACGGGAGGGGGCTCAGAAGCCGGAGCACCCGCTTCGAGATTAGTGCGGACGGTAGTTCTGCGCGGTAGCGGGCGACCCTGAGTTCGGGCAAGGATCGGTGGATGTCGATCGAGAGCCTCGTGGCCCAATATGGTCTGGTCGCGCTGTTCATCGGCGCGGGGCTGGAGGGTGAGACGGTCGTCCTGACCGGCGGGGTGCTGGCGCACCGGGAGCTGGTGCCGTTGTGGGGCGCGGCGCTGGTGGCGGCGGGCGGATCGTTCACGTCGGACCAAATCTTCTTCGCGCTGGGGCGGCGGTACCGCGACCATCCGCGGGTGCGGCGGGTGATGGGGAAGCCGGCGTTCGCCCGGGCGTTGCGCGCGCTGGAACGCCATCCGGTCGGGTTCATCCTGGCGTTCCGGTTCCTGTACGGGCTGCGCACGGTCAGCCCGGTCGCGATCGGCACGTCGCAGGTGCCGGCGGCTCGGTTCGTGTTGCTGAACGCGGTCGCGGCGTTGCTGTGGGCGGTCATCTTCACCGGACTCGGGTACGGGTTCGGCGAGGGGATCGAGGAACTGGCCGGGCGATTCAGGCCGCATCTGCCGACGCTGCCCGTGGTGCTGGCGCTTGCGGGGGGCATCGCGCTGGTGATTGCGGTCGCCCGGCTGCTGTGGGTGCGGCAGGTCGCGCGCGCGCCGGAGGGCGATGCGGACTGAATCCTGTTACCGGTCACAGGAAAGGTGCGCAGTCCCCTTGCAAAGCCGTCGAAACGCGATACGCCTAGCGCCCAGAACAACTTAGCGTCGTAGAAGCGCTGGTTGCCGGGACCGGGGGGTCGTCAATGAACACGATGTTCGATCACGACCTGACGGCACCTCGACCCCGCCCGCGGGGCAAGCAGTTCGTGCTGGCCGGGATCGTCGCGACGCTGTTGCTGGCGTTCGGCGCGGTCGGCATCCGATCTGAATATCAGCGGGCGGTAGAGGGGCGCAGCCGGCTGATCCGTTCGTTCGAGCGGCGTACGATCGTGTCCGACCTGCTGTCGCGCCTGAAGGATGCCGAGACCGCGCAGCGCGGCTACCTGATCAGTGGAAACCGGTCGTACCTGGCGTCGTACCGGCCGGCGATCGCCGACATTGCACGGTACCGCGCGCGGCTGGACGATCATCCCCCCGAAACGCCGGCGCAGAAGCGGCGCTACGCCGTGCTCGACCGGGCGATCGACGCGGAGCTGTGGGAACTGGGCGCGATCCTGCGGGTGGACGCGATGCGCGGGAGCCCGAGCGCGCGGCAGACGGTGGGGCGCACCGGATCGGGCGCGATGGACCGCGTTCGTGCGGTCGGCGCGGCGATGATCGCGGACGAGGACAGCATGATCGCCGGGCAGGTTGCATCCGACGACGAGCGGATCGCCGCGGTCGAGCGGCAGGTCGTGCTGCTGGTCGCGTTCTTGGCGGCGCTGGCCGGCCTCGCGCTGACCCGCGAATGGCGGGGGCGGCGGTCGAAGCATCGCCTGGAAACGGCGGTGCACGCCGCGGCGGTGCGGTTGCGCGGCGTGTTCGCGGCGACGAGCGACGCGGTGGCTTTGATCGATCCAGACGGCGTGATCCAGGCGGTGAACCCCGCGCTGGTCCAGCTGGTCGGTCGCCCGCCCGTCGAGTTGATCGGCAAGGATATCGCCGCGCTCACCGATGCGCTGCCCGCCGCCGGTACATTGTCGGAACGACTGGGGCTGATCGACGGGCGGTTGGCGGAACCCTACCGGATCGACCGCGTGGCGCATCATGCCGACGGCAGCACGGTGCCGGTCGACGTGTCGCTAGGGCTAATGCCGGAGGAGACGGGACTGCGTGTGGTCGCCGCGATCCGCGACGTGTCGGAACGCAAGCGCGTGGAGCGGATCAAGGACGAGTTCGTGGCGACGGTGAGCCACGAGCTGCGCACGCCGCTGACCTCGATCGTCGGTGCGTTGGGGCTGTTGCGCGCGACGGCGCAGGCCAATCTGTCCGACGGCGCACGGCGGCTGGTGCAGGTCGCGGAGGATAATTCGCAACGGCTGATCGACCTGATCAACGACCTTCTCGATATCGAGCGGATGGAGGCGGGGGGGCTGCGGTTCCGTGAGGAGCCTCTCGATCTCGCCGCGGTGCTACGTCAGGTGGCGCATCGCAGCGAAGGGTTGGCCGCGGTGCACGAAGTGCGCATCGCCCTGTCGATCGCGGCGGGCGTCATTCCGGTGCGCGGCGACGAGGGGCGGCTGGCGCAGGTGACGACCAACCTGCTGGCCAACGCGATCCGGTTCAGTCCGCCGGGCGAGACGGTGACGATCACCGCGGAACGGCGGCAGGGCCGCGCGGTGGTGACAGTGGACGATGATGGGCCCGGTGTGCCGGAGGCGTTCCGCGACCAGCTGTTCACCCGTTTCGCGCAATCGGAACCGGGCGGGCGAGCTGTCGGCACCGGGCTGGGTCTGGCGATTTCGCGGCAGATCGTGCGGGCGCATGGCGGGACGATCTGGTTCGAGCCGCGGGCGGGGGGCGGGGCGCGGTTCGGTTTCGCGATCAACCTGCGGACGGGGACGACCGAGACGCCGCACATGCTGATTTGCGCCGATCATCCGGTCGCCGTGTGCGGGCTGCGCCGGCTGGCGGATGCGGGCGGGTGCAGCGCCGATTGGGTCGCGAGCGTGGAAGACGCACGCGCGGCAATCCGGTCCGGCAGTTACGACGCGATGCTGATCGAACTGGACGGGGAGGATGCGACCGGTCCGGCGCTGCTGGCGGGGCTGAGCGTCGGGCCGGCCGAGACGCGGCTGCCCATGCCGGTGATCGCGCGCAGCGAGGGCACGGTGCAGCTGGGGATCGAGGCCGACCGCGCATCTTGGGACGCGATCGAGACCGCGGACGGCGCGCTGGCGGCGCAGTTGCGCACGTTGCTGGACGGCATGGCGGCGGCGCGCCCGCTGATCGTCCATATCGACAGCGATGCGGCGGTGATCGACCGGACGGCGGGTGCCCTGCGCCGGCGTGCGCGGTTGCGCGGGGCGCCCGACCTGGCGGCGGCGACCGCATTGCTGCGGCGGGAGCGACCGGTCGTGCTGATCGTGCACCAGGACCCGTCGGACGGCACGTCAGATGACCTGGCAACGTGGCTGGCGACGCTGAACGCGGACGACCGCGGCGATCCGGTCGCGACGATCCTGTACACGACGCGTCCGGTGACGGCGGTGCTGGAGCGGATGGTCGATTATGTCGTCGCCCGGTCGGAGCGATCGTCCGCCAACCTGGTCGCGGCGGTCGACCGGCTGCTCGCGCGGGCGGGCGTGGCGACCGATGCGGTGCAGAGCGATCGGGGGGACGACCCGAGCGGCCCGGCGAAGCGAGGCGATGGCGACGGGGCCGCCGCGAACGATGCTGACAATGGTGCGGTCGCGGCCGCACAACGCGGCCAGACCGGGTGACGACGCCGCCCCCGCTGCATGTCCTGCATGTCGAGGACGATCCCGATATCCGCATGATCGCGGGCATGGCGTTGTCATTGGATGCGCAGATCGACGTGCGATCGGCGGATTCCGGGTCCGCGGCGCTGACACTGCTGCGCGGGGGCGAATGGCGGCCGGACCTGCTGCTGCTCGACATGATGATGCCAGAGATGGACGGCACGGGCCTGGTCGAGCAGGTGCGGCAGATCGACGGGCTGGCGGAGGTGCCGGTTGTGTTCCTGACCGCGCGGGCGCAGCCGGACGATGTCGAACGCTACCGCGTAGCCGGATCGCTGGGGCTGATCGTCAAGCCGTTCGATCCGTTGACGCTGGCGGCGAAGCTGCGGGGGTTGTTGGTCCCGGCGCGATGACGGGCCAGTCGCCGGACGTGGGGGTGATCCGCCGCTGGAGCAGCGCCTCGGGCATTTCGGCGGCGATGTAGGCGAGCATCGCCTCACGCACGGCGCAGCGCAGGTCGAACGCGGTGGGGCCGTCCTTTGCGGTCATGAGCGCGCGGACCTCGATCATGTCGGCCTTCATGTCCGTCACTTGCAGGTTGTGGAAGCGGCGGTCCCAGAGCGGCATGCGGTCCATGACGGTGGCCAGGTGCGCGCGGAGGCGAGGGATGTCGGCGGTGGGATCGAGGTAGAAGATGATGTTGCCGAGCAGTTGAGCGGACTCGCGCGTCCAGTTCTGGAACGGCTGTTCCAGGAAACGCGAGACGGGGACGACGAGCCGGCGGTCGTCCCAGATGCGGATGACCACGTAGGTGAGCGTGATTTCCTCGATCCGGCCCCATTCGTTGTCGAGCACGACCGCATCGTCGATCCGGATCGGTTCGGTGAAGGCCATCTGGACGCCGGCGATCAGGTTCTTCAGCGCGGGCTGCGCGGCGGCACCGACGGCGAGTGCGGCGAGGCCGGCGGACGCGATCAGCGTGACGCCGATCGTCCGGACGCTGGGGATCGAGATGAGCATCATGCAAAGCGTGACGACCAGTACGAGGAAGACGGTGATGCGGTGCAGGATGCCGGCGCGGGTCCGCTTCCGCCGGGCGCGGAGATTGTCTTCGACCGTGATGTCGGTGCGCGCGATCAGCACGTCCTGCAGCGCGTTCAGGATGCCAATCAGCAGCCAGCCCATGAGTGCCGGGACACCGAGCCCGAAGATGCGTTGCCAGATCTCGGTCGCGTCGTCGTTCAGCCGGAGCGCGGGCAGGACCGCGGTGAGCGCGATGGCGCAGAACACCCAACGCAGCGGCTGGGCGAGCCGGTCGACGATCAGGTCGTCGGTGCCGGAGGGGGTGCGCGCGGCACCGCGCCGGGCGACGAGCATCAGGACATGGTGGAGCAGCAGGCCGAGCAGGATCGCGCCGACGCCAATCGCCAGCGCGCTGCCGAACCGCAGGGCGGTGTCGTCGTAGGTTTCGATCCAGCGGTCGAGCGTCTTCATCGGCGTGTCCGGGTTATATTGCAGTGCAGCATATATTAAGGGAACGGGAGAGCGGTGGGGAGGTTCCGTTAGGGGCAGGGGTTTCGACGGCGCGCGATCCACGCCGGCCGTGCGTCCAAAACGAGCCGAGCCCGGCGTCCGTCGGGATGACGGCGAAAGGGTGATTGCATGATCGACGCAGGTCGCGTCTTCGACGGTCTGATTTCATGAGGTTGCGGCGGCGCGGGCTCGCATCGATCAATGCGGAGGTGCGCGACGGGATACTGCCCGCGGCGGACTCAGTGGCGCTGGTGCCGCTGGAACAGGCGAGCGGCGCGGGCAGCGTGCGGAATTACCGGGTCGTTGCGCTGATCATCGCCTGCGCACTGTTCATGGAGCAGATGGACGCAACAGTGCTGGCGACCGCGTTGCCGACGATGGCGCGCGATTTCGGGGTGCTGGCGACCGCGATGAGCGGGGCGCTGACGAGCTACCTGCTGGCGCTGGCGATCTTCATTCCGGCGAGCGGCTGGCTGGCCGACCGGTTCGGATCG
This sequence comes from Sphingomonas prati, assembly GCF_014643515.1. GTDB lineage: Bacteria > Pseudomonadota > Alphaproteobacteria > Sphingomonadales > Sphingomonadaceae > Sphingomonas_R > Sphingomonas_R prati. Next base: position 1,227,757 of record NZ_BMJP01000001.1, on the reverse strand, counting down.
CGGACGATGTTTCGGCTGGCGATCCTGCTGTTCATGGGCGGGTCGTTGCTGTGCGGACAGGCGACCAGCCTGCCGTTCATGATGGGCGCGCGGTTCCTGCAGGGGCTGGGCGGGGCGATGATGATCCCAATCGGGCGGCTGGTCCTGCTGCGCAGCGTGAACAAGGAGGACATGGTGTCGGCCATGTCGTGGCTGATCATGCCCGCGCTGATCGGGCCGATCCTGGGGCCGCCGGTGGGTGGGTTCATCGTGACCTATCTCGACTGGCGCTGGATCTTCTGGCTGAACCTGCCGATCGGGACGCTGGGCGTGGTGCTGGTGACGAAATATATCGGCGACTATCGTGCGGAGCGGCGATCGCCGTTCGACGGGGTGGGGTTCGTGCTGTCGGGCGTGTCGCTCGGTTGCCTGCTGTTCGGGTTCGAGATGGCAAGCCGGTCGGGCGAGGCGGCGACCGGCGTGGGGCTGGCGGCGGTCGGGCTGGTCGCGGGGTGGTTCTATATCCGCCATGCGGCGCGGGTGCCGAACCCGATCATGGACCTGTCGCTGATGCGGATCGCGTCGTTCCGGCTGTCGGTGATCGCGGGGTCGCTGACCCGTATCACGCAAGGCGCGCAGCCGTTCCTGTTGCCGCTGATGCTGCAACTGGGGTTCGGCATGACCGCGGCGGCGAGCGGGACGATCACGGTGGCGGGCGCGATGGGGTCGCTGGCGATGAAGGGGCTGGCGCCGCGGGTGTTGCGGCGGTTCGGGTTCCGGCGTGCGCTGGTGACGAACGGGCTGGTCGCGAGTGCGGGCTATGCGGTGTGCGGGCTGTTTCGGCCGGACTGGCCGGTGGCGGCGATCTTCGCCACGCTGCTGGCGTGCGGGTTCTTCATGTCATTCCAGTTCACGGCGTACAACACGATTGCCTATGACGAGATCCCGAAGGAGCGGATGAGTTCGGCGACGAGCTTCTACGCGACGTTTCAGCAGCTGATGCTGTCGCTGGGGATCTGCACCGGGGCGGCGGCGCTGCATGGCGGGATGCTGGTGTCGGGCGCGAGCGTGCCGAGCCTGGGCGATTTCACCGCGGCGTTCCTGGTGGTGACGGCGATTTCGGCGTCGGCGACGATCTTCAACCTGCGGTTCGCGAAGGATGCGGGGGCGGAGCTGAGCGGGCATCGCGGGTGAAGGGGGTTTCGCTTGGGCGCGGGGTCTGGCAGGTTCGCGGGATGAGCGATCCGACCATCATCCCCGTGCCCTTGCCCCCCGAAACGCTGGCGGCGCTGGACGCCTGGATCGCGCGGGCGAAGGGCGCGCCGTCGCGGGGCGAGGCGGTGGCATCGTTGCTGGCGGGGGCGCTGGGGAGCCATTCGCCGTCTTCGGTGGTGCCGAGCCTGGTGACGGGGCGGGATATCGTTTGAGGGTTTAGGCTGGGACTGCCCCTTCGATCCGTTCGTGCTGAGTAGAGACCGAGTAGCGCTCTTGCGCGTATCGAGGGCTCGTATCGAAGCATTGCCTCAAGGGTGGGGCCGATCCTTCGATACGGGCCTTCGACTGCGCTCAGTCCCTACTCAGGACAAACGGTTGGGGGGTGGGAGAACGGAGGTCGGGCGTTAGCGCTTCGCCGGCCGCAGCTGCTTCTCGGTTTCTTCGTCGCGCTCGACCGACTCGCGGAAGCTGGGCGTGAGCTTCAGCCGGCTGGCCTGTTCGTAGGCGTAGCCGTAGCCGATCAGGCGCGCTTCGGACCAGGCGGGGCCGATGAAGGAGAGGCCGACGGGCATCCCGCGGACCGCACCCATGGGCACGGTGAGGTGCGGGTAGCCGGAGACCGCGGCGAGGCCGCCGGCGCCGCCGCCGGAGATCTGGTCGCCGTTGACGGTATCGATTAGCCAGGCGGGCGGCATGGTGGGGGCGACGAGTGCGGTGACGCGGTTGCCGGCGAGCAGCGCGTCGATCCCGTCGCGCCCGGCGATGCGGAGCGACAGCGCGCGGGCGGCAAGATAGGCCGGGTCGGTCAGGCCCTTGGTTTTCTGTGCCTCCAGAAAGCTTTCCTGGCCGAACAGCGCCATTTCCTGGTCCGCGTGGGCCGTGTTGAACGCGATGACGTCGGCCAGCGTGCGGGTCTTCACCGCCGGCGGCGTGGTGGCGAGGTAAGCGTTGAGATCGGCCTTCAGCTCGGTCATCAGGACGAGGTTTTCGGCCGGGCCGATCTTGTCGCGATCCTTGAGCGTGGCGATGTCGACGAGGGTGGCACCCTGCGCGCGGAGGACGGCGAGTGCGGCGTCGAACAGCCGGTCGACGGGCGCGGACCAGCCGGTGGCGAAGCGCAGCACGCCGATCCGCATGCCCTTGAGCGCCGCGGGGTTGAGCGCGGCGGTGTAGTTGGTGCGGCGGCGGTCGGCCTGCGCGGTGGCGGCATCGGCCGGGTCGCTGCCGGCGATCGCGGTCAGGACGCGGGCGGCGGTGGCGACGTCGCGCGTCATCGGACCGGGCGTGTCCTGGCTGTGGCTGATCGGCACGATGCGCGTGCGGCTGACGAGGCCGACGGTGGGTTTCAGCCCGACGATGCCGTTGATCGCGGCGGGGCAGGTGATCGATCCGTCGGTCTCCGTCCCGATCGCGGCATCGACCATGCCGGCGGCGACGGCGGCGCCGCTGCCCGACGAGGAGCCGCAGGGATTGCGATCGAGCGCGTGCGGGTTGCGCGTCTGGCCGCCGACCGCGCTCCAGCCCGAGATCGAGGCGTTGGAGCGGATGTTGGCCCATTCGGACAGGTTAGTCTTGCCGAGGATGACCGCACCGGCGGCACGCAGCGAGGCGGTGACGGGGGCGTCGCGGTTGGTGACGTTGTCGATCAGCGCCAGGCTGCCCGCGGTGGTCGGGAGCGGGCCTGCCGCCTCGATATTGTCCTTCAGCAGGATCGGCATGCCGAACAGGATGCCGCGGCCCCGGCGACCGCGATCGAGCGCGCGGGCCTGATCACGGGCGGTGGGATCGAGCGCGAGCACTGCGCCAATGCGCGGGTTCAGTCGTTCGACGCGGCCGATCGCGGCGCGGACATTGTCCTCCGCAGATTGTGCGGCGGCGAGCGTGGGGACGGACAGCGAGACGAGGAGCATCGGCAGCAGGCGAGTCATTACATTCCCCCATGTAAGTTGTTGCACCATGGCGAAGCCTCGTCACGAAAGCGAGCGGAACGGCGTGGTGGCGGCGGCGTTGGCGCGGGACAGGAGAACGACCATGGAAGACAAGCGCCCCGCGCAGACCCCCGAGCGCGAACTGGCCAAGCCGGCGGATGCGACCGCCGCGCGGACCCGACCGACTGACGCGGCGGCATCACCCCCGGCGGATGCGGACGACGCCGCCGATGCGCGGCGTGGCGCGAGCGATGCCGATGCGGCGACGAAGGAGATGGCGGCGCGCGGGTTCGGTAGCCACAAGGGGACGGAAGCGGATTGAGCGCGACTTCATTTGTCGTCGGGTCCGACCTTTCGCGAAATGGCATGAACGCGACAACAGCCAGTGGTGCTGGCGCCGCGAAATGATGCCATGACCGATGCGCCGGCTGGAACGCCGGCCGCGATGGGGGACGGAATGGACGCAGTGGAGTGGCAGACGAGCATGGCGGGCGTGCGGGCGATCGTCCGGGCGCCCGAGGCGATCCGGACAATCCAGGTTTACGGCCAGCGGTGCAGCGGGACGAATGTGTTGATCCACCTGATCGAGGGGAACCTGCCGCAGGGGACGTTTACCGAGGCTTACGGGTTCAAGCACTGGTTCGTGCCACCGCAGGTGCTGTTCCAGCCGTCGACGCTGGTCGTAGTAATCGCGCGTGATGCGGTGGGGTGGTTGCAGAGCGTCCACCGCCAGCCCTGGCATCTTGACCCGGCGGTCAGCCAGATGCGCTTCAGTGACTTCATCCGGATGGAGTGGGCGAGTTATTGGTACGGCGACTTTTGGGGCGTGGACGAGGCGCATCCAATCTACGCGACCGAGATGATGCACGAACGCGATCCGCAGACCGGCGCGCGGTTCGCCAATCCCATGCGGAAACGGACGGCAAAGCTGTCGCATTGGGCGGGGCTCCATCGGCGGGCGCATAATCTTTGTCTGGTTGATCAGGCGAGCGTGCAGGCTGATCCAGAGGGGGTGACGCGCGCGCTGGCCGCGATGACCGGGTTGCCGATGGGCGACACGTTCCGGCCGGTCGACAGTTACAAAGGCAGGGGCGTGAAGCCGTACCAGCCGCATGTCTATCCGGCGGTGTCGGCGGACGACCTGGCGTTCATCGCCGCCAATCTGGATCCGAAGGTTGAGGGATCGTACGGGCTGACGATGCCGGCGGCGGCGGCGGCGGATCGGGGGTCGCCGGTGGGGGCGGACACGACGACGCGCGGGTCTGGGGCGTTGTCGGTCTCCGCGATGGTGACGGACAGCTGATCCATTCTCGCCGCCGCCGTTGTCCTGGTTGCCGGCCACTGTTGTTTCCCGGCGGAGGCCGGGGTCTGGGTGCAGCGGTTGCATCTTGGCCCCGGCCTTCGCCGGGGAACGGTTCGAGCTTCGTGAGACGGACGGCCCGCGTGCCGGTTTGTGGCGAAGCTGCTCGGCGCGAGGGGCGCGCTGCGAGGGGGCCGCAGGTGGCGAATGACGTTGCCGCGGTGCGGTGATGTGCGCGCCGTGAGGCGGCGCTTTGTCACGCTCGGGTGGCCGCTGTATTGGCCCAGGCGGAGCGGGCGTTCGAGTGTTCAAAGGTTCAGCCAAACCCTGCGCGGGCGGTCCGACCTCAGTGGGCGTGGTGGGCGCGGCAGGGATTGAACCTGCGACCCCACCCGTGTGAAGGGTGTGCTCTACCACTGAGCTACGCACCCACGCCCGGAACCGGCGGCACGCCGCGCGGTGAGAGGGCCGATTAGGGAGTCGCCGCCGGCTTGTCCAGCCCTGATGCCGCCGTTGTTCGACAGCGGAGGCGGTTCAGGCGTTCACGGCGTCTTTCAGGCCCTTGCCGGGCTTGAACTTCGGCTGGCTGGAGGCGTCGATCTTCATCGGTTCGCCGGTGCGCGGGTTGCGCCCGGTCGATGCCTTGCGCTGCGACACCAGGAAGGTGCCGAATCCGACCAGCCGGACTTCGTCCCCGCGCGCAAGCACGGCGCTCATCGTGTCGAAGACCGCTTCGACCGCCTTGACCGCATCGCCCCGGGTCAGGCCGGACGCCTCGGCGACGGCACCGATCAACTCCTGCTTGTTCATCGCTTTACGTTCCCCCGAATTCGCGGCGGGCGGAGTCGCCCGCCGCGGTCAATTCGCCATCTAACAGCCGCAAGGCAAGCGCTGTCAAACGGCCGTCACCCGATTCGCGCGATCAGTGGCGGACGGGTGGCTCCGGCGTCACACCCGGGACGGGCACGGGGGGCAGGGCGGCCAGTTCGTCCGCCTCGGTCCACTCGATCGGCTCGAGCGGTTCGGTGAGCGCGAGCGCGAGGACCTGATCGACGTGCGAGACCGGGATGATCTTGAGCGTACTCGTGATATTCGCCGGCATTTCGGCAAGGTCCTTCTCATTCTCCTCCGGGATCAGGACCGTGGTGATGCCGCCCCGCATCGCCGCCAGCAGCTTCTCCTTCAACCCGCCGATCGGCAGGACGCGACCACGCAACGTAACCTCGCCCGTCATCGCCACGTCGCGGCGGACGGGGACGCCGGTGAGCGTCGAGACCATCGCGGTGACCATCCCGATGCCGGCGGACGGACCGTCCTTCGGCACCGCGCCCTCGGGCAGATGGATGTGGATGTCCTTGCGGTTGAACAGCGACGGCTTGACCCCGTAGCTCGGCGCGCGGGCGCGGACGAACGACCAGGCCGCCTGGACGGACTCGTTCATGACCTCACCCAGCTTGCCGGTCGTCTTGATCAGGCCCTTGCCCGGCGTGGTGACCGACTCGATCGTCAGCAGCTCGCCGCCAACCTCGGTCCAGGCCAGACCGGTGACGGCGCCAATCTGGTCCTCGGTCTCGCCGATGCCGAAGCGGTACTTCCGGATGCCCGAGAAGTCGGCGAGATTGTCGACGGTGACCTCGATCCGCTCGTCCTTCTTCTCCAGGATCCGGCGCAGCGCCTTGCGGGCGACCTTTGCGATCTCGCGCTCCAGCGTGCGGACGCCGGCTTCGCGGGTGTAGTAGCGGATCAGGTCGCGCAGGGCCGGCTCGGTCAGGACGAACTCGCTGGCCTTCAGGCCGTGCGCGTCGATCTGCTTGTCGAGCAGATGCGCCTTGGCGATCTCGACCTTTTCATCCTCGGTGTAGCCTTCGAGGCGGATGATCTCCATCCGGTCGAGCAAAGGCTGCGGCAGGTTCAGCGAGTTGGCGGTGCAGACGAACATCACGTCCGACAGATCGATGTCGATCTCCAGATAATGATCCTGGAACTTGGCGTTCTGTTCCGGGTCGAGCACCTCGAGCAGCGCCGATGCGGGATCGCCGCGGAAATCCTGGCCGAGCTTGTCGATCTCGTCGAGCAGGAACAGCGGGTTGGACGCGCCGGCCTTCTTCAGGTTCGTGACGATCTTGCCGGGGAGCGAGCCGATATAGGTGCGGCGATGGCCACGGATCTCGGCTTCGTCGCGCACGCCGCCGAGCGACTGGCGGATGAACTCACGCCCGGTCGCCTTCGCGATCGAACGGCCGAGCGAGGTCTTGCCGACACCGGGCGGGCCGACGAGGCAGAGAATCGGACCCTTGAGCTTGTTGGTGCGCGCCTGGACCGCGAGATACTCGACGATCCGGTCCTTGACCTTCTCGAGCCCGAAATGGTCGTTGTCGAGCACGGCCTGCGCCGCTTCGATGTCCTTCTTCAGCTTCGACTTCTTGCCCCACGGCAGCCCCAGCAGGACGTCGAGATAGTTGCGCACCACCGTCGCCTCGGCCGACATGGGAGCCATGCCGCGCAACTTCTTGAGCTCCGCAGTCGCCTTCGTCCGGGCTTCCTTCGACAGCTTGGTGCCGGCGATCTTGGCGGCCAGTTCGGCGACCTCGTCGCCGCCGTCCTCACCGTCGGCATTGCCCAGCTCGCGCTGGATCGCCTTCAGCTGCTCGTTGAGATAATATTCGCGCTGGGTCTTCTCCATCTGGCGCTTCACGCGGCTGCGGATCTTCTTTTCGACCTGCAGCACGCCGAGTTCGCCCTCCATGAAGGCGAAACCCATTTCGAGGCGCTTCGACGGGTCCATCTCGACCAGCATGGCCTGCTTGTCGGCGACCTTGATCGTGATGTTGGCGGCGACCGCATCGGCAAGCCGGAACGCGTCCTCGATCTGGCCGAGCTGGACCGCGGTTTCGGCCGGGGTCTTCTTGTTGAGCTTGGCGTAGTTCTCGAACTGGTCAACGACCGACCGCATCAGCGCGGACACTTCGGTGCCGGTCGCCTCGACGTCGTCGATTGTCTCGACCTCGGCGGTCAGGTGATCGCCGGTTTCGTCGAGGCTATCGATCCGCGCGCGCTGGCGCCCTTCGACGAGCACGCGAACGGTGCCGTCGGGGAGCTTGAGCAGCTGCAGCACGGTGGCGGTGACGCCCAGATCGTAGAGCTGCGAACGGTCGGGATCATCCTCGGCGGGGTCGAGCTGCGCCACGAGGAAGATCGACTTGTCCGCCGCCATGGCGGTTTCGAGCGCGGCGACCGACTTGTCGCGGCCGACGAACAACGGGACGATCATGTGGGGGAAAACGACGATATCGCGAAGGGGAAGAACGGGAAGGGTCTCGGTCATGTACACTCCGATGGCCATGCGATTGCGGCCTGTTGGATACGGATATGGGCAAGGACAAAAGCTGAATCAATGAAGGGCGCGGTGGGCGCGCGGAGCCGTGCGGCAACTTTGGTCGACCGTGCGTTCGGGTGTGATGGACAAAGATACACAGGACATCGTCTCCCTCGCCGCCGCGCGGACCGGGGAGATGTGCGCGGTCTTCATGATCGGGGACGGCTTGCTGGGGATGGTGCAGCCCGAGCGGCATCTGGCGCTTTGGGAGTCGGATGTCGGCGCGGTCGATGCGCTGACGCGGCCGTTCCAGGGGCGGCCGGGAAGGCGGCGGGCTTATGGGGCGGTGCAGTTTTTGGCGGGCGTCTGGCTGGCTTCGCGGATGCGGGGGCCGCGGGGTAGATTTTCCGTCTAGCGTTGGCTTCTCGGCTTCGCTCGAAGGGTCCCTCGACTTCGCTCGGGATGGACGGATTTGTGTTTAACGTAGTGTTCCCCGGCGGAGGCCGGGGCCTTGGCGGTACTGTTTCACCTAGGCCCCGGCCTTCGCCGGGGAACTGTTAGGGTTTTTGGCTAGGCAGCAGGCTGGGCTTCCTTGCCCTTCTTGGCGAAGACACGGACCGGTTCCTTGCGGCCCTCCACCACGTCCTTGTCGACGCGGATTTCGTCGACGCCGTCCATGCTGGGCAGGTCGAACATAGTGTCGAGCAGGATGCCCTCGAGGATCGAGCGGAGGCCGCGCGCGCCGGTCTTGCGTTCGATCGCCTTCTTGGCGATCGAAACCATCGCGTCGTCGGAGAAGCCGAGCCTGACATCCTCCATGTCGAACAGCTTCTGATACTGCTTCACCAACGCGTTCTTCGGTTCGCCCAGGATCTTGATCAGCGCAGGCTCGTCGAGGTCCTCCAGCGTCGCGATGACGGGCAGGCGGCCGACGAACTCGGGGATCAGGCCGAACTTCAGCAGATCCTCGGGCTCGCACTGCTTGAGCGTTTCGCCGACGCGGCGTTCCTCGGGCGTGGCGACATAGGCGCCGAAACCGATCGACTTGCCCTGCAGACGGTCGCCGATGATACGCTCGAGACCCGAGAAGGCGCCGCCGCAGATGAACAGAATGTTCGTCGTGTCGACCTGCAGGAATTCCTGCTGCGGATGCTTGCGGCCGCCCTGCGGCGGGACGGAGGCGGTGGTGCCTTCCATCAGCTTGAGCAGCGCCTGCTGGACGCCCTCGCCCGACACGTCGCGCGTGATCGAGGGGTTGTCCGCCTTGCGGCTGATCTTGTCAATCTCGTCGATGTAGACGATCCCGCGCTGCGCCCGCTCGACATTGTAGTCGGACGCCTGGAGCAGCTTCAGGATGATGTTCTCGACATCCTCACCGACATAGCCGGCCTCGGTCAGCGTGGTCGCGTCGGCCATCGTGAACGGCACGTCGAGGATGCGGGCGAGCGTCTGCGCGAGCAGGGTCTTGCCGCAGCCGGTGGGGCCGACGAGCAGGATGTTCGACTTCGAAAGTTCGACGTCGGCACCCTTGCCGCCGTGGTTCAGCCGCTTGTAGTGATTGTGGACCGCGACCGACAGGACCCGCTTGGCGCGCTTCTGACCGATGACATAGTCGTCGAGCACGTTGCAAATTTCCTGCGGGCTGGGGACGCCGCCGTCCTTCTTGCTGACCAGTGCGGACTTCGTTTCCTCGCGGATGATGTCGTTGCACAGTTCCACGCACTCGTCGCAGATGAAGACGGTCGGCCCGGCGATGAGCTTGCGCACCTCATGCTGCGACTTTCCGCAGAAGGAGCAATAGAGGGTGCTTTTGGAGTCGCCGCCGCTCAGTTTCGTCATGGTGGTCCGGTTCCTGTGTCGACCCCTGCCACGGGGGGTCTGCGATAAAGGCAATGTAGGCGGGCTCCAACCGGCCCGGCAAGCGCGATCTGGTCGGACCGCACTTGCCGGACGCCGGCCGGCTTCGGATCAGACCGTGGCGGGCGTGGTCCCGTCTTCCGGCATGGGCCGCTTGTCGAACACCGCGTCGATGAGGCCGAACTTCAGCGCCTCGTCGGCTTCGAGGAACTTGTCGCGGTCCATGGCATGCTCGATCTCCTCGATCGGCTTGCCGGTATACTTGGCGTACAGCGTGTTGAGCGCGTGCCGCATACGCAGGATCTCACGCGCCTGGATCTCGATATCCGCGGCCATGCCCTGTGCACCGCCGGACGGCTGATGGATCATGATCCGGCTGTTGGTGAGTGCCGAACGCATGCCGGGTTCACCGGCGGCGAGCAGGAAGCTGCCCATCGACGCGGCCTGACCGATACAGACGGTGCCGACCCGCGGGCGGATATACTGCATGGTATCGTGGATCGCGAGACCCGCCGTCACCACGCCGCCCGGCGAGTTGATGTACATGTAGATGTCCTTCTTCGGGTTTTCCGACTCGAGGAAGAGCAGCTGTGCGGTGATGAGCGAGGCCATATGGTCCTCGACACCGCCGGTGATGAAGATGATCCGCTCGCGCAGCAGGCGGGAATAGATGTCGAACGAGCGTTCGCCACGGTTGGACTGTTCGATGACGATCGGAACGAGGCCGCCGATGATGTCGGCGTGGTCGGGATATGCCATGGGAGTGTTCGGTCCTTATGCCCTGCGCTGCCTGCAACATCGGCGTTTGGCGGGGAAGGTTCAAGAGGCGGGTGGTGCCCGGTCAGTTGCCGATGCCGGGGACCGCGAGATAGGCGAGCCGCCGAACCTCGCGCCGGCCGCGCACTACGGTGTCGAGGATGATGCCGCAAAAGAAGGTGAGCACCGCGACAATGCTGAGCCCGGTCGACAGGATCGCGGTGGGCACGCGCGGCACCAGCCCGGTCTGCATATAGGTGAGCACCAGCGGGATCGCGAGGAGCACGGCAAGCGCCGCGAGCAGCGCGCCGATGCCGCCGAAGAAAAGCACCGGGCGCTCGATCCGGAACAGCGTCAGGATCGTGGTGAGGATGCGCCAGCCGTCGCGGTAGGTGGCGAGTTTCGACTCGGAGCCTTCGGGGCGCGCGCCGTAGGCGGTCATGACCTCCGCCACCGGCATGCGCAGTTCGAGCGCGTGGACGCTGATCTCGGTTTCGATCTCGAACCCGGCGCTGAGCACCGGGAAGCTTTTGACGAAGCGGCGCGAGAAGACGCGGTAGCCCGACAGGATATCGCCGAAGCTGCGGCCGAACAGCCGGGCGAGCATGCCGGTGAGGACCGCATTGCCGAGCCGGTGGCCGCGGCGATAGGCGGCCTCGACCTCCGACCGGCGGGCGCCGACGACCATGTCGAGCCGGTCGTCGATCAGCCGCTGGACTAGGGCGGGGGCGGCGGCGGCCTCGTAGGTCTCGTCGCCGTCGGCCATGACGTAGATGTCGGCCTCGACATCCGCGAACATGCGGCGGACGACATGGCCCTTGCCTTGCATCCGTTCGACGCGGACTTCCGCGCCGGCCGCGCGGGCGACGGCGGCGGTGCGATCGGTGCTGTTGTTGTCGTAGACGTAGACCGTGGCGGCGGGCAGCGCGGCGCGGAACGACGCGACGGTCGCGGCGATCGCGGCTTCCTCGTTATAACACGGCAGGACGACGGCGATGCGGGGCGCGGGGCGGCCGGTGTCCATGGCGATCCGGGGCGGCGTGTTTGCGCTGAAAGGCTCGACGTGGGTCGCCACTCAGGGTCCTTCGAAGGTTCCGGGGCCGTAACGTAAAACGGGCCGTCTGCGGAGTCCAGACCGGGCGCGGGGGTGCCGCGCCCGGGGAGGATCAGCCTTCGGTCGGCTCGGTCGTTTCGGCTGCTTCGGCCTTGGGCTTCTTGGCGCGCGGCTTCTTGGCCGGGGCCTTGGCTTCGGTCTTCTCCGCCGCTGCTTCGGTCACCGGAGCGGCATCGTCGGCATGATCATGGTCGGCATGGTCGTGCGCGGCGTGATCGTGACCGGCGTGGTCGTGGTCATGGTCATGATCGCAATCCGGGCCGTGGACGTGGTCCTTGCCGAGATTGTCGGCATCGGCCTCGATTTCGGACTCAAGCTCGGCGCGCTCGACTGTGCGGTCGGTGATCTCGGCGCGTTCGAACAGGAAGTCGACGACCTTGTCCTCGTACAGCGGGGCACGCAGCTGGGCGGCAGCCATCGGGTCCTGCTGGACATACTGGATGAAGCGCTTCTGGTCTTCACCGCGATACTGCTGCGCCGCCTGTGCGACGAGGCGGTTCATTTCCTGCTGGCTGACCTCGACGCCGTTGCGCTGGCCGATTTCGGACAGGAGCAGGCCAAGGCGGACGCGGCGGACGGCGATCGCGCGGTAATCGTCGCGGTCGGTCTCCAGCTCGGCGCGGGCGGCCTCCGGGTCTTCCTCGTGGCTGGCTTCATGATCGAGCTGACGCCAGATCTGCTCGAACTCAGCCTCGACCATCGACGGCGGAACGTCGAAGCTGTGCGAGTCGGCGAGCTGGTCGAGCAGCTTGCGCTTCATGTGCGTGCGGGTGAGGCCGTTCAATTCCTGCTCGACCTGACCCTTCAGCAGGCCGCGCAGCTGCTCCATGCTCTCGAGGCCGAGCGACTTGGCGAAATCCTCGTCAGCGGCGGCTTCCTTGGGGACCTGGATCTTCGTGACGGTGACGTCGAAGGTCGCGGGTTTACCCTTGAGGTAAGCGACGTTGTAGTCGTCCGGGAAGGTGACGTTGAGCGTGCGGCTCTCGCCGGTCTTGACGCCTTCGAGGCCGGATTCGAAACCGGGGATGAGCCGGCCGGAGCCGAGTTCGACCGACATGTCGGAGCCGGTGCCGCCGTCGAACGGCTCGCCGTCGACCTTGCCGACGAAGTCCATGACGACCAGGTCGCCCTCGACCGCGGGATGGCCTTCCATCGCGTCGTCGAAGCTCTTCTGCTGGCCCGCCAGGCGGCGGACCTGCGCGTCGATCTCGTCGTCGGTCGGCTCGACCGTCAGGCGCTCAAGCTTCAGGCCGTCGATCTGCGGCTCCGGCACGTCGGGCAGGATTTCCAGCGTGACGTTGAGTGCGGCGTCCTTGCCGGGTTCATACCCGTCGACCAGTTCGACCGCGGGCTGCATCGCCGGGCGGAGGCGCTGTTCGGTCATGAGCGACTGGACACCGTCGCGCACGGCGGCGTCGAGCGCCTGCTGTTCGAGCGCCGGGCCGTGCATCTTGCGGACCAGGTTGGCGGGCACCTTGCCGGGGCGGAAGCCGGGCATGCGGATGGTGGGGGCGGCCTGCTTGATCTCCGCATCGACCCGCTTGGCGATGTCGGCGGCGGGGATGGTGAGCGTGTAGGCGCGCTTCAGCCCCTCGTTCAGCGTCTCGACAGTCTGCATCGCTCTTCTCGTTCTTTCTCGGAATGTCGTCCGGGGAGGCACTCCACCCGTGCGGGGCGGAGATGGTGCGGGCGAAGGGACTCGAACCCCCACATCTTGCGATACTTGGACCTAAACCAAGCGCGTCTACCAATTCCGCCACGCCCGCATGAGGCCCGGTCGGCGGGGCATATAACAGGGAAGGCCTGCCAAGCAAGCACGCAGACACGCGTGGACCCGCGTCGCAGGTAGCGCGTTCAATGCGCACAAACCGTGACAGGAGCGCATCATGGCGAGCTTTCCCGACCAGAACCCCGACAGTCCACCGGCCGGCCCGGACGATACGCCCAACCCGTTCGACGAGAACCAGACGCCCGCGCGCGAGGACCACAAGGATGACGGTCGTTCGCCGATGGAGGACCCCGGCAGCGACGGCGGGACCGGCGGCACGGGCGGGACGGATGGCCCGCAGGACCATGACGTCACGTCGTGAGTGTTGAGATGACCGCGGATGTTGTGATCGCCTCGTCCGGGCTGACCGTCACGGTCAGTCCGGATGGGGCGGAGTTGCGGCGGATCGTCGACGACGAAGGGCGCGACCTGTTATGGGATGGCGATCCGAAGTTCTGGACGGGGCGTGCGCCGTTGCTGTTCCCGATCGTCGGGGCTGTGGCCGGCGGGCGCTACCGCGTCGATGGTGCGGAGTATGCGCTGGAGAAGCATGGCTTTGCCCGCAGGAGCCGGTTCGAAGTGGTCGAGACCGGCGCGGATTTCGTGCTGTTCCGGCTGACGGACAGCGCGGCGACGCGGGCGGTGTATCCGTTCGCGTTCTCGCTCGAGATGCGGTTCGAGGTTGCGGGGCATCGGTTGGCGATGACCGCGACCCTGACCAATCCGGGCGAGGTTTCGTTGCCGGCGTCGTTCGGGTTCCACCCTGCGTTGCGGTGGCCGCTGCCTTATGGGGCGGAGCGCGGTGAACATGTGGTGCGTTTCGACCAGCTGGAGCCGGAGGCGGTGCGGACGGTGACGCCGGACGGGCTGATTGCGGCGGAGCGGTTCCCTTCGCCGGTCGAGGGGCACATGCTGGTGTTGCGTGACGAGCTGTTCGCGGTGGATGCCGTGATCTTCGAGGACGTGCGGAGTCGTGGGCTTTGGTATGGCGGGGCCGGCGGCACGGGTGTGCGGGTGGATTTTGCCGACATGCCGGATCTGGGCATCTGGACGAAGCCGGGGGCTGGGTATCTGTGCATTGAGCCGTGGCAGGGGATGGCGGATTCCGACGGGTATGCTGGCGACTTCCGGGACAAGCCGGGGGTGGTCGAGGTGGCTCCGGGTGCGGCGCGGGTGTTTGCGATGCAGATGGAGTTTGGGGTTAGCGCGTAAGGGCGGTTTAGCGCGCGCTGCTGGCTTCCCGACTTCGCTCGAAGGGGCACTACGCGTGGGTTAGGTACCCACTCGCAATTTCCGTTTGGTTCGAGCCTGTCGAGAACTCTGCGCGGGGGTTCTCGACAGGCTCGAACCAAGCGGGGTGGGGGCGGGGTGTTGAAGTGGCGGGGTTAGGCTGAGGGTGGCGTCGGAGCCGTACTGGGGGCTGCGCGGGACTGGCGCTTCAGATTTACCACCGCCCCGTCGAGCGCCTGCAGGAACGCGGAGCGGTCTCGTGCCGAGAACGGCGCGGGGCCACCGGTGACGCTGCCCATGGCGCGGAGGTCGGCCATCAGGGCGCGCATGGCGACGGCGCCGCCGATGCGGGCGCGGTCGAAGGGGCGGCCGTCGGGGCCCATCACGACGGCGCCGGATTTGACGCAGCGTTCGGCGAGCAGGATGTCGGACGTGATGACGATGCTGGTCGCCTCGGCGCGTTCGGCGATCCAGTCGTCGGCCGCGTCGAACCCGTCGCCGACGATGACGCGCGCGAAGTCGGGGTCGGGCGGCACGCGGATCATCTGGTTCGCGACGACGCGCACCGCGACCGCGTGGCGGCGGGCGACCTTGTAGATCTCGTCCTTCACCGGGCAGGCATCCGCATCGACCAGAATGCAGGGCCGGGGCAGCGCGTCGCCGGTCATGCCGGGAAGATGCGGAACCGGAAGGGGCGGAGGTGGACCGTCGCGCCGACCGCGGGGGCGGTGGCGAGGTCGGCCTCGAACGGTTTGTCGATGCCGGCGACCTGCGCCTCGATCCGGGTCAGGCCGTTTTTCGGGCGGGCGAGCAGGACGGTGGCGGGGATGCCGGTATCGTCCGCGACGACGTCGTGCGGGCGGAACCAGGCGTTGGCGGGGCCGTCCGGGGCCTCGGCTGCGCCGAGATCGATGTCGTGATGCCAGGCGCGGCCGGCGCGGACGGTGACGGGCAGGCAGTTCG
Source organism: Sphingomonas prati (assembly GCF_014643515.1). GTDB lineage: Bacteria > Pseudomonadota > Alphaproteobacteria > Sphingomonadales > Sphingomonadaceae > Sphingomonas_R > Sphingomonas_R prati. The sequence continues at coordinate 1,212,331 of NZ_BMJP01000001.1, read as the reverse complement.
ATTCGCCGACGAAACCGAACACGAAGGCGGAGGCGGGGCGATCGTAGATGTCGGCCGGGGGGGCGACCTGTTCGATCACGCCGTGATCCATCACGACGACGCGGTCGGCGAGTTCGAGCGCTTCCTCCTGATCGTGCGTGACGAAGATCGAGGTGAGGCCGAGCCGGTCGTGCAGGCCGCGCAGCCAGCGGCGGAGGTCCTTGCGGACCTTTGCATCGAGCGCGCCGAACGGCTCGTCGAGGAGGAGGAAGCGGGGTTCGACCGCGAGCGCGCGGGCGAGCGCGACGCGCTGGCGTTGGCCGCCCGACAGTTGTGCGGGGTAGCGGCCGCCGAGGCCGGGGAGCTGGACGAGATCGAGCAGTTCGTCGACGCGGCGCGCGATCTCGGCCTTGGCCGGGCGGTCGCGGCGCGGGCGCACGGTGAGGCCGAACGCGATGTTGTCGGCGATCGTCATGTGGCGGAACAGCGCATATTGCTGGAACACGAAGCCGACGCCGCGTTCGGACACGGGGCGGCCGGTAACGTCCTCATTATCGAACGCGACGGTGCCGGCGTCGGGAAATTCCAGCCCGGCGATGATCCGCAGCAGCGTGGTCTTGCCCGAGCCGGAGGGGCCCAGCAGCGCCAGGAACTCGCCCGGTTGCGCGTCGAGATCGATGCCGTGCAGTGCGGCGAAACTGCCGAAGGTCTTGGCGACCCCGGTCACGGTGATGCCCATCAGTGTCCGATCCCCTGGATCTGATCGCCGTAGCGCCATTCGAGCAGCGTCTTCACCACCAGGGTGACGAGCGCCAGCACCGCGAGCAGCGAGGCGACCGCAAAGGCGCCGACGAAATTATATTCGGTGTACAGGATTTCGACGTGGAGCGGCATCGTGTTGGTGAGCCCACGGATGTGGCCCGACACGACCGACACCGCGCCGAATTCGCCCATCGCGCGCGCATTGCAAAGCAGTACGCCGTAGAGCAGTCCCCAGCGGATATTGGGCAGCGTGACGTGCCAGAAGGTCTGCCACCCCGTCGCGCCGAGCGAGATGGCGGCTTCCTCGTCGTCCCGCCCTTGCTCGGCCATCAGCGGGATCAGTTCGCGCGCGACGAACGGGAAGGTGACGAAGATGGTCGCAAGCACGATGCCGGGGACGGCGAAGATGATTTCCACCCCGTTCGCCTGAAGCCAGGGGCCGAACCAACCGTTGATGCCGAACAGCAGCACGTAGATGAGCCCCGCAACAACCGGCGAGACGGAGAAGGGCAGGTCGATCAGCGTGATGAGCAGGCCCTTGCCGCGAAATTCGAACTTCGTGATGCACCAGGCCGCGACGATGCCGAACACGATGTTGGCCGGCACGCTGATCGCGGCGACGATGAGGGTGAGGCGCATCGCGGCCATCGCGTCGGGTTCGGCGAGTTGGGCGAGGTAGGTGGGCACGCCTTCGCGGAACGCCTCCACGAAGACGGCGACGAACGGCATCAGCACGAACAGGCCGAGGAAGGCGAGTGCGGCGGCGATGAGGGCGGCGCGGGTCATCATCGTTCCATGCGACGACGGCGCCACACCTGCGTCAGGTTGACCGCGAGCAGCATCGCGAAGGCGAGCAGCAGCATGACGGTCGCGATCGCGGTGGCGCCGGCATAGTCATATTGTTCGAGCTGCGTGACGATCAGCAGCGGGGCGATCTCGGTCTTGTACGGCAGGTTGCCGGCGATGAAGATGACCGAGCCATATTCGCCGACGCCGCGTGCGAAGGCGAGCGCGAAGCCGGTGAGCAAGGCGGGGCCGATCGCGGGAAGGATGACGCGGCGGAAGATCGTGAAGCGGCCGGCGCCGAGCGAGGCGGCGGCCTCCTCCAGGTCGCGGCCGACATCCTCCAGCACCGGTTCGACCGAGCGCACGACGAAGGGCAGCCCGACGAAGACGAGCGCGATCGTGACGCCGAGCGAGGTGTAGGCGACCTTGATCCCGAGTGGGGCGAGATATTGGCCGATCCAGCCGTCCGCCGCCCAGAGCGCGGTGAGCGCGATGCCGGCGACCGCGGTGGGGAGCGCGAAGGGCAGGTCGACGATCGCCGACACGAACCTCCGGCCGATGAAGCGGTAGCGGACCAGCACCCAGGCGACGAGCATGCCGAATACCGCGTTGACCGCAGCGGCGGCGAGCGCGGCGCCGAAGCTCAGCCGGTAGGCCGCGACCGCGCGTTCGGAAAAGGCGACGCGCGCGAAGTCGGCCGGGCCCATGCCGGCGGATTTGAGGAACACGGTCGACAGCGGGATCAGCACGACAATCGAGAGATAGGCGAGCGTCAGGCCGAGGGTGAGGCCGAAACCGGGCAGGACCGAGCGTTTGGCGCGGGTCATGGGGTATCAGCCCGGCGCGTACGACCGGTCCTCGACAGGCGCGCAGACCCGTATGGTTCGAGCCTGTCGAGAACCTTCGTCATTCGAGCGGTCAGCGGCCCGTGGGGCGGTAGATGGCGTCGAAGGTGCCGCCGTCGGCGAAGTGGGTGGCCTGCGCCTTGCGCCAGCCGCCGAAGTCGCCGTCGATGGTGAGCAGCTTGGTCTGCGGGAACTTGCTGGCGTAGCGCGCGGCAACCTGGGGGTCGCGCGGGCGGTAGTGCGCCTTGGCGATCAGGTCCTGCGCGGCCGGCGTGTAGAGGAACTCGAGATAGGCCTTTGACACCGCGGCGGTGCCGTGGCGCTGCGCGTTCGCGTCGACCACCGCGACGGGCGGTTCGGCGAGGATCGAGACGGAGGGCACGACGATGTCGAACTTGCCGCGGCCCATTTCGTCGCGGGCCAGCATCGCCTCGTTCTCCCACGCGAGCAGCACGTCGCCGAGGCCGCGTTCGGCAAAGGTGGTGGTGGAGCCGCGCGCGCCGGAGTCGAGCACCGGCACGTTCTTGTAGAGCCGCGTGACATAGTCGCGTGCGGCGGCGTCCGACCCGCCGGCCTGGCGTCCGTAGCCCCAGGCGGCGAGGTAGTTCCAGCGCGCGCCGCCGGACGTCTTGGGGTTCGGCGTGATGACCGACACGCCCGGCTTCACCAGATCGGCCCAGTCGCGGATTTTCTTCGGGTTGCCCTTGCGGACGAGGAACACGATCGTGGAGTAATAAGGCGCGCTGTGGTCGGGCAGCTTCGCCTGCCAGTCCTGGGCGAGCAATTTCCGGTCGGCCAGGATGTCGATGTCGTAGGCGAGCGCCAGCGTGACGACGTCAGCCTCCAGCCCGTCGGCGACCGAGCGCGCCTGCTTGCCGGAGCCGCCATGGCTCATCCGGATCGACAGCGGCTTGCCGGTCTTCGCCTTCCAGTCGGCGATGAAGGCGGCGTTGATGCCGCGGTACAGTTCGCGCGTGGGATCGTAGCTGACGTTCAGCAGCGTGCTGCCGTCCGTCTTGCTGCCGCCGGAGCAGCCGGGGAGCGTCGTGAGCGCGGCGAGGGCCAGCGCGATCGTCAGTCTGGCCTTGGTCGGTCGCGTCATGGTGATCCCCCTTTCGACAATCTGGTATTCCGGGTCCTGGCCGATTGGCGAACAGGCAAAACTGTCAGCGATCAAACCATAAGCTTTTCGACGGGCGGTTTATCGGACAGGCGGATCCGGTCGAGGATATTGGCGGTCTCGTCGCGCACCGTGAGCATGACGGCGCGCAGGCGGCATTCGTCCTCGTCCAGGCAATTGTCGCACGGCGCATGATTGAGCCGGCTGGCGCAGGGGACGAGGGCGAGCGAACCGCGCGTCAGGCGGACGATGTCGCCGTAAGTCACTTCCTCCGGCGGGCGGGCGAGCCAGTAGCCGCCGACCTTGCCGCGCATCGTGTCGACCAGTCCGGCGCGTTTCATCTCGGACAGGATGACGGTCAGGAATTTCGCGGGAATATTCTGCGCTGCGACGATTTCGGTTAGCTGGACCGGACCCTGCCCATAACGGTCGGCAAGATGCTGGAGCGCGCGGGCGGCGTAGCGGGTGCGTTGCGATAACATGAGATTGTCTACTTAGGGGGTCGGGATATCGAAGCCAAGCGGCCAGCTTGCGTTTCGTGATCGCCGGATGTAGGGGCGCGGGACGACATGCGGCCACGCGCCGCGGTGTCGACGATGTGGCGGCCATAGCTCAATTGGTTAGAGCGCCGGTTTGTGGTACCGGAGGTTGCGGGTTCAATCCCCGTTGGCCGCCCCATCCCCCCTGATATTCCCGACGACGCGAACGGCCCTTTTTGGGCTGGTCTCGCGCGTGCAGGAACATTATTGCCGGTATTCGCAATATAATGTCGCGTTAGGATTTCGGCCATGACCGCCCCGTGGGACTATCTGGATTATGACGACCATGAGGGTCTGCATTTCTTCCGGGATCGCGCGAGCGGCCTGACCGCGGTCATCGCGATTCATTCGACGACGCTGGGGCCGGCGGCCGGCGGCACGCGCTACTGGGCGTATGACGATGCCGAACTGGCGGTGACGGACGTGCTGCGCCTGTCGCGCGGCATGAGTTACAAGAATGCGATGGCCGGGCTGCCGCTGGGCGGGGGCAAGGCGGTGATCCTGGCGGACGGTGCGCGCGGCAAATCGCCCGAGCTGCTCGCCGCGTTCGGGCGGGCGGTCGATTCGCTGGGCGGTCGTTACGTGACTGCGGAGGATGTCGGCATCACGCTGGCCGACATGGTCGCGGTGCGCGAGCAGACGCGGTTCGTGTCGGGCCTGCCGGCCGAAGGTGGTGCGGCCGGTGGCGATCCGGGGCCGTTCACGGCGCAGGGCATTTTCTTGGGCATCGAGGCGGCGGTGCGGCGGCGGCTGAAGCGCGACTTGGACGGCGTGCATGTCGCGATCCAGGGTGTGGGATCGGTCGGCGGCGGGCTGGCGCGGCGGCTTGCAGCGCGTGGGGCCAAGCTGACGCTGGCGGATGTCCATGCGGATCGCGCGGCGCGGCTGGCGGAGGAGCTGGGTGGTCGTGCGGTTGCGGCGGCGGACATCCTGCGCGTCGAGTCCGATGTGGTGAGCCCGAACGCGCTGGGTGCCATTCTGGACGAGGCGACGATCGCCGGGCTGTCCGCGCCGATCGTGGCGGGCGGGGCGAACAACCAGCTGGAGACGCCGGCGGATGGCGGGCGGTTGCAGGCGCGCGGCATCATGTACGCGCCGGATTATGTGATCAACGCGGGCGGGATCATCAGCGTCGGGGTGGAATATCTCGGGCAGGGCGACCGCGATGCGGTGGAAGCGCGGATCGCGGCGATCCCGGACCGGCTGAACGCGATCTGGGACGAGAGCGACGCCAGCGGCGATAGTGCGGCGGCAGTGTCCGACCGGATGGCGCAGCGGTTGATCGGGCGGTAGGCTCTACTGCGCTTTGAAGCGGAGGCAGCGGAATCCCGGATCAGCTCCGGGATGATGTTCTGCTTGGAATGTTACAACTCGTCCCCGTCCATCCCGAGCGAAGTGGAGGGACCCTTCGAGCGTAGTCGGGAAGCCGGCGTTGGCCCCTCAGCTGCGCTCGGGGAGCGTGCCTCGACTTCGCTCGGCATGGACGGGGTTTGGGGTTGGTCTTCACCGCCTAGCGTTGTGGCAACAGGCGTTAGAGGTCCGGTCTTGCGGCGATGACCGTCCGCCGCAGATAATGTTCGCGCCAGGCGGTCAAGAGGCCGCCGGCGACGACCAGAGCCGCGCCCAGCAAGGTCGTCGCGACGGGCGCGTGGGCGAAGACGAGCCAGCCGAAGAGCGTGGCCCAGAGGATCTGGAGATAGTCGAGCGGGGCGACGACGGCGACGGGGGCGTGTTGCAGCGAGGCGGTCATCATGAGCTGTCCGCAAATACCGATCATGCCGGCGGCGACGAGCAGCGCCCAGGTGGTCGCGTCGTGGCGCTGGCCGAACCACGGGAGCGCTAGGAGGCCGGCGACGGTGGTGGCGACGGTGAACCAGAAGACGATCGCGGCGATGCCCTCGCTCTTGCCGATCTGACGGAGCGTGATGGCGACGCCGGCCTGGCCGATGGCGGCGGCGACCGCGACCAGGACGCCGGCCAGCGGGAGACGGTCGCTGCCCGGCTGCATCACGATCAGGACGCCGGTGAAGCCCATCGCGACCGCCGCCCAGCGGTAGCGCCCGACGCGTTCGGACAGGACGAAGACCGAGAGGATGGTCGCGAACACCGGGGCGGCGAAGGTGATCGTCGTCGCCTCCGCCAGCGGCAGCAGGATCAGTGCCTCGAAGGTGAGGACCATCGAGACGAGGCCGATCGCGGAGCGGGTGAGGTGGGCGAGCGGGCGCCTGGTGCGGAGCGCGCCGAGGCCGGGGCCGAGCAGGACCCAGGCGAGCAGGACCGGCAGGCCGAAGCCGTTGCGGTAGAGGATCATTTCCGGCGCGGTGACGCCGCGCTCGCTCGACAGTTTGAGCGCGACCGCCATGATCGCGAAGCAGGAGGCCGAGCCGAGCCGGAGCGCGATGCCCAGCAGCGGGCGATCGGCGGCGGGCGCGACCTTCGCGGGGGTCGCGGGCAATGGGGTGGGGTTCGGCATGTCGGGCGGGCGTCTAGGCGGACGACTCCCGGTGCGGCAAGCGCGATCGGTTCTTTCGCGGGCGGCGAACAGCCTCTATGCAGCGATGAACGATGCACGCTTTCGCCAACCCGACCAGATTTCTGGGGATCGCCCGGCCGGTGACGCCGTGGGCGTTGTGGGGCGGCGTGCTGCTGTCGCTGATCGGGCTGGCCAGCGGGTTGTGGCTGACGCCGGCGGATTATCTCCAGAAGGACAGCGTGCGGATTCTGTACGTCCATGTGCCGGCTGCGTGGCTGGGGATGGCGGGCTGGACGGGGATCGCGGCGGCAAGCCTGATGCAACTGGTGTGGCGGCATCCGCTGGCGGCGGTCGCGGGGCGGGCGCTGGCGGTGCCGGGGGCGGTGTTTGCGGCGTTGTGTCTGGCGACGGGATCGATCTGGGGCCGGCCGACCTGGGGGACGTGGTGGGAATGGGATGGGCGGCTGACGTCGATGCTCGTGCTGTTCTTTCTCTACCTCGGCTATATCGCGCTGGCGCAGGCCTATGCCGATCGCGGGGCGGGCGGGCAGCGGATCGTGGCGATCTTCGGCATCGTCGGCGCGGTGAACGTGCCGGTGATCCGCTATTCCGTGGTGTGGTGGCGGACGTTGCACCAGGGTCAGAGCATTAGCCTGACGGGGACGACGATTGACGGGGCGATCCTGTGGCCCTTGCCGATCGTGGTGGTGGGGTTCACGCTGATCTTCACCGCGGTCGTGCTGATGCGGATGCGGGCGATGCTGGCGGACGCGAAGATCGAGGCGCGGTTGCGGCGGATGGCGCGCGCATGAATCCCTGGCCGTTCGTGATCGCCGCCTATGCCATCGTGATCGGTGGGACGGCGGCGCTGTGCCTGTGGGCGCATGTCGCGATGCGGCGGGCGGAGCGGCGGGCCGACGCGGTGACTTCGCAGTCGAAGCAGGCTGGACGATGAGGGCGAAGCATCAGCGGCTGACGCTGGCGGTGCTGGCGATCGTTGCGGTCGTGGGCGCGGCGTTGCTGGCGATGTCCGCGCTGAAGGATCAGGCGGCGTATTTCTATACGCCGAGCGATGCGGTGCGGGACGGCGTGCAGCCGGGACGGGCGGTGCGGCTGGGCGGGATGGTGGCGGACCGGTCGATCGTGCGCGCGGCCGACGGGGTGACGATCCGCTTCGTCGTGACGGACGGTGCGCAGACGGTGCCGGTGCGGTACACCGGAATCGTGCCGGACCTGTTCAAGGAAAATAGCGGCGTGGTGGCAGAGGGCGCGTTCGTGCCCGGCGGCGGGTTCGTCGCGACGAACATCCTGGCCAAGCATGACGAACGCTACATGCCGCCGCAGGTGGCGGGCGAGATGCACAAGTCCGAGAGTATCGCGCCGGGGAAGGCAGGCGCGACGTGATCGCCGAGTTCGGCCTGGCCGCGCTGTGGCTGGCGGCGGCGCTGTCCGTGTTGCAGCTGGCGCTGTCGGCGTTCGGGCTGACCGGTGGGCGCGACGCGCTGATGGCGCCGGTGCGGTCGGTGGCGGTGGTGCAGGGTGCGCTCACCATGCTGGCGTTCGCGGCACTGATCGCGCTGTTCGTGCGGGTCGACCTGTCGGTCGCGCTGGTCGCGGCGAACGACCATAGCCAGAAGCCTTTGCTGTACCGCTTTGCGGGCACATGGGGGAACCATGAGGGGTCGATGCTGCTGTGGGTGGCGGTGTTGGGGCTGGCGGGGGCGGCGGTCGCGTTGCTCGAGCGGCGCTTGCCGGAACGGACGCTGGTCGCGACGCTGGGCGCGCAGGCGTTCATCGCGATCGGGTTCTTTGCGTTCCTGCTGTTCGCGTCCAATCCGTTCGCGCGGCTGGACCCGGCGCCGGCGGAAGGGCTGGGGCTCAATCCGCTGTTGCAGGACCCAGGCTTGGCGTTCCATCCGCCGACCTTGTATTTCGGCTATGTCGGGTTGTCGGTGGCGTTCTCGTTTGCGGTCGGCGCGTTGGTGACGCGCGACGTGGGGCCGGTGTTCGCTCGCGCGATGCGGCCGTGGGTGCTGGGGGCGTGGATCTTTTTGACGCTGGGCATCACGGCGGGCAGCTACTGGGCCTATTACGAGCTCGGCTGGGGCGGCTGGTGGTTCTGGGATCCGGTCGAGAATGCCTCGCTGATGCCGTGGCTGGCGGCGACTGCCTTGCTCCATTCGGTGACGGTGCTGGCGACGCGCGACGGGTTGCGCGCGTGGACGATCATGCTGGCGGTCGTCGCGTTTTCGATGAGCATGGTGGGGACGTTCCTCGTGCGGTCGGGCATCCTGACGAGCGTGCATGCGTTCGCGGTCGATCCGACGCGGGGCGGGTTCATCCTGGCGTTGTTGGCGATCTATATCGGCGGGGCGCTGGCACTGTTCGCGCTGCGCGTCGGCACGGTGCGCGAGGGGCAGCGGTTCGATGCGGTCAGCCGCGAGGGTGCGCTGGTGGCGAACAATCTGCTGCTGTCCGCGATCCTGGGCGTGGTGCTGATCGGGACGCTGTATCCGCTGGCGGTCGAGGGACTGACGGGCGGAAAGCTATCGGTCGGGCCGCCTTATTTCAATGCGGCGGCGGGGCCGTTGGCGCTGATTCTGGTCGCGATGATGGGGGCGGGGCCGCTGGTGCGGTGGCGGCGTGACGACGGCGTCGCGGTGCTCAAGCGGATGGCTTTGCCGATCCTGATCGCGGTGGTGGCCTTCGCTGCGGTGTGGCTGCGTGCGCCGGGGATCGGGGTGCTGCCGCTGCTCGGGCTGACCGTGGCGGCAGGCGCGGCGGTGGCGAGCGTCGCGCCGTTGTGGAAGCGCAAGCTGTGGCGGACGCCGCTGTTCACATACGGGATGGTCGTGGCGCATCTCGGCATCGCGGTGGCGCTTGCGGGGATGGCGTCGGAGGCGGCCTTTACGCAGGAGACACTGGTGGCGGCGCGGCCGGGCGAGACGCACCGCGTGGGGCCGTGGGCGCTGCGGTTCGACGGGGTGGAGCCGATCGCGGGCGAGAACTGGACCGCGATCGAGGGGACGCTGACCGTGCGGCGCGGCGACGATGCGGGTTACGTCATGCGTCCGCAGGCGCGGGCGTTTTCCGCGCCGCCGACCGAGACGAGCGAGGCGGCGATCCGCACCGTGCTGGACGGGCAGCTGTATGTCGTGCTGGGCAAGGCGGACGAGCAGGGGCGCTGGCAGCTGCGGCTGTGGTGGAAGCCCTATGTGACGTTGATCTGGCTCGGCGGTGGGCTGGTCGCGTTGGGCGGTCTGCTGTCGCTGGTCGGGCGGGTGTTGCGTGAGCGGCGGTCGCGCTTGGTGGAGCAGTACGCATGACCAAGGCGGGCGTACGCTGGCTGTTGTGGGTGCCGCTGGTGGCGTTCCTGCTGTTCCTGGGGCTGGTCGCGGGCGGACTGCTGCGGCCGGCGGACCGGACGATCGTGTCGCGGCTGGTGGGGCAGCCGATGCCGGCGATCGCGTTGCCGGCGGCGTCGGCGTCGCGGCCGGGGCTGAGCGCGAATGCGGGCGGCGCGCGGCTGGTGAACGTCTTCGCCAGCTGGTGCGTGCCGTGCGCGGCGGAGGCGCCGCAGCTGGCGGCGCTGGCGAAGGCGGGCGTGCCGATCGACGCGATCGCGATCCGCGACACGCGGGCGGACGTCGACCGGTTCCTGGCGCGCTACGGCAATCCCTATCGTTCAATCGGCAGCGACGTGGACAGCCGGGTGCAGATGGCGCTCGGGTCGTCGGGCGTGCCGGAGACGTTCGTGGTGGACGGGCGCGGCATCATTCGGGCGCAGAAGATCGGTGATATCCGGCCGGAGGATGTGGCCGGGCTGGTTGCTGCGGTGCAGGCGCTGCGATGAGGTTTTTCGTCGCCTTTGCGCTGACGATGGCGCCGGTGATGGCGGCGGCGCAGTCGGGCGTGCCGCCTGCTGCGCTGAGCGATACGCAGCTTCCCGATCCGGCGGCGGAGGCGCGCGCGACGGCGCTGATGCAGACGCTGCGGTGCCTGGTGTGCCAGGGGCAGTCGATCGCCGACTCCGATGCGGACATGGCGGGCGACATGCGCGCGCTGGTCCGACGGCGGATCGCGGCGGGCGAGCGGCCGGAGGATATCCGCGCATGGCTGGTGCAGCGTTACGGCGACTGGGTGACGTATGATCCGCCGTTGAACGCGGTGACGTGGCCGCTGTGGGCGCTGCCGGTGCTGTTGCTGGTGATCGGTGCGTTCGTGGCGCGTGGCAGTTTCCGGCGGCGGGGGCGCGGCGCATGACGGGGTGGGTGATCCTGATCGTGCTGGCGGCGGTAATAGGCGTTGGGCTGGCGCGGTTCGGGCGGTTTCCGCGCGGGGGTGTCGAGTTGCTCGGGGCGGCGCTGCTGCTCGCGCTGGCGGGTTATGCGTGGCAGGGGCAGCCGGGGCTGGCGGGCCGGCCGACGCCACCGCGCGCCGATGTGGCGCGGGCGAACAGCGACTATGGCGCGCTGCGCGAGACAATGTTCGAGCGGTTCACGGGCGATGCGCAGGTGCTGACCACGGCGGACGCGTTCCAGCGGCAGGGGCTGGACCTGTATGCGATCGGTGTGCTGCGCGGGGCGCTGGTGCGACGGCCGCGCAGTGCGGACCTGTGGGTCGGCATGGGCAACGCGCTGGTCGCGCATGCCGACGGGCTGGTGACGCCGGCGGCCGAGCTGGCGTTCGCGCGGGCGGCCAAGGCATCGCCGCTGCATCCGGGGCCGCCCTTCTTCCTGGGGCTGGCCTATGCGGGGTCGGGGCAGTTCGATCGGGCGCGGGATGCGTGGGCCGGGCTGCTCGCGCGGACGCCGGCCAATGCGCCGTGGCGGGCAGACCTGGCGCTGCGCGTGCGGGCGCTGGATGCGTTGCTGGCGAGTGACGCGACGCGCTAACCGTTCGCGGGATTGCGTGAAGTCACCTGACTGGCCTTGTCCGAGCCTGTCGCATGCTCAAGCTAGACGACATCTATTGGTTTTGCAGCGCGATGATGACAGGTCGAGCCGCGTTCCGTCTGGTTCGGGGCGAGCGATAACTCTGCGCCGGGTTTTCGACAGGCTCGAACCAAACGGGGTTGGGATCGTGACCACGCCAGGAACTCAGAGGAGGTCGGACAGGGCGAGCGTGTTCGACGGCACTTTGCGTCAGAAGCGGGTCGGGACGCCGAGCAGGATCGTGCTCATGTCATTGTCGAGATGGTCGACGTCGATCTGGGGTCCGGCGCGCGGCCAGAACGTATATTCCGCGCCGGTACCGACGGCGAAGCTGGATCGGAGGCGTTGTGCTTCGTCGCGCTCGATGCCGGGTTAGGTGTCGGAGATCGTCTCACGCTGACCGCCATGGCCGAACGTGCCGTCGGGACGGGGACGTAGCTGGCCTTCGGAACGCCGCGTATGTCGTAGCGCGGATTCCCGGGATTGCAGTCCGTGCGACGCGGGCGACCGGACTGGCGCCATGAATTGAAAGGTAGTGATTTCTCGGGTTGCGTAAGCCCGTCATATTGCGTGGCGATTGGCACGCAGTGCCGAACGACCGCGCTGACAACTTATCGACAAGAACCGGACCGGAAACAAAATCGGGGGGCAGATCGCCCCCCGGTTCCGGTTTTACTGGCCGCGGCCTGTCTTGGCCTGGAGCTCGTCGATCTTCTTCGATGCGTCGGCCTTGGTGAGGCTGTCGTCGAATTCTTCGCCGGCTTCTTCGCTCAGCGTCTTGAGGTAGGACGCCTGCGCGCCGGTCATCGCCTCGTCGCCCGTGGTCCAGTCGGACGGGTCCTTTTCGGCGTTCGAGGTCGGATGGGTTTTCGGATTTTCGGTGGTCATGAGCATCCTTCCTGATGGCTGCGGGGAGAACGCCGATGTTCGCTTTGCGTTCCGGTTCGTCGTACGCGATTTATGATTATCGGAGCGCGGTTCGGTGGGGCCGCGGACGGGTCGAACGCCGCCGCCGCCCGGTTATTTCGATAACCTGTGTCAATATTGCACGCTGGTTCGGCCGGTCCGGATACTCGTTGCCATGGTCGTGCAAGAAGAAGCCGGGCGGTCGACGTTGCGTCGCGCGGGCGGGACGCGGCTTTTTCTGGGGGCGGTGCTGCAGGGTCGCCCGGGCGGGCCGGCGATAGTGGGTGCGTTGCAGCGCGGTATGGCGAGTGCTAGGGGCGGCGCAACGCGGCCTGACGGCGGCGAAGGGACCTGCACGACATCATGCGGATTTTGGTCGGTCGATGAGCGTTTCGGAAACCGGCGTCGCTCAGGTGGCCGCCGAGCCCGATCCCGCGCATGGCCACGGTGAGCAGGGCATTGCCAAGCTGGCGGTCGGCGCGATCGGCATCGTGTTCGGCGATATCGGGACGAGCCCGCTCTATGCGTTCCGCGAGACGTTCGCGGGGCATCATCCGCTGACGCCGGATCGGCTGCATGTGCTGGGCGTGCTGAGCCTGATCTTCTGGTCGATGATGCTGGTCGTCACGATCAAATATGTCAGCATCATCATGCGCGCCGACAACAAGGGCGAGGGCGGGAGCCTGGCGCTGCTGGCGCTGATCAACCGCAAGGGCGGCGGCAAGCGGCGCTGGACCAAGGGGATCGTGCTGCTGGGCGTGTTCGCGACCGCCTTGTTCTACGGCGACAGCATGATCACGCCGGCGATTTCCGTCCTGTCCGCGGTCGAGGGGCTGGCGGTGGTGGAGACGGCGTTCGCGCCGCTGGTGCTGCCGATCGCGATCACGATCCTGGTCGGGCTGTTCTTCATCCAGTCGCGCGGGACCGCCAAGGTCGGGCTGCTGTTCGGGCCGATCATGCTCGTGTATTTCACGGTGCTGGCGGGGCTCGGGCTGCTGCACATCGTGCAGTCGCCGATGATCTTCGAGGCGCTCAACCCACTGCATGCCGCGCGCTTCTTCTACGCCGAGGGCGTGACCGCGTTCCTGGCGATGGGGTCGGTCGTGCTGGCCGTGACAGGCGCGGAGGCGCTGTATGCCGACATGGGGCATTTCGGGCGCAACCCGATCCGCGTGTCGTGGATGTTCTTCGTCCTGCCGGCGCTGATGCTGAACTATCTGGGGCAGGGCGCGATGCTGCTGTCGCTGACGCCGAATGCCGCGCTACAGGCGATCCACAATCCGTTCTTCCTGCTGGCGCCGGACAATTTCCGCCTGCCGCTGGTGATCCTGGCGACGCTGGCGACGGTGATCGCGAGCCAGGCGGTGATTTCGGGCGCGTTCTCGGTGACGCAGCAGGCGATCCAGCTGGGCTTCATCCCGCGGCTGCGCATCGTCCATACGAGCAGCCAGGCGGCGGGGCAGATCTACATCCCGGCGATCAACTGGGCGCTGATGGTGATGGTGATCCTGCTGGTGCTGACGTTCCGGTCGTCGAGCAACCTGGCGGCGGCGTACGGCATCGCGGTGACGGGCGCGATGCTGATCGATACCGCGTTGATCGCCATCGTGCTGTTCAGCCTGTGGAACTGGAACAAGTTGTGGGCCGGGTTCCTGGTGGCGATCTTCGCGATCATCGACGTGGCGTATTTCGGGGCGAACCTGACGAAGGTGCCCGATGGCGGCTGGTTCCCGCTGCTGATCGGGTTCATCGCGTTCACGCTGCTGACGACCTGGGCGCGCGGGCGGCAGCTGATGATCGACCGGATGCGCGAGTCGGCCATGCCGGTGCAGGTGTTCGTAAAGTCAGCCGCCAACAGTGCGACGCGGGTGGCGGGCACCGCGGTGTTCATGACATCGAGCGCGGAGGGCGTGCCGCATGCGTTGCTCCATAATCTGAAGCACAACAAGGTGCTGCACGAGCGGGTGATCCTGCTGACCGTCAAGATCGAGGACGTGCCCTATGTGATCACCAAGGCGCGGACGCAGATGGAGGATCTGGGGCAGGGGTTCTTCCGGCTGGTGCTGCGGTTCGGGTTCATGGAGGAACCCGACGTGCCGGGCGCGCTGAAGGATGTGGAGAGTTGCGGGAACGGGTTCCGCATGATGGACACGAGCTTCTTCCTCGCAAGGCAGACGCTGATCGCATCGTCGCGGCCGGGGATGGCGATCTGGCGCGAGAAGCTGTTCGCGTGGATGCTGCGCAATGCGGAAAGCGCGATGGAGTTCTTCAAGCTGCCGACGAACCGCGTCGTTGAGTTGGGCAGCCAGGTCGAGATCTGATGATCGCGCGGCGGGAGTGCGGGGGTTGCGCGTAGCGATCCTGCTGGCCGCCGGAAGCTCGCGGCGGTTCGGGCGGGCGAACAAGCTGCTGGTGCGGACGGGCGGTCTGCGGCTGATCGACCGGACGCTGGCGATCGCGCGGGCGGCTCCGGTGGCGCGGGTGGTGGTGGTGACCGGGCCCGACCGGGCGCGGGTGACGCAGGCGGCGCGCGGGCCGCGGACGACGGTGGTCCATGCGCGCGATCATGATCAGGGAATGGGGGCGAGCCTGGCCGCGGGGCTGGCGGCGTTGCGGCTGCGTGAGCGCGAGGTGGTGGTGATGCTGGGCGACATGCCGGCGGTGCCCGCGACACTGGCCGCGCGGTTGTGGCGGGCGTTGCGGCCGGGGGATGCGGGGGTGCGGCCGGTATCGCGCGGGCGGCCGGGGCATCCGGTGGTGTTGCGGCTGCCGCTCGCGCAGATGCCGGCGGGCGATGCGGGCGCGGGACGGGGGATGCGGTTGCGGACCGTGGCGGGGCCGCGCGGTTGCGTGCTGGACGTCGATACGCGCGCGATGCTGGCGCGGGCCGTAACCAAGCGCGGGGTGGCGCGTTAGGGCCGCTCCAGCAGGAGGGCAGCGTGGAAGATATTGCAGGGTGGATCGCGCCGATCGCGACGATGGTGGCGGCGATGATGACCGCGGCCAATCTGGGCACGCGGACGACGGGCTGGGGCTTCGTCGTGTTCACGGTCGGGTCGATCTGCTGGATCATCGTGGCGGCGACGTCGGGGCAGGCGAACCTGTTGTGGTCGAACGCGTTTCTGACGCTGGTCAACGTGGTCGGGATCTGGCGCTGGCTGGGACACCGCGCGCGGGTGGAGGACAGCGCCGCCGCGGCGATCGCGCAGAGCCGCGCGGACGAGTCCGCGCCCGTCCTGTTCGCGGCAACCGCGATGCAGGGGCGGCCGGTGAAGGGTCTGGACGGGACCGTCGTGGCGACCGCGGTGGAGGCGATGGCGGACTGTCGCGACGGGCGGATCCATTATCTGATCGTCAGTGTCGGCGGGCTGGCTGGGGTGGGCGAGACGTTGCATCACCTGCCGTGGACCGCGGTGACGGTGCATGACGATGCGTTGGCGACGGACCTGACCGCGGCGGATGCGCGCGGGCTGGCGGTGGCGGCGTGACCGCGCCGCTCATCCTGTCGGCGTTGTTCGGGCCGGCGGACTTCGGGTATCTCGACGGCTTGCGCCGCGCGCATTTTCCGCCGGAGCGGAACGTCATTTCCGCGCATCTGACGATGTTCCATCACCTGCCGCCGTCGGTGGCGGACGAGCTGGAGCGGCGCGTGGCGGAGCTGTGCCGAGCGCCGGCACCGAAGGCGGTGTTGTCCGAGCCGATCAATCTGGGACGGGGTGTCGCGTTGCGGGTGCGGAGCCCGGAGCTGGCCGAGATGCGGGCGGAGCTGGCCGAGGTGTTCGCGACGATGCTGACGCCGCAGGACGGGCAGGGGTGGCGCGCGCATGTGACGATCCAGAACAAGGTTCGGCCGGAGGAGGCGCGGGCGTTGCTGGCGGCGTTGCAGGCGGACTGGCGCGAGCGGCCGGTGTCGATCGTCGGGTTGGCGGGGTGGTGGTACCGCGACGGGCTGTGGGAGCTGGCGTTCAAGCGGAGTTTTCGGGGGGTTGGGTAGTTGGGACTAACGAATGGCGTTGCGCCTGCGTCCCCGAATCCCGGATCAGGTCCGGGATACTGCTGAGGGCACTGCGCGCTTCGACTTGTTCCTTGCGCGTGCGGTGCTGTTGCCCCCACCCCAACCCCTCCCCTGAAGGAGAGGGGTTTAAGGAAATCAGTCGATCTGGCCGATGCCGGTGCAGCTGAGGTCGAAGGCGGCGAGGCCGGCGTCGAGGTAGCCGGCGAGCATCGGCATTTCCATGAGCTGGTCCGCGGGGGATTCACCGCTGCGGTCGTTGGCTTCCTCAAGTGCTTCTTCCCACTCGGTCGCGTCGTAGGTGCCGCGGCCGACCCAGGCGAGCGCCAAGACTTCGGCGACCTGATCGTCGGCGAGGTCGTCGAGTGCGGCGGCCATCTCCTCTTCGATCACGGTGTTGGTTTCGTCTTCCATCACCGAGAATTCGTCGTCGGCGTCGAGCGGGTTCTCATCCTCGTCTGCGGCGAGGCCGGGGACCTGCGCCTCCATTTCGCGTGCGCGGATGATGAGGCGGCAGACCGTCTCGAGCGATACCGTGAGTTCCATTGCCGTCTCCTGTGAGCCTGTTGCCCCCCCGAACGACACGCGCGGTCGCTGGTTCCGCGGCTTGCGCGCCGGCAACTGTTTGTCAGGAAAAGAAGATCGCAAAGCGGACTGGTAGCGAAGGAGGGACTTGAACCCCCGACCCCAGGATTATGATTCCCGTGCTCTAACCAGCTGAGCTACTTCGCCGTACCCGTCAGTCCGCTCTGCGATGGCGGGGCCTATAACAGCGCGGGCGGCGCGGTCAACCGGTTCCGCGAGACTTGACGTGGTGGGAAGGCTCGACGCGAGGCGTGCGGCCACGCTAACAGGCGGGTGCCCCCTGTCCGGAGACAGCCATGTCGCTTCGCGTGCCCATCGTCCTTGCCGCCCTCTTGTCCACGGCCGCAGGTGCGCAGACGGTTCCGGCCCCGGCCGCAACGCAGCCCCCGAGGCTGACGCTGGACCGCGTGTTCGAGAGCCCGTCGCTCAACGGATCGGTGCCGCGCAGCCCGAAGCTGTCGCCCGACGGGACGCTCGCGACGCTGCTCAGGGCGCGGGCGGACGACCGGGACCGGTATGATCTGTGGGCGGTGGACACGACGACGGGCCAGTCGCGGATGCTGGTCGACAGTGCGAAGGTCGGCAGCGGGGCGGAGATTTCCGAGGCGGAAAAGATGCGGCGCGAGCGGGCGCGTGTCGGCGGCACGCGCGGGATCGTCGATTATGACTGGGCACCGGACGGCAAGTCGATCCTCGTGCCGATCGACGGGGACCTGTACCTGGCGGGGCTGAACGGGACGGTCCGCCGGCTGACCGCGACGCCGACGTCGGAGGTGGACGCGGAGGTTTCGACCGGCGGGCGCTATGTCAGTTTCGTGCGCGATCAGGATTTGTACGTCGTCGATACGGGATCGGGCGTCGAGCGGCGGCTGACCAGCGGCGGGGGCGGCACGGTGACGTGGGGATCGGCCGAGTTCGTCGCGCAGGAGGAGATGGACCGACACACCGGCCATTGGTGGGCGCCCAACGACGCGCGGATCGCGGTGGCGCGGGTGGACGAGAGCAAGGTGAAGGTGGTGACCCGGGCGTCGATCGGCGCGGAGGGGACGCGGTTGTACGAGCAGCGTTATCCGGCAGCCGGTACGCCCAATGCCGAGATCCAGCTGTATGTGATGGCGCCGGACGGGACCGGGCGGGTGAAGGTGGACCTGGGCACCGACCCCGATTTCTACCTGGCGCGGGTCGACTGGTCGAAGGACGGCGGGTCGCTGTATGTCCAGCGCGAGAGCCGCGACCAGCACCGGCTCGACCTGCTGGAGGTGGACCCCGACACGGGCAAGTCCAAGCTGTTGTTCAGCGAGACCGCCAAGACCTGGATCAACCTGAACGACGGGCTGCATTCGCTGGCCGACGGCAGCCTGATCTGGATGTCGGAGCGGAGCGGCTATGCGCATCTCTATCGCTACACGCGCGGCAAATGGTCGACGCTGACCAAGGGCGACTGGGCGGTGAAGGACGTGGTCGGCGTGGATGAGGTGGCCGGCAAGGTCTATTTCCTGGCGAACCGCGACAGCCCGATCGAGCAGCAGCTCTATTCAGTCGACCTGACGAAGCCGAAGGCGCCGGCGCAGCTGACCGAGGCGGGCTGGTTCAACGGCGCGACGATGGACAAGAGCGCGACCAAGGCGCTGGTGTTCCGATCGAACCCGACGCAGCCGCCGCAGGTCTATCTGGCCGATGCGGCCGGCACGCGCGTGGCGTGGATCGAGGAGAACCGGCTGGACGCGACGCATCCGTATGCGCCGTACCTGCCGCGCCATGTGGTGCCGGTGTTCGGCACGCTGAAGGCGAAGGACGGGAGCGAGTTGCAGTACAAGCTGCTGTCGCCGCCGCGCGAGCCGGGCAAGAAGTATCCGGTGTTCGTGCAGGTTTATGGCGGGCCGGGCGCGGGGCGGCAGGTGACGCGCAGCTGGGGCCCGGCGATCCAGCAATATCTGGTGGAGCGCGGGTGGATCGTGTTCTCGATCGACGGGCGCGGGACGCCGGACCGCGGCGCGGCGTTCGAGAACCAGATCTACAAGGCGATGGGGACGGTGGAGGTCGAGGACCAGCTGACCGGCGTCAACTGGCTGAAGTCGCAGGCGTTCGTCGATCCGGGCAAGATCGCGGTCAATGGCTGGTCCTATGGCGGGTATATGGCGTTGAAGCTGCTGGAGAAGGCGCCGGGCGTGTTCGCGGCGGGCGTTTCGGGTGCGCCGGTGACGCGCTGGGGCCTGTACGACACGCATTATACCGAGCGCTACATGGGCAATCCGGTGACCGATCCGAAGCCCTATGCCGCGTCCGACGCGCTGCCGTTCGCGACGCAGATCCGCGATCCGTTGCTGATGCTGCACGGCATGGCGGACGACAATGTGGTGTTCGAGAATTCGACGGCGTTCTATGCGAAGCTGCAGGAGGCCAAGCTGCCGTTCGAGATGATGGCGTATCCGGGCAAGACGCACGGCGTGTCGGGCGAGGGCGCGCAGACGCATGTGTGGCGGACGATCACCGATTTCCTGGAACGGCGCGTCGTGGGGGTGGAGCCGCCGGCCAAGTAAGCCGCGCCGGAGGGCGTCTGAGCTTGGCCACATCGCGGCTTGCCCTCGGTGGCCGTGGCGCTTACATTCGAGACATAATCAGGCCGCTCTCCACATACGGGGGGCGGCCCTTTCTTTATCCGGAGTGTTTCATGTCCCAGCCCCTCATGCCCCATGCGACCGCGTCGTGGCTGGTCGACAACAGCGCGCTGAGTTTCGAACAGATCGCGGCGTTCTGCGGGCTGCACATCCTGGAGATCCAAGCGATCGCCGACGACATGGCCGCGACCAAGCTGACCGGGCGCGACCCGATCCGCGCGGGCGAACTGAGCCAGGCGGAGATCGACAAGGGTCAGGCGGACCCGGCGTACCGGCTGGTCATGCTGAAGGGGCCGGAGCAGGTCCGTCGCACGAAGGGCCCCCGTTACACGCCGGTGTCCAAGCGTCAGGACAAGCCGGACGGCATCAGCTGGATCATCCGCAACCATCCGGAAGTGTCCGACGGCCAGATCGGCAAGCTGATCGGCACGACGCGCGACACGATTTCAAAAATCCGCGACCGCAGCCACTGGAACATCGCCAACATCACGCCGAAGGATCCGGTGACGCTGGGGCTGTGTTCGCAGCGTGAGCTTGACGCGCTGGTCGCCAAGGCGGCGAAGGCGGCCGGCATTGAAGCGCCGACCGATACGCGGCTGGACGGCGATCGCAGCGCGTTGATCGAGGAATTGCGCGCGCAGCGCGAAGCCGCAGCGAACGCACCGGAAGGGGCCGCGCCGAACCTGTTGCCCGGCGGCATGGTCGATCCGTTCAAGCGTCGGGATTGATCTGACTGGCGGCGATGCGGCGTTTGGCCGCGCGCCGCCATTCGAGCGAGCGGGCGTTGAGCGCGTGGAGGTCCGCGCCGTCCAGCACCAGATCGGCAAGCCGGACGGCCTCCGTCAAGACCGCGTCCGGCGCCTTCGCATAGGCCGGGCGGCCGGCAATATGATCGTACCAGCAACCACCCACCGCATTGTCGAGCAGGATACGCTGAAAACAGTGGTTCGCCGATACTGGCCAGTCGCGCGCGGCCGCGGATCGTGGCAGGGTACGCCGGGTCAGATCCAGCCAGCGCGCCTCCAGCAGCGCGCGGTCGTCAAGCGAGAGCGATGTCATCGAACGGAAACGCGCGGGCCGGCGGCCTGTTGCGGGTGGATTCACAGGGGGGACAGCCAGGCATGCGGCTCAGGATCGACGCGACTTTGGATTACCAGCTGCCGGAGCCCTACGACGTCCTGCTCGCGATCGAGGCAGCGCCGACCGCGGACCAGCGGCTGATCGAGGATGGGCTGATCGTGCAGGGCGCGGGGCCGCTGCGCACCGTGCCGGGTGAGGACGGGGTCGGGCGGCGGACGCTGATGCGCGGCCTCGGCGGGCGGTTGCTCGCGACCTATCACGGGGTGTTCGATGTCGAGCGGCCGGCGTCGCGGCTGTCGGGGCTGGGGAAGGCGGAGACGCGCGACCTGCCGGGCGACGTGCTGCCGTTCCTGTGGCCGAGCCGCTATTGCGAGAGCGACAAGTTCTTCGGCTTCGTCCACCGCGAGTTCTCGAATGTCGAGGGCGGCGACAAGATCCTGGCGATGGCGGACTGGATCCATCGCCACATCGATTACGTTATGGGATCGAGCGACGGGACGACGACGGCGGTCGATTGCTTCGTCCACCGCGCGGGCGTGTGCCGCGATTTCGCGCATCTGCTGGCGAGCCTGGCGCGCGCGGACGGGATCCCGGCGCGGGTGGTGTCGGCCTATGCCTGGGGGCTGGAACCGGAGGATTTCCACGCGGTGGTCGAGGTGTGGCTGGATGGCGACTGGCATCTGGTCGATGCGACGCGGTTGGCGAAGACCGAGGGGATGGTGCGGACTGCTGTCGGGCGCGATGCGACGGATATCGCGTTCATGACGGTGTTTGGGAGTGCGCGGTTGAATTTCCAGGAAGTGCGGGTGACGCGGTTGGATTGAGGGTTTTTGGGGAGCTAAGTCCGTTTGGTTCGAGCCTGCGCGGAGTTCTCGACAGGCTCGAACCAAACGGGTGGGGGGTGAGTTCTTTGGCCTCTAGGGCTGAGCTAAGTTTGAGGTTGGCTTCTCGGCTTCGCTCGAAGCGTCCCTCGACTTCGCTCGGGATGGACGGTTCGCGAGGGGATTACCTTACGAAGTCACCACCCGGATGTGGCGATAACGCGCCTCCACAAGACTGTAGAGGCCGAAGCAGAAGAGCCCTGCCGCCACGATGCCGAGGAGGATCGGACCATAAGCCTGGTCCTGCAGTTCGGACAGGGCCTGGCCCATGCCGCCGGCGCGGGCGGCTTCGCTGGTCCAGGCGGCCATGATGAAGAACCAACCGATGATGACGAACACGACGGCACGGGCGGCATAGCCGAGGCGGCCGATGGTGCGCACGTGGCGCGGGGCGGGGGTGGCGCCTTCGAGGTCCTTGAGGAAGCTGGACTTGTACGCCTTCATCGCCTGCGTGCCCGCGACGACGAACAGAGCGACACCGACCAGACCGATCAACAGCGTGCCGGCGGGCTGTTCGAGCAGCCAGCGGGTCCAGTCCTGCGCGCTTTCGTCGCCGGGGGCGGCGCCGCCTTCGACCGGGCGGCGCAGCGCGAGCTTGGCTGCGGTCCAGGCGAGCACGACGTGGGCGATGCCGCTGATCGCGTAACCAAGCCGCTTGAAGGCGCCCTTCGCATCGGTGCCGACGCGTTCGGGGTCGAACGCCGCCTGCGTCAGCCGCCAGAAGGCGTAGCCGGCGAGGCCGAGCGTGATCGCGCCGAGCAGGACGCGGCCGAACGGTTCGTCGATCAGGCTGGCCATCACCGCCTGGTTGTCGTTCGGGCTGGCCCCGGTGCGGGCCGCGTCGATCGCGAACCAGCCGACCAGAATATAGACCAGCCCGCGTGCCGCGAAGCCGAGCCGTGCGAGCCAGTTAGCGCCCTGTTCCGTCATGATATTGTCCCCCCGGAATGTCGTTCCGGAGGCTCAATGGACGAGCGGCGTTCCCGTTCCTTGGTCGGTCAGCGTAATGCGGCGCGGACCGCGGGCAGCATGCGGCGGACGATGACGGTCACGCCGCGTGCGTTGGGGTGCATGCCGTCCGCCTGCAACAGCGTGCGGTTGCCCGCCACGCCGTCGAGGAAGAAGGGGTAGAGCGGCGCGCGGTACTTTCGCGCGAGCAGCGGGAAGATCGGTTCGAACGCGGCGGCGTAGGGGCGGCCCATGTTCGGGGCGGCGCGCATGCCGGCTACCAGCACCGGGATTTTGCGGCGGCTGAATTCCGCCAGGATCGCGTCGAGATTGGCGCGGGTCTGCGCCGGTTTCAGGCCGCGCAGCATGTCGTTCGCGCCGAGTTCGACGATGGCGAGATCGGGCTTCGCTTTCAGCCCGCGCAGCACCCAGGCGAGCCGCGCGCGGCCTGCGGCGGTCGTGTCACCGGAGACGCCGGCGTTGTAGACGCGCGCGGGTTTGCCGCTTGCGCGCAGCGCGGCCTCGAGCCGGGTTGGGAAGGCCTGTGCGGGGGAGAGGCCGTAGCCGGCGGTCAGGCTGTCGCCGAATGCCAGGACGAGCTTGTCCGCGGCGAGCGCGGGGGTGGCGAACAGCGCGAGTGCCGCCGCCGACAGCGCTTGGAGAAGCCGCGCCGCCCGTCCATAGGGAGTCGTCCTGCCAGTCATCGGGTATCCTTCACGCCATGCCGACCGACTCTATCGCGATCCGCGCGCGCAATGTCACCCTCGCGCTCGGCCGGGGGGCGGCGCGGGTGGAGATTTTGCGCGGCATCGACCTGGATATCGCGACCGGGGACAGCGTCGCGCTGCTCGGCGCGAGTGGCTCTGGCAAGTCGTCGCTGATGGCGGTGCTGTCCGGGCTGGAACGCGCGACGAGCGGCGAGATCCTCGTCGCGGGGGCGGATTTCGGGAAGCTGGACGAGGATGCGCTGGCGCTGGCGAGGCGGGGGCGGATCGGGATCGTGTTGCAGGCCTTCCATCTATTGCCGACCATGACGGCGCTGGAGAATGTGGCGGTGCCGCTGGAGCTGGACGGGGTGGCGGAGCCGTTCGTCCTTGCCGAGGCGGAGCTGAAGGCGGTCGGGCTGGGGCACCGGATCGGCCATTATCCGGCACAGCTGTCCGGCGGGGAGCAGCAGCGCGCGGCGATCGCGCGGGCGATCGTGTCCGGCCCGGCGATCCTGTTCGCGGACGAGCCGACGGGAAACCTGGACGAGGCGACGGGGGCGGCGGTGCTCGACCTGCTGTTCGCGCGGCGGGCGGAGACGGGGGCGACGTTGCTGATGATCACGCATGACCGCGCGCTGGCGGAGCGGTGCGACCGGGTGCTGGAGATGCGCGACGGGCGGATCGTGAACGATCGGCGGACGGCGTGATTGTGGCTTTGTTGAAAAACGCTTTGGTATCCCCGCGTAGACGGGGATCCGGTTCTGCTTCTCCTTCTGGCCGTTGCAGTTGGGTTCAACCTGGACCCCCGCGTCCGCGGGGGTACGCAGTGATGGCGTTGGGGTCCGTCGCATGAGTATCGCCTGGCGGCTGGCTTTGCGCGATTTGCGTGGCGGCTTGGTCGGGCTGCGGCTGCTGGCCGTTTGCCTGTTTCTCGGTGTTGCAGCGATTGCCGGGGTCGGGTCGCTGTCTTCCGCGATTGTCGGCGAGTTGCGGTCGCAGGGGCGGGTGATCCTGGGCGGCGATCTGTCGCTGTCGCTGTCGCAGCGGCAGGCGACGGCGGCGGAGCGGGCGGGGATCGCGCGGCTGGGGCGCGTGGCGGAGAGTGCGTCGCTGCGCGCGATGGCGGCGCGGACCGACAATGCGGAGGCGGTGCTTGCCGAGTTGAAGGCGGTCGACGGGGCTTATCCGCTGTATGGGCGGCTGACCGTGGTGCCGGGGGGGCGCGTGGCGCGGCCGGGGGGCGGGCAGGTTCTGGTGGCGCCGGCGCTGGCGGAGCGGTTGCGGGTGCGCGTGGGCGATCCGGTGCGGCTGGGCGATGCGACGCTGACGGTCGGCGGGATCATCGCGGAGGAGCCGGACCGGGTGGGCGACGGGTTCGTGCTGGGGCCGGCGGTGCTAATCGGCATGGCGGATCTGGCGCGCACCGGGCTGATCCAGCCGGGCAGCCTGTATAACTGGCGGTACAAGATCGCGATGCCGGCGGGCAGCGATGCCACGGCGGCGGGCGTCGCGCTGAACCGCGCGTTTCCGGAAGCCGGGTGGCGGGTGCGCGACAGCAGCGACGGCGCACCGAGCACGCGGCGCTTCATCGAACGGATCG
Source organism: Sphingomonas prati (assembly GCF_014643515.1). GTDB lineage: Bacteria > Pseudomonadota > Alphaproteobacteria > Sphingomonadales > Sphingomonadaceae > Sphingomonas_R > Sphingomonas_R prati. The sequence goes on along the minus strand of NZ_BMJP01000001.1, from coordinate 1,187,556 downwards.
GGCAGTTCCTGACGCTGGTTGGGCTGACCGCGTTGCTGATCGCCGGGATCGGGGTCGGCAATGGGGTCGGCGCGTATCTCGACGGCAAGCGGCCGGGGATCGCGACGTTGAAGACGCTGGGGGCGTCGTCGGGAACGATTTTCCGGATCTACCTGATCCAGGTCGGGCTGGTGGCGGTCGCTTCGGTTGCGTTGGCGCTGGTGGCGGGGGCGCTGGTGCCGTCGCTGGTCGTGGCGCTGGCGGGCGCGGCGTTGCCGGTCGCGCCGGGCTTTGCGATCCAGTGGCGACCGTTGGCGCTGGCGGCGGCATATGGGTTGCTCGTGACGTTCGCGTTTGCGCTGGCGCCGTTGGCGCGCGCGCGGGCGGTGGGGGCGGCTTCGCTGTTTCGTGGTGGGGTGGAGCGTGCGGGGCGGCCGCCTTGGCGGGTCGTGTTGGGGGTTGCCGCGGCGATCGGGACCGCGGCGGCGCTGGCGATCGGGACGGCGCGGGAGCCGTTGTTCGCGGGCGGGTTTCTTGGGGCGGCGGCGGTGTTGCTGGGGTTGCTCGCGCTGATCGGCTGGGGCGTGCGGGCGGGGGCGGCACGGTTGCCGCGGTCGCGGCGGCCGTTGCTGCGGCTGGCGATCGCGAACCTACATGCGCCGGCCGCGCAGACCGACCGGCTGGTGGTGGCGCTGGGGCTCGGGCTGAGCCTGTTCGCGACGCTGGCGGTGATCCAGACCAATCTGGGCGGGCAGATCCGCAGCACGGTGCCGGATCGCGCGCCGTCCTTTTTCATGCTCGACATCCCGTCGGCGGAGATCGACCGGTTCCGCAGTGTCGTGAGCGGGGCCGCGCCGGGCAGCACGCTGAGCGTCGTGCCGTCGCTGCGCGGGCCGGTGGTCGCCGTGAAGGGCGTCCGCGTGACCGAGATGAAGAATGTGCCGGAGGGCGCGTGGATCCTGCGCGGCGACCGCGGGCTGACGTTCGCGCAGGATTTGCCGGACGGGAACCGCATCACCGAAGGCAAATGGTGGCCGCGCGACTATGCCGGGCCGCCTCTGGTGTCGATGGATGCCGCGGCGGGCAAGCTACTGGGTCTGAAGGTCGGCGACGCGATCACGGTGTCGGCGCTGGGTGTCGAGGTGCCGGCGACGATCGCGTCGTTCCGCGAGATCAAGTGGGACAGCCTGGGGTTCAACTTCGTGCTGATCTTTTCGCCCGAGACGTTCGCAGGGGCGCCGTTCAACTACATGGCGACGCTGGACCTGGCGCCGGAGCGCGAGGCGGCGCTGAACCGGGCGGTGGTGGGGGCGTTCCCGTCGGTCAGCCTGATCCGCGTGAAGGATGTAATCGAACAGGTCGGGACGCTGCTGGGGCAGCTGGCGACGGCGGTGGCGGCGGCGTCTGCGGTCGCGATCGCGGCGGGGATCGCGGTGCTGGTCGGGGCGATCACGGCGTCGCGTGCGGCGCGGGTCTATGACGCCGTGCTGCTGAAGATGCTGGGCGCGCGGCGGGTGCAGATCCTGGCGGTGCAGGCGATGGAATATGCGGTGCTGGCGCTGCTGGTGTCGGCGGTGGCGCTGGCGGTCGGCGCGGGGGCCGGGTGGTATGTGGTGGTAAAGGTGTTCCAGCTGGAATGGGGGCCGGACTGGTCGGTCGTGCTGGGGACGCTGGCGGGGGGTGTGGTGCTGATCCTGGCGATCGGGCTGGCGGGGGCGCTGCCAGCGCTTGCGGCGCGGCCGGCGCGGGCTTTGCGGGATATGTGATGGGTTTGGCTCGAGGCTTTAGCGTATTGCTTGGGATGCTGTTGGCTTCTCTGCTTCGCTCGAAGGGTCCCTCGACTTCGCTCGGGATGGGCGGGATTTTGAAAGCAAGCGCCGTTTGGTTCGAGCCTGTCGAGAACTCAGCGCGGAGTTCTCGACAGGCTCGAACCTAACGGGAGTGGGGTTTGGGAGTGGGAAGTAGCGTCAACCGTCCGCGTTGCGTCTGGTGACACCCCTCTCCCCAGCCCTCTCCCCGGAGGGGAGAGGTGGCTTGTTGCGCCTTCGTTAGCGGGGCTGGACGGGCGTGACGGCTGCGAGCGGGGCGGCGTCGCCGGGGCGGAGCGGGGGTGGGGGGCCTAGGCCGCCGCCGAGGGCCGCGTAGAGCGAGACGAGGTTGGTGAGTTCGTTGCCGCGTAGGGTGATGAGCGCCTGTTCCGCCGAGAACAGGCTGCGTTGCGCGTCAAGGACCTCCAAATATTGCGCGACGCCGTTCTGGTAGCGCGACTGGGCCAGCTGCGCGAGCGTGCGTTGGGCGGTGACGGCGCGGACCTGGGCGGCGATCTGTTCGCGCAGGTAGCGGCGGCCGGCGAGCGCATCGGCGACTTCGCGGAAGGCGGTCTGGACGGTCTTCTCGTAGGTCGCGACCGCAATGGTTTCGCGGGCACGGGCGACGGTGAGGTCACCCTTGCGTGCGCCCCAGTCGAAGATCGGCAACGAGATCGACGGGCCGAAGCTCCAGCCCAGACCCTCCGGCCCGATGAGGTTGCCGAGCTGCGACGAGGTGTAGCCCGCCTGGCCGGTGAGCGTGATCGACGGGAAGAAGGCGGCGCGCGCGGCGCCGACATTGGCGCGGGCGGCGCGAAGCTGTTCCTCCGACTGGAGGATGTCCGGGCGGTTGGCGAGCAGTTCGGAAGGCAGGCCGGCCGCGATATCGCGGATGATGCCCTGGTTATCGAGCGTCGAGGCGGGCGCGAGCGTCTCCTCGTCGATCGGTTGCCCGACGAGCAGCCGGACGATGTTGCGTTGCTGCGCCCGCTGGTTGCGAAGCGAGGCGGCTTCGGTTTCGGCCTGGGTCACCAGCACTTCGGCCTGGCGGTAGTCGAGTGCGGAGGTGACGCCGGCGTCGAGCCGGAGCTTGGCGATCCGCAGCCCTTCGCGGCGTGACGCGATCGTGCGGTCGGCGAGATCGGCCTGTTCGGACAGCGAGCGTGAGGTGAGGTAGGCGGTCGCCAGATCGCGGATCAGCGACAGCCGGAACGCGCGTTCCGCCGCGACGGTGGACAGGAAGTTCGATCGCGCGGCCTCGCTGAGGTTCGCGACGCGGCCCCAGAAATCGAGTTCGAACGAGGTGACCGCGACGCCGACATTATAGGTGTTGAACGTGAAGCCGTTCGGCGTTTCGGCACTGCCGTCGGTCGGGACCGTCGTGGATCCGCCGGTCTGGCTCTGGATCGATGCGATGCCGGCGCGGCGGCGTGTGGCACTGCCCGTCGCCGCAAGCTGCGGCAGCTGGTTCGCGCGCTGGATGCGATACTGGCCACGCGCTTCTTCGATCCGCGCGACGGACACGCGCAGGTCGCGGTTGTTCACGAGCGCAATCGCGATCAGTTCGCGGAGACGCGGGTCCTGGAAATAATCCTGCCAGCCGATCGCGGTGGCCGGGACGGAGCCGCCCGCGGGCAGCACCTCGGCCGGATAGTCGGTCGCGGTGCTGAGCGCCGGGGTGACGTGCTTGGGCGCCATGTTGCACGCCGACAGCGCGGTGGCGGCGAGCAGTGGCCACGCCAGGCGGGGCTGTGACCGGGCGCGTTGGGAACGATCATGCATGGGTCGGTTCCCCATCCTTGTGGCCATGGTCCTCGCCGGTGTGCGCGTTGGGGGCGTGCGGTGCCTTTCGCGTCAACCAGCGGCGGACCGCGATGTAGAAGAGCGGGATGAAGAAGATGCCGAGGATGGTGGCCGCGATCATCCCGCCCATCACGCCAGTGCCGACCGCACGCCGGCTGGCGGCACCAGCGCCCGTCGAGATGAAGAGCGGCACCATGCCCAGGATGAAGGCAAGGCTGGTCATGATGATGGGGCGCAGCCGGAGCTTCACCGCCTCCATCGTGGCATCGAACACGCTCTTGCCCTCGGCCTCCTGCTCGATCGCGAATTCGACGATCAGGATCGCGTTCTTCGCGGCGAGACCGATGATCGTGATCAGACCGACGTTGAAATACACGTCCGCCGAATAGCCGCGCATCATCGTAAACAGGATCGACCCCAGCACGCCGAGCGGCACGACCAGCAGCACCGCGACGGGCACCGTCCAGCTTTCGTACAAGGCCGCCAGCAGCAGGAAGACGACGATCAGCGACAGGCCGAGCAGCAGCCCGATCTGGCCGCCGGACTGGCGTTCCTCGAACGAGGTACCGGTCCATTCATAGTCGAACCCGCCGGGGACCTTTGCGACCAGCTGTTCCATCTCGGTCAGCGCGTCGCCCGTCGAATAGCCGGGCTTGGATTCGCCGGAGATCGAGGCGGAGGGGTAGCCGTTGTAGCGTTGCAGCTGCGGCGGCCCGACCGTCCAGGTGGCGGTGGTGAAGGCGCCGAACGGCACCATGTCGCCCGCCGCGTTGCGGACGCGCAGGTTGAGGATGTCCGCAGGCGTCATGCGGTAGGGGGCATCGGCCTGCAGATAGACGCGCAGGACGCGGCCATCGCGGTTGAAGTCATTCGCATAGGCGGAGCCGGCCGCGATCGAGAGCGTGGTGTTGACGTCGCCGATCGACAGGCCGAGCGCGCGGGCGCGGACGCGGTCGATATTGACCTTCAGCTGCGGCGCAGGCTCCATCCCTTCGGGACGGACATTGGCGAGCACCGGACTTTGCGATGCCATGCCGAGGAGCTGGTTGCGCGCGGCCGTCAGCTCTTCCTCGCTCTGGCCGCCGCGGGCCTGGAGCCGGAATGAGAAGCCGGTGGCGTTGCCGAGCTGCTGGATCGGAGGCGGGGTGAGCGTGAAGATGATCGCCTGCTTCACCGTCGACAACGCGCCGAGCGCCTTGCCGGCGAGCGTCGCGGCGCTGTTTTCCACGCCGGGTCGATCCTCCCACGGCTTCAGCGGTGCGAACACCATCGCGGTTGATTGACCCTGGCCGAAGAAGCTGAACCCGCGGACGGCGATCACGTTGGCAACCTGCGGCTGCGCGTCGAAGAACGCCTGCGTCGCGCGGATCGCCTCGTCCGTCCGCTGGCGCGTGGCACCGGGCGGCGCCTGGATGACGGAGATTGTGTAGCCCTGATCCTCCGAGGGGAGGAAGCCGCCGGGGAGCCGGGTGAACAGCAGTGCGGTCAGCCCGAAGAGCAGGAGCGCGACCCCAAGCCACCGGACCGGGCTTTTCAGGATCGAGCCGACGCCGCGTTGATATTTGTCGGTGGTGCGCGCGAAGCGTTTGTTGAAGCCGCCGAAGAAGCGCTGGACGAAGGGGAAGCGCGACGGCTTCTTCTCCTGCTCATGCGGTTTCAGCAGGGTGGCGCAGAGCGCGGGGGTGAGCGTGAGTGCGAGCAGCGCGGAGAAGGCGATCGAGACGACGAGCGTGATCGAGAACTGGCGGTAGATGCCGCCGGTCGAGCCGGGGAAGAACGCCATCGGCACGAACACCGCCATCAGGACAAGCGTGATGCCGACGATGGCGGTCGTGATCTGGCCCATCGCCTTGATCGTCGCATCGCGCGGCGACAGATGTTCCTCCGCCATGATGCGTTCGACATTCTCGATCACCACGATGGCGTCGTCGACGAGGATGCCGATCGCGAGCACCATGCCGAACAGCGTCAGCACGTTGATCGAGAAACCGAACAGCCAGAGGCCGAGGCAGGCACCGGCCAGCGCGATCGGGACAACGAGCGTCGGGATGACCGTGGCGCGCCAGTTCTGGAGGAACAGAAACATGACGAGGAAGACGAGGATCATCGCCTCGACGAGTGTCTTGATCACTTCCTCGACCGACACGGTGATGAATGGTGTCGTGTCGTAGGGAATCGACCAGGCGACGTCGGCAGGCAGGCCCTTGGCCAGTTCCGCCATGCGGGCCTTGACGCCTTCGCCGGTGGCGAGCGCGTTGGCGCCGGTGCGCAGCTGGATTGCCATGCCGGCCATCGGCTTGCCGTTCAGTTCGGTGCCGGTGCTGTAATCCTGCGCGCCCAGTTCGACTCGACCGACATCGGCCAGCGTCACGGTGGACCCGTCTGGGTTCGCTCTCAGGATGATGTTTTCGAACTGCTGCGCGTTGGTGAAGCGGTTCTGTGTGATGATCGTGGCGTTCAGCTCGCTACCCTTGGCGACGGGCTGATCCCCCAGCGAACCGCCGGCGGTCTGGCTGTTCTGTTCGGTGACGGCGGCAAGTGCTTCTGCCGAAGACAGCCTGTAGGTGGCGAGCTTGTCCGGATCGAGCCAGATGCGCATTGCGTACGGGCTGCCGAACAGGCGGATGTCGCCCACGCCGGGGACGCGGCGCAGCTCGTCGATGATCTGGTTGGAGGCGATGTTGCCGAGTTCCGTGCTGTCCGTTTCACCACCCTTGGAGGTGAGTGCCACGATCTGCAGGAAGCCGGCATTGGCTTCGCTGACCAGCACGCCCTGGCGGCGGACTTCCTCGGGCAGACGCTGTTCGACGCGGCGCAGACGGTTCTGGACGTCCATCTGCGCCGTATCGATGTTCGTGCCGGACTCAAAGTTCACCGTGATCGATGCGGTGCCGTTCGAAAGGCTGGTCGACGACATGTAGAGGAAGCCCTCCACGCCGTTCAGTTCCTGTTCGATCACCTGCGTCACATTCTGTTCGAGCGTGGCGGCATCGGCACCAGGATAGGTGACGGAGATCTGGAGCGAGGGCGGGGCAACGTCCGGATATTGCTCGATCGGCAGCGCGCGAAGCGCGAGGATGCCGCCGAGCAGGATGCCGAGCGCGATCACCCAGGCGAAGACCGGGCGGCCGATGAAGAAGCGGGAAAACATGGGGCCTAGCCTTCGTGAAGCTGGGAACAGGTGCGCGCACGACCGGACCCGTCATGACGCGGCGGCGTCACGAGACGGGTCCGGGGGGACGGCGGCTTCATCGGATCAGCGCTGCGCCGCCGCCGGGGCGGCTGGCGACGCCGCGGCGGGACGGCGACCCGCGGGTGCGGCGATCCGGACAGGTGCGCCGGGTTGCGCCTTTTGCGCGCCGTTGACGATGACGCGGTCACCGGGGCGCAGGCCTTCGGTCACGACCCAGTTGCTGCCTTGCAAGTCGCCGACGCGGATTTCGCGGACGGTGGCGATGTTGTTCTGGCCGACGATCATGACGGTCGCGCCCTTCGGCCCGATCGTGACCGCGCGCTGCGGCACGGTGATGCCGCGCGTGTCGGTGCCGGCCGACACCTTCGCACGCACGAACTGGCCGGGCAGCAGGTAGCGGTTCGGGTTCGGGAATTCGGCGCGGAGCGAGACGGTGCCGGTCGATTCGTCGACCGACATGTCGAGGAAGTCGAGCCGGCCCTTCGGACCGTAGGGTGTGCCGTCTTCCAGCGCGAGCGAGACCTGGACCTTGTTCAGGTTGGGCGTCTTGACCAGTCCGGCGGCGATGTCGCGTCGGAGCTGCATCAGGTCGCTGCTTGATTGCGAAAAGTTCACGTAAATCGGATCGAGCTGTTCGATACGAGTAAGCAGCGTTGCGCCGGTGGCACTGACGAGTGCGCCCTCGGTCACTTCGGCGCGACCGGCGCGGCCCGAGATGGGGGCGACGACATTGGTGTAGTTGAGCGTCAGGCGGGCACGATCGGCCTGTGCGCGGGCGTTGGCGACGTCGGCCTGGCCGGTCCGCTGCTGCGCCACGGCGGCGTCATATTCCTGCTTGCTGATCGCTTGCTGTCCGACAAGCGGCTGATAGCGGGCGACGACCTGAGCTGCATTGCGGGCAGAGGCTTCGCTGCGGCGCAGCGTAGCCTGGGCGGCTTCGAAGTCGGCGCGGCGTTCGCGGGGGTCGACGCGGAACAGCAATTGGCCGGCGCGGACGTCGGTGCCTTCCTCATATGTGCGCCGTTCGACGATGCCGTCGACGCGGGCGCGGACCTCCGCCGTTCGGATCGCCGCGACGCGGCCGGGGAGTTCGACGACGTGGGCGACCGACGTCGGCTGAATCGTCACTATTTCGACTTCGGGCGGTGGTGGGGCGGGGGGTGCTTCCTGCGCGCACGCCGGCAGCAGGAGTGCCAGCGCGAACGCAAGCGTGACGCCAGAGGCGCCGTTTTTCAGACTGGCGAACATGAGCAACGAGCCCCTTTTTGTTCTGTATCGGTCGATATGATGAACGATCGGTTTCGAGCGGACTCGACGCCTTGTGTCACAGTATGTAATGTATGATACACTACGCGTCAAATCGCTTTTGCGCCGCAGCATGGAATCACGATCAATGGGTACGGCAGACGAGCACACCCCCGAAACCGGGCGCCGCGAGCGCCGCGCGGAAGCGATGGTCACCGCGGCGGGCGAACTGTTCCTGGAGCGGGGCTTCGATGCGGTCAGCCTGACGCAGATCGTGCGCCGATCGGGCGGTTCGCTGTCGACGCTCTACGATCTGTTCGGCAGCAAGATCGGACTGCTGGGTGCGGTGGTCGACGCCGAGCGGTTCGACGGGATCGGCCGTTTGCGCGTCATTCTGTCAAAGGATGGGGCGCCGGCGGACATTCTGTTCGAAGCGGCGTGCCACCTGATGGATCTGATGGGTGATCCGCGGTTCGTGGGCCTGATCCGACTGGTGATGAGCGAGGCGCTGACGTCGCCTGAGTTCGCGGCACGCGTCTATGCAGGCAACAATGCGCCAATGATGAATGAATTCATCGCGCTGTTCAGGCGGTGGAATGCCGAGGGCCGCACACATGTGCCCGACCCGGAGCTATCCGCCCATATATTCAACAGCATATTCTTCCAGGCGCCGCAGTTGCGCGCCGTATTCAGCGATGCGGAAGCGCCTGGGCAATGCGACAAGCAGCGGACGATGCGGCATGTCGTCGCGATGTTCCTGGCGGCGGCCGGGACGGCGCGACCAGACTGACCGATCTGTTCCGATCGATCATGAAAACGCGACGATCCGCGACTGCATGGCGCAGCCGCGGATCGTCATCGGATCAGGCGTCGTTGCTCTGGTCGGCGTCGGCGGCGGCCTTCTTGGCGCGCGGCTTGCGCTCCGGCTTGGCGGGGGCGGCGGCGGGCTCGACCTTCTTGCGACCGAGGCCGAAGCTGTGGGCGAGTTCGCGGCGACGCTCACTATAGGCCTTCGCCGTCATCGGATAGTCCGACGGCAGGTCGAAGCGTTCGCGATACTCGGCCGGCGTCATGCCATTCTGCGCAAGATGGCGCTTCAGCATCGTGTACGGCTTCCCGTCGATCATCGACAGGATGTGGTTCGGGTTGGACAGCGACTTGCGCGCCGACACGGCCGGTTCCGGCTTCCCGGCTGGCTCGGGCTCCTGCGGCTCGCCAAGGCCCGCCATCGCTTCATATGTCGCGCGGATCAGGCCGGGAACTTCGGCGGTCGCGACATTATTGTTCGAGACATGGGCAGAAACGATATCGGCGACGAGGCCGAGGAGATCTTCGTTGGCAGGCATGGAATAGAGTGTCCTTTGTATCAGAGCGAGCCGGCCGGTGGATTGCACCCGTTCCGAACCTCGCTTTTGGTCACTTAGGGAATTTGTATACACTATCCAAGTCAATGTTTCGATTTTTTATTGATTTTAGGTCGAACCTGCAATCTCGTCAGTAGATCTGAATTACCGATATGTCACATGCGTCTTTTGAACGATGTTGCTGAACTGTTCTTCCGTAGACACGATTTGCTGCCTGGCGCCGCAGTCTCGCGCAATCATTGGAAAATCTGCGTTTCGGCGCGGTCCCGCAACGGAAGACCGCGGAACTGACGTCCGTTACACGTAGCATGGACAAGCAGGATCGGCTTGCCGATGAAGGTGACAGGACGGATTATTTCGTTCGGGGCGGCCATGGGACCGGAATCGAAGCAATGACGATATGGCGATGACCGGGCGGATCGTGCTGGCGCTGGTGTCCGGCCTGGCGGCCGGTGCCGGGCTTGCCCATGTCGAAGTCGCCGGGCCGCTGGCGGTGGCCGAGCCGATCGGGCAGGCGTGGCTGGCGGGGCTGCAGATGACACTGGTGCCGCTGGTCTTTGGCCTGCTGGTGACGGGGATCGCCTCGGCGGCGCTGTCGGTGCGTGCGGGCGGCGTTGCGGGGCGGGCGATCCTGCTGTTCGCGGTCGCGCTGCTCGCGTCGGCGACGTTCAGCGCGGCGGCGACGTCGGCGATCCTGGCCTGGTGGCCGGTGCCGGCGGGCGGGGCGGCGGCATTGAGTGGCGCGGTGGCGAGCGGGGCGGCGATCCCAGCGGGGGCGGTCGAGCCATCGGCGGCGTGGCTAGTCGGGTTCATACCGGTCAACCCGATCCGCGCCGCGGCGGACGGCGAGATGGTCGGCGTCGTCCTGTTCGCGCTGCTGTTCGGCTTTGCCGCGACGCGGATAAAAGCAGAGCAGCGCGCGGTACTGATCGCGTTCTTCGAGGCGATGGTGGACACGTTGCTCGTCGTGGTCGGTTGGGTCCTGTGGCTCGCGCCGATCGGGGTGTTCGCGCTGGGGCTGGTTGCGGGATACCGGTCTGGACTGGCGAGTGCGGGCACGCTGCTGCATTACGTCATGGTCGTTTCTGCGGTGTGTCTGGCGCTGACTATGCTGATCTATCCGGTGGTCATGCTGTTCGGGCGGATCGGGGCGGGGCGGTTCGCACGGGCCGCGGTACCGGCGCAGGCGATCGCGTTCAGCACGCAATCGTCGATCGCGGCATTGCCCGCGATGATCGCGGCGTGTGACGGGCCGCTGGCGGTCTTGGCGACGGTACGGAGTATCGTGCTGCCGCTGGCGATCTCGCTGTTCCGCGTGACGAGTCCGGCGGCGAACCTGGCTGTCGCGATCTATATCGCGCAGTTGTACGGGGTGCCGCTGTCGTTGGTCACGCTGACCGTTGGGGTGATGGTGGCGGCGCTGGTCAGCCTGGCGGCGGTCGGGTTGCCGGGGCAGATCACCTTCTTCACGACGATCGGGCCGATCTGCCTGGCGATGGGGTTGCCGGTCGGGCTGCTGCCGCTGTTGCTGGCGGTGGAGACGATGCCGGATATCTTTCGCACGACCGGGAATGTGACGGCGGACATGGCGGTTGCGCGGATCATTGGGCGGCGGCGGGAGGTTTAGTCCGGCGCCTTTTGTTCGAACTCAGTGCGGAGTTCTCGACAGGCTCGAACCAAACGGGGTGGGCTGTTGCTAGTTTACGCGTTTACAGGACTGTACCGTGCGTAGGACAGGTCCGCGTAGTCAATGTCGGGCGTGGCGCCGGTGATGAGGTCGGCGATGAGGCGGCCGGAGCCGCAGGCCATGGTCCAGCCGAGCGTGCCGTGGCCGCAGTTGAGCCAGAGGTTGGCGATCGGCGAGGCGCCGACGATCGGCGGGCCGTCCGGCGTGGCGGGGCGCAGGCCGGTCCAGTATTGCACGGCGTCGAGATCGGCGGCGCGCGGGAAGAGGTCGGTCAGGCTGAGGCGCAGGACCTCGGTCCGCTTCGACGGCAGGCGCGTGTCGAAGCCGGCGAGTTCGGCGGTGCCGCCGACCCGGACGCGGCCGCCGAGCCGCGTGATGCCGATCTTGTAGGTTTCGTCCATGACGGTGGACAGCGGCGCGCCGGCTGGGTCGGCGACGGGGGCGGTGAGCGAATAGCCCTTGAGCGGGTAGACCGGCAGGTCGAGGCCGAGCGGGCGGGCGATGTCGGCGGAATAACTGCCGAGCGCCAGCACGACCTCGTCAGCGCGGTAGGTCTGGCCGCCGGCGAGCACGTGGTCGACGCGGCCGTCCTTTGCGACGATCGAGTCGATGTTGGTGTCGTGGACGAAGGTGACGCCGGCGTCGGCCGCCATGCGCGCCAGTTCGCGGGTGAAGAGGTGCGCGTCGCCGGTCTCGTCGCCAGGGAGCAGCAGGCCGCCCGCGATCGGCGCGGTGGCGGCGGCGAGGCCGGGTTCCTGCGCGAGGACGGCGGCGCGGTCGAGCATACGATGTTCGACGCCGAGTTCGCGCAGGACGGTCACGTCCTTGATGGCGGCGTCGACCTGCTTCTGGGTGCGGAACAATTGCAGCGTGCCGCCTTCGCCGTGGTCGTAGGCAATGCCGGTTTCGGCGCGGAGGAGCCGGAGCATGTCGCGGCTGTAGGTGGCAAGCCGCATCATGCGCGACTTGCCCGTCGCGTAGGCCTCCGCCGTGCAGGCGGCGTTGAAGCGGATGAGCCAGGCGAACAGCGCGCGGTCCATGCGGGGCTGGACCTTGAGCGGGCCGTGCTTCATCGCGAGCCAGCGGAGCGCCTTCACCTGCATGCCGGGGCCGGCCCAGGGGGCGGAATAGCCTGGCGAAACCTGGCCGGCATTGGCGAAGCTGGTTTCCATGCCGACGCCCTCGCGTCGTTCGATCAGCGTGACCGCGCAACCGGCCTGCGCGCAGTACCAGGCGGTCGCGACGCCGACCACGCCGCCGCCGAGGACGAGGACCGACCGGCCGGTCATGCGCTTGGACCCATGAAGGTCGGGCAATAGAGGCGCGCTTCGGGTTGGATCACGGCAAGTCGGCTTTCGCAGGATAGTGGCATCGGAGACTAAATCCGTGGTGATCGGTCATGGTTCCGGTTGGGCGGTGCCGTCAACCGCCCGGTTTCAGGTGGCGGTCGAGGAAGTCGATCGTGGCCTCGTAGGCGCGGACCCAGCTGTCGTGGCGGATGAACGAATGGCGTTCGTCGGGGAGGAGCATGTCCTCGTAGGGGATGCCGCGCGCCTTGAGCATGGCGGCGAGCAGGAAGGATTGCGAGACGGCGACGTTGCGGTCGTCGTCGCCGTGGATCAGCAGGACGGGGGCGCGCCAGCTGTCGATCGCCGACACGGGCGAGGATTGCCACTGGAGCAGGCGGGCGGCGTCCTGCGCGGTGGGGGAGAGGCCGGGGCTGGGCGTGCGGGTCAGGTCGTGGACGCCGTGCAGGTCGACGCCGGTTGCGAACAGCGCGCTGTCGCGGGCGAGTCCGAGCGCGGTAAGGTAGCCGCCCCAGCTGCCGCCCCAGAGCGCGATGCGGCCCGGATCGACGTCTGCGCGGACGGCGAGGAAGGTGCCGGCGGCGCGGACATCGCGATATTCGCTGGCGCCGTCGCGGCCGGTTCCGGGCGCATCGCGAAAGGCGAGGCCGTAGCCGGTGCCGCCGCGATAGTTGACGACGAGCACGTCATAGCCCTTTGCGACCATCGTCTGGTTGAGGATCCAGGCGTTGGAATAATAGCGCGAGGGGTGGAAGCCGAGCAGCATCTGACGCCGCGGGCCGCCGTGAAGGAAGATCAAGGCCGGGTGGCGGCCGGTGCCGGGGGCGCGGAAGTAGAGCGCGTGGACGGGGGCGCCGTCGTCGGCGGTGAATTGCACGACTTTGGGGACGACGTAGCGGGCGGCGGGGGTGGCGTCCTGCGTGCCGAGCGGCGTGGTGGTGCCGGTCTTGCCGACCAGCGCGACATAGGCCGGGTGGGTGGCGTCCGCGGCGATCGTCGCGACCGCGTCGCCGCCGAGCGAAGGGTAGGCGACGATCGCCGGGCCGGTAGCGATCGGTTTCGCGGTGCCGCCCGCGATGGGGCGACGCCAGACGCGGCGGCGTTCGAGGTCGCCGGCATTGGCGGTGTAGAGCAGGTCGCGCTTCGCGCGGTCGATCTGGAAATCCTCGACTTCGAAGTCGCCCGTCGTCAGCGCGCGCGGTGTGCCGCCGGTGGCGGGGACGGCGTAGACGTGCATCCAGCCGGTGCGTTCCCATGGGAAGATCAGGTCGCCGGTCGCCGCCCAGTAGAGGTTGCGGCCGCGCGTGCCGCCGTAGCGGTTGCCGGGGCCGGAGGGCGCGGCCCACACTTGGCGCGCGGTGAAATCGTGCAGGTCGACGACGTGGATCGACCAATAGGGGCCGCTGGCGACCGGGGCGGCGGCGGGCGGGGGCGTGAAGCGGATGAACGCGACGCGGGTGCCGTCGGGCGAGAAGACCGGATCGACATCGTAGCCGAGCGCTGGATCGAGGTAGCGCATCGTCTTGCTGGGCACGTCGAACAATGCGGTGACGGCGTGGCCGCTGCGGTCGTTCTGGAACAGCAGGCGGGTGCCGTCGGGCGACCAGGCGAGTGGGCCGGCGCTGCCGTCAAACGTGGCGAGCTTCACCGGATCGCCGCCGGCGACGGGCGCGATCCAGAGCGTGCCGTCGGCGGTCCAGGCAACGCGGTCGCCGGTCGGAGAAAAGGCGGGGGCGTGGCCGGTGCCGAGGATGCGGTCGGTGCCGTCGGCGACGGTGCGGAGGTGGACCTCCTGCCGCGGCGGGGTGGCGAGGTGCGCGGGGTTGGGGGCGGCGGCGTCGGGATATTCGGGGTCGCCGCCGCGGACATAGACGATGTGGCTGCCGTCCGGATCGAAGGCGAGGTCGTAGAGGTCGAGGCCGTCGTCCTGCGTGTAGGTGGTGAGGGCGCGACCGGGCGTGCCCACGTCCGCCAGCCAGAGATTGCGGACGCCGGCGCGGTTCTCGACCCAGGCGAAGCGCCGGCGGTTGGCCGCGCCGACCAGGTTGTTGGCCGTCGGCATCGCGAGGGCGCGGGCGATCGTGCTCGGTGGTGGTGCCGCCGGGGCGGTGACGGGGGTGAGCAGCGCGAGCAGCAGCAGGACGGTGGGGCGCAAGGCTGGTCTCCGGACGATCATGTCGTATCGGAGACTAGGGGTTGAGCGCGGTGCGGCAAGGCGGTTTTGCGCCTTCGCCGATCAGCGGCCGAGGATGTCGCGGTAGAGCGCGAGATAGGCGTCGGCCATGTGATCGATCGTGAAGCGGTCGGCGATCGACTGGCGGCAGGCGCCGCGGTCGATTTCGGCGATACGCGGGATGGCGGCGATCGCTTCGTCGAGGCTGTCGACGAGGAAACCGGTGACGCCGTGGTCGATGATCTCCGCCATCGAACCGCGGCGGGTGGCGATGACCGGGGTGCCGCAGGCGAGCGCCTCGACCACCGACAGGCCGAACGGTTCGTCGAAATTGATGAGGTGGAGGAGCGCGTATGCGGCCCCGAGCGTGTCAGTGCGCTGCTTGCCGCCGATCGCGCCGAGATATTTGGCCTGCGTACCGTCGATGTGGGGGGCGACGTCACGTTCGTGATAGCCCTCGTCCTGGACGATGCCGGCCATGATCAGCCGGCGGCCGGTGGCGCGGGCGGCGGCGATGGCTTCGGCGGCGCCCTTGTCGGGGTGGATGCGGCCGAAGAAGAGGAGGTCATCGCTGCCGGTCGGGTCGAACGGGAAATCGTCGATCGGGATGCCGTGGTGGATGGTGGCGGCATAGGGCAGGTCGGGGTGGCGGTCGGCCGCGCTGATCGCGACATAGGCGACGCGGTCCTGATATTCGCGGTAGGCGGGCAGGATGCGGTCCGATCCGAAGCCGTGGATCGTGGTGACGACCGGCGTGTCGACCAGCCGCGAGAAGGCGAGCGGCATGAAATCGGCCTGGTTGTGGATGATGTCGAACTCGGCGGCGCGTTCGAAGACATGGGCGATGTGGAGCGCCTCCCACACCTTTGCGTCGATCGTCGGGTCCTCGGAATAGGCGCGCGGGACGACGCCGGCGAGCGTGCCGGCGGTGATCGAATCCTGCGTGGCGAAGAGCGTGACGTCGACGCCGCGCGCGACGAGCGCCTCGGTCAGGAGCGAGGTGACCAGTTCCCAGGGGCCGTAGTGGCGCGGCGGGGTGCGCCAGGAGATGGGGGCGAGCATGGCGATGCGCATTTCGGAGGCCTTTGGTGAGCGGTGTTCGGCGAGGGGGTGAAGCGGTGGCGTCTAGGCCCCGGGCTGCGCCGGGGAACTTTGGCGGTGGAGGATCAGGCCTTCGTTGGGGGCGAGTTCGATCGTTGTTCCGGGGGACGCGGGGTTGGGGAGAGTGGAGGCGAGCGCTTGCCAGTGGCCTTGGGGGATGGGGTAGCTTGCCGGGGTGTCGGTGAGGTTGAGAAGGACGAGTAGGTCGGGGCCGCGGTGGTAGGCGAGGATGGCCGGGTCGGGGGCGAGGAGGGTTAGGTCGCCTGTTTCGAGCGCGGTCTGGGTGCGGCGGAGGGCGAGGAGTTGGCGGTGCAGGTTGAGAAGTGAAGTTGGGTCCTCCGACTGCGTCACGACGTTGCGGGTGGCGTGGTCGGGGTTGAGCGGGAGCCAGGGGGTGGCGGTGGTGAAGCCTGCGCCTTCGGTGGCGTCCCAGGGCATGGGGGTGCGGACGGGGTCGCGGCCAAGGCCGATATTGGGCTCGCGGAGTTCGCGGGGGTCCTGGACCTGGGACGCCGGGATCGGGACGTCTTCAAGGCCGAGTTCGTCGCCATAGTAGAGCGTCGGCGTGCCGCGGAGGGTGAGGAGGAGCATGGCGGCGACGCGCGCTTGCGCCTGGCCGCGCTTGGTGGCGACGCGGGGGCGGTCGTGGTTGCCGAGGACCCAGTTGGGCCAGGCGCCAGGCGGCAGGGCGGCCTCGTACTCGGCGATGATGCGGTGGAGGGTGGGGGCGTCCCACTCAGCGTCGATCAGCTGGAAGTTGAAGGGGAGCTGGACCTCGGGACGCTCAGGGGTGCCGTAATAGGCCATGAGATCGGGGACCGGCAGGTAGATTTCGCCGATCAGGACGCGGTCGGGATAGGCGTCGGCGACCGCGCGCATCTCGGCGGCGATGGCGTGGACCTCGGGTTGGTCGGTGCTGTTGATCTGCAGCACGCGGTGCATTTCGCCCATGCCGTGGCGGTAGTGCGGGTTGGGCGGATTGTCGGGGAAACCGGCCGCCTTCACCATGTGCCACAGGACGTCGATGCGGAACCCGTCGACGCCGCGGTCGAACCAGAAACGCATCGCGGCGTACATCGCGGCGCGAAGGTCCGGATTGCGCCAGTTGAGGTCGGGCTGTTCGGCCAGGAAGGCATGTTCGTAATATTGGCCGGTGCGGTCGTCGTAGGTCCAGGTCGGGCCGCCGAAATCGCTGATCCAGTTGTTGGGCGGGCCGCCGTCGGGCGCGCGATCGGCCCAGAGATACCAGTCGCGTTTCGGGTTGGTGCGGCTCGACCGGCTTTCCACGAACCAGGGGTGCCGGTCCGAACTGTGGTTGGGGACGAAATCGAGCAGCAGTTTCAGGCCGCGGGCGTGCGCGGCCGCGACGAGCGCGTCGAAGTCCGCGAGCGTGCCGAAACGCGGATCGATGCCGGTATAGTCGGCGACGTCGTAGCCGAAATCGGCCATCGGCGAGGGGAAGATCGGCGAGATCCAGACCGCGTCGATGCCCAGCGCGACAAAGTAATCGAGCCGGGCGCGGATGCCGTTCAGGTCGCCGATCCCGTCGCCGTCGCTGTCCTGGAACGAGCGCGGATAGACCTGGTAGAGGACCGCCGATTTCCACCAGTCGGTCATGCGAACAGCGCCTTCGGCAGATGGGTGATGCGGCAGGCCAGGTCGGCTTCTCCGGACGCGACGATATAGTGGTCGCCGGCGTCGACAATGCCGGTGGTGAACACGACCGGGGTGGGGAGATAGAGGAGGTCCGCGATCGGGGCGGTGAGGGTGGGGGAGGCCTCGAGCAGCGGGGTGGTGTCCTCGATGCGGAGGATGCGGGTGGGTTCGGTGGCGTCGAGCAGCGCCCAGAAGGTGCGGTAGATGCCGACTTTCTCGCGGGTTTCGACGCCGTGGTAGAGCATCAGCCAGCCGGTGGGGGTGAGGATGGGGGGCGTGCCGCCGCCGATCTTCATGGCGGGCATGCTGCCCTTGCGCGCGCGCAGGCCGGGGGCGCCGAGCGGGCGCCAGTGGAGCGCGTCGGGCGAGCGGGCAAGGTTGATCGCGGGGCCGCCGGCGTAGGGGCTTTCGGGCGGGTAGGCGAAGTAGACCTCGCCGAGCGGGCGGGTGAGCGCGTGGTAGGCGTCGTCGATCCGCCCTTCGAACAGGAGCATGTCCTTGTTCTGATGATCGAGCACGATCCCCTCCAGCCGGTAGTCGAGCCCGTTGTCGGAGATGTGGAGCGTGGTGCTGTGGCGTTCCGCGCTGACCGAGCAGGTGGTCATGTACCAGCGGTCGCCGATCCGGCTGATGCGGGCGTCCTCCACGCCATAATCCTGGTAGCTGGCGGCGGGTGCGATGGCGCGGTCGTAGTGTGTGGCGACGACTTGTCGGCCGGTGGGGTCGAGTTCGACGGGGAGCAGCCAGGAGAGCGAGGTGAGGCCGAGCATGCGGTGCGGGTGGCCACGCAGTTCGAACTGGCGGGGGTCGGTCATGTCGACGTTGGCGAGCGGGTGGGCGTCGAGGACGTAGCCGGCGGGGGTCCAGCGGATAGCGTGGACGTGGTTGTCGACGACCGGCTCGGAGAGGGCTTCCGCAATGCGGACCACCATGAGGAGGTTGCCGGAGGGAAGCCGGGTGAAGCCGGGGTTGAATGCGCCGAGGACGTAGGTGGCGGCGCCGAGCGTGGCGCGGAGTGGGGAGCGCGACAGGTCGATGTCGGCGGGGGTGAAGATGAGCGCGTCGTGCATGAACGGCCTTCGATGGTTCTGTGGTGTGGTCCGAGCCTTACGGTCGTCGCCGGAGCTACATGATGCCCGGGAAGATGCCGCCGTCGATGAGGAGGCTCTGGCCGGTGATGTAGCCGGCCATGTCGGAGCAGAGGAACGCGCAGGCGGCGCCGAATTCGGCGGGGGTGCCGAGCCGTTTGGCGGGGATGGTGGCCAGGCGGTCGGCGAGGATATCGGCGGCGGGGCGGCCGGATGCCTTGGCCTGGCCGGCGACGAGCGAGGTGATGCGGTCGGTGTCGAAGCTGCCCGGCAGGAGGTAGTTGATCGTGACGTTGGCGTGCGCGACCGAGCGGGCGACGCCGGCGAGGTAGCCGGTGAGGCCGGCGCGCGCGCCGCTGGACAGGTCGAGGCCCGCGAGCGGCATCTTGACCGATCCGGAGGTGATGTTGACGATTCGGCCGAAGCGGCGGTCGACCATGCCGTCGATCACCGCCCGGACCAGCATGGCGGGGGCGATCATGTTCGCCTCCAGCCCGGCCAGCATGGCGTCGCGATCGACCATGCGGAAATCGCGCGCGGGCGGGCCGCCATTGTTGTTCACGAGGATGTCGACGTGCGGCATGGCGGCGAGGATGGCGGTGCGGCCCGCCTCGGTCGACAGGTCGGCGGCGACGGCGATGACTTCGGCGCCGGTTTCCTGGCGGATTGCGGCGGCGGTGGCCTCGAGCTTGTCCGGGTCGCGGCCGTTGATGACGACGCGCGCGCCGGCGCGGGCGAGTTCGAGCGCGCAGGCCCGGCCGAGCCCGCGGCTGGACGCGCAGACGATGGCGGTGCGATCGGCGATGTTCAGGTTCATGCGCGCTTCCCTCGGGCGGTTCGGGTGCGACCTTGGTGCAGCGCCGCGGGTAGGGCAATGCCGGTCTGGCGGAACGGCCCCGGTCCGCGCTATGCGGACGCGATGTCACGGCCGCTTCCCCCTACGCCCGCCGAACTGGGGGATATCGACCCGGCGTTCCTGCGCGCGCGCGGGATCGTGCCGGTGGCGGTGACGGACGGGCGGCTGGTGGTGACGATGCCCGACCCGGACGATGAGGCGCTGATCGCGACGCTGGCCTTTGCCGCGCGGCGGCCGGTGGTGGCGCGGGCTGCTGTTGTCGAGATTGCTACGCCGGTTGCGGGGCCTGCGCCGAGCCTGGCGGCGGGGTTGTTCGGGGCGATCGGGGGGGATCGGTCGGGCGACTGGCTGGCGGTCGAGATGGTCGCGCAGCTGGTGGCGGACGGGGTGGGGGTCGAACCTGCGGTGGCGCGGGTGCGGGCGTTGCATCCGGAGCGGGCGGAGGTGCTAGACCGGATTGCGACGGGGGCTTTGCCGGTCGGGTGGGACCCCGCTGGTGGTGCGCCTGCTGATCTGCCCGCGGTGGCGGCGGCGATGCGGTGTGAGTTGGAATGCTCTGCGGCTCTGCGGCAGGCGGTGGCGATGGTGGCGCTGGTCGCGATCGTGGCGGTGGTGACCGTGGGGGTGTGGAGTTTGGCCTTGCTGCCGGCGGTGTTGCCGATGCGCGGGGCGGTGGCGGCGTGGTCCGGGGCGCGGCGGGATGGTCGTGCGCTGGCGGTGGGGGCAGATGTGGCATCGGTTACGCCGGCCGAGCGGGACCGGGTTTCGGCGGGTGGTGCGCTGGTGCCGGTGATCGTGGCGGTGCAGGACCGCGCGCTGCTGACGATCCGCGATGCGGGCGGACGGGCGGCGGTGGCGACGCTGCTGGTGCTGGCCGTGCTGGTGGTGGTGCGGCTTGGTTGAGGGTGGGCCTGTGACGATCGACGCGGGGGCGGTCGAGGGCTCTGCGGAGGGCTTGGCGGCGTTGCGGGGGGACGCTGTGGCGGTTCGGCTGGACGCGGCGGATGTGTTGTCGCTGGTGGTCGATGTGCCCGGTGTGGTGACGCGGGCGGCGGTGGCGCGGGCGTTGGCGGGGCGGGCGCCGGTGGCTTTGGGGCGGTTATATTGGGGGTTTGAGGCTGGCGACGACGGGCGCGTGCGGGTGGCGATGGCGCATCGCGATCGGGTGGATGCGGTGCTGGCCGCCTTGCGGGCGGAGGATGTCGTGCCGGGGGCGGTGATCGCTGACGGTATCGTGGTGACGGCGGACGTGCCTGCGGAGCAGCCGGCGTGGCTGTGGTTGCTGGTGGTGGTGCCGTTGCTGACCGGTGTCGGTGGCTGGGTGCTGTCGCGGGCGGGGGAGGCGCGGATCGCGCGGCTGGCGCCGCTGGCGGGGGCGCGCGCGGCGGATGTGGCGGCGCAGGCGGGTGCGGTGGCGGTGTTCGCGCGGCCGGGGGTGAGCGAGGTGCTGGGGCGGCTCGACGAGGTTCTGCCGGCGGGGGCGACGTTGCATGCGGCCGGCATGGGGGCGGGCGGTGCGGTGGAGGTCGTGATCGATACGACCGATCCGGTGGTGCTGCGCGATTCGCTGGGGCGTGACGCGATGCTGCGGCGGGCGCGGACGGTGTCGCAGGAGATGGTGGCGGACCGCGGGATCCGCATGACGATGCGGATTGATCGACCATGAAGGACGCGGTCCGGTTCGGGGTGCTGGCGGGGCTGGTGCTCGGCGCGTCGCTGTGGGGGGCGGCGATGGTGCGGCGGCTGAACGGCGTGCGGCTGCGCGAGGCGGCGATGCTGGCGGTGGTGCGTGCGCCGCGGCCGGTGCGGGCGGACGGCGACCCGGTGGCGCGGGTGCGCGCGGCGGCGGTGGGGTCGGGCGTGACCGTGCTGCGGCTGTCGGCGGCGGGGCGGGTCGGCGGGCGGGCGCGGACGCTGGCGACTTTGGTGGGACCGGAGGCGGCGATGCGCGCGCTGCTGGCGGCGCTGGAGAGCGGGCCGCCGGCGGTGCGCTTTGCGGACTGGCGGTTGCGCGCGGAGCCGGGGGCGGCGGACCGGTTGCGGTTCGAGGGGACGGCGTTGGTCTGGTCGCCCGATCGGCGGGGGCGGTGATGCGGCGCGCGACCTGGATCGCGGGAGCGGTGGCGCTTGCCGTGCCGGTGGTCCTGTTGTGGAACCGTGTGGCGGTGCCGGTGGTGCCCGTCGCTTCGGCGGCGGCGGTGTTGCGGCCCGTTCCGGTCAGTGCGCCGACGCGGCGGTTGTTCGGGGGTGGGCTCGACGATCCGTCCGTGGCCGATGTGGTGGCGGGCGGGGAGGGCGATGCGCCGGTGCTGGTCGGTGTCGTCGGGCGGTTGCCCGATGCGGCGGTGGCGCTGGTCCGCGATGCGGACGGACGGAGCCGGCCGGTCGCGGTGGGCGAACTGGCCGGGACGTGGCGGCTGGAGGGGCTGGCCGCGGACCGCGCGGTGTTCGCGCGCGGCACGGAGCGGGTGCGGGTCAGGCTGGCCGGGGAATGACCGGGCTGCCCGCGTCGACGTCGGTCAATGGCGCGTGGCGATCGACGAGGATCGCGCTTGCCTGGTTCAGGCCGACGACCTGAACCTGCGTGCCGTGGCGTTGCAGCATCGTGACGACATGCTGCAGCGCGCCGACCGCAGTGACATCCCACAGATGCGCGGCGGTCAGGTCGATCCGCACCGCACGGGCGGTTTCGCGCAGGTCGAACTTGTCGGCGAAGATGTCCGCGCTGGCGAAGAAGACCTGTCCCGACACGGTATAGCGCCGCGTGTCG
This sequence comes from Sphingomonas prati, assembly GCF_014643515.1. Lineage (GTDB taxonomy): Bacteria > Pseudomonadota > Alphaproteobacteria > Sphingomonadales > Sphingomonadaceae > Sphingomonas_R > Sphingomonas_R prati. Next base: position 1,165,526 of record NZ_BMJP01000001.1, on the reverse strand, counting down.
GTGGCCGCGTCGTGATCGACCGCGACGTCCATCATGCGCGTCACCTTGAACGCAAAGAACACGCCGCTGAGCGCCACGCCGACCATGACGCCGGCCGACAGATCGTGCGTCGCGACGGTGACCGCGACGGTCGCCAGCATGACCACGCCCGACACCTTCGGATGACGCGCCAGATCGCGGAGCGAGCCCCAGGAGAAGGTGCTGATCGACACCATGATCATGATCGCGACGAGTGCGGCGACCGGCACCTGCGCCACCCAGGGGCGGAGCGGGACCATGACGATCAGCAGGAACACGCCCGCGACCAAAGTCGACAGCCGACCGCGCCCGCCGTAGCGGACGTTGCCGACCGTCTGGCCGATCATGCCGCAGCCGGCGATGCCGCCGAACAGCCCGGCCGCGACATTGGCGACGCCGAGGCCGGTGCATTCGCGCGCCTTGTCGCTGCCCGTCTCGGTCAGTTCGTCGACGACGCCCGCGGTCATCATCGATTCGAGCAGGCCGACCGCCGCCATCGCGAACGCATAGGGCGCGACGATCCGCAGCGTATCCCAGCCGAGCGGGACGTTGGGGAAGGCAAAGCTGGGCAGCGACGCGGGCAGCCGGCCGAGATCGGCGATCGTGGCGACCGGCATCGGGAACAGCGTCGCCACGATCGTCAGCACGACGATGCAGACGAGCGGCGAGGGAATGACGGTGGTGACCCGCGGCAGCAGGTAGATGATCGCGAGGCCGCCGGCGACCATGGCGTAGGTGTGCCAGCTGACATCGATCAGCTGCGGGAGTTGCGCCGAGAAGATCAGGATGGCGAGCGCGTTGACGAAGCCGGTGCGGACCGATTTCGACACGAACCGCATGAGGATGTCGAGCTTGCACAGCCCGAACAGGATCTGGAACAGGCCGGCGAGGACTGTCGCGGCGAGCAGATATTGCAGGCCGTGACTGTGGACGAGCGCGGCGACGACCAGCGCGACCGATCCGGCCGCGCCCGAGATCATGGCCGGGCGGCCACCGACGACCGCGATGACGATGCCGATGACGAAGGAGGCGAACAGCCCGACCTCCGGATCGATGCCGGCGACGAACGCGAACGCGATCACCTCCGGGATGAGCGCGAAGGTGGCGACCATGCCGGCTAGCGTGTCGCGACGCACGCCGCCGAGGCCGTCAAACCATTCGGCCCGGTAGCGGGATAAAGCAGATGTCATGTGTAAAACTCGCAGACCGCGCAGCGGGACCGTCCGGTTTCGACCGGCGGTAAATCCAGGCATGCGCATTCGCGTTGTCCGGCGGATCGGCGGCCGGAATAGCCGCCCGGATTTGCACCGGGTCCTAGTGAGTGCTGCGGCGGTTAGCGGATTGTGACGCGCAGGGCAATGTTGGCGGAACAGGCAGGGGATCCGACCTCGCGCGTCGCCAGCGTTTAGTAGAGTCCGTTGATCTCCGTCGTCAGCCGTGGGCCGGTCGGGCGGAGGAGGGGGCTGTCGCCGGGGCGGGGGCGGAGTTCGATGTTGGCTTCTTCGCCGCGGAGGCGGGCGTACTGGCGGTCGGTGGCGGTGTCGACGCTGACCTTGTCGCGCAGGATGGTGGGTTTGAGGAAGACGAACAGCGTACGCTTCGTGCGGCTGGTCGTGCGGGCCTTGAACAGGTTTCCGAGAATGGGGACGTCGCCGAGCACGGGTACCTGGCTGCGGCTGCTTTCGCGGTCGTCGGTGATCAGGCCGCCGAGCACGATGGTGCCGCCATTGTCGGCGAGCACTTTCGTCTGGATCGCGCGGCGGTTCGTGATGAGATCGGCGGCGCCCGACACCGCGCCGACGAGCGAGGACACCTCCTGGCTGACTTCCAGTCGGACGACGTTGCCCTGCAGGATGCGCGGGATGACGCGTAAGGTGATGCCGACGTCCTGCCGTTCGATCGTCGTGAACGGGTTGGTGCTGTTGCCGTCGGTCGCGAAGCTGCCGGTGCGGAAGGGGACGTTCTGGCCGACGACGATCTGCGCGACTTCGTTGTCGAGCGTGGTGACGCTGGGCGTGGAGAGCAGGTTCGCGCGGCTGGACGTGCCGATCGCCTGGAGCAGGATGTTGAAGCTGTTGCCGATGCCGAGATTGCCGGTCAGGCCGTTGCTGAGCACGCCGGCGGCGGCGACCGGATTGATCGCGGACAGCAGCGAGCTGAGCGGGAGGCCGAGCGTGGTCGACGAGTTCAACAGGCCGTCCGCCCCGGTGACGGCGGCGGCGCCGACGCCGAGCTGGATGCCGAGTGATTCCGCCTGGTCGCCGGTGATTTCGACGATCGCGGCCTCGATCAGCACCTGCGGCCGGCGGACGTCGAGATCGGCGATCAGCGGTTCGAGCGCGGCGATCGCGGTGGGCGTGCCGCGCGCGACGATGGCGTTGATTTCAGGCGCGGGCTGCACCGCGAGTTCGGGCGTGGAGAAGCCCTGGACTGCCTGACGTTGCGCCCCGCCGCCGGTGTTTCCGCCGCCGCTGGACGCGCCGAGTGCCGCGCCGAGCCCGCCGGATGCCGCAGCCCCCAGGGCCGAGCCGCCGGCCGCTGAAAGCGAGGTACCGATTCCGCCGCCGACATTGCTGCCGCCGCCGAGGCCGCCCGCGCCGATCGAGGAACTGGACAGGCTGCGCGCGACGGGGTTGTCGGCCTGGGCGGACCCATCGCCGAGCAGGCCGCGCAGGACGAGCGTGATCGATTCGGCATCGCCGTTGGTCAGCCGGAAGACGCGGGTGATGGGGGTCGCGCCGCCGGGCTGGTCGAGCAGCCGGGCCATGCGCCGCGCCTCCGCCAGGGCGGACGCATCGCCGCGGACCAGCACGATGTTGCTGCGTTCGTCGGCGACGACCTTTGCACCATTGTCGCCCATGACGGCCTGGATCGCGGTGGCGACGTCGCGTGCGGCACCGTTGCGCAGCGTGATGCTGTCGAACGAGGCGCCGCCGCCGCTGTCGAGCGACGCCGCGAGCCGTTCGATGCGGCGGACATTCTCGGCATAGTCGGTGACCACGACGGCGTCGGGATTGGTCACCGCCTCGATCGTGCCGAAGCTGGCGATGAGCGGGCGGAACACGCGGACCGCGGCCTCCGGCTGGAGATTGCGGAGGCGGATGAGGCGGGTGACGACGTCCTGTGCGCCGGCATTGCCGCGCAGGGCCGAGCTGCCGCCGTCGCGGATCGCGTTCGCCTGAGGAATGATGCGCCAGCTGCGGCCGGAGCGGACCGCGGCGAACCCCTGGACGCGGAGGACGGACTGGAACAGTTCCCAGACGCCGCCGACGCTGAGCGGTTCGGCGGAGGTGACGTTGACGCGGCCCTTGACCGCGGGATCGAGGATGAGCGTGCGGCCGGTGATGCGGCTGATCTGTTCGGCGACGTCGGCGATTTCGACGTCGCGCATGTTGACGACCACGTCGGCGACGGGGCCCTGCGCGGCGGAAGGAGCGACGGGCAGCAGCGTGGCGAGCGCCACGGCGGCAAGGAAACGGTTCGGGCGGATCATGCGGGGTCCTTCACCGGGCCGGGAGCGATACGGCGATGCGACGGCCGTTCCGGACGAGTTCTACACGTAGCGGGCCGCCGGAGGCGGCGGAAGCGAACAGGGCGCGATCACGGTTCGCGTCACCGACAGCGGCGCCGTTGACGCGTTCGACGAGGTCGCCAGGCTGGAGCCCCGCGGCGCGCATGGCGGGCGATGCGCCCGGGCCGATGCGGTAGCCGCCGTCGGTCGGCGTGGCGCCCATGCTGTCAAGGAATGCGGCCGGCGCGCCGGCCCCCGATGGCGGGGGCGAGAAGACGAGCGGCGCGGAGGGGACCGGCGTGGGCGTGGCGGCGGTCGGCAGGCCGACGAAGGGTTGCGGCGTGGGGGCCGTGCCGGCGGCGGGCGGTGGCGCGCCGGGTTGCGGGAAGGCGAGCGTCTGGAGCCCGGCGGGGCCGCGCAGCAGGATGTGGTCGATCGCGATGCTGTCGACGATCGCGCCGCCGGGGGCCGGATCGCCGACATGGAGCAGCGTCGCGGGCGTGTCGCCGGCCGAGACGAGCGCGGTCGATGCGCTGGCGGGTCGCGCGAACATGACGGCGCGCAGGACGAGGTTGCCGGCGGCGGCGGCGGTCGCGACGGGAGCGGCCGAGCCGAACGGGCTGGCCGCGACGATCGCGGCAACATCGACCGGCGGGGGCGGGGCGACGGGGGTGAAGGCGACGGCGCGGGCGGGGAGACCCGATTCGCCGGTGAGGCGCCAGGTGAGGCCGGCGAGCGCGATCGCGACCGACACGATGACCGCGCCGGTGAACAGATCGACGCCGATTTCGGCGCGGCTGCGGCGGAGGGGGATGCGCAGGATGGTCATGCGGCGGGGACCGGTGCGACCTTCGGCCCGCGATCGACGAAGCCGCCGAGCGTGACCATGGGCGCCGCGCCGGGCGGGCCCACGGCGACGTCGATGCGGGACAGGTCGGGGTCCGGGCTGGTGCGGATCATGGTGCGCACCTGCCAGCGTCGGCCGAGCATGTCGACCGTTCCCGCACCGGCAGCGCCCGCCGTATCGCCGATCGCGAGTTCGGTCAGGCGGTTTTCGGCGACCCAGACCGCGGCGGCGCGTGATTCGAGGCGGGCGATGGAGTCGATATGGCTTTCGACCGCGCGGACGAGGCCGGCGGCGGCGACGCCCAGGATGAGGAGCGCGACGAGCGCCTCGATCAGCGAGAAGCCCTGTTCTGACGTGGGCACCGCATGCGTCACGATGCCGCACTCGCGGTCGTCGTGACGGTCATGCCGTCGTAGCGGACCCGCCAGCTGTCGCGGGTGGAGCCGATGCGGGCGTCGATGGTGCCGCCCATGCCGTCGATCCCGATCGGCACGGGCGCGGGGGTGACGCCGGACAGCGTGACGCCGGACGGCAGGTCGTGGCGGGCAAGCAGCGGCGTATCGGACGCAGCCCAGCGGCGGCCGTCCCACGCAACGAAGCCGTAGCCGCGCGCGTCGGCGGTGAAGGCCACGGCGCGGTCGGTGACCATGACGTCGTCGGCGGCCATGCGGATGCGGGCGGACAGCCGGCGCGCCTCGTTTTCCGCGCTCGCGCCGCGGGTGGCGGCGCCCATGCCCAGCGTCACGGCGCCGCCCGCAATGCCGATGATGACGAGCACCACGAGCATTTCGACCAGCGTCATGCCGGTTTCGGACGGATGTCGTGCGTGCCGCATGCGGGTCAGCGGCGGCGTTCGGTCAGGTCCGCGTCGAGGCCTTCGCCGCCGGGCTGGCCGTCCTTGCCGAGCGAGGACAGGTCGAAGCCGCTGCCGCTTTCGCCGGGATTCTTGTACGCATAGGGGCGACCCCACGGGTCCATCGGGACCTGCGGCAGATAGCCTTCGGTCGCATAGTTGGTCGGCACGGGGACGCCGGACGGCTTTTCCGCCAGCGCGGTCAGCCCCTGTTGCGTTGAGGGGTAGTCGCCATTGTCGAGGCGGTACATCTTGAGCGCGGCGGCGATCGTTTTCAGATCGGTGCGGGCGACCGTGACGCGCGCCTCGTCGGGGCGGCCGATGACGTTGGGGACAATGAGCGCGGCGACCAGCGCGATGATCGCCAGCACGACGATCATTTCGACCAGCGTCAAGCCGGCCTGACTGTCACCCAAATGTCTTTGTTCGGGCAGTACCCGTGGGGCCTGCGGTAGGCTAGTGTCTGTCGGCAACGTCGTCATCGGACCACCAATAAGGCTTTATGTGAAAGTCACGTTACACGCGATCCATCAACGCGACTATCGCCGTCTGCGTGCCTTCATGCCGCCCGCGGGGCCGGGTGGGGTGTGGGTGCTCGGGGCCGGCGCGCCCGTGCTGCGCGAAGCCGTAGACGAGGGCGCGCGGACCGGGGCGGTCGTGCTGGTGCCGACCGAGCAGGTGCTGCTGACCGTCGTCGACCTGCCGCTGGCATCGCGGCGGCAACGGCTGGCGGCACTGCCGTTCGCGATCGAGGACCGCATCGCCGAGCCGATCGAGGCGGTGCATGCCGCGCTCGGGACCGAGACGGGGCCGGGACGCTATCTGGCGGGCGTGGTCGCGACCGCGACGATGGCGGCATGGGTCGCGCGGATCGAGGCGGCGGGGCTGGGCCATGCGGCGGTGATGCCCGATGCGCTGGCGCTGCCCCTGCCGGCCGAGGGCGCGTGGGGCGTGGAGCGGACCGGCGACCGGGTGCTGGTGCGGACCGCGGACGGCGGCGGCTTTGCTGTGCCGGCGGCGCGGTTCGCGGCGATCTGGGGCGTGGCGGGGCGGCCGGATTGCATCCTGTACGGTGAGGCTTTGCCGGACGGGATCGCGGGCGTGGCGGCGGCCGATCCGGTCGTTGGCGTGCCGAGCGTGGCGATCGACCTGCGGCAGGGCGCGTTCGCGCGCGTGCGGCGGGCGACGTCGCGACTGTGGCGGCGGGCGGCGATCGTGGCGGGCTGCGGCCTGCTGGCGCATGGGGCGATCGCGGCGGCGGACACGATCGCGCTGCAACGCGTGGCGGCCGAGCGGAAGGCGGAGACCGCGGCGATCGTCGAGCGGATCGCACCGGGGACGTCGACCAGCGGCGACCTGGCCGAGGTGGCGGGTGACCTGTTGCCGAGCGGGAATGCGACGCCGGGGGCGACGTTCGTGCCGATGATGGGGCGGATTTCACAGGCGATGGGCGCGGGCGTGACGTTGCGGTCGCTGGCCTATGATGCGGGCGCGGGGACGATCGTGCTGGACGTGAGCGCGCCGGACCTGGCCGCTGTGCAGGGCGTGGAGGCGCGGATGCGTAGCGCAGGGCTGGTGGTGAGCGGCGGCGGCGGGACCGCGGCGGCGGGCGGCGCCGAGGGGCAGATCACGGTACAGACGCGCGCCAATGCGGCGGTATCGGCGACCGGAGAGGCAGGCTGATGGCGATCCCGTTCGAACCCTATGTCGTGCGTGGCCGGTCGTGGTGGATGGACCGATCGCCGCGCGAACGCGTGATGCTGGCGGTGCTGGGCGGCGTGGCGGTGATCGCGCTGATGCTGGTGCTGGTGGTGAAGCCGTTGCAGGCGGCGCGCGGCCAGGCGCTGGCCGATATCCGGACGTACGAGACGCTGTCCGCCGGGCTGGTCGCGGCGGGGCCGGCGGTGCGGCCGGCGGGAACCGCGCGGACCGGGCCGGTGGCGCAGATCCTGACGACGACCGCGGCGGGTTTCGGCCTGACGGTACAGCGTGTCGAGCCGGAGGGCGGACGGACGCGTGTCGTGATGGACGGTGTGCCTTATGACGCGACGATCCGCTGGCTGGCGGATCTTGAGACGGGCGGCGGCGTGACGCTGGCCGAGCTGCGGCTGGACCGCGGGACGGCGCCGGGGACGGTCAACGTGCAACTGGTGGTGCAGGGCGAATGAGCGACGTGATCGTGACCGACGTGGTCGATGTGGCGGCGGACGAGGTGCTGGTGTTGCAGCCGGCCGAGCCGGTGGCGATCGCCGGGCTGCCTTACGGCTTTGCGCGGCGGCATGGGGTGATCGTGCGGGCGACGCCGGCCGGTGGCGAGTGCGTGACGCGCGGCGCGCCGTCGCTGGCCGCGATGCTGGAGGTGCAGCGGTTGTTCGGCGATGCGATGCCGATCGTGCCGCTGGACGATGCGGCGTTCGATGCGGCGCTGAGTACGCAATATCGCGATAGTGCCACCGAGGCGTCGGATGCCGCGTCGGCGAGCGACAGCGATCTGGCCGCGCTGGCCGACAGCGCGTCGGCGGTGGACGACCTGCTCGACAATCGTGACGATTCGCCGGTGATCCGGCTGATCAACGCGCTGCTGCTGGAGGCGGTGAAGGAGGGCGCGTCGGACATCCATGTCGAGACGCAGGAGAAGCGCCTGCTGGTGCGGTTCCGGATCGACGGCGTGCTGCGCGACCGGGTGGAGCCGAAGCGTGCGCTGGCGCCGTTGCTGGTGAGCCGGATCAAGGTGATGGCGAAGCTCGACATCGCGGAGAAGCGCGTGCCGCAGGACGGGCGCGTGACGTTGCGGGTCGGCGGGTACGATATCGATGCGCGCGTTTCGACCATTCCGACGCAGCATGGCGAGCGGGTGGTGCTGCGGTTGCTCGACCGCGGGGCGACGCAGCTTGACCTGAAGGCGCTCGGCATGAACGAGCATGACATCGGGGTCTTCCATACGTTGCTGCAGCGGCCGCACGGGATCGTGCTGGTCACCGGGCCGACCGGTAGCGGCAAGACGACGACGCTGTATGCGGCGCTGACCCGGCTGAACGACCGGCAGCGCAACATCATGACGGTCGAGGATCCGATCGAATATGAGCTGGAGGGTGTCGGCCAGACGCAGGTCAATCCAAAGACCGAGCTGACCTTTGCGCGGGGGCTGCGTGCGATCCTGCGGCAGGATCCGGACGTCATCATGGTGGGCGAGATCCGCGACGACGAGACCGCGGAGGTGGCGGTCCGGTCGAGCATGACCGGGCATTTCGTCCTGTCCACGCTGCACACGAACAGCGCGATCGGGAGCGTGACGCGGCTGATCGACATGGGGGTTGAGCGCTATCTGCTCGCGCCGATGATCGTCGGGCTGATCGCGCAGCGGCTGGTGCGGAAGCTGTGTCAGGCATGCCGGGTCGAGGATGTGGCGGGGGCACGGGACGTCGCGCTGATGTCCGGGGCGATCGCGGTGGGCGATGTGGTGTACCGGCCGGTCGGGTGCCCGGCGTGCCACGGCGACGGGTATCGCGGGCGGCTGGGGCTGTACGAGCTGGTGACGGTGGACGAGCGGATGCAGGCGCTGATTCACGACGGCGCGTCGGAGGCGGCGCTGGTGGCGGCGGCGCGGGAACGGTCGCCGAGTTTGCTCGATGACGGGATCGCGAAGGTGCGCGGCGGGCTGACGTCGGTGGACGAGGTTGCGCGCGTGGTGAGGGACGATTTGTGAGTTTCGGTTGTTCCCACATCCCGTTGGGGCGGGTTCTCGACAGGCTCGAACCGAACGGGGTTGGGGGTAGGGGATTGTCTTCGCGTGCCGTTTGGTTCCAGCTTGTCGAGAACCGGTCCGGAGCGCGTCGCTGATGCCAGCCTTCTCGTACAAGGCGGTTGATACCGCGGGCAAAGCCTCGCGCGGCGTGCTCGAGGCGGCGAACGCGGGCGCAGCGCGGCGGGTGTTGCGGGAGCGGCAGTTGTTGCCGACGTCGGTCGAGATGACCGACAAGCCGGTGGGCGACGCGAAGGGCGGGATCGACCTGTCCCAGCTGTTCCGAAAGCGGGTGGGGGCGCGGGCGTTGTCGACCGTGACGCGGCAGATTTCGACGCTGGTGAGCAGCGATATCCGGATCGAGGAGGCGCTGCGGCTGGTCGCGGCGCAGGCCGATACGCCGGCGATGGCGGGGCTGTTGCTGAACGTGCGGGGCGGGATCCTGGACGGGCGGAGCTTCGCGCAGGCGCTGGGCGATCATCCGGCGGCGTTCCCGGAATTCTACCGTGCGTCGGTGGCGGCGGGGGAGCAGTCCGGGCGGTTGCCGGAGGTGCTGAATCACCTGGCCGAGTTCGTCGAGCATCGTCACCGGAACCAGCAGAAGGTGCAGCTGGCGTTGCTGTATCCCGCGCTGCTGGCGGTGGTGTCGATCGGGATGATGGTGCTGCTGCTGGTGTATGTGGTGCCCGATATCGTGAAGGTGTTCGTGTCGCGCGGGGCGGAGTTGCCGTTCCTAACGCGTGCGCTGATTGGCTTAAGCGCCGGGTTCCAGAGTTACGGGCTGGTGATGGCGGCGGGGATCGTCGCGGCGATGGTCGCGTGGCGGGCGTGGGTGAAGAAGGAGGGCAATCGGTTGCGCTTCCACCGGTTCCTGGCGACGACGCGGCCGGTGGCGGGCTTTTCGCGCAAGCATAATGCGGCGCGGTTCGCGGGGTCGCTGGCGACGCTGGTGCAGAGCATGGTGCCACTGGTTGAGGCGCTGAACGCGGCGGCCGCGGTGACGCCGAACCTGCACGTGCGGGAGCGCGCGCGGGCGGTGGCGGCGCGGGTGCGCGAGGGGGCGAGTTTGCAGACGGGCATGACGGAGGCGGCGATTTTTCCGTCGATGCTGGTCGCGATCGTGGCGTCGGGGGAATCGAGCGGGCGGCTGGGGCCGGCGCTGGGCCGTGCGGCGGGGGAGCTGGACCGCGAGCTGGAGCAGGCGGTGTCGACGCTGGTGGCGCTGGTGGAGCCGGCGGTGTTGTTGATGATGGGTGGGCTGGTGCTGTTGATGGTGCTGGCGATTTTGCTGCCGATCATCAATTTGAATAATTTGGTGGGGATGTAGGGGGTTTGCTGACCCCATGAACTTCTTCACTGATCCGTTTGCTTCGAGCTTGTCGAGAACTTAGCGCGGGGTTCTCGACAGGCTCGAACCGAACGGGGTTGGGGGTGTGCTTCAACTTGATGGGGCGCCATCGTGGTTCTGCCCAACTTCCCAGATCCGTCCATGCCGAGCGCAGTCGAGGCACGCTTTCCCCCGAGCGTAGTCGAGGGGTGCTGTTGGCTTCTCGACTGCGCTCGAAGGGTCCCTCGACTTCGCTCGGGATGGACGGTTTTCTGGGAAATGCCTTCGCGGATGACCTCCCTACAGCGTCGTTTCCAGCGACAGGCCACCCGGGGGGCTGGCGAAGGGGAAGAGGGCGGCGCCTTGGGGGCGGACGGTGATGGAGACGCGGCCGTCGCGGGTGAAGACGGTGCGGGCGAGGGTTTCGCGGCGTTGGGTGGCGGGGGTGACGACCAGCGCGGTGCTGTTCGGGCCGGCGGCGCGGGCGGTGGCCAGGAGCGCGGGGACCGGGGCGGGGGTGCCGCCGGTGCGCGGCGTGCAGGTGCCGGGCGTGCTGCGAATTTCGCCGGCGACGTCGGTGGCGCCGTCGCCGAAGGTCAGGCGGGGCACATCGACCTGCAACCCCAGTTCGCAGGTGAACGGCAGGTCCGGGAAGGCGGCGCGGAGCAGCGTGCCGTCCGCGCGGCCGGCTACCGAATCGAGCCGGACGCGCGAGGGGGAGAGTGCGGCGCGCCCGGCGAGGTCGGTCTGTGCGCCGGTGACCGTGAAGTCCGCCGCGAAGGCCAGGCTGGACAGCGTGCGGAGCGGGGCGAAGCGCCATTCCAGCCGGTCGCCGCCGGCCAGTGCGGCCTCGCCGTGCCAGATGGTTCCTGATACAGCGCCCAGCGCCGGCACGTCCTCTGGCAGGACGAGCCGCGCGGGTATGGTGGCGAGCAGCGCCAGCAGATAGGCCCCGGCACCGATCCCTGCGAACAGCAGGACGCGGCGGCGGTGGCGATCGATGGGGACGAGGACGGATGACGATGCCAGACCCGGTGACGCTGGATCGGCGGCAGATGCTGCGCCTCGCGCGATCCGTGGGGCTGCTGTCGGTTGCATCGTCTGTTCCCCTGATGGCGGCGCCGCGCGTCAATCGCGAACCGGTGGCGTTCCTGCTACCGCTGACCGGCGCATCCGCCAACCTCGGACTGAGCATGCAGCGGGCCGCATCGTTGCAGTTGCCGTTCGGGGGCAAGCCGGTGCTGGCGACGGCGGTCGATACCGGCGCGGGCGCGGCACTGGCGGCGCGGGCTGCGATCAAGGGTGGCGCGAAGCTGATCCTGGGCCCGGTGTTCGCGGCGGACGTGCGCCCGGTGCTGGCCGAGGCGGCGGGGCGGGTGCCGGTGCTGTCGTTCAGCAACGATATTTCGCTGTACGAGAGCGGGGCGTTCATTTTGGGCATCACCGCGTCGCAGCTGACGACCGCGATCCTGCGCTACGGACGGCAGCGCGGGTTGCGGCGGATCGGTTTGCTGGCGGGCGAGGGCGCGTGGAGTGCGCAGGTCGCGGCGGCGTGCGCGCGGTTGCAGGGCGAGCTGGGGTATGAGCTGGTGCCGGTCGCGCGGCCGGCGAACCTGGCGGGGCTTGGGCTCGAGCTGGGGCGGATCGCGGGCGGTGCGCCGGATGCGTTGCTGGTGCCGGACAACGCCGCGGTGTTCGTCGAGGCGGCGCGTGGGCTGGCGGGGAGCGGCGTACAGCTGCTCGGGCTGATGCAGGGCGTGGATTATGCGCCGGCGGCGTTGCAGGCGACGGCGGGGGCGTGGATCGCGGCGCCGGATCCGACGGCGTTCGGAACGTTCGCGACGGCGTTTCAGGCGCAGCATGGCGGGACGCCGGGGACGATCGCGGCACTCGCCTATGACGCGGCGGGGATCGTGCAGCGGTTGCGCACGCAGAACCGGATCAGCCGGGCGGGGTTGCTGGCGATGGAGCCGTATCGCGGCGTGACGGGCACGCTGAAATTCCGGTCGGACGGCAGTTGCGTGCGCGAATTGTCGATCCTGGTCGCGGGGCCGGACGGGTATCAGGTGGCGGCGGCGAGCGCGTCTGCTTGACGCCTGTGCGCGGCCTTGAGGTGCGGGCGGGGGAGCAGGGCTTCACGTTGATCGAGCTGATCGTGTCGCTGGCGCTGTTCGGGCTGATCGCGGTGGCGGGGCTGGCGCTGGTCGAGAATGTGCTCGGCGTGCAGGCGCAGACCGACGGGCGGCTGGAGCGGCTGGGCGACCTGCAACGCGCGATGTTCGTGGTGACGAGCGACCTGGAACAGGTGTCGGAGGGCGGGATCGCCGGGTCGGCCGGGGGGGTGGCGTTCCGGCGGCATGCGCAGGCCAATGGCGGCTATGGCGCGCCGGTGTCCTATACGCTGGCGGCGGGGGCGCTGACCCGGACGCTGATGCCGGTGGTGCCGGGTGAGGCGATCCGGTCGCAGCGGTTGCTGGGCGGGGTGTCGGCGGTGCGCTGGCGGTACCGCGACGGGGCAGCAGGGTGGCGCGACAGCTGGCCGCCGGCGGAACCCGACCGCCAGACCGACTGGCCGGATGCGATCGACGTGACGTTGACGCTGACGCCGGGCAAGGGGCGGCCGGCGGGGACGGTGCGGCGGATCGTCGCGCTGCCGGTGCCGATCGTGAAGCCGAAGCCGGCGGGTGTGCCCGGGAGCGTGCCGGCATGACGCCGGCGCGTGAGGAGCAGGGCATGATCCTGATCACCGTGCTGCTGTTCGTGGCGCTGGCGGCGGGGGTCGTGGCGCTGATGCTGTCGGGCGAGGATGCGGCGCTGACGCGGGCGCAGCGGATGCGCGATGCGGCGGCGGCGCAGGCGGCGGTGCGCGGGGCGGAGGCGAGCGCCATCGTGGCGTTGCGCCGCGATGCGGTGACCGCGCCGCTGGCGGATCATGCGGGCGAGCCGTGGGCGGCGCTGGCGGAGCGTGGGGCGAAGATCCAGGGCGGCACGTTCGATCTGGCGATCGCGGACGCGCAGGGGCGGTTCAACATCAACGCGCTGGCCAGCGACGATATCGGTGCGAGCCTGATCGCGGCGCGGATCGCGCGGGCGTTGCAGCTGCCGCCGGAACTGGCGTTGCGCGCGGGGGCGCTCATTCGGCAGGGTGGGCCGATCACCGATCTGGCGCCGCTCGCGCTGTTCGGCTTGAAGCCGGCGACGCTGGCCGGGCTGGCACGGCTGGCGACGGCGTTGCCGGGGCAGGCGCCGGTCAACCTGAACGCGGCATCGCCGGAGCTGCTGGCGATCCTGCTGGACAATGCGGAGGCGGCGCAGACGCTGGTCGCGGTGCGGACGCGGCAGGGGTATCTGACCGCGGAGGATTTTCAGCGCGCCGGCGTGTCGGTGCCGCCGGGGGCGGGGTTCACGTCGGACCTGTTCTGGGTGCGGGCGCGCGTGACGATCGGCGATACGCCGCAGCAGCTGACCAGTCTGTTGCAGCGGCGGAAGACGCCCGAGGGGGTGGAGGTCGTGCCGATCGGGCGCTGGCGCGGGGCGGCGGTGCCCGAGCAGGCGCCTGCACTGGTGTTTTGAGGGTCGATCCCGGCTGATCCCGTTGCACCACCCCGTTTGGTTCGAGCCTGTCGAGAAGTTAGCGCTGAGTTCTCGACAGGCTCGAACCAAACGGGGTTGGGGGGTAGGCGAGGGGTGTTGGTGTCCGTGACTTAGAGCCAGCAGTCCTTACCCCTCCCGCACCAGCGGCATCAGGATGGTGACCGCGAAGCCCCCGCCGGGCGCGGGGCCGGCGCGGCAGAGGGCTTGGGTGCCGAAGCGGGCGGCGAGGCGGTCGGCGACGTTGCGGAGGCCGATGCCGGTGTTTTGCGGTGGGCGCGGTTCGGGCGCGGGGCGGGCGGGGGCGTCGTCGGTGACCGAGAGCGCGAGCATGTCGTCCTGCGCCCAGGCGCGGATGGCGATGGTGACGAGGCCGCGGCTTTGCGAGACGCCGTGCTTGACCGCGTTTTCGATCAGCGGTTGCAGGATCAGGCCGGGGACGAGCGCGTCGGCGACTGTGTCGGCGATATCCTCGACCAGCCGGATGCGCGACGGGAAGCGGACCGTTTCGATTGCCAGATAGAGGCGTTGCAGCTCGATCTCGTCGGCCAGCGGCGCGTCGGTGGCGGGATCGCCGGCCAGGCTGGAGCGGAAGAAGGTCGAGAGGTTGAGGATCATGCGTTCGGCCTCGTCCGGCTTGCCGGTCATGACGAGTGCGGAGAGCGAATTGAGCGTGTTGAACAGGAAGTGCGGATTGACCTGATAGCGCAGCGCGCGGAGCTCGGCGGATTGCGCGGCGGCGGCGAAACGCGCGGCGCGGCGTTCGGCGACGCGGCCCTGCGCGGCGTAGGCGAGCGCGAGGTAGAGCGCGGCCCAGGCGGCGAAGAAGAAATAGCCGTTCACCGCGACGTCGGCATGGGCGGCGACGGTGCCGACGCGGCGCGGGCGGCCGCTGTTGTCGCCGACCTGGACCGAGCGGGCGGCCGGTGCGGAGGGGCGGGTGGGGGTGAAGATCCACTGGTTGACGGTGGCGTAGGCGAGTGCGGCGGGCACGGACAGCAGCGCCACGATCGCGACCGCGCGGGCCGGGCCGTGGCGCGTCACGCGGCGCAGCGCCCGCCACATCGCCCAGCTGATCGCCATGCAGACTGTCGTGACGACGAGGCGGCGGAGGAGCAGATCGCCCTGGTCGTCGAAATCGAGCAGCGCCGCACGCAGTGTCGCGACCGCGAAGTAGAACGCCCAGAAGGCGACGATCGACCCGATCGCGGCGCGTGGGCGGACGGTGGCGTCTTCGTCGGGTTCGGGGGGCAGCATGGGCATGTTGCGGCAGGTTAAGCCGTGAAACGCCCCGGTGGGCAAGGCGTATGTCGGGACAGGGAACGTCCCGGGTCGGACGGTCGTTGGTCCAGCAACATTACGAAATGGAGACGCACCATGGCCGACGAAAAAATGTTCGACGACAAGGCAGACGACGGCCTGGCAGTCGCGCCGCCGCCGCCCGGTGGCAAGGAAGGCGAAGCGGCCGTTGCAGGGTCGGTGCCGTCCGTGCGCGAGGGGCTCGATGCCGACGACGACAACCGGCTGAGCCAGGACCCGTCCGACGAGGATGCCAAGCTGGACGTGGCGCTGGACGAGACGTTCCCGACGTCGGATGCGCCGTCCAACACGCAGCCGGGCAAGGGCAAGGA
This sequence comes from Sphingomonas prati, assembly GCF_014643515.1. GTDB lineage: Bacteria > Pseudomonadota > Alphaproteobacteria > Sphingomonadales > Sphingomonadaceae > Sphingomonas_R > Sphingomonas_R prati. The sequence goes on along the minus strand of NZ_BMJP01000001.1, from coordinate 1,150,006 downwards.
TCCGGCGCCGTCGAGCGGGTATGATGCCGAGGCAGAGGCTGCTCGCGCAGGCTGAGCGTTTGCGCTGAGCGACTGGGTGACGAGAGGCCCGCTTCCCGAAGTCGGGGGGCGGGCCTTTTGCTGTTCGGGCGAGTTTGTCAGGGCGTCTCGAGAAATGGCGTTTTGAATTGGAAACAGGACAAGCCGTCCGTCCCCGAGCGAAGTTGAGGATCCTTCAAGCGAGGCGAAGAAGCCGACAGCGCCCCTCGGCTGCCCTCGGGGGAGCGTGCATCGACGTCGCGGCATGACGGATTGCGAGTGGAGCAGCCTGAAGACCTCGGAGCTTCGGCCCCTTCCGTCCCTGTTCGATACTTGCGTGAATTTAATGGGAGTGGCCTCAGTCGCTCGGTTCGGCCGGCTTAAGACGAAATGATCGAATATCACGCAGCATGTTGCGCCGCAGCAGCCTCCGTGCTTCGATGGCGTATCGGCGGTCGATGCTGATTAATGTCCCATCAATCGGTGGGGTGCATCATCGGGCTTCGAACCTTTCAACGGAGGATTGCGATGGGTGCCATGTCCAAGCCAGCTGATGGTGCGATGTCGCTTGCCGAGATGAAGGAGTTCGCCAGTTTTCCGGCGGCGACGCAGCGTTATATCCGGCGGTCGCTGGATGTCGGGCTGGACCGCCGCGATGCGATGGAATGCTGGTCGCGCGATGTCGTCGAGGCGGCGAGTATCCGGGCGCAGATCCGGATTTACTCGCGGTTGGACCACGTTCGCGGGACGGTGCCGGACGACAGCGGGCTGGACGCGATCGAGCCGTTCCTGGCGCCGCTGGTGACGATGACCGCGTTCGACCTGGGGCAGGACCGGCTGTCGGGGTTCGGTGCGTACCGGTTCCTGTACGAACGGCTGATCGGCGGGCAGGTGCGGCCGTGGTTGCCGGGCGCGTTTTGTGCTGCGGCGGCGCTGCCCCATCTGCATCCGGAGAAGCGCCGGATGTTTCTGCAATCGATCAGCGAGGCCGCGGCGACCGCGCCGGGCTGGTCGAATCGCGAACCCTGCTTCTTCCCGCAATGGGTGGAGAAGGTGGAGCATCGCCTGGCGAACTGAGGTCTGGCTGCGGGTTACCGGCAGGCGCGCCAACCGGCGGTGCCGCGCTGGGCCTGGTCGAGGTGGAGGTGGTCGCGGTGCGCGGCGTTGTAGTCGGGTGAGAGCGTGGTGCCGAACAGCTTGCAGGCGCCGTCGCGGACCTCGCGTAGGAAGGCCGCCTTCGGTCCCGTGCCGGTCCAGTCGCCCGCCACGGTGATGCGGCGGCCGTCCGCGAGGCGGAATCCGGCGATGTCGACCGCGTTGGCGCTGGAATGTTCTGACCAGTTGGCGGTCGCCGCGGCACTGCGCCCGCCGCCGATCCGCCGGCAGTTGTAGGTGCCGAAATCGTCGATCGTCGCGACGCGACGGCCGAAGTGGCGGATCGCGGCGGGTTGTACGACCTGCCATTCCCAGGTGGCGAGCGAGGCGACGATCGCGCAGGAGGCGCCGATCGCGGGGCGATACCCGATGCCGAGCGGACCGGAGGTCTGCGCGCGGATGCCGTCGGTGTAGCCGCAGGTGGGGCCGTCGCTGCGGTTCGGGAGGCGGGTGAAACTGATCCCGGCGCGGTCGAGCAGCGCGCGGCATTCGGTGGGGTCGGTCTTGAGCGCGGAAAGCTTGCGGCCGGTGAACAGGCCGACCGTGTCGCCGAGGTCGAGCCGCGTCCAGGGCACGTCCTGCGGCCGGCGGTGGCCGATCGCGACGACGGTCAGGACAAGCGCGGCGATGACGGCCAGCACGATCAGCGCGGTGAGGAATGGGCGGAGCGACATGCGCGCACTACGTGCGGGGCGGGGCTTGCGTTGCGTCGTCATCCGCGGCGCGCGGTGGCGACCCGTTCGGCGGTGACCGGGTAGCCGCGATTGGTGGGGATGCAGATCCAGTCGCCGTCGTCGCGCGCCTCGATCCACGGGACGATCCGCTCGGGGGCGATGCCGCGCGCGTGGGCGGCGGCGGCGTCGAAATCGGCGAAGAGGGCGAGCCGTTCGAGGTTGCGGCGGGTGGGGAAGATGATGTGGCGGCGGCCGGCGTCGGCATCCGCCAGGATACTGGCGGTGGGGGCCCAGTAGGCCGCGGCGGTTTCGGTGCCGTCGGGGATGGGCGTCGCATCGGCGGGCGCGCGGGCGAGGTAGAAGCGCGTGTCGAAGATGCGCGTTTCGTGGCCGTGCGGGCACCAGCGCGCGAACGGGACGAGTTGGTCGAGGTCGAGCCGGAGGCCGGCGTCGGCCAGAAGCGTGGCGAAGTCCTGTCCGGTGGCGAGGGCGGTGCGGAGCACGGCGACCGTGGCGGCGTCGGGGGTGGGCGTCAGGCCGATGGCGATGCCGACTTCCTCAATCGTTTCGCGGATCGCGGCGATGCGGGCGGCGGCGTCTTCACGGTCGCGGTAGTTCGCGGCCGCGCGGTGGTCGGCGGGATCGACGCGGCCGCCGGGGAACACGATCGCGCCGGCGGCGAACGCCATGCGGCGCGCGCGTTCGGTCAGGAGGAGGTCGGGGGCGACTTCGCCGGGTGTGTCGCGGATCAGGATGACGGTCGCGGCAGGGATGGCGGCCGGGATTTCAGCCGGGTCTGGCGGTCCGGGCACGGCGCGACCTCTTGGCGGCGGGATGGATTGGTGAGCCCAGATGGATTCGAACCATCGACCTAGTGATTAAAAGTCACGTGCTCTACCAACTGAGCTATGGGCCCCACCGAGCGCGCCATCTATGGCGCGGGCGGGCGTTGGTCAACCTTTGGCGCGCGCATGAAGTTGCGCGATCGTGCGGCGGGTGCCGGGGAGCGTCCAGCGCGGCGCGATTTGGACGAGCGGATCGAGCACGAAACGCCGCGCGGGCAGGCCGATATGCGGGACCTGCAGCCGGCCGGGGGCGGCGGTGCGGTGATGCTGCGGCCAGACTCCGCCGGACCAGAGCAGGATGTCGAGATCGAGCGGGCGCGGTCCCCAGCGTTGCCCGCGCCGGCGGCCGAATGCGCGTTCGATCTGCTTCAGCACGAGGAGGAGCGCGTCCGGGCGGAGCGGGGTCGTGACCAGGATCGCGGCGTTGGCGAAGCTGCGGCCGGCAGGGCCCATGGCGGGGGTGGGGATGATCGGCGAGACGCGGTCGATCGTGAGGCCCGCGTCGCTGAGCGCCGCGCAGGCCGCGATCAGCGTGTCGCGCGGGCCGCCGTGGCGGGTGCGCCGGTTGCCGCCGAGGGCGATCGCATAGCGGAACGAGGGCGCGGTCATCGATTGCGTCAGACACGCTTTGACGGGTGGCGTCCAGCCTGTGCTGGGGCTGACGGGGGGCGGGGTTGGGATTGGGGCTCGGGGCGGCTATGCAGGGGGATGATGACCGATCCTGTGACCGCCCTTTCCGATGACCTGACCGACGCTGTTGCGCATGATACGGTCGAGCCGCCGCGTGACTGCCCGCTGTGCCCACGGCTGGCCGCGTTTCGCGAAGAGCAAAGGCTGGCGCATCCCGACTGGCACAATGCGCCGGTGCCGGTTTTCGGCGACCCGGACGCGTGGCTGGCGATCGTCGGGCTGTCGCCGGGGCTGAAGGGCGGCAACCGCAGCGGGCGGACGTTCGATGGCGAGAAGGGCGGGGGCACGCTGTACGGCACGCTGCTCGCGTTCCGGCTGGCGCATGATCATGAGGCGCTGGGGCCGCAGGAGATCGGGCCGGAGGACGACTTGGTGCTCGACGGCGTCGTGACGATCGACGCGGTGCGGTGCGTGCCGCCGAACAACCAGCCGACGAAGGAGGAGCTGCGGACGTGCCGGCCGTTCTTGGCCGGACCGCTGGCGGCGTTGCCGGAACTGCGCGTGGTGATCGCGCTGGGCGAGGATGCGCACCGGTCGGCGGTGAAGGCGCTGGGCGGGAAGCTGCCCAAGGCGCGCTATGCACCGATGGCGGAGCACCGGTTTCCGAGCGGCGTACAGCTGATCGATTGTGCGCCGCTGGCGCAGGACGGCGTGGCGATCGAGGCGGCGGTGCTGGAGGCTGTGGTGGCGCGGGCGCTGGTGCTGCGGTCGGGTGAGGCTGCGCCGGTCGAGGATGTCGCGGCACCGTGATCCACCTGACGCTCGCCATCGCGGACTTCATGCTGATCCTCATCATGGCGGCGCTGGGCGCGATGGGGTGGATCGTGGCGGGGGCCGCGGCGGTCGGGTTGGTGGGCTGGGGGGCGTGGCGGCTGGTGCGTCGGGGGCGGGGTTAGGGTTCGCCCGGTTCAACCAACTTCTACCCTTGATCCGCGTCCTTCTAAGCCAGGCGGGTATTGGGGCCATGCTTCGATACGAGCCCTCGATACGCGCCGAGGGGCGCTACTCGGTCTCTACTCAGCACGAACGGAGGTTGGGGAGGCGAGGTTGGCTTCTCGACTGCGCTCGAAGGGTCCCTCGACTTCGCTCGGGATGGGCGGGTGTTTGGTGTCCCATTTTACCCTCAACCCGTTTTGTTCGAGCTTGTCGAGAACTCCGCGCAGCGTTCTCGACAAGCTCGAACCAAACGGGGGGGTGGGGTCCGCTTGAATTCTAATCCGGCACTTACGGCAAGTCAGTTCAGACCGTATCTTCCTTCGGCCGCGCAACGTTCTCGTCCTGCTTCTTGTCGAGTTCCTCGGCGGTGCCCTTGGACACGTCGCGGTTGGGCACGCCGGGGCGGGTGTCCATGAAGACGCCGTCGATGTCCGAACTGGGCGGGGAGGCGGGGGGTTTGGCCATGGGGTTTCTCCTTGTTGCCGGTTCAACGCCCGAAGGGGCGCAAAAGGGTCCCGACGCGGGTCAGATGTCCTGGACGAGGCGGCCGTAGAGGTCGGGGCGGCGATCGCGGAAGAAGCCGAACGCGGCGCGGTGACGCTTCACGTGGGTGATGTCGAGCGTGGCGGTCAGAACACCGGTTTCGGACGCGCCGAACTCGGCCAGCAGGTCGCCGCGTTCGTCGGCAATGAAGCTGTGGCCGTAGAAAGTCTGGCCGTCTTCGGTCCCGATGCGGTTGGAGGCGACGACGGGCACGACGTTGGATACCGCGTGGCCGACCATCGCGCGCCGCCAGAGGCGCGACGTGTCGAGCGAGGGGTCGTGCGGTTCGTTGCCGATCGCGGTCGGGTAGAACAGCACCTCCGCGCCCATCAGCATCATCGCGCGCGCGGTTTCGGGATACCATTGGTCCCAGCAGACGCCGACGCCGAGCGGGACGGGCGCGTCCTTCCACACGCGGAACCCGGTGTTGCCGGGGCGGAAGTAGAATTTCTCCTCATAGCCCGGGCCGTCGGGGATGTGGCTCTTGCGGTAGACGCCCTGGACCGCGCCGTCGGGGCCGATCATGGCGAGCGAGTTATAGTGGTGCGGCCCGTCCGCCTCGAAGAAGCTGGTCGGGATGTGGATGTTGAGTTCGTCGGCGAGCGTCTGCATCGCCAGCACCGCGGGGTGGCGGTCGACCGGCATCGCGCGGGCGAAGATGCCCTCGTCCTCGACCCGGCAGAAATAATGGCCCTCGAACAGTTCGGGCGGCAGCACGACCTGCGCGCCTTTCGCGGCGGCCTCGCGCACCAGTTCGGCGACGTTGGCGATGTTTTCGGCGATGTCGTCGCTGAAGGCGAGCTGCATCGCGGCGACGGTGATCTCGGTCATGATGGTCCTTTCATCCGGGGATGCGGATGGTGTCAGGCGGTGGGCACCTGTTGCGAGATGCAGTGGAAGCTGCCGCCGCCGGTCAGGATATGGTCGGCGCGGAAGCCGGTGACGGTGCGGTCGGGGAACAGTGCGGCGATCGCGGCGATGGCGGCATCGTCGTTGGGTGCGCCGTAGAGCGGCACGACGACCGCGGCGTTGCCGATGTAGAAGTTCATGTAGGACGCCGGCACGATCTCGTCATCGCGCAGCACCGCGCCGGGGGAGGGGATCGCGACGACCTCCAGCCCGAAGGCGCGCGCGCGGGCGGCGGCATCGGCATAGACCGTGGCGTTGGGATCGTTCGGCCCGGCCGGCACGGGGATCGCGATGCGGCCGGGGCCGACGAAGCGCGCGAGGTTGTCGACATGACCGTCGGTGTGATCGTTGGCGAGACCGTCGCCCAGCCAGAGGATGCGGTCGATGCCGAGGTCCGCGGCGAGCCGTTCGGTGATCTCCGCACGGGTCAGGTCCGGGTTGCGGTTCGGGTTGAGCAGGCATTGTTCGGTGGTGACCGCGGTGCCGGTGCCGTCGACGTCGATCGCGCCGCCCTCCAACACCCAGTCGTTGGTGCGCGCGGGGAAGCCGGCGGCGTCGGCGAGCGCCGGGCCGATCGTGTCGTCATGCGCCAGGTCGTACTTGCCGCCCCAGCCGTTGAATTCGAACAGCGCGGCCCAGCGGCTGGTGCCGTCGCTCAGCACGATCGGGCCGGTGTCGCGCAGCCAGATGTCGCCGAACGGTGCCACGTGGACGTCGATGCCGTCGCCCGCCAGTTCGCGCGCGGTGTCGGCAGCGGCGTCGTCCGCGGCGACCAGTACGACGCGCTCGCCGCGGCCCGCGGCGTGGACCGCCTGTGCGAAGGCGACGACCTCGTCCTGCGCGGGGGCGAGATCGTCGAGCCAGAGGTCGGCGTGGCTGGGGAAGCCGATCCAGACGCTGTCGTGCGGGGCCCATTCGGCGGGCTGGCGATGAGCGGGCATGGGTTGATCCTCGAACAGACGGTGTCGCGCTCAGATGGCGTCCGACGATGACAGTCGCAAGCGTCTTATGGTTTAGGCGCGGAAGGGCTTAGCCTGGACAGAAGAAAGGCGGCCCCATCGCTGGGACCGCCTTGTCTGGCGTTCGGTCGGTAGAGCGCCGTGGCGGAGCCACGTCGTCGGTCGGCGCTTTGGGCGCCGCCGGCCGAGCCGCTGACTGTTTGCTTGCCGTAGCTGCGCTACGGCTGCGCGTCAGCGGCTGTAGAACTCGACGACCAGGTTCGGTTCCATCTTCACCGGGTAGGGCACTTCATCGAGCGTGGGCACGCGGATGTAGGTGACCTTCGTCGTGCCGTCGGGCGTGACGTAGTCGGGGATGTCGCGCTCGGACAGGCCCTGGGCTTCCATGACGAGCGTCATTTCCTGCGCCTTGCTGCCCAGCGAGATTTCGTCGCCCGGGTTCACGCGGCGCGATGCGATGTTGCACTTCACGCCGTTGACGCGGATGTGGCCGTGGTTGACGATCTGGCGTGCCGCGAAGATCGTCGGCGCGAACTTGGCGCGGTAGACGACCATGTCGAGGCGACGCTCGAGCAGGCCGATGAGGTTCTGCGACGTATCGCCCTTCATCTTGGCGGCGTCCGTGTAGGAGCGCTTGAACTGCTTCTCCGTCACTTCGCCGTAGTAGCCCTTGAGCTTCTGCTTGGCCTTCAGCTGGATGCCGTAGTCCGACACCTTGGACTTGCGGCGCTGGCCGTGCTGGCCGGGACCGTATTCGCGCTTGTTGACCGGCGACTTCGGACGGCCCCAGATGTTCTCGCCCATGCGGCGATCGATCTTGTACTTGGCGCTATGGCGCTTCGACATAGTGTCGATCCTTCAATTGCGTGTGACATTGCTGTCGGAATGTCCCGGAACCGCGCTGCTGGCCTGTCGAGGACAGGGGCAGGGCCGCCGCTTCACCGGGGTGCGGAGCCAATTGCGAAGGCGGGCCTATGGCCGAAAGGGCCGTGCGGGTCAAGCCGGCGGCGGAACTGGACCTGCGGTGCGATGGCCGGGTAGGGTCCGCGGCATGACCGATCCGATCCTTCCGCCCGACGAGTGCACCACCATGGCGGAGGTGCGGCGCGGCGTCGACGCGCTGGACCTCGTGCTGGTCGAGATGCTCAGCGTGCGGTTCGGGTACATGCGCGCGGCGGCGCGGATCAAGCCGGAGCGCGGGCAGGTGCGCGACGAGGCGCGCAAGGCGGCGGTGATTGGGCAGGCGGTGGCGCATGCGGAGGCTGTCGGGGCGCCGGCGGATGTGGTGGGGGCGTTGTGGGAACAGTTGGTGGAGGCTTCGATCGGGTATGAGCTGGCGCGGTTTGATGCGCGCTAGGCTTCAATCACGCCCCTGATCCGTTTGGTTCGAGCTTGTCGAGAACTCGGCGCGGAGTTCTCGACAAGCTCGAACCAAACGGGTTGGGGGCGAGAGGTTAGGAGTAAAGGTTAGTCGCTGCCACCCAGCTTCCGCTCGATCGACCGCAGCACCCCCCGCAGCGTGCGGACTTCGCCGGCGGTCCAGCCGGGGCGGGTGAGGATGCCGCGGAGCTGGCGGCGGTCGACGGGGGCGCGTTCGGGCGGGAAATAGTGGCCGGTCGAGACAAGGATGCGGTCGAGATGGCCGATCATGCCGTCCAGTTCGTCCTGCTCGGCGGGGGGATAGGGTTCGACCAGCGTGGGTTGCGACAGGGCGACGCCCTTCGACCATTCATAGGCGACCAGGATGACCGCCTGCGCCAGGTTGAGCGACCCGAATTGCGGGTTGATCGGCACGGTGATGATGGTGCGCGCGACCGCGACGTCGTCGGTTTCCAGTCCGGAGCGTTCGGGGCCGAACAGGATCGCGGCGCGGCCGGTGGCGGCGTGGATCTCGGTCGCGGCCTGTTCGGGCGTGACGACGGGTTTCGCCACGCCGCGCTTGCGGACCGTGGTGGCGTAGACATGCGCGCAGTCGGCGGTGGCCTCGGCCAGCGTGGCGTAGAGTTTGGCGTCGGCGAGGACACGGTCCGCGCCGGATGCGGCGGCGGTGGCGGCGGGGTTGGGCCAGCCGTCGCGCGGTTCGACGAGGCGCAGTTCGGTGAGCCCGAAGTTCAGCATGGCGCGCGCGGCCTTGCCGATGTTCTCGCCGAGTTGTGGGCGGACGAGGATGATGACGGGGGGTGGGGCGGTGTTTTCGTCTCGCACCGAAGATTCAAACCCATCCCGTTTGGTTCGAGCTTGTCGAGAACTCTGCGCTTCGTTCTCGACAGGCTCGAACTGAACGGGGGAGGGCTGTTGGGGTTCGGAAAGGGAAGAGGGGTTCTCGACAGGCTCGAACCGAACGGAGGGGGGTGTGGTTTCGGCTTCTTCAGTGCGCTGGGGCGTCGTTGACTTGGCGGCATCCGCTACCGCCGCCCAGTTTCCCTGGAACAGGGCTTCCTTCTTCTTGCGCGACCAGTCCTTGATCTGGCTTTCGCGTTCCAGCGCCTCGATCCGCGTCGGGAAATATTCGGACCACATCAGTATGACCGGGCGGCGGTCGTGCGTGTAGCCGGGGAAGGTGCCGGCGTCGTGCTGGGCGATGCGGCGTTCGAGGTCGTCCGTGTGGCCGGTATAGTAGGTCCCGTCGGCGCAGCGGAGGATGTAGGTCCAGAATGTCATGGGTCGGTCTTTGCGACGCGGGCGAGTTCTCGACAAGCTCGAACCGAACGGGGGTGGGCGTTGCGCGCCGATCGCTTGGCGGGTTTGGCCCTACTCCTCCACCGCTTCCGCAACACTTCCGACGAAATCGCGGAAGTCCTGGGCTTCGGTGAAGTCCTTGTAGACGCTGGCGAAGCGGATGTAGGCGACGGTGTCGAGCGCGCGGAGGCCGTCCATGAGCATCTCGCCGATGCGCGTGGCCTTCACTTCGTTTTCGCCGGAGGTCTCTAACTGGCGCTGGATGCCGGAGACCATGCGTTCGAGGCGGGCGGGGTCGATCGGGCGCTTGCGGCAGGCGATCGCGACGGAGCGTTCGAGCTTGGAGCGGTCGAAGGGCTGGCGGTCGCCGTCCTTCTTGATGACGACGAGGTCGCGGAGCTGGACGCGTTCGAAGGTGGTGAAGCGTGCGCCGCACCCTTCGCACTGGCGGCGGCGGCGGATCGAGGCGCCGTCCTCGGTTGGGCGGCTGTCCTTTACCTGGGTGTCGTCATGGGCACAGAAGGGGCAGCGCATTCCCGGACTCCGTTAGGTTCGGGCCAAAACCCCGTTTGGTTCGAGCCTGTCGAGAACTCGGCGCAGGGTTCTCGACAGGCTCGAACCAAACGGGATTGGGCGTTCTCGACAGGCTCGAACCGAGCGGGGTTTGGGGGCGGCGGTCCGGTTCGAGCCGGCCGATCAGAGCTCCGGGTAGATCGGAAAGCGGTCGCAGAGTGCTTCGACGCGGCGCTTTACGTCGGCTTCGACGGTGGGGTCACCATGTTCGCCGTGCTTGGACAGCGCGTCGAGGACGTCGGCGATCATGTCGGCGATCTCGCGGAATTCGGCGGGGCCGAAGCCACGGGTGGTGCCGGCGGGGGTGCCGACGCGGATGCCGGAGGTCTTGACCGGGGGGAGCGGATCGAACGGGATGCCGTTCTTGTTGCAGGTGATGCCGGCACGCTCGAGCGCCTCGTCCGCATCGCGGCCGGTGACGCCCAGCGGGCGCAGGTCGACGAGCGCGAGATGCGTGTCGGTGCCGCCGGCGACGAGGTCGGCACCGCGTTCCTTCAAGCGGGCGGCAAGCACCTTGGCGTTTTCGACGACAGCGCGGCTGTAGGCACGGAATTCGGGGGTCAGTGCCTCGCCGAATGCCACGGCCTTTGCGGCGATGACGTGCATCAGCGGGCCGCCCTGGAGGCCGGGGAACACCGCGCTGTTGATCTTCTTGGCGATCGCCTCGTCATCGGTCATCACCATGCCGCCGCGCGGGCCGCGCAGCGTCTTGTGCGTGGTGGTGGTGACGACGTGCGCGTGGCCGAACGGCGTCGGGTGGACGCCGGCCGCGACGAGCCCGGCGAAATGCGCCATGTCGACGAGAAAGGTCGCGCCGACCTGGTCCGCGATGGCGCGGAAGCGGGCGAAATCGATGATCCGCGGATAGGCGGAGCCACCGGCGATGATGAGCCGCGGCTTGTGTTCGTGGGCGAGCGCCTCGACCTGATCATAGTCGATCACCTGCGTGTCCTGGCGGACGCCGTACTGGATCGCGTTGAACCACTTGCCCGACATCGCGGCGCGCGCGCCGTGCGTGAGGTGGCCGCCGGCGTCGAGCGACATGCCGAGGATGGTTTCGCCAGGCTTGACCAGCGCGAGCATGACCGCGCCGTTCGCCTGCGCACCCGAATGCGGCTGGACGTTGACGAAGCCGCAGCCGAACAGCTGCTTGGCGCGATCGATCGCGAGCTGTTCGACAACATCGGACGGCGCGCAGCCCTGATAGTAGCGCTTGCCGGGGTAGCCTTCGGCATATTTGTTGGTGAAGACCGAGCCCTGCGCCTGCATCACCGCGGCGGACACGATGTTCTCCGACGCGATCAGTTCGATCTGCTTGCGTTCGCGGGTCAGTTCCTGCGTGATGCCGGCGAACACGGCCGGATCGCTTTCGGCCAGGCCGCGGGTGAAGAAGCCTTCGGGACGGATGTCGTCGACGGGAAGGGGCTGGGTGCTCATGCGGGGTCCTTCGCGCGGTGTGGCGTGGAGAGTTTGGCGATGCGGTCGCTGTGGCGGCCGCCGTCGAACGGGGTGTCGAGGAAGACGGTGACGCAGTCGCGCGCGGTGTCGATGCCGATCAACCGGGCGCCGAGTGCGATGACGTTGGCGTCGTTATGCTGCCGCGACAGCCGGGCGGAGAGCGCGTCGGAGACGAGCGCGCAGCGCATGTCCGGGTGACGATTGACCGCAATCGAGATGCCGATGCCGGAGCCGCAGATCGCGACGCCGAAGTCGGCACGATCGTCCGCGATGGCGGCGGCGAGTTCGTAGCCATAATCGGGATAGTCGACGCGGGCGGCGTCGTACGGGCCGAGATCGACGACGTCGTGACCGGCATCGCGCAGGTCGATCGCTAGTGCCGCCTTCATGTCGAAGCCGGCATGGTCCGATGCGATGGCGATCCGCCGGGAACTTGTATTCAACATCGAAATCCGTTTCGGGAACGAGTCGGGAGACAGAATAGGGTTTGCGCGCTTAGTAGAAGCGCAGGGCCGATATGGCCAGTGACCATGCGGAGGGTGGACCGAATGACCGGAACCGGCGGGACGAGAGCAAGCGGTGCGGTAATGGCGATGCTGTTGCTGGTGGCGTGCGGCGGTGGTGGCGAGGATCGCGCGCCGGTGGTTGCGAACGAGGTTGCGGCGAACGAGGCTGTGGCGAACGAGGTCGTGGCGGAGACGAACCAGGCCGTGGCGGAGGCGAACGTCGCGGCACCGGCCCCGGAGACTGCGGTGTCGTTCGCGGGTACGTGGACCGGACCGGAGGGATTGTCGTTCGAGGTCGAGCCGGCGGCGGGCGGCGGGTTCCATGTCCGCAATCAGGACACGTTGGACGAAAAGACGATGTTCGATGCGCGTCAGGAGGGCGGAACGCTGCATTTCGTACGGCGTGGGCAGGCTTTGGTCGCGCGGCCGGGCACGGGCGCCGAAACCGGGTTCAAATGGCTTGCAAACAAGCGCGATTGCCTGATCGTGCAGGCCGGTGTCGAAGGCTATTGCCGGGACTGAACCGCGTGTCCACAGGGGAAGCATGACGGAAAGCATGACAGGCGGCATGGCGAGCGACGAGGACGTTCATACGGAAGCGGCACTCCCAACGATCTATCAGGTCGGCGAGGAAGATGCAGACGGCTGGCGGGTCGGCGGCGCGGAGCCGGTCCGGCTGGCGATCGCGCTGGGCGTTGCCGGGTTGCTGCCGCAAATGGCGGCCGTGCTGGCGACTTTGCTCGAACTGGACTGGCTGAACGCACCGGCGATGGCGCTGATCTATGGCGCGCTGATCCTGTCGTTTCTGGGGGGCAGCTGGTGGGGCATCGCGCTGACCCGTGCGGAGGGGCGCTGGCGTTCGATCCTGCTGCTGCTCGGTATCGGCGCGTCGCTGATCGGGTTCTGCGTGCAGGGGCTGGCCGGGGCGAGCCCGATGCGTGCGTTGCTGATCGTGCTGGGTGCGGCGATCCTGTCGAGCTGGCTGGTCGACCGCGTGCTGGTTCGCGAGGGGATGATCGGGCGCTGGTGGGGCTGGCTGCGGCTGGTGCTGTCGGTTGGGTTGGGCGGCTTGACCGTCCTTGCAGGAGTGATTGCGGGGTGAGACTTGCGTTGCACCTTGCAGCGTTAAGGCTGGCAGGCGGGCACGTGCCGTGCACCTGATCCATGATCCGAACGAGCCGCCGGCGGCGGAGACCAGTTTCGGCGAGTTTCTGAAGCTCGATATTCGGGTGGGGACGGTTCGAACGTGCGTGCCGTTCGAGGGGGCGCGGAACCCGTCGTTCGTTCTGACGATCGATTTTGGCGCGGGTGTGGGCGTGCGTAAGAGCGCGGCGCAGATTACCGAGTATTACACGCCGGAGGGGTTGATCGGGCGGCGGGTGATGGCGGTGGTCAATTTTCCGCCGCGGCAGATCGGGCGGATGCGGTCCGAGGTGCTGGTGCTGGGGTTTCCCGATGCGGACGGGGCGATCGTGCTGGCGGGGCCGGATGCGGCGGTGCCGGATGGGGCTCGGTTGGCTTGAGTGCGGGATCCCGGCGGGGGTAGTTTTTGCGGTAGTGTGGCCCCCACCCCAACCCCTCCCCTGAAGGGGAGGGGCTTTTTGTCACGCGTGCGCTCGCTGTTGTTCCCCGGCGTAGGCCGGGGCCTAGGTGAAGCAGTCGTCCCTAGGCCCCGGCCTCCGCCGGGGAACTGTTGGGCGGTCGCTGCTCTTACGCGGCCAGACGGAGTTCCATGCGGTCCCAGATTTCGAGGAGCGCGTTGGTCAGTTCGCGCATCATCGATTCGTCGTGGGCGGGGCCGGGGGTGAAGCGGAGGCGTTCGGTGCCGCGCGGCACGGTGGGGTAGTTGATCGGCTGCACATAGACGCCGTATTCGGCGAGCAGGATATCGCTGATCCGCTTGGCCTTGACCGGGTCGCCGATCATCAGCGGGACGATGTGCGTGGTGGACGGCATGACGGGCAGGCCGGCGTCGGCGAACATCGTCTTAAGCCGCGTGGCGGCGGCCTGTTGCCCGTCGCGTTCGGCGGACGAGGCCTTCAGGTGGCGGACGCTGGCGAGCGCGCCGGCGACCAGCACGGGCGACAGCGAGGTCGTGAAGATGAAGCCGGGCGCGTAGCTGCGGATCACGTCGACGATCGTCTGGTCGGTGGCGATGTAGCCTCCCATGACGCCGAACGCCTTACCGAGCGTGCCTTCGATGATGTTGACGCGGTCGGCCACGGCGTCCCGTTCCGAAATGCCGCCGCCGCGCGCGCCGTACATGCCGACGGCGTGGACTTCGTCGATATAGGTGAGCGCGTTGTACTTGTCGGAAAGGTCGCAGATCGCCTCGATGGGGGCGACGTCGCCGTCCATCGAATAGACGCTTTCGAACGCGATCAGCTTGGGCGCGTCCGGGTTGGCGGCGGCGAGCAGTTCCTCGAGATGGGCCAGATCGTTGTGGCGGAACACCTGCTTTTCGCAACCCGAGTTGCGGATGCCCGCGATCATCGAAGCGTGGTTGAGTTCGTCGGAGAAGATGATGCAGCCGGGCAGGATCTTGGCGAGCGTCGACAGCGTCGCGTCGTTCGAGACATAGCCCGAGGTGAACAGCAGGGCGGCCTGCTTGCCGTGCAGGTCGGCCAGCTCGCCTTCGAGTTCGATGTGATAGTGGGTGTTGCCGCCGATGTTGCGCGTGCCGCCGGAGCCGGCGCCGACATCGTGGAGCGCATCCTCCATCGCGGTGACGACGGCGGGGTGCTGGCCCATGGCGAGATAGTCGTTGGAGCACCAGACGGTGATCGGCTTCGGTCCGTTATGACCGGCGAAACAGCGCGCGTTCGGGAACGACCCCTTGTTGCGAAGGATGTCGATGAAGACCCGGTAGCGTCCTTCGGCATGCAGCCGATCGATCGCCTGATTGAAAACGCGCTGATAATCCAACCGGGGCACTCCGGGACCTAGTTCCAACCCGCCATGTACGACCGCGGCGCCTGGAATTCCAGCGTGATCGCAGTGCAGCATGATGGCATTTTGTCCCGGTCCGATCGATGCATTCGATCAGAGGCGTGCGGTGCGGTCCAGCCCGAAGCCCGCCAGATGTTCGAGGAAGGCGGGTGTCGGATCGATCGGGCCGGTGAAAACCGCGATGCCGGGAACGGGGGCGGTGGGCCAGGACTGGTCGCGGGTGAGCCACGCGACGCGGCGCGCGATGCCGGGGCCGCCGTCGACGAAGCTCAACGGGCGGGGCGCGATCGCGGCGAGCCGATCGGCGATCAGCGGGAAATGGGTGCAGGCGAGCGCGACCGAGTCCATGCGGTCGCCACCCGGCTGATCGAGCAGGCCGGCGAGCACGGCGGCATAGGCGGCGTCGGGCGTGTCCTCGCCGCGCAGGTCGGCCTCCGCCAGGGCCACGAGTGCTGCGGAGCCGTGGCGCAGGACGGTGCAGTCGGCGGCATGTTCGGCGGCGAGCCGGTCGACATAGGGTTGCCGGACGGTCGCGTCGGTGCCGAGCACGCCGATGACGCGGGTCTGTGAGGCCAGCGCGGCGGGGCGGATCGCGGGGACGGTGCCGACGACGGGGATGTCGAGCGCGGCGCGGACCGGGTCGAGCGCGATGGTGGAGGCGGTGTTGCAGGCGATAACGACGAGGCGCGGGCGGTAACGTTCGGTAAGCCGGCCGAGCAGGACCGGGACGCGGCCGGCGATCTCCTCCTCCGATTTCACGCCGTAGGGGAAGAAGGCGTTATCCGCGGCGTAGACGATCGGCGCGTGCGGCAGGATGGCGCGGGTGGGCGCCAGCACGGACAGGCCGCCGACGCCGGAGTCGAAGAACAGGAGCGGCCTTGGGTCGGTCATGCGAGTGTCGTAGCAGGGGGGTGGGTTGCGAGGCTAGGTGGGTTGGGTTTTGAAGTGCGCCATTGCCTGTCCATCCCGGGCGCAGCCGATGGGTGCTGTTGGCTTCTCGGCTGCGCTCGAAGGGTCCCTCGACTTCGCTCGGGATGGACGGGTGCAAGATTTACATCCTACCCGAGATCGATTGCGTCCCAGTGGGCGGGCGCTATGAATTGGGGACGAAGGGGACGCCGCTATTTCGACGATGGAACCGTGGATGGTGACCGTGCTGGTCATGATCGGTGCCTACCTGCTGGGGGCGGTGCCGTTCGGCATCCTGCTGACCCGGATGACGGGCGCGGGCGACCTGCGGACGATCGGGTCGGGCAATATCGGCGCGACCAACGTGCTGCGTACCGGGCGCAAGGGGCTTGCGGCGGCGACGTTGCTGCTCGATGCCGCCAAGGGTGCGGTGGCGGTGCTGGCGGCGGGCGCGATCGATCCGGTGCTGATGCCGGTCGCGGGCGCGGCGGCGTTTTTCGGCCATTGCTATCCGGTCTGGCTACGGTTCCGCGGCGGCAAGGGGGTGGCGACGTTGCTCGGCATCGCGCTGGCGCTGCACTGGCCGACCGGGCTGATCTTCGCGGGCGTCTGGATCGTGGCGATGGCGGCGACGCGTTATTCGTCGGTCGGGGGCATCGCGGCGGCGATCGCGACGCCGGTGTCGACGGCGTTCTTCCAGCGGTTCGACCTGGTGCCGCTGTTCCTGGCGCTGGCGCTGATCGTGTTGTGGAAGCACCGCGGCAATCTCGAACGGTTGATGGACGGGACCGAGCCGCGGATCGGGCGCGGGGCCAAGGGTGAGGGCGCGCAGGCGCAACCGGATTGAGCGAGCCTTCGCTGTACGACGACCGGATCGCGCGGTTGCGGCTGATCCGGACCGGCGGGATCGGGCCGGTCACCTATAAGCAATTGATCGCGCGGTTCGGGACGCCGGCGGCGGCGCTGGCGGCGTTGCCCGATCTGGCGCGCCGCGGGGGTGGCAAGGCGCCGCCGATCGCGACGCTGGCGACGGTGGAGGCCGAGGTCGAAGCGGTCGAGCGGCTGGGCGCGCGGTATCTGTTCATGGGGCAGGGGCTGTACCCGGCGTTGCTGGCGCGGATCGAGACCGCGCCACCCGCACTGATCCTGCGCGGGCGGACAGCGTTGCTGGAGCGGCCGGCGGTGGCGATCGTGGGGGCGCGCAATGCGTCGGCGGCCGCGGTGCGGTTCGCGCGCGGGCTGGCGGCGGAGCTGGCGGATGCGGGGCTCCTGGTGGTGTCGGGGCTGGCGCGCGGGATCGATACGGCGGCGCATCAGGGGGCAGGCGCAGCGCGGACGGCGGGGGTGATCGCGGGCGGCATCGACATCGTCTATCCGCCCGAGAATGCGGAGTTGCAGCGGGCGATCGCCGAGGGCGGGCTGCTGCTGGCCGAGCAGCCGCCGGGGACGGAACCGCGGGCGCGGCATTTTCCGTATCGCAACCGGATCATCGCCGGGCTGGCGGGCGGGACGGTGGTGGTGGAGGCTGCGCCGCGGTCCGGATCGCTGATCACCGCGCGGCTGGCGAGCGAATATGGGTGCGACGTGATGGCGGTGCCGGGGTCGCCGCTCGACCCGCGGGCGCAGGGGTGCAACCTGTTGATCCGCGAGGGCGCCGTGCTGGTGCAGTCGGCGGCGGACGTGATCGAGGCGCTGGGGCCGATCGGTGGGGCGGGCGCGGCGCTCGGCGTGGCGATGCCGGCGAGCGGGTACGACGCGCCGCCCGCGGCCGATGCGGACGACCGTGAGCGGGCGCGGGTGACCGGGCTGCTCGGGCCGACCGCGGTGGCGGTGGATGAGCTGATCCGGCAGGCGGCGTTGGCGCCCGCGATCGTGCAGACGGTGCTGCTCGAACTCGAGCTGGGCGGGCGGCTGGAACGCCATGCCGGGGGTCGCGTCAGCCTGATCGGCTAAGACATGATTTGTCACATCATTGTAAGAAACGATGTGCAACCGACGCGGCGATGGTTCCGTACATGGATCGCGCGGTAACCGACTTGCCGCCCGCTCCGTCGGCCATTTCCCCCCCGGGCCGACGGAGCGTTAGCGGGGGCCGCGCGATGCGATGGTCTTACGCCTGTCGGTTCCGGATCTTCGAGACGATCGCCGTGGCGCGGGGATGACGCCGCTCCGGCCTGCCTGTAGGGAACGCGGCACCGGGGGGATGCGGGGGGCGGAGCGCGTCCCCATCTGAGCCGCGACTTGACGACCGGGGGCGGGCCTCGCCACCCTCGTGCGTACATGTGAGAGATCGAAGGCTTGCCCCAATGAAACTCGTCGTCGTCGAATCGCCCGCCAAAGCCAAGACCATCGAGAAGTATCTCGGCCCGGGATACCGCGTGCTGGCATCCTACGGCCATGTCCGCGACCTGCCGCCCAAGGACGGATCGGTCGATCCCGACGACGGATTCGCCATGCAGTGGGAGAATTATGCGGACAAGGCGCGCCAGCTGAAGGCGATCACCGACGAGGCCAAGGGGGCGAGCACGCTGATCCTGGCGACCGATCCGGATCGCGAGGGCGAGGCGATCAGCTGGCACGTGCAGGAGGTGCTGCGCAAGCGGAAGGCCCTGCCGAGCGACGTGCAGCGCGTGACGTTCAACGCGATCACCAAGCAGGCGGTGACCGAGGCGATGGGCCGGCCGCGCGCGCTGGACGAGGACCTGATCGACGCATATCGCGCACGCCGGGCGCTCGACTATCTGGTCGGGTTCACGCTGTCGCCGGTGCTGTGGCGTAAGCTGCCGGGGGCGAAGTCCGCGGGGCGGGTGCAGTCCGTGGCGCTGCGGCTGGTGGTGGACCGCGAGCGCGAGATCGAGGCGTTCCGGCCGCAGGAATATTGGTCGGTGACCGCGGTGTTCGAGCAGGACGGGGTCGCGTTCACGAGCCGGCTGGTGCGGTGGAAGGGCCAGAAGCTCGACCGCCTGTCGATCGGCAATGGCGGCGATGCGGCCGCGGCGAAGGCGGCGGTGGAGAGTGGGCGCTTCTCGGTCGAGAGCGTCGAGACCAAGCCGCTGACGCGCAACCCACCCGCGCCGTTCACGACATCGACGTTGCAGCAGGAAGCGGCGCGCAAGCTGGGCTTCTCGGCCAGCCACACGATGCGCGTGGCGCAGGCGCTGTATGAGGACGGCGCGATCACCTACATGCGGACCGACGGCGTGCAGATGGACCATAGTGCCATTTCCGCGGCTCGCGGCGCGATCGCGAACCGTTACGACGCGTCCTATGTGCCGGACAAGCCACGGCTTTATACGACGAAGGCAAAGAACGCGCAGGAGGCGCACGAGGCGATCCGGCCGACCGATTTCGGGCGGGACAAGGCGGGTTCGGGTGACCATGCCCGGTTGTACGACCTGATCTTCAAGCGTGCGCTCGCCAGCCAGATGGCGTCGGCGCGGCTGGAGCGGACGACGGTGGAGCTGGCCGACCAGACCGGGCAGCAGGCATTGCGTGCGACGGGCCAAGTCGTGTTGTTCCCGGGCTATCTGGCGCTGTACGAGGAAGGCCGCGACGACGAGGCGGACGAGGAGAGCCGCCGCCTGCCGCGGATGCACGAGGGCGACGGGCCGGCGCGCAAGTCGGTCGACAGCGAGCAGCATTTCACGCAGCCGCCGCCGCGTTATTCCGAGGCGAGTCTGGTCAAGAAGATGGAGGAGCTCGGCATTGGGCGGCCGTCGACCTACGCGTCGGTGCTGCAGGTGCTGAAGGATCGCGACTATGTGACGGTCGAGAAGAACCGTTTCACGCCAAACGAGAGCGGGCGGCTGGTGACGGCGTTCCTCGAGCGCTTCTTCGAACGCTATGTCAGCTACGATTTCACCGCGGGGCTGGAGAACAGCCTGGACGATGTGTCGGGCGGGCGGGCCGAATGGCAGGCGGTGCTGGAGGCGTTCTGGCGCGATTTCAAGCCGAAGACCGCTGAGGTGATGGAGCAGAAGCCGTCCGAAGTGACGGCTGAGCTGGACATATTTCTGGGGTCCTACCTGTTCCCCGAGAAGGAGGACGGGACCGATCCGCGGGCGTGCCCGGCATGCGGCGACGGGAAGCTGGCGCTGCGTGGCGGCAAGTTCGGGGCGTTCGTGGCGTGCTCGAACTATCCGGAGTGCAAATATACGCGGCGATTCGCGCAGGCGGGCGGGGCGGAGGCCGGGGCCGATACCGGACCGGTGTCGCTGGGCATCGATCCGGAGACGCAGCTGGAGGTCAGCAAGCGGACCGGGCGGTTCGGGCCCTACGTCCAGCTGGGTGACGAGAAGGACGCCAAGCGATCGTCGATCCCCAAGGACTTCGGCGCGGAGGTGGACCTCGAGGGCGCGTTGAAGCTGCTGTCGCTGCCGCGGACGGTGGGCGCGCATCCAGAGAGCGGGCTGGATATCGTCGCGTCAATCGGGCGTTACGGGCCGTACCTGCTGCACGACGGCAAGTACGCACGGTTGCAGACGACGGCGGACGTGTTCGAGACGGGCATGAACGCGGCGGTCGTGAAGCTGGCCGAGGCGGCGGCCGGTGGCGGGCGTGGACGCGGGGCGGCGAAGGAGCCGCTCGCGGCGTTCGGCGACAGCCCGGTGACGGGCAAGCCGGTGAAGCTGATGGAGGGGCGGTTCGGCCCCTATGTGACCGACGGCGAGACAAACGCGACGCTGCCCAAGACCGCGGATCCGTCGACGATGACCGCGGACGAGGCGCTGATGCTGCTGGCGGAACGCGCCGCGAAAGGCCCGCCGAAGGGGAAGAAGAAGGCGCCGGCGAAGAAGGCGGCTGCGGCGAAGAAGCCTGCGGCGGCGAAGGCTGGGACTGAGGCTCCTGCGGTGAAGGCCGCGGTGGTGAAGAAGGCTCCCGCGAAGAAGGCGGCCCCGAAGAAGGCTGGCGCGAAGGCGGCGGCTGTGAAGAAGCCGGTGGTGAAGAAGGCGGTGGCGGCGGAGTGATCCGGGTGCGGCTGCATTGATGAGGGCGTAGTCGGTTCGTTCCAGAGCGAGGGGAAGACCGTCGAACGCAGCTTTGCGGTGGTGTCGGCCGTCTCGACTTCGCTCGACGGGTCCCTCGACTTCGCTCGGGATGGGCGGGTTTGTCTTGTTGCACTGCCTTCAAACCCCGTTTGGTTCGAGCTTGTCGAGAACGTTGCGCGGCGTTCTCGACATGCTCGAACCGAACGGGGTGGGGGGTGAGCAAAGCCTGTGCGTCTCAGGTCTTGATTGATCAGTCTCAGGCGATGACGAGGCGGTCTTCCCCGAGACCCGCCAGGACGCTGATCATTCCTGCATAGTCCGTCTCTGGGTCGTAGTCGCTCGGTTGGGTGCCGGTTAGGGCAAGGCCGGACTGGCAGAGGGTGAAGCGGACGCCGAGGGCGAGGGCTTCGCCGTAGTGGGCGGCCAGGGTGGGGAGGCCGGCTTCCTTGTGGGCCGGGTCGTTCGGGGCGGTGATTGGGGGGCGGATCAGGGTGACTGCTTCGCCCTGCAGGAAGATGCGGGTGCGGGCGCCGAGGGCGGCGGTGGCGGTGGCGAGGGAGAGGGCTGTGCGGAAGCGTTCGGGGGTGACGTCCGCGACGACGATGGTCAGGCCGCGCATCGGCAGCCGGGGTCCTTGGGCACGGTGATCGTGCGGAAGCGGAAGGCGAGCGCGTCGACGAGGAGGAGCTTGCCGGCGCTGTCCTCGCCGAACGGGACGATCTGGCGGATCGTTTCAATTGCGGCGAGGCTGCCGAGGACGCCGGTCAGTGCGCCGAGCACGCCCTGGTCGGCGCAGGAGGCGTCGCCGCGGTCGGGCGCGTCGCCGACGAGGCAGCGGTAGCAGGGCTTGCCGGCCTCCCAGCCGCGGTAGACGGCGAGCTGCCCTTCGAACTGGCCGACCGCGGCGGAGACGAGGGGGATGCGGCGGGCGAGGGCTGCGTCGGCGACCATGAGGCGGGTTTCGAAATTGTCGGAGCCGTCGACGATGACGTCTGCCTGGCTTGCGAAAGCGTCAAAATTGGCGGGCGCAAGGCGTTCGTTTTGCTGGACGAACCGGACATCGGGGTTGAGGCGAGCGACCGCATCGGCGGCGGCGGCAACCTTTGGCCGGCCGACGTCGGCGGTGGCGAAGAGATACTGGCGTTGGAGGTTGCTGAGCGCCACGACGTCGTCGTCGATCACGGTCAGCCGGCCGATGCCGGCGGCGGCGAGCGCCTGAATGAGCGGGGAGCCGATGCCGCCCGCGCCGACGATCGCAACATGCGCGGCGAGCAGCGCTTGCTGGCCTGCGCCGCCGATTTCGCGCAGCACGATGTGGCGGGCGTAGCGATCGAGCTGATCGTCGCTGAGGGGTGCGGGCGCGGCGGTCACCGCGTGCCGGTCGATCCGAAGCCGCCGGTGCCGCGGGTGGTGTCGTCGAGCGTGGCCACTTCGACGAACGTGGCCGGCTGGACCGCGGCGGGGATGAGTTGGGCGATGCGGTCGCCGCGGGTGATCGGGAAGGGATCGGGGCCGTGGTTGATGAGGATGATCTTTACCTCGCCGCGATAGTCCGCGTCGATCGTGCCGGGGGTGTTGAGGCAGGTGACGCCGTGCTTGAAGGCGAGGCCGGAGCGCGGGCGGACCTGCACCTCGTAGCCCGGCGGGATGGCGATGGCGAAGCCGGTGGGCACCGCCGCCCATGCGCCGGGGGCGAGGACGAGGTCTTCCGCCGCGACGATGTCCATGCCGGCGGCGTCCGCGGTGGCGCGGGCGGGGATGGGCAGGTCGGCGCCGTGGGGCAGGCGCTTGAGCTGGATGGCGATCATGCGAGGTGCTCCGCGATGCGGTCGGCGAGGCGGTCGGCGACGGCGGTCTTGGAGGCGGCCGGCCAGTCCTCGACGCCGTCTGCGGTGATCAGGTGGACCCGGTTGCGGTCGCCGCCCATGACGTCGCCGGACACGTCGTTGGCGACGATCCAGTCGACGGCCTTGCGGGTGCGCTTCGCGGTGGCGTGGGCGACGACGTCCTCGGTTTCGGCGGCGAAGCCGATCAGCAGCCCGGGGCGGCGCGGGTCGGCGGCGAGCGTGGCGAGGATGTCGGGGTTCTCGCGCAGTTCGAGTGTGGGGGTGCCGTCGCGGGTCTTCTTGATCTTCTGCGCGGCGGGCGCGACGTGCCAGTCGGCGACCGCGGCGACCAGGATGGCGGCGTCTACCGGGAGCGCCGCGTCGACCGCGGCGGCCATCTGGCGCGCGGTTTCGACGTCGATGCGGTCGACGCCGGGGGGTGTCCGGAGCGTGACGGGGCCGGCGACCAGCGTGACGCGGGCGCCGCGGGCGGCGAGGGCGGCGGCGATGGCGAAACCCTGTTTCCCGGATGAGCGGTTGGCGATGTAGCGGACCGGGTCGATCGGTTCGTGCGTCGGCCCGGCGGTGACGAGGATGTGGCGGCCGGCAAGGGCCTTCGCGGTCGGTTTGGCGAGCTGTGCCATGATGGTGTTCGCGAGCGTCTCGACGTCGGGCAAGCGGCCGGGGCCGAACTCGCCGCAGGCCATCAGGCCTTCGTCGGGGTCGACCACGGTGATGCCGTCCGATCGCAGCGTCGCGATGTTGCGGCGGGTGGCGGGGTGGAGCCACATGCGGACGTTCATGGCGGGCGCGACCAGCACGGGCTTGTCGGTGGCGAGCAGCAGCGTGGTGGCCAGATCGTTCGCGAGGCCGGCGGCCATGCGGGCGAGCAGGTCCGCGGTGGCGGGGACGACGACGATCAGGTCGGCCGCCCGGCTGAGCTGGATGTGGCCCATCTCGGCCTCGTCCAGGTCCCACAGGCTGGTGTGGACCGGGCGTTCGGACAGGGCGGCGAGCGTCATCGCGGTGACGAAGCGCGCGCCGCTGTCGGTCAGCACGCAGGTGACGGTGGCGCCGGCGCGACGGAGCGTGCGGACGAGATCGCATGCCTTGTAGGCCGCGATGCCGCCGCCGACGATCAGGAGGATATGCGGATCCGACATGCGCCCCTATTGCCGGTTGGCGACAACGCTGTCGAGTGGAGGGGTACTTCCTCGCGGTTGCAGCATGGCGGGCGAGACCATATTGTAAGGCCCAAGTTCACGAAGAGCAGCAAGGGTAGCGTACAGGATGATCGTTCCGAATACGCCGCGGGTGCGGCTGATGATCAAGGAGGTCTGGCGCCCCCTGACCGTGTTGTTCGTGTGGGACGTGATCGTGACGGTCACGTATTTCGTGCTGCCGTTCAAGGCGCCGTCCCTGCCGCTGACGCTGTTCGGTTCGGCGATCGCGCTGTTCCTCGGCTTCCGCGTCAACAGCGCGTACGAGCGGTGGTGGGAAGGCCGCGGGCTGTGGGGCCTGATGATCAACGCGTCGCGCAGCCTGGCGCGGAGCACGATCGCGTTCCTGGACGATAAAGATCCGGGCGTGGTCGACCTGAAGCGCACGATCGTGCTGCGCCAGATCGCCTATGTCCACGCACTGCGGAACCGCTTGCGCAAGGAGGATCCCGCGCCGGAGGTGCTGCGGATGCTGTCGCCGGAGGAGGCCAAGGAGGGTCTGGACCGGCAGAATGTGCCGAACGGGCTGCTCGACGGGACCGCGCGGCGGATCGCGGAGGCGCAGCGCCGCGGGCTGATCGACACGATCCAGCAGACGCAGCTGGAGCGCGTGCTGGTCGACATCGCCAATGCGCAGGGCGGGATGGAGCGGCTGAAGAATACGCCGCTGCCGATGCAGTACCGGTTCTTCCCGGAGATTTTCGCGCGGCTGTTCTGCGTGGCGTTGCCGATCGGGCTGGTGGAATCGCTCGGCTGGGCGACGCCGGCGGGTTCGACGGTGGCTGGGCTGATGTTCCTGGCGATCCTGCGGATCGGCGACGACCTGGTCGATCCGTTCGCCAACGACGTGCACGACGTGCCGCTGACGGGCATGTGCCGGACGGTCGAGATCGACCTGCTGGAGGCGATCGGCGACGAGGCACCGAAGCCATTGCAGCCGGAGAAGGGCGTGCTCTGGTAAACAGAGTGTCGCGCTGCGGTGATGTCGCGAGGCCGGAACGAACCTGTCGCGGGGTTGTCATGGGTAACCCGACGTCATGGCATGACCCGAGCGACCGCTCATTTGACGAGCATCGTCCAAAGGGAGCGATCGTAATGGATCGGCTCAGCCGGCTGCCGGCCCGTCGGAGGCGATCGCGCTTTTGGGGGGCGGCGCCCGAAGTGGGCATCGACCGGCGACTCAACGCCCGCAGGCTCAAGCCGTCGACCGACATCGGTAGGGTCGGCGGCAATCACGAACCGCCAAGTCGGTTAACGACCGATCTGTACCGCTGCGGTCGACAGAGGTGTCCGGAAGGCCGCCCGGTGCGCGGTTGTGGATGCGTTAAGGAGATCGGAGCTAGACCGTTCACGTCTCTTGCTAACGGAATTCCATCGACGTGGCGTTGAACCGCTTCAGACCCATCGTCCATCTGGGACCGATCGTCACGGCGGTGCTGTATTTCTGTTTCGCGTTCCTCGCGCTCGATCTGACCCAGGGGGTCGACGGGATCGCGACGGTCTGGCCGCCGAGCGGCATACTGCTCGCCGCGTTGCTGATGACCAAGCGTGGGCGGGTGCCGTATTACATCGCGGCGGCGGCCGTCGGCAGCGTGGCGGCCAACCTGACGGCGGATGTCAGCCCGGGCGTCGCGATCATCCTGACCATTGCGAACATGACGGAGTCGGCGCTGGCCTCGTGGTTGCTACGCGGGCGGCGGGAACCGCAGCCGGGGTTCACCCAACCGGCGGAGATCGGCCGGTTCTGCACGGCGGCGGTCATTGCCGCCGGGGCGAGCGCCTGCACCGCCACGGTCGGAACGCTGTTCTCCGGTGGCCCGCAGTTCGCGATATCGTGGTTCCTGACCGATCTGCTCGGCATGCTGCTCGTGACGCCGCTGATCCTGATGGCGTCCGATGCGGTGCGGAACCGCAACCCGGACATCGCCGTGCGACGGCGCGATCTGGTGCTGCTGCTTGGTCTGGTTACCGTGGTAACGACGGGCGTGTTCATGCAGTCCGGTTATCCCGTGTTGTTCCTGCCGCTGGTGGCGCTGCTCGCCGCGACGTTCTGGCTGGGGCCGATCGGTGCGGCGGCGGGCGTGCTGATCATGGCGGTGATCGGCACCGCGCTGACCGCGGACGGGCAGGGGCCGATCATGCTGGTCCACCGCGATCCGGGCCGGATGGCGCTGTTCCTGCAATTCTATCTGCTGGTGATGTTGGGGACGGCGTTGCCGCTGGCCGCGTTGCTGGCAACGCGCAACCGGCTGATCCGCGAAGTGGGGGAGAGCAACCGGCTGCTCCGCATGGCCGAACGGACCGCGCGGTTGGGCCATTGGAGCCTCGATGCGGTGCGGGAGAAGCTGATGTGGTCGCCGGAAGTGTTCCGTTTGTACGGACTGCCGGTCGGCGAGGTGCCGGGCCTCGAAGGCGCGATCGCCGCGTATCACCCAGACGATCGCGCGCGGGTGGCCGCGTTCATCGAGGCGCTGACGACGAGTGATGACCCGGGCGGCAGCGAATTCGCGTTCGAGGCGCGGCTGGTCAACCCGGACGGGACCGTACGGCATGTCGTGTCGCACGGCCATGCGGACCGCGCGCCAGACGGGACGCTGATCGCGCTGTTTGGCGTGGTGCAGGATGTGAGCGACCGGGTACGCGCCGCTGAAGCGCTGGAGGCGGCGCGGGCTGCCGCGGAGACCGCCGCCGATACGGACCAGCTGACCGGGCTGGCCAGCCGTCGCCGCGCGCTGCGCGTGCTGGATGAGGCGATGAGTGCCGCGCAGGACGGGTCGCAGCCGCTGTCGGTGGCGATCTTCGACGTGGACCATTTCAAGCAGGTCAACGACCAATATGGCCATCTGGTTGGGGACGAGGTCCTGTGCCGCGTCGCGCAGGCGGCGGTGGGTGCGTCGCGACACGATGATCTAGTCGGGCGGCTGGGGGGCGAGGAGTTCGTCCTGCTGCTGCCGGGGGCGGACGAGGCGACGGCGATGGCGGTGGCCGAACGGGTGCGCAGCGCGATCGAGGCGAGCGACCGGACGGCCGGGGCACGCTTTACCGGCGAGGTCCCGCACGTGACGATCAGCATCGGCGTCGCGTTGCTAGATGGTGTGACCGATGTCTCGGCCACGCAGTTGCTGAACCGTGCCGACCGCGCGCTGTACGATGCGAAACGGTCCGGCCGGAACCGGATGCGGCTCGCCGCCTGAGGCCCGAAAGCGGCCGCACCGCCTTGCGCATGGGGCGGCCAACCGTTATTCGCATGTCCGACAAATTCATCGGATCGGAAATACCATGATCAACGGCAATATCCTCGTGGGCGCTGCCGAACATGTCGGTGAGGCCACCTTCCGCGCGGTCGATCCGGCAACCGGCGCGACGCTGGATCCCGCCTTCGCCGAATCGGGCAAGGCCGAGATCGACGCGGCCTGCGCGCTCGCCGCCGCCGCCTATCCGAGCTTTTCGGAAACCGACCTGACGACGCGCGCCGCGTTCCTGGAGGCGATCGCCGACAACATCGTGGCGATCGGCGACGACCTGATCGTGCGCGCGATGGCCGAGAGCGGCCTGCCGCGCGTCCGGCTGGAGGGTGAGCGCGGACGCACCGTCGGCCAGCTGAAGCTGTTCGCCAATGTGGTGCGCGCGGGCGATTTCCTGGACGTGACGATCGACCCGGCGATGCCGGACCGTGCGCCGCTGCCGCGCCCCGACATGCGCCGTCGCAACATCGCGCTCGGCCCGGTCGCGGTGTTCGGCGCGAGCAACTTCCCGCTCGCTTTCTCTACCGGTGGCGGCGACACCGCATCGGCGCTGGCCGCCGGTTGCCCGGTGGTGGTGAAGGGTCATCCGGCCCACCCAGGCACGGGCGAGCTGGTCGCACGCGCGATCCAGAAGGCCGTTGCCGACTGCGGCCTGCACGAGGGTGTGTTCTCGTTCCTGCCGGGCACGACGCATGAGCTGGGCGGCGGGCTGGTCGCCGATCCGCGGATCGCGGCGGTCGGGTTTACC
Organism: Sphingomonas prati; assembly: GCF_014643515.1. Classification (GTDB taxonomy): domain Bacteria; phylum Pseudomonadota; class Alphaproteobacteria; order Sphingomonadales; family Sphingomonadaceae; genus Sphingomonas_R; species Sphingomonas_R prati. The sequence goes on along the minus strand of NZ_BMJP01000001.1, from coordinate 1,122,176 downwards.
GGTTCGCGCGGCGGCGGGCTGGCGCTCGTCAAGATCGCGGCCGAGCGGGCTGTGCCTATCCCGGTCTATGCCGAGATGAGCAGCATCAACCCGGTCGTGCTGCTGCCCGCGGCGCTTGCGGCACGCGGCGCGGCGATGGCGCCGGCCTTCGTCCAGTCGCTGACCATGGGTGCGGGGCAGTTCTGCACCAACCCGGGTCTGGTGCTGGCGCTTGCCGGTCCGGAGCTGGATGCGTTCGTCGAGGAGGCCGGCAAGGTGCTGGCAGAGGCGAAGCCAGTCCAGATGCTGACCCCCGGCATCCATGCCAGCTTCGAACAGGGCGTCGCGGCGCTCGAGAAGCATGACGCGGTGACGGTGGTTGCGCGCGGGTGCGTCGGCGACGGCGTGAATCAGGCGCGCGGCGCTATCTTCCGCACCGATGCGGCGCAGTTCATCGCCGATGCGGCGCTGGGCCACGAAGTGTTCGGTTCGTCCGCGATCATCGTGGCGTGCCGCGACCAGGACGAGATCGCACAGGTCATCGCCGGTCTGGAAGGTCAGCTGACCGCGACGATCCAGCATGATGCGGGCGACGAGGCGATGGCCGCGATGCTCGTGCCGCTGCTCGCCGCCAAGGTCGGCCGCGTGCTCGCCAATGGCTGGCCCACGGGCGTCGAAGTGTCGCACACGATGGTCCATGGCGGGCCGTTCCCGGCGACGTCGGACGGCCGCACGACCTCGGTCGGCGCGCTGGCGATCGACCGCTTCCTGCGTCCGGTCTGCTACCAGTCGCTGCCGGAAGCGCTGCTGCCGCCGGTGCTGCGCGATGCCAATCCGTGGGGCGTTGCGCGCCGCATGGACGGGAAGATGACCCCGGCCTGATCGGCCGGGGCGACCCGACACGGTTAAAGAAACAATAATCAGGAGAGAGCCGATGCGTCTGTCACTCGTGCAGTATCACGACGGCGCGGGCACCCGTGCGGTGGCCGCGATCCGCGACGACGGTGTCGCGCGGGTCGTGCCGGGTGCCGCATCAGTACGGGCGCTGGCGCTGGCGGCGATCGCGGCGGGGCAGGGGCTGGCCGATGCGGTCGCCGCGGCGGGCGAAGGCGATGTCGTCGATCTGAACGCGGTGACGCTGCTGCCGCCGATCGATCATGACGATCCGGCGCACCTGGCGATGACTGGCACGGGCCTGACGCATCTCGGGTCCGCCGAAGGGCGCGACGCGATGCACCGCGCGGCGAAGGTCGATGCGGCGCCGACCGATTCGATGAAGATGTTCCTGATGGGGGTCGAAGGCGGCAAGCCCGCGGCCGGGGCGGACGGCGTGCAGCCGGAGTGGTTCTACAAGGGTGACGGGACGCAGCTGGTCGCGCCCGGTGCGCCGCTGACGTCGCCGTCGTTCGCGCTGGACGCGGGCGAGGAGCCGGAGATTGCCGGTATCTACCTGATCGACGAAGCGGGAACGCCGGTGCGACTGGGCTTCGCGCTGGGCAACGAGTTTTCGGACCATGTGACCGAGCGCGGCAACTATCTGTGGCTGGCGCATTCGAAGCTGCGCCCCGCGGCGCTGGGGCCGGAGCTGCTGGTCGGCGATCTGCCGGCCGATGTGCGGGGCACGAGCCGGATCGTGCGCGACGGCGCGACGGTATGGGAGAAACCGTTCCTGTCGGGCGAGGCGAACATGTCGCACAGCATCGGCAACCTGGAACAGCATCATTTCAAATATGGCCTGTTCCGGCGGCCGGGCGACGTGCACGTCCACTTCTTCGGCACCGCGACGCTGTCGTTCGCCGAGGGTGTGCAGACGCAGGCCGGCGACGTGTTCGAGATCGAGGCGGCGCCGTTCACGATGCCGGTGCGCAACCCGATCGTGGTGGCGGAGCCTGCGCCCGTGACCGTGAAGGTGCTCTGACATGGCGATTCGGATCGGAATCGTCGGGCTCGGCAAGATCGCGCGCGACCAGCATGTGCCGGTGATCGAAGCGTCGCCGGACTTCACGCTGGCGGCGGTGGCGAGCCGCAGCGGCGGGTTGCCCGACTTGCCTTATTATAGCGACATCGGCGACATGCTGGCGGGGGACGACGGGCTGGATGCGGTGGCACTCTGCCAGCCGCCGCAGGTGCGGTACGACGCGGCGCGCGCGGCGATCCTGGCGGGCAAGCATGTGTTCCTGGAAAAGCCGCCCGGCGCGACGCTGAGCGAGGTCAAGTCGCTGGCGGACCTGGCGCAGGCGCACGGCGTGACGTTGTTCGCCAGCTGGCATTCGCGTTACGCATCCGGCGTGGCGGCGGCGAAGGCGTGGCTGGCGGAGCGGACGATCCGGTCGGTTGCGGTCGAGTGGAAGGAGGATGTCCGCGTGTGGCATCCGGGGCAGGCGTGGATCTGGGAACCGGGTGGTCTCGGCGTGTTCGACCCGGGCATCAACGCGATGTCGATCGTGACGCACATCATGCCGCGGCCGTTCTTCCTGCTCGACGGTACGCTGTCGTTTCCGGAGAACCGCGGTGCGCCGATCGCGGCGGACCTGACGTTCCGTGACGACAGCGGCGTGCCGATCACCGCGGCGTTCGACTGGCGCCAGACGGGGCCGCAGACCTGGGATATCAGCGTCGATACCGTCGACGGTGCGCTGGTGCTGTCGAAGGGCGGCAGCGTGCTGACCATCGCCGGGGAGTTGCAGGAGACGGCGCCGGAGGCCGAGTATCGCGGGCTGTACGATCGGTTCGCGGGCCTCGTCGCGCGTGGCGAGAGCGATGTGGATGTGAGCCCGCTGCGGCATGTGGCCGACGCCTATTTGCGCGGGGCGCGGGTGGTGGTGGAGCCTTTCGAGGACTGAGGGTGAGGTTGCGGCCTGTCAGTCTGGCGTTTGGGTCGGCCGGCGGGTTGCCTGTCTCCTGACGGGGTGGCGCAGTTCGATCGCGTTTGGCCTGTCGGTCCTGATTTTCCTGCGGGAGATCCCGGCTTTCGCCGGGATGACGGGTTTGGGGAAGGGGGGCGGCAAGTACGCCGGACGTCTGGCCCTGTCGTCGGAGACAGGCCCCGGAGTTTGCGGCTGTATGACAATTGTCCTACAAGTTTGGCGACAAAGCCGGCCGTAGGTTGGTGCGCGCAGGAGGCGGGATGACCGTACAGGACGAGTGGCGCGACGGGGACCGGGTGGCCGGCGATTGGGGGACGAGCCGGTTGCGGCTGTTCCACCTCCGCGGCGATGCCGTGATGCGGACCGTTACCGGGCCGGGGATCGCGGCGGTGATGGGGGCCCCGGGTGAAGCGCTGATCGAGACGCTGGCCCCGTGGTTCGAGACCGGGTTGCCGCGCGACGCGGAGGTTGCGCTGTGCGGCATGGTGGGGTCGCGCAACGGGATCGCCGAGGTGCCTTATGCCGAGTGTCCCGCCAGTCTGGACGTGTGGCGCTTGGAGGCGCACGCGGTTGCGGTCGGTGGGCTGCGCGTGGTGATCGCGCCGGGGCTTGCCTGTACCCGCAACGACGGGGCGGCGGACGTGATGCGCGGCGAGGAGACGCAGATCTTCGGGTTGCTCAGCCTATATCCGGCCCTGGCGCGGGGGCGGCACGTCATTGCGTTGCCGGGCACGCATGGGAAATGGGCGGAGGTGGTCGACGGGCGGGTCGTGCGGTTCCGGACGTTCCTGACCGGTGAGTTGTTCGCGTTGTTGCGCGACCAGTCGACGCTCACGCGCGCGGGGGCCGACGATAGCGGCGGCGAGGACGGTTTCGTCGCCGGGTTGGAACGGTCGGATGCGGGCGGGCTGCTGGGGTCGCTGTTCGAGGCGCGGGCGGCGCAGTTGCGCGAGGGACGGTCGCGCGGCTGGGCGGTCGGGTTCCTGTCCGGGCTGACGATCGGGCATGAGGTGCGCGAGGGGCTGGCCGGGGCTGACCGGGAGGGGACGGTCATGCTGGTGGGTGATCCGGTGCTCACCGCGCTCTATACGCAGGCGTTGGCGCGACACGGGCGCGCGGCCGAGACCTGCGACGGATCGGTGGCCGCGCGGGCCGGATTGCGGATGTTGGGAGAGCGACCATGACGATCGACGATGTGCTGGCCGGCGGCGCGCCGCCCGTGGTGGCGATCCTGCGCGGGGTGCGGCCGGACGAGGCGGTCGCGGTGGCGGGTGCGCTGGTCGATGCGGGCATCCTGCTGATCGAGGTGCCGATGAATTCGCCGGACCCGATCGACAGCATCGCGGCGATCCAGGCGGAATATGGCGACCGCGCGCTGATCGGCGCGGGCACGGTGCTGACGACCGAGATGGTCGCGGCGGTGGCGGCGACGCGCGGGCGGCTGATGGTAACGCCGAACACGAACCCCGCGGTGATCGCGGCGGGCGTGGCGGCCGGGCTGGAGCCGATGCCGGGGTTCGTCACGCCGAGCGAGGCATTCGCGGCGATCGCGGCAGGCGCGAAGCGGCTGAAGCTGTTTCCGGCGACCGCGTTCGGCCCGGCATATCTGAAGGCAATCGGCGAGGTGCTGCCGAAGTCCGTGCCGTTGTGGGCGGTGGGCGGCACCGGCGCGGACAATATCGGCGACTGGCTGGCGGCGGGGGCCGAGGGGATCGGCGTCGGCGGTGCGCTGTTCCGGCCGGGCGACAGCGTGGCGGATGTGGCGGCGAAAGCCGCGGCGCTGGTGACGGCGTGGCGGCGGTACCGCGACGGCGCGTCGCGTTGACGACGGGTATCGACAGGCAGAACGAGGATGCGATGGACATGACGACGATGGCGGAACCCGTTTGGGAAGTCGGCGCGGAACTGGGCGAGGGGCCGGTGTGGGTCGCGCGCGACCGAGCGCTGTGGTTCACGGACATCAAGGGGCGGCGCATCCACCGCTTCGATCCGGCGAGTGGCGAGCGGAGCGGCTGGGACGCGCCGGGGATGCCGGGGTTCGCGTTGCCGGCGGCGCGTGGCGGGTTCGTGGTTGGGATGGCGGACGGGCTGCACCGGTTCGATCCGGCGGATGGTTCGTTCGGTATGCTGGCGGCGGTCGAGCCCGATCTGCCGGGCAACCGGCTGAATGATGCGGTGGTCGACCGCGCCGGCCGACTGTGGTTCGGGACGATGGACAATGGCGAGACGGACGCCAGCGGGATGCTGTACCGGTTGCAGGCGGACGGTGTGCCGCGTGCGATGGGTGGCGAGTGCGTGATCACCAACGGGCCCGCGGTCAACCCGGACGGGACGATCCTGTACCATGTCGATACGCTGGCGCGCGTGATCTACGCGTTCGCGTTGGATGCGGACGGGGGCCTGAGCGACCGGCGGGTGTTCGCGACGATCGACCCGGTGGACGGGCATCCGGACGGGGTGAGCATGGATGCCGAGGGGCATGTCTGGGTCGGGCTGTACGGAGGCTGGTCCGCGCGGCGTTATGCGCCGGATGGGACGCTGGTCGAGACGGTGCGGTTCCCGGTCGCCAACGTGACGAAGGTGGCGTTCGGCGGCCCGGACCTGCGCACCGCGTTTGCCACGACGGCCAAGCAGGGGTTGAGCACCGAGGCGCTGGCGGCGCAACCGCTCGCGGGGGCGCTGTTCGCGTTTCCGGTGGCGGTGCCGGGGTTGGAAGGGCGCGAGGTTTCGGTCGGGATCTGAGGGTTCTTCGCTGAGTTAGCACCCCGCCCCCGTTTGGTTCGAGCCTCACGCCGTCAGGGTGAGGTGGTAGAGGTGCAGTACGGGCCTCAAGTCCGCCCGCGGTCCCGGCGGACGCGGGCGACGAGGTGGTCGATGAAGTTGCGCAGTTCGGTGCGGCGCGTGGCGGGTTCGACGACCTGTTCGTTGAGGCCGAGTTGCCAGGCGAGGTCGTGGCGGGCGGGGTCATTGCCGAGCGTTTCGATCAGGACGGCCTGGCGTTCGAGGTCTGCCTCGTCGGCGACGAGGCCCTGTTCGATCAGGTCGTCCTGCTGGCGCCGGAGTGCCACCGCGATTTCGCCGAGCGAGAGTTCGGGGTGGTATTGGACGCCCCAGAAGATGCCACCGTCGTGGCGGATCTCGGCGGCTTGGACGCGGGTGACCGAGTTGGAGGCGAGCAGCGTCGCATCGGCCGGGAGCGAAGCGACCTCGTCACCGTGGATCGCGGGCGCGTCGTAGGCGGCGGGGCGGCCGGCGAGGAGTGGGTGATCGCGACCGGCATCGGTGGCGGCGATGCGGCGCGCGAAGCCGGCCTCCTGGCGCTTGTCCATCGGCTGAACCTGTCCGCCGGCCGCCGCGACCGCGACCTGTAGACCGGCGCAGGAGCCGAAGGACGGTGTGCCCGAGGCGAACACGGCGCGCATGAAATCGAGCTGGCGGCGCACCGCGGGACTGTCCTCGTACACGTGGAGCGGCGAGCCGGTGATGAACACCGCGTCGTAAGCAGCGAGCGTCGCGACGTCGGGGGCGTCGCCGTCCGGGTCGGCGGGGGCGATCCGGTCGCACTGCGCGTCGGGCGCCAGTTCGAGCAGCGTTTCGATGTAGGTTTCGCCCGAGCTTGTGCCGACATGCGCGCGGCGCGCCTCGCGTTCGTCCGCGGTTTCACTTTCGGCAACGAGGAAACGCAACATTGGCCAGGCGTCCGATCCGGGGCGGCCGGCCAAGCGGGCGCGGCGGGTGGAGCCTCGGGAACGGCGTTGTCCGGCAACGGTTCCCGCCGGCGCGGCCAATAAAGTCCGTGAACAACGTGAGAGTCGGGGCGTTCACCCCCGCCACTCCCGTGCATTAGGACCGCCGTGACCGCTCTGCCCGCCCACCCATCGCGGCTGTCCCCGGACGGTCCCGCCGCATCGGCTGAGATCGCGCCGGCCGACCGCGCCGCGCTCGCGCTCATCGCGGTCGAGCGGACGCGGATGCCGATCGTAGTGAGCGATGCATCGCAGCCGGACAGTCCGATCATCCTGGCGAACGAGGCGTTCCTGCGGCTGACCGGTTATTCGGCGGACGAAGTGATCGGGCGGAATTGCCGGTTCTTGCAGGGGCGCGAGACCGATCCGGCGGCGGTGGACCAAATCCGCGCGGGTCTCAGGGCCGGGCGGGACATCACGGTCAGCCTGCAGAATTACCGCAAGGACGGTAGCGCGTTCTGGAACGAGTTGCAGATCAGCCCGATCCGCAACGATGGCGGCGAGGTGGTCTACTACCTCGCGTCGCAGATGGACGTGACCGACCGGCGGCAGGCGCAGCAGCTGGAGAAGAGCGAACATCGGCTGCTGAAGGAGGTCGACCACCGCGCGAAGAATGCGCTGGCGCTGGTGCAGGGGATCGTGCGGCTGAGCCGGTCGGACGACAGCGTCGCCTATGCCAAAGCCGTGCAGGGGCGGGTCGATTCGATCGCGCACGCGCACGGCCTGCTTGCGGCGGGCGGGTGGCGCGACGTGGATCTGGAGGCGATCATCCGCGGCGAGATGGAGCCGTTCGGGCGGCAGCACGTCGTGCCGAGCGGGCCGCCGGTGGCGATCGCGCCGGTACAGGTGCAGCCGCTGGCGCTCGTGCTGCACGAAATGTTGTCGAACGCGGGCAAGCATGGCGCGCTGTCGGTTGCGGGCGGGCGCGTGGTGATCCGCTGGACGCCGCTGACGGACGAGGATGGCGTGTCGATCGACTGGATCGAGACGGGTGGGCCGGCGGTGGCGCCGCATCCGGTACCGGGGTTTGGATGGCGGATGCTGACCAGCATCGTGCGGAGCCAGATGCGGGGCACGGTGACGTTCGACCTGCAACCGGGTGGCCTGCGCGCGACGTTGATCGTGCGGCGGCGGCAGGGGGCGGGCGAGAGCGGCTGACCGGTATTGCGCGGAACTCCGCAGGGGACGGGACGTAGTGGCGGCATGACGATACGCCTCTTCCATGTTTCCGACCTCCATTTCGGCCGCGCCGACGGCGAAGCGCTCAACTGGTTCGAAGGGCTGGTCCATGCCGAGCGGCCGACGGCGGTCGTGTGCACCGGCGATCTGACGATGCGCGCGCGGTCCGCCGAGTATCAGGCGGCGCGCGTCTGGCTGGAGCGGCTGGGCGTGCCGGTGACGATCGAGCCGGGCAATCATGACATTCCGTATCACAATCCGCTGATGCGGTTGCTGTCGCCCTATCGCCGGTACCGAGCGGTGGAGCGTGCGCTGGAGCGACCGATCGACCTGCCGGGCGTGATGCTGGTGCCGCTCAAGACAACCGCGCGGTTCCAGTGGCGGACGAACTGGGCTTATGGCCGGGTGAGCCAGAGCGGGCTCAGGACGGCGCTAGCGCAGTTGAAGACGCGGACGCCGGGGACTGTGGCGATCGTGGCGTGCCATCATCCGCTGATCGACGGGGCGCATGTGCACGGCGAGGCGAAGACCGCTGGCGGCAAGGCCGCGCTCGACGCGCTTGCGGCGGCCGGGGCGGATGCGGTGTTGAGCGGGCATGTGCATGACCCGTTCGACGTGGCGCATCCCGTGGGCGGCCGGACAGTGCGGTTGATCGGGGCGGGGACCTTGTCCGAGCGGCTTCGGACGAGCCGGCCTTCGTTCAACGAGCTGATCGTGAAGGATGGGGTGCTGGAGGTGAAGCCGCGGATCTTCGAGCTGGCGTAGACTGAGGCGGGGCCGTCTCGGCTGCACTCGCCCCGCCCCGTTTGGTTCGAGCCTCTCGAGTACTCTGTGCGGAGTTCTCGACAGGCTCGAACTAAACGGGTTTGGGTTTGACACGCGGGTTAAGCTGACTGTGCGGGAACCTAGTCCGGGATCGCCTCGATCGCGACGATCTCGATGTCCACGGTCTTCCCGCCTGCTTTGAACGGGGCGACGTCGTCCACCGACAACCCCATCAGCGCGCGGGCCAGCGGGGAGGTGAAGGCGATGCGGCCTTCGGTCGGGTCCGCTTCGTCTTCGCCGACCAGGTCGATCGTCTGGTCCGGGCTGCCGTCGCGCGCGTGGGTGACGCGGGTGCCGAATGCGACGACCGCGCCGTCGGGGATCGGCGCCACCTGCGCGGTCGCGCGGCGGGCGTGCCAGTAGCGTAGGTTGCGGCGGACTTCCTTGACCGCGGCCTCGTCCGCCTTGGTGGCGAGTGCTGTTTCGAGGCGGTCTTCCCATAGCGTTGCATGGCCCGCGATCAGCGCGAGGCCACGGGCGGTGACGAGGTTGGGTCCGGGTGGGATCGGCAGATCGGGACGCGGTTCGAGATGTTCTTCATCGCTCTCGCGACGAAATGCGACGGACATGGACGGTGGGCTCCGAAGACGAGTTAAGAGGGCTGCGGGTCAGCGGCGTTCGTAGGTGCCGATCAGGCGGCCGCGGGCGATGGCGAGCGCTCCGAGCACGTCGCGGACCGCGCTGCGGCCGGGATGCGCGCCGAGATCGCTGGGCGCGCCGAGCGCGTAGAGCTGGAACACGTAGCGGTGCGGGCCGTGGCCGGTGGGCGGATCGGGGGCGAGCCAGTCGGTGCGCAGGTAGGAGTTGCGGCCGATCTGGACGCCGGGTTCGCCGGTCGACAGCTCGCCCTCGGTCAGGAAGCCGGGGGCGGGGGTCAGGCGGTGGACGATCGCATGGACCAGCGGCGAGGGGAGCGGCGGGTCGGCATCCTCCACGATCAGCAGCAGTTCGGCGGCGGCGTCCGGGATGTTGTCCCAGGCCAGCGGGGGCGAGATGCCGACGCCGTCGTCGGTAAAGCGCACCGGCAGCGCCGCGCCGTCCTCGAACGCCGGGCTGGTCAGGCGGATCGTGTCGGGGATCGCGACGAGCGCGGGATCGGCCCAGACGAGCTTTTCCAGGCCGGGACGCACGTCATGCAGCGCGTGGCCCACACCTTCGGGGATATGTTCGAGCATGACGACGTCTCCTTCGCCGGCCTCAACGCGTCAGCCGGGCGGATCGCTCCGCCGGTCGTTGCGGAGCGCGTCCCAATGGGCGAGCCGTTCGGCGATCTTGGCCTCGAACCCGCGGGGGGCGGGGACGTAGAAGATCTGTGGCGACATCTCCTCCGGCCAGTAGTCGTCGCCGGAGAAGGCGTCGGGCTGGTCGTGGTCGTAATGATAGCCGCTGCCGTAGCCGACCGACTTCATGAGCTTGGTCGATCCGTTGAGGATGAGTTTCGGCGGCATCAGCGAACCGGTCTCCTTGGCGGAGCGCGCGGCGGCCTTCCACGCGGCATAGCCGGCGTTCGATTTGGGGGCGGTCGCGAGGTAGACGCAGGCGTTGGCGATCGCCAGTTCGCCCTCGGGTGAGCCGAGGAAGTCGTAGCTGTCCTTCGCGGCGAGGCACTGGACCAGCGCCTGCGGGTCGGCGAGGCCGATATCTTCCGACGCCATCCGGACGAGCCGGCGGAGGAGGAACAGCGGCTCCTCGCCGGCGACCAGCATGCGGGCGAGATAGTAGAGCGCGGCCTGCGGATCGGACCCGCGCACCGCCTTGTGGAGCGCGGAGATGAGGTTGTAGTGCCCCTCGCGATCCTTGTCGTAGACCGCCATGCGACGGTGCAGGAGGGCAGCGAGCGCGGCCGGATCGAGCGGTTCGGGGATGGCGATGCCGAACAGCGTTTCGGCCTGATTGAGCAGGAAGCGGCCGTCGCCGTCCGCCGAGGCGATGAGCGCGGCGCGCGCGTCGGGCAGCAGCGGGAGCGGGCGTTGTTCGACGGTCTCGGCGCGATCGAGCAGGCCGTTCAGCGCGGTGGCGTCGAGCCGGTTGAGGATCAGGACCTGCGCACGGCTGAGCAACGCGGCGTTGAGTTCGAACGAGGGGTTTTCGGTGGTGGCGCCGACCAGCACGACGGTGCCGTCCTCGACATAGGGCAGGAAGCCGTCCTGCTGCGCGCGGTTGAAGCGGTGGATCTCGTCCACGAACAGCAGCGTGCGCTGACCGAGGCGGCGGTGGTCGCGGGCCTCGGCGAAGATCTTCTTGAGGTCCGCGACGCCGGAGAAGACGGCCGAGACCGCGGCGTAGCGCAGTCCGACCGCGTCGGCGAGGAGGCGGGCGATGGTGGTCTTGCCGGTGCCGGGCGGGCCCCACAGCACGATTGACGACATGCGCCCGGCGGCGATCATCCGGCCGATCGCGCCGTCCGGGCCGACGAGATGATCCTGGCCGATGACCTCCGCCAGTGTCGCCGGGCGGAGCCGGTCGGCGAGCGGGGCGGTGTCGGGAGTGGCGGTGGTGTCGTCGGGGGTGGGGGCGAAGAGGTCCATGTGCGCTGGGATATAGGGGCGAGGGCAGGGGTGGCCAACTTTTCGGATTGGTTCGCGCGCCCTCCCGCCGCTCAGCCCAGCGGACCCTTCGGCGGTTTGCCGCCGCTCCGGCGGTGTTCGGCGATGCGGAGATAGGCGTCGAGCAGCGTCTGGTTGACCGCGTCCCAGGTGTAGCGTTGCGCGGCGGTGGCGCCGGCGTGGCCCGCGGCGCGGCGCATGGCGTCGTCGCCGATGTAGGTGGCGAGGCTGTCGGCGAAGGCCTCCACGCCGCCCGGCGCGATCAGGCGGCCGCTGACGCCGTCGTCGACGAGGCTTTCGCTGCCGGTGGCGCGGGCGGCGACGACGGGCAGGCCGACGGCCATCGCCTCCAGCGTGACGTTGCCGAAGGTTTCGGTGACGGACGGGTTGAACAGGATGTCCATGGAGGCGAGCGCGCGGCCGAGATCGGTGCCGGTCTGCTGCCCGGTGAAGATCGCGTCGGGCAGCCGCTGTTCGAACCAGGCGCGCGCGGGGCCTTCGCCGACGATCAGCACGCGGTGCGCGATGCCGCGGCGGCGCAGGCGGTCGATCGTGTCGGAGAAGACGTCGAGGCCCTTCTCCATCACCAGCCGGCCGAGAAAACCGACCACGACGTCGTTGTCGTGGATGCCAAGCGCGCGGCGCCAGTCCATGCTGCGGCGGGTCGGCGTGAAAACCTCGTGATCGACGCCGCGCGACCAGATGCCGACGTCGTAGTTCATCCGCTGTTCGCGAAGCAGCTGGGCCATCGATTCGGAGGGGGCGAAGATCGCGTCGCAGCGCCGGTAGAAACGCCGCAGGATTGCGGCGACGGCGGGCTCGAGGAAGGTCAGCCCGTAATAGCGCGGGTAAGTTTCGAATCGCGTGTGGACCGAAGCAACGACGGGCACGCCGCGCGCGCGCGCGATGGTGACCGCGCGGTGGCTGACGAATTCGGGGCTCGCGACATGGACCATGTTGGGCGCGAACTTCTTCAGGTCCGTGCGGGCGTGCGGCGAAATGAGGAGCGGGAGGCGATATTCGCCGCGGCCGGGGAACGGCACCGACGGTATGTTGACGACCTTGCCGACCGACGCGAACGCCGGCTTGTCGGTGCGCGGGGAGTAGATCCGGACCTGCGCACCCTGGCGCTGGAGGTAGCCGACGAGCCGGTTGAGCGCCTGGTTCGCGCCATCCCGTACGTAGTTGTAGTTCCCGCTGAACAGGGCGACGCGAAGTTCGGATGGCTGCATCGTGCGCGCCTAGCCTGTCCTGCCGGTGGATGCCATCGGAACCGCCGGGCCCGGCACCCGAGTGCGACAGGTCGTGGCATCTCGGCCACGCCTCGCGTGCCACCGATCGATGACCATGGACGGTCCGACCTCAGGGCCGGCACCGTCCATGGTCAGTCGTCCTACTTGAGGTGAGCGGACAGATGCTTGTTCATCTCGAACATGCTGACGCTCTTCTTGCCGAAGATCTTCTCGAGCTTGGCATCGGCGTTGATCTGGCGCTTGTCCTTGGGATCCTGGAGATCGTTCGCCTTGATGTAGACCCACATCTTGGACACGACTTCACCGCGGGCGAGCATGTCGCTGCCGACGATCTCGGCAAGTTCGGCGGAGGGCTGGACGGGCTTGTGAATGCCGTCGGTGCGCTTGCCCTCGGGGGCGGCGGCGACCTTCGTTGCGGCGGCTTTCTTGGGGGCGGCCTTCTTCGCGGCCGGCTTGGTGTCTTCCTTTGCGGCCGCATCGGCCTTCTTGGCTACCATCGTCACGTCTCCCTGTTTGTCGAACGGGTCATTGAACGTCCGCCCTGCACGGATTGTTGCGCTTTTCCCGTCGTCCGACAAGAGGCGACAAAAGAGTAGGAGAAAACGGAAAACGCCGCCGCCCCCTTTCGGGGACGACGGCGCCGTCCGCTTGCACGATCGATCCGGTGGATCAGTCGTTCAGATACTCGCCCGCGTCGGCGTCGGTGCCGTGGCTTTCACCGGCGGCATTGCCGAGCGGATCGTTGCCGAGCGAGACGTTCGCGTCGGCCAGTTCCGCCTCATGCTCTTCCGCCGCCGAAGACGGCGCGATCAGCGCCTTCTCGATCGCGGCAGCCGAAGCCGCTGCGGTCGCCGCCGCGAAACCGCGGTTGGCGGCGCGCAGGGCCGCATCGCGGCTGTTGGCCGTGACGCGCAGGCGGTTGAGGCCCGCCCCCGTACCGGCCGGGATCAGGCGGCCGACGATCACGTTCTCCTTCAGGCCCGTCAGGCTGTCGATCTTGCCCTGGACGGACGCCTCGGTCAGCACGCGGGTGGTTTCCTGGAAGGATGCGGCCGAGATGAAGCTGCGGGTCTGCAGCGACGCCTTGGTGATGCCGAGCAGGATGGGCTTGCCCTGTGCGGGCATCGCACCCTTTTCGAGCTTCTCGTTGGCTTCGTCCATTTCCAGACGATCGATCTGCTCGCCCGCCAGGAACTGCGTGTCCCCCGCGTCGGTGATCTCGACCTTCTGAAGCATCTGGCGGACGATCGTCTCGATGTGCTTGTCGTTGATCTTCACGCCCTGCAGACGATAGACCTCCTGGATTTCCGAGACGAGATATTCCGCCAGCGGCTCGATCCCGAGCACTTCGAGAATGTCGTGCGGATCTGGCGAGCCGCCGATCAGGTTGTCGCCGCGCTTGACGTAATCGCCTTCCTGAACGTCGATGACCTTCGACTTCGGGATCAGGTAGTCGATCAGTTCGCTGCCGTCGTCCGGACGGATGCTGATCTTGCGCTTGGCCTTGTAGTCCTTGCCGAATTCGACACGACCCGAGACCTTTGCGATGATCGCATTCTCCTTCGGCTTGCGCGCCTCGAACAGCTCCGCCACCCGCGGCAGACCGCCGGTGATGTCGCGGGTCTTGGCCGATTCACGCGACACACGCGCCAGCACCTCACCCGCGGAGACGGCCTGGCCGTCCTCGACCGACAGCACAGCGCCGGTGGTGAGCATGTAGCGAGCGGTCTCGCCCGAGCTGTCGTCCATCAGGGTGATCCGCGGACGCAGATCCTCCTTACGGCCGGTGGCGCGGTAATCGATCACGACCTTCTGCGTGATGCCGGTGGCTTCGTCGGTCTGCTCGGACAGCGTCTGCTTGTCGACCAGGTCGACATACTTCACGACGCCGCCCGTCTCGGTGATGACGGGCATGGTGTAGGGATCCCACTCCGCCATCCGGTCGCCCTTGGTCACGACATGGCCGTCGTCGAACAGCAGGTACGCGCCGTACGGAATACGGTGCGTCGCCCGCTCGCGCCCATCGAGATCGATGATCGCCAGTTCGCCCGAGCGGCTGAGCGACACGCGGCGGCCGCGCGTGTCCATGATGATGCGCAGGTCGCGATATTCCATCCGGCCGTCGGTGACGGCTTCGAGGTTCGAGACTTCGTTGAGCTGCGCCGCGCCGCCGATGTGGAACGTCCGCATCGTCAGCTGGGTGCCGGGCTCGCCGATCGACTGCGCCGCGATGACGCCGACGGCCTCACCGATGTTCACGGGCGTACCGCGGGCGAGATCGCGCCCGTAGCAGGCGCCGCAGACGCCGCCCTTCGATTCGCAGACCAGCGGGCTGCGGATCTTGACGCCCTGCGTGCCGACCGCCTCGATCCGCGCGACCATGGCCTCGTCCAGCAGCGTGCCGGACGGGATCAGGACCTCGTTGTTCTTGGTGTCGACGATGTCCTCCGCGGTCGTGCGACCGAGGATGCGTTCGCCGAGCGAGGCGATGGTGGAACCGCCCTGGACGATCGCCTTCATGTCGAGCGCGCGTTCCGTGCCGCAGTCGAGTTCGACCACGACGCAATCCTGCGACACGTCGACCAGACGGCGGGTCAGGTAGCCCGAGTTGGCGGTCTTCAACGCCGTATCCGCGAGACCCTTGCGGGCGCCGTGGGTGGAATTGAAGTACTCAAGGACGGTCAGGCCTTCCTTGAAGTTCGAGATGATCGGCGTTTCGATGATCTCGCCCGACGGCTTGGCCATCAGGCCGCGCATGCCGGCGAGCTGCTTGATCTGCGCCTGCGAACCGCGGGCACCGGAGTGGGCCATCATATAGATCGCGTTGATCGGCATTTCACGGCCGGTCTCCGGGTCCTTCTTGACCGCCTTGATCTCCTTCATCATCTCGTCGGAGACACGATCACCGCAACGCGACCAGGCGTCGATGACCTTGTTGTACTTCTCCTGCTGCGTGATCAGGCCGTCCTGATACTGCTGCTCGAAGTCCTTCACCAATGCCTTGGTCTCGTCGACCAGTTCGACCTTGGCAGCGGGGATGATCATGTCGTCCTTGCCGAACGAGATGCCGGCCTGGAACGCGTGGCGGAAGCCGAGCGACATGATCGCATCGGCGAACAGCACGGTCTCCTTCTGCCCGGTGTGACGATAGACCTCGTCGATCACGTCGCCGACGTCCTTCTTCGTCAGCAGACGGTTGACGGTGTCGAACGGCACCTTGAAGTTCTTCGGCAGACACTCGCCCAAGAGCATGCGCCCCGGGGTCGTTTCGAAGCGCTTCATATACTGGTTGCCGGCCTCGTCCGTCTGCGGGACGCGGGTCGTGATCTTGGTGTGGAGCGTCACTGCCTTCGCGTTGAGCGCCTGATGCACCTCGACCATGTCGGAGATCAGCATGCCCTCGCCGGGCTCGCCTTCCTTCAACATGGACAGATAGTACAGACCCAGCACCATGTCCTGCGACGGCACGATGATCGGCTTGCCGTTGGCGGGCGACAGGATGTTGTTGGTCGACATCATCAGGACGCGTGCTTCGAGCTGCGCCTCGAGCGACAGCGGCACGTGGACGGCCATCTGATCGCCGTCGAAATCGGCGTTGAAGGCCGAGCAGACCAGCGGGTGAAGCTGGATCGCCTTACCCTCGATCAGCACGGGCTCGAACGCCTGGATGCCGAGACGGTGAAGCGTGGGCGCGCGGTTGAGCAGCACGGGATGCTCGCGGATCACCTCGTCGAGGATGTCCCAGACTTCCTTGCGCTCCTTCTCGACCCACTTCTTGGCCTGCTTCAGGGTCATCGACAGACCCTTGGCATCGAGGCGCGCGTAGATGAACGGCTTGAACAGCTCGAGCGCCATCTTCTTGGGCAGGCCGCACTGGTGCAGCTTGAGTTCCGGACCGGTCACGATGACCGAACGGCCGGAATAGTCGACGCGCTTGCCGAGCAGATTCTGGCGGAAGCGGCCCTGCTTGCCCTTGAGCATGTCGGACAGCGACTTCAGCGGGCGCTTGTTGGCACCCGTGATGGTGCGGCCGCGGCGGCCGTTGTCGAACAGCGCGTCGACCGACTCCTGCAGCATGCGCTTCTCGTTGCGGACGATGATGTCCGGCGCGCGCAGTTCCATCAGGCGCTTCAACCGGTTGTTGCGGTTGATGACGCGGCGATAGAGGTCGTTGAGATCGGACGTGGCGAAGCGGCCACCGTCGAGCGGCACCAGCGGGCGCAGTTCGGGCGGGATCACGGGGACGACCTCGAGGATCATCCATTCCGGACGGTTGCCGGATTCGAGGAAGCTCTCGACGACCTTCAGCCGCTTGATGATCTTCTTGGGCTTCAGCTCGGACTTGGTCTCGGCCAGTTCCTTGAGCAGGTCGGCCTTTTCGCCTTCCAGGTCGAGGTCCTCGAGCATGCGGCGCACGGCCTCTGCACCGATGCCGGCGGAGAAGGCGTCTTCGCCATACTCATCCTGCGCCTCGAGCAGCTCGTCCTCGTTCAGAAGCTGATACTTCTCAAGCGGGGTGAGGCCCGGCTCGATGACGATATAGGCTTCGAAATACAGGACGCGCTCGAGCTGCTTGAGCTGCATGTCGAGCAGCAGGCCGATGCGCGACGGCAGCGACTTCAGGAACCAGATGTGCGCGACGGGGGCGGCGAGTTCGATGTGGCCCATCCGCTCGCGGCGGACCTTGGACACCGTGACCTCGACGCCGCACTTCTCGCAGACGATGCCCTTGTACTTCATGCGCTTGTACTTGCCGCACAGGCACTCGTAATCCTTGATCGGACCGAAGATGCGCGCGCAGAACAGGCCGTCGCGTTCCGGCTTGAACGTACGGTAGTTGATGGTTTCCGGCTTCTTGATCTCGCCGAACGACCACGAACGGATCCGTTCGGGGGAGGCGATGCCGATCTGGATCTGGTCGAACGTCTCGGTCTTGGCGACCGGATTGGCGAAGTTGGTCAGTTCGTTCATGGAAGAACCTCTCTGAAATCTCTGACCCTCTTCCGTGGGAAGAGGGCGGGAGGGTGAGGGGGCGTAGTGGCTACGCGCGTCCCTCGCCCCGACCCTCTCCCGCCGAAGCGGGAGAGGGGGCAGGTCGGCTTACTCGGCGGCGTCGGCCAGCTCTTCGGCGGTCGGTTCGTGGGTGTTGAGTTCCACGTTCAGGCCGAGCGAGCGCATTTCCTTGACCAGCACGTTGAAGCTTTCCGGAATGCCGGCCTCGAACGTGTCGTCGCCCTTGACGATCGCCTCGTAGACCTTGGTGCGGCCGACGACGTCGTCGGACTTCACCGTCAGCATTTCCTGCAACGTGTAGGCGGCGCCGTAGGCCTGGAGTGCCCAGACCTCCATCTCGCCGAAGCGCTGACCACCGAACTGCGCCTTACCACCCAGCGGCTGCTGCGTGACGAGCGAGTAGGGCCCGATCGACCGGGCGTGGATCTTGTCGTCCACGAGATGGTGCAGCTTCAGCATGTAGATGTAGCCGACCGTCACCTTGCGATCGAACTGATCGCCGGTGCGCCCGTCGAAGAGATCGGACTGGCCGCTCTCGTCGAGGCCCGCAAGTCGCAGCATCGCCGCCACGTCCGCTTCGCGCGCGCCGTCGAACACCGGCGTCGCCATCGGCACGCCGTTCTTCAGGACGGCGGCCAAGTCGACGATCTGTTCGTCGGTCCGGCTGTCGATGTCGGCATGGTACTGCTCGCCATAGACGTACTTCAGACGCTCCTTCACCGCTTCCGGCGGGGAGCCGGCCTGCGTGACGCCGTCCGGATTGGCTTCGCGCCATTCCTCGAGCGCCTGAGTGACCTGCTGCCCCAGGCCGCGTGCGGCCCAGCCCAGATGCGTCTCGAAGATCTGACCCACGTTCATGCGCGACGGCACGCCGAGCGGGTTGAGCACGATATCGACCGGCGTCCCGTCGGCGAGGAACGGCATGTCCTCGTTCGGCAGGATGCGGCTGATCACGCCCTTGTTCCCGTGACGGCCGGCCATCTTGTCGCCCGGCTGCAGCTTGCGCTTCACCGCGACGAACACCTTGACCATCTTCAGCACGCCCGGCGGCAGCTCGTCGCCGCGCTGCAGCTTCTCGACGCGGTCCTCGAACCGCTTCACGATGATGCTGACCGCGTCGTCATACTGCGCCTTCACGGCCTCCAGATCGGACTGGCGGGCGTCGTCGGCGACGGCGAACTTCCACCAGTCACGCTTCTCGACAGTGTCGAGCAGCGCCTGATCGATTGCCGTCCCCTTGCGGATGCCCTTGGGGGCAGCCGCAGCGGTCTGGCCGACCAGCATGTCCTGCAGGCGGGCGTAGGAGGACCGGTTGAGGATGCCGCGTTCGTCTTCGCGGTCCTTGGTCAGCCGATCGATCTCCTCGCGCTCGATCGCCATCGCGCGCTCGTCCTTGTCGATGCCGTGACGGTTGAAGACGCGGACGTCGACGACCGTACCGGACACGCCCGGCGGCAGTCGGAGCGAGGTGTCGCGCACGTCCGACGCCTTTTCACCGAAGATGGCGCGGAGAAGCTTCTCCTCCGGCGTCATCGGGCTTTCGCCCTTCGGCGTGATCTTGCCGGCGAGGATATCGCCCGGCTCGACCTCGGCCCCGACATAGACGATGCCCGCCTCGTCGAGGTTGCGAAGCGCTTCTTCACCCACGTTCGGGATGTCGCGAGTGATGTCCTCCGGCCCGAGCTTCGTGTCGCGGGCCATCACTTCGAACTCGTCGATGTGGATCGACGTGAACACGTCGTCCTTCACGATCCGCTCGGAGATGAGGATGGAATCCTCGTAGTTGTACCCGTTCCACGGCATGAACGCGACGAGCGTGTTCCGGCCGAGCGCCAGTTCGCCGAACTCGGTCGACGGACCGTCGGCCAGCACGGTGCCCTTGTCGACGATGTCGCCGACCTTCACCAGCGGACGCTGGTTGATGCAGGTCGACTGGTTCGACCGCTGGAACTTCATCAGCGTGTAGATATCGACGCCGGACTTGCCGGCTTCGATGCCTTCCGTCGCGCGGATGACGATACGGGCGGCGTCGACCTGGTCGACTACGCCGCCGCGCTTGGCGGAGATGGCGGCGCCGGAATCGCGGGCCACAGTCTCTTCCATGCCGGTGCCGACAAACGGCGCCTCGGCACGGACCAGCGGCACGGCCTGACGCTGCATGTTGGAGCCCATCAACGCGCGGTTGGCGTCATCGTTTTCCAGGAACGGAATGAGCGATGCCGCCACGGACACGAGCTGCTTCGGGCTGACGTCCATCAGCGTGATGTGGTCGCGCGGGGCGATCAGGAACTCGCCGGCCTCGCGGCTGGAGATGATCTCCTCGACGAAGCCACCGGTCTCGTCCAGCTCGGCATTGGCCTGCGCGATCGTGTGCTTGGCCTCCTCCATGGCGGAAAGGTACACGACCTCGTCCGACACCTTGCCGTCGATGACCTTGCGGTACGGCGTCTCGATGAAGCCGTACTTGTTCACGCGGCTGAACGACGCCAGCGAGTTGATCAGACCGATGTTCGGGCCTTCCGGCGTCTCAATCGGGCAGATGCGGCCATAGTGCGTCGGGTGGACGTCGCGGACCTCGAAGCCGGCGCGCTCACGCGTCAGACCACCTGGCCCGAGCGCCGACACGCGACGCTTGTGCGTCACTTCGGACAGCGGGTTCGTCTGATCCATGAACTGCGACAGCTGCGACGAGCCGAAGAATTCACGCACCGCGGCGACCGCCGGCTTGGCGTTGATAAGGTCGTTCGGCATGACCGTGGACACGTCGACCGAGGACATCCGCTCCTTCACGGCGCGCTCCATGCGGAGCAGGCCGACGCGGTACTGGTTCTCGAGCAGCTCGCCCACCGAACGCACGCGGCGGTTGCCGAGATTGTCGATGTCGTCGATCTCGCCCTTGCCGTCCTTGAGGTTCACGAGCGTCTTGACGACCTCGAGAATATCCTCGGCGCGCAGCGTGGTGACGGTGTCCTCGACGTCGAGGTCGAGGCGCATGTTGAGCTTCACGCGGCCCACGGCCGAGAGGTCGTAGCGCTCCGGATCAAAGAACAAACCGGAGAACAGCGATTCCGCAGTCTCCTTCGTCGGCGGCTCGCCGGGGCGCATGACGCGGTAGATCTCGGACAGCGCATGGTCGCGCTCGTCGACCTTGTCGGCCTTGAGCGTGTTGCGGATCCAGGGACCGGTCGAGACATGGTCGATGTCGAGCAGATCGAGCCGCTCGATGCCGGCGGCGTCGAGCATTTCGAGGTTCTCGGGCGACACTTCGTCACCGGCCTCGATGTAGATCCGGCCGGTCGACTCGTCGATCAGGTCGAACGCGCTGTAGCGACCGAAGATCTCCTCGGTCGGGATCAGCAGCATCGTCAGGCCGTCCTTGGCCGCCTTGTTGGCGGCGCGGGGCGAAATCTTGGTGCCGGCGGGGAACACGGCTTCACCGGTTTCCGCGTTGACGACGTCGAACGACGGCTTCTGGCCACGCCAATTCTCGACGACATAAGGCACCTGCCAGCCACCCTGGCCGCGGACGTAGGTCGCCGTGCCGTAGAAGTGGTTGAGGATGTCCTCGTCGTTCATGCCGAGCGCATAGAGCAGCGTTGTGACCGGCAGCTTGCGCTTGCGATCGATGCGGACGTTGACGATGTCCTTGGCGTCGAATTCGAAATCGAGCCACGAACCGCGATACGGAATGACGCGGGCGGCGAACAGATACTTGCCCGATGCGTGCGTCTTGCCGCGGTCATGATCGAACAGGACGCCCGGCGAACGGTGCATCTGGCTGACGATCACGCGTTCCGTGCCGTTGACGATGAACGTGCCGTTCGACGTCATGAGCGGCATGTCGCCCATGTAGACGTCCTGCTCCTTAATATCGAGCACCGAGCGGGTTTCCGTGTCCGGATCCACTTCGAACACGATCAGGCGCAGCGTAACGCGCATCGGTGCCGCGTAGGTGATGCCGCGCTGGCGGCACTCATCGGTGTCGAACTTCGGCTCTTCCAGCTCGTAGTTCACGAAATCGAGCTCGGCGGTGCCGGCGAAATCGCGGATCGGGAAGACGCTGCGCAGCGTCTTTTCCAGGCCGGAGATGTAGTTGTCCTCGGGGCGCGAGCGCAGGAAATGCTCGTAGCTTTCGCGCTGCACCTCGATCAGGTTCGGCATCTGCACGACTTCGTGAATGTTGCCGAACACCTTGCGGATGCGCTTCTTCGCGGCACCTTGCACGGTTGGGGTAATTGCCTGGGTCGCCATGGATGATCCTTCGCGCTCAAATTCGTCGGCGCACCTTGCAGTGCCGCCGAAGGCCGGTTCGTCACGATCGCCGCCCTGGGGAAGGACCGGATCGCAGAGGCGCAGCACGACAAAAAACTGCGACATCCAGCGGATATCGCAGTCTCAGCGTCATGATGTCCGTGCTTCCCAATACGTCGCGATCCGTCGCGCAATGTCGGATCGTGTCCCGGGAAGACCGGATCGCCACCCCGACCCTTGCGGGCCGGAGCGGCTGTTGGATTTGATATAGACCGCGGGGGAACAAAAGCCAACCCCCGCCAAACAGATACGGACGTTCTGACTTGCCGGAACGTCCGTATCATAAGCTTACTCGGCCGTTGGCGCTTCTTCTTCGCCTTCGTCGTCGGTCAGGCCGTCGTCGTCATAGTCTTGGTCCTCGGTGGCCTCGGCGTTGCCTTCGCCGCCTGCCGTGACCTTCGCCTTCCGCTTGCGCGGCTTCTTCGGGGGGGCGGCGGTGATTTCGAAGGCGAGGGTGCCGTCCTTGACGTGGACCTTCACCTCGCCGCCGTGGACCAGCTTGCCGAACAGCAGTTCCTCGGCCAGTGGCTGCTTCACCTTTTCCTGGATCAGACGGCTCATCGGGCGTGCGCCGTAGAGCTTGTCGTAGCCGCGGGTCGTCAGCCAGTCCTTCGCGTCCTGATCGAGCGAGATATGGACGTGGCGGTCGGCCAGCTGGAGTTCGAGCTGGAGGACGAACTTGTCCACCACCCGGCTGATCACCTCGGTCGGCAGGTAGGAGAAGGGGACGATCGCATCCAGCCGGTTGCGGAATTCCGGTGTGAACATCTTCTTGACCGCTTCCTCGTCCTCGCCTTCGCGGGTCAGCGCCCCGAAGCCGAGCGATTCACGCGCCATGTCGGACGCGCCGGCATTGGTGGTCATGATCAGGATCGTGTTGCGGAAATCGACCGTCTTGCCGTGATGGTCGGTCAGCTTCCCGTTATCCATAACCTGAAGCAGGATGTTGAACAGGTCGGGATGCGCCTTCTCGATCTCGTCGAGCAGCAGGACGCTGTGCGGATGCTGGTCGACCGCGTCGGTCAGCAGGCCGCCCTGATCGTATCCGACATAGCCGGGGGGTGCGCCAATCAGTCGGCTGACCGAGTGACGCTCCATATATTCCGACATGTCGAAACGCTGCAGCGGGATGCCCATGATCGCGGCCAGCTGACGCGCGACCTCGGTCTTGCCCACGCCGGTCGGGCCGGAGAACAGGTAGTTGCCGATCGGCTTGTCCGGATCGCGCAGGCCGGCACGGCTGAGCTTGATCGCGGAGGAGACCAGTTCGATCGCCTTGTCCTGCCCGAACACGACCCGCTTGAGATCGGTTTCGAGCGTGGCGAGCGCCTTGGTATCGTCGGTCGACACGGACTTCGGTGGGATGCGCGCCATCGTGGCGATGACGGCCTCGATCTCCTTGGGCGTGATAACCTTCTTGCGCTTGTCCTCGACCACCAGCATCTGCATCGCGCCGGCTTCGTCGACGACGTCGATCGCCTTGTCGGGCAGCTTGCGGTCGTTGATGTAGCGCGCCGACAGCTCGACTGCGGCCTTGATGGCGGCAGGCGTGTACTTGACGTGGTGATGCGCTTCGTAGGCGGAGCGCAGCCCGGTCAGGATCGCGATCGCATCCTCGATCGTCGGTTCGTTGACGTCGATCTTCTGGAACCGGCGCAGCAGGGCGCGGTCCTTTTCGAAGTGGTTGCGGAACTCCTTGTAGGTGGTCGAGCCGATGCAGCGGATTGAACCGCCGGACAGCGCGGGCTTCAACAGGTTGGACGCGTCCATCGCGCCGCCGCTCGTTGCGCCGGCACCGATCACCGTGTGGATCTCGTCGATGAACAGCACGGCGTGCGGCAGCTTCTCGAGCTCGGACACGACCTGCTTCAGCCGCTCCTCGAAGTCACCGCGGTAGCGGGTACCGGCAAGCAGCGCACCCATGTCGAGCGAGTAGATCACCGCTTCGAGCAGCACCTCCGGCACGTCGCCGTTGATGATCTTGAGCGCCAGGCCTTCCGCGATCGCGGTCTTGCCGACGCCGGGTTCACCGACATAGAGCGGGTTGTTCTTCGAACGGCGGCACAGGATCTGGACGGTGCGGTCGACCTCCGGACCGCGCCCGATCAGCGGGTCGATCTTGCCGGTGGCGGCCTTCTCGTTCAGGTTCACGGTGAACTGCTTCAGGGCGCTTTCGCCCTTCTTGCCGTCCTTGCCCTGCGGCTTGTCTTCGTCGGCCCCCTTCACTTCGCGTGCCTCCGTCGGGGAGCCGGCCTTGCCGACACCGTGGCTGATGAAACTGACCGCATCGAGGCGGTTCATGTCCTGCTGCTGCAGGAAGAACACGGCGTAGCTCTCGCGCTCGCTGAACAACGCGACCAGGACGTTGCCGCCGGTCACCTCGTCGCGGCCCGAAGACTGGACGTGGAGGATCGCCCGCTGGACGACGCGCTGGAACCCGGACGTGGGCGAGGGATCGGTCTGACCCTCGACCTTCAGCGCATCGAGCTCGGTATCGAGATAGAGGGTGACGGCGTCCTTCAGTTCGGACACTTCGACGCCGCACGCCTGCATGACCTTCGACGCATGATCGTCGTCGATCAGCGCGAGCAGCAGATGTTCGAGGGTCGCATATTCATGACGGCGAGTGCTGGCGGCAGTCAACGCATTGTGCAGCGTCTGTTCCAGCTCACGGGCGAATGAGGGCATGGATTTCTACTCCTTCGGGATCGTCAAGGGACCATCCCGTCTGTTGGATATGTCGTGTGTCGCGATCCGCGATCAAGGAGGTGACGGACGCCCGATGACACCCCATATTACGGCGTAGCGAGCGGCCGGGGGTCATGTCCGGAACAGCGCATCGGCGGCAGCGCGGCGCGCCTCGGCCCGGACGGCGTGTGCGCGGGTGCGTTCGACCTCCGCCTCCAGCGCGGTAATCCGCGCGGTGAGTTCGGCAAGCGACAGCGGATCGAGATCCTGCCGGGCGAGCGCCGTAAGCGGATCGTCGTGCCGTTTCGGAAATGTTTCTTCCGACTCCATGAACGCCAGCGTTGACCGCGCGGCCCCCCAAGTCAATAAACCGCTCGGCCCGGGGGGGTGTTTCGCTTGGGAGAGACCGACTTGGCCGCATTGCCCGACAGCATGACCGCGATCGACCCGGAGGGTGCCGGCGGACCGGACGTCCTGGTGCCGGTGACGCGCCCGTTGCCCGTGCCGGGGGAGGGCGAGGTGCTGGTGCGGATCGCGGCGGCCGGCGTGAACCGGCCGGACCTGATGCAGCGCGCGGGGGCCTATCCGCCGCCGCCGGGTGCCTCGTCGATCCCGGGGCTGGAGATTTCGGGTACCGTTGTTGGCCTGGGCGAGGGCACGACGGGCGCGATGCTGGGGCAGTCGGTGTGCGCGCTGCTGTCCGGCGGCGGCTATGCCGAATATGTCGCGGTGCCGGCGGGGCAGTGCCTGATGGTGCCGGCGGCGTTGACGATGGTGGAAGCCGCGGCGATGCCGGAGACGCTGTTCACCGTCTGGACCAATTTGTTCGAGCGCGCCTACGCCGCGGAGGGCGACGTCGTGCTGGTCCATGGCGGCACGAGCGGGATCGGGACGATGGCGATCATGCTGGGGCGGCTGTTCGGGCTGACCGTGATCGTGACCGCCGGGTCGGACCCGAAGTGCGCGCGGGCGCTGGAGATCGGCGCGGCGCATGCGATCAACTACAAGTCCGACGACTATGTCGAGGTCGTGAAGCGGTTGACCGACGGGCGCGGTGTCGATGTGGTGCTCGACATGATCGGCGGCGATTATTTCGCGCGGAACCTGAAGTGCCTGGCGGACGACGGGCGGCACGTGTCGATCGCGTCGCAGCGCGGGGGCGAGGCGTCGTTCCAGATTTTCGACGTTATGCGCCGCCGGCTAACTCTGACCGGATCGACGCTGCGCGCGCGGAGTACGGAGTTCAAGACGCTGGTGGCGGACGAGATCGACCGGCAGGTGTGGCCGCATGTGCGCGAGGGGCGGTTGAAGCCGATCATCGACCGGACCTTTCCGTTGCGCGAGGCGGCGGCGGCGCATGCTTATCTCGAGGCGGGGGATCATGTCGGGAAGGTCGTGCTGACGGTCGAGTGACCTGCTCCCTCCCCCCACCGGAGGGAGGGCTTTAGAAGAAGTTGCCTCGTCCATAGGCGTAGCGGCTGGACAAATACGGCCTCCCGCCTAAACCCCGCGCAACTTTGGAACGGAGCGGACAGCATGGGCTATCGGATCGTCGTCGCGGGTGCGACGGGCAATGTCGGGCGGGAAATGCTCAACATCCTGGCGGAACGCGAATTCCCGATCGACGAGATCGCGGTGCTGGCGTCGTCGCGCAGCCAGGGCGACATGGTCGATTTCGGCGACACGGACCGTCAGCTGAAGGTCCAGAACATCGAATATTTCGACTGGGCCGGCTGGGACATCGCGCTGTTCGCGATCGGATCGGAAGCGACCGCGGTCTATGCGCCGAAGGCCGCCGCGGCCGGCTGCGTGGTGATCGACAACAGCTCGCTCTACCGCATGGACCCGGACGTGCCGCTGATCGTGCCGGAGGTGAACCCCGACGCGATCGACGGCTATACCCGCCGCAACATCATCGCCAACCCGAACTGTTCGACCGCACAGATGGTCGTCGCGCTGAAGCCGCTGCACGATGCCGCGACGATCAAGCGCGTTGTGGTGTCGACGTACCAGTCGGTGTCCGGGGCGGGCAAGCAGGGGATGGACGAGCTGTTCGAGCAAAGCCGCAACATCTTCGTCGGCGATCCGGCCGAGCCGCGGCTGTTCACCAAGCAGATCGCGTTCAACGTGATCCCGCACATCGATGTCTTCCTGGACGACGGTTTCACCAAAGAAGAGTGGAAGATGGTCGTCGAAACCAAGAAGATCATGGGGCCGAAGATCAAGATCGTCGCGACCTGCGTGCGCGTGCCGGTGTTCGTCGGCCATTCGGAGGCGCTCGCGATCGAGTTCGAAAACGAGATTTCGGCGGTGGAGGCGCAGAACATCCTGCGCGAGGCGCCGGGCATCATGCTGATCGATAAGCGCGAGGACGGCGGATACATAACGCCGGTCGAGTGCGTCGGCGAATTCGCCACGTTCGTCAGCCGGGTGCGCGAGGATCCGACCGTGGAGAACGGCCTGATCCTGTGGTGCGTCAGCGACAACCTGCGCAAGGGTGCCGCGCTGAACGCAGTGCAGATCGCGGAGCTGCTCGGACGGCGTCACCTGAAGAAGGGTGACATGATCGAGGACGGCGCGAACTTCGACGATGCCGCGGACGACGACGCGGACGATTGAGGAGCGCGCGGCGTGGCGGACGGTCTGAGCGGCGGGTGCCAGTGTGGCGCGGTCCGGTACCTGATCGTCGGGGCGATGCCGCCGTGCCATGCCTGCCATTGCCGGGAGTGCCAGAAGCAGTCCGCGAGCGCGTTCGGGCTGTCGCTGGCGGTGGCGCGGCAGGCGTTTGCAGTGACCGGGCCGGTGCGGCGCTGGGACCGGCCGAACGATTTGGGCGCGCGCACGACCTGCGTGTTCTGCGTCGAATGCGGGACACGCGTGTTCCATATCGACAGCCTGACGCCCGACCGGGTGAGCGTGAAGGGCGGGTCGCTGGACGACATCACGCTGGCGGTGCCGACCGCGCATATCTGGGTGTCGCGCAAGCTGGACTGGGTGCGGTTGGACCCGGCGGTGCCGACGCATCCGACGCAGCCGGAGGATATGGCGGCCTGGCGAGCAGGGTTTTCGCATAGCGATCACACCTAGGCCCCGGCCTGCGCCAGGGAACGAATGAGGGGCCCGGCGGCTTGTCCGGTCGCTGCAGGAGCGGAGGTTTCGGATGACCACGACGCATGAGTTCACGGCGCCGGACGGGGTGCGGCTGGTGTGGCACGAGGTCGGCGAGGGGCGGCCGATCGTGCTGATCCACGGGTTGTTCTCGTCGGCCGATACGAACTGGATCAAGTTCGGCCATGCCAAGCGGATCGCGGCGCTGGGGCGGCGGGTGATCATGCCGGACCTGCGCGCGCATGGGGAAAGTGACCGGCCGCATGACGCGTCGGCCTATCCGCCGGACGTGCTGGCGGACGACGGCGAGGCGTTGATCGCGCATCTCGGGCTGACCGATTATGACCTCGGCGGCTATTCGCTCGGCGCGCGGACGGTGGTGCGGATGCTGGTGCGTGGGGCTCGCCCGGGTCGGGTGATCCTGTCGGGCATGGGGCTGGAAGGGTTGCTCGATACGGGCGACCGGGCGGCGCATTTCCGGCGTATCCTGACCGGGCTCGGCACGTTCGAGCGCGGCACGCCGGAATGGATGGCGGAGGCGTTCCTGAAGACGAGCGGCGGCGATCCGAAGGCGCTGCTACCGTTGCTGGGAAGCTTCGTCGACACCACGCGGGCGGAAATCGCGGCGATCGACCGGCCCGTGCTGGTGATGTCGGGGGCGGAGGATACGGACAACGGGTCGTCCGAGGCCGTGGCGGACCTGTTGCCGCAGGGGGCGTATGTCGCGGTGCCGGGAAATCACATGAGCGCGGTGGTGAAGCCGGAACTGGGGCGGGCGATGGCGGACTGGCTTGGGGTGGCTTGAGGCTGGCTCGCTGACGCGGGGGCGGCGGAGCGTTTCATAGCGGGTCCTTGCGTCCCGTACCGCGGCCGGTTCCCGAACCGCGCGACTTCCCCTATGACCGTGCGTCCCTTCTGCAACGCCCGGAAATCGCCTTGAGTCTCTATGCCCGTTTCGCCGCCGCGATCGATGTCGTTCTGGATACGCTGGAGGCCGAGGGTGCGCTGCCGGCGGGGTTGAACCGGGCGAGCATCGCCGTCGAGCCGCCGCGCGACGCGAGCCATGGCGATCTGGCGACCAATGCGGCGATGGTGCTGGCCAAGCCGGCCAAGACCAATCCACGCGCGCTGGCGGCGTTGATCCAGCCGAAGCTGGCGGAGATGCCGGGCGTGACCGCGGTGGAGATCGCCGGACCGGGGTTCCTGAACCTTCGGCTGGACCCCGAGCAGTGGCGCGACGAGATGCGGACGATTTTCGCGGAGGGCGCGGATTACGGGCGGTCCACGCAGGGCAACGCCGTGCGGGTAAACGTGGAATATGTGTCCGCCAACCCGACCGGGCCGATGCATATGGGGCATTGCCGCGGGGCGGTGGTGGGCGATGCGCTGGCCAGCCTGCTGGAATATGCCGGGCATCCGGTGACGCGCGAATATTATGTCAACGATGCCGGCAGCCAGGTCGAGACGCTCGGGCGGTCGGCGCATCTACGCTACCGCGAGGCGCTGGGCGAGACGGTGACGATTCCGGAGGGGCTGTATCCCGGCGACTATCTGAAGCCGGTCGGGGCGATGCTCGCGGCGGAATATGGCGACCGGTATGTCGGCGCGGCGGAGGCGGAGTGGCTGCCACTGTTCCGCGCGCGGACGGTGGCGGCGATGATGGACATGATCCGCGCCGACTTGGCGCTGCTCGGTATCAAGCACGATGTGTTCTCGTCCGAGGCGAAGGTGCAGTCGGACGGCAAGGTCGTGGCGGCGATCGACAAGCTGCGTGCCGACGGGCTGATCTACGAAGGCGTGCTGGAGGCGCCGAAGGGCGAGGCGGCGGACGACTGGGAACCGGTCGAGATGACGCTGTTCCGCGCGACGAAGTTCGGTGACGACAGCGACCGGCCGGTGCGCAAGGCGGACGGCGCCTACACCTATTTTGGCAACGACCTGGCCTATCACGCGCAGAAGGCGGAGACCGCGGACCTGCTGGTCGACATCTGGGGCGCGGACCATGGCGGCACGGTGAAGCGCGTGCAGGCGGCGGTGCAGGCCCTGACCGCCGGGCGGGTGCCGCTCGATATCAAGCTGGTCCAGATGGTGCGGCTGCTGCGCGACGGCGAGCCGGTGAAGATGTCGAAGCGCTCGGGCAGCTTCGTGACGCTGGCCGACGTGGTCGAGGAGGTCGGGCGCGACGTGGTGCGGTTCACCATGCTGACGCGCCGCGCCGATGCCCAGATGGACTTCGATTTCGCCAAGGTAGTCGAGGCGTCGAAAGAGAATCCGGTCTTTTACGTACAATATGCCCATGCCCGTATCCGTTCGCTCGGCCGCAAGGCGGTCGAGGCGGGGATCGACGTGACGGCGCCGGCCGACCTGCGGAAGCTGGACGCCGAGGAGCTGGCGCTGGTCAGGCTGCCGGCGCAGTTTCCGCGGATCATCGAGGCGGCGGCGGCGACTCGCGAGCCGCACCGGGTGGCGTTCTACCTTGCTGATCTGGCCGGGGCGTTCCATGCTTTGTGGAACCGCGGCAACGACGATCCGGAGCGGAGATTTTTGCTCGTTAACGACACTGAAACGACGCTTGCGCGATTGTCGCTGGCGAATGCCGTCGGGCAGATCGTCCGCAATGGCCTGGCCGTGATGGGTGTCGCGGCCGCCGAGGAGATGCACTGATGTCGGATATCGATCGGGGACGGATTGCGAGCGACGAGGATCGTCTGCCCTGGCTGGAACCGGTCGAGGAACAGCGCGTCGGCACGCCGGGCGCGGGCAAGACGATCGCGGCGCTGCTCGTTGCGCTGCTGGTGATCGGGCTGGTCGTGGGCGGCATCTTCTGGCTGAGCGCGAGCCGGCCGGGGGGCGCGTCGGGCGACATGATCGCGGCACCGGAGGGCGACTACAAGGTGAAGCCCGATCAGCCGGGCGGGATGAAAGTCGAGGGCGAAGGCGAGACCGCGTTCGCGGCGAGCGACGGGCGCGAGACGAATGCGTCGATCGATTTGTCCGCGATCCCCGAGGCACCCGTGTCGGGTGCGGGGAGCGTGACCAATTCCGACGCGGCGGCGGGTGGGCTGGCGGTGAAGCCCGCGGCGCCTGCACCTGCCCCGGCGCAGGTGGCGGCCGCACCAGCTCGTCCGGCACCGGTTGCGCAGGCGGCACCTGCGGCGGCGGCACCCGTGATCGGCGGCGCGCAGGTTCAGCTTGGAGCGTTCGGGAGCGAGGCGAAGGCCAATGTCGCGTGGAAGACGCTGGCCGGGCGGTTCGCGTTCCTGGCGGCGTTGCCGAAGTCGGTGACGCCGGTGACGGTGGGCGACAAGACGCTGTACCGGTTGCGCGCGAGTGCGGGCGGGCAGGCCGGTTCGATCTGCGCGCGGTTGAGGGTTGCGGGCGAGACCTGTTCGGTCATCGGCTGACGGACGCGGGTAACAAGATCCCGGCTTTCGCCGGGATGACCGGTGCCGGTGGTGGACGCCGCGGCCCGGGGTTCCGGTCGGTCCGGGTCCGCGCTATCCGTAGCGCATGACCCCACTCATTTTAGGCCTGGCGGGCCCCGACCTTGCTGCTAACGAAGCGGCTTTCTTCAAGGACTGCGACCCGGCCGGGTTCGTGCTGTTCCGGCGGAACGTCGCGGATCGCGAGCAGCTGCGGCGGTTGACCGACGCGTTGCGGGCGCTGGCGGGGCGCGACGATTTGCCGATCCTGATCGATCAGGAGGGTGGCCGCGTTGCGCGGATGCAGCCGCCGGAGTGGCCGGCTTTCCCGCCGGGTGGGGCGTTCGGGCCGCTGTACGATCGTGCGCCGGTGTCGGCGATCGAGGCGATGCTGGCCAATGCGGAGGCGATCGGCGCGATGCTGCGCGAGGTCGGCATCACGGTGGACTGCCTGCCGCTGCTCGATGTGCGGCAGGAGGGCGCACACGACATCATCGGTGATCGCGCTTTGGGGAATGAGCCGATGCAGGTCGCGGCGCTGGGGCGCGCGACGATCGATGGACTGGCACGGGCGGGCGTCGTTGGCGTGGTGAAGCACATGCCGGGGCATGGTCGCGCGCTGGTCGACAGCCACACGGAATTGCCGGTGGTGGACGCGAGCGCGGAGGCGCTGGAGGTCGACCTGCGGCCGTTCCGCACGCTGGCCGACGCGCCGATGGCGATGACGGCGCACGTTGTCTACCGCGCGTGGGATCCGGAGCGGTGTGCCAGCCTGTCGCCGGTCGTGATCGCGGACGTGATCCGTGGGGCGATCGGGTTCGACGGGCTGCTGATGTCCGACGATCTGGGGATGCATGCGCTGGGCGGTGCGTTCGGCGCGCGGGCGGCGGGGGTGATCGCGGCCGGGTGTGACGTCGCGCTGCATTGTTCCGGCGAGATGGACGAGATGGTGGCGTGTGCCGGGGCGGTGGGTGAGATCAGCGCGGCGGCGCGGGCGCGGCTCGACCGTGCAACGGCGAGCGTTGCGGGGCACGTCGGGGGCGAGCCTTATGACGTGCTTGCCGCGCGCCGGGATGCCTTGCTGGCGCTTGCCTGAACCGGTAGTGGCGGTCGCGTGTCGCCGCGGGATGCAGTGAATGGTGGAAAGCGAGCACGAAGACGCCTAGATAGAGACTGAAATAGGAGACTATCGATGGGCATTTCACTCCCGCATATCCTGATCTTCGCCGTCGTTGCGATCCTGTTGCTGGGCGGCGGGCGCTTCTCCAGCATGATGGGCGACGTCGCCAAGGGCGTGAAACAGTTCAAGAAGGGCATGGCCGAAGAGGACGAGGACAAGCCCGTCAAGCCGGCGCCGCGCCTGCAGGCGCAGCCCCCGGTCGAGCCCAATCCGACGGCCGACCTGCAGCCGATGAAGGACGACCGTCCGCAGGCGTGATGCCGTGGGCGTGTAGAGCGGCAGGGGCTGGTATGCCGCCGTCGTCCGTGTCATCGGGCGGCGGCTGGACCTTTTGTGGGATGTGATTGCCGATGTTCGACATCGCCCCGACCGAATTGCTGCTCTGCGCCGTCGTGGCGCTGGTCGTCATCGGTCCCAAGGACCTGCCCAAGGCGATGCGGACGGTCGGCCAGTTCGTGGCCAAGGTCCGTGGGATCGGCCGCCATTTCCGGTCGGGTTTCGACGAAATGGTGCGCGAGGCCGAGCTGAAGGAAATGGAAGAGACCTGGGCGAAGGAGAATGCGCGCATTATGCGCGAGCATCCGCCCGAGGAAATTCACGACGCGGAATATGCGCACGGGACGAACGTGGCGATGCAGGCTCCAGCGCCAGCCACGATGATCGAGGCGCACGGCGCGCAGGTTCATGACGCCCCGGCCCATGATGCGACCCCAGACCATGTCATGACGCCGCTGCATGACACGTCGCATGGCCATGACGTGACCCCGGTTCAGAGTGCGTCACATGATGGCTCGGCGGCACACGACCTGCCCGAACATCAGGATGATGGCGAACAGAAGCGGATGGACCAGAAGTGATTGGCGATATCGACGAAAGCCGCGCACCGCTGCTCGACCACCTCATCGAATTGCGGCGGCGGCTGTTGTGGTCGTTCGGTGCGCTGGCGATCGCATTCGGGATCTGCCTGTATTTCGCGAAGCCGATCTTCGCGGTCCTCGTCCAGCCGTTGCTGAAGGCCGGGCAGGGGCGGCTGATCTACACCGATATCTTCGAAGCGTTCTTCGTCGAGCTGAAGGTCGCGTTCTTCGCGTCGATCATGCTGGCGTTTCCGATCATCGCGAACCAGCTGTGGCAGTTCATCGCGCCAGGCCTGTACAAGAACGAGAAGCGCGCGTTTTTCCCGTTCCTGATCCTGACGCCGGTGCTGTTCCTGGGCGGCGCGTCGCTCGCCTACTTCTTCGCAATGCCGGTCGCGCTGCACTTCCTGCTTGGATATCAAGGCAATATCGGCGGTGTGCAGCAGGACGCCTTGCCGGGCGTGGGCAATTACCTCAGCTTCGTGACGAAGTTCCTGTTCGGGTTCGGCGTGGCGTTCCTGTTGCCCGTGCTGCTGATGCTGCTCGAGCAGGCGGGCCTGGTGACGCGGGCGCAGCTGAAGGCGGGGCGGCGTTATGCCATCGTTGCGGCGTTCGGTGTGGCCGCAGTGCTGACGCCGCCGGATGTCGTGTCGCAGCTGATGCTCGCGATCCCGCTGGTCATTCTCTACGAATTCGCGCTGGTCGCGATCTTCTTTACCGAGAAGCGCCGCAAGCGGGTTGCTGACGCCGCGGTCGCGGTAGAAGACATCTGACGTTCGAGGCCGCGGTTAAGTGTCGCGGGCATGAAGAACCCCGCCGGTCGTGGACCGGCGGGGTTATTGGTTCGCAAAAGGCGGACTTAGTTTGCCGTCTTCTCGATTGCCTGACCAGCAGACTTCACATCCTTGCCGGCGCCTTCGACGGTATTGCAGGCCGAAACCATGAGGCTGCCGGTGACGAGGGCGATAGCGACGATCTTACGGACCATGTTGTAACTCCTGATTCAGTGCCGCCTGTGCGGAGGCTTGAGTGGGAATGCGCCATGGCGAAACTTGTTCCGCAGGCGTGTCGAAACCCGGAACCTGTCGCCTTACTGCCACGCCTGCCAGTTGGGACGGGCACCAAGGGCGCCTGTAGGACCGTCCGGCCGGAGGATCAGACGATGTCGGTGGCCGGTTCGGGCAGGATGCTAATGTCGATTGCGTAAGTGCCCGTTTCGGTGTCGACTGACAATCTGGTGCGAAGCTGTCGTGACAGGCCTTCCATGACGCGGAGGAAGCGTTCCGGCGGCGCGTTCGACTCTTCGGAAATTGTGCTGAGGCCGGCTGCGGCGACGGACAGCGTCGCGCGCTCAGGCGCGGCGGCGGGGACGAGCCGGATCAGCGCCGTGCCGCGCGGGTCGGCGATCATCGCGACCTCGACGATCTCGGTGATCAGGAACGCGACCGGGACGGCGACATCCTGCGTGCAAAAGGCGGTTATGAGGTCGAGCCGGATTGCGAAATGGGTCGCGTTGGGCGCGGCGGTCGCGCGGAGGTTCGCGGCGAGCTCGCCGATCAGCGCACGCAGGCCGACCCCGCGATTGGCCTCCATTTCCGCGAAATGATTGCGGTGAACGACGGCGAGCGCATCGACGCGGCGCTGGATCGACGCGTAGGCCGCGGCGACGTCCGGATCGTCGACCCCGCGCGCATGAATGCTGATGAGGCTGGCGACGACTTGAAGGTTGTTCTTCACACGGTGATGGACTTCGCGGGTGAGTTTGGTCTGGCGGAGCAGGCCCTCGGCCAGTTCGCTCTCGTGCAGCGCGACGCGTTCGGTGACGAGCCGGAACGCTTCGCCAAGTTCGCGAATCTCACGCGCGGGCGTCGTCAGATGCGGAACGGCCATGGGGCCGTTTTCGGGGCGATAGTCGGCGACGACGCTCTGCAACCGCAGCAGAGGGCGGATCATCAGGCGGTCCACTACGACCCAGCCGATGATCGCGGCGGCCAGCCACATGAGGATCGGCAGCAGCGCGAGCAGCAGCTCGATCACGCCGATCGGCACCGCGTTGGTGACCAGTTCGAGCGTCACCTGACCGTTGGCGACGGGCGAGGTGACCAGCAGGCGAGGGCCGATCGCGGTCTTGGCGGGCAAACGGCGCACGGTGATCGCGGCGGTCTCGTGCCGCAGGACGATGCCGTGCTGGATCGTGCGCCCGGGGAGCGCGGTGACGGTCTCCAGTGTTTCGAGCGGCGCCTCAGCCACGCCGAACAGCCCGCCGCCGGGTGAGCGCGCCTCGAACTGGACACGCTGGATTGCGGGGAGCAGCCGGACTTCCGTCGCGAACAGTTCCTGCGGCATCGTGGGGGGCAGACCGCTGAACCCCGGGGTGGCGCAGACGAGGCGGCCCGCAATGGTGAGCACTGCGAACTCGTAGTGGTTCTTTCCGGCAGCCCGTAGGTCGGCAAGCGAGGTGCGGCATTCGGCCAGACGCGCGGCGCGGGTCATCGGGGCATAATCGAGGCGGGCGGTGACGGCGCGCAGATCGAGCGAGGTGTGGCCGATCGCGATGCTGAGTTGGCGCGCCGCCTCCGTCGCGGTGACCCGGGCATCGTCGGCCCGGCGCAACCGTGCTGTCTGAGCGCTTTCGATCGAGGCGAAGATCGCGATAAGCCCCAGCGGCAGCAGGGCAACCGTCAGGATCAACAGCATTTTGAAACCGGTCGAAAGCCTGGAGAAGGACGGTAGGGTCATGGCGCAGCGCCTATATCATGCCGGACCCGGACAGCGACCGGTCATCCCGACCATCCCCCTTATTGGTGGCTCAGCCCAGCTTGCCGAGCAAATCCAGCAGGTCCGCCGGCACGTCCTCGTTCACTGTCCGCTGATAGGCGGAGCGCAGCGCCTGACCCACATTCGCATCACCGATGGCGGCATCCGGGGCGGGTCGCTTGCCGGCTTTGCCGGGGGTCCCAGCCTGCTTCTTTGCCTCAGGCGCCAACTGGTCAGTCCCCCGTCATAGATCATGCGCCCTGCGCACATTCGCGCCCGACCGCCCATGTGCGCCACGTTCGGGCTGCGCATTGGACAATCGGACAATTGCTGTCTCGTGCGGGGAAACTAAAAACTGGTCGGTTGGTTCCAGCTTCGACACAACAAACGGAACCTTCGTCTCACCGGCGCGGGCGGCTTGCCTTGACCCGCCGCGGCGGTGATATGTTCGAGCCGAAACAGGAGTATAGTACTGACATGTCGCTTGGCCAGGATCTCGCCCCGCACCTTCCCTTCCTGCGGCGCTACGCCCGCGCACTGACCGGCAGCCAGTCGCACGGCGATACCTATGTCCGGGCGGCGTTGCAGGCGATCGTCGACGCGCCGGAAGATTTTCCGCGTGACGTCGATCCGCGCCTAGGGCTGTACCGCACGTTCCAGGCGATCTGGTCGTCGACCAACGACGAGATCGAGAACCGCGATGCCGGCGATACCGGTAACGAGGGCATCGCACAGGCGCGGCTTGCGCAGGTGACGCCCCGATCGCGTCAGGCGTTGCTGCTGACCGCGATGGAAGGGTTCACGCCGGAGGATGCCGGCTACCTGATCGAGGCGGACCCAGCCGAGATCGACGCGCTGGTGAACGAGGCACTGGAGGAGATCGAGCGCCAGACGCATGCCGACGTGCTGATCATTGAAGACGAGCCGATCATCGCGATGGACCTCGAGACGATCGTCCGCGACCTGGGCCATTCGGTGAACGGCGTTGCCGTCACGCGTGACGAGGCCGTGGCGCAGGCGATGGCGCATCGTCCGGGCCTGGTGCTGGCCGACATCCAGTTGGCCGACGACAGTTCGGGGATCGATGCAGTCAAGGACATCCTCGCGGAGTTCTCGGTGCCGGTGATTTTCATCACGGCGTTCCCGGAGCGGCTGCTGACGGGCGAGCGGCCGGAGCCGACGTTCCTGATCACCAAGCCGTTCCAGCGGTCGACCGTGAAGGCGGCGATCAGCCAGGCGCTGTTCTTCGACCAGGCGACCGTTCCGGCCTGACCGACCCGACCGG
Source organism: Sphingomonas prati (assembly GCF_014643515.1). Taxonomy (GTDB): domain Bacteria; phylum Pseudomonadota; class Alphaproteobacteria; order Sphingomonadales; family Sphingomonadaceae; genus Sphingomonas_R; species Sphingomonas_R prati. The sequence continues at coordinate 1,085,160 of NZ_BMJP01000001.1, read as the reverse complement.
TCGCGGGCATGGGTCCGCGGCCGGATACGCGCTTTTGCTGACGGAGAGACGACATGGCCGAAGACCCGATCGAAGTGAGCCGGACCGAAGCGCGTGGCGGTGCCAGCACGCATGTGACCCGTTATGTGCTGCCGATCTCGCTGGGGCTGATCGTCGGGCTGTTCATCATCCTGTTGTTGATGTTCGCCTGACACCCCGGAATTGCGGTCCGGGAGCGGTCGCCGGAGGCTCTCCGGAAAAACGGCTCGCAATCCATCCGGACCCTTCCTATTTCCTCCGGACTGGACGGGTAGCCGTTCGAAGGGGCGAGTAGCACGTGATCAACGAAGACCAGCGCGGCCCGGACGAGGACTATGACGACGACGACGTCGAGGAGGTCCGTGCCGAGCCGGTGCCGTTGCCGGACAATGAGTTCAAGGACGAGCTCGCCCGAGTGATCCCACATCTGCGCGCGTTCGGACGGTCGTTGTCCGGCAATCGCGACCTGGCGGACGATCTGGTCCAGGAAACGCTGCTGAAGGCTTGGGCGGCGCGAAAGCGTTTCCAGGCCGGCACGAACATGCGTGCCTGGACCTTCATCATCCTGCGCAACCTGTTCCTGAGCCAGATGCGCCGCGCGCGGTTCAAGGGCGAATGGGACGAGATCACGGCATCCAAGCTGCTTGCAGCACCGGCGAGCCAGGATCGCCATGTTGAGCTTGGCGATATGCAGCGTGCGTTGATGCACCTACCGCAGCCGCAGCGCGAGGCACTGATCCTGGTCGGTGCGGGTGGTTTCGCCTATGAGGAAGCGGCCGAAATCTGCGGTTGTGCAGTCGGCACGATCAAAAGCCGTGTGGCGCGTGGTCGCGTGGCACTCGAGAACTTGCTCAGCGAGGGTAAGTTGCCGTCGCGTCGGTCGCATGTGTCGGACCCAGACCGGACGGCGTTGCAGTCGATCATGAACGACGTGGACGAACTCAGCCGTCCACGCTGATCTTTAGCTTAATTTATCGAGAAGTACCTGCATGTCGTGAGGGAGAGCCGGTCCGTCGGGATAGACGCGTCGGAGGGCGGTGCCGACACTCTTCGTCGCTCGCGAGGGGAGTGATGCAACGGACGGCCGGGCGACTGTTTGCGGCGTGGCCGCTCTTCGGAAATTCGCTGTCTGTTTCATGCCTGTATAACGCCGACATATCCCGTCGGTTGCGCATGGATGACGTTGCGTCCGACAGTTGTTACCTTGCTGCGTGGTAGATGTGACAGATCCCGATATTGCCGATGCGCGCGACCGCATGATGGCGGAGGCGCCGTTTCTGCGGCGGCTGATGCTAGCGCGCCCGGAGGTGCTGGCGGCGACGGCAACTGGATCGTTCGACACGGCGATCGCCGCGGCGTGGGAGCCGGGTGAAAGTGTCGCCGAGGTTTCTCGTGCCTTGCGGCGGGAGCGGCAGGCGGTGGCGCTGGCCGTTGCGCTGGGTGACCTGTCGGGGCGGTTGTCATTCGAGCAGGTCGTGCGGTTCTTGTCCGACTTTGCGGATCGGGCGGTGGAGCGCGCGTTGCATGCGATCTTTCGCGAGCGCGGGGCAGATGCGGTGACCGGGTTCAGCGTGCTCGCGCTGGGCAAGCATGGCAGCCGCGAGCTGAATTATTCGAGCGATATCGACCCGATCCTGCTGTTCGATCCGGACACGCTGCCGCGGCGGCGGAGCGAGGAGCCGGTCGAGGCAGCGGCGCGGATCGCGCGGCGGCTGGTCGAGATGCTGCAGACGCGCGACGCCAACGGTTATGTGTTCCGCGTCGATTTGAGATTGCGGCCGTCGCCGGAAGCGACGCCGCCCGCGTTGCCGGTGGAGGCAGCGATCGGATATTATGAGTCGAGCGCGCTGCCGTGGGAGCGGGCGGCGTATATTCGGGCGCGAGCGGCGGCGGGTGATCGGACGCTGGGCGGCGGGTTCCTCGCGGCGATCCGGCCGTTCGTGTGGCGGCGCGGGCTTGGGTTCGGCGCGGTGGGCGAGATCCGCGAGATCTCGCGGCGCATTCGGGCGCATTACAGCGAGGGCCAGGTTTTCGGGCCCGGCTACGACATGAAGCGCGGGCGCGGCGGCATCCGCGAGATCGAGTTCTTCATCCAGATCCAGCAGCTGGTCCATGGCGGGCGCGATCCCGCGCTGCGGGCGCCGGCGACGCTCGATGCGCTGACGGCGCTGGCGGCGGCGGGGCATGTCGGACCGGACGAGGCGGCGCGGCTGGCGCATGGCTACCGCGCGTTCCGGACGGTCGAGCACCGATTGCAGATGATCGAGGATCACCAGACGCACAGCCTGCCGGTTGATCTCGCCGCGCTGGACGCGGTGGCGCGGTTGGACGGATTGCCGAACGGGGCGGCGTTGCTCGATCGGTTGCGGCCGGACGTGGCGGCAGTGGGGACGATCTACGACTCGCTCGATCCGACGGACGGCGTTGCGTTGCCGCGGGGTGCGGTGGCGGTGGAGGATGCTGTCACGGCGGCCGGGTATCGCGACCCGGGGGCGGTCCGGACGCGGATCGAGGGATGGCGCGCGGGGACGCCGCGGGCGTTGCGGACGCCGGCGGCGCAGGCGGCGATGGAGGCGGCGCTGCCCGGGCTGATCGCGGCGCTGGGGCAGGCGAGCGATCCGGATGCGGCCTTCGCGCGGCTGGACCGGATGATCGGCGGGCTGCCGACCGCGATCGATTTCTTCCGGCTGGTGACGGCGCGACCGGGGCTGGGACGGCTGGTGGCCGATATCCTGTCGAGCGCACCGGCGCTCGCGGATCAGCTGGGGCGGCGGCCGGCGCTGCTCGACGTGCTGATCGATGCGAGCGCGTTCGATCCGCCGCCCGCGGTGGTGGTGCTGGCGGACGAGTTCGGGACGGTGGAACGCGGGGCGGACTATCAGCAGGTGCTGGACCGCGCGCGGGCGCGGATCAACGAGCGGCGGTTCGCGCTGGGGACGCAGATCGTCGCGGGGGTGGCGGACCCGATCGAGGTCGCGGGCGGCTATGCGCGCGTGGCGGAGGGCGCGATCGGCGCGCTGGCGGGCGCCGCGGTGGCGGAGTTCGTCAAGGCGCACGGGGCGGTGCCGGGGGGTGAGTTGTTGATCCTGGCGCTCGGCCGGCTGGGTGGCGGGGCGTTGACCCATGCGTCCGACCTGGACCTCATCTACCTGTTCACGGGCGATCACCAAGTGGAGTCGGACGGGGCGAAGCCGCTGGGGGCGACGACCTATTTCAACCGGCTGGCGCAGCGCGTGACCGGGGCGCTGAGCGTCGCGACGCCGGCGGGGCCGTTGTACGATGTCGACACGCGTCTGCGGCCGTCGGGTGCGCAGGGGTTGCTGGCGGTGTCGATCGACAGTTTCGAACGGTACCAGCGCGAGGATGCCTGGACGTGGGAGCATATGGCGCTGACCCGCGCTCGGCCGGTGTTCGGGTCGGCGGATGCGGTGGCTGGGTTGACGGCGGTGATTCGTGGCGTGCTGGAGCGGCCGCGTGATGCCGGGACACTGATCCCGGATGCGGTGCGGATGCGCGGCGAGATCGCGCTGCACAAGCCGCCGGCGGGGCCGTTCGACGTGAAGCTGGTGCCGGGCGGACTGGTCGATGCGGAGTTCGCGGTGCATGTCCTGCAACTGCGACACGCGATCGGGCTGGACCCGCGGTTGCGGAGCGCGATCGGGGACCTGGCGGCGGCGGGGCTGATCGACGGCGAGATGGCGGAGGCGCACGCGCTGCTGACGCGGATGCTGGTGGTGATGCGGTTGGTGTCGCCCGAATCGACCGAGCCGCCGGTCGCGGTGCGCGCGCTGATCGCGGCGGCGTGCCGGATGACGGACTGGGACGCGCTGATCGCGGCGCGCGATGCGGCGCAGAGGTTGATTGCAGCGGAATGGTCGCGCATCAGCACGGTCTGACTTCGCCCCAAAAGGAGCCTGCCATGCTCGATATCGACGACCGCCTGCCCGACCTGTCGCTCGAAACGCCGGACGGCGGGATGTTGCGGCTGGCCGACATGGTTGGCAACACGCTGGTGTTGTTCTTCTACCCCAAGGACGACACGTCGGGCTGCACCGTGGAAGCGCAGGATTTCACGCGGTTGAAGGCGGCGTTCGAGATGGAAGGCGCGCATGTGCTGGGCATTTCGAAGGGCACGTCGAAGGGGAAGAATAAGTTCATCGAGAAGGCGGGGTTAACCGTGCCGCTGGCCACCGACGCGGACGAGAGCGTGTGTGCGGCGTTCGGGACGTGGGTCGAGAAGAGCATGTACGGGCGGAAATATATGGGGATCGACCGGGCGACGTTCCTGGTCGACGGCGCGGGTCGAATCGCCCACGTGTGGCGCAAGGTGAAGGTGCCGGGGCATGCGGAGGAGGTGCTGGAAGCCGCGCGGGCGCTGAAGGGTAAGAGCGAGCCGCACGCCGGTTGAACCCGGGATTTTCGTTCGTCGAAACGACTGACCGCACGATCCGGACGCTTTGGCGAAACCCCGAATGGTCGGGGTTTCCAACCACCGGAGTATCCCGCAGTAGGAAATCACGCAGCCGGGAACTTTTTCAAATTCCCGCAAACGACCTGATCTTCCAGCACCCTAGGCGAATGCGCCACGGTGCGCTGACTACCGGGGACTGAATGACCTTCACCGCATCCAACGTCGCTTCGTCCATCCGGTTCCTGTGTGCGGCGGCCTGCATGATGGCCACCGCGGCGGGGGCCACTCCCCAGGATGGTGCGGCGATGGACGGTGGTTACGAGGCGGTCGATACGGACACGCAGGCACAGCCGGCGGATGCGCAATTCAAGGCGCTGTTTACCAACTGGAAGCGGGCCGATGCGTTCGCGCAGTCGGGTGTCGTGACGCTGCCGGGCAGTCCGCAGGTGAGCGTCCCGTCGCTTCGCCCGGTGACGTTGACGTCGCTGAATTTCACCAGCGGGTTCGGCGTGCGGTCCGATCCGTTCCGTCACAGCGCGGCGATGCATGCCGGCATCGATCTGGCCGGCCCGACCGGCACGCCGATCTATGCGACCGCCGACGGCGTCGTGAACAAGGCGGGCTGGGGCAATGGCTACGGCAACCTCGTCCAGATCAGCCACGGGTCGGGCATGGAGACGCGCTACGGCCACATGTCGAAGATCCTGGTGTCGCCGAACACGCGGGTCCACCGCGGCCAGCTGATCGGCCTGATGGGCTCGACCGGCCGTTCGACCGGCAGCCACCTGCATTACGAAGTGCGGATCGACGGTCGCGCGGTGAACCCGGTGCCGTATCTGCGGTCCGCCGAATATGTCGCATCGTTCGAGAAGCGCACGACGGGCAACACGCAGCTCGCGTCGATGGGCGGCCCGATCGGCGAGTAAGCGTTGCAGCGGGGGTGACCCGCGCTTATCTTTACACCATGCCTGACATCGACCTGACCCCATCCGCTGCGAAGCGCGTTTCCCTGATCGCGGAGCGGCAGGGCAAGCCGGCGATCCTGCGCCTGGCGGTCGACGGCGGCGGATGCGCCGGTTTCCAGTACAAGTTCGGCCTGGCCGACCTGATCGAGAGCGACGACACCGCGGCAACGCGCGATGGCGTGACGCTGGTGGTAGATCCGATGAGCCTCGACCTGGTGCGCGGCAGCGCCGTCGATTTCTTCGATTCGCTCGGTGGGTCGGCCTTCCGGGTTACCAATCCGAACGCGGCGTCCGGATGTGGATGCGGGACCAGCTTTTCCGTCTGACACGGGCTGCATTCGCGTGGCCCGGGCGCTAGACAGTGCCGATGAAGATCGCGACTTTCAACATCAACGGCGTGCGTGCGCGCCTCCCCCGACTGCTCGAATGGCTGGAGGAGACTCAGCCCGACGTCGCGTGCCTGCAGGAATTGAAGGCGCAGGACGACAGTTTCCCGGAAGCCGAGATCCGCGCGGCCGGGTATGGCGCGATCTGGCACGGTCAGAAGGGGTTCAACGGCGTTGCGATCCTGGCTCGCGGGACCGACCCGGTGGAGACGCGGCGCGGCCTGCCCGACGATCCGGATCCGGCGCAGAGCCGCTATCTGGAAGCGGCGGTGAACGGCGTGATCGTGGCGTCGATCTACCTGCCCAACGGCAATCCGCAGCCGGGGCCTAAGTTCGACTACAAGCTGGCCTGGTTCGATCGGCTGATCGATCATGCCGCGTCGTTGCTGGCGACCGAGCATCCGGTGGTGCTGGCCGGCGACTATAACGTGATCCCGACGAGCACGCATGACGACACGTTTTCGGTGCGCGCGATGGCGAGCGATGCGTTGTTGCAGCCGGAGTCGCAGGCGGCGTTCCGGCGGTTGCGGTTCCAGGGCTGGACCGATGCGATCCGCGCCCGGCACCCGAACGGGCCGGTCTATACATTCTGGGATTATCAGGCCGGGGCCTGGGCGCGCGACGCGGGGTTCCGGATCGATCACCTGCTGCTGAGCCCGATGGCGGCGGACCGGCTGGTCGATGCGGGCGTCGACAAGGCCACGCGGGGGAAGGAGAAGGCGTCGGATCACGCACCGACCTGGATCACGTTGCGGTAGAGGCTTGGGGCGCGGTCTTATCTAGGCCCCGGCCTGCGCCGGGGAACGGCTGGGGTTATTCCGGGTCGACGGGGATGCCGCTCTCGTCCTTTGCGGTGCGGATCGTGAGCGATGTCTTGACGCTGGCGACGTGCGGGGCGGTGGTGAGTTCGGAGGTCAGGAACAGCTGGAATGCCTGCAGGTCGTGGGCGACGATCTTGACGATGAAGTCGATCTCGCCGTTCAGCATGTGACACTCGCGGACTTGGGGCAGGGCGACCATGTGCGCTTCGAACGCGCGCAGATCCTCCTCCGCCTGCGACCGGAGCGAAACGAGCGCGAACACCATGATGCCGTAGCCGAGCGACGCGGCGTTAAGCTTTGCGTGGTAACCCTCGACGATCCCGGCCTCCTCCAGCGCGCGGACGCGGCGCAGGCAGGGAGGCGCGGTCAGGCCGGCGCGGCGGGCGAGATCGACATTCGTGATGCGACCCTCCGCCTGCAATGACGTCAGGATCGTGCGGTCGATCGAGTCCAGGGGGTAGCGATTGGCCATAATGGGCAGCCTATACCTATCTGGCCCGGAATTGGAATAATCTATCAAGCCACTGGAATCGTCCTGTAATGTGACAGGGTGAAATACATGGTTCCCACCGAGTCCGGTTCCGGTTACCGAACATCCAGGGCGGGCTCGCGTGCAGGGTCGCCAGTTATTCGAGGAATCGCCGCCGGTGCGTTACGACGACATGATCGGCACCGTGCTGGACCAGGGACCGGCCACCGACGCGGCGCGATCGGCGGCGTGGCGGCAGGTGGTCGACCTGATTGCGCAGGGCCGTGGCGGCGACAATACCGATCGCGGTTATGCGTATCTGCGTGCGGTGCGGAGTGCGGTGCCGGCCGAGCTTAGGGCGCGGTGCGCGCGGTCGCTGGCGGGACGGCGTCTGCCCGCGGCGCTGGTGTTGCTGTTCGCGGAGGATGTGCCGGCGATCGCCGCGCCGATCCTGTCGACTGCGCGACTGGCGGATGCAACGTGGGACGCGGTGCTGCCGAGATTGTCGCCGACGATGCGCGGCATGTTGCGCCATCGCCGCGATCTGGATGCCGAGACGCGGCGTGCGCTGGCGACGTTCGGGGCAACCGACCTCGTGCTGGGCGCGCCCGACGGCGAGGCTGATACGGAGGTCCCCGTGGCGCCGGCGACGGTTGCGGCCATCGAGCGCGCGCCGGACATGGTTGCGGCCAATCCGATCGGCGTGTCGATCAGCGATCTGGTCAAGCGGATCGATGCCTATCGTCGCGAGCGACCGTTTCCGGTGACGACGCCGGCCGTACCGCCCGCGACAGGTTTCCGGTTCGAGGCCGGGGCGGACGGCGTGATTGTCTGGATCGAAGGTGCGCCGCGCGAGGCGATCGTCGGCGAGACGCTCGCGCGGGCCGCTGCGCTGAACGCCGGGCACGGGGTGGACGGGCATGTCGCGGGCGCGTTCCGCCGGCGGAGTCCGTTCCGCGACGCCCGGTTGTCGGTGGCTGGGTCAGGGCCGGCGGCGGGCGACTGGCGGATTTCGGCAGTGCCGTTGTTCGCGCCGGTCGACGGGCGCTTCCTGGGCTATCGCGGCACGGCGCGGCGGCCGCGCGCCGACGAGATCGCGGTGGCGGCACCGCGCGACGCCGCGATGCTGGGCGTGTCGATGGCCCCTGATTCGCTGCGCCAGCTGGTCCATGAACTGCGGACGCCGCTGAACGCGATCGTCGGGTTCGCGGACATGATCGCGGCGGAGATGCTCGGGCCGGTCGGCGAGGATTATCGGGCGCGAGCCGGTGCGATTTCGGACGACGGACGGCGGCTGGTGTCGGCGATCGACGATCTTGATATGGCCGCGCGGATCGAGGCGGAGCGGCTGACGCTCGGGGGCGGACGGATCGACCCGGCGACGCAGCTGGCGGATATCGTCGCGCGCCATGCTGGCGCGGACGGGGTGTCGGCGATCGACCTGACGATCACGCCGGGGCTGGGCGGACGGTGCGGCGACGGCGTCGTGTTCGACCGCATGGTGTCGCGCTTGGTGGCGGCCGCGGTCGGGCTGGCGGAGCGTGACGAGCGGGTCGCGGTGACGCTGGAGCCCGAGGGGGTGCGCGGGGTGCTGTTTATCGTGTCGCGTCCGCGCCGGCTGGCGGGGCGGGACGAGCGCGCGTTGCTCGACCCGGGCTATGCGCCGGACGGGGACTGGCCGGACGGGCCGCTGCTGGGGCTTGGCTTCTCACTGCGACTGATCCGCAACCTGGCCAATGCGGCGGGCGGGAGCCTGGTGATCGAGGAGACGCGGTTCGTGCTGCGGCTGCCGTTCGCGGTGATGGAGACCGAGGCGGAGAACGCCTGAAGGGGCGACGGCGCGGTGCGCGGGTGGTAGGCTCCACCCATTGCGGACCGGAAAGGCACCACGCGAATGACGAATGATCAGGGCGAGACGTTCGGCGGCTGGTTGCTGCAGCAGAAGGACCGCGAGGGCTGGGTCGGTGATCTGGCCAAGGCGGCGCGGTCCGACCCGAAATTCCCGAAGGCCGGCGATCCGGAAGCGGTCCGCGGCCGCCTGCGCGAAATGATGGCGGAAGGCGATATGTTCGAAGCGGTCGACGACGCGGAGAGTGCTTGGCTCTCAAGCTGATGCGGCAGGGGTGATTCTGAACCTCGGGGTAAAATCGTTTCTAGCCGGAGCGTTGAGAAGCGCAGCGGTTCCTCAGGTTCTTCGCGAGGCGCTTGGCGCGAGACTTAGAGGTACGCTGCGAGGCGCTTCGGCTAGCGTAGGCCCGAAGCTCATGGCGTTCAGCACTGCTGCCGGCGTCGCGACAGGCGCCATATTCTGAGACTGATTTGTCAGCCAAAGGGCGGGGCTCGTGTTCGGAGGACCCGTCCCAGTCTGGACCGCCTGCTTCACGAGCGCTTGGCACGGCGACCGTCCGCGCGGTGCAATATCGACGCCATTTCTCGCGGCAACGGGTTACGCCAGCAGTGTCTCCGGCATCATGCCGGGCTTGTTGCGCGACAGCCTAAGTCAGAACCGCCAGGCCACGTTTTAGACCGATGCGAAATGAACGCGACTGCCGATCCGTGGACCGGCAGTCGCGCCCTAGAGCCTTAGCCTGCGACGTAGTCGAGCGAGGTCACCGGGGTGGGCAGCATCATATCAAGGGCGAAGGTCACTTCCTCGACGCCGAAGACCTGCGTGACGGCGCCGGTGGCGAGGTTGGTGGCCGAGAAGCCGCCGCCGATCGACTGGAAGCTGAAGTCGACGACGCTACCGGCAAGTGCGACGGTGTCGCGCCCTTCGCCACCGATCAGGATGTCGTTGCCGAGCCCCGCGACGATCGTGTCGTTGCCGGCACCACCGTCGATATAGTCGTTGCCGGCACCGCCATCGAAATAGTCGTTGCCTGCGCCGCCGAGCATCGTGTCGTTGCCGTCCTGACCCAGCAGGATGTCATCACCGGCGTCGCCGACGAGCTGGTCGGCGCCGACACCGCCGTCGAGATAGTCGGCACCCTCGCCGCCCGACAGGAAATCGACGCCGTCGCTGCCGATCAGCGTGTCGTTGCCGTTCTGGCCCAGCAGCGTGTCGTCGCCCGCATCACCGTCAAGACGATCGGCATCGTCGCCGCCGTCGAGATAGTCGGCACCGGCGCCGCCGGATAGTCGGTCGAGGCCGGTAGAGCCGATGAGCGTGTCGTTGCCGGCCTGGCCTAGCAGCGTATCGTTCCCGGCATCGCCGTCGAGACGATCAATCCCGTCACCGCCGTCGAGGTAGTCGGTATCGTTGCCGCCCGACATGCGATCGCTGCCGGCGCCGCCGATGAGCACGTCGTCACCGGCGAGGCCGACCAGCATGTCCGACCCCGTGGTGCCGCCGAGTCGGTCTGCGCCGTCAGTTCCGGTGAGCGTCACGCCGACCGTCTCAAGAGCGAGGATCGTGCCGGGCGAGCCGATTTCCGCGCTGTCGCGGGCGGCGGCGAAAGCACCGCGGACGCCGTCGGCGCTGAGCGTTGCGATCGTCGCGTTATCGAGCGCGGCGCCATTGTCGAACGTTGGGTACGGACCCGCGGGCGACGCGCCGAACGTGACGCCGGCCTGCACCACGCCCGAGGCGTTAAAGAGCGTCACGGCATCGCCGCCGGTAGACAGGCCGACGCCGCCGCCGGTGTAGGTGCCGAACTGAAGCCCGGCCGGTGCGGTGCCGGCGAACCAGGTGTCGATGAAACTCTGCACCGTCGTGGCGGCGGTCGCGGTTTCGAGGAAGATGACCGATTCACCCGCGGCGATGCTGGTGACGCCGCTCAACGCGACGGCGTTTGCAAAGGCGCGGCTGCTGTCGTCGAATTTCCAGCCTGTGATGTTAACCGCGGCGGTGCCGGTGTTGGTCACTTCGAACCAGTCGGCCTGGACCGGGCTGTTGCCGCTGGACCATGGGGCAACTTCGGTGACGCGCAGCTGGCCGGTCGTGTCGGCGGTCAGATCGAGCGAGAAACGCACGCTGGCGTCCGGCGTCGTGCCGACCGTGACGTCGTCGACATTGACGGTGACGTCGTAACGCGCCTTCACATTGGCATCGAGGTCCTGGCCGGCCTTGAGATAGAGGCCGGTCGCGTCGACTTCGAATGCACCGGCATCGGCGCCGGACAGCGTCAGGCCGTTGGTGCCGAGGCCGTCGTCCGTGACGATGACGGAGGCGATCTTGACGCGGGCGTCGGTGCTCGTCGTGTCGGGCAGGGTGGTGATCTCACCCGTCAGGCCGATCGCGCTGGGTGCGCGGTTGACCGGCGCCGCGACGCCGCCGATCGTGCCGGGCGAACCGGTTTCGGTGGCGTCCCCGGGCGCGACGAACGCGCCGTTGGTGCCCGCGGTGGCGAAGGTCGAGATCGTCGCATGGTTGACCAGCGACGTGCTGTTGACCTGCGCCGCATTGTCGAAAGTGGCGTAGGGGCCGCTGGGCGAGGCGCCGAACGTCACGCTGGCTTTCAGCGTGCCGGCCGCGTCGAACACGTTGGCGGCGTCGCCACCGTTCGACAGGCCGACACCCGCGCCGGTGTAGGTTCCGATCTGGACGCCGGCGGGCACGGTGCCGCCGAACCAGATGTTGGCGAACGTCGCGACCTGCGCGGCGCCACCTTCTAGGAAGATGGCGGATTCGCCGGCGGCGATGGTGGTGACGCCCGACAGTGCGACGGCATTGGTCGAGGAGTAGCTGTTGTCGTCGAACTTCCAGCCGGTGACGTCGATCGCGGTGGAGCCGGTGTTGGTCAGTTCGAACCAGTCCGCGCCGGAGCGGCTGCTGCTGGCCCAGGGTGCGACCTCGGTGATGGCCACGGTGCCGGCGGCGGCCTCGTTGACGACGTTGGTGACGTTCAGCGTGTAGGCGACACTCGCGTCCGGTGTAGCGCCGACCGTCGTGTCGTCGACGTTCACGGCGACCGAGAAGCTGGCCTTCGTCTCGAAATCGAGCGTGGTGCCGCCCTTCAGATACAGCGCGTTGCCGGACAGTTCGAACGCGGCGGCGTCGGCACCGGTGACGGTGAGCTGGTTCGTGCCCTGACCATCGTCGGCGACCGCGATATCGGCGACCTTGATGCGGTCCGCGGTGTTGCTGTTTTCAAGCAGCGCAGCGGTCGGGTTGCTGAGCGTCACGCCGGTGGGGGCGAGGTTCGCGCCGCCGGTCGAGTTGGGCGCGTAGACCCAGAGCTGCGGGTGATCGATGTCGCCGCCGCCTTCTTCGCTGACCAGGTAGATGCGGCCGGCGCTGTCGACGGTGATGCCTTCGACCGTCATGGCGGCAAGGTCGATGCCGCTGGGCGTCGCGGGTGCGACGAGCTGGAGCGAGCTGTAGACGGTGCCGTCGCGTCCGACCTCGACGATCCGGCCCGATTCCTGGCTCAGGACGAGCAGGCGGCTTTCGTCCGCGGTGCCGACGGCGGCGGCATAGTTGGACAGCGCATAGATGTCCGACAGGTCGGTCGTGCCGATGCGGGCCGGATCGAACAGGTTGGTCGAGTTGACCGTGGTCGCCGAGCCGTTGGTTGCGGTGCCGGCCGCGAAGTCGATATTGGTCTGGAAGATGCCGAGCGCATCCTTTTCCTTCACCACGATGTAGCCGCCGGTAAGCGGATCGTAGCTGAGCCCCTCGAGCCCGACATTGCCGATGTCGGTGCCGAGATCGACGGTGCGTGCCGCTTCGCGCGTCAGCGTGGTGCCGGGGGCGTAGGTGAATTCGACGACCTGGCGGGTGCGTTCCTCGGTAAAGACGAACTTGCCGCCGCCGATATAGGTGATGCCTTCGCTGTCGTAGAAGGTCGTGCCTTGCGGGCTGCTGCCCTGTGCGAGGGTCATGGTGTCGATGAACTGGCCGGTCAGGCTGACCTGCGTGACGGAGGTGCCGCCGTCGCCGACGATGAACAGCGTGTTGGTGTCGCGGTTATAGGCGACGCCAGAAGCCTCCTGCGCCAGCAGGTTGCCGGTCGGGGCGGTCGTCCGCGTGGGTTCCGGCAGGTCGTAAGTGGCGACGCGCGTATAGTTTGAAAGGTCCATGGCCACTCATCCCCTGAAGCCCGAGCCCGAGCCCGAACGGGACGCGACCACCACAATGGGGACGACGACGGTCGATCCGTCGGGCCAGCCAGGGCGCGTTTCCAGTTGCGGGATCGGATCGTTTTCTTACCGAACGCAGGGCTAACGCGGCATTGTGAAGACTATGTGACAAAATCGTAATGGTTTTTGCCGGGCTGTTCTTCCGGGCAACGTTACTATTGTCGGACGCGAATGGCTATTACGTTGTCCTATGCCGTGGCCCGGACCGGTCAGCGCATAGCAGTTTCGATGCTGGTGGGCCCGGCAGGATTCGAACCCGCAACCTAGCCGTTATGAGCGGCCGGCTCTACCATTGAGCTACAGGCCCCAGGACACGGCAAATAGCGGAGCGGCCGCCCGTTAGGCAAGCCCGGTTGGCCTTAGATCAATGGAACAACCCGACGGCCCACCCAAGGGCGAGCCAGACCGGGGACGAGACCAGCCCAGCAAACAGGATCGCCATCGGGATCGGGACGGAATCGCGTGCGGCTTGGGGACCAACGTCAGTCTTGAGGATGCCTGTCGTCACTGCAGCCTTCTCCATTTCATTTTTCTGTCTTGGTTCTGTAACGTCTCGGCCTTGCCGAAGGCTTCACGGGTTCGGTAAAAAATTTGCCGGCGGTGGCGGTCAGAGTGTGGACCTTATGGCCGGATGACGGATCGCGGCGACCGCGTTAAGGTGGGCGATGCCGAACAGACAGTCGCCGGGCCTCCCGAACCGCCAGCAAATCCTCGATTTCATCGCGAGCAGCGATACACCCGCGGGCAAGCGCGAGATAGCGCGTGCCTTCGGCCTGCATGCGCAGGACAAGATCCTGCTGAAGGCGCTCCTGAAGGACATGGCGGACGAGGGGCTGATCGACAGCGCCCCGGGCCGCGCGTTCCACAAGATGGGCGGCGTGCCGAAGGTGACGGTGCTGCGGATCGTCGACGTCACCGAGGAAGGTGTGCCGATCGCGGTGCCCGAGAATTGGGACAGCGACCAGCCGCCGCCGCGGTTGCGCGTGGTGGTGCGCGGCAAGCGCGATCCGCTGGGGCCGGGCGACCGCATCCTGTCGCGGACCGAAGAGGCGGGCTCCGGCTGGCTGGCGCACCCGATGAAGAAGCTGGCGCGCGGCGAGGAGCTGGTGCTGGGCGTGTTGCGCCGTGAGGGTGACCGGTTGTGGCTGAAGCCCGTCGACAAGCGCGAGAAGCGCGACTGGTTGGTGTCGGACGCGGGCGAGGCGGATGTCGGCGACCTGGTGCTGGCGGAAAAGGCCGGGCGGCCGCCGCGCATGACCGTGCGCGTGACCGAGCGGCTGGGCGATCCGTTCGCGCCGCGCAGTTTCAGCCTGGTCGCGATCCACAAGTTCGGCATTCCGGATGTCTTCTCGGAAGAGGTGCTGGCCGAGGCGACCGCGGCGGCGAAGCTGCCGCTGGGTGAGGGGCGCGAGGACCTGACGCATCTGCCGATCGTGGCGATCGACCCCAGCGATGCGCGCGACCATGACGATGCGGTGTGGGCGACGCCCGATGAGGACACGGGCAATGCCGGCGGGTACCGTGCGATCGTCGCGATCGCCGACGTGGCCTATTACGTGCGGGCCGGGTCGGAGCTCGACCGGTCGGCGCGCAAGCGTGGCAACAGCGTGTATTTTCCCGACCGGGTGGTGCCGATGCTGCCCGAGATCCTGTCGGCGGATGTCTGTTCGTTGAAGGAGGGCGTCGATCGCGCGGCGTTGGCGTGCCACCTGCGCGTCGGGGCGGACGGGACGTTGAAGGGGTGGCATTTCACGCGCGCCACCGTGCGGATCGCGGCGAACATCGCGTACGAGGATGCGCAGGCGGCGATCGACGGCGAGGCGGGGCGGGTGCCGGCGGAACTGGTCGAGGAAGCGCTGAAGCCGCTCTGGGCGTGCTGGCGGTTGTTCGCGGGGGCGCGGGAACGGCGCGGGCCGCTTGACCTCGACATGCCGGAGCGGCGGGTGGAGCTGGACGAGACGGGGCGGATCGCGTCGGTCGCGCCGCGCGAACGGCTCGATTCGATGCGATTGATCGAGGAATATATGATCGCCGCCAATGTCGCGGCGGCCAAGGCGCTCGAATCGAAGAAGCAGCCGGTGATGTATCGCGATCACGAGCCGCCGAGCCGCGAGAAGCTGGTCGCGTTGAAAGAGTATCTCGAGACGTGCGGCGTGTCGTTCGCGCTGGGGCAGGTGGTGCGACCCGAGACGTTCAACCATCTGCTGGCGCGCGTCGAGGATGCGGCAATGCGACCGCAGATCATGGAGCAGATCCTGCGGTCGCAGACGCAGGCTTATTATGCGCCGGCGAACACCGGGCATTTCGGACTGGCGCTGGGCAGTTATGCGCATTTCACCAGCCCGATCCGGCGTTATGCCGATCTGCTGGTCCATCGGTCGCTGGTCGGGGCGTTCGGGCTGGCGCCGGCGGTCGAACAGACGCGGTTGCCGGCGGCGGATGCCGAGCGGATGCCGGCGCTGGGTGAGGCGATCAGCCGGACCGAGCGGCGCGCGATGGAGGCGGAGCGCGAGACGATCGACCGTTATGTCGCGGCGTATCTGACGCGGTTCGTGGGCGAGGTGGTCGATACGCGCATCACCGGGGTGCGCGCGTTCGGGTTCTTCGCGACGGTGCAGGAGATCGGTGGCGACGGGCTGGTGCCGGTGTCGACGCTGGGGGCGGAGCGGTTCACGTTCGACGAGGCGGCGCAGGCGCTGGTCGGGGACGAGAGCGGCGACCGTTATGTCAGCGGGCAGTTGCTGAAACTGCGGCTGGTGGAGGCGGATCCGATCAGCGGGGCGCTTAGGTTCGAGCCGGTCGAGGGAGCGAACCATCTGCCGCATCGGCGACATGATTCGCGCGATCGGCCGCGGACTGGGAAGCCCGGCCGACCGCGCAATATCCGCCATCACGGGGGGCGCTGAGCCCCCCACAAACGGTCGAGTTCAAGTTCGAAATCGCACCCCGTTCCGGTCCGGAGCGGGGTGTTTTTCGTTGTGTCTCACGTCGCTCAAAATGACCTATTTACAGCAATACACAAAAGCGTAGCCTCATTGTCATCAAGACGTAACATAAAGAGAGGTTGCTATGATTCGTTTGCTCGGTGGAGCCCTTCTGCTCTCCATATCCACGCTCGCATCCGCCGATCCGGTGGCGTTCAAGGCCATTTCGACCGGGGACCTGACCAAGGCCGAACGGACGCTCGCGTCGCAGGTCGCGGCCGGTTCGACCGAGCCGGGCGTGCTGCTGAACCTGGCGCATGTCTATCGCACCACCGCGCGGGCGGCACAGGCGCAGGCGCTGTACCGTCAGGTGCTGGCCGAACCGAACGTCCAGATGGGCAAGCCCGACGGATCGCCGGCCTGGTCGCATGACCTGGCGACGGCGGGACTCGCCCGCGCTTCGCAGTTCGCCGCGCGCTGAGACCCGGCGGGCGCATTCGGGGCATGGGCGCGTCCCATGCTACGAATTGTTAAGCGACGCCCGGCCATGACGGACTCTCCTAATGGTCGGGGTCGCGATGCGCTGGTCCAGTTTCCTGTTCGTGGTCGCTTCATTGCATGCCGTCAGCGTGCGTGCCGAAGTGACCGGCGAGACGGTGGGCGAATGTGTGCCGTTCGCGCGGTTGATGTCGGGCATCCAGCTGTACGGCAATGCCTGGACATGGTGGGCGCAGGCCGACGGGCGCTATGCCCGCGGAACGACGCCGAAGACGGGCGCGGTGCTGGTGTTCCGCCCGTCCGGCGCGATGAAGCTGGGCCATGTCGCGGTGGTGAGTCAGGTGATCGGCCCGCGCGTGGTGATGGTGACGCACAGCAACTGGTCGCGGATCGGCGGCACGCGCGGCCAGGTCGAGCGTGACGTGACGATGACCGACGTGTCGCCTCGTGGTGACTGGAGCCGGGTGCGGGTGTGGTATCACCAGAATGAGGCGCTCGGCGGGTCGAGCTATCCGACCTATGGCTTCATCTATGGTGCGCCGCTAGCGGACGGGATGAAGACCGCGCTGCCGTCGAAGCGGTTGAGCGGGCCTTCGCCGGATATCATCGGGGCGGTGATCGATTCGATTGGGTAGGGTGCTCGATCGCCGGACGTTATATTTGCTTTAGTCTGGGAGGTCAGGCCCCAGCGGGTCGGTCCCGCGTCCTGGATCCCGGATCAAGTCCGGGATGACGGTGAAGAGGTTTGCGCTTCTACTGGCGAAGCCCAACCCTACGTTTTGCGATTAATCGACGCCCAGCCCTATCCGGCTCCACTGGATCGTGGTCCACCAGCTCTTCGGTGACGTCAGACGGGCCGAGCGGTCGGTGGACCAGGGCAGGATCGTGGCGCGGCCGAGGAGGCGGTCCGTGGGAACCATACCGAGGCCGCCGGCGTCCGGGTCGATGCGGCTGTCTATGCTGTCGTCGCGGTTGTCGCCGAGTAGGAAGAGCGTGGCGGGCGGGACGGTGCGGGCGGTGAAGTCGTCCGAGGGGCCGGGGGCGCTGTCGAAGACGGCGTGGCTGGTGCCGTCGGGCATGGTTTCGGTGAAGCGGCGGTAGCGGCATTCGCGGCCTTCGTGCCGGACAACTCGGCAGGGGGTGCCGGGGCGGATCGGGATCAGGACGTCGCCGATCCGGATGCGCGGTAGCGGGCGGCCGTCGAGCGTGACGGTGCCGGCGCGCATCGCGACGCGGTCGCCGGGCAGGCCAATGACGCGCATCACCACGTTGCGACTGCCGTTCGGGCGGACGTCCCGGATCATGACGACATCGCCGCGCACCGGATCGCGCGACCACCAGCGGCCCTTGAACAGCGGCGCACCGCCGATCAGGCCGTAACGCGACCAGCCATAGGGCCATTTCGCGACAAGCAGCGCGTCGCCGGGACGGAGTTGCGGCAGCATCGCGCCGTCGTGGATCCCCATTCCGCCGACCGCGAAGCTGCGCACCAGCCAGCCCGCGACGAACAGGATCGCCACCAGCCGCAGCGTCGCAAAGCGGGAACGGGCGGGGGTGGCGGGCATGTCGGTGGGATGGCGGGTCCGGCCGGTCGGCGTCAAGCGCGGACGGGGTGACGGAGGCCGACCGCGGGAGTAAGACGCCGCCGACAACAGGCGCAGGATTTTGATCATGAACGACGCCACCTCCTCCGGGCCCTGGGACGCCTTGCGCGCGATGCCGGTGCCGACGCTGACCACTTTGTTCGCCGACGAGCCGGATCGGCTGTCGCGGATGGTGATCGAGGAAGCCGGGCTGCGGTTCGATTTCTGCAAGACGCATCTGAACGCGGCGATGCTAGATGCGCTGGCGGAGTTGGCCGAGGCGCAGGGGTTCGCAGCGCGGCGCGACGCGCTGTTTGCCGGCGATGTGGTGAACGAAAGCGAGGGGCGGGCGGCGGAGCATGTCGCGGAGCGCGGGCAGGGCGCGCCCGATGCGGTGGCGGCGGCCCGGATGCTGCATGCCCGGATGCGCGGGCTGATCGACGTGATCGAGGCGGAGGCGGTCGGGCCGTTCCGCCATATCCTGCACATCGGCATCGGCGGGTCGGCGCTGGGGCCGAACCTGCTGATCGACGCGCTGGGCGACGATGCCGAGCGGTACGACGTGGCGGTGGTGTCCAACGTCGACGGGATGGCGCTGGACCGCGTGTTCCGGCGGTTCGATCCGGCGGCGACGCTGATCGTCGTCGCGTCCAAGACGTTCACGACCGCCGAGACGATGCTGAACGCGGAAAGCGCGCTGTCCTGGCTGGCGGGGAACGGGGTCGCCGATCCTTATGGGCAGGTCGTGGCGCTGACCGCTGCGCCCGACCGCGCGGTGGAGTGGGGCGTGGACGAGACGCGGATCCTGCCGTTCGCGGAGAGTGTCGGCGGGCGTTATTCGCTGTGGTCGTCGATCGGGTTTCCGGTCGCGCTGGCGCTCGGCTGGGATGCGTTCGAGACGTTGCTGGAGGGCGCGGCCGCGATGGACCGCCATTTCCGGCTGGCCGCGCCGTTGCAGAATGCGCCGCTGATGGCGGCGTTCGTCGATTGTTATTATGCGGTGGTGCGCGGGGCCGAGACGCGCGCGGTGTTCGCCTATGACGAGCGACTGGCGTTGCTGCCGCCCTATCTCCAGCAGCTTGAGATGGAGTCGAACGGGAAGCGTGTGGGCGTCGATGGCGCCGCGCTGGCGGTGCCGAGCGCGCCGATCACCTGGGGCGGGGTGGGGACGGATGCGCAGCATGCGGTGTTCCAGCTGCTGCACCAGGGGACGCACCTGGTGCCGGTCGAGTTCGTGGCGGTGATCGAACCGGGCGATGCGCTGGACGAGGCGCATCATGAGGCGTTGCTGATCAACTGTTTCGCTCAAGGGGCGGCGCTGATGGCGGGGCAGCCGAACGACGATCCGCAACGTGCCTATCCGGGGGATCGGCCGTCGATGACGATCCTGATCGACCGGCTCGATCCGGCGCGGCTGGGGGCGTTGCTGGCGTTCTACGAACAGCGGACCTTTGCCAATGCGGTGCTGCTCGGGATCAACCCGTTCGATCAGTGGGGGGTGGAGCTGGGCAAGACCATCGCTCGATCGATCGTCGAGGAGGGGACCGAGCGGTTCGATGCTTCAACTAGGGCGTTGATAGCGCGGGTGCGCGGCTGATGCTTTATTAGCCCCTCTCCTTCAGGGGAGGGGTTGGGGTGGGGCCGACCTCTCCCCACTTTGAATGTTCGATATTGGGGAGCTGTAGCCCCCACCCCAACCCAGTTTGCCCATTTGTAAGGTGAAACAGGCCCCCGGCCTGTTTCAGGGATTGCCGGGGGCAATCCCGACCTGACAAATGGGCAAACTCCTGAAGGAGAGGGGCTTTTGCTTAATTTTGGAGTACCGCATGTCCGATTATGACTATGACCTGTTCGTCATCGGCGGCGGTTCCGGGGGCGTGCGGGCGGCGCGGGTTTCGGCGGCGCATGGCGCGCGGGTCGCGCTGGCCGAGGAGTTTCGCGTCGGCGGGACCTGCGTTATCCGCGGGTGCGTGCCGAAGAAGCTGCTGATCTACGGCGCGCATTTCGCCGAGGATCTGGCCGATGCGCGCCATTTCGGGTGGGACGTGCCGGAGACGTCGTTTGACTGGATCCGGTTGCGCGATGCTGTGCTGGCCGATGTCACGCGGCTGGAGGGGCTGTACACCAACACGCTGGAGAATAACGGCGTCACGCTGTTCCACGAGCGTGCGACGGTGACCGGGCCGCATAGCGTGAAGCTGGCGACGGGGCGGGAGATCAGCGTTGGGCATATCCTGATCGCGACGGGTGCGTGGCCCGATACGCCGGAGTTTCCGGGCGCGAAGCATGGCATCACGTCGAACGAGGTGTTCCACCTGGATTCCATCCCGAAGCGGATGGTGATCGCGGGGGCGGGCTATATCGCCAACGAGTTCGCAGGGATCTTCCACCAGTTCGGGTCGCATGTGACGCTGGTGAACCGGTCGGACGTCATCCTGCGCGGTTACGATGCGCAGATCCGCGACCGGCTGCTGCAGATCTCGACCGTGAAGGGCATCGATTTCAAGTTCCACGCGGCGTTCGAGAAGGTGGAGAAGCAGGCGGACGGGTCGCTGCTGATCTTCACTGCGAACCATGATCCGATCGAGGCGGACCTGCTGATGTTCGCGACGGGTCGCCGGCCGAACACGGACGGGCTGGGGCTTGAGGCGGCGGGTGTCACGCTGGGCGGGCGCGGGGCGATCATCGTTGACGAGGACAATCGGTCGAACGTGCCGAGCATCTATGCGGTCGGCGATGTGACCGACCGGGTGCAGCTGACCCCGATCGCAATCCGCGAGGGGCAGGCGTTCGCGGACACGGTGTTCGGCGGCAAGCCGCACCGTGTGGATTATACCAACATCCCGAGCGCGGTGTTCAGCCACCCGCCGATCGCCGCGGTCGGCATGACCGAGGCGGAGGTGCGCAACCGGTACGGTGCGGCGAAGGTCTATACGTCCGATTTCCGCCCGATGAAGAACGTGCTGGCGCAGCGCAACGAGCGGGCGCTGTACAAGATGGTGTGCCATCCGGAGACGCATGTCGTGCTGGGGCTGCACATGATCGGGCCGGATGCGCCGGAGATCCTGCAGGCAGCCGCGGTGGCGGTGAAGGCGGGGCTGAGCAAGGAGGCGTTCGACGACACGGTGGCGCTGCATCCGTCGATGGCCGAGGAACTGGTGCTGTTCAAGTAAGGCGCTTGGCGTTTTGCCCGCGGCCGGACTAGTTGGGCCGACACGATGAAGAGCCCCGCACCGGCGGGATGACGGGGAGCGGCGGCCATGGGCAAGTTTCAGCGGGTCGCAGGTCTGGCCGCTCTTTTAAGCTTCGGACCCGTGCCGGTCGCCGCGGCGGTGCCATCGCCGACGATGGGGTGGGGGAAGCTGACCGGGCGGCCGCATCCGCGTGGGGCAATCCGGATACCGTACGGGGTCGATCCTTTGCAGGTCGGCGACCTGTGGTTGCCGCGTGGGAAGGAGCGCGGGCCGCGGCCGGTGGTGCTGATGATCCATGGTGGTTGCTGGCAGAGTGCGATCGCGAACCGGACGTTGATGGACTGGGCGGCGGCGGACCTTGCGAAGCAGGGCATCGCGGTTTGGAACATCGAATATCGCGGTGCGGATCGGCCGGGTGGCGGGTATCCGGGGACGTTCCAGGATGTGGCGCAGGCGGCAGACATGCTGCGCACGCTGGGGCCGCAATATGGGCTGCGCACCGATCGGATCGTGGCGGTGGGCCATTCGGCGGGCGGGCATCTGGCGCTGTGGCTGGCGGGCCGCGGGCGGTTGCCGCTCAACAGCGCGTTGTGGACCGCCGATCCCATCCGGCTGCATGCCGCGATCGGGCTGGGGGCGCTGCCCGATCTGGAGGCGGCGCGGACCTTGCCGGGGAATGACTGCGGCGTGACGGGCGTGCCGTTGCTGGTCGGCAGTGCAACGCCGGAGCGGCCGAACGTGTTGGGCGATACGTCGGTGACGTCGCTGCTGCCGCTCGGGACCGAGCAGACGCTGGTGACCGGGGTGCATGACCGGATCGCGCCGCCGGTACTGGCGTCGGCCTATGCGGTGAAGGCGCGCGGGGCGGGGGACACGGTCGGGCATGTGTCGATCCCGGAGGCGGGACATGTCGAGCTGATCGCGCCGGGGACGAATGCGTGGCGGATCGAGGTCGGGTTAATCCGGCGCGCACTGGGTTTGGCACGATGAGCCTGCCGCGGAGTCTTGCCGAGGCGGTGGCGGCCGATGCGGCGAGCCCGCTGCAGCCGTTCCGTGCGCGGTTCGCGTTGCCGGAGGGGGTGATCTATCTCGACGGCAATTCGCTGGGTGCCTTGCCGGAGCAGACCGTGGCGCGGACGGCCGATGTCGTGACGCGCGAGTGGGGCGAGCGGCTGATCCGGTCATGGAACGAGGCGGACTGGATCGGTGCGCCGCAGCGCATCGGGGCGAAGATCGCCGATATCGTCGGCGCCGCGCCGGGGTCGGTGATCGTGGCGGACTCGACGTCGGTGAACCTGTTCAAGCTGATCGTCGCGGGGATGCGGGCGCAGCCGGGGCGGACGGAGATCCTGACTGAGCCGGGGAATTTCCCGACCGACCTGCATATCGCCGAGGGGGTGGCTTCGCTCCTGCCCGGGGTCACCGTGCGGACCGTGGAGGCGGGCGAGATTGCCGGGGCGATCGGGCCGCAAACCGCGATCGTGCTGCTGACCCATGTCCATTACAAGCATGGCGCGCGGCATGACATGGCGGCGCTGTCGGCCGCGGCACGGGCGGCGGGGGCGTTGTCGCTGTGGGATCTGAGCCATTCGGTGGGGGCGGTGCCGGTGGCGCTGGACGCCGATGGCGCGGACATGGCGGTCGGGTGCGGGTATAAATATCTGAACGGCGGGCCGGGGGCGCCGGCGTTCCTGTATGTGCGCGAGGCGTTGCAGCGGCGGCTGGACTCGCCGATCACGGGGTGGATGGGGCATGCCGATCCGTTCGCGTTCGGCGATGGCTATGCGCCGGCGGCTGGCGTGTCGCGGTTCCTGGCCGGGACGCCGTCGGTGATCGCGATGCTGGCGTTGGAGAGTGGGGTGGACCTGTTCCTGGACGCGCCGCGCGAGGCGCTGTTCGCGCGTGGGGCGGCGTTGTTCAATCTGTTCGTGGCGCGGATGGCGATGCTGTTGCCGGAGCTGGTGTGCGTGACGCCGCGGGCGGCGGGGGCGCGCGGGAGCCATGTCTCGTTCCGGCATGCGGATGCATTTCCGATCATGCAGGCGCTGATCGAACGGGGGGTGATCGGGGATTACCGCGCGCCCGATATCCTGCGGTTCGGGCTGACGCCGCTTTATGTGGGGCTGGCAGATGTCTGGCGGGCGGTGGACGTGCTGGCCGAGGTTGTTGGAAGCGGGGTTTGGCGGGAGCCGCGGTTCTCTGTCCGGGGGGTGGTGACTTAACGCGCTGCCCGTGGCGTAGCGCGTTCAGAGCGCGCTGTTGCGTCTAGGCCCCGGCCTTCGCCGGGGAACGGGCTGGCGTTGTTGGGTGTGACGCGTCCTTACGCGCCGCGGCGGCGGGGTTTGGGGCGGCCGGTGGTCATGTTGTCGGGCTTGGTGGGGCGGACCCAGCCGGGGGGTGGTTGCATGCGTTGCTGGCTGGTGCCGAGGCCCATGGCGCCGGGCTGCTGTTCGCGCAGGCCGTCGGTTTCGAGCGCGGCGAGTGCGTTGCGGAGCCGCTGCGCTTCCTCGAAATCGAGTGCCGCGGCGGCGGCGTCCATGCGGCGGCGCAGGTCGGCGATGGTGTCGGTCATCGTCCTCTAGCGTTCGTCGCGGAGGAATGGTTCCGCGTCCTCCGGGTCGTCGCGCGGCAGCGGGGTGTCGAACCGGCGGTCCTCCCGTTCGAGCGGTTCACGGTCGCGGTTACGGTCCGGGCCGACGTCGCGGCGCGCGTCCGGATCACCCGAGGGGGCGACCGTCAGGCCGTCGCGGTCGACGCCGATCGTAACGTCGCCGACGGTGATCGGCGGGATGTCGACGTCGAGGCCGGGCAGCACCTCGTCCAGGCGCGGCGCGGCGGGGCGTTTGGCGGCGGCGGGGACGCGCGGTGCGCTGCCGATCGCGCTGGCCATGAAATCGCGCCAGATGCGCGCGGGCAGGCCGCCGCCGGCGACGCCCTTCAGCGGGGTGTTGTCGTCGTTGCCGACCCAGACGCCCGTCACGATATCGCCCGCGAAGCCGATGAAGATCGCATCGCGGTTGTTCTGCGTCGTGCCGGTCTTGCCGAACACCTGCGTACGGAGCGCGGCGTTGCGGCCGGTGCCCTGGTTCACGGTGGCGGACAGCAGGTCGAGCAGCGCGTCGTGGCGCGCCCGGCCGAAGCTGCTCTGCCGGTCCCAGACCTTGTCGAACCAGCTGCGTTCCTCCGCGGGCAGGCCGTGCGGCTTGACCGGATAGGCGTCGTCCGCGACCGCGGCGAAGGCGGAGGTGAGTTCGAGCAGGGTCATGCCCGACGTGCCGAGCGCAAGGCTGGGATCGGAGCGCATCGGGCTGGTGACGCCCAGGTCACGGGCGGCGCGGATCACCTTGTCGCGGCCGACCTGTTCCTGGAGGCGCACGGCGGCGACGTTGCTCGACACGGCGAACGCTTGGCGCAGCGTGATGTCACCGCGATATTTGCGGTCGCTGTTGGCGGGGGACCAGCCCTCCACGGTTATCGGGCGGTCGGACACCATGTCGGACGGCGACATGCCGGCGCGGAGGGCGGCGAGGTAGACGAACAGCTTGAACGTCGATCCCGGCTGGCGGCGGGCCTGCGTCGCGCGGTTGAAGCTGCTGCCCTTGTAGTCGCGGCCGCCGATCATCGCGACGACTTCGCCGTTCGGGCGCATCGCGACGAGGGCGACCTGTGCGCCGCCGAGTGCCGCGCGGTTGACGGCGCGGACGGCGGCCTGCTGCATCCGATCGTCGAGCGTGGTGGCGACCGATTGTTCCGCATAGAGCGTGCCGGCCCGGTCGCGGGCCTGCGGCATCGCCCAGTCGGCGAAGTAGGTGCCGGTGGGGAGCGAGCCGACGGTGCGGACGTGGAGCCGGGCGGGGCGGACGCGGGCGGCGGTGGCGGCGTCGATGAACTTGGCGTCCTCCATCGCGGCGACGACGAGCTTCTGTCGTGCTCGGGCGCCGGCGAGGTTGGAGGTGGGGGCGAGCCGCGAGGGGGCCTTCATCAGGCCGGCGAGCATGGCCGATTCGCCGATGTTGAGCTGTTCCGGACGCTTATCGAAATAGTGGCGGGCGGCGGCGCGCAGGCCGTACACGTTGTCGCCGAAATAGACGTTCGAGAGGTAGCGCGAGAGGATGTCGTCCTTCGTCAGCCAGGCTTCGAGCCAGAAGGCGATCATGACCTCGCGCAGCTTGCGGCCAGCGGTGCGGTCCGAATCGAGGAACGCGACCTTGGCGAGCTGTTGCGTGATCGTGCTGCCGCCTTCGCGGACGCCGCCGGCGCGGACATTGGCCCAGGCCGCGCGGGCGATCCCCTGCGGATCGATGCCGAGATGCGAGCGGAAGCGGCGGTCCTCGATCGCCATGAACGCCTCGCCGACATGGTCGGGGAGTTTTGTCACGTCGACGGGCTTGTCGATCACCGCGCCGCGCCGGGCGATCGCGCGGCCGCCGGCGGAGAGGAGGGTGACGCTGGGCGGGGCGATCGGGCGGAGCGACTTGGACAGCGGCGCGGTGATCGCGAGCCAGGCGATCATGACGAGGAACAGCAGGAAGCCGCCGCCGACGATGCGCCGCCAGCCGAGCCAGCGCGGCCAGCGACGGCGGCGCGGCAGGATGGGCGTCAGGACATGGGTGGTGGGATCGTAGCTCGGATGCTGCCCGCCGCTCTGCGCGCCCGAATGCGGACCGGGGCTGCCGTGCCAGCCGGTGCCGGGGCCAGAGCCGGGGCGGGGGGCATCATCGGGATCGAGCGGGGTCAGGTCCATCCCGGTGTCCTATATGGACAGGACGCCGGCGATGCGAGGGGCTTTGTCGTGCCCCGGACCGAAGTCCGGGGCTGATCGGGTCAGCGAACGCGCGGGCCGCCGAACGGCAACGGTGGCGGCGGGCGGCGATCGCGACGCGGCAACTGCGCCTGGTAGGCGACCGAGCAATGGTCGAGGCAATAGGGGAAACCCGGGTTGATCGGCTTGCCGCAGAAGTGGAAGTCCGGCTCGCCCGGGTGGCCGATCGGCCATTTGCAGATCTTGTCGCTGAGATCGAGCAGCCCGGTCTTGCCGGCGATGTCGGACGACGGCTTGGCGGGCACGAGGCGGCGCGGCGGGGCAGGCGTGGCGGGCGGCTGCTGATCGCCGGGGCCCTGGCGCAGGAAGCCGCCCGGGCCGACCGAGCGGATCACCGGCTGCGGTGCGGCGACCGGCATGGTGGAGATCGCGGTTTCGATCTCGCGCACCGTCGACCGGACGGGTGCTGCGTCGGTGTCCGTCTCGGTGTCCGCGTCATCCTCGTCGAACGGCGCGGGTTCGTCGGCGGGCTTGGCGGCGGCCGGGGTCGGCGCGGCGGGGGTCGGTGCGACCGCCGGTGCGGCGCGAACCGGAGCTGCGACCGGGGCCGGTGCGGCCGGGGGCGCGACCGGTGCAGCAACCGGGGCCGGTGCGACGGGGGCTGCAGCGGCCGGGGCGGCGGGTGCGGCCGAGCTGGCGGCACCGGCGGAACGCACGGGCGACGGGCGCGACTGGAGACCCAGGCGATGCGCCTTGCCGATCACGGCGTTGCGGCTGACCCCGCCCAGTTCCTCGGCGATCTGGCTGGCGGTGTTGCCGGCTTCCCACAGCTTTCGGAGCTGCTCGATGCGCTCGTCGGTCCAGCTCATGGTCGTACGCTCCTTGCGGGGGGCCTGGTCCGGCGCTAGGCAACAGCCCATGACACCGACGACCGAACAGCCCCCAAAGATGACTTTGTCCCCACCGGGCGTGCCCGTGATCCCGTTCGTCAACTGGGGGGGAATGACAGCGCTCTATGTGAAGGAGGTGCGCCGTTTCTTCAAGGTGCAACTGCAGACCATCTGGGCGCCGGCGATCACGACATTGTTGTTCCTGGTGATTTTCACGGTCGCGCTCGGCGGTGGGGAGCGCACCGTGCTCGGCCGGCCGTTCGCGACGTTCGTGGCGCCGGGCCTGATCGTGATGGGCATGATGCAGAATGCGTTCGCCAATGCGAGCTTCTCGCTGCTGGTCGGCAAGATGCAGGGGACGATCGTTGACTATCTGATGCCGCCGCTGTCGACGGGTGAGCTGGTGGCCGGGCTGGTCGGGGCGGCGGTGACGCGCGCGATCCTGGTCGGGTTTGCGGTCTGGCTGGCGATGGCGTTCTGGCCGGGCGTGCAGATCGTGCCGCATCACCCGCTGGCGGTGATCTGGTTCGGGTTGCTCGGTGCGTCGATGCTGGGGTTCCTGGGGCTGCTGACGTCGATCTGGGCGGACAAGTTCGATCATGCCGCGGCGGTGACCAATTTCGTGGTGGCGCCGCTGTCGCTCCTGTCGGGGACATTCTACTCGATCGAGAGCCTGCACGGCGTGTTCCAGACGCTGAGCCATTTGAACCCGTTCTTCTACGTCATTTCCGGCTTCCGCTACGGCTTCATCGGAACGACCGATTCGCCGGTGCTGCTCGGCGGGCTGGTGCTGCTGGGCGTGAACGTCGCGCTGGGTGCGCTGTGTTACACGCTCATCCGCAAGGGGTGGCGGCTGAAGAGCTGACCGGGGCTCGCGTCGAACGAGCGGGCCGGCCTTCGGATCGTTCCGAGCATTCCAGGCCGGATCGACATCCGAATGAATATGCCGGTTCCTCCACCTGCGCGGGGGGAATGGCGACGTCACATTAGCGGTCGGATGATGGACGTCGATCCTTGTGAGTGGCGCATGCCGGCGATGGACGGTGGCTAAATAATGACTTTGTTTCGGGGCTAATGTGCGCCAATCTATGACCGAATAAGTTCGAGGTCATGGCATGCCGATCGGACGTATCGCGACTCTGGTCCTTGGTTGCACCGCGTGGCTGGCTCCCGCGGCCTCGGGGCTTTGCCAGACGCCGGTCCCGCCCCGCGCCGGGCCCATGACGGATACGTCGCCGATCATCGTCACCGCACCTGAGCGGTCAGCGCCTCTGGAAAAGGCGAGTGCGTGGCAGAAGGCCGAGAGCGACAACGTCATCGTCTATTCCGATGGCGACACGAAACAGTTGGCGCGGGTCACGCGGAACCTCGAAAAGCTCCACACCCTGCTCGCCAGGCTTTATCGTTCGCCCGGTCGTGCCGAAGAGCCCGCCCCCTTGGTCGTCGTGTTGTTCGGTTCGAGCGGCGCAATGCGGGACCTGGGCCTTCGTACCGTCGACTATGGTGACGGACCCTATGGGCGGTCGTTCATGTCGCAGCGATATTATGATCCGCGTCCGGACGGCAGCATCCTGGCGCTGAGCCGGGCCGATCAGATCATCGAGATGAACACGAACAAGGCACGAAGCGCCGATTGCGAAGATTTTGCCCATCTCGGCGCGGACTGCGTCGGTATGAAGCCGGTCTACCACCCATCGCTGGTTCGATCGTGGGAGGCGCTGCTCTATGGTGCCTATGCGCAGCATCTGCTTCTGAATTACGCGCCGGGCGCTTATCCAAGATGGTATATGGACGGGATCGGGGCGCTCTTTTCGACCGTCGTCTTCAGAAGCGATGGATCGATCGACTATGGCCGCCCACCCCCGGGGGGTTACGGTCTGGTCTTTCGATCCTATGGTCTGCTCGACACAGCAAATGTGCTGAACGGGGATTACCTGCACAACGCATCCAAGCGCATGACCTGGACCCCGTACCATGCGGCGTTCCTGACGCATTATTTCGTCCTGGCTGACATCAAGGCCGAGGTGCGCGCGCAGTTCGCAGCGTATATGGCTGCGGTCGCCCGGGGGGAGCCGCTGGCAAAGGCGGTGGAAGCCTTCGGGACGATGACGAAACTCCGTTACGACGTCCTGAGCTATATCGGGCGCAACAAGCCTTATGCGAGAACGGCAACGGGCAAAGCCGAACCGGCGCCGGTGATAACGCCGCTTTCCGAAGCGTCGGCGGCGGCCTTGATGGCGCGGCTTGTCTCGACCCCCGCACCACGCATGGATCGGTGAGGCCCGACCGGCGGCCGGCGATGCTCGTCTGAGACTGCAAGCCGGACGGGTACTCCCACCGAACCCGCTTCCACCCGTCGCTCTGCCCCGTTATAGCGATTCGCAGGCGGCCGCGTCATCGGCCGCCTTTTTGCGTTTCCGGAGCCGTTTCCAGTACCGACAGGAGTTGCCGTCATGCCGATCACCCCGCTGATGCCCGTCTACCCACGGTGCGGCGTGCGACCGGTGCGCGGCGAAGGCTGCTACCTGATCGGCGAGGACGGCACGCGCTATCTCGATTTCGCGAGCGGGATCGCGGTGAACCTTCTGGGGCATGGCCATCCGCATCTGACCGCCAAGCTGCAGGAGCAGGTCGCGACGCTGATGCACGTGTCGAACCTGTACGGCAGTCCGCAGGGCGAGCAGCTGGCGCAGCGGCTGATCGACGTGACGTTCGCGGACACGGTGTTCTTCACCAATTCGGGTGCCGAGGCGGTGGAGTGCGCGATCAAGACCGCGCGTCGCTATCACTTCGTCAACGGCAACCCGGAACGTACGACGCTGATCACGTTCCAGAACGCGTTCCACGGTCGGACGCTGGGCACGATCTCGGCGACGGATCAGGACAAGATGCGCGGCGGGTTCGAGCCGCTGCTGCCGGGCTTCGCCTATGCGCCGTTCGACGATCTGGCGGCGGCCGAGGCGCTGGTGGACGAGACGACCGCCGGCTTCCTGGTCGAGCCGATCCAGGGCGAGGGCGGCATCCGCCCGGCGTCGCGCGCCTTCCTGCACGGGCTGCGCCGGATCTGCGACGAGCGCGGGCTGATGCTGGTGCTGGACGAGGTGCAGTGCGGGGTCGCCCGGACGGGCGCCATGTACGCGCATGAGCTGTATGACGTGCGGCCGGACATCGTCGCGACCGCCAAGGGGATCGGCGGCGGGTTCCCGCTGGGCGCGTGCCTGGCGACGGAGGAGGCCGCCAAGGGCATGGTCGCCGGCACGCACGGGTCGACCTATGGCGGCAATCCGCTAGCGATGGCGGCAGGCAATGCGGTGCTGGACGTGATCCTGGAACCGGGTTTCCTGGAACAGGTGCAGGCGAGCGGCGAGCGGCTGCGGCAGGCGCTGGAGCAGATGATCCCGAACCACGATACGCTGTTCGACAGCGTGCGCGGGACGGGGCTGATGCTCGGCCTGAAGATGAAGACCGACAGCCGGCGGTTCGTGGCGCATCTGCGCGATCATCATCATGTGCTGACCGTGGCGGCGGGTGAGAATGTGGTGCGCGTGCTGCCGCCGCTGATCATCGAGCAGAGCCATATCGACGAGTTCGTCGCGACGGTATCGGAGGCGGCGCGCCTCTACGTGCCGCCGGCCGACGAGTGATCGCGACAGCGTGACAGACGCGTCCGGCGTGCGAGCGCCGGACGCAGCCATCTTTTCCTACCCGTCCGGGCATGATCGAACCGGGCGGCGCGTGGGTGGAGCGACCGATATGACCATGACGACCGACCGCAATTTCATCGACCTGGTCGACGCCGGCCCCGACGGGATCGCCGCGATGCTGGCCGACGCGCTGGACCGCAAGGCGGCGCGCGCGGGCTGGCCACGCGGACGTGTCGATGCCGATGCGCCGCTGGCCGGCTATACGCTGGCGATGATCTTCGAAAAGAATTCGACGCGGACGCGCGTGTCGTTCGACATGGCCATGCGCCAGCTGGGCGGCACGACGATCGTGATGGATGCCGGCACGATGCAGCTGGGCCGCGGCGAGAGCGTGGCCGATACCGCGCGCGTGCTGAGCCGGTATGTCGACGCAATCATGATCCGCACCGACGATCACGAGAAGGTGCAGGAGATGGCGGAGCACGCGACGGTGCCGGTCATCAACGGGCTGACCGATTTCAGCCATCCGTGCCAGATCATGGCTGACATGCTGACCGTGCTCGACCGAACCGGGAAGTTGGCGGGGACGGTGTGGACCTGGCTGGGCGACGGCAACAACGTGCTCCATTCGATCGTGGAGGCGGGCAGCCTCATGAAGTTCGACGTGCGGGCGGCGTGTCCCGAGGGCTATGATCCGTCGCCGGTGGTGGTGGCGAATGCCTGGACGCGGGGGAGCCGCTTTGCGGTCTCG
The DNA here is from genome assembly GCF_014643515.1 of Sphingomonas prati. Lineage (GTDB taxonomy): Bacteria > Pseudomonadota > Alphaproteobacteria > Sphingomonadales > Sphingomonadaceae > Sphingomonas_R > Sphingomonas_R prati. The sequence goes on along the minus strand of NZ_BMJP01000001.1, from coordinate 1,053,763 downwards.
CGCGATGCGGCCGAGGCGGCGGCGGGGGCCGACGTGATCGTGACCGATACGTGGATCTCGATGGGGCAGGACCATGTCGAGGAGAAGCTGGCGGCCATGATGCCGTATCAGGTGACCGAGGCGCTGATGGCGCGTGCGGCGCCCGACGCGGTGTTCCTCCACTGCCTGCCCGCGCACCGCGGCGAGGAGGTGGTCGACGCGGTGATCGACGGGCCGCAGTCCGCGATCTGGGACGAGGCGGAGAATCGGCTGCATGCGCAGAAGTCGGTGCTGCTATGGTGTTTCGGGCGGTTGTAGAGTCCCTCGCTTAGCCTCTTCCTGGGAGGAGAGGGGCTTTAGAAGATGCGCCTGGTCTCCTATCTCGGCGAAAACAGCAGATAGGAATACAACTCTTGGCCAGCACGTATGACGGGCCGACCCCGCCGCCGACCGAACATCTGGACCAGGCGCTGGGGTTCATGATCCCGGGGCGGCATGCGCGCGGGCGGGTGGTGCGGATCGGGCCGGCGCTCGACTCGATCCTCAGCCGTCACGCCTATCCCCCTGCGATCGAACGGGTCCTGGCGGAGGCGCTGACGCTGACCGCGTTGCTCGGGTCGTTGCTGAAGGATGCGGCGGGGCAGTTGACGTTGCAGGCGCAGACCGAGGGCGGGGTGATCGACCTGCTGGTGTGCGATTACCGGGCGGGCGTGATGCGCGGCTATGTGCGGCACGATGCGGAGCGGCTGGCGGAGATGCCGGTCGATCCGTCGTTGTTCGCGCTGTTCGGGCCGGGATATCTGGCGATCACGTTCGATCAGGTGACGTCGGGCGAGCGCTATCAGGGGATCGTGCCGCTGGAGGGCGCGTCGCTGGCCGAGGCGGCGGAGCGTTATTTCGCGCAGTCGGAGCAGATCCCGAGCCTGGTGCGGCTGAGCATCGTCGGCAATGCGCGCGACGGGCATGTCGCGGGCGGGCTGATGATCCAGCATCTGCCCGAGGGCGAGGAAGGGCGCGACCGCATCCATACGCGGCTCGACCATCCGGAGTGGGACCATGTCGCGGTGCTGGCATCGACGGCGAAGCCGGAGGAGTTGTCCGATCCGACGTTGCCGCTGACCGATATCGTGTGGCGGCTGTTCCACGAGGAGGACGAGGTCCGCGTATTGCCGCCGGCGACGCTGACGCGGGGATGCCGGTGCAATCCGGATCATTTCCGCGATGTGCTCGCACGGTTTCCGGAGGACGAGCGGATCGGGATGGCGGACGATGCGGGCGTGATCGAGGTCGCGTGCGAATTCTGTTCGAGCAAGTACGGGATCACGTTGGAGAGCCTGGCGGCGGTCGAGGTCGATGGGGGTACCACCTGAGACGGGGCGAGTCCCGCGGCTCTGGTGCCTGAGCAGTTCGCGTATGACGGGAGCTGATCTTGGGGGTCGATTTGTTTCGTTCTGGGATTTGACTGGTATTCGGACGGCCGCCGTTCACCGGACGTAAAGCGGCGCCGTCGTAAGGGAATGATGTCGTGTCGGGCACGACTTCCTAAGACGGTCCGGTTGGATCGGCCTGGGCCGCTTCGCGCGATCGGAGCGGCCCTTTCTTATTGCGCGGTTCCGCCCGCAGGAATAGCGCGGCGCGCATGGAAGACAGCATGATTCATGACAGCGCAGCCGTGGTGCTGCTGTCCGGTGGCCTCGATTCGATGGTAGTCGCCGGGCTTGTGCGCGAACGCGGGCACCGCCTGTTCGCGTTGACGATCGACTATAACCAGCGCCATCGGGTCGAGCTGGACGCCGCCGCGCGGGTCGCGTCCGCGCTGGGGGCGGAGCGGCACGTTGTGCTGTCGATCGACCTGACGCGATTCGGCGGGTCCGCGCTGACCGCCGATATCGCGGTGCCGAAGGAGGGCGTGCAGCCCGGGATTCCGGTCACGTACGTGCCGGCGCGCAACACGATCTTCCTGTCCCTGGCATTGGGCTGGGCCGAGGCGGTGGGGGCACGCGACCTGTTCCTGGGGATCAACGCGCTCGATTATTCGGGCTATCCCGATTGCCGGCCGGAGTTCGTCGACGCGTTCGAGGCGATGGCCAACGTCGCGACCAAGGCGGGCGTCGAGGGCGACCGGTTCCATGTCCACGCGCCGTTGCTGGCGCTGGGCAAGGCGGACATCGCGCGCGAGGCGGACCGGCTGGGGCTGGACGCGGGGATGAGCTGGTCGTGCTACGATCCGACGCCGGCGGGCCTGCATTGCGGGCGGTGCGACAGCTGCCGGCTGCGGTCCAAGGGGTTCGCGGACGCGGGGCTGCCCGATCCGACGCGCTATGCGGCGGCGCCGGAATGAGCAGCTACGCCGTCAAGGAGATGTTCCTGACGTTGCAGGGCGAAGGGTTGCAGGCGGGGCGGCGCGCGGTGTTCCTGCGCTTTGCCGGGTGCAATCTTTGGTCGGGGCGAGAGCAGGATCGCGAGACCGCGCAATGCCGGTTCTGCGACACGGACTTCGTGGGCACGGACGGTGACGGTGGCGGCAAGTTCGCGGACGCCGACACGCTCGCGGCCTCGGCGCGCGGATTCTGGGATACCGAGATGGCGGACCCGGTCGAGCCGGCGTTCATCGTGATCACCGGCGGGGAGCCGATGCTGCAGATCGACGCGGCGCTGGTCGATGCGCTGCATGCGCAGGGGTTCGAGATCGCGGTGGAGAGCAACGGGACGCTGCCCGCGGTGGCGGGGATCGACTGGCTGTGCATCAGCCCGAAGCAAGGGACGACGATCGTCCAGCAGAGCGGCGACGAGCTGAAGCTGGTGTGGCCGCAGCCCGGGACCGATTATGTCGCGATGGAGTCGTGGCAGTTCACGCACCGGCTGATCCAGCCGATGGACGGTCCGACGGTGCAGGACAATGTCGCCGCGGCGATCGATTTCGTGATGTCTCGCCCGAAATGGCGGCTGTCGACGCAGGTGCACAAGAGTTTGGGGCTGCGGTAGCGGGCGGTCGCGACCTGTCGGTTTTCCGGCGGGCGTAGATACCACTCGAAAGACATGCAGCGTTCCACCGCGAAGGCGGGGGTCGAGTTCGACGCTACGATCTGGATCCCCGCCTTGCGGGGATACGTGAGGGCGGAGTTGTGATTAACATCCAACTGTTCCCCGGCGCAGACCGGGGCCTTGAGGCGAGGTTGCGTCTAGGCCCCGGCGTGCGCCGGGGGACGGACAGCTCGATTGTAGCAGCGCGACCCTAGCTACCGCCGGATGTCGCCTGGGATCAGACCCCGCTAGGCGGCACCGTGCCGTCGGCGGGGCGGCCGGCGGCGGCGAGGGTCATGTTCCAGGTCACGACGCACTTTTTCACGAGCACGTCCTTCTTGTTCCAGCATTTCGGGTCGAGCGGCGGGGTCGGCAGGCTGGCGAAATTCGTGCGGCGAATCACGAACATGGCGTCGCCCATCGGGACCAAGCTGTTGCGGAACTCACGCATACGGAGTTCGGCGGTTTGGTGCAGGTCGCCACGCTTCCGGCCGATCGCATCTCGGCCGATGGCGGCCGCCGTCTCGCAGAAGCCGAGCTGCGCATGGAGGGTCGAGAAGCCGTTGTAGGTGCGGGTCGTGTACTGATCGAGCGCGACCTGCCAGCCCTTCGGATCGGTCCGCCGGAAATATTTTTCGATCGTCGTGTACGCGTCGGTCAGTTCGGCATCATGCTGTTTGAGGAGCGTGTTGTAGTTCTTCACCGCAGCGAGCGGGGGCGCGAACTGGCACTGCAGCGCGGCGACGTTGAGGCCGGCACGCATGTTCCACAGAAGATGCGCGCTCAGTTCCTTGTCGGTTGCGCCCGGCAACGGCAGGCCGATGCCCGGTTCGCCGCCGCGGACGGGCGTGCCGCTGAAATTCGGGGGTATCCAGAACAGGTAGGAGGCGGCGGCCGGAGCGGTCGCGACGACCACGCTGGAGAGTGCGACGAAACCGGCAACAACACGCCGGCAAACCATAGGCAAGATCATGACTGAACCCCAACGCTGAGGCGCCTAGGATTACGCACTTTCACGCCGTCCCACAAAGGGTTTCGACGGTCGCTTGGTCGCAGTCCGCGTGGCGACTGGCGTAGATCGGCTATTCGGGCCGATCGCAGGACGGGGCCGTAGCGGAAACGCGGAGATTTTCATGAAAAAGGCCGCCCGGTTTCCCGGACGGCCTTTCGCAGAATTCGTTCGAAGAGAACGAATTACATGCCGTTGGACATGTTGCCCATCGCCATGTTGCCGCCCATGTCGTTGGACATGCCCATGTCGTTCGACATGTTGCCGCCCATCATGCCGTTGTCCATCGCCATGTTGTCGGTGGCGCCGTCAACGGCGGTCACGTCGTTCATGGTGCCGTCCATCGGCTCCATCGAGTTCATTTCGGTCATGTTCGTGTCGGCCGTGTTTGCAGTCTCGCTGCCGCCGCAAGCGGAGACGAGCAGTGCTGCGCCCATGATCATCGAACCGGTCATCAGCTTGGAAAAGTTACGCATGTCGGGACTCCCTAGATAATCCGATCTGGTTTGGGTCTAGCCCTTCATACCCAAATCGCTTCCGTCATTAGCCTTTCTGCGAGGACCGCTCAAGGGCCGTGCGGACAAGTCCGTAGAGACCCCAGAAATCCCGGCATTTCAGCTTTCAACGCTTCGTCAAACGCGCGCATCGCGAAAGGTTTCCCTAAGTCCGCCAAACTTGTGACTGCGAAGTCGGGAAGGCCGCAGGGTACGATCCCGCCGAAGTGCGACAGATCGGGCGCGATGTTGACCGCGAATCCGTGAAAGCTGACCCAGCGGCGGACGCGCACGCCGATCGCGCCGACCTTCGCCTCCCGCCCGTGCGCGTCGGTCCAGATGCCAATCCGACCGGGTTCGCGCCGGGCGGGGACGCCGAGCGCTGCCAGCGTATCGATGACCCAGCCTTCGAGCCCGTGGACATAGGCCCGCACGTCGCGCCCGCGCGCCGCCAGATCGAGCAGGACGTAGCCGATCCGCTGGCCCGGGCCGTGATAGGTATATTTCCCGCCGCGACCAGCGGGGTAGACCGGAAAGCGGTTCGGGCTGAGCAGCTCGTCCACCACCGCACTGGTTCCGGCGGTGTAGAGCGGCGGATGTTCGAGCAGCCAGATGAGTTCGGCGGCGGTGCCGGCGCGGATCGCCTCGGCGCGCGACTCCATTTCGGCCAGCGCCTCCGGATAGGGGACGAGGCCGGGCGAGACCCGCCATTCGATCGCGGTGTCGGCCGGACTGGCCGGGGGAAGGGGGGTCGGGTCCGTCATGGCGCCGATCTGATCGTTCGGCCGCCCGGTTGCAAGCCGCCCGCCCGACCGAAGGGGCGTCGCGACCGGTCCCGGTCCATTGCGCGGCGGCGGTTGCGGTGGGATAGGCGCGGTGGCGGCCCTTTTTCGCTGCGCGCCAGAGGACTTCGATGTCAGAGATCCCACGTTTCGCCCTTGCCGACATTGCCGACCAGACGCGCGCCTTCGTGAAACGCGAGGCGGGTTTGCTGATGCCGCTGGCGTTCGCCACGACGGGGCTCGGCACGTTGCTGTGGGACCTGGCGGTGCCGACCACACCCGTCTCGCAACGCATGCAGCCGGGGACGTGGATGCTGGTGCTGATCCCGGTGACCTTGCTGTTCCTGGTCGGCAACGTGGCGACCGCGGCGCTGGTGATCCGCGCGGGGACGAGCGTGCGCGAGGCGTTGCGGGCGGGGTTCGACCGGCTGGGCAATGCGCTGCTCGTGCTGCTGATGTTCATGGGGGTGGCGCTGGGGCTGACCGTGATCATGAGCATCGTGGCGATGGCGATTGGGACGCTGGTCGGCGCGGCGCCGCAACAGGCGGCGAACCTGGGGCTGTTCCTGCTGATGCCGCCGTTGCTGTACGTCGCGGTCCGGCTGCTGACCCTGTGGCCGGCGCTGGCGGCGCGGGCGGCGGGGCCGGCGCCGGTTCAGACGGTAAAAGCGGCGTTCGCCAGCACGCGCGGCCTGTTCGGCCGGCTGGCGGCGGTGACGGTGCTGTATGCGTTGGCCTATCTTGCAATCATGAGCGCGATCCAGTTCGGGCTGGGATCAGTGCTGGTGCTGATCGGCCGTGCGACGGGCCAGGTGGCGCCAATGGCGGTCGTGCTGTCAGTGATCACAGCGATGGCCGGTGCGGCGGTGCAGGCGGTGTGGGGCGTGTTCGCGGCGTTCCTCTACCGCGCGACGGCGGCGGAGAGCAGCGGGATCTGAGGCGCGGCGTCGGCGGGGAGCAGCCCCGAGACGCGCGGATCGGGGAAGGTTTCCAGCGTGCGGGCGATCGCGACGAAGCCATGTGCTCGGTAGAAGCCGAGCGCGCGCGGATGATCGAGCGTGCAGGTGTGGACGAGCATCCGCCGAGTATCGGCGCGCCAGCCGAGCGCCAGCGCATGCGCCATCAGCCAGCGGCCATGCCCGCGCCCGGCGAGTTCGGGGATAAGCCCAAAATAGGCGATGCGGCAGGTGCCGGACAGGCTGTGGTCGAGTTCGAGCATGCCGACTTCGATCCCGGCCGGGTCGACCACGGCGTGGACGCTGACCTGCGGGTCGGTGAGGATCGCGGTCAGGCGCGCGTCGTCCATCGCCAGGCGCGAGTACCAGAGCCAGGGGGTGCCGACGCGGGCGAACAGCGTGCGGTAGGCGGCCGGGCCGGGTGTCCGCCAGTGGGTGAGGCGGAGGGGCGCTGACGGGAGCGGACGGGCCGGGGGGCGGCGGGTCATCTCCAGCGTGGTGACGACCGTGGCGACGTCGGTTGGGGCGACGGGGGTGAGGCTCATCGTGGGGTGGCCGCTCTCGTTCCCCGGCGGAGGGCGGGGGCTGGGTAAAGCGGTTGCACCAAGGCCCCGGCCTGCGCCGGGGAACGGTTCCTGGCCGTGGTCATGCCCAGGTCGCGGTCGGGGGCAGGCTCATCAGGATTGCGTCGATGTTGCCGCCGGTCTTGAGGCCGAACAACGTGCCGCGATCGTGGACGAGGTTGAATTCGACGTAGCGGCCGCGGAAGGCGAGCATGGCGTCGCGGTCGGCTTCCGTCGCGGGCGTGGCCATCCGGCCGCGGACGATGCGTGGGAAGATGTCGAGAAACGCCTCGCCCACGTCGCGGACGAAAGCGAAATCGTCGGCAAAGTCGTGCTCGAGATGATCGAAGAAGATGCCGCCGACGCCGCGGTGGACCTTGCGGTGCGGGATGTAGAAATACTCGTCCGCCCATTGCTTGAAGCGTGGGTAGTAGGCCGGGTCGTGCGCGTCGCAGGCCGCCTGCATCCGGGCGTGGAACGCCGCGGTGTCGTCTTCATAAGCGATGGCGGGGTTGAGGTCCGCGCCGCCGCCGAACCAGCGTTTCGTGGTGGTGAGGAAGCGGCAGTTCATGTGGACGGCGGGCGCGTGCGGGTTGGCCATGTGCGCGACCAGGCTGATGCCCGTGGCGAAGAAGGCCGGATTTTCGGCCGCGCCGTGGATCGATGCAGCGAATTGCGGTTCGAACGCGCCGCCGACGGTCGAGACGTTGACCCCGACTTTCTCGAACACGCGGCCCTTCATCAGGCCGCGGACGCCGCCGCCGCCGCCGGCCGGTTCGCGGTCCCACGGCGCATAGTCGAACGCCGCGTCGCTGCCGATCTCGCGCTCGATCGCCTCGAACGCGGCGCAGATCCGGTCGCGCAGCGATTCGAACCAGTCGCGCGCGGCCTGCTGTTCCGGGTCGAGATGGATCATGACTCGTCTTCCATGGCTGTTCCCGCATCGCCCGGCCAACCCGCGGTCTGGCGCAGCGCCTCGGCCAGCGCGATGCCCGCCGCGACCGCGACATTCAAGGACCGGTAGCCGGGCCGCATCGGAATCCGGACGCGCAGCTCGGCCGCGTCGTGGACATGGGGCGGGACGCCGGAGCCCTCCGCGCCCATCACCAGGATGTCGTCGGGCGTGAACTGCGCCGCGTCCAGCCGGGTGCCGCCGGTGGTGGTGAGCAGCACGAGGCGGCTCGTTCCGCTTCGTTGGAACGCGTCGAAGTCGGCGTGCCGGCGGATCTCCACTGCGTCGGCATAGTCCATGCCGGCGCGTCTCAGCGCACGGTCGCCGAACGCGAAACCGCAGGGTTCGACGATGTCGACCGCGACGCCCGTGCAGGCTGCAAGCCGGAGAATGGTGCCGACATTTCCGGCGATATCGGGTTGGTGAAGGCAGATGCGCATAGCCGCATCCCTATGCGAACGTGTCGCAACTGTCATGTCGCCGCCATAAGCACTTGGCAACGCCCACGGCGCGCGGCTATCAATCACCGGTCGCAGGCCATGTCCGTGCGGCAAAGCGACGCGTTGGCGACGCCCGATGGGCGGAACCACGACGGCGTAAACAGGGCGAAGGGTCGAGGGTTCCAGCGGATGGCGAATGTCGAAGTGGTCGATCAGGCCGGAGTGACCGAGAAGGTCGAGGGGGTCGGCGTCCGTCGCCGCGACTGGTTGAACATCGCCGCTGTCAGCGTGGCCGGAGTCGGCGGCCTGACCGTGCTGATCCCGCTGATCAACCAGATGAACCCCTCCGCCGACGTGCTGGCGCTGGCATCGATTGAAGTCGACATTTCGAAGATCACGCCCGGCATGGGCATCAAGACATCGTGGCGCAAGCAGCCGGTGTTCATCCGCAACCTGACGCCGAAGGAGATCGCGGAGGCGAATGCGGTCGACGTGTCGTCGCTGCGCGATCCCGCGACGCTGGCCGAGCGGACCAAGCCCGGCAAGGAGAACTGGCTGATCACGCTAGCGGTCTGCACGCATCTGGGCTGCGTGCCGCTGGGCGTGACCGAGGGCGAGAATCGCGGCTCCTATGGCGGGTATTTCTGCCCGTGCCACGGATCGTCCTACGACACCGCCGCGCGGATCCGGTCGGGTCCGGCCCCGCTGAACCTGAATGTGCCGGAGTATAAATTTAACTCCGACACCGTCGTCCAGATCGGTTGAGGAAACACAGATGAGCTTTCCCTGGGCCGCCCATTATGCGCCGAAAAGCGTGTTCACGCAGTGGATCGACGAGCGGTTGCCGCTGCCTCGCCTGGTCTACAACGCGGTCGGCGCCGGTTATCCGGTGCCGCGCAACCTCAACTATTTCTGGAACTTCGGCGTGCTCGCGGGTGCGGCGCTGGGCTTGCAGATCATCACCGGGATCATCCTGGCGATGCATTATGCCGCCAACGGCGCGATCGCGTTCGACAGCGTCGAACATATCATGCGCGACGTGAATTCGGGCTGGCTGCTGCGTTATGCGCATGCCAACGGCGCGTCGTTCTTCTTCATCGTGGTCTACATGCATATCGGCCGCGGGCTGTACTACGGCTCGTACAAGGCCCCGCGCGAGATGATCTGGCTGCTCGGCGTCGTCATCTTCCTGCTGATGATGGCGACCGCGTTCATGGGCTATGTCCTGCCCTGGGGGCAGATGTCGTTCTGGGGCGCGCAGGTGATCACCGGCTTCTTCTCGGCGATCCCGCTGGTCGGCGAGCCGATCCGCGAGTGGCTGCTCGGCGGTTATGCGCCGGACAATGCGGCGCTCAATCGGTTCTTCTCGCTCCACTATCTGCTGCCGTTCGTGATCGCGGGCGTCATCATCCTGCACATCTGGGCGTTGCACATTCCGGGGTCGAACAACCCGACCGGCGTGGATGTGAAGGGGCCGCAGGATACGGTGCCGTTCCACCCCTACTACACCGCCAAGGACGGGTTCGGGCTGGGCGTGTTCCTGATCGCCTTCTCGCTGTTCGTGTTTTTCATGCCGAACGCGCTGGGGCATCCCGACAATTATATCCCGGCCAACCCGCTGTCGACGCCGGCCCACATCGTGCCCGAATGGTATTTCCTGCCATTCTACGCGATCCTGAAGTCGTTCACCGTCAACTTCCTGTGGATCCCCGCCAAGCTGTGGGGCGTGATGGCGATGTTCGGATCGATCCTGCTGCTGTTCGTGCTGCCGTGGCTCGACACGTCGCCGGTCCGGTCGTCCAACTACCGCCCGCTGTACAAGTGGTTCTTCTTCGCGCTGATCATCGACGTGCTGGTGCTCGGCTGGCTGGGTCAGGCCCCGGCGGAGGAGCCCTATGTGCGGCTGAGCCAGTTCTGTGCGGCCTATTATTTCGCGCACTTCCTGATCATCCTGCCGATCGTGTCCAAGATCGAGCGGCCCAAGCCGTTGCCGATGTCGATCTCGGCATCCGTGCTGCACGGCGAGGCGCAGGAGTCGGCGCCGTTCGGTGCAGGTGGCGTTGCCACCGTGCCCGCGCGCGCGTCCTGAACCCCAAGGGAGTCGTATTAGATGGTTCGCATCATTGCCTTCCTTGCAGGGCTCGTATTCGTCATGGCGCTCGTCGTCGCCATGCTCATCCCGCGCCAGCCGGCGGTCGAGAATACCGCGCATCATTTCCATGTGGAGCCGCAGGAAGTCGCGTTCGCCAGTGACGGTGCGTTCGGTCGGTTCGACCGGCAGCAGTTGCAGCGCGGGTTCCAGGTGTACAAGGAAGTGTGCGCCGCCTGCCATTCGCTGCGCCATGTGGCGTTCCGCGACCTGACCGAGCTTGGCTTCACCGCGCCGGAAGTGAAGGCGATCGCCAAGAACTGGGCGATCGAGGTGCCGTCGGTGAACCCGGACACGGGCGAGCCGGCGACGCGCAAGGCGATCCCGTCCGACATGTTCCCGAGCCCGTACGCCAACGAAGTCGCCGCGCGGGCCGCGAACAACAATGCGCTGCCGCCGGACCTGTCGCTGATGACGAAGGCGCGCGAGGGGCATGCGGAGTATGTCCACGGCCTGCTGACCGGGTACCGCAAGGCGCCGGCCGACCTGCCGGCCGAAGCACGGCCGGGCCCGGGGCTGTACTACAATCCGGTCTATGCGAACCTGAACATCGCGATGCCGCCGCCGCTGGTGGCGGAAGGCCAGGTGTCCTACGCGGACGGCACCAAGCCGACGGTGGACCAGATGGCGCAGGACGTATCTGCGTTCCTGATTTGGACCGCGGAACCTAAGCTGGAGAACCGCAAGCGCACGGGCGTTGCGGTCATCCTGTTCCTGCTGCTGGCGACGACGCTGGCATACTTCGCGTACCAGAATATTTGGGCGGACAAGAAGGCAAAGCCGCTGCCGCAGGCTTGATCGCTGTTTCTGCCAGACGAAGGGGGCGGCTCGGCGACGGGCCGCCCCTTTCGTTTCAGCGCGCGGCGTAGCGGACCGTGGCGCGTGGTTGGCGGAGCGGGCGCGGCGCGTCGCCGTCGATGAGTGCGACCTTCAGCACGACGGTCCGCGTGGCGGCATCGGCCGGCATCGGCGCCAGGCGAAGCTGCGCCGCGCGCGAGAGCAGGGCAACATCCGCCGTGCGGCTGCCACTACTCTGGACGATATGCGTGTCCGATAGCGTGCCGTCGGGGCCGACGGTCGCGGAGACCACGGCGTCGTTGCGTGCGAAGCGGCGGGCGTTGTCTGGAACCTTGACCATCGCGGCGTCGAGGCGCTGCGCGGCGTCGGCCTGCCACGCGGCGAGCGTGGTCGCCGGGGCGGCGGAAGCCTGCGCCGGGGCGATCGCGCCGCTGATGCAGAGGCCGGAAAAGAGGATCGCGCCGGCGGCGGAAACGGCAATACGCTGAGCGTCGGAGCGGTCGAAATTGAACATGGCGGTGGTCCCTTGGCTGTCGGCCGGTAGCCGGTGCCACGTCGATCGCGGCAACATCAGGGTGGTTGCAGGGACCGTGCCAAGTGTTGGAACTGGCTGTTCCGGTCGGAATTATCGATGACGAGTGCGCCATCGCGATAGAGTTCGTCCCGAGAGTTGGGGATTTATTCGATTACGCAGGCATTCGTGCGAAGCCGGCAGCCATCGGTAAGTCGGATAAGCTTCAGAGCGCTTGATCCTCCACGTGAGGCGGGGTTGCGCGTCAGAAGCGGGATCGCGGACCAGGTCCCGGATGTCGGCGCGTTTATGGCGAGTCGCGCGTCCGCGCGCCGGGGTTTTCTAGCGTGCGGGTACTCAGGCCTCCGCTGCGGTTGGGCGGCGGCGGAAGAGGGCGGTGGGGATGAACGTCAGGACGGGGACGTCGTCCTGGTTCAGGACTGTGACGCGGGTGCGGACGGTGCCGCGGTCAGGGCGGGTGCGGGAAGGGGTGACCGTCACGATTTCCGTTTCGCAGCGCAGGATGTCGCCGGGGTGGACCGGGCGGAGCCAGCGCAGTTCGTCGATGCCCGCCGCACCCAGGCTGCCGCCGACATCGCCGTCGTTGCCCATGTTCGCGACGATCATCGCCATCGTCATGGCGGTGCTGTGCCATCCGCTGGCGGCGAGCCGGCTGAAATGGGTTTCGGCGGCGGCTTCGTCGGAGAGGTGGAAGGGTTGCGGGTCGTACTTGCGGGCGAAGTCGAGCACCTCGTCGCGGTCGACGACGTAGCGGCCGAACGCGGCTGTCTGCCCGACTTCGAAATCCTCGAACCACGCCATGTCCGTCTCCTGCGATCACCCGGCTTACGCGGGCCTTGAACCGATGATGGCGGAGACGTCGGTTGTGGTCCAGTCTGCGTAGGGGACGGTGAGATGCATACGCCGCGACGTTTTGGCGGGGGGTGAACGTCGGTCGGTGGAAGCACACCGGCTTGGCCTCGTATGGCGCGGTTCGCCCGGGTAGAGCATCATGCTCGATGCCGGGGGTGCGACTTTGCGATCAACCGGGGCAGCGTTCCGTGGGAAGCTGCGTGGGGACGATCAGGACGATCGGACGGCAGGGGTAGCGGGGGCGGTATGGCAGAGGTGGCGGTGGAACTGGTGAGCCGTGTGGTTCGGTCCCCGGTCGGGGCATTGACGCTGATCGCGAGCGATGCCGGGTTGGCGGCCGTCCTGTGGCCGGACGACGATCCGCGCCGGGTGCGGTTGGTAGCTGCATCCGAGACGGTCCCGCATCCTCTGCTCGACAGGGCCGAGGCGCAGCTCGAGGACTATTTCGCGGGGCGGGCGACGGGGTTCGACGTGCCGCTCGACCTGCGTGGGACGGCGTTTCAGCGGGAGGTCTGGGCGGCGTTGCGGACGATCCCGTACGGCAAGACGCGGAGCTATGTCGCGATCGCGCGGCAGATCGGGCGGCCGGACGCGTCGCGGGCGGTGGGGGCGGCGAACGGGCGCAATCCGGTTTCGATCATCGTGCCGTGCCACCGGGTGGTGGGGTCGGCGGGGGCTTTGACGGGGTTTGCGGGTGGGATGGCGGTGAAGGCGCGGTTGTTGCGGCTGGAAAGTGGGCGGGGGGATTTGTTCGACTAGGTTTGGGGGGGTGGGGCCTCGGGGGACCCGATTTCCCTGATGAGCCGTGCTCTTCCGTTTGGCTCAAGCGTGCGGGGAGGCCAGCGCAGCGTTCTCGACAAGCTCGAACCAAACGAGGTGGGGGCGTGGTTCAGCCGTAAGTGATCGCGGGAGTGAGGGCGAAGATCGTCTCCCCGCCCCTCAGATCAGACGTTGAAGCGGAACAGCAGGATGTCGCCGTCTGCGACGACATATTCCTTGCCTTCGGAGCGCAGCTTGCCGGCATCGCGGGCCGCGGCTTCACCGCCCAAGGCGACATAGTCGTCATAGGCCATCGTTTCGGCGCGGATGAAGCCGCGTTCGAAATCGGTGTGGATCGCGCCGGCGGCCTGGGGGGCCTTCGAGCCGCGTTCGATCGTCCAGGCGCGGGCTTCCTTCGGGCCGACGGTGAAGAAGGTGAGGAGGTGGAGCAGGTCGTAGCCGGCCCGGATGACGCGGGCGAGGCCGGTTTCGGTGAGGCCGAGGTCGGACAGGAACTCGACGCGGTCGGCGGGGGCCATGGTGGCGATCTCCGCCTCGATCGCGGCGGAGACGACAACGGACTTGGCACCTTCGGCGGCGGCCTTCACCGCGACGCGGGCGCTGAGTTCGTTGCCGTCGGCGGCGGCGGCTTCATCGACGTTGCAGACGTAGAGGACGGGTTTCGAGGTGAGCAGCTGCGCCTGTGCGAAGACGCGGGCTTCGTCCTCGTCCTTCGGTACGGTCAGGCGGGCGGGCTTGCCCTCGCGCAGCAGGTCGAGCGCCTGGCCGAGCACCGAAGCCGCGACCTTGGCTTCCTTGTCGCCCTGCGTCGCCTTCTTCTGCGCGGCGGGGACGCGCTTTTCCAGGCTTTCGAGGTCGGAGAGCATCAGTTCGGTCTCGACCGTCTCGGCGTCGGCGATCGGATCGACCTTGCCCTCGACATGCGTGACGTCGCCATCCTCGAAACAGCGCAGGACGTGGACGATCGCGTCGACTTCGCGGATGTTGGCGAGGAACTGGTTGCCGAGCCCTTCGCCCTTCGACGCGCCGCGGACGAGGCCGGCGATGTCGACGAAGCCGAGCTGCGTTTCGATGATCTTGGCCGACCCGCCGATCTTGGCGATCGTATCGAGCCGCGGGTCAGGCACCGCGACCTGGCCGACATTGGGTTCGATCGTGCAGAACGGATAATTCGCCGCCTGCGCCGCCGCGGTTTCGGTCAGCGCGTTGAAAAGGGTGGACTTGCCGACGTTCGGAAGGCCCACGATGCCGCAGCGGAAACCCATAAGATGTTCGTCCTGTACGCGTTCGGATCCGCCGGCGTGACGCCGCGGTTTGCGGGGCGAATAGCCCGGACGGCGCGCGGACGCCAGCCGGGACGGGCGGAACCGGTAACGGGCGCGCGGTGTTGGGTAGCCATCAAGATCGACAGTTAAGGTAAACGATATGAAGCGCATGATGATGATTGCCGGCGCGATGATGCTGGCGACGAGCGGTATGACGGTGGCCCAGACGATGAGCCCGACCGACGTCGGCGTCCAGCTGATGACCGGCACGTCGGCCACCGATTATGTGAAGCTGGCCGCAGACGGCGACATGTACGAGATCGCATCGAGCAAGCTGGCGATGTCGAAGGCGCAGCGCCCCGACGTGAAGGCGTTTGCGCGCGAGATGGTTGCGGATCACACCGCGACCACGAAGACGCTGATGGCGGCGCTGAAGAACCCGGACCGCACGATCGCGAAGCCCGGCACGCGGATGTCGACCGGCAACGAGGCGAAGATCGCGCTGCTGAAGAAGGCACCGAAGGCGAGCTTCGACGACCTGTACCTGCAGCAGCAGATGCAGGCGCATCAGACGGCATGGGCGCTGCATGGCGGTTACGCGACCGACGGCACCGATCCGGCGCTGAAGCAGGTTGCTAGCACCGCGGTGCCGGTGATCGAGCGTCACCTGATGCATGTGAAGCAGATGACGACGACGGCGATGTCCGGCATGTGATCCGGCGGGCGGCGGGGTGTCGTCCCGCTGCCGGTAGGATAGGTGTTTCGGCTTCGGTCGGAACGAGAGAGGCCGGCCGCGGGAAACCGTGGGCCGGCTTTTTCTTGTCCGATTGGTCTGGGTCTGGTGATCGATACGGGGGACGGAGATTGCCCCCGACGTGCGCACGAGCCGCGAAGGTGCGCCGCGGAGAAACTTGTGGACCAGGCGACGCTAAGTGCCTCATGCTCCTTCAAAACAGGGGGGGTAGCATGATGGGTATGCGGGTTTGGGGCGGCGTGGTGGCGATCGCGTGTCTGGCGGTACCGGCCGTTGCGGCGGATGTCGGGAAGCAGGCGGCAATCGAGCGTGCGCTGGCCCGTGGGAAGAGCATCTACGCCTATGATCAGGCAGCGTGGGTGACCACGGATGCGATGATTGCCGCGATTCCCGAGGCACGGAAAAGCGAGGTTCGTGGCTGGGTGGTGGCACCTGCGGCGAAAGGGCGGCTTGCCGTGACCTATTACGGGCTGACGGGCTCGAAGCCCTACGCGGTCTTTACCGCCGATACGAACGGGCGGTCGGTCGACAACAAGCGGGTGTGGACGGCGGGCGAGGCGCGTGATCTGACACCCGAGCTGGCTGCACAGATCCGTGTACGGGAGCAGATGACGCGGCTGACCCTGCGGTCTTGTACCCCGGGGCCACTGAATAGCGTGATCCTGCCGCCGGAAACCAGCGGGGGGCCGTATATCGGCTATCTGCTGTCGGGAGCGACGGATCCGGCGGGCTATCCGGCCGGCGGGCATTACCGGATCGAGGTTTCGCAGGCCGGCGAGGTCGTGGCGCAGCGGCCGTTTACGAAGAGCTGCATCGCGTTGGGCGGCCGTGGGCCGGATGGCGCGAGGCCCGCCGCCTTGGTGGTCAGCCATATCCTGGATCCCGTGCCGACCGAGATCCATGTGTTCGTGTCGCTCGCGACCAAGCTGCCGCTGTATGTGGTGACCGGGCCGGATGCGACGTGGAAGGTCACGGGTACGGCGATCGAGCGGGTGAAGATGCCCGGCTAAAATGTCAGACCAGGCGGCGCGAGACTTCGTTCATGAAGCGGACGTCGTCGCGGGCGGCGAGGAGCGGGGCCTCGGCGGCGATCGCGCCGAGCATGGCGGCGAGCGGGTCCAGCTCGGACTTCGCGTAGTTGCCGAGGACGTGGCCCGTCACGCGGTCCTTGTGGCCGGGATGGTCGATGCCGATCCTGACGCGGCGGAAGGCGTTGCCGATATGCGCGTCGGCGGAGCGCAGGCCGTTGTGGCCGGCATTGCCGCCGCCGGTCTTCACCTTCACCTTGAACGCGGCGAGATCGAGTTCGTCGTGGAAGATGGTGAGCGCATCCTCGCCGAACTTGTAGAAGCGAAGCGCCTCGCCGATCGAGCGGCCGCTTTCGTTCATGAAGGTGGCGGGTTTGAGCAGCAGGACCTTGTCCGGGCCAATGCGGCCGGGGGCGAGCCAGCCCTGAAACTGTTTTTTCCACGGGCCGAAGCCATGGACCTCGGCGATCGCATCGACCGCCATGAAGCCGACATTGTGCCGGTGGAGCGCATATTCCGCGCCGGGATTACCCAGGCCGACCCAGATCTGCATGTGCTGGCGTCCTGTTCGGGTGGGCTGACGTTTGGGTGCCGAGGGGCCGCTTTGCGTTGCCCGTCTTTAAAGGATCGCCGCCACCGACGCCCCCCTGGGACGTCGGTGGCGGCGGACCGAAGCTGTCCCGCCCCCATGAGGGGAGCGGGAGGGGCCTCAGTCTTCCTTCTCTGCGGCGGCTTCCGCCTCGGCAGCGGCCGACTGCTCGGCGGCGAGCGCCTCGTCGGCGGCTTCGTCTTCGGCGTTCGGGATCGTCGGGGCGGCCATCGTCGCGATCGTGAAATCGCGGTCGGTGATCGCCGGGGTGACGCCGTTCGGCAGCGTGACGTTGCTGATGTGGATCGAGTCGCCGACTTCGACGCCGGCCAGCGAGATCGTGATCTCGCCCGGGATCTCGGACGCGTCGCAGACCAGGTCGACTTCATGCTGGACGATGTTCAGCACGCCGCCGCGCTTGATGCCCTTCGACTCTTCCTGATCGACGAACACGACAGGCACCGAGACGGTGATCGTGGCATGTTCGGAAATGCGCAGGAAATCGACGTGCATCGGCCGGTCGGTGACCGGGTGGAAGTGCACATCCTTGGGGATCGTGCGGATCGCGGCGCCGGCAACGCCGTCGACCATGATGACCGAATTCATGAAATGCCCGGTGTTGAGCATCTTCATCAGGGCCTTTTCCTCGACGTGGATCGAGAGGGCTTCCTGCTTGTTGCCGTAGATCACGGCGGGTACGCGGCCTTCACGACGCATGGCTCGGGAGGCTCCCTTGCCAGCCCGATCGCGCGTCTCGGCCGACAGTGTGAGCTGATCGCTCATAATATGTCTCCAGACATTGATGTTGACCCCACGCCGCGCCTCCAGGGATGACCATGGCAGGGATTGGCGCGCGTAGCGGGAATTGCGCGAAAAAGCAATTGGTGGCCGGGCTCCCTCCACCCATCGGGGGGAAGGCTGGGGTGGGGGGCTTAGGCCGGACGGACCATCACCCCAAGCCACGCCCCCCACCCCGACCCTCCCCCCGGTGGGGGGATGGAGGTATCTGGCCGCTTGCCTTGACGCTTTGCCTGTCGCTGACGCAAGGGTTTCGGCACATTAGTGAAAGTCCGAAGGCCTCCCATGCCCGACCTCAAGCCGCTCAGTTTTCAGGGCCTGATCCTGACACTCCACGACTATTGGAGCCGCCACGGCTGCGTCATTCTGCAGCCTTACGACATGGAAATGGGGGCGGGGACGTTCCACCCGGCGACGACGTTGCGCGCGCTGGGGCCGAAACCGTGGAAGGCCGCCTATGTCCAGCCGTCGCGGCGGCCGACGGACGGGCGGTACGGGGAAAATCCGAACCGGCTGGGGCATTATTACCAGTATCAGGTGATCCTGAAGCCGAGTCCGGACGACCTGCAGGACCTCTATCTCGGGTCGCTGGCGAAGATCGGGATCGATTTCACCGCGCACGATATCCGGTTCGTCGAGGACGATTGGGAGAGCCCGACGCTGGGCGCGTGGGGGCTGGGCTGGGAGGTCTGGTGCGACGGGATGGAAGTGACGCAGTTCACCTATTTCCAGCAAGTCGGCGGCTATGACTGCAAGCCGGTGGCGGGCGAGCTGACCTACGGGCTGGAGCGGCTGGCGATGTACATCCAGGGCGTCGACAATGTGTACGACCTGGCGTTCAACGACGACGGCGTGACCTATGGCGACGTGTTCCTCGAGAACGAGAAGCAGTTTTCGAAGTATAATTTCGAGGCGGCCAACACCGAGACGCTGTTCAAGCAGTTCACTCTGGCCGCGGACGAGGCGCGTGCGCTGATCGAGGCGAAGCTGCCGTTGCCGGCGTACGACCAGGCGATCAAGGCGAGCCATATCTTCAACACGTTACAGGCGCGCGGGGTCATCTCGGTGGCGGAGCGCGCGGCCTATATGGGCCGGGTGCGCGATCTGGCGAAGGGCAGTTGCCAGGCGTGGATGGCGCATAATGGCTGGGACGATGACAGCTTGAAGTCGGCCGCTACGGCTCGGGATGCGAACTGATGGCTGATTTTCTGCTCGAGCTCCTGTCCGAGGAAATTCCTGCGCGGATGCAGGAGAAGGCGTGCGCGGATCTGGCGCGGCTGTTCGCGGCCGAGCTGGCGAAGGCCGGGCTGGCGGCCGACGCGGTCGAAACCTACGCAACGCCGCGGCGGCTGGCGCTGATCGCACGCGGTCTGCCGCTGGCGACGGAGCCGGTGGCGGAGGAGGTGAAAGGTCCGCGTGCCGATGCGCCGCCGCAGGCGCTGGCCGGCTTCCTGGGCAAGACCGGGCTGACGCGCGAGCAGCTGGTCGAGCGGGCGGATGCCAAGGGCAACATCATCCTGTTCGCGGTGACCGAGAAGCCGGGGCGGGCGACCGCGGCGGTGCTGGCCGAGGCGGTGCCGGCGATCATCCGCGGGTTCCCGTGGCCGAAATCGATGCGCTGGGGGGCGGAGTCCGCCAGCACCGCGTCGCTGCGCTGGGTCCGGCCGCTGAAGGGGATCGTGGCGCTGCTCGACGAGATGGTCGTGCCGATCGAGATCGCCGGCATCGTGTCGGGTGCGGCCACGGTGGGCCACCGGTTCCACCATCCCGAGCCGATCACGATCGGGTCGGCGGACGATTATGCGTTCAAGCTGCGCACCGCGCACGTGATCCTGGACCCGGCCGAACGGCGCGCGATCATTCGCGACGGGGCTGCATCGGTTGCGGCTGCCGCTGGATTGACGGTGGTGCCGGACGAGGGGCTGGTCGCGGAGAATGCGGGGCTGACGGAGTGGCCGGTGCCGTTGCTGGGTGCGTTCGACCCGGCGTTTCTGTCGGTGCCGCGCGAGGTGATCCAGCTGACCATGCGGACCAACCAGAAGTATTTCGCGCTGGTGGATGGCGCGGGGGCGCTGGCGCCGAACTTCGTCTGCACGGCGAACATCATGGCGCGCGACGGCGGCGTGGGTGTCGTTGCGGGCAATGCGAAGGTGCTGGCGGCGCGGTTGTCGGATGCGAAGTTTTTCTGGGAACAGGATCTGAAGGTAAAGTTGGCGGAGAGCGCCGCGAAGCTGGACCAGATCGTGTTTCACGAGAAGCTCGGGACGGTGGCGGACAAGGTCAACCGGGTCGCGAAGCTGGCGCGGTGGTTGGTGGAGGAGGGGATTGTTTCTTCTTCCCCCTCTCCCCTGCGGGGAGAGGGCCGGGGAGAGGGGAGCAACCTCGCCACCGGCGCGACGCCTGACGGAGAGGTCGCTCCCCTCTCCCAACCCTCTCCCCGGGGGGGAGAGGGCTTTGCCCGCGACGAGCTTGCGCAGATGGCCGAGACCGCGGCGCGGCTGTGCAAGGCGGACCTCGTCACCGGCATGGTCGGCGAGTTCCCCGAATTGCAGGGCATCATGGGCGGCTATTATGCCCGCGCGGAAGGCTATCCCGACGCGGTCGCCGACGCGATCCGCGACCATTACAAGCCGGTCGGTCAGGGCGACGACGTGCCGACCGCTCCGGTAACGGTGGCGGTTTCGTTGGCGGATAAGCTGGATACGATCGCGGGATTCTTTGTAGAGGAGATGCCGCCAAGTGGATCTAGGGACCCTTACGCTCTGCGTCGTGCGGCTCTCGGTATAGTGCGAACGATCATTTTGAACCGGATGGAACTGCCGCTTTTAATCGCCACATTTGTTGCGGCAGCAAACGTTACATTTCGGAATCAGGTCAGCCCGTTTGATCGCATTCTTCCTACGATTGGCGAGCTTCAAAAGCTCAAGGCAACTGTTGGATGGAAGCAGATATTTGATCAGTTGATAGTGGCGGCGACCAACCAAGCGAATGCGGATGCCGAACTTTTCACGATTAAGGCTAAAGCTACAGCCATAGACCTTCTCGATTTTTTTGCGGACCGTCTTAAGGTTCAGCAGAAAGAAGCGGGTGTTCGTCACGACCTGATCGACGCGGTGTTCGCACTCGGCGGTGAGGAGGATCTCGTTCGGCTGTTGGCGCGGGTGCAGGCGTTGCAGGCGTTTGTGGAGACGCCGGAGGGGATCAACCTGTTGGCGGGGTATAAGCGGGCGGCCAATATTTTGAAGAAGGAGGCTCCGGCGGAGTCTGCGGGGGCTGAGTATGTGATGGAGCCGGCGGAGGCGGAGCTAGTGGCGGCGCTGGATGCTGTGGAGCCGGCGGCGGAGGCTGCGGTGGCGGCCGAGGACTTTGCGGGGGCTATGGCGGCGCTTAGTCGTTTGCGGGGGCCGATCGATGCGTTTTTCGAGGGTGTGACCGTGAACGATGCTGATGCGGGGAAGCGGGCGGCTCGGTTGGCTTTGTTGGGGCGGATTCGGGCGGCTGTGCACCGGGTGGCGGATTTTTCGAGGATCGAGGGGTAGGGTTGGTGTTCCCCCGCGGAGGCGGGGGTCCAGTTCTGGGTTTTGGTCTTGGGGCTGGGTGGGTTGATACTCGTCTGTCGGTATTCGACGCTTAGCTGGGCCCCCGCATCCGCGGGGGCACGGCGTGTTTCGGTTTGCTGTTGTTCCCCGGCGTAGGCCGGGGCCTTGGTGGGGATGTTTCACCTGGGCCCCGGCCTACGCGGGAGAACTGTTTGCGGCTTGGTGCAGCCGTTTCGCCTAGGCCCCGGCCTTCGCCGGGGAGCTGTTGGGAGTCGGGGCTCGGGCTGGACCAGTCCTTGTCCAGCGTTGTCAGGGTTGTCCTTCTACGGTCCGGGTCGCCAAGTGGGGGCCATTGTTGATCGCTTGAAGGAATGCCCATGGCCACCGATCCTACCGCCGCGGCGCCGCGCTATGTCTATCGTTTCGGCGGGGGGGTGTCCGACGGGGGCAAGGGCGACAAGAACCTGCTTGGCGGCAAGGGTGCGAACCTGGCGGAGATGGCGTCGATCGGCCTGCCGGTGCCGCCGGGGTTCACGATCTCGACCGACATGTGCGTGCGTTATTATGACGAGGGCGAGCAGTTTCCGCAGTCGTTGCGCGACGAGGTGGCCGCAGGGCTGACCCATATCGAGGGGATCACGGGCAAGGCGTTCGGCGATGCGGCCGATCCGTTGCTGGTGTCCGTGCGGTCCGGCGCGCGGGCGTCGATGCCGGGGATGATGGACACGGTGCTGAACCTGGGCCTGAACGACGAGACGGTCGAGGGGCTGGCCGCGGTGTCGGAGGATCCGCGGTTTGCGTGGGACAGCTACCGCCGTTTCATCCAGATGTATTCGGACGTCGTGCTGGAGCTGGATCACGGCGCGTTCGAGGAGGCGCTTGAGATCGCCAAGGAGGATCGCGGCTATACGCTCGATACGCAGCTGAGTGCCGAGGACTGGCAGGCGCTGGTCAAGGAGTACAAGGCGATCGTGCTCGACCAGTGGAAGAAGCCGTTCCCGCAGGACGTGCACGAGCAGCTGTGGGGTGCGGTCGGCGCGGTGTTCGGTTCGTGGCAGTCGGAGCGTGCCAAGGTGTATCGTCGGCTGAACGACATCCCGGCCGCATGGGGCACCGCGGTGAACGTGCAGGCGATGGTGTTCGGCAACATGGGCGATACGTCGGCGACCGGCGTGGCGTTCACGCGCGATCCGTCGAAGGGCGACCGGGCCTATTACGGTGAGTTCCTGATCAACGCGCAGGGCGAGGATGTCGTCGCGGGCATCCGCACGCCGCAATATCTGACGCTGGCGGCGCGAGAGGCGGCGGGTGCGCGCGCGGCATCGATGGAAGAGGCGATGCCCGAGGTCTATGCCGAGCTGGCCAAGGTGTTCGACCTGCTCGAGACGCATTACCGCGACATGCAGGACATCGAGTTCACGGTGGAACGCGGGCATCTGTGGATGCTGCAGACCCGCGCGGGCAAGCGGACCGCGAAGGCGGCGCTGAAGATCGCGGTGGACATGGCGGCCGAGGGGCTGATTTCGGAAGAGGAGGCGGTCGACCGCGTCGATCCGGCGGCACTCGACCAGCTGCTCCACCCGACGCTCGATCCGGCGGCGCCGCGCGACGTGATCGCCAAGGGGCTGCCCGCATCGCCGGGTGCGGCATCGGGCATGGTCGTGTTCGACGCCGATACGGCGGAGAAGCGGTCCGAGCAGGGTGAGTCCGTCATTCTGGTGCGCGTCGAGACGAGCCCGGAGGATATCCACGGGATGCATGCGGCCAAGGGCATCCTGACCGCGCGCGGCGGGATGACCAGCCATGCGGCGGTCGTGGCGCGCGGCATGGGGCGGCCGTGCGTGTCGGGCGTCGGCACGCTGAACATCGACGCCAAGGCGAAGGTGATGAAGGTCGGCGGGCGCGAGGTGCGCGAGGGCGACATCCTGACGATCGACGGATCGACCGGCGAGGTGATGCTGGGCGAGGTGCCGACGGTGCAGCCCGAGCTGTCGGGCGATTTCGCCGCGCTGATGGTGTGGGCCGACAAGGTCCGCCGGCTGAAGGTGCGGACCAATGCCGAGACGCCGAACGATTGCCGCACCGCGCGGGAATTCGGCGCGGAGGGCATCGGGCTGTGCCGGACGGAGCATATGTTCTTCGACGCGGCGCGGATCACCGCGGTGCGCCAGATGATCCTGGCGGAGGACGAGGCGGGCCGGCGGAAGGCGCTGGCGCTGCTGCTGCCCGAGCAGCGGTCCGATTTCGCGGAGATCTTCGAGATCATGGCGGGCCTGCCGGTTACCATTCGCTTGCTCGATCCGCCGCTTCACGAATTCCTGCCGCATGCGGAGGAGGAGTTCGTCGAGGTGGCCAAGGCGACCGGGCTGAGCCTGGAGGCGTTAAAGCGGCGGTCGACCGAGCTGCACGAGTTCAACCCGATGCTGGGCCATCGCGGGTGCCGGCTGGGTGTGACCTATCCGGAGATCTACGAGATGCAGGCGCGGGCGATCTTCGAGGCGGCGGTCGACGTGGCGGAGCGGACCGGTGCCGCGCCGATCCCCGAGGTGATGGTGCCGCTGGTCGGCACGGCGCGGGAGCTGGAGCTGATGAAGGCGGTGATCGACAAGGCGGCGGCGGCTGTGTTCGCCGACAAGGGCCGGACGGTCGAGTATCTGGTCGGCACGATGATCGAGGTGCCGCGCGCCGCGATCAAGGCGGGCGAGATCGCCGAGTTCGGCGAGTTCTTCAGCTTCGGCACGAACGACCTGACGCAGATGACGCTGGGCGTCAGCCGCGACGATGCGAGCCGGTTCCTGTCGGTCTATGTCGACCAGGGGATCTACGCCAAGGACCCGTTCGTCAGCCTGGACGTGGAGGGTGTCGGCGAGCTGATCGCGCTGGCGGCGGAGCGCGGGCGTGCGGCGCGGCCGGACATCAAGCTGGGCATCTGCGG
This sequence comes from Sphingomonas prati, assembly GCF_014643515.1. Taxonomy (GTDB): domain Bacteria; phylum Pseudomonadota; class Alphaproteobacteria; order Sphingomonadales; family Sphingomonadaceae; genus Sphingomonas_R; species Sphingomonas_R prati. Next base: position 1,029,545 of record NZ_BMJP01000001.1, on the reverse strand, counting down.
CGAACATGGTGGCGACCCGGCGAGCATCGCGTTCTGCGAAAAGACCGGGTTAGATTATGTTTCGGCGTCGCCGTACCGGGTGCCGATTGCGCGGTTGGCGGCGGCGCAGGCGGCTTTGCGCGCCCGGTAAGTTGGCTCCCTCCCCCAACCGGGGGGAGAGCTGGGGTGGGGGGTGTTTCTGGGTGGAGCGCCTTTGGGTTGGTCTTCCTCGACCGAAGCCCCGCCGCCCAACCCTCCCCCCGGTTGGGGGAGGGCTATAGATCTTGTCCTTACGAGAAGGTGCGGCGGTGGTCGTCGTGGCGGCCGGTGTCGAGCAGTTCGGCTTGTTCGCGCCAGCGTTCGCGGGCGATGACGCCGGGGGTGGCGCCCAGCTTGTTTTCGAGGGCGGCTTCGTCCGCCGCGCTCATCCGGACGATGTCGCGGTAGCTGTGGACGCCGAGGTCCTTCAACCGCGCTTCGTCACCGCGACCGACGCCGCGGATCAGCGACAGGTCGTCGCGCTGGCCAGCGCCAGCAGCGCCGAGGCCGCCCGCCACGCCTAGACCGGTCCCGTTCGCGATCCCGCTGTGGTTGGACCGTTCGAATTGGGCGATGCGATCGTTCGCGGCCGCGAGGCGCGCGTCGTGCGCGGTGCGTGCGGCGGCATGGTCGGCGCGTTCGGCCTCATAAGCACGGCGCCACTTGGCGCCGCCGGAGCGGGAGGCGAGCCCGAGCAGCCAGCCCAGCACCAGTACGAGCAGCAGGATCGCCCATTGGTTCGTCGTGAAAGCCGGCATCTTCAACCTCCCTTTTCTGTGCGGCACAAACACCGCGGCGCGGCCAGTCGTTCCGCCCGGGTTACGAGCGGTCGGTGAGGCGCGCAACCAGACGCCGGCTTACTTGATCAGGTTATCCGAAATCGAGCAGGCGGCGGGGCCGAGGATGACGATGAACAGCACGGGTAGGATGAACAGGATCAGCGGCACCGTCATGATCGCGGGCAGGCGCGCGGCCTTTTCCTCTGCGCGCATCATGCGTTCGTTGCGGAATTCGGCGGACAGGACGCGGAGCGCGGAGGCAAGCGGGGTGCCGTATTTCTCGGTCTGGATCATGGTGGTAACGACGCCGCGGACCGCATCGAGCGCGACGCGCTGCGCCAGGTTTTCGAACGCGGAGCGGCGATCTGTCAAAAAACTGAGCTCGATCGCGGTGAGCGCGAATTCGTCGCCGAGTTCGGGATAGGCCTTGCCCAGTTCGCGCGCGACGCGGTTGAACGCGGCATCGACGGTCAGGCCCGCCTCGGCACAGATGACGAGCAGGTCGAGCGCATCGGGGAGGCCCTTCTGGATCTCCTTTGACCGTTTTGAAATCTTGTTCTGCACGAACAGGTCGGGCGCCTTGTAGCTCGTGATCAGCGCGACGGCGAAGAGCGCGAACTTCTTGAACGAGCCCCATTCCGGAAACCCGTCGAGGCCGTAGATGTAAAAGGCCGCGCCGCCGCCGATGACGATCGGCAGGACCAGCCGGCCGAAGATGACAGCGATCGCGGCGTCCTTCGACCGGATGCCGGCCTGCACCAGCTTGCGTTGCGCATCCTCGAGCTGCGATTCTTGCAACACTTTGAGCGAGGCGAGCAGCGTCCGCATGCGATCGGTCGCATGGCTCGCGCTTTTGAGCTTTGCGCGGCGTGATGTGGACGCGGTGATGCCGGCCTTCAGCTGTTCGCGCCGTTCGTTGAGCGCCTTGACGCGTTTCGCCATCGGATCGCGCACGCTGAGCGCGGTGTAGATCGCGTAGACTAGGCACAAGGTGGCGAAGGCGGAGAGGAGCGTGGCGGCCCAGAGGACGTCGATCCCCATGAGCGTCGGGCCGGTGGTCTGCATGATCGTCCGTCCCCGCTCAGATTTCGAAGTTGATCATCTGCGCCATGATGTAGGCGCCGATCGACATCCAGACGATGCCGCCGCCGCCGGCGATCATCAGCCGTGGGTCCGTGAAGAATTTCAGCATGTAGCCGGAATTGACCATGTAGATCATGCCGAACACGACGAACGGCAGCGAGCCGAGGATGTAAGCCGACGCGCGCGATTCGGACGCCATCGCCTTGATCTTCAGCTTCATCTGGCTGCGCTTGCGCAGGACATCGGCCAGGTTGCTGAGCGTTTCGGCGAGGTTGCCACCGGTTTCGCGCTGGATCGCCAGCGTGATGACGAAGAACTGGAATTCCGGCGTGCCGAGCCGATCAGCCGTTTCCTGGAGCGCCGCCTCCATGCTGCGGCCGATCTTCATCTTGTCGGCGACGCGGCGGAACTCGATGCCGACCGGGCCCGGGACCTCCGACCCCACGACGCCCAGTGTTTCCGAGATGGGCAGGCCGGAACGCAGGCCGCGGACCAGGAGCTCGATGGCATCCGGGAACTTGGCGGTGAACGCCTTGATCCGCCGCGCGGTGACGATGCCGACGAACTTGTACGGCAGGCCGATGCCGGCGAACAACCCGACCGACAGAGCGAGCAGGAACGGCGCCCCGCGCAACAGCAGCAGGATGAAAACCCCAAGGCCGATCGCGATCGATACGATCGCATATTTGCCGATCGTCCAGTCCTTGCCGGTCGCCTCCAGCTTGCGCGCGATCGATTCCGGGTTGGGCAGGAGGCGCGTGAAATAGCTGTCGAGCCGGGTCTCGCGCTGTTGCAGCACGCGGCGCATCTGCGCCTCGACGATGTTGCCTTCGGCGTGGCGCAGCTTGACCGCGCCGATGCGGCGGTTCTGCGCCTTCACCGCGGACGGGCCGGAGAAGGCCGCGACCAGCATGATGCCGGCCGACAGCAACGCGCCCAGCAGGACGAGCATCGGCATCATCGGCATGGACGAAATCCTCCGCCGGAACCGGGCGCGTGGAGGGCGACCGGAGGCATCAGCCCTTGACCGGCTTCAGCTTGCGCACGGGCAGCATGGACTTGAGGTCGCCGAACTTGCCCAGCAGCGAGCGGGCCGCCGCGGGGCCGCCAATCAACGGCGCGTCGGCCGTCTCCATCATGCGCGCCGCAATGTCCTGAAGTTGCACGGCGAGCTTGGTGCCTTTGGCGACCTCCGCCAGTGGCTTGCCGAGCTTTGCCGCCTGTGCGGCAAGTTTCGGATCGAACGGCAGCACGACGTCGATCTTGCGTTCGATCGAGCTTTCGAAATCGCTGCGGCTGACCTCGGTCGGGCCGGTCGTGGGCACGCGGTTCGCGACGACGATGACGCGCGATTGCGGGGCGGACGATTTCAGCCACGACAAGATGCGGATCGTGTCGCGGGTGGCGGCGAGCGTGAGATCCGCGACGACGACCGTGGTGTGGGCATCGTGCATCAGCAGCGGATGTTCGACTAGCACGTGGCGCGGCAGATCGATGACGGTGCATTCATAGGCACCCTTCATCTCCTCCTGCAGCTGGAAATAGGCGCCGCCGCCATTGGCGAGCGGGCTGGTGATCGGCGCCTCCGCGGACAGGACGGACAGCCGCTGGTTCGCCTTCACCATCGCGCGTTCCAGAAATAGCCCATCGATCCGGCCCGGATTCTCGATCGCGTCGGTGAGGCCGCGGCCGGGTTCCAGATCCAGCGCCAGTGCGCCGGTGCCGAAATGCACGTCGAGGTCGAGCAGGGCGGTGGTGCGGCCATGCTTTTCGCCGAACAGCCAGGCGCAGGATGTCGCCACGGTCGATGCACCGACGCCGCCGCGGACGCCGATGACGGCACACATTAGGTGCATCCGGTCCGTCGCCGGGTCGGCATGACGCGGTCCGGACACGACCATCTGCGCGTGGGTGAAGGCGTCGCGCACCTGATCGGTCGAGAATGGTTTGAGGAGGTAATCCTGGATCCCGGAGGCGACGAGATCGCGGTACAGCCGGACGTCGTTGACCATGCCGGCGGCGATCACGATCGTGCCGGGTTCGCAGACCTCCGCCAGCGCATTGATGTCGTTGAGCGGATCACCGCTTTCCGACATGTCGACGAACAGGATGTTGGGGCTGGCGGAAACCGACAGCGACTGGACCGCGGCGCGCAGGCCGCCGAGGAAGATCTTTTCCGTCGGCCAGCCGAGTTCGGCCGCGACGGGTTTCAGGACGTCGGCGGTCGCCTGGTCGCAGACATAGGCCGCGAACGGTTCCTTGAGGACGCTGCTGCGGATCTGGAAGGGGGCGTTCATTACTGGCCACCTCCCTTGGTGCTTTCGGTCTTGATCGTGCCACCGGCACCGGTCGGGACGAGGTCGTTATAGGCTTTCAGCGCGCGGGTGTTCGCGGTCGTGCTGCGTGCGGCGGGGCCCTTGCGGCCGGTGATCAAGTCCTGCGGGTCGGCGATCATCGCGGCCAGGTTGCTGTTCGTGGCGCACCCGAAATTGCGATCGGTGGACCCGTCGTCATAGGCCTGCGACGCGCGGGACCAGTTCGGGCAGTTGGGCACGAAGGCCGTGCTGCGGCTGACGATCACGCGGACCATGCCGTCGGCGACCGCGCCTTCAGTAACGGGTGGGGTTTCGCCGACGAGCAGCCCGTAGTGCGCGGTGACGCGGGCGACCGCATCCTGCGCGAGGCGGCCGCCGCGCGCACCGTTATCGACGGTGATGCGGTCGCCGTAACCGATCTTCAGCGCGTCGAACCAGCCGGTCAGGCGGCGATCCTCGCCATCGGCCAGACCGTCATATCCCGTGCGGACGTCGAGCGCGTAATCCTGCCGTGCGACGAGCGGTTGATTGATCGATTCCATGCCGCGCGTGACGGAGCGGGCGGCGGGGCCGCAACCGGTGAGGAGAAGGCCGCCGGCCATGACGGCGGTGATGAGGGGACGTATCGGGCGCATCGGAGCGGCTTCCTTTTCGTCGGTCGTCAGAATGAGAAGCCGGGAGCGGCGACGGGCGGCGTAGTGCCGGGCGGGACGGCAGCGGTGCCACCGCGCGCGGCCGGCGCGACGGTCATCGGCCGGACCGGCACGGACGGCACCGCGCGTGGGACGAGACGGGGGCTGTTGCTGCCCTCCGCCAGTTGTCCGCCCAGAATGCGGGCGGCGTCGTTCGGCGAACGATAGCCGTCGGTGGGCAGCACGATGCGGTTGGCATCGGTCGGCTTCACCAGATACGGCGTCACGACGATCACCAGCTCGGTTTCCTTGCGCTGGAAACTGTTTGACCGGAACAGCGCGCCGATGACGGGCAGGTCGCCCAGGAACGGCGCCTTGGTGATCGCGTTGTTCTGGTTGTTCGACAGCAGGCCGCCGATCACCATCGATTCACCCGAGCCCAGTTCCAACGTGGTTTCGGTGCGGCTGGTGCTGATCCCCGGGATCGTATAGCCGCCGAGCGAGACCGAACCGGCGCTGGTCAGCTGCGACACCTCCGGCCGGACGCGCATCGAGATGCGGCCGTCGGACAGCACGAACGGCGTGAACGACAGGCTGACGCCATATTGCTTATATTCGACCGAGACGGCACCGAGCCCCTGGCTGATCGGGATTGGGATTTCGCCGCCGGCCAGGAAGCTGGCGGTTTCGCCCGACAGCGCGGTCAGGTTCGGGTTCGCCAGCGTCGTGACGAAGCCATTTTGTTCGGCGAGGTCGAGGGCCGAAATGATGTCCAACCCGAACAGCTTGCCAGCGAAACTCAGCGTCGATCCGATGCTGCCGCGCGTGACCTTCCCCGTATCGACGTCGATGCTGCCGCCCTGCGCGATGCCGAAGTTGAAGCCGCTCGTGCTGTCGCTGGTCAGCAGGTTCACGCCGACATTCTTCAGGAACGACCGGCTGACCTCCGCGATCCGGACCTGGAGGTTTACCTGGAGCGGGGTTGCGGTTTTGAGCCGGCTGACGATCTGCGTCGTGGCGCCGGAGAAGGCCTGGACCAGGCGCGTCGCCTCCCCTACGTCGTCGGGCGTCGCGACCGTGCCGGTCAGCAGGACCATGCCGTTGATCGACGTTGCCACGATCGCCGCATCGGGCAGCGCCAGTTGCAGCATCTGATCGAGGTTGGTGATGTTCTGCCCCACGCGTACGGTGGCGGACCACACGACGGCGCCGGACTTGTCGGTGGCCGAAACGGTGGTTTCGCCAGGGCCCTTGCCGAAGACGTAGAGCTGGTTTGCGGACCGGACCTGTACGTCGGCGATCTTTTCGTCCGCGACGAACAGATCGGACATGGCGCGGGGCAGGCGGATCATCTGACCGCGGCCGACCGACAGCTGCAACACGCGAGTGCCGATCTCGGACTGCGCAGGCGCAGTCCGCGTGGCGGCGGAGACCGGCAGCGGGGTGGCGAGCGCGATGGCGGCGGCGAGGCCCGCCGCGACCGTCAGGCCGATCGCGCCGTTGCGGGACGCGGTGAAATCGGGGCGCATCTTATTTCCCTCCTGCGGGAACGACGGTGATGGCGTTGCCGCGCGCGACGCGCACCATGGGGCCACCGGAGATGATCGGTGCGTCGCCCGTCGGGGCAGCGGCAACCATGACGGGCATCGACATGCCTGCCCCGGACGGTCCCGACCGGGGCGCGGGGCGCGGCACGGTCGAACGCTGGAACCGCGAGACGTCAGCACCGGTCGAATAGCTGGAGTCGCCCTCCTGCGGGCGGCTCGCGACCTCCAGCAGCATGCGGCGTTCCGCCTTCGGATCGGCGGAGTCGGGCACGTTGACCTCGCCCGCGGCGATGGCGCGTTCCAGTTCGGCGGTGTTGTCCGCGATCGAGCGGAGCGACAGCGACATCGTGCCGACCGTCTGCGCGACGGCCAGCTTCTCCGCGATCTTCGGCGTGGCTTCGACCGTGACGCTGGAGAAGGTGGACACGACCGACTTGCCTTCCTCGTTCACGGTGTTGTCGGTGCGCTGGTCGGTGGCGAGCACGCGGACGTTGCGCAGGATGGTTTCGGCGGCCTTCAACGGCTCGCCCTCGCCGCCGGCGACCGACTGCGTCAGGACCACGTCGACGCGGTCGCCCGGGAAGACGAAGCCGGCGACGCCCGCCGCGCTGTCGATCGCCAGCGTGACGGCGCGCATGCCCGGGCCGAGTGCCGCCGCCAGGAAGCCGCGATCGCCGGGCTTCACCAGCGACCCCTGCGTCACCGGCTGTCCGGCAGTGATTTCCGACCGGACGACGGTGCCCTGAAGCGCGGCGACATCGGTCTCGCCCTTCAGGAAGTAGGCTTTCTCGATCAGGTCCTTCGGCCATGCGGTGTAGCGGAAGCTTTCCGGGCCGATGATGGTGCCGACGGGCAGCGCGCGGGTCGCGACCAGGACTTCGGGCCCGACCGGCACGGCTTCGACGTTGGCGGCCTGTGCGCTGGGCGCGCCGCCGCCGGAGATCATCGACCGGACGGCAAAGGCGGAGATGCCTGCCATCAGCAATGCCCCGGTGAGCAGGCCAAGCTTCTTACCATCCATGTCGTCAACAGCCTCCTGAGCGGGTTAACCAACCCGACGTCCTTAATGGGCGAGGGTGCTTAAGATATCGTTTGCGATGATGCAGAGCGTCGCGGCGGCGATGGCGACGCCGTACGGCACCTCCGGCTGGCCCGGCTTTTTCGCCATGCGGTGGGCGAACAGCACGACGAGCGTCAGCACGCCGCCGATCAGCGCCATCAAGATCAGCATGGGCATGATCGCGCCGAACGGCAGCCAAAGGCCGACCGCGGCGACCAGCTTCACATCGCCGCCGCCCATCGCGCCGAGCGCGAAGAAGCCGGCGAAGACCGCGAACAGTGCGACCCCGACGGCGAGGTGCATCGCCATGTTCGGCCAGGGATCGACGCCGGTCGTCCACCACCAGAGCGGCGCGGCCAGCGCGATGGCGGCGTTGAGCGTGTTCGGGATGGTGCGCGTGCGGATGTCGCCCCACGCGGCGTAGAGCAGCGCGCCCGCGAACATGGTCAGCAGCAGGGCGGGCGATGTCGGCATGACCAAGGCCACTAGACGGACTTGCTTAGCAAACCGTAACGGGGCCCATGCCGACGCCGCCCTTCGATCGCCGCACGATCCCGCCGGGACTGTCTTTTGCGCCGTGGACCGCGCCGGACGGCTGGGTGCTGCGGCGCCTCCACTGGCCCGCGCCGGCGAACCGGGCGTGTCGCGGGCGGATGCTGTTCCAGACCGGGCGGGGGGATTTCGCGGAGAAATATCTCGAGACGATGGCGCACTGGCATGCGCGCGGGTGGGACATATCGGGGTTCGACTGGCGCGGGCAGGGTGGGTCGCAGCGGGCGGACGGCGAGGAGGCCGGTCTTGGCGCGATGCTGGACGATCTGCGCGCGTTCGCGGCGGAGTGGCGGCGGGCGGACGGAATGCGTCACGTCGCGGTCGGGCATTCGATGGGCGGGCACCTGTTGCTACGGTTGCTGGCGGAGGGTTTCGAGGTCGATCGGGCGGTGCTGGTCGCGCCGATGCTGGGGTTGAAGGCGGGCGGTCTGCCGGCGTCTGTGGCCGGCGCGATCGCGCGGACCGCCGTGACGCTGGGGCTGGGCGATCGGCTGATCGCGGCGCGGTCGGCGGGGACGATCGGGCGGCAGGGTCGGCTGACCGGCGATGGCGAACGCTATGCCGACGAGGCGCATTGGGTCGGGCTGTACCCGGCGTACCGCGTGCTGCCGCCGCGCTGGCGCTGGCTGGCGGAGGCTTATGCTTCGATCGCGCGGCTGGAGGCGGCGGGTGTGCTGGAGGCTGTTTGGGTGCCGACCCTTTTGATCGGGGCGGAGCGCGACCAGCTGGTCGATGCGCGGGCGATTCGAGCGGCGGCGGCGCGGATGCCGGCGGCGAGCCTAATGATGCGGGGCGATGCGGCGCACGAACTGCTGCGCGAGGTGGATGCAGTGCGCGACGCGGTGCTGGCGCGGATCGATGCGCATCTAGACGATCCGACATGATCCATGACGTCGCGATCGTGGGGGCCGGGATCGCGGGGGCGAGCCTGGCGAGCGAACTGGTCGGCGCGGGGCGGATCGTGCTGATCGAGGCGGAGTCGCAGCCGGGCTATCATGCCACGGGGCGGTCGGCGGCGTTCTGGACCGAGAGCTATGGTGGGCCGGCGGTGCAGCCGCTGACGACCGCGTCGCACGACTGGCTGGCGGCGGGCGGGTTCCTGACGCTGCGCGGGGCGGTGCATCTGGCCGGGCCGGGCGATGTGGGGCTGCTCGATGCAATGCTGGCGACGTTCGGGGATCGGGTCGGGCTGGACCGGCTGGACCGGGATGCGCTGGAGGGGCTGATCCCCGGACTTCGCGCGGGGCATGACCGGGCGTTGCTGGAGGCGAGCACATGCGACATCGATGTCGCGGCGCTGCATGCGGATTATCTGGCGCGCGGACGGCGGGGCGGGGTGGACCTGCTGTGCCATGCGCAGATCGTGGCGGCGGCGCGGCGGGGCGGGGTCTGGGATATCGCGTTGGCGGACGGGCGGCGGGTCGCCGCGCGGGTGCTAGTGAACGCGGCGGGGGCGTGGGCGGGGGCGGTCGCGGCGCTGGCGGGGGCGTCGCCGATCGCGATCGCGCCGTTGCGGCGGACGATGGTGCAGCTGGCGGTGTCGCCTGCGCCCGCGCCGACGCTGCCGCTGGTGATCGATATTGCCGGGCGGTTCTATCTGAAACCGGATGTGGGCGGGCGGTTGTGGCTGTCGCCACATGACGAGACGCCGACCCCGGCGGGCGATGTGGCGGCGGACGAGCTGGACGTCGCGGTGGCGATCGACCGGCTGGAGTGGGCCGTCGATTGGACGGTCGTGGCGCGCGAGCGGGCCTGGGCGGGGTTGCGGAGTTTCGCGCCGGATCGGGCGCCGGTTTATGGGTTTGATGCGCGGGCACCGGGGTTCTTCTGGTTCGCGGCGCAGGGCGGTTTCGGGATCCAGACTGCGCCTGCGGCGGCGATGGTTGGGGCTGCCTTGTTGACGGGTGGGGTATTGCCGGGGGCGGTGGCTGGAGTGGATGCGGAGCGCTATGCGCCTGGGCGGTTTGGGTGATGCTTCGGGCGTTGGCTTCTCGGCTACGCTCGAAGGGGCCCTCGACTTCGCTCGGGATGGGCGGTGTTTTTGATTGTTAGTCCCCACCTCCGTTCGGTTCGAGCTTGTCGAGAACTGCGCGAGTTCTCGACAGGCTCGAACCGAACGGGGTGGGGTGGGTTCTCGACAGGCTTGAACCGAACGGATTTTGGGGCAAGGGGGGGAGTGGTCCCCTACCGCCGTGCCGCCATCGCTGCGGTCGAGGCCAGCACGTCGGCGCGTTCGTTGTCGGGGTGGCCGGCGTGGCCCTTGACCCATTTCCATTCGATGCGGTGGCGGGCGGAGGCGGCGATGAGGTCCTGCCAGAGGTCGGCATTCTTGACGGGTTGGCGAGCCGACGTCTTCCAGCCGTTCTTCTGCCAGCCCTTGATCCACTTGGTCAGGCCATCCATCACGTAGCGGCTGTCGGTAGAGAGGACGACGTGGCACGGGCGGGTCAGCGCCTCCAGCCCGCGGATCGCGGCCATCAGTTCCATGCGGTTGTTGGTCGTCAGCGGCTCGCCGCCGGACAGCTCCTTTTCCTTGGCGCCGGCGCGGATCAGGACGCCCCAGCCGCCGGGGCCGGGGTTGCCCTTGCAGGCGCCGTCGGTGGCGACCTCGACGGTGGTGAGGGCTGCGTCGTCGGTCGTCATAGCGGGAAGAGTTCTTTCATCGGGCGGTCGCGATAGGCGTCCATGCGGCGGACGAAGGCGGCGGGATCCTTGCGCGTGACCAGCGCATCGGCCGGCGTGTTGAGCCAGTCCCACGCGCGGGTGAGCGCGAAGCGGAGCGATGCGCCGCGCGCCAGGACGGGGAGCGCGGCGCGTTCGGCGTCGGACAGTCCGAAGGTTTCGGCATAGCCCGCCAGCAGTGCCGCAGCGCGGTCGGGGTGGAAGGTGCTGCCGTCCGCGTCGAAGCACCAGCTGGCGTGGGTGATCGCGACGTCGAGCACGCGGATGTCGGCGCAGGCGAAGTAGAAATCGATGATGCCGGTGACCGCGTCGCCCAACATCAAGACGTTGTCGGGGAACAGATCGGCGTGGATGACCGAGACGGGCAGGTCGTGCGGCCAGTGCGCGTCGAGATAGGCGCGTTCGTCGGCCACGCGCGCGGCGAGGCCCGGTGCGACGCGGTCGAGATCGGGGCCGCAGCGGTCGGCGAGCGCGTTCCAGCCGGTGATGCCGAGCGCGTTGGGGCGGCGGGGGGCGAAATCGCGCAGGCCGGCGTGCAGCGACCCGAGTGCCGCGCCCGCCGAGCGGGTCTGCGCCGCGGTCGGGTGGGTGACCGAGACGCCGGTCAGATATTCGATCAGGCAGGCCGGGCGCCCGGCGACGGTCTGGACCTGCACGCCCGCCCGGTCGCGGATCGCGCGCGGCACGGGCAGGCCGCGGTCGGCGAGGTGGTCGAGCAGGGTGAGGAAGAAGGGCAGGTCGGCGACGTCGACGCGCCCTTCGTACAGCGTCAGGATGTAGCGGCCGGTGGTGGTGTCCACGAGGAAATTGCTGTTCTCGACCCCCTCGGCAATGCCCTTCGCCGAGACGAGCGTGCCGGCGTCGTAGCGCGCGAGCAGGAGGGCCAGCTCCTCGGCGGAGACGGGGGTGAATACGGCCATGGCGGGTCTTTCGGTCGGTGGCGTCAGGCGGCTTCGAGGCTGCGCGGCAGCTTGAACACCATCGTTTCCTCGACGCTTTCGACTTCCTGCTCCTCGACGGCGAAGCGCGTCGCGAGGTGGTTCACGACTTCACGCACCAGGATTTCCGGCGCGGAGGCTCCGGCGGTGATGCCGAGCGTGCGGACGCCGGCGAGCCAGTCGAAATCGATTTCGGTCGCGCGCTGGATCAGTTTCGCCTTGGTGCCGCCGCGTGCCGCGACCTCGACCAGCCGGAGCGAGTTGGACGAGTTGGGCGCGCCGATGACCAGCATCGCGTCGCACTGTGGCCCGATCGCCTTCACCGCGGCCTGGCGGTTCGACGTGGCGTAGCAGATGTCCTCACCCTTCGGCCCCAGGATCGACGGGAAGCGGCGACGCAGGATCTCGATGACCTCCGCGGTATCGTCGACCGACAGCGTCGTCTGCGTCAGGAAGGCGAGGTTTTCGGGATCGGCGGGGGCGAGCAGTTCGGCGTCGCCGGCGGTTTCGATCAGCGTCATGCCGCCCGGCGGAACCTGACCGAACGTGCCGATCGCCTCCGGATGGCCGCCATGGCCGATGAACAGGATGTGGCGGCCCATGTCGACGAGGCGTTCGGCCTGGCGGTGGACCTTTGACACCAGCGGGCAGGTCGCGTCGAGATAGTAGAGGCCACGCGCCGCGGCGTCGGCGGGCACCGATTTGGGTACGCCGTGCGCGGAGAACACGACGGGGACGCCGTCCGGCACCTCGTCCAGTTCCTCCACGAAGACCGCGCCCTTGGCCTTCAGCGAATCCACGACGAACTTGTTGTGGACGATTTCGTGGCGGACATAAACCGGCGCGCCATGTTTCTCGATCGCCAGTTCGACGATGCGGATCGCGCGATCGACCCCGGCGCAGAAGCCGCGGGGCGCCGCGATCAGCAGCGTCAGTGGGGGGAGCGCCGACGCGGCGGCGGGGAGCACCGGGCCTTCGGCGCCTGGAGCATTGGGGATGGCGGCGGGAAACGGATCGGACATGGCGCATGCTTTACGCGATTGCTTGCCTGTCCGGAAGCCGGTTCCTATGATCGCGGTCTACACCCTCCCGTGTTTCGGAGTGACGCCTTGCGCCTGTTGACCCCCGTATTGATCGGCGCCGTCGCGGCCGTATCGCTCTCCGCCTGCTCGTCCGCGGGTGAATTCGACGAAACCGGCGGCGTGCGGATCACGCGGTCCGCCTGCCCCGCGGTCGCGGTGCCGACTTATACGGGCGACATCACGCTGTTCAATCCGCCCGCCAGCCGGGACGCGCGCGCGATCGACGTGACCGCGACGATCACCAATCTGAAGTCGACCTGTAGCGGTCCGACCGACCCGATCACCACGAACGCGACGTTCGACGTGCAGGCGCGGCGTGCAACCGCCGGGCCAGCGCGCGACGTGGTGCTGCCCTATTTCGCCACGGTGATGCGTGGTGGCACGGTGGTAGTGTCCAAGCAGGTGCAGCAGGTGACGCTGCGCTTTGCCGAGGGTCAGTTACGGGCGAGCGCGGTCGGCACCGCGGGGGCTAGCGTGAAGGCGGCGGCGGCGACGCTACCGGCGGATATCCTGGAGAAAGTCACGCGGCGGCGGAAGCCGACCGATGCGGATGCTTCGATCGATCCGATGAACGATCCGGCGACGCGGGCGGCGGTTGCGCGGGCGAGCTTCGAGTTGCTGGTGGGGTTCCAGATGACCGAGGATCAGCTGCGGTATAACGCTACTCGGTGAGGGGTTTGGGGTTTGGCTAGTCACGGGACTAGCACCCCACCCCGTCCATGCCGAGCGAAGTCGAGGTACGCTTCCCCCCGAGCGCAGCCGAGGGGTGCTGTTGGCTTCTCGACTTCGCTCGAAGGGTCCCTCGACTTCGCTCGGGATGGGCGGGATTTGGGTTTCTGACCCCATTCCCCACCCCGTTTGGTTCGAGCCTGTCGAGAACTCTGCGCGGAGTTCTCGACAGGCTCGAACCAAACGGGGTGGGGGTTTGGGGATCGGGTAAGCGGGCGCTAGAACAGTTCGGACTGGTCCGGGCTTGCCGCCATCGCAGCCTCAGGCTCGCCCGTGCGGCGGCGTTGTTCGAATTGGGCGGAGTACCGAACGTCTTCGTCGCGGTCGTTGGCGAAGCGGGTGAGGGCTTCGGCGTCGACGAGGGTCCAGGCGGTGCCGCGCAAGGGGCCGGCGGGGACGCGGGGGAGGAGGCCGGGGAGGGCGCTCCATTCGAGCAGGGTTTCGACCGGCGTGGTGCGGAGCATGTCGCGCAGGTGGTGCGCGGTGACGTAGGCGTCCGGGAAGGCGCGGTGGACGGGGAGGCCGCGGTCGCGGTCGAGTCCCTCGGGCTTGCGCCAGTAGCGCAGGACCTGGTTGGAGAAGGACGGGCTGCCCGGCCAGAGCCGCAGCGCGCATTTCCAGGTGCAGATCCAGGACGCGTTGCCGGACAACGCGGGCGTGCAGTAACGTTGTTCGAAGCTGGCGCGGTGGGCGGCGAGCGCGACGGCGTCGCTGCGCAGGACAGTGGGCGCGATGTCGGGCCAGTAGGGCGCGTCGGCGACGTCCTCGTCGATGATGTGGTGGACGGCCTGCGTCACCGGCGGGATGAGGCGGCCGGGGTTGACGAGGTGCGCGCCGTCCGCGCCGCCGATCTGCCAGATGCCGTCGTCGCCCAGCACGACGTCCTGCCAGCCGATTTCGCAGACCGCGTGGGCGGGCGGGCGCGATCCGGTGGTTTCGAGGTCGACGACGCGAATGAAGGTGCCGGGCGCCGTCATAGCAGCAGCCCCGTCACGCCGACCGGTTCGCGTTCGCATAGTGCGGACAGAGTGACGCCGAGTAGCCGGACGCCCTTTGGCACCGGCAGCAGATCGCGGAGCAGGCCGCGTGCGATATCGTCGAGCACGGGGCGGGTGGCGACCGGGTGGAGGCTGCTGCGCGCGCGGGTGATCTGGTGGAAATCCTGATATTTGACCTTCAACGTCACGGTCCTTCCGGCGGCATCCGATCGCGCGATCCGTTCCCACACCGCGTCGAGCACCGGATCGAGTGCCGCGAACAGGCCGTCATCGTTGCTGATGTCGGCGGAAAAGGTCCGTTCCGCGCCGATCGACTTGCGGATGCGGTTGAAACGCACGGGGCGGTCGTCCAGCCCGGCGGCGGCGCGGAGATAATAGTCGGCCGCCTTGCCGAACCGCGTGCGGAGCCAGTCCGCCGGGCGGGTGAGTAGGTCCGCGCCGGTCAGGATGCCATGTTCGGTCATCTTGGCCGCGGTGACCGGGCCGATGCCGTGGAACCGGCCGATCGGGAGGGCTGCGGCGAAGCGCGGGCCGGCGGACGGCGGGATGACGCAGATGCCGTCAGGCTTGTTCTGGTCCGACGCGACCTTTGCCAGGAACTTGTTGTACGACACGCCGGCCGATGCGGTGAGCCCGGTTTCGGCGTGGATTGCGGCGCGGATCGCCTCCGCCACATCGCGCGCGGAGGGCACGCCGGTGACGTCGAGATAGGCCTCGTCCAGCGAGAGCGGTTCGATGCGGTCGGTGTGGCGGCGGAAGATGGTGTGAATCTGGTCGCTGACCGACTTGTAGACGTCGAACCGGGGGCGGACGAACAACAGATCGGGGCATTTGCGGCGTGCGGTGACCGATGCCATGGCGGAGCGCACGCCGTAGCGCCGCGCTTCGTAACTGGCCGCCACGACGACGCCGCGTTCGCGCGATCCGCCGACCGCGACGGGCTTGCCGCGCAGCGCGGGGTCGTCGCGCTGTTCGACCGAGGCGAAGAAGGCGTCCATGTCGACATGGATGATCTTGCGGGTGAGGTCCGGGCCGCCGTCCGTGGTGGGTTCGGTCATGCGGTCACCGGATCGAAGATCGACCAGCCGAGCGCGGCCGAGACGCGTTCGAGTGCGAGCGTGCCGAGCTGTGAATTGCCCTGTGCGTTCAGGCCGGGCGACCAGACCGCGATCGATCCGCGGCCGGGCGCGACCGCCAGAATGCCGCCGCCGACGCCGGACTTGCCGGGCAGGCCGACGCGGAAGGCGAAGTCGCCCGACGCATCGTAATGCCCGCATGTCAGCATGATCGCGTTGATCCGGCGCGCGCGTTGCGGCGTGACGATCCGCCCCGCGCCGGGGGAGCGGCCGCCGAGCATCAGGTAGCGCCCGGCGAGCGCAAGCTGGCGGCAGGACATGGCGATCGCGCACTGGTGGAAATAGGTGCCGAGCACGGCATCGACGGGTTGTTGCAGGTTGCCGAAGCTGCGGATGTAGTTGGCGAGCGCGGCGTTGCGGAAACCCTGTTCCTGCTCCGATCGCGCGACGGTTTCGTCGACGACGATGTCGTTGTCGTCCGCCAGCCCGCGGACGAAGCGCAGGATTTCGCCGATCGCTTCGCGTGGGCTATGGCCGGCGAGGTGGACGTCGGTGCAGACCAGCGCGCCCGCGTTGATGAACGGGTTGCGCGGGATGCCTTCTTCGCGTTCCAGCTGAACGATGGAGTTGAACGCGCTGCCCGACGGTTCTCGGCCGACGCGCGACCAGAGCGCGTCGCCGACCTTGCCGAGCGCGAGCGTCAGCGCGAAGACCTTGGAGATGCTCTGGATCGAGAAGGGCAGGTCCGCATCGCCCGCCACGTGGCAGCTGCCGTCCGCGGTGCAGAGCGCGATGCCGAACCTGGCCGGATCGACGGAGCCAAGGCTGGGGATATAGTCGGCGACGCGGCCACGGTCCGTGACCGTGCGCATGTCCGCGGCGATGTCCGCCAGAAGATCGTCATACGGCATGGCCGGACGGTGATACGCGCCCCGCCGCAGCGGGTCAAATCGGGAACAGAGCCCGGATCGGTCGCCGTTCGTGGCGCGTGATGAAACGGTTCAGAATGTCCATCGCGGTCATGGGGCGGCCGTAGAGATAGCCCTGCCCCTCGTCGCAGCCAAGTGCGGCGAGCGCGCGTTCCTGCGGACCGTTCTCGATCCCCTCGGCGATCACGCGCAGGCCGAGCCGGTGGCCGATCGCGATCACACCCTCGACGATGGCGGCGTTGTGATCGTCCGTTACGAGATCGGTGACGAACGACTTGTCGATCTTGAGCCGTGAGAGCGGGAAGCGCTTAAGCGTGGTGAGCGAGGCGAAACCGGTGCCGAAATCGTCGAACGCGATCGCGACGCCGGCGGCATGGAGCGCGCGCAACGGTTCGAGATCGCCGTCATGGCGCAGCGCGATCGTCTCGGTGATCTCCAGTTCCAGGTCGCTCGGTTCCAGGCCGTGGCGGGCGAGGGCCGCGCGGACGATGGTTTCGATGTTGCCGGCTCGGATTTGCGCGGCGAACAGGTTTACGCTGACCCGTTCGATGCAGAGGCCGCGCGCGCGCCAGTCGGCGAGCTGTGCGCAGGCGCGGTCGATGACCCAGGTGCCGACCTCGAACGCGGCGGCGTGCATTTCGAGCAGCGGGAGGAAGGCACCGGGGAGCAGCAGGCCGCGTTCCGGGTGGCGCCAGCGCAGCAACGCCTCCGTGCCGATCAGACGGCCGTCGGGCAACGCGACCTGCGGCTGGTACAGCAATTCCCATTCGCCGTTCTTGGCCGCGCGGCCGATCTCGATCTTGAACGCGCGGTTGGCGGCGAGGTCCGCGCCCATCCCGTTGTCGAAGATGCAGAAGGCGCGCCCGCCGTCGCGTTTCGACCGGAACAGCGCAAGGTCGGCCCGGATCATCAGTTCGTCCACGTCGGTCGCGTGGATCGGCGCGGCCGCGATGCCGATGCTGACCCCGACCTGCAGTTGATGCTGCGCGATGGTGATCGGATCGCGCAGCACGTGCAGGATCGTCCGCGCGACATCGGCGGCATGGACGAGGCCAAGGTCGCCGCGCAGCAGGACCGCAAATTCGTCGCCGCCGATACGGCCGAGCGCGGCGTCGCCGGCAATGGCGGACGACAGCCGCAGCGACAGCGCCTGGAGGAAGGCATCGCCCACCGCGTGACCGAACGCGTCGTTCACCTCCTTGAACGTGTCCAGATCAAGCGCGAGGACGGTCGCGCGGCCGTTTTCGGCCAATGCGCGTTCCACGCCGTCCATGAAGCCGCGGCGGTTGAGGAGCCCGGTCAGTTCGTCATGATGGGCGAGATGCTGCAACCGCGCCTCCCTCGCGCGGCGGACCGAGATGTCGAGGATGTGCGCGCCGAAGCCGACCCCGGTGGCGGTCTTCCAGAAGGACAGCGTCATTTCGATCGGGAATTCGTGGCCGTCGCGGTGGAGCGCCTGCACCTCGACCGTCTTGCCGGCCAGCGTCGGACTGCCGCCTTGGGCGAGGCGCGACACGCCGTGCAGATGCGCTTCGCGGAACCGTTCGGGCATGATCATCGTCAGGTTGCCGCCGATCGCATCCCGCGCGGGATGGCCGAACAACGCCTCGGCCGCCGGGTTCCAGAAGCTGATATGACCTTCATGGTCGGCGGTGATCACCGCCATGGTGGTGGTTTCGACAAAGCGTTGCGCCGCGCTGCCGCTCAACTGGTTGCGGCGGATGTCGAGCGCGCTGGCCGCAATCGTGGCGAGCCGGGCGAGCAGCGCGCGATCATTTTCGGAGAAGTCATGATGCGCCTGCGTGTCCAGGATGCACACCGTGCCGATCCGCACGCCGTCCTGCCCGAACAGGGCGGTGCCGGCGTAGAAACGCAGCGCGGAGGGGCCATGAACGAACGGGTTTGCGCGGTAACGGTCGTCCATCGACAGGTCCGGCACGACCTGCACCAAGTCGCTCCAGAGCGTTTCGTTGCAGAACGACAGCGCGCGTGGCATCGTTTCGCTGTCAATACCGAAGCGGCCGATGAACAGCTGATCCTCGCGCCCCGTGATCGAGACGAGGCAGACGGGCACGTCGAACAGCTCCGCACCCAGCGCGGCGAGATGATCGAACAGCGGGGCGACGGGCGTCCCCTCCAGGCGATAGCTCGCCGCGCAGTCCAGACGGTTCGTCTCGTCCATGGACCGGACGAACAATGCTGCAGATGTCGTCGGACTATTCATGGCACCGGGATGGGCGGTCAGGTGTTGCCAGAATGTGAACGTTTGGATCGTTTGTCTAAACGTAGATCAGCTAAAGACTAAATATTTCTCATCAGAAGGGTCGGACGAACGAGCCAGGATCTCCAATATTGTTACAACGACTTTACAGGTAACGCAGTTCACTACGGTTTTGTGGTACCGCTACCGTAGAGTAAGCCGTTGAACAGAAACTTGAAAGTCGCATAGGGCTGGCCATGCTGTGTGACCTCCGGCCCCATCAGCAAAATCTTGCCCTTGCCGACCGAGGCATCGACGACGCCCGCCGTACCGTTGAGCGCGCGCTGGCCCCAGGCCCAGCCGGAGACGAGCGGATCGTCCTGCGCGAACCAGCTGACGCGGCGTGCGGCGGAGGTGTCGCCGGCGCCGGCGAAGACCGGATTATTGTTGTAGAACAGGTTTATGCGCGCCGGCATGCCGTAGGCGAGCGGTACGGTCGGATCGACCATCGCGGTCAGGATCGACCCGGGCACGTAGAACTGCGTGGTCGACAGTTTCTTGCCGCCGGGCGCGAGCGCATTGGTGACCGGCACGCCGAGCGCGGGGCCGAGTCGCGACGCATCACCGATGGTGATGACGGTACCGCCCGCGCGGGCGAAGGCCGCGACCTGTGGCAGCGTCTTCTCCTCCGTGATGCGGCCGAGCCAGGGGCGATATTGCGCGGGCAGGGTGGCGGCGGCGGGTTGGGGGCGGTCGGGGCGGCCCTCTCGCCCCAGCACGTCGCTCTGAAACACCAGCGCGTCGTAGCGGCGGTTCAGGCCGCCCTTGTCGAGTTCCTGCGGGAACACCCTGGTATAGGGAAACTCATATTGTTCGAGGATCCAGCGCGTCCAGCCGGACGCCATCGATCCGCCATAGAGATCGACGAGGCCGATCCGCACGGGCTTCACTGCGATCGCGTCGCCGGTCGGGCGGGCGGTCATGCCAGAGGCGTCGAGGCCCAGTTCGGTGACCGCGGCGGTGACGATGGCGCGCGCCTTGGGCGAGGCCGGGATCCAGAGCGCGCCGGGGGCGAGCGTCCGGCCCGCGACGGCGGTCGGGGCGGTCATCCACTGCACCGGCAGGCGCGCCTTCAGCAGACGGTTGGTGAGCGTGAAGCTGTTGTTGATCGCGTGATCGACGACCCAGCCGGCGGTGTCCGCGCCGATCAACGCGCCGGGCGGCGGGCCGGCGAAGACGTCAGGCACGATCGGGAAGGCGGGCGGCGGCGTGTCGAGCACGCGATCGAACGCGACGTTCATCTGGAGCGCGAGCGTGTAGCCGGTGATGTCGTAGGGCCGGATCGGCGGGCCACCGGGATAGGCGAAGTCCTGCGGATGATCCTACGGCTCGAACATGTCGAGCACGTGCGGGCGATAGGCCTGATCGGTGCGGACGACGAAGCTGCCCGCCTTGTAGGTCTTGCCGCCGAAATCGAAGTCGGTGGGCGCGCGCTGGACCTCGACGCCGGTTTTCATGAGCGAATTGAGGAACTTGACGGTGGTCGGCATGTCTGCCTGACCGTCCGCGGGGATAATGTAGGCGCGTGGGGCGCGCAGCGCGGGATCGTGCAGGACCGAGGCGTAGAGCGCAGTCGGGACGACGTCGCGGCTGTTGTAGCCGACGAGGTCGTCGAGCGCACCAGGCGGCCGGGCCTTGGCCAGCTTTGCGCCTTCCGCCTTCAGCGCGTCGATCCGCTTGGGCGTGACGATCCATTCGTCGCGGCTGCCCTTGGCGATCTGGTTCCGGCCCATGACGTAGCGATTGTAGAGCACGGTTTCCCGGTAGCGCGAGGCATAGTCCAGGATCGCGCGGTTCATTTCCTTCACATAATCAATCGATTGCTGGAAATGCCAAGGCTGCGGCGCGATCGGCAGGACCTCGTCCTGGCGCGCCAACTGGTTGGCGGGGACCAGCGGAATCTCCATCGGGGTCGGGTTGCCGATGATCTCCGTCAGGATGCCGATGACGTTGTGGAAATAGCCGACGGTGCGGACGCCGCCATTGAACCAGGTGGAATAGGGTGCGCCGGAGCGCATGACCCAGCCGCCCTTGCCCTGCGCCACCAGCCGGGCGTGCATCATTTCGCCGACGACGTCGGTCTGGTTGATGACGAGCGGTTCGTTGTTGAAGTTGTAGGGATCGCGGAACGGCGGGATGAAGACGACGGTGCCGATCGGCCCGGTCTGGTGCTGGTTGTACAGGATCTGCGGGAACCAGTCGCGATATCCGGCGCGGTTCATGTTGGTGGTTTCAGGCTGGTTCGACGCGAAGCTGTCGCGGTTGTTATCGTGGCCGATATACTTCTGGTAAAGGACGGGGATCGATTCCGTCGTGACCTTCTTCGGGTCGCGCATGTACCAGTCGGCGACGAGTTCGAGCCCGTCGGGGTTGGCGAAGACGAACAGCATGATGTCGTCGCCCAGCAGGCGGAGCGTTTCCGGATCGTTGCGGGTCAGCATCTCGTGGATAATCTGGACGTGCGTCTGCGCGTTCACGACCTCCGTCGCGTGCAGGCCGGCATCCATCCAGACGACGGCCTTGCCCTCCGCCGCCAGCGCCTTGGCCTGATCGTCGGTCATGTCCTTGGCCAGCGCCAGCCGCTTGGCGATGTCGCGGTAATGATTGAGCCGGGCGATGTTATCGGGCGCGGAGACGACCGCCATATACTGGTCGCGGCCCTCCGCGGTCTTGCCGATGCTGACGAGTTTCATCCGGTCGGTCTGGCCCGCCACCAGGTTCAGCCATTTCGAGATTGCCGTATAGTCGGCCAGGAAATAGTCCGCGCCGGGCCGGCCGCCGACGACGGTTTCGGGTGCCGTGATGATGCGCGCGGTGGCGGGCGCGTCGGCCGCGTGCGCGGGGGCGGCCAGGGCAGCGAGCATGGTGGTGGCGAGCAGCAGATGGCGCATGTCCGGTGTCCTGTCTTGTCGGGGATCGGCGGCCGCGGGGTACGGCCGCCGCCGTCGCATCAGCGCGCGCCGGCGAGCATCAGCACGGTCGCTAGCCCCAGCGCCATGCTGTCCACATTCTTCGGCTTGTCGAGCGTCAGCCCTTCGTCGAGCGAGTGGGAGCGGAAGCTTTCGAACCCGGAACCGAGCGTCAGCGCCTCGATGCCGAGGCTCATCGGGATGTTGGAGTCGGTCGATCCGGCGCCGTAGCGCGGGGTGAGGCCGCCGGCCTGCGCGACGGCGGTCGCGATGCGGTGGATGTCGGTGGTCTTGGCCGTTGACCCGACCGGGCGGTCACCGACCAGCTTGGCGTCGAAGCTGATCTTGCCGGCGGTCGTGTCGCGCGCCGCATTCTCGGCGGCCACCGCGCGCGGCAGGATGGCGCGGAAGGTCTGTTCCTCCGCGGCCAGTTCCGCCTTGCCGTTCGATCGCATGTCGATCGTCATCGCGGTTTCAAACGGGATCGAATTGACCGAGGTGCCGCCCTCGACGATGCCGACATTGTAGACGGTGCGCGGCTCCTTCGGCACCTGCATCTTGCCGAATTCGACCATCGCGGCGGCCATCGCATAGGCCGGGTTGACGGTACCGAACGCGCCCATCGAATGGCCGCCGGGCCCCTTGAACGTCACCTTGTAGCGCCGCGACCCGGTGCCGGCATCGGTGATCCGCCCGGCAAGGCCGGGTTCGAACGAGATGAACGCCTTCACCCGGTCCTTCATCGGGCCCTTGGTGAAGAGATACCGCATGCCGCGCAGGTCGCCCGGGCCTTCCTCCCCGACATTGCCCATGAAGACGATGTCGGACGTGGTGGTGAACTTGGCGGCATCCATCGCGCGGACGAAGGTGAGCAGGACGGGCAGGCTCATCGTATCGTCGCCGACGCCGGGGGCGTAGAGCTTGTTGCCCTCCCGCCGGACCTTCGTGACGGTGCCTTCGGGGAACACCGTGTCCATGTGCGCTGAGATGACGATCAGCGGGCCGCCGCCGGTGCCCTTGCGGATGCCGTAGGTGTTGCCCTCCGCATCGGTGGTGACGTCGGTCAGGCCGACCGCCTTCAGCATGTCGGAATAGGCGGCGGCGCGGGTCGCTTCCTTGAAGGGCGGGGCGGGGATCTCGGTCAGCTTGACGATATCGGCGACGACAGTGTCGTAGTCGGCGTCGATCTTGGCCTTGGCCGCCTTGAACTTCGGGCTGGCGAGCAGCGCCTTGGCGGTCGCGTCATAGTCGGCGGCATTGGCACCCGCGGCAGGGAGCGCGAGGGCGGCGGCGAGGGCGAGGAGGGGGTGGTTCACAGCGAAAGTCCTTCTGGAAAGGCGGGGCATCAGCGGAAGCTCTTGCGCATGTTGAGGCCGACGGTGCGCGGGCGGGCGCTGACAAAGGTATCCGACACGCCGGTCGCGGAACTGACCCGGTTGATGCCGAGTTCGTCGAAGACGTTGTTGACGAACAGGAAGACGCCGAAGTCGCCGGTTTCCATGCCGACCCTGGCGTTCACGATGCTGAACTTGCCGACCTCGCGGTAGAAGGCGTTGGTCGGGCGCAGTTCGGTGTTCATCTTGCCGGTGTAGGTATAGTCGGTACGCGCATAACCTTCAAAATTGCCGAACAGCGGCCAGCGATATTCGGCACCGGCCGACGCGGTCATGCGCGGGACGTAGGTGAGCTTGTCCCCCTCCAGCCCGGCCGCGACGACGAAGCCCGTGTCGTCGACCTGGTCCGCATCGAGCCGGGCATTGTTGTAGTTGAACGAGCCGTTGAGCGAGAGCCCGGCGAATGGGTTGGCGGTTGCTTCGACCTCCAGCCCCTCCACCGTTACGCCGGCGAGGTTGTAGATGAAGGAGAAGTTGCCGCCGCCGGTCTGCAGCGTGGAGACCGAGGTCTGCACGTCCTTCCAGTCGGTGCGGTAGGCGGTGACGTTGAGTGTCGCGTGCCGATCGAACAGCGATGTCTTGACGCCGACTTCGTAGTTCCAGAGCGAGTCCGGCTTATAGACGAGATATTCCGTCGGCAGGTTGGGGATGTTGTTCGCGCCGCCGGGGCGGAAGCCCTGCGCGGCATTGGCATAGAGCAGGACGTTGCGCGACAGCCGGAAGTCGAGGTTGAACTTCTTGACCCAGCCCTTGGCGTTGGCGGTCGTCTCCTCGTACGCGCGTGGTTCCTGGCCGTTGAAGAAGTTGTAGCCGAGATATTCGCCGCCGACCGTCTTCTTGAAGTCGTAATGGCGCAGGCCGATCGTCGCGGTCAGCGGTTCGAGGATGCGATAGCTGCCTTCGCCGAAGAACGCGGTCTGCTTGACCTTGCTGGTGACGTAGCGGCCGCCGAGATTTTCGGTCGGCTGGCGCTGTTCACCGGTCGCGGCGTCACCCGGGAACACGATGGTGTCGACGCGGTCGTTGCGGTCTTCCAAAAACGCGCCGACGGTGTACGAGAAGGGGCCGGTCCCGTTCGACGAGACGCGCAGTTCGTTGGTGAAGTTCTTGACGAAACGCGGCTGGAACGCGCCGATCGGCTGCTTCGACTGGGCATAGTCCTGATAGGCGGCACGTTGCGCGGCATTGCAGGTGGTGGTGTTCACGCCGGTCTGGATCCGCGTGTAGAGCGGGCACCAGGTGTTGCGCGAGATGACGTTCGCGTAGGACCGGACGTTGTCGTTCGTCGACTCGACCTTCCATTTATACCAGGAGGTGATCGCGGTGACGGTGGCGAAGCCCAGGTCGAACCGGCCGGTGCCGTTGTAGAGCTGCAGCTTGTCGTACCACGGCTGGAACACCTGCGCGTCGTTCTGATAGGGCCCAAGCGTGGAGGTCCATTGCGAGGTGCCGCCGATCCGCTGCGTCTGGATGAGCGCGGTGCCGACGATCGAGATGTCCTCGTTGGGCGTCAGGCCGAGCATGAAGCGGCCGCCTTCGAAATTGGCGCGGTTCACGTCGCTGCGCGGCAGCGTGGTATAGTCGACGAAGCCGCCGCTGCGTTCGCGGTAGAGGACGGCGCGGGCGGCGAGCTTGTCCGCGATCAGCGGCACGTTGACCGCACCCTTGGCGAAGAAGCCGAGCGATCCGTTGCGCGTGTCGGAAATCTGGAGTTCGGTCGCCCCTTCGTAGCGCGTCGCGTCGGGTTGCTTGAACAGGACGCGCAGCGTGCCGCCCATCGAACCGGAGCCGTAGAGCGTCCCCTGCGGCCCGCGCAGCACCTCGACCCGTTCCACATCGAACAGGTTCAGGTTGGGGGTATTGCCGCCGGGATCCGAGCTGACGCCCGACGGGCCGGTGAGCGGGGTTTCGCCGTAGTAGAGCCCGACGGTAGATTCGCCGGCCGCCTGGACGCCGCGGATCGATACGCGCGTGCGGCCGGAATCGCTTTCGGTCAGCTGGAGGCCGGGGACCTGGCGGATGATGTCGGCGATCGTCGTGGCGCCGAGATTGGCGAGCCCCTTGTCGCCGAGCGCGGTGATCGCGATCGGGATCGTCTGCACCGTTGCGGCGCGTTTCAGCGCAGTCACGACGATTTCGCCGGACTCGCCCCGCGATGCGCCGATGGTGTTCGGATCGCTATGCGCGGTGGTGGCATCGGCGGGCGGTGCGGTCTCGGCGGCCTGCTGGGCCGGCGCCGGCGTGGCGATCGACATCGCGGCGCCGAGCAGCAGCTGCGTACGGAGTAGAGCAATCATGACGGCGGCCCCCCTGGGCTTACGTCCATTCCGGCGAGATGCCGCGCTTGGCACGCATGCATCGATTATGTCCCCCGACACGGAATAGAGATTTGTTTATGTCCCCGCCTCTCCCGTGATCGTCACTATATGTCGCCTCTTCGAAATCGCGCGGTATAATTTATGACATGTCCCGATCATTTCGGATGCAGGTCATAGCTTTTAGGCATGGCCCCGCGCGGGTGCGCCGTCAGGCCGGGGTGGCGCCCGGACTGCCCGCGGCGGGGACGAGGATCTGGCGGACGAGATCGAGGAAGCTGCGCGTCAGGCGCGACAGCGGAAGTTCGGCCATGTGCAGCGCATTCAGGTCGAACGTGACGACCGGATCGAGCGGCAGGAAGCAGAGGTGGGGCGTGGCGAGGCCGCGCGCGGTAAATTCGTCGATGATCGCGACGCCCGCCCCCTCCCGCGCCAGCGCACCGGCGACATAGACCGTGCGGACCGTGATGACGCGGCGACGCGACGGCCGGTCCGCGAGCAACGGTGCGGCGAGGCCGGCGATCGCGACGCTGGGCGCCAGGCTGATGACGTCATGGTCGCGCAGCATGTCGCGGTCGATCCGGTCGTGCGCGCCGGGGATCAGGTCGCGCCGGAACAGCGCGCCGAGCCGCCCGGTGCCGAGCGGGACGGCGGTGATCCCGGGATCGCGTAGCAGGTGATGGCCGATCACGAAATCGCAGTTGCGCGCGGTGAGCGCCGTGCGGAACGTGTCGTGATGGATCGTGCTGATGTCGAAGCCGACGCGCGGGGCCACCGCGCCGAACCGGGCGATCGCCTCCGGCACCACGGAGAGCGCGAGCGAGGGCAGCACGCCGATCCGGATGATCCCTTCGGTACTGGATTTCAGGTTGCGCGCGGTCTGCTGGAACAGGCCGATCCGGGTGGCGAGCTCGTCCGCCTTGCCGAACAGGATATGCGCTTCCTCGGTCGCGACCAACCGCCCGCGGACGAGCTGGAACAGGCTGAAGCCGAGGCGGTCTTCTGTGTGCTTCAGGATCTTGCTGACCGAGGGTTGCGAGACGTTCAGGATCCGGGCGGCGGCGCTGACCGACTTGCTGGAATAAACGGCGTGGAAAACCTCGATCTGACGTGAATTCATGGTCGCGCCCGCTGATGGAGTCCGACGGCAATGTCGGGTCCAAGGTCCGGCGATCGACCTACCCTGTCAAGGCGTGTTGCGGACCGGCAACAGCGACCGTGGCTGGCCCGCAACGGCAGTCTGGCGTGCGGGCCTAGAGCAGCTTGTCGAGTGTGATCGGCAGATCGCGGACGCGGCGGCCGGTGGCGTTGTGGACCGCGTTGGCGACCGCGGCGGCGACGCCGGTGATGCCGATTTCGCCGATGCCGTGCGCGCCCATCGGGGTGTGCGGATCGGCGATGTCGGTCCAGATCACGTCGATGTCGGGCACATCGGCATGCACGGGCAAGTGATATTCGGCCAGGCTGGGGTTCATGATCCGGCCGTTGCGCTCGTCGAACTGCGTCTCCTCCATCAGCGCCATGCCGAGGCCCATGATGATGCCGCCGCGAAACTGGCTGCGCGCGGTCTTGTGGTTGAGGATGCGGCCGGTGTCGAACGAGCCGAGGAAGCGCGCGATGCGGGTTTCACCGGTGACCGCGTTGACGCGCGCCTCGCAGAACATCGCGCCGTAGGAGTGCATCGACCAGTGCATCTGTTCGAGCGGGGGCGATGCCTGTTCGGCCACGACGACGGTGTCGCGCTGCGCCCGGCCGAGGATCGACGCGTAGCTTTCGCGGCGGGTGGCGTCGTCGATCCGGGTCAGGCCGCCATCCTCGCTGCCGACCTCGTCGGGTGACAGGCCGGCGAGCGGCGAGTCGTTGCCGGCGAGCTTGAGCAGTTCGGCCACCAGCGCGCGGTGCGCGGCGATGACCGCCGCGCCGATCGCCGCGGTCTGTTGCGATCCGCCGGCCATGATCGTGCCGGGGATGATCGAGTCGCCGTAGCGCACCGTAATCCGCTCGATCGGCAGGCCGAGCCGTTCGGCGGCGACCATCGCGGTGGTGGTGGTGGTGCCCATGCCCATCTCGTGCGCGGCGACCTCGATCAGTGCCTCCCCGTCGCGGGTCAGCGTGATGCGCGCGGCGGCGCCGGGCATGCGGTAATAGGGGTAGGTCGCGGCAGCACAGCCGAAGCCGACGAGCCATTCGCCCTCGCGCCGCGACCCCGGCACCGCAGGCCGCGCGTCCCAGCCGAACCGTTCCGCCCCGGCGCGCCATGCGGCGACGAGGTGGCGCGAGGAGAAGGGCAGGCCGGACAGCGGATCCTTGGTCGGTTCGTTGCGGATGCGCAGCGCGATCGGGTCGATGCCGAGTTCGTCGGCGAGTTCGTCAATCGCCGATTCAAGCGCGAACGTGCCGACGGATTCGCCGGGCGCGCGCATGAAGGTGTTGGCCATCATGTTCATCGTGACGGTGTCGACCGACAGCTTGAAACTGTCCGCGGCATAGCCGGAGCGCGTGCCGAGGATGAACGGTTCGGGCATGTTGTTGTGCGGCGTCATCGCGACGGTGCCGTCGTGGATCAGCGCGGTGAAGCGGCCGTCCGGCTCCGCGCCGAGTGCGACGCGCTGCTCGGTCAGCGTGCGGCCGCCGACGATGCGGTAGACGCCCTCGCGCGACAGCGCGATCCGGACCGGGCGACCGGCGACGCGCGCCGCGGCGGCACCCAGGATCTGGTGATCCCAGAGCCCCTTTGCCCCGAACCCGCCGCCCACATAGGGCGAGATCACGCGGACCTGATCGGCCGCGATCCCGAAAATGTCGGCGACTGTCGCCGCCTCGCTGCTCACCATCTGCGTTGTGTCGTGGAGGAGCAGAGTGTCGCCGTCCCATGCGATCGTCGCGGCATGCGGTTCGATCGCGTTGTGCGCGTGGCGCGGGGTGCGGTATGTCCGGTCAATCGAGTGCGGCGCCTTGGCGAGCGCCGCTTCGGCATCACCGACGATGTTTTCCAGCGGTTGCCCGAAGAACAGGCCGCGCTCCTTGCCTTTCGCCTTGGCATCGGCGAACGCGGTGACCGACGGCTCGGCTGCGTAGCCGACCGCGATCAACGATGCTGCGTGATCGGCCTGGTCCTGCGTCTCGGCCAACACCAGGGCGACGGGCTGGCCGTTCCAGTGGATGGAGTCGTCCTGCATCACCGGCAGGTTGCTCGCACCGCAGGCGGTGGCTGAGGTGCCGAACAACGCGGGCGCGTTCATCTGCGGCGCGTTGCGGTGGGTCATGACGAGCACGACGCCGGGGGCCGCCTCCGCCGCGGTCGTGTCGAGCGTGGCGATCCGGCCACGGGCGATCGTCGAGAAGACGAGCGCGGCGTAGGTCAGGTTGTCGAGCGGGACTTCGGCGGCGAACCGTGCCGCGCCGCGGACTTTGAGCGGGCCGTCGAGCCGCGACACTTCCGTGCCGATCAGGCCGTGCTGGTGACGGATCAGCGGATCGGGCGTACCGCCGGGGATCCAGCTGTCGGGCGCGAGCGGCACGAGCTTGGACATGACGCCCTGCACGACGCCTTGCGCTGCGGACTTTGCGGTGTCGACGATGCTCATGCTGCTTCTCCGTCGGGGCCGGCGAGTTCGGTCAGCACGGCGACGATCGTGCGCCGGGCGAGTTCGATCTTGAAGCCGTTGTCGCTGAGCGGGCGGGCGTCGGCCAGCTCCGCGTCGGCCGCATCGCGGTAGGATTGCGCGGTGGCGGGTGCGCCGCGCAGTGCCGCCTCCGCCTTCCAGGCGCGCCACGGGCGGTGGGCGACGCCGCCGAGCGCGAGCCGCACGTCGCGGACGCGGCCATCCTGCACGTCGAGTGCTGCGGCGACCGAGACGAGCGCGAAGGCGTAGCTCGCCCGGTCGCGGACCTTGCGGTAGGTCGATTGCGCGCTGAACGGGAGTGCCGGCAGTTCGACCGCGACGATCAGGTCGCCCGGTTCCAGCACGGTGTCATATTCGGGGGTTTCGCCCGGCGTGCGGTGAAGATCGGTGAACGCGATCGTGCGCGCCCCGCCCAAGCTGCGAATATGCACCGTGGCGTCGAGCGCGGCGAGCGCCACGCACATGTCCGACGGATTGGTCGCGACGCATTCCGGCGAGGCATCAAGGATCGCGTGGATGCGGTTGAACCCGTCGATCGCGTCGCAGCCGGCACCGGGGTCGCGCTTGTTGCAGCGCGATCCGGCGGTGTCGTAGAAATAGGTGCAGCGCGTGCGTTGCAGGATGTTGCCGCCGACCGTCGCCATGTTGCGGATCTGCGCCGATGCGCCGCCCAGGATTGCGCGGGACAGCAACGGGTAGCGCGTCCGCACCGCCAGATGACCGGCGAGCGCGGTGTTGCGGACCGCGGCCCCGATCAGGAGGCCGCCCGTGTCCGTTTCGGTGATCTCGTCCGACAGGCCGCTGACGTCGACCAGGCTGTCCGGCCGCGCGACCGTCTCGCGCATCAGATCGACTAGGTTGGTGCCGCCGCCGAGAAAGGCCGCGGTGCCGCCCGCGGTGACCAGGGCCACGGCATCGGCCGCATCGTCGGCGCGGGCATAGCGAAACGGGTTCATGCCGCGACCTCCGTATTATATTCGCTGATCGCGTCGATGATGCCGTTATGCGCGCCGCAGCGGCAGAGATTGCCGCTCATCCGCTCCTGCAACTCCGCACGAGTCAGCACGACGTCGGCGCTCAGGTCCTCGCTGACGTGACTGGGGATGCCGCGCTTCGCCTCGGCCGCCATGCCAATCGCGGAGCAGATCTGGCCGGGGGTGCAGTAGCCGCACTGGAACCCGTCATGCACGACGAACGCCTGTTGCAACGGATGGAGCGCGCCGTCCTCGGCCAGCCCCTCGATCGTGGTGACGTGCCGGCCGTCATACTGCACCGCGAGCGCGAGGCAGGACAGGATGCGATCGCCGTCGACCAGAACGGTGCAGGCCCCGCACGCGCCCTGGTTGCAGCCCTTCTTTGTGCCGGGCAGCGACAGCGTGTCGCGCAGCAGATCGAGCAGCGAGGTCCGCGGATCGGCCGGCAAGGCGGCCGGTGAGCCATTGATGATGATCGACATCGCAATCTCCTGCGCGGGCCCGCCATACATGCGGCGGGATCGGTCTGTAGGTCAGCATCATAGCATGCGCGCGCCATGCGCGTCAGTCGATGACGATGATTTGATTGCGCTATGTAGCGGCCGCGCGGTTGCAATGTGATGACGATGCGGGCGGCATCACGCACCCGCCGATCCGGTGCCGCGCGAGCGGACCAGATCGAATGGGAGACGTATTTTATAATGAATGGTGGACGCACTTGGGCTCGAACCAAGGACCCGCTGATTAAGAGTCAGCTGCTCTACCAACTGAGCTATGCGTCCGGAGCGGCGGCGACCCGGGGGCCGTCCTTGCTGCGGGGTGCCGATTAGCAAAGGGTCGGTGTCCCTGCAAGCGGTTAATCAGCGCGATCGTCTTTGCGAGCGATCGAGCGCCATCAACATCCCGAAACAGAGCATGACCGTCATCATCGCCGAGCCGCCGAACGACACGAGCGGGAGCGGGATGCCGACGACGGGGGCAAGGCCCATGACCATCATGAGATTGATCGCGACGTAGAAGAAGATCGTCGTCGCCAGTCCCGCGGCGGACAGGCGGGCGAAGCGCGTGCGGCCGCGCAGGCCGACGTTGAGGCCCCAGCGCACGACGAGGAAGAATCCGAGCATCAGCAGGCAGCCGCCGACTAGGCCCCATTCCTCCGCCATCGTGGCGAACACGAAATCGGTGTGGCCCTCGGGCAGATAGTCGAGATGGCTCTGCGTGCCGGCGAGGAACCCCTTGCCGAAGATGCCGCCGGAGCCGATCGCGATCTTCGACTGGCTGATGTGATAGCCGGTGCCGAGCGGGTCGCTTTCAGGATTGAGGAAGATCAATACGCGGTTGCGCTGATAATCGTGCATCGAGGCGAGCACGACGGGGAGCGCGCAGGCGAAGGCGACGCCCGCGCCGACGAACAGTCGGATCGGGATGCCGGCGAGGAATGCGACGGTCACGCCGCCGGCCAGGATCATCGTGGCGGTGCCGAGATCGGGTTGCAGCATGACGAGCACGAACGGCACGCCGATGATCAGCGCGGTGGGCCAGAGCGCGTTCACGCGGCGGATCTCGCCCGAGGGGAGCAGATCATAGAACCGCGCGACCGCGAGCACGATGGCCGGTTTCATCAGTTCGGAGGGTTGCAGGCGGATCAGGCCGAGGTCGAGCCAGCGTTGGCTGCCGCCGCGGACGAAGCCGAAGACCTCCACGGCAAACAGCAATGTGACGAGGACGGCGTAGATCGGGAAGGCGGCGGCCTTCAGCTGCTCCTCCCGCACGCGCGAGACGACGAGCGACAGGCCGAGAAACATGACGAGCTTGATCCCCTGCGATTGGGCCCAGGGGCGTAGCGAGCCGCCGGCGGCGGAATAGAGCACGACGAGACCGAAGCCGGCGATCCCGACGACGAGCAGGATGACCCGCCACGGCAGGTCGGCGAGCGGGGCGGGGACGACGCTGTCGCGGTTCATTCGACGGGACCCGGTGGAGGAGGGGGTGGGGCGGGGGTGGAGGGCGGTGCCTCCTTCGCGGCACGGGCGGCGCGCCATTCGGCGGCGCGCGTCGCGGCGCGGGTGGCGATATCGCCGCCCCAGCCTTCCTCCAGCACCGCCAGGATCCTCTCCGCCCGGGGCTTGTCGTAGATGTAGGTCATGACATCGCGCGCGACCGGGCCGGCGGCGCCGCTGCCCGAGATGCCGTGTTCTAGCACGACCGCGACGGCGTAGCGCGGGGCGGCGACGGGCGCGAAGGCGACGAACAGGCCGTGGTCGCGATATTTCCAGTCGGTGCCGGCGCCGCCGAACTTGCCGCCGCGGGCGCGATCCGCCTTGGTGATGCGGCGGACCTGCGCGGTGCCGGTCTTGCCCGCCATTTCGATGCCGGGGATTGGCAGCTTGCTGCGCCCCGCGGTGCCGCCATGGTTGATGACGTTGCTCATAGCCTGGCGCACCACCGCGAGATGTTCGGGATCGATCTGGAGCTGGGCGGCCGGGCGCCGCGCACCCGGCGTGAGCGCGGGCATGAGCGCGCGGCCGCTGGCGATGCGCGCGACCATCATCGCCAGCTGCAACGGGTTGGCGAGCATGTAGCCCTGGCCGATCGTGGCGTTGAGCGTGTCGGCGACAGTCCAGTCCTTGTCGTATTTCTTCAGCTTCCACGCGGTGTCGGGCACGGTGCCGTAGCTTTGCGACTTGAACGGCAACGGATATTCGCTGCCGAGGCCCAGCTTGCGGGCCATCGTGGCGATCCGGTCGATCCCGATCCGCCGGCCCATGGTGAAGAAATAGACGTCGCAGCTTTGTGCGATCGCGCCGTACATATCGAGCGGACCGTGGCCGCCGCGCTTGTGGCAGTGGAAGGTGCCGTTGCCGAGCCGGTAGCTGCCCGAGCAGAACACCCGTTCGGCGGGCGAAACGCCGGCCTCCTGCAGCGCCAGTGCCGCGATCGGCTTCACGGTGGAGCCGGGCGGGTAGAGGCCCTGGAGCGTCTTGTTCAGGAGCGGCAAGTGATCGTCCTGCGACAGCATGTCCCATTCGGCGTGACTGATGCCGTCGGTGAAGCTGTTGGGATCATAGGCCGGCATCGACGTCATGGTCAGCAGGTCGCCGGTGTGGGTGTCGACCACGACGACCGCACCGGATTCGTTGCCCAGCCGGCGTGCGGCATAGGCCTGCAGCCCCGCGTCGATGGTGAGTTTCAGCGTGCGGCCGTTGGTGTCGGGTCGCGTGGTCAGTTCGCGGACAAGCTTGCCGCGCGCCGTCACCTCGTTGCGCTTGGCACCGGGCAGTCCGCGGAGCAGCGGCTCCATCGAGCGTTCGAGGCCTTCCTTGCCGATCTTGAATCCCGGCGTGATGAGCAGCGGATTGTGGTCGCGCTCATAATCCTTGGCGGACGCGGCGCCGACATAGCCGATCAGGTGCGCGATGGCCGCCCCGTCCGGGTAAAAGCGAGAATAGCCCTGCGCCGGGGCGACGCCGGCCATGTCGGGCAGCCGGACGGAGACGGCGGCGAATTTCTCGTAGGGCAGGTTTTCGGCCACCGGGACCGGGCGGAAGCCGGGTGAGTCCTCCAGCTCCTCAGTGATCCGCTGCATGTCGTCCGGGGTCAGGCCAAGCATGCGTTGCAGCGCGGCCAGCACGCGGTCGCGATCGCGGAGCTGGTCGGGGATGAGGTCGACGCGGAAATCCGTGCGGTTGATCGCCATCGGGCGGCCGTTGCGATCGACGATCCAGCCGCGGCGCGGAGGAATGAGCTGCAACTGGACACGGTTGCTTTCGGACAGCAGCCGGTAATGCTCGTTCTCGGCGATCGACAGCCAGCCCATCCGGACCGCCAGCATCGCCATGATGCCGCCCTGCACCCCGCCCAAGACCAGCGCGCGGCGCGTGAAGGACAGCGCCTGCGCATGTTCGGTGGTGGGGGTCCGCTGCTGCGTCCGACGCCACCTCATCGCTGCAACCGCCAGCGGTCGATGCGCGCGCAGATCCGTTCGACGAGCGGGAAGCAGAGGATGGCGAGCGCCATTTGCGGCATGAACAGCGGAAGCTGGGCGATATGCTGCCCCGAAGACAGCAGGCCAGCGGTGATCGCCAGGCAGATTGCGACCGCGGCGATCGCCCAGTCGAGCATATAGTCGCGGAACAGGAAGCGTTCGTCGACGATGTCGAGGATCAGGAAGATGACGGTCCAGGTCGCCATCGCGGTGCCCGGCACCTGTCCGGTCAGCAGGTCGTCCGCCAGGCCGAGCGGCAGCGCCATCCAAGCGCGCCAGAGTTCGGGGCGGAGCAGCCGCCAGCCGAGCACGGTGAGCAGGCCGAGGGGTGGAATCGTCGGCGCGTCGGTGACGATCGGCAGGACGCCGAGCAACGAGGCGAGCACGGTCGAGATCGGCGGCACCGCGCGGGCGAAGCGCGAAACCTTCGGCGCCTGACCGTCGATCAGCGCCCCGCGATGCGCCGATCCCGCCGGCTGACGCCCGATCACGGCGCCCCCGCGGTACCGGCGGTGGTCGGCAGGCCGGGGGGCGGGGCGGCGGCCTCGGGCGCGTAGATCGCCTGGACCAGCACGAAATCGGTGCGGTCCGGATCGGCGAGCGGGCGCGCAAGTGGCGTCAGCGCGTCCGCGCCGGTAATGACCGCGACCGGCACGTTGGGCGGATAGAGCCCGCCGGTACCGGACGTGAGGAGCAGGTCGCCGCGCCGGAACGGGTTTTCCCCGGCGATCAGCGGGCGGACGCGGAGCCGGCCGTCACCGTTGCCGGTGACGAGCGCGGGCAGGCCGTTGCGCGCGAGCCGAACGGGCACCGTGCTGCCGGTGTCGGTGAGCATCAGCAGGCGGGCGGCGCCGCGGCCGGTTTCGAAAATGCGGCCGACCAGTCCCTCGCCGCTGCGGACCGGCTGGCCCGGGCGGACGCCGTCGCCGGAGCCGGCGGCGATGGTGGCGAGCCGGCGGGTGCCCGACGCCGTGCTGCCGATGATGCGCGTGCTGACGATCGTCTCAGGCGTGCGGTCGACCAGTTTCAGCAGGCGCTTGAGGCGCGCATTCTCGAACCGCGCGGCGCGGGCCTGGACGAGGGCGGATCGCATCGTCGCGACCTCCTGCGTCATCTGGCGGTTGCGCGCGCCGGCGTTCCAGTAGGCGCCAACCTCGGCCCCCATGTCGGACAGCCCGCGCGAGACGGATGCGCCGGCCGCGGTCAACGGCGCGGTCGCATCGAGCGCCGCGCCGCGGACCAGCGCGAAGCCGGTCGGGTCCAGCCGCCACGCCGCGATCGCCGCCAGCGCGATCACGACGCCGATCGTCGCGATCACATAGCCGGCGAACAGTCCATATTGCGCCCGGCGGGAGAAGCCGGGGCGCCGGTGTTTGGGCGGCGCCATCCGGGCTTCCTACCTCAAGCGGTGAGCAGGACGCCCCGGAAGACCGGGTCTTCCAGCGCCCGACCGGTGCCCAGCGCCACGCAGGTCAGGGGATCCTCCGCCACCGTGACGGGCAGGCCCGTCTCTTCGCGCAGGACGTCGTCGATGCCCTGAAGCAGCGCGCCGCCGCCGGTGAGCACGATGCCCTGGTCGACGATGTCGGCCGCCAGTTCGGGCGCGGTGTTCTCCAGCGCGATGCGGACGCCCTCGACGATGGCGGCGACCGGTTCGGTCAACGCCTCGGCGATCTGCGCCTGGGTGATCGTGATCTCCTTCGGCACGCCGTTGACCAGGTCGCGACCCTTGATGTGGATCGTCGTGCCCTTGCCGTCGGCAGGCATCCGGGCGGTGCCCACTTCCTTCTTGATCCGTTCGGCCGTGGCCTCCCCGATCAGCAGGTTGTGGTTGCGCCGGACGTAGGAGGCGATCGCCTCGTCCATCTTGTCGCCGCCGACCCGCACCGACGTGGTGTAGGCCAGACCGCGCAGCGAGAGCACCGCGACCTCCGTCGTGCCGCCGCCGATGTCGACCACCATCGAACCGATCGGTTCGGTGACGGGCATGTCGGCCCCGATCGCGGCGGCCATCGGCTCCTCGATCAGCCAGACCTGCGACGCGCCGGCATTGGATGCGGCATCGCGGATCGCGCGGCGTTCCACCTTGGTGGACCCCGACGGGACGCAGATGACGATTTCCGGCCAGCGCGGGAAGCGGCTCTTGCCGTGCACCTTTTCGATGAAGTGCTTGATCATCTGTTCGGCCACGTCGATGTCGGCGATGACACCGTCGCGCATCGGACGGATCGCCTCGATGCTGTCGGGCGTCTTGCCCATCATCATCTTGGCGTCGTCACCGACCGCGCGCACCTTCTTCACGCCGTTGATCGTCTCGATCGCGACCACCGAGGGCTCGTTCAGGACGATTCCCCGGCCACGCAAATAGACGACCGTGTTGGCGGTCCCCAAATCGATCGCCATGTCGTGCGACATCATCTTGAACAATCGCGAAAAAATCATCTGCCCGCCCATCTGGTCCGAATAGGATCGCGTGCCCCATCCGCCGATCAAGGAATGGCTTCATATGATCGACGGCTCGCGGAGACCCGGCGATTGGGCTACGGGACGGGGCATGTCAATACGTCGCCTGCCCGAGCATCTGGTGAATCGCATCGCGGCCGGCGAGGTGGTCGAACGGCCGTCCGCCGCGCTGAAGGAGCTGGTGGAAAACGCGATCGACGCGGGGGCCACGCGGATCGTCATATCGCTGGTCGAAGGCGGGATCGCGCGCATCGACGTGGCCGATGACGGGCACGGGATGGACCGTGCAGAGATCGCGCTGGCGCTGGAACGCCATGCCACGTCGAAGCTGCCGGACGAGGCGATCGAGGACGTCCAGACGCTCGGCTTTCGGGGTGAGGCGTTGCCGTCGATCGCCAGCGTTTCGCGGATGACGATCGAAAGTCGGACGCGAACCGGCGATGGCTGGGCGCGGATCGTCGATAACGGCATGGTCGCGACCGACGCGCCGGTCGCGATGCCGCCGGGGACCCGAATCCGGGTGGAGGATCTGTTCGCGCGGGTGCCGGCGCGGCGGAAGTTCCTGCGGTCGGTTCGATCCGAATATGGCGCGTGCGTCGATGTGGTGAAGCGGCTGGCGATGGCGCGGCCGGACATCGGTTTCACGCTGGACCATGACGGGCGGCGGACGCTGGCGGTGACGCCGCAGGATAGTCGCGCGGCGCGGGTCGCGGCGCTGACCGATCGGGATCTGCTGTCGAACAGCGTCGCGGTCGATCATGTCCGCGGCAACGTGACGCTGGGCGGGGTGGCCGGGCTGCCGACGTTCCACCGCGGGGTGGCGGACCATCAATATCTGTTCGTGAACGGGCGGCCGGTGCGCGATCGGGTGCTCGTGGGGGCGGTGCGCGCCGCGTATCAGAACTTGCTGGCGCGCGACCGGCATCCGGTGCTGGCGCTGTTCATCGACCTGCCCGGCGACGAGGTGGACGTGAACGTGCATCCCGCCAAGACCGAGGTGCGGTTCCGCGATGCGGGGCTGGTCCGCGGGCTGATCGTCGGGGGGCTGCGCGCCGCACTCGATGCGGCGGGGCATCGCAGTGTGCAGCGGCCGTCCGCGGCGGCGCTGGGCAGCTGGCACGCCGAGCCGTTGCAGCCGGCCTGGGCGCCGTCGTCGGCAGTCTCCTCCGCGCCGCGGCAGGGATCGGTCTGGGATGCGCGGCCAGACTATCGCCCCGAACCCGCCGGGCGCGCGGAATATGCGGCCGCGCCGCCGCCGGAACCGACCGAACATCCGCTTGGCATCGCGCGGGGGCAGGTGGCGGCGACCTATATCGTGGCGGAGGCGGTCGACGGGCTGGTGCTGGTCGACCAGCATGCCGCGCACGAACGGCTCGTGCTGGAACGGATGCGCGCCGCGATGGCGGACGGCGGCGTGGCGCGGCAGGCGCTGCTGCTGCCCGAGGTGGTCGAACTGGACGAGACGGCGTGCGACCGGCTGGAGGAGCGCGCGGCCGAGCTGGTGGCGTTCGGGGTGGAGCTGGAACGGTTCGGCCCGCGTGCGGTGCTGGTCCGCGCGACGCCGGCGTTGCTGGGGGCGGGCGACGTGCGGGGGCTGGTGACCGATTTGGCGGACGACCTGGCCGCGTTCGACAGCGCATTGTCGCTCCAGGTGCGGCTCGACCTGATCGCCGCGACGATGGCGTGCCACGGATCGGTGCGGGCCGGGCGGATCCTGTCGGTCGCGGAGATGAACGCGCTGCTCCGCGAGATGGAGGTCACGCCGCATAGCGGGCAGTGCAACCATGGCCGGCCGACGTGGGTGAAATTGCAGTCCGCCGATCTGGAGAAGCTGTTCGGGCGAAAATGAGGGGATGAAGGCGAATGTCCGCTCGCGCCCAGTTCCGGATATTCAACGCCTATGCATAGTCCCCTCATGGACGGCATTAGCTCCATGGAAGCTTTCGCGGCGCCGATAATTGTAAGCGCTGTTCTATGCGGAGCAATCTTCGGATTGCTTTTCTCCGCCGACGCTTCAATGAGCCAGCGCGCGGCTAAATCGTCGGCTTCACCTTCACTTGGTCGGGCACGATCGTCCTCTTCGTAGTCTTGACGCTGTTGGAGAACCGGGGCGGCATATGACGTCCGCTAACCACCAATGACAGTTGTCAAGACGGGCGATCCAGCACATGACCGCTACCGTGTAATCCCCGCCATTTTGGAGGGGGCACCGGCTTTGCTACAGGCAAAGGATGGTAGAGTTACACACGGAACGACTTAGGCTTCGGCCAGCTCGAATGTCCGACCTCCAGGCATTTCACGAGATCATGTCGGATGGTCGCGCAATGGCCTTCTGGTCGACACCCCCGCATGTAGATGAGACGCAAACACAAGAATGGCTCGCGGCGATGGTCGGTATCCAGCCAAGTGACGGGGAGGACTTCGTGATTGAGCACGAAGGCCTGACGATTGGTAAAGCTGGCTTTTACCGTTTTCCCGAAATTGGGTTTATTCTTCATCCGATATGTTGGGGGCGAGGATTAGCGACGGAAGCACTCAGCGCCGTGATTGTTCGAGCGTTCGTGCAGCATAAGCTACCAGCGATCGAGGCAGACGTTGATCCCCGAAATACCGCGGCCTTGGGACTACTCACCCGCCTGGGAGTTCATGAAATCGGACGGCAGGCAGCGGCCTGGCAGGTTGGTGGCGAATGGTGCGACAGCGTTTATCTCCGGCTGACAGCCGATCGATGGAACCGCAGCTCGCTACCCCATCCGGGCGTTTCATAATTTCGTTCGGCGAACGCCCTCAAACATTTGCTGGGTGAAAGCGATGTGTTAGCTTCGTTGTTCGAGGTAGGTCATGGCCATGATTGTTATTGCCGTTTTCTTCGGAATAGTTCTTTGCGGGTTTGCAGTACGGGCGAACGCGCGACTTCGGCGAGAAGATCGATTGCCGATGCAGTGGTGGTTCGACGGCGAAGTAACGTGGTCCGCGCTGCGGCGTATCGCGCTAGCGTTCATTCCGGTCTCGGCGCTTCTCACTTTGGCGAGCCTGACCATTCTGTCCTTTACCATGCCGCCCCGGCCCGGGCAGGAGGGCATGGTGCTCCCGGTGCTGATTGGGATCGGGGTCATGTTCGTCGTGATCCAGCGTCTCCACCTCTGGCTGATTCGGAGGACGCTTCGCACGAACGGGAGCTAACGGGCATTTGCGGGCGGCAGATGATATACCCGTTAGATATGCCGTTCATAGATGCGGTAGGTCTTGTTGATGCGGGTCTTGAGGGCGTCGGCGATCGAGCGCATGCCCTGGTTGTCTTCGAGGATCCAGCCGATCTCGCTGCGCGTGGCGCCGTAGTTGGCGACCGAGGCGCGGCGGATATATTCGATCATCATGAAGGCGAGCTGGCTGGCGAGACGGGTCGCCTGCATCCGTTTGACGACGCCCATCAGCGGGA
Source organism: Sphingomonas prati (assembly GCF_014643515.1). Taxonomy (GTDB): domain Bacteria; phylum Pseudomonadota; class Alphaproteobacteria; order Sphingomonadales; family Sphingomonadaceae; genus Sphingomonas_R; species Sphingomonas_R prati. The sequence goes on along the minus strand of NZ_BMJP01000001.1, from coordinate 989,760 downwards.
CGCGCATGGTGCGGACCTTCGGCTTGCGGAGGCGCCAGAGGAGCTTGGCGAAGTTGAACGGGAAGAGCCGGCCGTTGAGGTCGGCGGTCAGCTCGTTCAGGTCTGGCAACGTCATCATGAACGCGACCGGTTCGCCCTCGACCTCGGCAATCATGATGAGGTCTTCGAACACGACGGGCTTCAGTTTCTTGCCGGCATAGGCGATTTCCGCGTCGGTCAGCGGGACATAGCCCCAGTTGTCGGACCAGGCGTCGTTGAGGATGCCGAGGATGATCGCGGCTTCCTGCGCGAACTTGCTCTTGTCGACCTTGCGGACGCGGATGCGGGCGTTGCGTTCACCTGAGGCCACGATCCGCTGGATCAGCGGGGGCATGTCCTCGACGATGCTGAGTTCGTAGCAGTAAAGGTCCTTGACCCCGGTGTAGCCGGCCGCGGTGATATAACTCTCGTAGGCGGGCAGGTGGTGGCCCATCATGACGGTCGGCGACTGCTCGAAACCGTCGATCAGCAGGCCGGGTTCGTCCCAGACGGACAGGCTGAACGGGCCCATGGCATGGCTGACGCCGCGGCGACGGAGCCAGTCCTCGGCCGCGGCAATCAGCGCGGCGGCGGTTTCGGCGTCCTCGGCCTCGAACATGCCCCAATGGCCGACCTCGCTGCCGCCGCCCTGTTCGAGCGGCATGGCCTGGACGAGCTTGTCGACCTGGGCCGAGATGCGCCCGGTCACGAGTGTCCCGCGGCGGGCGATGAGGAATGCCGCAGTCGCATGTTCGAACCAGGGGTTCGCGCCGGGGGTCAGCAACGCCTTCACCTCCGCCTTGAGCGGCGGGATCCAGGCGGTGTCGTTGGCGTAGAGCCGGAACGGCAGGTCAATGAAGGCGGCGCGTTCGGCCCGCGTCCGGACCTCTGTGATGCGGACGTCGGCCGGAACGAGGGTCATGCGGTTCAGTCCCGGATGCGCGTGGCCGGGTGGCTCATCTTCACGCCGCCCGACAGGTCGCCGACGTAAGGGTAGTCCTTGGCGACATCGGGCGTGTAACCCAGGTTGAAGACGGTCGGGCTCTTCTTGCGCTCGCTGACACGGTTGTAGTGCGTACCGAACAGCTTATCCCAGAAGTAGCTGGTGATGCCGAAATTGCCGGTCTCGTCATGGAAATGATGGGCCATGTGCTTGGCCTTCATCGTGGCGAGCCAAGCGTTCTTCGGCTTGTAGGCCAGATGTTGGATGCAGTGGCAGAATTCGTAGAAGCAGGTGGTCAGCAGACCGGTTGCCAGTGCCGCCGCCGCGCCGCCGATGCCGCCGATCGCATAACCGATCGGTGCCGTCGCGATCGCGATGGTCGGCAGCGTCGTGTGGAGCGCGCCGAACAGCACTTCGAGGTGGTTCGGATCCTGGTGATGATCGTAATGGATCCGCTTCCAGGTCGGAGCCAGAACCTTCGACTTCCACATCCACTTGCTGTGCAGGACGAAGCGGTGGAGGACGTACCAGGCCAGCGGATAGACGATCGCGGCGAACAGGATCGCGGCCAGCGTCGGGACAAGCGGCGCGGGACGCCAGGCGAACACGCCGATCGAAACCGCGGACAGCACCAGATAGGCGATGATCGCGGGATACTGGAAATAAGCCACGACCAGCTCGCGGAGGGTCATCCGGTCGAGATGGTGGCGCTGGCTCCAGAAGCCGGCGCGGGGGGTTTCGATCGTCTTCACTGGCAGTCCTTGCTGGTACGTCGCAGGCCGTCGCCCGGTCCATTCAGATATGAAGACGTGTATCGTTCTGCAATGCGGCGGATTTCGGGCGTTGCCGCGTTATTCCTCGGTTCGGATCAGAACGGCCTCGCCGATCAACAGGAACAGGACGAACGGTGCCCAGGCGGCCAGGCTGGGCGGGTAGGCGCCGAGATTGCCCATCGCGAGCGCGAAATTGTCTGCCACGAAATAGGCAAAACCGAGTGCCATGCCGAGCACCGCGCGCAGGAACAGCCGCCCGGACCGCGCGAGGCCGAACGCGGCGACACCAGCGAGCAGCGGCATCAGCACCGCCGACAGCGGGCCGGAAATCTTGTGCCACAGCCCGGCCCTCAACGGTCCGGTCGGGCGGCCAGCGGCTGAGAGTTCGCCAATGGCGTCGTTCAGGTCAGCGAACGAACGTTCGTCGGGGTGGACATCGGCGAGCGTGAAACGGTCGGGCGTAACGCCCTGCGCGATGCGGTAGCCGGGCGCCGGCTTGCGGACGCCGGCGGCGACGTCGAACCGCTGTGCCCCCTGGAGCACCCAGCCGCCGCCCTGCTGACCGGCGCTCGCCGCGGTGACGATCGATTTCAGGATGCCGCCGTCGCGGTCATAGACCGTGATCCCGCGCAGGACCGTCGCGGGACCGCGGCCGCCGACGGTATCGGCATGGACGAGATCGTCCCCGTCGCGGAGCCAGACGTTGGTGACGATGCCGCGATCGGCCGGGATCGGGCCATATTCGACCGCCTGCCAAGCCGACAGCGTCGCAGTGGCGCGCGTCACAATGCGATCGTTGAACGCGAACGAGACCGCGGCGACCGCGACGCTGGCGATGATCAGCGGGGCAAGAATCTGATGCGCCGAGACGCTGGCGGCCTTCATCGCGATGATCTCGCTGTTCTGGTTCAGCGTCGCCAGCGTGATGAGCGTGCCGAGCAGCACCGCGAACGGCAGGAAGCGCGACATGATCTGCGGCGTGCGCAGCGAGGCATAGGTCCACAGTTCCGGGCTGCCATTGCCCTTGTAGGCGAGGATGTCGCCCGACTCGCCAAGCAGGTCGAGCGCCAGCAGGACGATTACGAGCGCGGCGAGCACGGCCACGCTGCGGACCAGGAAAGTCCGCGCCATGTAGATCGTGATGGTGCGCGAGCCGAAGGACAGGTTCATGCCGGCAGGTCCTTGTTACGGCGATCGGTCCAGCGCCGGCCGAGGCTGCGGAAGCTCGCGCCGATTTTCGCGAAGCCACGTTCGAGCACCGCGATCGGCGCGCCGCCGGGGACGTTCGCGACCATGTGGTACATCCAGATCGTCAACGCAGCGAAGCCGAGGAACGGAATCCAGAGCGCCAGGATCGGATCGATCCGCCCCAGCGTGCCGAGCGCCGCGCCATACTCGTTGATTTTGTGCTGCGTCACCAGCACGACGATCGCGACGAACACGCCGAGCGCAGAGGACGAGCGCTTGGGCGGGACCGCAAGGGCGAGCGCCAGCAGCGGGAGAAGCAGCATCGTCGCGACCTCGACCAGCCGGAAATGATATTCGGAGCGCAGCGCGTTGCGGGTCGCGGGGGTGGTCTCCTCCAGCTTGGACTGGCGGGACAGTTCCGGGATCGTCAGCTCGCGGTCGCGGCTGCCGCGCTGACGGAACGACTCCATCTTGGGCAGGTCGATCGGCAGATCATGCGCGACGAAGCTGAGCACGCGCGGCGAGCGGAATTCGGGCGCGTCGTGGACGAGTGTGCCGTTCGCGAGACGGAAGATGATCGTGTTGGGATCGTCCGTCGCCAGGAACGTGCCACGTTCGGCGGTGACGGCCAGCGTGCGCCCGCCGCTCGCCTGCGTATCGACGAAGATACCGTAGAGGTCGCGGCCCTTGTTCTCGGCGCGCTCGATCCGCATCGTCATGCGCTTGCCGAGTTTCGTGAATTCGCCGACCTTGATCGAGGCGCCCAATGCACCGGAGCGCAGTTCGTAGCGCAACCCTTCATAGGCGTAGCGCGACATCGGCTGGACGTAGCCGAGGATCAGGAGGTTCAGGAGCGCGAGCGCGATCGCGAAGATGTAGGGCACGCGGAGCAGCCGGCCGTAGCCGAGCCCAACCGCACGCAGGACGTCGAGTTCCGAGGACATCGCCAGTTTGCGGAACGCCAGCAGGATGCCGAGGGTCAGGCCGATCGGGATGGCGAACGACAGATATTCGGGCAGCATGTTCGCCAGCATCCGCCACACCACTGAGACCGGTCCGCCCTCGCTCGCAACGAAATCGAACAGGCTGAGCATTTTGTCGAGCAGGAAGAGCATGGCCGCCACGACCAGGGTTCCGGCGAGCGGAACGGCGATCAGGCGAGCGATGTAGCGATCGGTCAGGGTTCCGAATTTCAAGATTGCGACGCCCCATCACCATGTTTTGGCCTCAAACGCGGCCGATCTGACGTGAACGAGGAGGCTTCGTCGAACCACCGCGATGTTGCGCGGCTATAGCTTCCGGGAGTGCTTAGGTCATGTCGAAACTGTCGGGTCTGGTCGGGTTGGTCGCAGCGGCGCTGTTGTCTGGCGCGCCGGCGGCCGCTGCGCCGCTGGCGTCGCATGTCGGCGGGTGCGGTGCGTCGGCCGTGCCGGCGATGCTGGTGCAGGTGACCGGGTTCAAGGACCGCCATGGCATGTTGCGGATCCAGAGCTATGGCGGCGATCGCCAGAGCTTCTTCGAAAAGGGCGCATATATCGATCGCATCGACGTGCCCGTGCCGGCCAGCGGACCCGCGCGGGTCTGCGTGCCGGTTGGTCGGACCGGGGAATACGCCGTCTCGGTCCGGCACGACATGGACGGTGACCGCAAGACCGGCCGCGCCGATGGCGGCGGCATGTCGGGCAATCCGCACGTGTCGGTCGGCGACTTGGTGTTCAAGCGGAAGCCGCCCGCCGAACGGGTGGTGATCTCGGTCGGGCGCGGCGTGACGACGGTGCCGGTCATCCTGAACTATATGCAGGGCATGTCATTCCGCCCGATCTCGGGGCGTTAAGATGGTTCGTGTCGCACTCCTGTCCAATCCGAAATCGACGGGCAACCGGTCGCTTCTGCCGCGGATCCGCGCTTTCTGCGCCGAGCACGACGATATCTTTCACTACGAGGTGGAGGAGGTCGCGCAGATCGGCGAGGCGCTGCGCACGATCGCGCGGGTCGAGCCGGTCGTGCTGGTCATCAACGGCGGCGACGGCACCGTGCAGACGGTGCTGACCGAGATCCATCATGGCCAGTGGTTCGGCGAGACGCCGCCGCCGGTCGCGGTGCTGCCCAACGGCAAGACGAACCTCATCGCGCTCGACCTAGGCGCCGTCGGTGACCCGGTCGCGGCGCTGGAGCGGGTGATGGAGATCGCGCGGAACGGGGTCGACGCCTATGTCGTGCGGCGCGAGCTGATCGCGCTGACCAGCGGCGACGATGCCAGCGTGCGGCCCGTGATGGGCATGTTCCTGGGCGGTGCCGGGCTGGCCGACTCGATCCTGTTCTGCCGCAACAAGGTATATCCGCTGGGGCTGCCCAACGGGTTCAGCCATGTGCTGACCGCGTTTGCCGTCGTGCTGTCACTCATCTTTGGCATCCGCGCGGCGTTCCTGCCGCCGCGGCCGGGGCATGTGAAGGTGTCGCTGATGCGGCAGGGGCAGTTGCAGGGGCGGTTCTCAATCATGATCGTGACCACTTTGCAGAAGATGCTGATCGGGACGTCCGCGTCGACGATGGCGGGCGGAGACGAGGGAGCGCTGAAGCTTATGATGGTCGATCATCGGCCGTGGACGCTGGTGCGAGCGATCTTCGCCGGGATCAGCGGGCGGCTGGGCAAGCAGGCGATGAACGGCGTGCATGTCGAGCGCGGCGACGAGATCCGGATCGAGGGCGTGCGGTCGAGCGTTATCCTGGACGGCGAGTTGTTCCAGAATGTCGAGGGGTTCCCGATCGTGCTGAAACACACCTCGCCCGTTCCGTTCCTGCGCCTTGCCGCCTGAACAGGCAGCGGGTGTGACGGCGGTGCGCGCGCTGGTGCGTGACGAGCTGGCGCTGCCGGTCGATCCGCGGGTGACCGCGATGGCGGCGGCGATCGCGGCGCGGCATGGGGATGCGGCGCGGGCGGTGCTGTTCTACGGATCGTGCCTTCGGACGACCGAGCTGGACGGGCAGATGCTCGATTTCTACCTGATCGTGTCGGAGTATCGCGCGGCCTATCCCGCGCGCTGGATGCGGGTGGCGAACCGGTTGTTGCCGCCGAACGTGTTTCCGTTTGCGCACCATGGCTTGGCATCGAAATATGCGGTGCTGTCCGAAGCGGACCTGCAAGCGCTGTGCGGGCCGGAGGCGGCGACCGTGTCGGTCTGGGCTCGGTTCGCCCAGCCGTCGCGGCTGGTGTGGCGGAGTGACGACGCGGCCGCCGAGCGCGTGGTTGGGTCGGTCGCGCGGGCGGGGCCGACCGCGATGGCGCTGGCGTTGCCGATGGTTGCGCCCGCCGAGCGGGGCGATCCGCTGGCGGTGTGGCGCGCGGCGTTTTCGCAGACCTATCGCGCCGAGTTGCGCGCCGAGCGGGACGACCGGTCGGGGTCGATCGTCGATGCCGATCCGGAGCGGTACCGGCGGTTCGGGGCGGCGATCCTGCCGGGGTTGGTCGGGGCCGGGAATGAGGCGCGCTGGCGCCGGTTGCGGCGCAACGGCAAGTCGCTGACTGTGCTGCGCCTGATGAAAGCGAGTGCGACCTTTGCCGGCGGGATCGATTATCTGGCGTGGAAGATCAATCGCCACGCCGGCACCAAGATCGCGATCCGGCCGTGGCAGCGACGGCATCCGTTGCTGGGTGCGCTGGTGCTGCTGCCGCGGCTGCTACGCGGCGGCGCGGTGCGGTAGCGTCAGGGGACTGCCGGCTCCACCGGGGTCAGGCTGGTGCGGACCGCGCGGGCGAGGCCGGCGATGGTGAACGGCTTGCGCAGCACGTCCTGCCCGCGGAGCCGGTCGCCGGTATCGGCATCGCCGACATAGCCAGTGACGAAGATCGTCGCCACGTGCGGATGGTCGGCGCGGATTGCCGCGACGAGGTCAGGCCCGGTCATGCCCGGCATGACGACGTCCGAGATGACGAGCCGTACGTCGCGTTCTGTGCGGAGAGCGGCGAGCGCATCCTCCCCGCAAGCGCAGGCGATCGGGCGGTAGCCGAGCTCCGCCAACGCCTCGACTGTCGAGGTGCGGACGCGGGGATCGTCCTCCACCACCATCACGGTTTCACCGTGGCCGTTCCGAGTGGCGGGGGAGGGGGCGGAGATAGTCGGTCCGGCGACCTCGGCGATGTGGCGGGGGAGGTAGAGCGAGACGCCGGTGCCGGCACCAGGCTGCGAGCTGATCAGGATGTCGCCGCCGGACTGGCGTGCGAAGCCGAATATCTGGCTGAGCCCGAGACCGGTACCCTTCCCGATCGGCTTCGTCGTGAAGAACGGTTCGAACGCGCGCGCGATGACGGCGGGGTCCATGCCGCAGCCGGTGTCGCGGACCTCGATCCGGAGATAGTCGCCGGGCGCAAGCTTGCCGACCTCGTCCGCCGCGACCGTGCAGTTCGTCGTGATGATGTCCACGCGGCCTTCGCCGTCGAGTGCATCGCGAGCGTTGACCGCGAGGTTCAGGATTGCGTTCTCAAGCTGATGTGGATCGCACCAAGTCGCCCAGCAATCGTCTGCGATCGTCAATGCGACGACGATCCGTTCGCCAAGCGCACGGTCGAGCAGGTCGCGCATGCCGCGAATTAGCCGCGCGGCATCGACATGTTCCGGCCGCAACGGTTCGGCGCGCGCGAAGGCGAGCAGGCGGCGGGTGAGCGCGGCTGCGCGGGTCGCCCCGTCGAGCGCCTGATCGAGGTGGCGGGCGACGTCCTTCGGACTGTTCGTCAGCCGGCGCTGCGCCAGTTCCAGCCCGCCGAGCACGACCGCCAGCATGTTATTGAAATCATGCGCGATTCCGCCGGTCAGCTGGCCGACCGCTTCCATTTTCTGCGCTTGATGGAGTTGTGCCTCGGCCGCGGCGCGGGTCGTCGCCTCGACCTGCAGCCGGACGTTGGCATCGCGCAGTTCGCGGGTCCGTGCCTCGACAGCGAGTTCCAGCGCGCCGGCGCGATCGGCGGCGACGTCTGCGCGGCGGCCCGCCTCGCGCCGCGCGTGGACGGCACGGACCGCGAGCGTGCCGAGCACGACGCCGACGATGCTGAGCACGACGCCGAGCAGCGAGAGCAGGGTCGCCAGGATGTCGGACTGCGCACCTGATCGTTCGGCCTGTGCGGACAGGCCGGTCAGCGTGGCGCGTTCGTGGCGCGAGACGCGGTCGACCAGCGTGGACAACTGATCAATGCTCGGCGATCGGCCGGCGCGGTCGAAGGCGGTGAGCGCGGCCCAGCCCTGGCGCGTGCCGGCGCTGCGGGCTGGGGCGTCGAGTTCGGCGCGGCGGCGTTCATAGAGGACGCGGAGCGCAGCGATGACCGGGCGCTGGACCGGATCGGGTGCGGTCAGCCCCGTCAGCGTGTCGAGCCGCGCGCCCGCCAGCGCCCAGTGATCGAAGTAGGCCCGACCCGCGGTTGGGGCGCCGGAGATGGCGAAGCGGCCGAGCGCCGCCTCCGCCCGCGCCATGGCCACGTCGAAATCACGGATGGCGAGCAGGACCTCGTAACTGTGCCGTTGTTGTGACAGCGCCGTATCCCGCCGCGCGTTCGCGATGCCGACCAGCGTGACGAGCAGCGCGAGCAGCAACGCGACCGCCATCGCCCCGGCCCGGACCCAGATGTTCTGCCACCAGTTTGGCGGTTCCGCATCGGAAGTCCGGGGGGGCGGGGCGGTCATGCCCGCAAGCTAGCCCAAGGGGGCGAGCTTGCAAACATGCGCAATCGGGCAGGGTCGGGTCAGGCCTGCGGGATGACTCCGGTCGCACGACCGGCCGCCGCGAACGTCGCCAGGATCTCGGTCACCTGTTCGTCGGTATGTTCCGCGCAGAGCGAGCAGCGCAGCAGGAAGGTGCCGGCCGGCGTCGCGGGGGGACGCGCCATGTTCACGTAGAGCCCGCGTTCGAGCAGTGCCTGCCACGTCGCCACGGTGATCGCCTGGTCGGGCATCATCACCGCGATGATCGCCGACTGGGCGGTCGGCGTGCCGAGCGTGTAGCCGAGATCGCGCAGGCCCTGATGCAGGCGGCGCGAATTCTTCCAGAGATGTTCGCGCTTGTCGCCCGCGTGCATCAGCTTGCGGATCGAGGCGGCGGCGGTGGCGACCACCGACGGCGGGAGCGATGCCGTGAAGACGTAAGGGCGCGTGACGAGCCGCATGACTTCGAATTTTGGATGGTTCGAGACGCAGAAGCCGCCGACCGTGCCGACCGACTTGGAGAAGGTGCCGACTACGAAATCGATGTCGTCGGCGACGCCGGCTTCCTCGAACACGCCGCGGCCATGTTCGCCGAAAAAGCCCATGCCGTGCGCTTCGTCGCACAGGATCATCGCGCCATGCTTCTTGGCGACGGCGACCATTTCCTTCAGCGGCGCGATGTCGCCAAGCATCGAATAGACGCCCTCGAGCACGACGAGCTTGCCCGCCTCGACCGGCAGGCGGCCGAGCCGCTTGTCGAGATCCTCGACCGAATTGTGGCGGAACCGCACGACTTCGGCATTGCCCAGCCAGCAGCCGTCGTAGATCGACGCGTGGCTGTCGGCGTCGAGGATGATGTAGTCGCCCTTGGCGCAGAGCGTGGAGATGACGCCGAGATTGGCCTGGTAGCCGGTCGAGAAGACGATCGCGCTTTCCATGTCGTAGAATTCGCGGAGCGCGTCCTCGCACTCGCGGTGGCCTTGGTAGGTGCCGTTCAGCACGCGGCTGCCGGTGGTGCCCGCGCCGAACTTGTCGAGCGCGTACTTGCCGGCGGCGACGACGTCCGGGTCGAACGTCATGCCCATATAGTTGTAGGTGCCGAGCAGGATCGTCTTGCGGCCCTTGATGATGGCGAGGGTGGGGGACAGCACCTCTTCCATCACGATCGCGAACGGATCGCGCACGCCGGTGTCGAGCAGCGCCTGGCGCTCGGCGATCAGCCCGTCGAATTTCGACAGCAGGTCGCGCGGCGTCGGGTTGGGCAGGACGTCGGTCAGGGCGACCGAGTCGGGAGTCTGGCTGGCGTCGGTCATGCGGGCTTGCTCAGCTTTTCGATGGTGTCGACCAGCTGGCCGATCGTCTCGATCTCGGCCTGCATGTTCATGGTGATCAGGATGTCGAATTCGTCTTCAACGGCGGCCACGAAATCCATGACGGTCAGGCTGTCCCATTCCAGGTCGCCGGCGAAGCTGGTCGCGTCGGTCAGCGGGACCTGCTTCTTGTTGAACGGTTCGATCTGGTCGGCGACCTTGGCAAAGGTCTCTTGGCGCGATGTCATGGACGTCCCTTAAATGGTCGAGTCGGTGTGTGCCAAGCGATTGCGGCGAAAAGGCGGATCAAAGCCAGCCATGTGCGCGGTACCATGCGGCGGTCGCGCGCAGGCCGGCGGGGGTCGCGACCTGTGGCCGCCACGGGCCGTCGGGCATCGTGCCGTGCACGACCCAGTCGGGGTGGCGGAGATAGCCGACGCGGTCGGGCGTCAGCTTGGCGCCCTTGCCGCGGATCAGCCCGTCGATTCGCGCACCGAGCGCGAGCAGCGGGCCGGGCATCGACAGCGTGCGGGCGCGGCGGTCGAACATCGTGCCGAGCAGGCGGGCGAAGACGTGATAGTCCCAGCCGCCGGGCGTGCCGTCGTCCGCCTCCAGGATCTGGCGGTCGTAGTGGGTGAGCTGGAGCAGCAGCAGGCGGGCCAGATCCTCCGCGGCGATGATCGAGAAGCGGCCGCTCGGCGGGAGCAGGACCAGACCGCGCGCCGCCATGCGGAAAATCTCCAGCATCTCGTGATCGCCGGGGCCGTAGATGGCGGGCGGGCGGACGATCGACCAGTCGAGGGCGGAGGCGGCGACGACATTCTCGCCCTGCAGCTTCGACCAGCCATAGTCGCTGAGTTGCGGTTCGCGGGCGGAGAGCGATGAGACGTGGACAAAACGTGTGATGCCGGCGTCGGTGCCTGCGGCGAGCACGGCGGCGGTGCCGTCGATGTTGGCGCGGGCGAAACCGGTGCGGTCGGGCGCGTTGACCGCGCCTGCGACGTGGATGACGGCGTCGGCCCCCTCGACCAGCGCAGCGAGCGAGGCCGGGTCGTCGAGCGCGCCGGCGATCCAGGTCACGCCGGTGCGATCGGGCTGCGGACGGCGGGTGAGTGCGCGGACGGGGTGGCCGGCGGCGGCGGCCTGGGTCAGCAAATGGCCGCCGACGAAGCCGGTCGCGCCGGTGATGGCAATGACGGTCATAGCAGCACCATGTGATCGCGGTGGACGAGAGCGGAACGGGGCGCGTAGCCGAGGATGTCGGCCTGTTCTGCGGAGCGGCGACCGGCGATGCGGACCGCGTCGGCGGCGTCATATTCCGCCAGGCCGCGGGCGAAGCGGCCGTCGGGGCCGGCGATCTCCACCACGTCGCCGCGCGTGAAGCGGCCGTCGATCGTGACCGCGCCGGCCGCGAGCAGGCTGGCCCCGCGGGCGAGCGCATCGGCTGCGCCGGCATCGACATGGATGGTGCCGCGCGCGGTGAGGCGGCCGGCGAGCCAGGATTTGCGTGCGCCGCGGACCGGATCGGCGACGAACACCGTGCCGGTGCCGCCGGCGAGGAAGGCGGCGAGCGGGTGGGGGCGTTGACCGCTGGCGATGGCGAGGTGCGCGCCGGCGGCCTGGGCGATCCGCGCGGCCTCGACCTTCGAGGCCATGCCGCCGGAGCCCATACCCGAGGCCGAACCGCCGTCCGCCATCGCGCGGATGCGTGCGTCGATGTGGGTGACTTCGTCGATGCGGGTGGCGGCCGCGTCGCGGTGCGGGTTGGCGGTGTAGAGGCCGTCGACGTCGGACAGCAGCAGCACGCCCTGCGCGCGGGCGGCCTGTGCCACGCGGGCGGCGAGGCGGTCGTTGTCGCCGAACCGGATCTCCGCGGTGGCGACCGAGTCGTTTTCGTTGATGACCGGGACCGCGCCGAGCGTGAGCAGCCGATCGAGCGTCGACGCCGCGTTGAGGTAGCGCCGGCGGTCCTCGAGATCGTCGAGCGTCAGCAGGATCTGCGCGGCGGTCAGCCCGCAGCTGCCGAGCAGTTCGGCCCAGGCCTGCGACAGCGCGATCTGGCCGACCGCGGCGGCGGCCTGTGCGTCCTCGAGCGAGGCGCGGCCGCCTTTGGACAGTCCGAGCCGGCGCGCCCCGAGCGCGATGGCGCCGGACGACACGATCACGACCTGTTGCCCCGCCGCATGGGCCGCGGCGATATCGGCCGCCACCGTCGCCAGCCAGTCCCGCCGGATCGACCCGTCGGCATCCACCAGCAGTGCCGAGCCGATCTTGACGATCAGCCGCGCGCAGCGGCCGGGGGAGAAGCGTTGCGGCACCGGCCGGAGACGATCAGATCGGCGACCAGGCGGTGGTTTCGACGTCGCCTTCGGTCGTGTCGGTCGAGGCGTTGCCCTTGTCCGGCGCCGGGCCGAGCGCGGCGACGATCTGGTCGAGCACCGGTTCGAGCCCAGTGCCGGCCGCACCGGAGAGCAGCATGACCTCGGCACCGCTGGCCTTGGCGAGTTTCTTGGCGAGTTTTGCCACGTCCTTTTCCGGGACCGCGTCGACCTTGTTCAGCGCCAGGATCTGCGGCTTGTCCTCGAGCCCGCTGCCATAGGCGACCAGTTCGTCGTTGACGACGTGCCAGGCCTCGATCGGATCGTCGCCGGTCGCGTCGACCAGGTGGAGCAGGACGCGGCACCGTTCGATATGACCGAGGAAGCGGTCGCCGATGCCCGCTCCGTCCGCCGCGCCCTGGATCAGGCCGGGGATGTCGGCGACGACGAATTCGCGCTGGTGATGCGTCGCGACGCCCAGCTGCGGACGGACGGTGGTGAAGGGGTAGGCCCCGACCTTGGCGTTCGCGTTCGACACGGCGTTGATGAAGGTCGACTTGCCGGCGTTGGGCAGGCCGACGAGCCCGGCATCGGCCAGAAGTTTCAGCCGCAGCCAGACCCACGCTTCCTCCTCGGGCCAGCCGCTGCCGTGCTGGCGCGGCGCGCGGTTGGTGGAGGTTTTGTAGCTGGCGTTGCCGCGGCCGCCGTCGCCGCCCTTGAGGAAGATCTCGCGCTGGCCCGCCTCGGTGAAGTCGAGCAGCACGGTTTCCTTGTCGTCCGACAGGACCTGCGTACCGACGGGGACGCGCACGACGAGGTCGTTGCCGCCCGCGCCGGTGCGGTTGGAGCCGGAGCCGCCCTTGCCGCGGGGGGCGCGGAAATGCTGCGTGTAGCGGAAGTCGATGAGCGTGTTGAGCCCGGCGACCGCCTCGAACACGATGTCGCCGCCCTTGCCGCCATGGCCGCCGTCGGGGCCGCCATATTCGATGAACTTTTCACGTCGGAACGACACCGCGCCGGGGCCACCGGAACCGGAACGAACGTAAATCTTGGCCTGATCGAGAAAATGCATCGCGCGCCCTTAGCCGAAACACGGCCGAAACGGAACCGCGATCGGCCGTGCTATTCGGGGGCGGCAGGCGCCGGTTTGGTATCGTCCTTGGCGTCCGGCTTGGCGGGGCGCGTCGCGGACGCGATTAACTGGGCGACGGCCATGTCGCGCGCGGTGCCGCGCGGCAGGCCGAGCGCGCGCGAGACCGGATCGCCGAGCAGCGCGTCGCCGAGCGCGCTGAGCACCAGCGAGAGGGTGAGCGGCGCGACCGGTTCGCCCTGATGATCGCCCAGCGCCTCGACCACCTTGTGGATCGCATCCATGATCGGATCGAGCGAACCGCGATCGCCCGACAGGATCATCCAGGAGGCCAGTGCCCCGGCCCCCTCGCTGTCGAACGCGTCGAAGGTCAGGTCGACGATGATCCGCGGGTCCGCTTCCCCGGCGCGCGCCTTGCGGACGGCGTCCTCGATGCGGGCGGTGATGCGTTCGGCCATCGACGCGGCGAGCGCGCTCTGCAGGCCGGCGGCGGAGCCGAAATGGTGGAGCAGGTTCGCGTGGCTCTTGCCGATCCGCGCGGCCACGGCCTTCAGCGTCACGGCCTGCGGCCCATCCTCGATCAGCAGCGCGCGGGCGGCGGCGATCGCCGCTTCCTTGCTGTCTGCGGCGGTTAGACGCGTGCGCGTTGACACTATTGTCGGTTCCATCGTACTAACAATCCTGTCAAAAGCCACCGGGATATCGTGATGCAAAGCCACAGTCCGGCCGATTTGTCGATCACCCCGCGCGACCGCCGGTTCGGACGGGGCGCTCCGCAGGACCGCCACTGGCTGGCGGGCGACCCCTATCAGACGGCGATCTACAATGCGCTCTCTGTCACCTTTCCGAAAGGCGAGGCGTTCTTCGTCGAATCGGTGCGGGCTTTTCGGGACGGTACGGAGCCGCGGCTGGCCGCCGAAATCGCCGCATTCGTGAAGCAGGAGGTGATGCACACGCGCGAGCATGTCGCGTTCAACCGGCGCGTCACCGATGCCGGCTACGACGTCGCCCGGCTGGAGGCGGCGGTGGATGCGCGGCTGGCGGTGATCCGCACGCGACCGGCGATCGCCAGTCTGGCGGTGACGATGGCGCTTGAGCATTATACCGCGATCCTGGCGCATGCGTTGCTGGCCGATCCAGCGCATCTGGACCGCGCAGAGCCGGAGACCGCCGCGCTGTGGCGCTGGCACGCGATCGAGGAGATCGAGCACAAGGGCGTCGCATACGACACCTGGCTGCATGCGACGAAGGGCTGGTCGCGGTGGAAGCGCTGGTCGGTCAAGGCGAAGGTGATGCTGCTCGTCACCCAGAACTTCATGGTCGATCGAACGCGCGGTGCGCTGGACCTGCTGGCGCAGGACGGGATCATCGGATGGCGGGCGGGGTGGGGGTTGTTCCACGCGGCGTTCGTGGCGCCGGGGCTGGTGCGGCGGATCGCGGGGGCGTGGCTCGCCTATTTCATGCCGGGCTTCCACCCGTGGAACGAGGACGACCGGCCGCTAATCGTGCAGGCCGAGCGACTGCTCGCAACCGCGTAACGGTTCGTTACGCGGCGAGGAGGTGGACCGGCCCGCCGTGCGGGTCCGGTTCCAGGTGGAGAATGGCGGTCGCACCGGTGAAGCGGAAGCCGAGCTTGCGGAGCAGGGCGGTTGCGGCCGGTTCACCGTCCGGAGCCGCGTCCAGTTGCGTCAGGCCGAGCATTGCGGCGATCGCGATCATTGCGCGTGCGGCCTCGGTGGCGCAGCCGCGGTTGCGGCGGTCGGCGCGGACCCAGCAGTCGAGCGTGACTCGGCCCTGACGATCCTCGAGCGCGATGGTGCCGACGAGTTCGGAGCCGGTGCCTGTGCGCTCCATCATCAGCAGTGCCGGGCGGTCGAACTTCGCTGGCCGGGCGAGTAGCGCGTGAGCCCGATCATGGAAGCGTGCCGGGGCC
This sequence comes from Sphingomonas prati, assembly GCF_014643515.1. Taxonomy (GTDB): domain Bacteria; phylum Pseudomonadota; class Alphaproteobacteria; order Sphingomonadales; family Sphingomonadaceae; genus Sphingomonas_R; species Sphingomonas_R prati. The sequence continues at coordinate 974,497 of NZ_BMJP01000001.1, read as the reverse complement.
AAAGTGGATGCGAACGGGGTTGCCGGGCGGGCGAGGGCGGATGCCAGGATCTCAGCATCGTCGGCCCAGCCGGGCCTGAGCAGCAGCCTGTCTGTGCGTGCGAACATGGGAACACTCTCCTTTCGTTCGGCGCGGACTAGCCGGATCGCATGACGACTTGGCGACGCTTTTGCGGACGAAGGGGAGGCGCAAAAAAGGGAGGCGGACACAGAGTGCCGACCTCCCTTTTGGTATCTGTAGCATTCGCAAACGACCGGGTCGGACGACCCGGAAGTGCGCTTACTCTGCGGCTTCGGCCAGCACCGGTGCTTCGACGCTGACGAACTTGCGGCTGAGCTTGCCCGAGTGGAACACGACGCGGCCCTCGGTCAGCGCGAACAGCGTGTGGTCCTTGCCCATGCCGACATTGACGCCCGGATAGACGCGGGTGCCGCGCTGGCGGATGATGATGTTGCCACCGATCACTTCTTCGCCACCGAACTTCTTCACGCCAAGACGGCGACCGGCCGAGTCACGACCGTTGCGGCTGGAGCCGCCTGCTTTCTTATGTGCCATATCTTCTTACTCCGGTTCGCGGATCAGGCTTCGGCGGACGCAGGCTGAGCCGACGCCTGCGGTGCCTTGTGATCGCCGATCGCGGTGATCTTCAGGATGGTGTGGTGCTGGCGATGCCCGTTCTTCCGGCGGTAGTTGTGCCGGCGACGCTTCTTGAAGACGATGACCTTCTCGCCCTTCGCCTGCGCGATGATCTCGGCCGACACGGTCAGGCCGGCGACATCCTGCGCCGCGCCGTCGTTGCCGGCGAACAGCACGTCGCCCAGCGAAACCGTCGAACCCGCGTCACCCGCGATCTTTTCGACGACGATCTTGTCTCCGGCGGCAACGCGATACTGCTTGCCGCCCGTGCGCACGATAGCGAACATGGCCCTCATCACTTCTTCAAAGCTGGTCCGGTTCGGGAATCGACTGCGTGCCGATCCCGTTCGGAAGGAAATCGCGGCTAACTGCCACAGGGTCGAAAGTCAACCTTTCGGTGACGAATACCGGTCTTTCGCGCCGGAAATCAGGCGAGTTCGGGCAGGCCGGTGGCGGTGGTCGAGTCGTAGCGCGCCTGATCCAGCATGCCCATCCGTTTCGCCACGATCGTCGGGACGAGCGCCTGGCCGGCCACGTTGACCGCGGTGCGGCCCATGTCGATGATCGGATCGATCGCGAGCAGGAGCCCCGCACCCTCAAGCGGCAGGCCGAGTGTCGACAGCGTGAGCGTCAGCATCACGATCGCCCCGGTGAGCCCCGCGGTGGCCGCCGACCCGATGACCGATACGAACGCGATCAGGAAATAATCCGACAGGTGGAGCGGGATGCCGTAGAATTGTGCGACGAACAGTCCGGCGATGGCGGGGTAGATCGCGGCGCACCCGTCCATCTTGGTCGTGGCGGCGAGCGGCACGGCGAACGCGGCATAATCCTGCGGCACGCCGAGGTTCGAGATCGTGACCGCCTCCGTCACCGGCAGCGTGCCGATCGAGGAACGCGAGACGAAGCCGAGCTGGATCGCCGGCCACGCACCCGCGAAGAAGGCGGCGGGGCGCAGGCCGTTGGCGATCAGGATGAGCGGGTAGACGACGAACAGCACGATCGCGAGACCGATATAGACCGCGCCGGCGAAGGCACCGAGCTGCGCCAGCGTCGACCAGCCATATTTGGCGACCGCGGTACCCAGGAGCCCGGCGGTGCCGATCGGGGTCAGGCAGGTGACCCACCAGAGGATCTTGCGGACGATATCGAGGAACGCGCGGTTGAACGCGACGAAGGCGTCGCTCTTCTCGCCGATCCGCACGGCGGCGGTGCCGATCACCAGCGCGATGACGACGATCTGAAGCACGTTGAACGACAGGCTGCTGACCACCGCGCCGCCGGCGTCGAGATGCGACGACACGGTCAGCCCGATCGGGTTAGACGGGATGATGCCCTTCAGGAAATCGAGCCAGCTGCCCGCGGTATCGGGGACGGTCCCGGTGCCGGGGGCAAGGCCGGAATTCACGCCGGGCTGCAGGATCGTGCCGAGCGCCAGTCCGATGCAGACCGCGATCAGCGCGGTGATCCCGAACCACAGGAGCGTCCGCCAGACGAGCCCGGCCGCACCCTGAAGATTCCGGATGTTGGCGATCGACGCGACAATGGCGGTGAAGACAAGCGGCGGCACGAGCGCGCGGAGCAGTTGGACGAAGATCGACCCGGTGAGGTCGAGTGCGCGCATCAGCCAGTTGGGGTTCGCAGCATCACCGCCAAGGGTCCGGGCGATGAAACCGAGCGCAAGACCCACGAGCACCCCGACCAGCACTTGCGTGGCGAAGCCGAAGCGCGGCGACCGGCTTGGGGCGGTGGTGGTGGCTGTCATCACGCTAAGGTGATGGTGACGCCAGTTGCGGGCAAACGACCTTTGCTATGCGCCCCGCGACCGGGACTATCCCGTCGCGGCCGCATGGCGGGGGCGAGACCGTGCCCCGCAACGGTCAGTGGCGGTGTTCGCGGCGCAGCGAGTAGCGGCCGTCCTCATAGCCGTCGAACAGCCCGGCGATGGCGGGGTGATCGATCGGTTCGTCGCTTTCGTCCGGTTCCAGATTCTGCTGGCTGACATAGGCGACATAGTTGCTGTCGGCGTTTTCGGCGAGCAGGTGGTAGAAGGGCTGGTCCTTCGCCGGCCGGATATCCTCCGGGATCGCGTCATACCATTCCTGGCTGTTCGCGAAGGTCGGGTCGACATCGAACACGACGCCGCGGAACTCGAACAGACGGTGGCGCACGACCGCGCCGATCGCGAACCGCGCGTGGGAGATCGCGGGTGCGGTCCGGCTTGCCGCTTGCTGGTCGGGGGAAAATGCGATGCTCTTGATCATGACCTCAATTTAGAGCGTTGTGGCGCCATCGCAAGCAGGGGCGGGGGCGGCTGCGACCAAGCGGTGCGCAACAAGGCTTGGCAAGGCCGCGCTGCTTCGCTAGAGGCCACCGCTCGGACCACCGCCGCGCTCCCGAGGCACGGTGCAAGACCTCTGCGGAGAGGTGCCAGAGTGGTCGATCGGGACGGTCTCGAAAACCGTTGTGCCGCAAGGTACCGTGGGTTCGAATCCCACCCTCTCCGCCACCTTTCTCTCGCAATGTCGCTTCCGTCTTGTGAGAGAACAGACGGTTGCCCCGACGTGACGGCGATCAACCTGGCCGCGCGGAGATCAGGCACGGGCGACGAGCGATATGAGATGCCGCCTCCTCGCCAGAAGACTTCATGGGCATCGCGCTTCGCCGACCAATAATGTGTGAGAGAGTTTGCTGCCGGTTTGTCGTGCGTCCATCGGCACGCCGAGGAAATACCCTTGCGCTTCGTGGCATCCTAGTTCGCAAAGCCGGTCGCGCACGGACGCGGATTCGACGCCCTCGGCGACCACCTTCAGCCCGAGGCTTTTCGCCAGCCCGATAATAGCGGCCACCATGCGATTGGCGTCGTCGTCGGTATCGATGTTGCCGACAAAGGAACGGTCGATCTTGAGCTTGTCGAAGGGCAGCATGCGCAAATGCTGGATCGAGGAGTAGCCGGTGCCGAAGTCGTCGAGCGCGAGCGAGACGCCGTGGCATCGCAGCACGTTGACGATCCGTTCGGCTGCCGCGGGATCGGAGATCAAGGCATTCTCCGTAATCTCGACGTTGATCCGGCGCGCCGGGAACCCCTGGCGGGCGAGCACGGCCAGTATCTTGTCCGAGAGCCCGCCATCACGGAACTGGACCGGCGAGACGTTGATCGCGATCGTGAGATCCGCCGGCCAATGCTTGGCGTCGATGCAGACCTGCTCGAGCAGGTGGAGCATGAGCAGGTCGATCAGCCCGCATTCCTCGATGATCGGAATGAAGCGGTTGGGCTCGATCATCGTCCCGTCGGCACGCGTCCACCGGGCGAGCATCTCGAAGCCGACGATCCGACCGGACGCAAGGTCGACGATCGGCTGATAGTGAGGATGAAAGGCGCGTGTCCCGAAATCGGCACGCATGTGGCGCTCGGTCAGCGTCCGGGCGGCGAGCTGCTCGATCATGCCGGGTCCGAACAGCCGATGGCGCGCGCGCCCGCAGGATTTCGCGTCGTACATGGCGATGTCGGCTTGCTGCAGCAGCGCGTTCGGGTCTGATGCGTGTGCCGGAAAGCAGGAGATGCCGATGCTGACACCGATCCGATGCGAATAGCGGTCGATCGGAAAGGGAGCCGCCATGTCGCGGATCAGGCGGTCGGCGAGCGCGGTCGCCATGTCATCGCCGGCCCCCAAACATTCAAGCGTCACGGCAAACTCGTCACCGCCCAGGCGGTAGACCTGTCCGGTGGCTCCGACGATCGCCGTCAGCCGCTGCGCGACCGCCTCGAGCAGACAGTCACCCACGCAGTGTCCGTAGGTGTCGTTGACCACCTTGAAGAGGTCGAGGTCGAGGAGAAAGAGGTAGAGCCGTTCTGCCGGTTCCTCGCCGCCCAGGCGCTGGTCGAGCCGTTCGCGCAAGGCCCGCCGGTTCGCCAGCCCGGTCAGCGGGTCACGATAGGCAAGATCCTGCGCGACACGCTCGGCAGCTTGCGCCCGCTGCTGCTCGACGAGCATATCGGCCTGCGCGCTCAGGACACGCTTGAAACCGGCATGGCTCGTCGACAGGGTTCGCAGGATCAGGAATGCCACGATCAGGAAGTTCGCGCCGACGCTGAAAAGCGACCAGTCCGATGAAACGAGCAGCCGGACCGTCACCGGCACGACACCGAACAGCACGACGAGATACCCCGCGATCGGCAGTGCCTGCAGGCAGAAGCAGCAGCTGATCGCACCGACGAACACGTAGAGCGCGATCGATACGCTGCGGAACTGGTCCGCCTCCGAGAAGAGCACGGCGCCCCAGCTGCCGAAGATAATGCTCAGGACCGCCGCGGTGACAATCGTACCGCGGAGATATCGCCGCACCATGTGTGGTTCCGGGGTCACGGCCCTGCGGCGTAGCCATAAAAAGGCCCGTGCGAATATCGCGACCGACAACAGGACCGGGATACCGAAACTCATGCCAAACGGCACGTCATGAAATGTGGCAATGCCCAGGAAAAGCACGTTGATGAACATCAGCGCGTACATCAACGGGATCTGGCGACGCAGGGCGCGGTACTGCTCGAGCACGAATTCGTTGGACGCCGGCACGCGACGTGATCGGATAAGCGGCAGCCGTTCGAACATTTAATGTTTCCCCAGCCGCTGTCACTAGCCGCAAGGTGTTCACAATAGATTGAAGGCCCTTGATATTAAACGCACAACGCGTGTCACCGTCCGCGCGTCATTTACCGTAATCGCTATGCCGTCCGAGCCAGCGAGGCGCTTGTCGAACTGTCCTGCCGCGTGGTCTCCAGGGGTTGGGCCTCTGCCGCGAACTCGACGCGGTCGCGACCATGGCGTTTGGCGCGGAACAGCGCGCGGTCGGCTTCGCCAAGCAACGTCTGGAGTGGCCGGTCGCCGACCGCCGACCAGGTGTCGATCCCGAACGACATCGTCACGGGTCCGAGCCGGCGGCCGTGATGCTCGACGGTCATCTCCCGGACAGCCAGGCGGAGCGCCTCCGCCCGCTGGTGAATGAGGATGGCCGACGCGCCGGGGGCGATCACCGTGAACTCTTCGCCGCCATAGCGGCACACCACGTCACCTTGCCGAAAATGCGTCTGGATCAGCGCGGCCACCGCGGCCAGCAGCAGATCGCCCGCCTCATGACCATGGCCGTCGTTGAAGCGCTTGAAATGATCGACATCGCACATCACGATCGACAGCGGCGTGCCATTCCGCTCCGCGCGCGACGTTTCCAGGGCCAGCGCCTCCTCCATGTAGCGCCGGTTGAACAGCGTGGTGAGCGGATCGCGGATCGATTGTTCGCGCAGGCGCGAGCGGAGATTGTCATTGACCAGGGCGAGCGCGACATTCTTCATCAGCACGCCGAGCCGGAAGCCGTTTTCCTCGATGAGGGCGCCCTCGACATAGATCAGCCCGAGGACTTCCCCGCCGGCGAGAAGCGGCTCGCAGCGTCGTTCGATCGAAGACCTCGCAGCGTGTACGCAGGCCAGATCGGCGCCGGGATTTGCGACGACATGACTTTGACCGCGTCGCAAGCCCCAGCAATGATCGGGCGGAAACATTTCCGGCGTCGTCTCGGGATTGCCCCAGCATGCAACGCGCAGGAGCATGTTGCGCGAATGATTGTGGACGTACACGGCACCGGCAACGTCGGCGAGCAGCTGCGGCATAAAGCACTCGAGCACCTCGGCCAGTTCACCGTCATGCTGGATGGCCTGCAGCCGTTGCGCCATCTCGCTCAGCAGTTGGTTCGAATGCTGGCGGGCGTCCTGGGTGTCGATCGCACGGACAAGGTGATCCGCCATGTCGTTATAGGCGGCGGCCAGTCTTCGGAACTCGGCGCTGCGCCCCACCGTCGATGCACGTGCAGCGCGATCACCCGTCCCGAACCGGGTCACCACGTCGAGAAGATCAGCAAGCGGCTTCGAAATGCTTGTCCGGATCAACCATGCGATGCCCCCGATCAGCAAGGCGAGGAGGGGCAATCCATATAGCAGGAGCGCGCGGACTTCACGCACTTCGGTCTGCGCTTCGCTTGTCCGCAGCGCGAGAAGCCGGCGTTCCGCGTTCCGCATCGCACTGACTTCCCGCATGACGGCGGTCATCAAAAGCCGGCCACGCCGGCGTTCTGCGGCGTCGGGCAAGCTGTCGGGCGCACTGAGCTGCATCCGGTGCGCGGCGCGGGCCATGACCCGGCTCTTCTCAGCCGTGAGTCTGGTCAGCCGGGCGGCACGGGCTTTTTGAGCGGGATTGTCGAGGACGAGCGCGCCGAGCCTCGCGACAAACGCGTCCGCTTCGATCAGATCGCCGCTGAAGCCGGCGAGGTAGCTTGTGTCCCGGCTCATCAGATAGCCGCGCAGGCGTGATTCCGCCTGGCTCAGCCGGCTCTCCACCCCATCAAGGTTGATGATGACTTCCTGAGTATGCTTGACCCAGTTGAACGCATCCTGCGAACGGGCGCTGCTTTGCAACAAGACCAGACCAAGTAGCAAAGCGGCAACAGCCGTTAGAGCAGCGACACCGTAGATCCGCACTCCGGCCAAACCGAGCTTGCTCACAGCTGATCCGCGCCTGCGAAGTGCGCGTGTGCGCCTGGCGCGCGATCGCTTTCCAGACTGTGGGCCAACCTCGTCACGCAGCTCCTCCGTCTGAACTGACGTGGGTGTAAGCCTCAATGATTAAGAATGCGGACATGACGTCTGTCATGGGCCGCGGCTATTTGAATGTGCGGTCCCGTCTCCGCGTCAACTGCGGCAGGCTTTCGTAATCGACGCAGTAAGCCGCACTAATGATCGCTTCGTGCTGTGCGAACATTCGGTGTGCACCTCGGGCGTGACCGAAACCGCTCTTCCGAGCAACGCGAATCCGTCACGTTCCCAGCCAGACCGCGGCTTTCGACAGCAGGACCGCGGGGCAGCCCAAAGATATCGAACCGTTGGTACGAGCCGGCCTAGTCCCGACAACCGCGGCGCCGACAGCCAGATAAGCCAACCTGTCAAACCGCCTGCCGCGATGTCGAAATTGCAACCGCAGTGGAATGGAACAGGCGAACCAAATTCCGTTACGGTGTGCCGGAGGAGGGCAACCAGCCGGCGCGGGACAGGAGGTCGATGGCATCATCGATGCGAGGTGGGGCTTCGGCATCAAGCTGTTCGCGCGTGTCGCCGATCAGGGCGCGCATCTGGTGGGGGACGAACACCATGTCGATGAACCGGACGGCAACGCGCGATGCCTCCTCGATCTTTTCGGGCGGGGCGTCGGATCCGGCGATCGCGCGCGCGACGCATGCGACGCCGCCATCGCGGCCGATGCGGTCCACCAATCGGGCAAGGTCGGGCATCCGGTGTGCCGTCGTTACGACAACCCGCATCAGCGCGACCGCTTCGGGCGCCAAGGCGTGATCAAGCAGACTATGACCCACCGCACGTAGCCGGTCCCGGACGGACAGATGCCACGGTACCGCACCTGACGGAATCAACGTCCGTTCGACCTTCCGCCGCACGACGGCGGCGAAGAGCTCCTCCTTGTTGGCATAGCGTGCATAAAGGCTCGCCTTCCCGGCGCCAGCCTGAGCCACGACCTGATCGCAACTCGTCGCGTCGAACCCGAGTTGCAGGAACAGGTCCGTGGCCGCGTCCAGAATGCGGCGATCGACTTCGCCTGCCTTGTCGGCGGACGGCCGCCCGCCGCGGCGTCGTCTTACTGCGTCAGGTTTTGGGTCGGCGGGTGATTGCATGACGCAACCATATAGGGCACGGGACGGTTCAACGAAACTGAACGGTACAGTTCAGTTTATAGTGGAGCAATTATCATGGCTGGCATGACGCGTGATGACCTGTCCGGAAAGATGGGCAAGATCGACTTCGGGATGCTTTCGACACGGACGGACGGCGGCGCGATCGCAAGCCGGCCAATGAGCAACAACGGCGAGGTGGAGTATCGCGGCGACAGCTTCTTCTTCACATATGAAGACGCGCGCACTGTCTCCGATATCGAGAGTGACGCCCGGGTCGGGCTGACTTTTACCGGCGCCCCCGGCTTGCTGGGCGGCCCGCCGTTGTTCATCGCGGTGGAGGGGCATGCCGAGTTGATCCGCGACAAGGCCCAGTTCGCGACGCATTGGACCACAGGTCTCGATCGGTGGTTCGGGCAAGGCATCGATACACCCGGCCTGGTGATGATCCGGGTTCGTGCAGAGCGCATCCATTACTGGAACGGCGGCGACGAAGGCGAGGTCGCGCTGTGAACGACGGCATGGGTCGGACGATCGTGCTGGCGGGCGCAACGGGCGACCTCGGTGGACGCGTGCTCTCCGCGCTTGTCCGGCGCAGGGTGTCCGCGCGCGCGCTGGTCCGCAGCGGCACGCCCGCCGCTGCGCAGGATGCCGTGCGCTCGCGTGGCGGAATGCCGATCCCGGTCGATTTCGGTGATACGACCGCGCTTGCCCGCGAGCTTGTGGGTGCGGAATGCGTCGTTTCCGTTCTGAATGGGCTTGAGCCGGTAATCCTCGAGCTGCAGAGCAGGCTGCTCGACGCGGCAGTCGCCGCGGGCGTTCCGCGCTTCGTCCCGTCAGACTTCTCGCTCGATTTCACCAAGACCCGCCCCGGTGACAACCGCAACATGGACCTGCGCCGCCGCTTCATGGCGCGCGTCGATGCGACACCTATCCGTGCAACCTCGATTCTCAACGGGGCGTTCGCGGACCTGCTGACCGGCGAGGCACCGATCGTTCTGCATCGCGTCCGCCGTATCCTCTACTGGGGTGACGCGGACCAACCGCTCGATTTCACCAGCAAGGACGACGTGGCGGACTTTACCGCCGACGTGGCCATCGACGAAGCCGCGCCACGCGTCCTGCGGATCGCAGGCGATGTGGTGACGCCACGCGATCTGGCGACGCTGATGACCCGCCTCGACAGTAGGCGGTGGAAGCCGTTGCGGGCGGGCGGCATCGGGCGGCTCTCCGCGCTGATCCGCATTGCGCGGACGCTTTCCCCGAAGAGCGACGCTCCGTTTCCGGCCTGGCAGGGAATGCAATATCTTCGCGATATGTCGAGCGGACGCGGCAAGCTCTCCCCGCTCGACAACGATCGTTACGGCAAGATCGACTGGGCGGGGGCCGAAGCCGTCCTCAGTCGTCCGCTCTGACCTCGTTCGCGAAGCTTACGATGCACGACATCCTGCCGGGCTGATCGCCGTTCCAAGTTCGATCGAACACACCAGTGCCATCGCCAAAACTGCTTTTCTCGACCGCGGCAGGCATGATCCGCTCGCTGTTTGCCGCGCCGAGGCGAAACGGACGCGATGCCCGACAGGCAGAAATTCGTTGGGCAACAATCCCGCGATCACGGCTCCGCCTTCCAGAATTGCGCGACCCGGGACCGGGTCGGCCTTCCGCAGCGAAATGCCACGGTCCAGCAGCCTCCGTGCACATCAGTTCAGTTTGAGACGGCACTGGCCGCAATCTCGCGAAATATGGTCGGTCTCGGCCTTTCGAGACCGCCGGTTGCTCGAATAGCGGTTTCACGCCCGCTTTGGGACTAGGCCACGCCGTGGCCCATCGGTTCGCCGAGGCGGACCGGCCGTTCCGGGGCCCAGCTGTCGTTGAATGCGATCACGCCCTGGCTGAACAACATTACGATCGTCGAGCCCAGCAGGAAGCGGCCCATCTCCTCGCCCTGCTTCAGGACGATGTCCCGGTCGGCGTAGGTCCATTCGGACGGCGTGTTGGTCCGCTTCGGATTGACCACGCCGTGCCAGGCGGTCGCGATGCTGCCGACGATCGTCGCGCCGACCAGCACCATCGCGAACGGGCCATGTTCCGGCGATGTGAAGATGCACACCACCCGTTCGTTGCGCGCGAACAGGTTCGGCACGCCTCGCGCCGTGACCGGGTTTACCGAGAACAGCGCGCCGGGCACGTAGATCATCCGCACGAGCCGGCCGTCGCAGGGCATGTGCAGGCGGTGATAGTCCTTGGGGGACAGATAGAGATTAGCGAAGCTGCCGTGGCGGAACTGCGCCGCCAGCGCAGCGTCGCCGCCGAGCAGCGCGGCGGTGGTGAAGCGGTGGCCCTTGGCCTGCACCATGTAATGGTCGTCGATCGCCCCGAACTGGCTGATCGCGCCGTCGACCGGACAGACGAAATCGGCGGCCGCGATCGGGCGCGCGCCGGCCCGGAGCGGGCGGGTGAAAAAATCGTTGAAGCTCTTGTAGCTCGCGATGTCCGGATCGGCGGCCTCACGCATATCGACGCCGTACTTGCCGACGAACCAGCGGATCAGCCGCGTCGTCAGCGATCCCGCCTGCGCCCCGGCGATGCGGCCGGCGAAGGTGGTCAGGTGCTGCTTCGGCAGCCCATATTGCAGCAGTATCTTCAGGCGATCGGACATCGGAACCTCGAAACATCGTCTCCGTCCATGCGCGGTCATGGGGCGGCTGGTCGACCCTTATTTTCGCGAGCGAAAGCCGGGCAGCGCCGCCCCGACGCCGGACATCACTCCGCCGTCGCGGGCGGCGGGGTGGCGGCGGTGGCGCCGTCGTAGAAGGTGTCGAGGTCGCGTTTGAAGAGCGGCATGACGGCGGGCTTCACATAGACCATGTGGCCGGACTCATAGTAGCGGAAGGTGACGTTGCCGCGCAGTGACTTGTCGAGCTGCATGTGACCGAGATCATATTCCGCACCGAAGAAGGGCGTTGCCATGTCGTAGTAGCCGTTGAGCGACAGGACCTTCAGGTACGGGTTCTGGCGCATCGCGGCCGACAGATCGAGCGCGGTATCGGCAAGCGCCATCTTGCGGCCGCCGGGGCCGCTGTGCCCCTGGTCCCAGTTGCCGCCGCCGAGTTCGGCGTAGAAGTTCGGGCGGTACTGCAGCTTCGTCCGGTAGCCGAGCGTGCCGAACAGGTAGGTGTTGAGCGCGCCGATATAGGGTCCGCTGAGCGCGGTGTCGGTGGCGTCATATTCGGGATCCTCGCCCGCCGGATCGACGTCGATCCCGACGAAGCGCGAGTCGAGCCGGCCCACGGTGCGGCGCTGATCGCGCAGCAGTTCCTTCCGGAACCGCGCCAGATCGACGCGCAGATCGACCTTCGCCAGATAGTCGGGCGACAGGCCGGTATAGGCGCTGAGTTGCTTGGCAATGACGTCGCGTTCCGCATCGGGCAGCGCGTCGCCCTTGGCCAGCGCGTTGGCGTAGGGGCCGATCGCCCATTGCCGGACCTCGGCCAGGAACGGTTCGAGCGCGGGCGGGCGGTTGGGTAGCCGGTTGTGATACCAGGCGGTGGCCGCGAAGCTGGGCAGGTAGGTGATGTGGATCTGGTCGAAACCCGGCTGGCGGACGCCGTAGTTCAGGATCGACGAGAGCAGCACGACGCCGTTCATTTGAACCCCGCGCTGTTGCAGCGCGTAGACGAGACCCGCGCCGCGCAGCGTGCCGTAGCTTTCGCCGAACAGGAATTTCGGGCTGTCCCAGCGGTTCGCGATCGTCAGGTAGCGCATGATGCCGCGGGCATAGGCGTCGATATCCTTGTCGACGCCCGCGAAGTCCTTGAGCTTCGCCTTGCCGATCGGGCGCGACAGGCCGGTGCCGATCGCGTCCATGAACACGATGTCGGTCTTGTCGAGCATCGAGAAGCGGTTGGGCGCGATGCGGTAGGGGGCCGGCGCGGTCGAGGTGGGTTCGGGCGTCTGGACCTGGACCGGGCCGATCGACCCCATGTGCAGCCACATGCTGGACGAGCCCGGGCCGCCGTTGAAGGTGAAGGTGACCGGGCGGGGGCGGGCGCCCTTCGGCCGGTCCGCGACATAGGCGACGTAGAACATCGACGCGATCGGATCGCCGTCGTCGTTGCGGATCGTGACGGTACCGGGCGTGACGGTGTAGCCGATCGTTCGCCCGCCGATCACGACGCTGCCGCGTTTGGGCTGGGCATCCTCGACCGCGGTGGCGACGGCGTAGTCGGACTCCTCGACCCCGGTGGGGCGGTCGTCGGCCTTGTCCTTGGGCGCGGGTGGCGCCTCGGGACGCGGCTGGGCGGCGAGCGGGCCGGCGATCAGCGCGGCGAGCGTGAGGGCGGCGAGGCGGGTGCGGGTCATGCGACCTCCGGTGATGGCGTGGGGGATCAGGATGCGGGGGAGGCGAGCGTGTTCTTGCCGCCGCCGGCGATCCAGTCGTCGATCTTCTGTTCCAGGATGGGCAGCGGGACCGAGCCGAGGTTCAGGATGAGGTCGTGGAACCAGCGTTGGTCGAAGCGGGGCCCGAGCGCCTTTTCCGCGTCGGCGCGTTTGCGGCGGATCGTCATCTCGCCCAGCTTGTAGGCGAGCGCCTGGCCCGGCCAGCTGATGTAGCGGTCGACCTCGGTCTCGATCTCGTGCTGCGACAGCGCGGTGTGACCGGCAAGGTAGGCGATCGCTTGTTGGCGGGTCCAGCCGTCATGGTGGATGCCGGTGTCGATCACGAGGCGGCAGGCGCGCCACATTTCGTACGAAAGCCGGCCGAAATCCTCATAGGGCGTGCGGTAGATGCCCATGACCGTGCCGAGCCATTCGGTGTAGAGCCCCCAGCCTTCGCCGTAACCGGAGAAATAGGTCTGCTTGCGGAAGGTCGGGCGGTTGGGCCCTTCGCGGGCGACCGCGGCCTGAAAGCTGTGTCCGGGATTGCATTCGTGCAGGGTGAGGGCCGGGATCTGGTAGAGCGGGCGCGACGGCAGGTCGTAGGTGTTCATCATGCAGCTTTCGAGGCCGCCACGGCCCGCCGTGTAGTAAGGCGCGATCGCGTCGGGCACCGGCCGGATGGTGAAGCGGTAGCGCGGCAGGAAGCCGAACGTCTTCTTCAGTTCGCCGTCGACACGCTTGGCGGCATAGGCGGAAACGCCCATCAGTTCGTCGGGCGTGCGCGCGTAGAACTGCGGATCGGTGCGCAGTAAGTGCTGGAACTGTTCGAAGCTGCCGGTGAAGCCGGCCTTTTTCATCGTGACGCGCATTTCGGCATCGATCCGCGCGACCTCCGCAAGGCCGATCTTGTGGATCTGTTCGGGGGTGAGATCGAGCGTCGTGTATTCGCGGATTTGCGCGCGGTAGAAAGCCTTGCCGTCGGGCATCGCCTCCGCCGCCAGCGTGGTGCGCGCCTTGGGCAGATATTCATCGCGGTAGAAGGCGAGCAGTTTGACGTAGGCCGGGCGGACCGATTGTTCGATCAGCGTGCGGGCCTGTTGCCGCATCGCGTCCTGTTCGGCGGGGGGGATGGACGCGGGGAGGGTGACGAACGGCGCGTAGAACGGGTTCTTGGTGGTGTCCGCGCCGGTATAGGCAGTGATCGACGCGTCGCGGCCGGCGAGTGTGACGCGCGGGACGGAGAAGCCGCGTTTCAGCCCGGCGCGCATGTTGACGATCTGCTCGTCGAAATAGCGCGGCAGATCGCGCATCCGGCCGAGATAGCGCGTGTAGTCCGCCGCCTTGTCGAAGCCGGCGCGCGGGGCGAGGTAGGACCAGAAATTGCTGTCCGCGTTGAACGGCATCTCCCAGTCGCGATATTGCGCGTTGGCGATGAACGCGTCAAGGCTGGTGCGGAAGACGGCGGCGTTGACCCGTTCCTCCGCGCTGAGGTCTGCGACGGGAATGCGGTCCAGTTCGGCGCGGGTCTTCTGCCAGTAGGCGAGCCGGGCCTGCTGGCTGGCGGGATCGACGCGGGGAAGGTGGTCGGCGGCGTCGGTCGCGTCGTCGTCCGTTTCGATGCGCGCCTGTTCCTTCTGCCGCCACGCCCATTCCGCTTCGTAGAGGGTCCGCAGGCGCTGGTCGGCAGCGGACGGGGCGGTCGGTGCAGGTGGCGCGGCCTGTGCGAGCGACGGGGCCGCGACGGAGGTCAGCAGGAGGGCGAGCAGCGATTTCAACATGGGCAACTCCGATGGGCGGCGCGGGTCTCGCGGTCGGGGCGCGGCGGATCGGCCCGGTTGCGGAGACCGGGATGGCGGGCGTGAGTCGACGGCTTTGCTGGCATCCGGCTTCCCCCCCTACCGACGCGACGATTGTCCGATCGTATACGGTCGCGACCCGGCCGCAAGCCCTGTGAACATAGTCGCACCCGACGGCAGCTGCTATTGGAAAGGGACGCGGCGATCGCCGCCGAAACGAACATCGTCACATGGGATCGTCAGGACCCCTTCTGGCGCGGATTTCCGGTGCTATGAGGGGTGCATGAGCCTAGTCATTCGTAACCTTTCCGATCAGGTCGCCGACCTTGTCCGCGACCGCATCATTTCCGGCAGCATTCCGGGCGACCAGGCGATCCGGCAGGATGCGTTGGCGGCCGAACTGGGGGTCAGCAAGATTCCGCTGCGCGAGGCGCTGACCCGACTGGAACAGCAGGGACTGGTGTTTTCGCAGGCCAATCGCGGTTTTTTCGTGCGGCCGCTGAGCACGTCGGAGGCGGAGGAGGTGTTCGCGCTGCGGCTGAAGCTGGAGCCGGAGGCGACGGCGGCGGCGGCACTGCGCGCGGAATCGAAAGATCAGCAGTTCGCCACAGCGACGATCGAGACGCTGGAACAGGTGACCGACGCGCACGGGGCGGGGGTGGGGGCGTTCAACCGCGCGTTCCATCTGGCGCTGCTGCGGCCCTGCGCGCAGCCGGTGACGCTGACGTTTCTTGAACGCCTGCATATCCTGTCGGAACGCTATGTGCGCAAGCATCTGGAATGGCTGGGGCGTGACGACCGCGCCAATGCGGAGCATCGCATGATCTTCGACGCCTGGCTCGCACGCGACGAGGCGGCTGTGATCGAGCTGAGCCGGGTGCATGTCGTAAAGACGCTGGACGACCTGCGTCTGCAGCTTGGCTGAGCGGTCGTGATGCGGCTGTCGTTCGCGCTGGCGCTCGCGGTCGTTTCGGCGAGCGCGCCGGCGGCGCGGCCGGCGGCGGTGGTGGCGAGCAGCGGGCCGGCGGAGATTCGCACGGGCGTGGCCGCGATGGAGGCGGCGTGGAACCGTGGCGATTTTCGAGGTTACATGCGGGGGTTCGCGAACCCGGGTGTCGTGTTCGTGTCGCGCGGCCGGATCCAGGACGGATGGCAGGGGACGCTCGACCATTATCTCCGCGATTATGGCGGGACGGCCGAGCGGCGCGGTATCCTGCGGTTCTGGCACCTGAAGATCGAGATGCTGGCGCCGGACGCGGCGATGCTTGTCGGGCGTTACCGGCTCGATCGGCCGGTGGACCCGCAGACCGGGATCAACACGCGGCTGTTCCGGAAGATCGGCGGGCGCTGGGTCGTGACGATGAACCATGTATCGTCGCTGGAAGCGCCCGCCAGACCCTGAACCGGGTCAGGGCTTCGGCGGCTCGGTCCGGGCGAGAAGGTCGATTAGGTCCGCCGTGTAGTTCACCGCCCAGGTGTGGGTGCCGTGGCCGCGCGTGTCAGCGGACTCCTTGATCATGCGGAAGCGGACGTTCGGCATCCGGGCGATCGCGCGCTGCGGGAAGTCCAGGTTACGCGGGTTGATGAAGTCGTCTTCCGAATTGATCCACGTCATCGGGGTCGTGATCTTTTCGAGCTGCGCCCAGGGATTATAGGTCCGCGACGATTCGAACTGGTAGATCATGTCGTTCGCATCGCGGCTGGCGATGTCCTTTTGTACGCGGTCGCGGACATAGGTCTCGGCGGCGGCGCGGGTCGGGTAGAGCGCCTGCATGTTGAGCGGCGCGCCGCCGGCGACGACGGACAGCGCGGCCGCGGTGCGCAGGCCAAGCACCGGCTGCGTCGTGTAGGCGCCGCCGGCCCAGGCGGGATCGGCCTTGATCCCGTCGACCAGCATCTGGCGCCACATGCGGTTGAGGCCGGCGATCTCGACCGGTTCGCAGGCCAGCGGCATCAACGCGCGGGCACCGTCCGGATAGGTTTCACCCCACTGAAACGCGTGCATGCAGCCCATCGACGTGCCCATCAGCAGGCGCAGCTGGCCGACGCCGAGCTTGTCGAGCAGCAGGCGTTGCGCGCGGACCATGTCGGCATAGTCGTAGGCGGGGAAGCGCATCCGGAGGCCGTCGGACGGCTTGGACGACCGCCCGTGGCCGATATTGTCGGGCAGGACGATGTAGTAGCGCGTGATGTCGAGCGGCTGGCCCGGGCCGTAGAGTTCATCGGCGAATTGCGGGCTGAGGAACTGCTTGCCCGTGCCGCCGGTGCCGTGGAGCACCATGACGGCGTTGACGATCGTGCCACGCGCATCGCGGCGCGGGGTACCTAGCGTGGTGTAGTGCAGGCGGAGCGCGGGGTGTTCGCCGCCGGCGGCGAAGCGGAACCGGTCGAGCGTGACGTCGCCTTCGGTCGTGGGCCATGTCTTCGTCGGGGCTGCGCGGGACTGCGAGGCGATCGGTGCGGCGGGGGCGAGGGCTTGGAATGCGAGCAGCAGGGACAGGGGCAATGCGAACATCCGCGGCTCCAATATTTTGTATACGATTAGAACAGGCTAAGCTAGTTGCGCCGCCATGCGAACCGATTTTGCGGCCACCCCGAAGACTGCGATCGTGATCGGCGCGGGGGTGGTCGGCCAGTGTGCGGCGCTGGCGTTGCAGCGTAGCGGGTTTGCGACGACGTTGATCGCGCCGGCCGGGATCTTCGCGACCGCGTCGCTGGGCAATGCAGGGCATATCGCGATCGAGCAGGTCGAACCGCTGGCGTCGCCGGCGGCGGTGCGCGGCGCGTGGCGGCGGTTGTTCCGGAACGGCGGCGCGCTGGCGTTGCCGCCGCGCGATATCGCGACATGGTTGCCGTTCGTGATCCGGCTGGTCTGGGCGAGCCGGTCGGCGCGGTTCGCGGCGGGACGGGCGGCGTTGTCCGCGTTGCTGAAACACGCGATGCCGGCGTGGCGGCGTGTGCTGGACGATGCCGGCGTGCATGACCTGCTGATCGAGGCGGGACATATTGTCGTGTGGGAAAGTGCGGCGACCGCGGCGGCGGGGTTGGCCAGATGGCGTGCGGCGGGGACCGGGACAACGCGGTTCACGGCGCTGAGCGCGGCGGAATGCGCGGCGGTTGCGGCGAGTGTGGCGGTGCCGATCGCGGGGGGCATCCGCTTCACGGGGAGCGGGCAGATTGCGGATCTCCCCGCGTTGCAGGCGGCGCTGGCGGCGCGGTTCGCGGCGATCGGCGGCGTGCGGATCGACCGAAGCGTCGCGGCGATCCGCGCCGTCAAGCGGCGCGCCTGCGTGTTCCTGGAGGATGACAGCCGGATGCCGGCGGACCGGATCGTGGTCGCGGCGGGGGCGGCAGCGGGGGAGCTGCTGACGCCGCTGGGCCTGCGGGTGCCGATGATCGCGGAGCGGGGTTATCACCTGCACGCGGGCGGGGACGGCCTGGACCTGCCGCCGGTCGTTTTCGAGGATCGGTCGGTGATCATCACGCGGTTCCGCAACGGGATGCGCATGGCTGGGATCGTCGAGTTCGGTCGACGCGATACGCCGCCCGACGCGGCGAAGTGGCGCCGGTTGCAGGATCATGCCGCCGCGCTCGGCCTGCCGATGGAGGGGGCCACGCGGTGGATCGGTGCGCGGCCGACCTTGCCCGATTACCTGCCCGCGATTGGGCGGGCGGCGGTTGCGGACAATCTGCTCTATGCGTTCGGGCATCAGCATCTGGGGCTGACGCTGGCGGCCGTCACGGGGGAGCTGGTGGCGGCGCTGGCGCGGGGAGCGGAGCCGCGGGTCGATCTCGCGCCGTTCGATCTGACGCGTTTTGAAAGGCGTGCGAGCCGACCTTAAAGCGGGGCGGCCAGTTCGGTCGGGCGGGGCGGGGCGAGCGGTGGGCAGGGGGTGTCGGGCAGGACGACGTCGGACTGGATCAGGCCGTCGGCCTGAAGCTGCCAGAGCTTGCGGAACAGGCCGTCGGGCTGGGCGAGGAGGTCCTGCGGGGCGCCGTCCTCCAAGACGCGGCCTTCCTCCAGCACCAGGACACGGTCGAACGCGGCGATCGTCGACAAACGGTGTGCAACGGCGATGACGGTGCGGTCGGTCATCAGCGCGTTGAGGCCGGACTGGACCTCCATTTCGGAGCCGGTATCGAGCGCCGAGGTGGCCTCGTCGAGCAGGACGAGGCGTGCGTCCTTCAAGAACGCGCGGGCGATGCCGATGCGCTGACGCTGGCCGCCGGACAGGTTGGTGCCGCGTTCGCCGACGATGCTGTCATAGCCGTCGGGCAGCTGCATGATGAACCCGTCGCAGCCGGCCGCCTCCGCCGCGCGGCGGACGTCCGCATCGCTGGCACCGGGGCGGGCAAAGCGGATATTCTCCATGACGGTGCGGTGGAACAGCATCACCTCCTGCGGCACGACCGCGATCGCTTCGTGCAGGCTGTCCTGCGTCACGGCGGCAACGCACTGGCCGTCGATCAGCACGTCGCCGGACTGCGGATCGTAGAAACGCTGGATCAGTTGCAGGATCGAGGACTTGCCCGCGCCGGACGGCCCGACCAGCCCGACCTTCTGGCCGGCGGGGACGTCGATCGACAGGCCGTGCAGGATCGCGCTGTCGTCGGTGTAGCCGAAGGTGACGTTTTCGAACCGGACGGTGCCGTCGCGCACCGTCAGGGGCTTGGCGTTCGGGCGATCGTTGAGCGTCTGCGGCAGGCCGATGACGTCGAGCGTCTCGCGCAGATAACTGCATTGCTGGCTGGTATCGATCACTGCCATCGCCAGGTCGCGCGAGCCCTGGAGGATGCGGAAGGTGAGCGTGCTGACCACGACCACGTCGCCGGTGGTGATAAGGCCGGCGGACCAGCGGCCGATCGTCCACAGGAGGGTGCCGCCGACGAGCAGCGCGAGTGCGAAATCATGGAGGCCGCGGATCCGTTCGACGAAGAACCAGCCGCGGCGTTGCGCCGCCGCTTCCTCCAGCAGGAAACCGCGCAGCCGTTCGGCCTCACGCCGACGGGCGGCGAACGCCTTCACCACCCAGATGTTGCTGATGAGATCGACCAGTTCACCGCCGACCACGCCCGCGCGACCGGCGAAATCCTGGTGATGGACGTGGCCGCGGAAGCCCAGCACCACGAGGGCACCGGTCACGATCAGGAAGACGAGACTGAGCGCGATCGACATGCGGACGTCGATCGACACAAAGATGATGATCGCACCGGTGAAGGCGATGAGCGGCGGCGCGATTTCGAGGAACAGCCGGTGGATGACCGAGCCGAACGAGCCGGACAGCGTGGACACGCGGTGGCCGAGCGCACCGGCGCGGTGATTCTGGAAGAACGGCAGCTGGTGCCCGGTCAGGTAGTTGAACATGTCGAGCCGGATGTTCACGCCGGACTGGACCGTGACACTGCTCAGTGTGAAGGCGGCGACGCGCTGAAGCAGGCTTTCGAGAAGCGTCATGCCGATGAAGATCGCCAGCGCGCCGTAGACATGGTCCATGACCGACGGCTTTGCCGTCATCGCGTCGATCAGCAATTTCATCGAATATTGGACGTAGATGGCACTACTCGACGCGCCGACCACGACCATGGCCAACGCGAGGAACATATACGGCTTTGCGGCGACATAATGCCACACGAACCGCCAGGGCCCGGCGAGGAAGGGCAAAACCAACTCTCCCTTGGGATCAATGTGCTGCAATGCAACAGTTTCGCCGCCAGCCATAGGGAATTGTTCCGGGGCAGGGAGCACTATGCGACGAGCGGGACCGGCCGCGGGACATGTCGCGGAAGAGAACGGGCGATTACGGGCTGCCGTGATATTCCGTCGTAGCGCCGGCTGGCTCGTCTGTACTTGGTCCGTTCACGACTCCTCGTCACGATGATGGTCGGTTTCTTTGGTGGCGAAAAATTGATCTGACGCAAGATCCCGGCGGGTACGGCGGCCCTGGCCGTCAGTCGCGTTGCAGGGCCAGGGTTTCGCGGACCCGGGCAAGCGCGGCCACTTCGGGCGCGGCCTCGCCCATCAACGCCCAGGTGCCGCTGATCGCGAATGCACAGTGGCCGTGGACGGTCGCGATCAGCGACCGGGCGAGTGCGGCGACCCGTTCGTCCGCCGGGCGACCGAGCGCGTGCGCGACCTCGCCGATCACGATCTCGGTCAGCACGCCGCGTGCCTGCTGGTCCGCATCTGGCAAGGTCGTGTCGGGGGGCAGGCGGTGGTCGTAGATCGCGGTCCAGAGATGGGTATTGGCGCGCGCGAAATCGAAATAGCCGTCGACCAGCGCGGCGATCCGGTCGCCGTCCGGCGCGGCGGCGAGCCGCCCGCGCAGATAGGCCGCCCACAGGCCGAAGCTGCGCGTATTGATCGCAGTGACCAGCCGGTCCGCCGTGCCGAAGACGTTGTGCAGCGTGCCGATCGAGTAGCCGATCCGCCGCGCGACCTCCCGCGACGAAAAGCGGGCGAGGCCGGTTTCGGCGACCAATGCGGCGGCGGCATCGAGGATCAGCGTTTCGAGCTGTTCGCGGCTATGATCGGATCGGCGGCCCATGGGATCCCGATACGAAAGAAACTGAGCAGTGTCCAATTTAGTTATTGAGCAATGCTCAGTTTGTGTTAGCAAGGCGTTGAAAGACGGGAACGGCGATGCCGCCACCGGCCACATGCTCTGACACGGGGGTCATCACATGTCCGCGCCTGATATTTCGTTACTCGGCAAACGCCGGTTCGGTCCGTTGTTCCTCGTGCAGTTCATGGGGGCGTTCAACGACAACCTGCTGAAATTCGCGTTGCTGTTCCTGGCCAATTTCGGACTGTACGCGGCCGCGCCCGAGAAGTCGGAGATGCTGGCGACGATCGCGACCGGGCTGTTTATTCTGCCCTATTTCCTGTTGTCGGCGCTGGCCGGGCAATTGGCAGACAAATACGACAAGGCGAAGCTGATCCGCATCGTGAAGGGTGCGGAAATCGGCATCATGACGATCGCGATCGGCGGGTTTTGGTTCCAGTCGGTGCCGGTGCTGCTGACGTGCCTGTTTCTGATGGGCGTGCATTCGACGATCTTCGGTCCGGTCAAATATTCGATCCTGCCGCAGCATCTGGGCAACGACGAGATCATGGGCGGGACCGGCCTGATCGAGGCGGGGACGTTCCTGGCGATCCTGGCGGGGCAGTTGCTGGGCGGGGTCGTGCCGCCGTGGGAGGCGGGGCTGATCGCGACCGGTGTTGCGATCCTCGGTTTCGTGACAAGCCTGGCCGTGCCGTCCGCGCCCGCCGCGGCACCGGACCTGCGGATCCAGCGCAACATCTTCAAGGGGACGTGGCAAATCCTGACGGTGGCGAAGGCGGGGCGGGGCGTGTGGCTGGCGATCCTGGGAATCAGCTGGTTCTTTTCGGTCGGCGCGATCCTGCTGTCGGAATTCGCTCCGCTGGCGAGCGGGACGCTGAACGCCGGGGCGGGCGTGGTGACGCTGTTCCTGCTCGTCTTCTCGGTTTCGGTCGCGGCCGGATCGCTGGTGGTGAACATGTTGCTGAACGGTGCGGTGTCGGCGCGGTACGTGCCGGCGGCGGCGCTGGGGCTGGCGGCGTTCCTGATCGACCTTTGGATCGCGACGCGCGGATACCAGGCGGCGGGCTCGCAGACGAACGTAGCCGGGTTCCTGGCCAGTGCCGGCAGCTGGCACATCCTGTTCGCGCTAGCCGGCATCGCCTTTTCGGGCGGCGTCTTCATCGTGCCGCTCTATGCGATCCTGCAGGTGCATAGCGCGCCGGCGGAACGGTCGCGGATTATCGCGGCGAATAACATCGTCAACGCGTGCGTCACGGTGCTGCTGGTCGCGGTGGTGACCGGGCTGCTGGCGAGCGGGACGGGCGTGCCCGGCGTGATCGGGACGCTCGGTTTCGCGACGCTGGCGGTGGCGCTCATCTCCTGCTGGCTGCTGCCGGAGACGGTGTTCAAGGCGCTGATCCGCGGGCTGCTGGTGCTGCTGTACCGCGTCGACGTGCACGGGGCGGAGAACATGCCGCAGCCGGGGGAGCGCGCGGTGGTGGTGGTGAACCATGTCTCGTTCCTCGACGGCCTGCTGCTCGCCGCGTTCCTGCCGGGCAAGCCGACCTTCGCGGTCGCGAGCCGGATCGCGCAGGCATGGTGGGTGCGGCCGTTCCTGGGCATGTTCGATGCGTTCCCGGTCGATCCAACGAACCCGATGGCAGCCAAGGCGATGGTGAAGGCGGTGCGCGAGGGGCGGACGCTGGTGATCTTTCCAGAAGGTCGCATCACGGTAACCGGTGCGCTGATGAAGGTGTTCGACGGGCCCGGCATGATCGCGGACAAGGCGGAGGCGCCGATCGTGCCGGTGCGGATTTCGGGCGCGCAGTACACGCCTTTCTCCCGCCTGCGCGGCAAGGTGCGGCTGCGGACGTTTCCGAAGATCGACCTGACCATCCTGCCGCAGCGGCGTTTCGTGGTGGAGGGCGACACCGCGCGTCAGCGTCGCGCGGCGGCGGGTGCCAAGCTCTACGACGTGATGAGCGAGATGATCTTCGCGACGTCCGACACGCACCGCACGCTGTACCATGCGTTGATCGATGCGAAGGACATTCACGGTGCGAACGCCGCCGCGGTCGAGGACGTGAAGCGCGAGCCGCTGAGCTATGGCCGGTTGCTGACCGGCAGCATCGCGCTCGGTCGCCCGCTGGCGGCGCTGACCAGGCCGGGCGAGGTGATCGGCATGCTGTTGCCCAACGTCAACGGCGTGGTGGTCGGGTTCTTCGCGTTGCAGGGCGTCGGGCGCGTGCCGGCGATGCTAAACTACACCGCGGGGCTGACCAACCTGAAGGCGGCGTGTGGCGCAGCGGAGATCGCGACGATCCTGACCGCACGGGCGTTCGTGACGCAGGCGAAGCTGGGCGAGGTGATCGACGGGCTGGCGGGGGCGGGGATCCGCATCCTTTATCTGGAGGATATCGGTGCGGGGATCGGTGGGCTCGCCAAGCTGCGCGCGCTGGCGGCGACCCGCTGGGCCGGGCGGCTGCATCGTCGCCACTGGGTGACGCCGGACGCGCCCGCGGTGATCCTGTTCACCAGCGGGTCCGAAGGGTTGCCGAAGGGTGTCGTGCTGACCCACCGCAACCTGCTGTCCAACTGCCTCCAGCTATCGGCGCGGATCGATTTCAATTCGGCGGACGTGGTGCTGAACGCGCTGCCGGTGTTCCATAGCTTCGGGCTGACCGGCGGGACGTTGCTGCCGATCCTGTCGGGGGTGAAGACGTTGCTGTATCCGAGCCCGCTGCATTATCGCATCGTGCCGGCGCTGGCCTATGATGCCAATGCGACGATCTTGTTCGGGACCGACACGTTCCTGGCGGGCTATGCGCGGATGGCACACGGTTACGACTTCTACGCGCTGCGCTACATCTTCGCCGGGGCGGAGCGGGTGCGCGACGAGACGCGCCGGACCTATGCCGAGAAGTTCGGGCTGCGTATCATGGAAGGCTATGGCGCGACCGAGGCGTCGCCGGTGATCGCGGTCAGCACGCCGATGCATTTCCATGCGGGCAGCGTCGGGCGGCTGCTGCCCGGGATCGAGGCAAAGGTCGAGCCGGTGCCGGGCATAGCGGAAGGCGGGCGACTGTCGATCCGCGGGCCGAACATCATGGCGGGGTATCTGAAGGCGGATGCGCCGGGCGTGCTGCAACCCCCGGCGGGCGGCTGGCACGACACGGGCGATATCGTGACGATCGACGGAGCGGGGTTCATCACGATCCGCGGGCGGGCCAAGCGGTTCGCCAAGATCGGCGGCGAGATGGTCTCGCTGCCCGCGGTCGAAGGCTATGCCGCGGCGGTGTGGCCGGGGGCGGACCATGCGGTGGTGACGCGGCCAGATGCGCGCAAGGGCGAGCAGCTGGTGCTGTTCACGACGCGGGCGGGTGCGACGGCGAGCGACCTGCAGGCGTGGGGGCGGGCGAACGGCGTGGCGGAGCTGGCGATCCCGCGCGACGTGCGGGTGGTGGAGGCGCTGCCGGTGCTGGGCACGGGCAAGCTCGATTATGTCACGATGGGCGAGCGTGCGGTGGCGGAGGCGTCCGGGCGGTCAGCGGTCGTTGCTTGAGGCGTGACCGTCGCGGGCCAGGCGGCGTTCGATCCAGCGCGAGAAAACGAGGTGCGGGACGGCGACGGTCGCGAGCAGCTGGAACGCCTGCGCGGTGTCGTCGGGGGTGAGGCGGTCGCGCAGCAGGGTGGCGAACAGGACCCAGCCCAGGATGGCGGCGGCGGACATGAGCGCGCCGGTCGCCATCCACCAGCCGCGCGACCGACCGTGCAGCACGGTGCCTGCCTCCGCGAAGTGGCGGGGGGAGTGGAGGAACACGAAGAACAGCGCGAACCCGGCGACCGGCGGCGCGACGATCAGTCCGGCGATCGCGACGGTCGTTGCAACCGCCCAGGCGCGGGCACCGTCGCGCCACGCGGTCGCGATGCCGACGATGGTGACCAGCAGCGCGACCGGCGCAACGGCGATCAGCGCGCGCGCGACCGTCGCGCCGTAGGGCGTGCCGGACATCGCGACGAACAGCCTGGCGACCTCGTCAAAGTGGCTGATCGCGGGGGCGGCGAGGATGGCGGTGCCGGCGGCGACCCTGAACAGGGGTTCCTCGATCATCGTCCAGTCCTCGCCGAAATGGACCGAGGCGACGATCAGGAACAGGACGAGTGCGAGGAGCGGGGCCACCACCCAAAGCGCGGCCATCGCGGCGGCGATCGCGATGTAGCCGCCGAGTGCGAGGCCGAGCCCGCGACGCCCAAGGCGGGTGGCGCGGGAGAGGAGGGCGATGTCGTAGGCCCCGTGCGGCATCCCACCGACGACAAAGACGCCGGTTGCGATGAGCCTGGCGGTCGGCCCGTCGAGCGGCAGGCCGATCACCAGTGCGACCCCTACGAAGAGCGCAGCGATCCAGAACGCCGGACGCACGACTTCGCCGCGCCCGGTTTGGACGCGGCGATCGTGATGTCCGGCAACGGCGGCGGTCATGCCGACTGGCTGGACGGGATCAGTAGCGTTCGGCGTAAGCAGGGGCGTCGTGCTTCTCCACCTGCGATTTGCGGACCGAGATCATGTAGATCAGGATACCGACGCCCGCCTTCGCGATGATGTCGGCGATCGTGTAGCCGAGCTGGATCGTCGTGGTGGCGGTCGAACCGGTCAGACCGGCGAACGGCGCCATGTAGACGATCGGGTAGAAGCCCCACGATGCGAAGGTCAGCAGGCGTGCCTTGCGGACCAGCCCCTGTGCGGCGGCGGGTTGCGACGCCACCGAGCTGCCAAGGCCGCTGAACAGTTCCCAGACGATGTAGACGAACGGGATCGACGACAGCGTGCCCCAGATAGCGCGGGTCGGGATGTCGGTCGCGATTTCGCCCGGGTAGCCGAGGATGATCATCAGTGCGGCGGCGGAACCGAGGCGCAGCGTCTTGGACGACGTTTCCTCCGGCGACAGGCGCATGACGAGCACGAGTTCGATCAGCAGCAGCGGCACCGTGAGCAGCCAGTCGACGTAGCGATAGGCGTCGTTGAACGCGAAACCGGTGGTCGCGATGATGCCGTTCTGGAGCGTGTAGGACTCGTTCCAGCTCTCGAAGATGCGGAGATAGTGATAGGCGGCGATCGCGGTCACGAGGCCGGAGATGGTCACCGCGGTGCGGTAGGCGGGTGCGACCTGCGACCGGCTGAGCCAGAGGAACAGAGTGCACGCGGCCATGGTCGCGAAGGTGAACGAGAATGCGTTGTAGACTAACGAAAACTGGAACGGGGTAATACTGTCCATCGGGACCTCCATCGCCTGACTGTCTCGGACCCGCTGCATCGGCGGGGCCGCTTTGTTGCGGGGGCGATGGCCGACAAGCCGCATCGGTCCTCGGTCCACCCGAGTTGACGTCACAGCGGCGGCCGGTCCTTCCGGGGCTGCACGGGCCGGAACCGCGAACAGGTCGGGTTATTTCCGTTCGTGGCGGCTGCCGCTGTGGCGTCGATGAAGTTGGTACGCCCGCGTGCGACACGTCGCGATACGGACCTTGGGCTGTACCGGGGCAGATCGTTAAAGTCCGGCTTCGACCGCCAGCCGGATCAGGTCGGCCGTGGTGGCGAGGCCGAGCCGTTCCATGAGGATCGCGCGGTGCATCTTCACCGTTTTTTCGGCGAGGCCGAGTTCGGCCGCGATCTGCTTGTTGAGCCAGCCCTGTGCAACAAAGCGCAGCACTTGGCTCTGGCGCGGCGAGAGCGACTTTACCAGTTCGGCGGCGCGGATCCGGCGCATGCTGGTGGGGGTGGCGGCCTGGGTATCAATTTCAAGCTGCGACCCGAGGAAGTAGAGCAACTGGTCGTCCTCATCATAGAGCGGCGCGACCAAGACGGCGTTGCGGAACGGCTGTCCGTCACGCTTGTAGTTCAGGATTTCGACGAGCACCGGCTTGTGTTCGCGCACGCCGCGGCGGATCTCCTCCGACAGCCAGGGTTCGGTCGACGGGCCAGAGAGGAAGCGGCAGTTGCGCCCGACCACCATGTCCGCGGGGTAGCCGGTCAGGTCGCAGAACGGCTGGTTGCAGGCGATGATCGGGTTGTCGGGTAGGCGCGGGTCGCTGATAACGGACGGGATCGGGCTGTCCTTGACCAGCCGGACGAGCCGGCGGGCGGACCTGGCGTCGGTATCAACTGACATTCCCCTGAACCCCCCATTGCCCGACGCAAGACTGCCCCGGATGCGCCGCGGGGGCAATCGACCAGGGTTCTTATTCGGTCGTAATCGGGGGGAGCCCATGACTTAGGTCATCGACCGCCGAGGACTTCCGCGTCGGCGCGTGGAAATCGGCGGGTTTGTTCGCGATCCAGCGGAGGAAGCGGGCGATGTCGTCGCGGGCGTGCAGCGCGGCGATGGTCGGGAAGCGGGTCGCCAGATCGCGGTTCGAGACGTTGGCGTGGATCGCGCGGTGGCAGATCGGGTGGACGGCGACGGTTTCGGTGCCGCCGCGGCTCTTGGGAATGATGTGGTGCCATTCGGTGCGCGTGCCCAGCGGGCGATCGCATAGTGCGCAGGCGGTGATGGCGGTTTCGCGCGCCGAACGGGCTTCCGCTTGCGCCAGTCCGGCCCGGCCTTTGACGCGTCCTCCCATGTGCTGTGATATGGTGGCGGATCGGGCGAACGAAAAGGCGGGGCGGCGCGTTCAGGCCCGGCAATGACCCCGCCATGAGGAGAGAGCGATGACCGACGAGCGTACACCAGACGAGAAGCCCGGCGAATTCATCGACCTGCCGCCGATCCTGCCGACCGGTTCCGGCGTCGCCGACCTGGAGATCGCGTACGAGCAGATGATCCTGGCGGAGAATGTCGCGCTGGCCGACGAGCCGGTGCTGGACGAGGGCTTGTCCGGCGCGCCGACGGCGGATGCGATGCCGACCGAGAGCGGCGACGATGCGCTGGACAGTGCCGCGCATCCGAGCTGAGCCCTAACGATCGAAGCGGAGGCGCGCGATCAAGCCGGGATGCGCGTCGTCCAGCGTGATCGTCGCCCCGGTGCGGGCGGCGGCGGAGCGTACGACCGCGAGGCCGAGGCCGCTGCCGTCCGGACCGTCGCCGCGGCCGAGCCGGATGAACCTGTCGAAGACGCGTTCACGATCGGCCGGCGGGATGCCGGGGCCGTCGTCCTGCACCGACAGCGTGGTGGCGTCATGGTCGGGCGTGATCGCCACCGTCACCAGCCCGCCGCGGCGGTTGTAGCGGATTGCGTTGTCGACGAGGTTGCTCAGGATTTCGACGATCAGCGTGCGGTGGCCGGTGATCATGGCAGGCGTTTCAGCGGCGTCGAGGATGAGTTCGACGTCGGCGGCGATGGCCTGGCCGATCTTGCGACTGATGACACGGACCGCGACTTCGCGCAGGTCGACCTGTTCGAGCGGGGCGGCGGCGCCCGCTTCCTCCGCACGGGCGAGCGCGAGCAGCTGGGTCAGCAGGCGTTCGAGGCGGGCGCTGGCGTCGGCGATCTCGTCCAGCGCGGGTTGCGATCCGCGGCGGGCGAGCGCGACCTGCACCTTCAGCACCGCGAGTGGCGTGCGCATCTGGTGCGAGGCGTCGGCGGTAAAGCGCCGGGTGGCGGCGGTGGCGGTGTCGAGCTGCGCGAGCAGCCGGTCGAACGCCTGGGCGAGCGGGCGCAGTTCGAGCGGCAGCGGGCCGGGATCGAGCGGCGAGAGATCAGGCGTAGCGGGGCCATCGCGCGCCTCCACCGCGCCGCGCAGCCGGGCGAGCGGACGGAGGCTCCAGCCGAGCGCGGGGCGGAGCAGCAGCACGGCGATGCCGACCAACGCGACCTCGCCGACCAGCAGCGCGAACATCAGCCGGCGGGCGAGTGCGCGGCGGCCGTCGAGCGTTTCGGCGACCTGCACGATCACGGGTTGGTCGATTGCGGGGAGCGCGCGGCGGACCTCCGCGATGCGGATGCGCTGGTCGCGATAGCGGGCGAAGCGGAAGCGCGGCTGATCGATCGCGAGTTCTTCGGGCCGGGGGGCGGGCAGGTCGGCATAGCCGGTGAGCAGGTCGCGGCCGACGCCGATCCGGTAATAGACATTGTCGCGTTCGCTGTTCTCCAGCATCCCGAACGCGGCGGGGGGCAGGTCGAGCGTGACCTCGCCGCGTTCGACCTGGACGGTTTCGGCGATGGCGCCGAGCGCGCCGCCCAGCACGCGGTCGTTCGTGCGGCGCACGACGTCGGCGATCAACGTGGCGCCGGCCAGACCGAGCAGGACCGCGACGAGCAGCAGCGGGCCGAGCATCGACACGAGCAGGCGGGTGCGGAGGGCCACGGCATGGCGCGGCGGCGGCGCGTTCATCCGGCGTCGATCAGGTAGCCGACGCCGCGGATCGTGCGGATCTGCGGGCCGGCGCTGCCGAGCTTGCTGCGCAGGCGGGTGACGTGGACCTCGATCGCGTTGGGGCCGACCGGTTCGTCATAGCCGAACACCTCCGCCAGCAGCAGTTCGCGTGGTACGACCTGTCCTGCACGGGTCGCGAGCGCGTCGAGCACCGCCCATTCGCGGCGGCGGAGCGCGAGCGGGCGGCCGGCGACATCGGCCTGGCCGGTCGAGCGGTTGAGGGTGAGCGCGCCGATCGTGACGACCGGCACCGGATCGCCGCCGCGCCGCCGGCCGAGCGCGCGGACGCGGGCCTCCAGCTCCTCTGGGTCGAACGGCTTGCGGAGATAGTCGTCGGCGCCGAGATCGAGCCCGCGGACCCGATCGTCCAGCCCGTCGCGCGCGGTGAGCATGAGGACGGGAACGCGGTCGCCGCGGCGGCGGAGCCGTTCGAGCACGGTGAAGCCGTCGATGCCGGGCAGGCCGACGTCGAGGATCACGACCGCATAGGGTTCGCCCGAGACCAAAGTCAGCGCTTCCTCGCCGCCCGTACAGTGATCGACCGCGTGCCCGCCGGCGCGCAGCAGGGTCGCGATGCTGCGCGCGAGCGCCGCGTCGTCCTCGATCATCAGGACGCGCATGGTGGCCCGCGGTGAAAGGTTCCTGACAGGTCGGGCGCGTATCGCATCCATGGGCTTATCCGATCACAGAAGCGGAAAAGCGAGAGGGAGCCGGGATGCGAATCCTTTGTCTGACGATTGCGATGGCGGGGGCGACGGCTGTGACAGCCATGCCCGCTGCCGCCGAGCGTCCGGCGGGCTATCCCCGATCCTATGATGCGCTGATCGCCGCGGCGCAGGCCGAGCGCGGACTGACCGTCTACGGCAATGCCGACCGGGCGGAGCTGGTGGGGGTCGTGGCGGCGTTCAGGCGGGCCTATCCGGGCATTGCGGTGCGCTATGCCGATCTGGGATCGACCGAGATTTACCGCCGGGTGACGGCGGAACGGCGCGCGCGGCGGCCGTCGGCGGACCTGGTGTGGTCGTCGGCGATGAACCTGCAGGTGAAGCTGATCAACGACGGCTATGCGCAGGCCTATGCCAGCCCGGAGAAGCCCGCATTGCCGGCGCAGGCGGTGTGGAAGAACATGGGGTACGGCGTGACCGCGGAGCCGATCGGCATCGCGTATAACCGCCGGCTGATCCCCGACGCCGCGATGCCGCGCGACCATGCCGGGCTGGAGGCGTTGCTGCGCCGGCGGCGGGCGCAGTTCACCGGGCGGGTGACGACGTTCGACCCGCGGCAGTCCGACGTCGGGTATCTGTACCTGTCGGAGGACATGTCGATCACGCGCGACAGCCGGGCGCTGCTGTCCGCCATCGCCGCGACGAAGCCCGTGCTGGTCGCGCGGACGGAGCCGATGCTGGCGGCGGTCGCGGCGGGGCGGCAGGCGATCGCGTATAACGTGATCGGGTCCTACGCGCTGGAACGGGCGAAGCGCGATCCGCGGATCGGCGTGGTCCTGCCGCGCGACTATACGATCGTGACGTCGCGGATCGCGTTCATCGCGGCCGACGCCCGCGCGCCGGCGGCGGCCAAGCTGTTCCTCGATTTCCTGTTGTCGCGCCGTGGCCAGTCCTTGCTGGCGGAACGGAGCCTCTGGCCCGTGCGAACCGACGTGCCCGCGCGGCGGATGCCCGCGGCGCAGGCCCGGCCGATCCGCGTGGGCCCACAACTTCTCGTTTATCTCGACCGCATCACCCGCCAGCGTTTCTTGCGCGACTGGCAGGCGATCCTTTCCGGAGTTTCCCGATGATCCTGTTGCGTACCGGTTGTGGGCTGCTCGCGCTCGCTATTGCCACCCCTTCGCTTGCCCAGACGCCCGATGCGGCCGAACTCGCGCGCCTGGTGCAGGCGCAGGCGGCGCAGATCGCGACGCTGCAGGCGCGGCTCGACCGGCTGGAGGGGCAGCAGGCCGCTGCGGCAGCGGCACCCGTGCCTGCTCCTGCGGCGCAGGCGGCCCCGACACAGGTCGCGCAGGCGACACCCGAGCAGCGCCGGACCGTGCCGTTCGCGCCGCAGCTGGCGCCGCCGGGACCCGCGGAGCGCAACGTGGCGCAGGCGATCGCGGCGCGCGAGAATCCGTCGGGGGTCACGACCGAATGGGGGTCGGGCCTGCCGGTGTTCCACTCGGCGGACGGCGTCTACACGTTCAAGCCGCGCGGGCGCATCCTGGCGGACGTCAGCAGTTCGTTCGGGTCGAAATCGGACGGCCGCAACCTGACGACGACCGGTATGCGCGCGTTGCGCCTAGGCCTGGAAGGCGGCGTCGGCACGCACTTCTTCTACCAGATGGAGGCCGATTTTTCGGAGAACGAGGTCGATGTCGTGACCGCGTTCATGGGCTGGCGCAACCGGATCTCGCCCGGGCTGGAATATGATGTGCGCGCCGGGCATCTGTTCAACGATCGCGGGTTCGAAGGATCGACGGGGTCGGATTCGACGCCGTTCCTGGAACGTACGACGGTCGCCACCGCGATCATTCCGCAGCGCGGCTTCTACGGCATCGGCATCATGCCGCGACTGTTCTGGAAGACGGGCCATGCTTCGCTGACCGTCACGGGCGACCGGGTGGACGGGACGCAGACGGTGAGCGACGGGCGGACGTTCCTGGCGCGCGCGCACTGGAACCCGATCAAGACCGACAATGCGGTGCTGCATCTGGGCGCGTGGGGCTTCGACGAATCGCTGTCCCCGGCGGCGACGACGCTGACCCGCAACACGGTGATCGGCGGGCGGTTCAACGGCGCGCTGCGCGTGTCGACCGGGCCGCTGCTCGGCGGCAAGGGGACGACCGGGTACGGCCTGGAACTGGGCGGCTATCGCGGGCCGCTGTGGATCATGGCGGAGGCGGGGCGGCGCGACGCGCAGCTCGACGGCGGGCGGCCGGACTTCACCAGCAAGGCGTGGAGTGTGTCGGGCGGGTTCTTCATCACCGGCGACCTGCCGCCGTACAATCCGCGGCTCGGCGCGTTCGGGCAACCCAAGGTGAAGCGCCCGACGTTCGACGGCGGCCCCGGCGCGATCGAGCTGACCGCGCGGTACGAGGACCTCAACCAGACCGACCTGCTGACCGGCGGGAGCGGCTGGGCGGCGACCGTGGGCGTGAACTGGTACCTCAACAGCTTCACCCGCCTGCAGCTGAACGGCATCCATTGGTACACCAACAACCGCACCGGCGATTACACCGGCGGCGATTCGGGCGAGACGCTGAGCGCGCGGGTCGCGGTCACCTTCTGATGCCCTTCGCTGCGCGAAATCCGCTGCTCCTGACCTTCCTCCAAGGATCGTTCGCATGAACCTGGCTTTGCTCGGCTTCCTGATGGTCGCCACATTCATGACGTTGATCATGACCAAGCGGATGACGCCGCTGGTCGCGCTGATCGTCATTCCCACGATCTTCGGCGTCGTCGCCGGTCAGGCCGCGGGCCTGGGCGACATGATGATCGACGGGATCAAGAACCTGGCGCCGACCGGCGTCATGCTGCTGTTCGCGATCCTGTTCTTTTCCACCATGACCGACACCGGGCTGTTCGATCCGCTGGTCGGGCGGCTGATCCGGCTGGTGCAGGGCGATCCGATGCGGATCCTGCTCGGCACCGTCGTGCTGTGCGCGCTCGTCAGCCTGGATGGCGACGGATCGACGACGTACATCATCACGATCGCCGCGCTGCTGCCGCTGTACAAGCGGTACGACATGAACCGGCTGTACCTGTGCTGCCTGCTGATGCTGACCAGCGGCATCATGAACCTGACGCCATGGGGCGGGCCGACCGCGCGTGCGGCGAGTGCGCTGAAGCTGGATCCGGCTACGCTATTCCTGCCGCTGATCCCCGGCATGATCGTCGGGCTGGCCAGCCTGATGGCGCTGGCGGTCTGGTTCGGTCGCAAGGAGCGCACCCGGATGGGGAGCGTGCAGGCGCGTGACGCGGTGGACTTCACCGGCATGGCGGTGTCGCAATATCCCGAGGCGCGGCGGCCGAAGCTGATCTGGTTCAACGGGCTGCTGGTCGTGACGCTGCTGACGCTGCTGGTGTGGGGGCTGCTGCCGCTGTCGGTGCTGATGATGATCGCGTTCGCGATCGCGATGATCGTGAATTATCCGGGCGTGGCGGAGCAGAAGGAGCGGATCGCCGCGCATGCCGGCAACGTCCTGTCGGTCGTCTCGCTGATCTTCGCCGCGGGCATCTTCACCGGCATTCTCGGCGGGACCGGGATGGTGGAGGCGATGAGCAAGGAAGTGGTCGGCATGATCCCGCCCGCGATGGGGCCGTACATGGCGCCGATCACCGCGGCGCTGAGCCTGCCGTTCACCTTCTTCATCTCCAACGACGCATTCTATTTCGGGATGCTGCCGATCCTGGCGGAGGCCGGCGCGCATTACGGCGTCGAGCCGATGGCGATCGCGCGCGCGTCGCTGATGGGGCAGCCGGTCCACCTGCTGAGCCCGCTGGTGCCGTCGACCTATTTGCTGGTCAGCCTGGCCGGGATCGACCTGGCCGATCACCAGCGTTTCACGCTGGTGCCGGCGATCATGGTGTGCGTGGTGATGACGCTGGTCGGGATGATCGCGCTCGCCTTCCCGTTCGTGGCCGGGTGATGCGCGCCACCGTCCTTCGTCCCGCAATCCGGAGACCCACCATGGACCGACCGTCGATCCCGTTGATGCTGTTGCCCGCCATGGGGTGCGACGGCCAGTTGTGGGCGCGCCAGATCATGGATCTGGGCGACGTGGCCGAGCCGGAGTTCGGCGACCTGTCGCGCGATACGACGATCGACGACATGGCGGCACGCGTGCTGGACGATGCGCCGCCGCGGTTCGCGGTCGCGGGGGTCAGCCTGGGCGGCTATGTCGCGATGGAGATGGTGCGGCAGGCGCCGGACCGGATCACGAAGATCGCGCTGTTCGGGACGCGCGCGTCGATGGAGGCGCGGCCGCGGACGGTGGCGGACCAGGGGTCGCTGGCCACCGCGCCGCACGACGATCCGCAGCTGTCGAAGATCATCAGCGGGCCGGTGCAGGCGATGGCCGAGCGGGTCGGCAAGGCGGTGTTCGAGCGGCAGCAGCAGGCGCTGCTCGCGCGGCCCGACATTGCGGACGCGATCGCGTCGATCCGCGTGCCGACCCTGGTGGCGGTGGGCGACCGTGACCGGATCTGCACGCCGGACGATGCGCGCGCGCTCAGTGCGCTGATCGCGGGGGCGCGGTTCCATATCCTGAAGTCGTGCGGGCATCTGTCACCGATGGAGCGCCCTGGCGAGGTGACGATGCTGCTGCGGTCTTGGTTGCGCGGTTGGTAGCGGGACAGGTTCGATGGGGACGCGGGGCAGGCGTTGCCACCGGCCGCTGACGGTGATGCGGTCGAGCAGGTGGTTGCCGAGCGTGATCAGTGCTGCGCCGGAGCTGGCGCAGAGGAACAGCGTGGCCGCCAGTGCGATGGCGAGGAATGCTGTCGGGCCGTGCAGCGTCGGCTTGGCAACGGCTTGAAGTAGGTTGAACGAGGCGTAGGCGACGCCCCACGAGGCCAGTCCCGCGAGGCGGAGGCCGATGTCGGCCTGTTTCGATCGATGCCACGCGGCCATGCCTTGTCCTTCCGGTCAGGCAGTCCAGTTATCGGTCGGCGCGTAGTGTTTCGAGAGCGGTTCCGGGCGATCGCATAGTGTTCGCATAGGGACTCGTTACGGATCGACGAGCAGGCGGTAGCCGACGCCCAGTTCGTTGGCGATCAGGCTGCCTACCGGGCCGGGGGGCTCGAGCTTCTGCCGCAGGTTGCGGATCACGATGCGGAGATATTCGATGCGTGGATCGTCATCGCCGCCCCAGGCCGCGGCGATGATCCGGTCGTGCGTCACGACGCGGCCGGGGTGGCGCGCGAGGATCGCGAGCACGTCATGTTCCTTGCGCGTCAGGTGGAGCGGTTCGGTGCCGCGCCGGACGATGCGGCGGTCGAGGTCGATCGTGAGGTCGGCCTTGTGGAGCGTCTTCTGCGCCGTGTTGCCGGCGTCGCGGTGACGGAGTGCGGCGCGCAGGCGGGCGAGCAGTTCGTCGGTGTCGAACGGCTTGGTGACGAAATCGTCCGCGCCGAGATCGAGCGCGGCGACCTTTTCCTCCGTCGCGTCGCGGGCTGAGACGATCAGCACGGGCACCTCGCCGTTGCGGCGGAGAAGCGGGATCAGGGTTAGGCCGTCGCGGTCGGGCAGGCCGAGGTCGAGCAGCACCGCGACGGGATGCTCGGCCGCGGCCCCCGACAGCGCATCGCGCGCGGTGCCCGCCTCCACCACCGCATAGCCGGCGCGTTCCAGCGTGTGGCGGAGCAGCCGGCGGATCGCGACTTCGTCGTCGACCACCAGGATTCGCGCGGGCATCAAACCGCGTCCGACGCGACGGCACGCACGATCAGCGCGGTCGGGAAAACGAGCGTGAAGGCCGCGCCGGGTTCGTCCGGGCGGTTGCCGGCCTCCACCGTCATGCCCATCGCTTCGGCGAATGCCTTGACGATCGCGAGGCCGAGGCCGGTGCCGCCGGCGGCGCGGTCGGAGCCCTCCAGCCGGTGGAACGTCTCGAACACCTCTCCCTCGCGCCCCGGGGGAAGGCCCGGGCCGTGATCGCAGACCGACAGCCGGATCTCGCCATAGACGTGGCGGCCGGCGACGAGGATCGCGGTGCCGGGGTCGCCGTAGCGGCCGGCATTGTCGAGCAGGTTGAGCAGGCAGTGGTGGAAGAGTTGCGGATCGACTAGGACGAGGGGGAGGTCGGGTGGTACGTCGAGTTGCACCGCGTGGCCTTCGAGTGCGCGGCGGGCGTCGTGCGCCGCGCCGGCGACCGCGTCGGCCAGGTCGGTCGGTTCAACGTTGAGCTTCAGCGCGCCGGCCTCGACCCGCGCCATGTCGAGCAGGTTGGCGACGAAGCGGTTGAGCCGCGCGGCCTCGTTGCGGATCGTGCCGATCAGTTCGGGCGTGGCGCCGTGGCCGAGTTCGTCCGCGGCGGCGATGACGGCGGTGAGCGGGGTACGCAGATCGTGGCTGACCGACGACAGCAAGGCGGCGCGGAGCCGGTCGCGGGTGCGGACCGCATCGACATCGCGCATTTCCATTTCGAGGCGGAGCCGTTCGAGCACGAGCACGGACTGGTCGATGAGGCTGGAGAGGAGCGGGACCTGGTCCGCGCGGATCGGTTCGCCATTGTCGCGCGCGACGCCGAGCACCGCCAGCGTGCGGCCACCGGCGCGGACCGGGTTGAACAGCCATTCGGACGCGGCAAGCGTGCCCGAACCCTTGCCGGCCGGGGTGCCGGTGTCGGACGCCCAGTTGGCGGCGGCCATGTCCATCGTATCAAGCCGGTAGTCGGGCGTGCTGGCGGCCTGGACCGCGAGACCGGGGCCGACGAGCGGGGCGAGCAGGACGGCCTGGACGTCGAACAGCCGGGCGACGTCCTCGCAGATCAGCCGGGCGGCCTCGGACGGGTCGTTGACCGCGCTCAACTGGCGCAGGAAGCCGGCAAGCGTGGCGTTGGTGCGCGCGCTGGCGGCGGCGAGATCGGCCTGCGCGCGGACGCGGGCGGTGAGCTGGCTCGTGGCGACCGCGACGCCGAGCAGGACGAAGATCGAGATGACGTTCTCGGGGTTGCTGACGCTCAATGTGCCGACGGGCGGCAGGAAGAAGAAATTGTAGGCGAGCGAGGAGGCGAGGCCGGCGAACAGCCCGGTGCGCAGGCCGAACAGGCTGGCCGCGACCATGACGGGCAGAAGATAGAGCAGGGCGACATTGCCGAGATCCAGGATATGGAACAGCGCGCTGCCGACCGCGGTGACGAGGCCGACGAGCAGGAGCGTGATCGCGTAGCCGGACGGCGTGCCCCAGCCGGCGCCGCGCCGTTGCCGCGGTTCGGATGCGGCGGGGCGGGCGTCGAGGGGGAGGACGTGGACGGTGACGCCGGGCGTATCGCGCACCAGCCGATCGACGACCGAGCCGTGGAGCAGTTCGAACCAGCGCGAGCGGCGCGACTTGCCGACGACGAGCTGCGTCGCGCGGGCGGTGGTGAGGAAACCGCGGATGCCGTCCACCACCGATGCGGCGGGGACGGTGGCGACCGCGGCGCCGAGCTGCGTCGCGAGCGTCATCGCTTCGGCCACGCGGCGATGCTGGGCGTCGTTGAAATGGGCGGTGCGCGGGGTTTCGATGAAGAGCGCGGTCCAGGGGGCGTGCAGCCCGTCCGACACGCGCTTGCCCGCGCGGACGAGGCCGTCGGCACCGGGCAGTTCGTTGATCGCCACGACGATCCGGTCGGTGCCGGCCCAGGTGCCGCCGACGCCGAGCGCGCGGACATGATCGAGCATCTGGGCATCGACCGCCTGAGCGGCGCGGCGGAGCGCCAGTTCGCGGAGTGCGGAGAGGTTGGATTTGGAGAAGAAGTGGCCGAGCGCGCGGGTTGCTTCGTGCGGCAGGTACACCTTGCCGGCCTTCAGCCGCTCGATCAGTTCGTCGGGCGGGATGTCGACGACCTCGATCTCCGCCAGTTCGAGGATGCGGTCGGGGACCGTTTCGCGGACCCGGACGCGCGTGAAGCTGGCGACGATGTCGTTCAGGCTTTCGACGTGCTGGATGTTGAGCGTGGCGTAGACGTCGATCCCAGCGGCAAGCAGCTCCTCGACATCCTGGTAGCGTTTGGGGTGGCGGCTGCCGGGCGCATTGGTGTGCGCGAGTTCGTCGACGAGTGCGAGGCGGGGCGCGCGGGCGAGGACGGCGTCGATGTCCATCTCGCTCAGGATGCGGCCGTCATAGGGGACGTCGCGGCGCGGCACGATCTCCTGCCCGCGGGTCAGCGCGGCGGTTTCGGCGCGGCCGTGCGTTTCGACGACGCCGATCACGACATCGACGCCGTCGCGCCGGCGGGCGGCGCCTTCGGACAGCATCTCGAACGTCTTTCCGACGCCGGGGGCGGCGCCGAGGAAGATCTTGAGACGGCCTTTGCCCTCCTGCGCGGCCTGGCGCAGGAGGGCATCGGGATCTGGACGAGAGTGGTTGCCGTCCGTCATCGGCGGGCGGACGTGTCCAGCGCGCGGTTCATGGCGAGCACGTTGACGTGTGGGTCGCCGAACAGCGAGGTTTCGGTCGCGCGGTCGACGATCGCGGTGACGGTGCCCACCGGCATCCCGCGAACGCGGGCGATGCGGGGGGCCTGCGCGGCGGCCGCGGCCGGCGACAGATCGGGGTCGAGCCCGGACCCGCTGGCGGTGACGAGGTCGGCGGGGAGCGGGCCGGTGATCCCCTCGGCCCGAACGCGTGCGACGTCGGTCTTCACACGGTCGACCAGCGCCTGCGACGCGGGGCCGAGGTTCGAGCCGGACGAGGCGAGCCCGTCATAGCCCTTGCCGGCGGCGGACGGGCGCGTCTGGAAATAGCGGTCCGTGGTGAAG
This sequence comes from Sphingomonas prati, assembly GCF_014643515.1. Lineage (GTDB taxonomy): Bacteria > Pseudomonadota > Alphaproteobacteria > Sphingomonadales > Sphingomonadaceae > Sphingomonas_R > Sphingomonas_R prati. Next base: position 935,595 of record NZ_BMJP01000001.1, on the reverse strand, counting down.
GCCTGGCCCAGGACGGTCGAGCCGATCACCCGATTGCCGTCGCGGATCAGGCTGCCGTTCGCCTGGGAGGGGAAGAAGGCCTGGCCGATGCCGGTCATGGCGAGCGGGTAGGCGATGCCGAGGAGGGCCGCGAACAGGATCGTCATGACGATCGCGGGCCGCAGTGCGGAGGTGAAATCCTTGCCCATGAGAAGATCCTTATGCGAGGCCGAGGGTGCCGACGAGCAGGTCGATGACCTTGATGCCGACGAACGGGGCGACGAGACCGCCGAGCCCGTAGATTGCGAGGTTGCGGGCGAGCAGCGGGCCGGCGCCCATCGGGGTGTACTTCACGCCGCGCAGGGCGAGCGGCACGAGCATCGGGATGATGATCGCGTTGAAGATGATCGCCGACAGGATCGCGCTTTCGGGCGAGCCCAGCCGCATCACGTTCAGCACGCCGAGCCCCGGATAGAGCACCACGAACATCGCCGGGATGATCGCGAAATATTTCGCGACGTCGTTGGCGACCGAGAATGTGGTGAGCGCGCCACGCGTCATGAGCAGCTGCTTGCCGAGGCCGACGACCTCGATCAGCTTGGTCGGATCGCTGTCGAGATCGACCATGTTGCCCGCCTCGCGCGCGGCCTGCGTGCCGGTGTTCATCGCGACGCCGACGTCGGCCTGGGCCAGCGCGGGCGCATCGTTGGTGCCGTCGCCGCACATCGCGACAAGCTTGCCGCCAGCCTGTTCCTTGCGGATCAGCGCCAGCTTGTCCTCCGGGCTCGCCTGCGCCAGGAAATCGTCAACGCTGGCCTCGGCCGCGATGGCGGCGGCGGTGAGCGGGTTGTCGCCGGTGATCATCACCGTGCGGATGCCCATCGCGCGCAGTTCGCCGAACCGTTCGCGGATGCCGGCCTTCACGACGTCCTTCAGGAAGATCGCGCCGAGCAGGCGACCGTCCTTCGCGACCGCCAGCGGCGTGCCGCCGGCGCGGGCGATCTCGTCCGTGATGCGGCGCAGTTCGGTCGCGGCCGCGGTCTGGCCGACGCCGGGATTGGCCTTCAGGATCGACTCCACCGCACCCTTCTGGAGCAGCATCGTGCCGGTGCGGACGCCGGAAATGCGGGTCTGCGCGGTGAACGGGATGACCTCGGCCCCCTCGGGCAGTTCGGTCGTGCGGATGCCGAACGTCTCGCGCGCCAGCACGACGATCGAGCGGCCTTCCGGCGTCTCGTCGGCCAAACTGGCGATCAGCGCGGCTTCCGCCATCTCCGCATCGCTGGTGCCGCCGACGGCGCGGAATTCGCTCGCCTGACGGTCGCCGATCGTGATCGTGCCGGTCTTGTCGAGCAGCAGGACGTCGATGTCGCCTGCGGCCTCGACCGCGCGGCCGGATTTGGCGAGCACGTTGAAGCGGACGAGACGGTCCATGCCGGCGATGCCGATCGCCGACAGCAACGCCGCGATCGTGGTCGGGATCAGCGTGATGAGCAAAGCGGCCAGGATCGCGACCGGGATCGAGCCGCCGGCATAGATGGCGAAGCCCGGGATGGTGGCAACCGCGATCAGGAAGATGATGGTCAGCCCGACGAGGAGCAGCGTGAGTGCGATCTCGTTGGGGGTCTTCTGACGCTCGGCGCCTTCGACCAGCGCGATCATGCGGTCGAGGAAGCCCTTGCCGGGTTCGACGGTCACCTTGACGCGGATCTCGTCGGAGATGACGCGCGTGCCGGCGGTGACGGCGGAGCGGTCGCCGCCCGCCTCGCGGATCACGGGCGCGCTTTCGCCGGTGATGGCGGCCTCGTTGACGGAGGCGACGCCGGACACGACCTCGCCGTCCGAAGGGATCAGGTCGTTCGTTTCGACCAGCACCACGTCGCCGACCTTCAGCGCGCTTGCGGCCACGTCGTCATAATCGCGGCCGGTGCCCTTCAGTCGCTTGGCGATCAGATCCGCCTTGGTGGCGCGCAGCGAGGCGGCCTGCGCCTTGCCACGACCCTCCGCCAATGCCTCCGCGAACGTGCCGAACAGCACGGTCAGCCAGAGCCAGATGACGAGTTGCAGCTTGAACCCGGTGGTGAGCCCGTCATGCCCGACGACGAGCAGGACGGTCATCAGCGCCGCAACCGTGGCGGTGACGAACATCACCGGGTTGCGGATCAGCTGCGCGGGGGCGAGTTTGGTGAAGGACGCCTTGATCGCCGGCACCATGAGGTCCGCGGTGAACAGGCTCTTGGACTGCGATCTTTGTGTCGTGTGGGCCATGATGGCGCCCCCGTCAGGACAGAGTGCCGCGGATCATCGCAAGATGATCGGCGATGGGACCGAGCGCGAGGCTCGGCAGGAAGGTGAGGCCGCCCAGGATCAGGATGATCCCGACGAGCAGGCCCACCCACAGGCCGCCGGTGGTCGGGAACGAACCCGCGCTTTCCGGAACATGCCGCTTGGCCGCGAGACTCCCCGCGATGGCGAGCATCGGCACGATGACGAAGAAGCGCCCGAACCACATCGCGATGCCCAGCAGGCCGTTATAGTAAGGCGTGTTGGCGGTGAGACCCGCGAACGCCGAGCCGTTGTTCCCGACCGCGCTGGTGAAGGCGTAGAGGATCTCCGAAAAGCCGTGCGGCCCCTTGTTGAGCGGCCCCGCAAGACCGGCCTGCAGGACGGCGGACAGCGATGTCAGGCCGAGGATCATCAGCGGCAGGACCGCGATGGCCAGCACGGCGAGCTTTACCTCGCGGCTCTCGATCTTCTTGCCCACATATTCCGGGGTGCGGCCGACCATGAGCCCGGCGACGAACACCGCCAGGATGGCGAAGAGCAGGAAGCCGTAGATGCCCGCGCCGACGCCGCCGATCACGACCTCGCCCAGCTGGATGTTGAACAGCGGGATCATGCCGCCAAGTGCGGTGAAGCTGTCGTGCATCGCGTTGACCGCGCCGCAGGAGGCCGCGGTGGTGACGACCGCGAACAGCGCGGAGGCAGCAGGCCCGAACCGGACTTCCTTGCCCTCCATGTTGCTGCCCGCGACGCCGAGGTGGTGGAGGACCGGGTTGCCGGCCGCTTCCTGCGAGTAGGTGACGAACACACCGGCGAGGAACAGGATGATCATCGCGGACAGGATGGCCCAGCCCTGACGGGTGTTGCCGACCGCCTTGCCGAACGTCCAGGTCAGGCCGAAGCCGAGGACGAAGATCGACAGCATCTGGACCAGGTTGGTGAGCGCTGTCGGGTTTTCGAACGGGTGGGCGGAGTTGGCGTTGAAGAAGCCGCCACCGTTGGTGCCGAGCATCTTGATCGCTTCCTGGCTGGCGACGGGGCCGAGCAGGATCGACTGCCGCGCGCCCTCCAGCGTCTGGACGTCCACGACGCCCGCCATCGTCTGCGGCACACCGCTGGCGATGAGGAAGATCGCGTAGACGACCGAGATCGGCAGCAGGACGTAGAGCGTGACGCGCGTCATGTCGGCCCAGAAATTGCCGATCGAGGCGGACTCGCGCCGCGCGAACCCGCGGAACAGCGCGAACGCCAGCGCGATGCCCGTCGCGGCGCTGAGGAAGTTGTGGATCGTCAAGCCGAGCATCTGGCTGAGGTTCGACATCGTCGATTCGCCGCCATAGCTCTGCCAGTTGGTGTTGGTGGTGAAGCTGACCGCGGTGTTGAACGCGAGGTGGGGGGAGAGCCCTGCCAGCCCCTGCGGGTTGCCGGGCAGCACGCCCTGCAGGCGCAGCACCGCGTAGGTGAACGCCATGAGCGTCACGTTGAACAGCAGCATGTGGAGCGCGTAGCGCCGCCAGCCCTGTTCGGCCTGCGGATCGATGCCGGACAGTTTGTAGAAGCCGCGCTCGACGGGGCCGAGGATGAGGTGGAGCGGCGTGCGACGCCCCTCGTACAAGGCGAACAGCCACGCACCGACCGGTCTGGTCAGCGCAAGCAGGATGGCGACGAAGCCGAGGATCAGGATCCAGCCCTGGAATGTCATGATGCCGCCTCCTTCAGAAGCGTTCGGGGCGGATCAGGACCGCCACCAGGTAAAACAGCAGGCCGAGCGCGGTCAGCGCCGCCAGCCAGAGGTCGAGTGTCATCGCGTCATTGCCTCACGCATTGTCGCACAGCCGGGCGTAGGCGAGCGTCGCCGCCACCAGCCCGACCATGACGAGGATCCACAGCAGGTCGTCCATCGGTCGATCTCCTCAGAAGGCGGCGGTCAGCGAGACTAGCACGGTGCCGCCGGCGATCGAGCCGGTGCCGTCCTGACCCTTGCTGAAGCTGGGCCGCAGGTAGCGGGACTCCGACGCCCCGATATCGGTGTCGACGTAGGAGACGTTGAAGGTCAGGTTCCGGTAGGTCGCGTCGGCGCCGAGCGACCAATCCCAGTACTCGCCGGTCGGGGCGACCGCGGTGGCGTTCGGGCCTAGGCCGTTCTGGCCCCAGCTATGGCCGACATGCGCCTTTGCGGTGATCGGCGTGCCGGTGACCGCGACCGCGCCGTCGCCCCACAGGTACAGATTGTCGTCCTTGTCGCCGGGGCTGGTGTAGACGCCCGCCGCTGCGTCCGAGCCCGTGGCGTACCATTTGCCGATCGCCTGCTGCTTGGGTGCATAGGCGGCGCCGGCGGTCAGCGTGGCGGGGCCGGCGGTGCCGGTCAGCTTGGCATAGGGTTCGGCGAAGTCGGTTTCGTCCGCGCCGCCGGGGTACATGTACCAGGTCAGGCCGACGTCGAGCGTCGCGTTTTCGGCGAGCTTCCCCTTGTAGCCGCCGATCAAGTCGAGTTCCATGTTCGCGCCACCGAACGTGCCCCAGCCGGCGAGGTTGGACCCCAGGTGCCGACGTAGAGCCCGCTTTGGTGCGTGATGGTCAGGCCGGCCTGGACCGCCATGTCGCGGTCGGACTGCGACACGCCGTGGAACCGGTAGTCGGAGACGAGGCCCGCGGAACCGGTGACGACGATGGACGGGATCGCGGCGACCGGCTCGCCGGACTGGGCCTGCGCGATGGCGGGAATGGTGATGAATGCGACGGCGATAAGCGATTTGGAAAACGTCATGCTTGGCCCCTGCCGATGGCGACCGCAGACCATTCACGGCGCCTCAGGGACGGGCAATTAGGGGGGGACCGCGTTGCAAATCGAGATCGATTCCCGTGCGCCGCATAGCGAATGCATATGAATCGCGAATGTTGCCGCTTTTCCGATCTGTTTGGCGGCATCGAACATGCCTTGCGTCCCTGGCACCAGTCGGCCTTGCAGAAATGATAACGCCGCTGGCATGCTTGATCGAAATCAATCCGCGATATGATCGACTTATGAGACTCAGTTAACAAAATATTAGCTACGTAAAAGAGACCAACGTATAATGTCAGAGCCAATATACAGACGGCGCTTTTGTTGACTTCGTTAAGATGATTTGTCCGAATTATACATCTGTTGGCGCGGCAGAACTGGCGTGCCCGGAAGCAGGAGAGATGGTTGTGAAAGTAACGCGTTCCCAATTTGGCATCAGCCTGAACTCGAACATATCTGCCGTCGCCCCCGTGGCGGAAGCGGCCCTCATCACGCTGCCGATCTTCGGCACCGAAGGTAACGACATCCTGACCGGCGGCGCCAACGGCGAACTGATCTCCGGGCTGGGCGGCAACGACCGCATCGTCGGCAACGGCGGCAACGACACGATCAACGGCGGCAGCGGTAACGACACGCTGTACGGGAATGTCGGCAACGATTTCCTCGACGGCGGCACCGGATCGGACCTGTTGTTCGGTGGGCAGGACGACGACATCATCAGCGGCGGGCTTGGGTCCGATACGATCGAGGGTGGCCTCGGCAACGATACGCTCGACGGTGGCGGTGTGCTGGGCCTGATCGACGGCAGCGGCGATACCGCAGGCTATTCAACGGCCAATGTCGGCAGCGGCGTGGTGGTCAGCCTGGAACTGCAGGGTCAGTTCCAGAACACCGGCGCGGCCGGCTCCGACCTGCTTGTCGGGTTCGAGAACCTGGTCGGCACTATGTTCGCCGACACGCTGAGTGGCGACCGCAACGACAACCGGCTGGACGGCGGTGATGGCGCGGACAATCTGTTCGGTCAGGCCGGCAACGACCTGCTGTTCGGGGCCGGTGGTAACGATACGCTGAACGGCGGCGACGGCATCGACGCGCTGTTCGGCGGCGATGGGAACGACACGGTGTACGGCAATGTCGGCCGTGACACCCTGTCCGGCGGCGAAGGCACTGACTCGCTGTTCGGCGGTCAGTCGGAAGACACGCTGGACGGGGGCGGCGGCAACGACCTGATGCAGGGCGGGCTGGGCGCCGACGTGATGACCGGGGGTCTTGGTTCCGACAATTTCCGGTTCGTTCTGGCGGGGGACTCCGAGGTCGGCGCCGGCGACATGATCCTGGACTTCGTCAGCGGCAGCGACCGGATCGATCTGTCGGTGCTGCGCATGAGCGCTTTCGATACGCTGTCGATCGAGAATATCGGCGGGAATAGCCTGATCTCGGTCGATCTGCTGGGCGACGGTGTCGCCGACATGGAGATCATGGTGGCGGGAGTCGATTCCGTCGTCACCAGCGACGTGTTCTGGGGGTAATCGCTCCGCTCGAACCCGTCTCGGTCGCGGCCAGGACGGGTTCGATCTGAACCCCTGGTCGAGACAGGCATCGCTGCCCGCCGGTGCCTGTCTCAACCCACTGAAAAGTGCCCCATTTCGGGATTCACCATCTCCCCCCGACATTACTGCGTTGTCATGAAACTGTTGCACGGCGCTGACAGGGGTATTCACCATAGTTCGGACCGGACAGGACGCACGGAGGCATGCCGCCTTCGTGCGTCCAATATTTCAGGGTCCGGCGCAGGTGAGGAAAACTGGGCATGGCGCAAGTCGGTGATATCGCGATCGTTGGTTTTGGTGCGGATACGGGGGTCAAATCCTTCTCGTTCGTGATCCTGGCGGACCTGTCCGGGCAGACGATCAACTTCACCGACAATGGCTGGCGAGCGACCAATGCCTTTCGCACGGGCGAGGGTGTTTTGACGTATGTCGTGCCGGCCGGTACCGCGATCGGGACTGTCGTGACCGTTTCCGACCTCACGGGGTCGTTAAATCCGTCGGTTTCGGGCGATCAAGTTCTTGCCTACATCGGGACAGCGGCCGAGCCGACGTTCTTGTACGCCGTCGATTTCGCGGACGGCAACACGAATTATGCTGCCGACGCGACCAATACGAACACCTCCGCCGTCCCGACCGGCCTGACGTTTGGCGAAACCGCGCTGGCGTTCGGCGCCGACAATGCCGCCTATACCGGACCGCTCGGCGGCACGCGTGCGGAGATCCTGGCGAACATCGCCGACGAGATGCTCTGGACGCAGAACGACACGGCCGGCGTGACCTATCCCGCCGGGTTCACAGTGACGGCCGCGGGTGAGGCGGGCAGCTTCGCGATCGGCGACGTTCAGGCGGCAGAGGGCACTGCCGGCACGACCGCCATCGAATTCGTCGTGCAGCGCACCGGCGGCAGCACGGGGGCGGCGACGCTGACCTACACCGTCGCCACCGGGACGGCGGGCGCGGACGACCTGTCCGGCGCGCTGACCGGTCAGGTGACGTTCGCGGACGGCCAGACTGAGGCGCGGATCACGGTCGCGGCGAACGGCGATACTGTGTTCGAGCAGGACGAGACGTTCACCGTCACGCTGTCGAACGCCAGCATCGGCACGATCAGCGATGCGACCGCAACCGGCACGATCGTCAACGACGACGCCGCGCCGTCGGTCGGCACCTTCGCGATCGCGGACGCCGCGGTGGCCGAGGGCGATGCCGGCACGACGCAGCTGACCTTCACGGTCACGCGTACCGACAGCAGCACAGGCGCGGTCGAGCTGGCCTATGCCATCGACCTGAACGGCACCGCGGACGCGGCCGATTTGGATGCGACCGGCGGTACCGTGGTGTTCGCGGACGGCCAGACCAGCCAAACCGTCACCGTCCTGCTGAACGGCGACGTGCTGGTCGAGGGCGACGAGACGTTCGGCGTGACGCTGACCACCTCGACCGTCGGCGCGACGATCGCGGACGGCAGCGCGACCGGTACGATCGCCAACGACGACGTCGCGGGCGCGGCCGGCACGCTGTCGATCGCCGACGCGGCGGCCTTCGAAGGGGCGAACGGCAGCACCGCGCTGACCTTCACCGTCACGCGCGACGGCGGCAGCGCCGGTGCCGGCTCGGCGAACTATACGATCGAGCTGAACGGGACCGCGGCGGCCGACGATCTGGCGACGCAGGCGCTGACCGGCACCGTCGACTTCGCGGACGGCGCCACGACCGCGACGATCGTCGTGCAGGTTGCCGGCGATGTTCGCTTCGAAGGCGAAGAAACGTTCGGCGTGACGCTGAGCGACCCGGTCGGCGTGACGCTGACCGACGCCAGTGCGGTCGGCACGATCCGCAACGACGACACGCCCGGCGTGTTCATCAACGAAATCCATTATGACGACGCCGGCACCGACGCGGGCGAGGCTGTCGAGGTCGCGGGTGTCGCGGGCACCGACCTGACCGGCTGGTCGCTGGTGTTCTATAACGGCAACGGCGGCGGCGTGTATGCGACGCAGCAGCTGAGCGGCGTGATCGCCGATCAGGACGACGGCTACGGCACGTTGTCTTTTGCGGTCGCCGGCATCCAGAATGGGTCGCCGGACGCGATCGCGTTGGTCGCACCGGGCGCGCAGGTGGTTCAGTTCCTGTCCTACGAAGGCGTTGTGACCGCAACCGGCGGTGCCGCGGCGGGCCTGACCAGCACCGACATCGGCGTTGCCGAGGAAGGCGTCGCGGACGGTTTCTCGTTGCAACTGACTGGCGACGGCGCGAATGCGAGCGACTTCACCTGGGTGGGTGCGCAACAGAACACGTTCGGCGCGATCAACACGGGCCAGAACTTCCTGTCCGCCAATGCACCGGGCGTCGTACGGATTGGCGACACGAGCGTGATCGAGGGCAATAGCGGCACGTCGCAGCTGGTGTTCACCGTGACCCGCGCGGGCGGTGGCGCAACAGCAGCTTCGGTCGACTACGCGATCAACCTGACCGCCGGAGGGATCGACGGGAACGACATCGGCGCCAACACCGCACTGACCGGGACGGTGAGCTTTGCCGAGGGCGTGTCGTCGCAGCGGATCGTGATCGACGTGAACGGCGACGTGATCGGCGAACTGAACGAGACGCTGACCGTGCAGCTGACCAATCCGGTCGGCAACATCAGCATCTCGGACGACAATGCAGTCGGCACGATCGTCAACGACGACCCGCTGAACCTGGAAATCTACGACATCCAGGGCGCGGGCCACCGGTCGGAATATGTCGGCCAGGTCATCACGACGAGCGGTATCGTGACTGCGGTCGACAATAACGGCTTCTACATTCAGACCGCGACCGGCGATGGCGACAACGATACCTCGGACGCGGTGCTGGTGTTCACCAGCACGCGGCCGACCGTCGCGATCGGCGACCTGCTGAACGTCACCGGCACGGTGTCGGAATATGTCGCGGGCGCGGGCTCGCTGAGCGTGACCGAGATCACGACGCCGACCACGATCGAGGTCGTGTCGCAGGGCAACGACCTGCCCGAGGCGGTGCTGATCGGCATCGGCGGCCGCCTTGCGCCTTCGGAGGTGATCGACGACGACAATCTGACCTCGTTCGATCCGGACCTGGACGGGATCGATTTCTACGAGAGCATGGAAGGCATGCGCGTGACGGTCGACCGTCCGCAGGTCGTCGCGGCGACCAACGAGTTCGGCGAGACCTTCGTCGTGGCATCGAACGGCGAGGGCGCGACCGGGCTGAACGAGCGCGGCGGCATCACTCTGTCGGAAGGCGACGACAACCCCGAGCGTCTCCAGATCGACGCCGACAGCGACCTGTTCGCCGGATACGCACCCGCTCACACACAGGGCGACCAGCTCGGCAGCGTCACCGGCATCATGAACTATGCCTTCTCGACCTATGAAGTGCTCGTCACCGAGGCAGTGACCGTCGAGAACGACGTGGCGCTGCCCGAGCGCGAGACGACCGAACTGGTCGGCAGCGCCGACCATGTGTCGATCGCCAGCTTCAACGTCGAAAATCTCGACCCGACCGACGGCGCCGAGAAGTTCACGCTGATCGCCGAGGAGATCGTCTATGCGCTGCAGGCACCGGACATCATCGGCCTGCAGGAAATCCAGGATGCCGACGGTGCCGGTAACGGATCCGACCTGTCGGGTGCGGCGACGGCGCAGCTGCTGATCGATGCGATCGCGACGGCGGGCGGTGGCATTTACGCCTATGTCGAAGTTGCGCCGACGACGGCGAATTCGACCGGTGGCGAGCCTGGCGGCAACATCCGCAACGGCTTCCTCTACAACACCGACCGGGTCAGCTACATCGCCGACAGCGCGGTTGCAGTGCCGGGGTCGGCCTATGCGGGCACGCGCTCGCCGCTGGCTGCGGACTTCTCGTTCAACGGTCAGACCGTGACGGCGATCAACGTCCACTTCACGTCGCGCGGCGGTTCGGACGCGCTGTTCGGCGACACGCAGCCGCCGGCACAGGCCGGTGACGGTGCCCGTACCGCGCAGAACACGCAGCTGAGGACCTATGTCGACGGTCTGCTCGCGGCGAACCCCGCGCTCAACATCGCGGTGCTGGGCGACTTCAACGGCTATTATTACGAGGACGGCCAGCAGGCGCTAACCGCCGGCGGGGTCCTGACCAACCTGTACGATACGCTGCCGACCGAAGAGCGTTACTCGTACCTGTTCGAAGGCAATGTGCAGGCGTTCGACAACATCCTGGTCACCGGCGGCTTGGCGGACGGCGCGGCATTCGATGTCGTCCATTACAACGCGGAGCAGCCGGACTCGGTGGGTCGTGCGACCGACCATGACCAGGTCGTGGCCGTGCTGGCCATTCCGCGCGTGCCCGGCACGTCGGGCGACGATCAGCTGACCGGGACGACCGGCAACGACACGTTGCAGGGTCTGGCGGGCAACGACACGCTAACCGGCCTCGCCGGGAACGACAACCTGTCGGGCGGCGAAGGCAACGACACGCTGTACGGCAACCAGGGCGCCGACGTCCTGGCCGGTGGGGCCGGTAACGACACGCTGTACGGCGGTCAGGACAATGACAACCTGTCGGCCGGCGAAGGCGACGACACACTCGAAGGCGGCCGCGGTGACGATGTCATCGACGGTGGCGATGGCACCGATACCGCGTCCTACTTCAATGCAACGGGCGCCGTGACGGTCGACCTCCGCGTCGTCGGCACGCAGGATACCGGCGGCGCGGGCAGCGATACGCTGGTGTCGATCGAGAACCTGCTGGGCAGCAACTTCGCCGATACGATGACAGGTGACCAGTTCGCCAACCGCATCGATGGCGGGCTGGGTGCCGACACGATCGTCGGTGGTGCTGGCGACGACGTGCTGTACGGCAACCAGGATGCCGACACGATCGACGGTGGCGACGGGGCCGACATGCTGTTCGGCGGCCAGGGCGACGACACGCTGACCGGCGGCACGGGCGACGACATGCTGGAAGGCGGCCGTGGCACCAACACGCTGACCGGTGGGGACGGGATCGACAGCGCGGTCTATGCCAACGCCACGCAGGGTGTCACCGTCTCCTTGCTGCTGCAGAATGGGGCGCAGAGCACCGGCATCGGCAGCGATACGCTGGTCGGGTTCGAGGGCCTGATCGGCAGCATCTACGGCGACATGCTGACCGGTGACGGCGGCGCGAACATGCTGTCGGGGCTGGCCGGCGACGACATGCTGACCGGCGGGTTCGGCATCGACACGCTGACCGGCGGCGAGGGCAACGACATGTTGTACGGCAACCAGGATGCCGATCGCCTGCTCGGCGGCCTCGGCAACGACACGCTGTACGGCGGTCGTGACGACGATACGCTGTCCGGGGACGACGGGTTGGACATCCTGCAGGGCGGCGTGGGCAGCGACATCCTGTTCGGCGGGGCCGGGGCGGACAGCTTCCGCTTCGTCATCGCGTCCGACTCCACGGTCGCGGCGTACGACATCGTCGGCGATTTCCAGTCCGGGTTCGACACCGTCGACCTGACTGGCGTTGCCAACACACAGTCGGTGTTCGAAATCACCAACAGCGACGGCATGACCTTCCTGAACGTGGACCTCGGCGGAGATGATGTGTTCGACATGCGGATCGCCTTTACCGGCGAGAATGCGATCGTGCAGAGCGACATCGTCTTCGGGTGATGTCGAAGCGCTAAGGGCCACCGGGGTGGGGATATCCCCACCGCGGTGGCAGGGTTCGGGCGGGATGGTGATCGGTGGAACAGCCGGTCGCTGTCCTGTTTCGTTATTGGCACTTCCTGCGGCGTGTAGAACAGCGTTATGCTTTCCGAACCCGGCGCGCTGATGTCCCGGTGAGGGAGAATGGCGCGGTGCAGGACAGGACCATCCGGACAATTTCAGATGACAGCGTGTTGTTCGTCACGCTCGATTCGTGCCGGTATGACAGCTTTGCCGCGGCCGAGGTGCCGGCACTGAAATCTGTGTCCGCATTGTACGCTGCGCAGGCGCCGTCGCATTTTACCTATGGGTCGCATGCGGCGATGTTCGTCGGATTCACGCCGGGGGTGGCGGCGCTGAAGAAGCGTTTCCTCAATCCGAAGCTGGGCCGGCTGTTCCGGCTGGCGGCGGCGGGGCATCCGGGACTGAGCGAGCCAGGCTTTTCCGTTGACGGGGCGGACATTCCGGACGGGTTCCGCAACGCAGGCTACGCCACGATCGGGTCGGCAGCGATGGGCTGGTTCAATCCCGCGACCGCGGTTTCGGGGACGCTGCGGCAGGGGTTCGGGGCGTTCCAGTTTTCGCAACATGCCGGTGAGCAGGTCGCCTGGATCGAAGAGCAGATCGACGCGTCGGCCGCGGCGGACCAGTTCGTGTTTCTGAACCTGGGCGAGACGCATGTGCCTTATCATTTCGAGGGCGCGGACTGGGCGGCGGCCGACAATCCATGCGTGCCGTTCCAGACCGTCGATCGCCGTGCGGACTGCGCACATCGCCAGCGGCTGGCGTGCGAATATCTCGACCGGCAGATCGCACCGCTGCTGGCGCGGTTCGCACATGCGACGATCCTGCTGTGCGGCGACCACGGGGATGCGTGGGGCGAGGACGGCTTGTGGGAACATGGCATTTCATGCGCCGCAACGCTGACCGTACCGTTGCTGATCCGGTATCGGGGTGTGCCGGTGGAGGCGCTGCCGGACTGAGGCGTTCAGGTCGGAGCGTGACCACCGTTCCGTTGGCGTGTTTGGGCGGCGCCGTTCGTGTCGTCCCGACCGTCCGTCCGACCGATCCGTCGTGGGGGTAGGCAGCGAGCCCCGGATCAAGTCCGGGGCGACGGGGTAAGTGACCGAACCGCCGCCCTATTACTCCGTGAACGCGTTCTGGCGGAGGCGGGTGAAGGGGGTGAGGAGGTAGGAGAGGACCGAGCGCTTGTCGCCGAGCAGGCTGACGTCGGCGATCATGCCGGGGCCAATCGGCAGCGCGCGGCCGGTATTGTCGCGCAACGCGTCGCGGTCCGTGCGGACGCGGACGATATAGTGGCCTTCGCCGGTGCGCTGGTCGATCGTCACGTCGGGCGAGATCGTCACGACGCGGCCGTCGAGCGAGCCGTAGATCGCGCTGTCATAGGCGGTGATCTTGACCTTGGCGCGCTGGCCGGTGCGGACGAAGGCGATGTCCTTGGGCTTTACCATCGCCTCGACGACAAGCGTGTCGTCGCTGGGGACGAGTTCGACGAGGGGGTCACCCGGGCGGACGGTGCCGCCGACGGTGGCGACTAGCACGCGGTTGATGCGGCCGGCCCGCGGTGCGCGGATGACAGTGCGCGCCAGGCGATCTGCGAGCAGCGGCATGGTTTCGGCCCGGGTGCCGAGTTCGCCGCGGGCGGTGGCGAGTTCGTCGCTGGTCCGCGTCCGCCAGTCTTGGCGTTGCTGGCTGAGCGTCGCGCGGGCCTCGGCCACCGCGGATTGCGCGCGGGCAAGCGAGGCCGAGGCGGCGGCCGCCTCGCTGGCGGCAATTGCCGCAGCGCTTTCCGTCTGGACCAGGGTGATGCGCGGTTCGATGCCGCGTTCGACCAGCGGGCGGATCAGCGCGAGTTCGGTGCGCTTCGAATCACGGGCAGCGATGCGGGCCTCCAGCGCGGAGCGGGCCTCGGCCACGGCGCGTTCGGACTGGACGATACGCGACTGGCCGACGGAGATCATGTTCGCGAGATCAGCCTGGCGCGACGCGTAGAGGCTCCGTTCGCTCGCGATCTGGCCGCTGTCGCCCTGGACCGCGCCAAAGTTCGGGGTGGTGCCGGACATTTCGGCAGTCAGCCGGGCGAGCTTGGCGGACAGCGCGCCGACCGTCGCTCGGCCGGTGCCAAGTTCGGCGGTCGTGCTGGTCTGGTCGAGCCGGATCAGCGGGTCGCCCGCGCGGACGATCTCGCCGGTGTGGACGAGTATCGCGCTGACGATGCCGCCCTCGAGGTTCGAGACGACCTGGAGCTGTGACGTGGGGCCGATCCGCCCCTCCGCGTTGACCGAGCGGTCGAGCACGGTGAACCACGCCCAGAGGATGAGGATGCCGAAGAAGGCGAGGATCGTCCAGAGCAGGACGCTGGAGACGACGCGGGGGCGGACCTGGTCGGCCAGATCCTCCAGATGCATACTGCTCATGCTGCCGCCCTCGGCTGGAGTTTCTTCAGGACTTCGTCGCGCGGCCCGTCGGCGATGATCTTGCCGGCGTCCATCACGATCAGCCGCGTCACCAGCTTCACCAGTGACGGGCGGTGGGTGATGACGACGAGCGTCTGGTCGGTCAGTTCGGCGTGCAGCCGTTCGAGGAGGCTGCTCTCCGTTTGTGTGTCCATTGCGCTGGTCGGCTCATCGAAGATCAGCACGGGCGGGCGGCCGGCGAGCGCGCGGGCGATGGCGATCGACTGACGCTGCCCGCCGGACAGGCTTTCGCCGCGGTCGTTAAGGCGCAGGTCGTAGCCGTTGGCGATCTGGCCCATGAACTGGTGCGTGCCGGTCAGGTTGGCGGCGCGCAGCATTTCCTCGTCGTCGACGCCGTCGCGGCCGAGCGTGATGTTGTCGCGGACCGAGCCGGACAGCAGCACGCTTTCCTGAAGCGCCACGCCCATCTGCGCGCGCATCGCGCCGATATCGAGCTGGCGCAGGTCGGTGCCGTCCATCATCACGAGCCCGTCGGCGGGCGGATAGAGGCCGAGAATGAGCCGTGCGACGGTCGACTTGCCCGATCCGATGCGGCCGAGGATCGCGACGCGCTCACCCGGCTTGATCGAGAAGCTGACATCCTCGAGCGCGTTGGCGGTGGCGCCGGGGTAGCGGAAGGTGACGCGGCGAAACTCGATCGCGCCCTTCACCTTGGCAAGGACCAGCGGGTTCGACTGCGCCCCTTCGCGCGGGGCCTGCATCATGCCGTCGAGCTGGCGATAGGCGGCCTGCGTGGAGGTAAGGCGTGAGAGGAGGCTGGCGATCTGCGCCAGCGGGGCGACCGCGCGGCCGGCGAGCATCGAGCAGGCGATGAGCCCGCCCATCGTCAGTTCCTGCGCGCCGATCATCGCGACGCCGACGATCACGACGCCGGCGTAGGAGATCGTCTGCCCCGACGTGGCGATGTTGACGCTGATCGCGCCGACGAGCCGCTGGCGGAGCGAACTGTCCGCGTGGCTTTCCATCGCGCGGCGCCAGCGCTTGGTGAGTAACGGGCCGGCCTGGACCGACTTCACAGTCTCCAGCCCGCCGATCGCCTCGACCAGCACAGATTGTTTCGCCAGCCCCTCGCCCATCGATTGCGCGGACAGTCGGTCCATCGCGGGGCGAGTGAGCAGGCCCGCGATCAGCACGATCGGGACCATCGCGAGCGGGACAAGCACGACCTTGCCGCCGATCAGCGCGATGACGGCGAGCGTCAGCAGCACGAACGGCACGTCGACGATCGCGGTCATGGTGGCCGAGGCGAAGAAATCGCGCAGCGTTTCCAGTTCGCGCATCAGCCCGGCGAGCGAGCCGGTCGAACCCTTGCGCATGTCCATGCGCATCGACAGCAGGCGGTTGAAGATCGACGTGCCGACGCGGCGGTCGATGTCCGCGCCGGCGATGTCGACGAAGTACGCGCGTAGCGTCTTCAGCAGGAAATCGAACAGCACGACGATGCCGAGCCCGATCGACAGGCCAACGAGCGAGGCGGTCGCGTTGTTGGGCAGCACGCTGTCATACACGGTCATCGCGAAGAGCGAGGTGACGAGGCCGAACAGGTTGATCATGACCGCGGCGGCCGCGACCTTCAGATAGGTCGCGCGGTTGCGGCGCATCGGCTCGGTCAGCCAGGCGGCGATCCGGGGCTTTGGCGCGTCAATGACGATCTCTTCGCTCAACGCGGTGTTCCTCGACCTGGAGTAGTAGGGGCGGGGGGGATGGCCAGCGCGTCCAGCAGCCGGCCGGTGCGCGACAGCAGGACATAGCGGGCGGCGTCGAGTTCGCCGACCCCCTGGATATAGGCGGATGCGGTGAGGAAGAACGAGTCCTCCGCCCCCAGGACATCGAACAGCGACCCCCGCGAGACGCGGAACCGTTCGAACAGCACGTCGCGCGACCGGCGGGCGGCGATGTAGCTTTCCTGGAACGCCTTTGCCTGATCGACGAGCGCCTGGACGTCGGACCAGGCGATGGTGGCGTCGCGGGCCGCTTCCTCGCGGGCGCGGGCGGCGCGGGCCTCGGCGACGTTCGCCTGCGCGCGGACCTGGTCGGCGCGCGCATCGACGCCGCCGAAGAAGCGCTTGCGGATCGTCATGACGCCGCGCACGTCATAGTCGTCCGGGTTTTCCAGCACGCCGTAGCGTCCGGCCTGAACGCCGGCGGTAAGGACCGGCAGCGTATCGGCACGCGCGGCCCGGGCGTCCTGCCGCGCGGCGTCGGCCTGCGCCGTGGCGAGCCGGACGGTGGGCGTGGCGAGGGCTGCCTTGCCGACATAGTCGCGCGACAATTCGGTCCGGTCGAGCAGCGGCGCGCGGGGCAGCTGGGCGGGCGGGGGTTCGCGTAACAATTCGGTGAAACGCGCCTCGGCGTTCGCCTGCGACCGGCGATATCCGGCGAGCCGGACGTCGGCGCTGGCGATGTAGCTTTCGACGCGGGCGACGTCGCCGGGGGCCGAGACGCCTTCCTTGACGCGCTGTTCCACCGCGACGCGCAGGTCGCGCTGCGATTGGGCGAAGGCCGCGCCGAGCCGGACGAGCGCGCGGTAGACGAACACGTCGTACCACGCGCCGATCGCGCCGAGCGCCACCTGGTCGGCGGATGCGTCGATGCCGGCGGCCGCGGCACGGAGGCGAGCACCGGCGGCGGCGATGCGGATCGAGGTCGCGCCGAAATCGAGTACGGTCTGCTGAATGTTGACGGTCGCATCGGTCCGACCCGCAGCGCGCGAGCGTTCGACGATATTGTTGATGTCGTTCGAGAAGTTGCGCGCGATGGCGCGGTAACTTGTCCCCGACACGTCGACATAGGGGAACAGGCCGGCACGGGCCTGACCGCGTGCGGCCACCGCGGCGTCGCGTTCGGCGGTCGCCTCCGCCGATGACGGTGCCTCGCGCACGGCGCGGCCGATCATGGTGCGGAACACGTCCTCGCTGCCGTTGGTGCGGCCGAGCGCCAGCACCGGATCGGCGGCCGGATCAATCCGCATAGGATCGCCGACCGGCGCGGGCAGATCGGTGGCGGCGGGGGTGGGAGGCGTCGGGACGGCGGCCAGCGCGCGGTCCGGTAACAGCGCCGTTCCGGCAAGCGCCAGAAGCAATGCGGCGCACATGGGCCGCCGTGCGTCCCCGGCCGAACGGACTTTCGATACGTTCAAGTCAATTGCCCTCGCCCATCCCGCACCGACCGTCCACCGCATGTCCGCGGCCCCACCGAACGGCGTGCAGGCCCGCTTACCGGGTCCCGTCCGCACCGTCATCAACCATGACTGCATAGTGCAAATTCAGTTCGCGACCATGCCCCGCGACGTTCAAATTGCGATTAACTTTCTGGTAATAATAAATCCACAAACCGGGCTTGCGAAGCAAAAATATCGCAGATACGTTTCATGAATTGAAGATTAACGATGTCAGCACATGACGTTACGGCATGTGCTGATGTCGATACTCAAGATCGGCCGGCGGGGGAAGACGACTCTCCCCCGAGGACGCCCTGTCCCCTGTATCTGCGGAACGGAACCCACTCCATGGCAACATATCGTCCAGTGACTTCTGCGCTGATCGACCAGAACGATGCCGCGACCAGTATGGCGGGCGATCATTTCACCGCGGCCTACAACGCGTCGCAAATCGCGACTGCCGATACGGGCCCCGATGTAGTCAACATCGTGACGTCGGCGGCCAATGCCGTGTCCGCCCCGGATGTCACGACAAGCGTGATCGGTGACGATGCGGTGGCGCTGAGTTTCGACGACGCATCGGCATTGGCCATGACGGCGTTGAAGTCAGGCGACCTGTCGATGCTGGATGAACAGCTCGCGTCGCTGTACTACAGCAATTCGTCCCAGGCCGTAGCAATGTCCGCCTTTACCGGCAGCGTCGAGCAGATCGCCAACGCGATCACCGCCGACGGCAAATATGTTCTGATCGACACCACGGCGCGCGACGGGAACGGTGCGGGGTTGCTCGCTGAATTGCAGGGGCTCGGCCTGAAGGGCGGCAGCAGCTACGGCGCGGTTGCATCCGGATACATTGCCGTGGACCAGATCGGCGCGCTGACCACCGCGACGAACCTGCTTGCCGCCCGCGAATCTGGGTTCACCAGCAGCGTCGGCCTGGTCACGACGCAGGCCGACTCGACAATGGCGGCCGATACGGCGCGTGCGACCTACGGCGTTGACGGCACCGGCATCCGCGTCGGCGTGATGTCCGACAGCTTCGGCCGGAACGGCAGCACCACAGACACCGTCGCGACCAACATCGCCAGCAACGACCTGCCGACCGACACGCGCGTGCTGGCCGACCTGACGGGTGCGGGCAGCGATGAGGGCCGCGCGATGGCTCAGCTCGTCCACGATCTGGCACCGGGCGCGGCGATAGATTTCGCAACGGCGTTCAACGGCCAGGCGTCGTTCGCCAACAACATCATCGCGCTGGCGGATGCCGGCGACCGTGTCATCGTCGACGACGTCAGCTACTTCGCCGAACTCACCTACCAGAACGGCATTATTTCGCAGGCGGTAAACGAGGTCGCGGATCGCGGCGTCGCTTACTTCAGCTCCGCCGGCAACGATGGGCGCGAAGGCTATGAGGGCGCCTGGGTGTCCGGTGGCACGCAGACGCTGCTCGGCGCCGAATACACGCTGATGCAATTCGCACCGGGCCAGGACTTCATCACCGTCACGATGGGTGCGGGTGCCACCGGCACGTTCATCCTGCAGTGGGACTCGCCAGCCGCATCGGCGGGTGGCCCCGGCTCGGCCAACGACCTTGACGTGTTCCTGACGAGCGCGGACGGCACGACGGTCCGCGCACGGGCGGCGACCAACAATCTCGACGGCGATCCGGTCGAGGTGTTTCGCTACACCGCGCCGTCCGCGGGCACGTTCCAGATCCGCGTCGGCCTGTATGACGGTGAGGCACCGGGTCAGATCCGGCTGATCGCATCGGGAAACGGGGCGAACATCAATTTGGAAAACCCGCTGTCCAACACCAACGAGGGCACGCTGTACGGCCACCATGCGGCCGAAGGGTCGATGGCGATCGGCGCGGCATCCTTCGCTCGGACGCCGGAATATGGCTATAACCCGCCGGTCGCGGAGACTTTCTCTTCCCGCGGTACGCAGACGACGTTGTTCGACGACACTGGCAACCGGCTTGCGGCCCCGGAGGTTCGCACGGTTGCGATGACGGCGGTCGACGGTGGCAACACGACATTCTTCTCCGGCGATTCGGCGGCGGATGCGGACACGTTCCCGAACTTCTTCGGCACGTCCGCGGCGGCCCCCGACGCGGCGGCGGTCGCGGCGTTGATGCTGCAGGCCAACCCGCTGCTCAACGGCGCGGATGTCCGGGCACTGATGATGAACTCGTCGATCGACATGGACGATAGCGCGACGGTCGGGTTCGATGTCGGTCTGGACGTGCGGACCGGGTCCGGCTTCGTGCTGGCCGACAAGTCGGTGCAGTTCGCGACGACGCTCAACATCTCCAACCCCGGCCAGACGACGCTGTACGGCACGCACCTGAACGACACGATCACGGGCAGCGTCGCGGCCGACACGCTGTACGGCTATGACGGCGACGACCGGGTCACGGGCGGCACCGGCGCGGACATCGTCTATGGCGGCGCGGGCAACGATGCGCTGTACGGCAATCAGGACGACGATCAGGTCTTCGGCGAGAGCGGTAACGACACGATCTACGGCGGGCAGGGCAATGACATCCTGAACGGCGGCGCCGGCGACGACGTGGTCGAAGGCGGGTTGGGCAACGACCGGATGGTCGGCGGTGTCGGCACGAACACCGCCAGCTATGTCAACGCGACCTCTGCGGTCTCGGTGAACCTGGCGACGGGGACTGCGATCGGCGGGGCCGGCACCGACACGCTGAGCAATTTCCAGAACGCCATTGGTTCCAGCTTCGGCGATACGATCGGCGGCAGCGTCGAGAACAACGTCATCAGCGGCGGGGCGGGCAGCGACACGATTAGCGGTGGCGAGGGTAATGACATCATCGACGGCGGGTTCGGCAACGAAACCCAGTTCGCCGACACGGTCGATCGCGCCGACGTGACGAAGCCAGCCGCGACGACGAACAACAGCATCGCGACCGCGGTGGTGCTCGACTCCTCGGCCGCCGGCAATTTCGATCTGGTCAGCAACACCAACATCGAAAGCGCACGCAATATCCCTCATGCGACGGTCAACGCGACCGCCGCCGGTAACGGCCTGGAATATTACGGGGTTACGGTCGATGCGGGCGCACGCGTCGTGTTCGACATCGATCAGGTGTCGTTCGACTCCGTGATCCAGATCGTCGACGCCGCGGGCACGGTACTCGCCGAGAATGATGACGACTTCGGCGATCCGGGCAGCTCCAGCCTCGCCAGCCGGCTCGACTACACGTTCGCGACCGCCGGAACCTATTATGTCCGGGTCATCGATTTCGACACGCTTGCCGCGCCAAGCGCAGGTGGTCTGGTCGCGGGCGAAACCTATACGCTCCATATCTCCGACACGTCGGCAGAGGTCACGCCGACCGGGACGTTCACGTCCGGGTTCGACACGATCGACGGCGGGATCGGCAACGACACCGCCAGCTATGCCAGCGCGACGGGGGGCGTGACGGTCAGCTTGGCCTTGGCCGGGCTGCAGCAGACGGGTGCCGGTGGCCCTGACCTGCTGACCTCGATCGAGAATCTGTCGGGCTCCGCGTTCAACGACGT
The DNA here is from genome assembly GCF_014643515.1 of Sphingomonas prati. Classification (GTDB taxonomy): domain Bacteria; phylum Pseudomonadota; class Alphaproteobacteria; order Sphingomonadales; family Sphingomonadaceae; genus Sphingomonas_R; species Sphingomonas_R prati. The sequence goes on along the minus strand of NZ_BMJP01000001.1, from coordinate 914,099 downwards.
CCTGACCGGTAACGATGCGGCGAACACGCTGACCGGCGGGGCCGGGACCGACACGCTGAACGGCGGGTTGGGCACGGACACGCTGAGCGGCGGGGACGGCGACGACGCGTTGTACGGTAACCAGGGCAATGACACGCTGGACGGCGGGATCGGGAATGACAGCCTGTTCGGTGGACAGGGTTCCGACACGCTGAACGGTGGCGACGGCAATGACCTGCTGCAGGGTGGGCTGTTGTCCGATCGGATGACCGGCGGCGCCGGGGCGGACACGTTCCGTTACGCGGTGGCAGGCGACTCCCCGTCCGCGACCGCGGATGTCATCACCGACTTCCAGACCGGCGTCGACAAGATCGATCTTTCGACGGTCAACACCAGCGCCGCCGACCGCGTGAACATCTTCACGTTCGGCAGCGACACGTTCGTCAGCGTCGATCTCGGCGGCAACGGTGTGGTCGACCTGAACATCCAGGTGACCGGTGCCAATGCGGTCGCGACGTCCGATCTCGTGCTGCGGTCGGCAGTGGTCACGACGTCCGATGTGATCGTCAGTTCCGATGCCGCGGTTGCGGAGCCGGTGAGCGACTTCGCGGTCGTCACGCCGTCCGCCTTCTCGGCGGAGCCGATCGCGGCGGACATGAGCCATATGGCCGGGGCGGGCATGGCCCTGATGACGTCCTGGAACTACGGCGTCATGGAGAACGTGGTCGCGGTCTGATCGTGGCAGGGGAGCCGGCCTGGCCGGTTCCCCGCTTACAGTGGTGAGCCAATTGCCTGGCTCCGGTTCGACTGATGTCGGACGGGAGCCAGGCTTTTTTGTGATTGGTTCGTCAGCGTTTCAGTTTGCCATTTGCCGAGGGCGATAGCGACGCTGGACGGATTGCGGGGGCGGCCGTTTCATAACGTGGGTAGAACAATGGCGACGGCCATCGCCGACGGTTCTGTTCAGCTGGCCGTGGCTTGGGAAAGGTCAGTAGGCGAGCGCGCAGCCGTCGGCGCGCATTTCGCTGGCGCCGGCATAGACGCGGGTCGGGCCGTCCATGCGGTGTTCGACGCATTGGTAGCGGCCGAAGCCACCGTCCGGATCGCCGATCGTCCAGCCGATTTCAGCCAGGCGCCTGCGGGTGGCGAGCGGAACGCCGCTTTCGAGGCGGAGCAGACCGGTCGGGCCGAGGCCGGTGTCGTCCTCGCCCATCGATTGGGAGGAGCCTTCGTGGTGCCAGCGGGGGGCGTCGCCGGCCGACTGGATTTCGAGGCCGTAGTCGACGCGGTTTACGATGATCTGGGTCTGGCCCTGCGGCTGCATGTCGCCGCCCATCACGCCGAAGCTCATCCACGGTGCGTTGCCGCGCGTGGCAAAGCCGGGGAGGATCGTCTGGAACGGGCGCTTGCCGGGCGCATAGATGTTGGGGTGGCCGTCCTTCAGGCTGAACAGCTGGCCGCGATCCTGGAACATGAAGCCGAGCCCGTCGGCGACGAGGCCGGAGCCCATGCCGCGAAAGTTGGACTGGATCATCGACACCATCATGCCGCTGCCGTCGGCGCAGCTGAAATAGGTGGTGTCGCCGCGGCTGGGGGCCTGGCCCGGATAGACGGGGGTCAGGATGCGGTCGGGGCGGATCAGCTTGGCACGTTCGGCGGCATATTCCTTGGAGATCAACCATTCGACGGGAATCTTGGCGAAGCGCGGATCGGCATAGAAGCGCGCGCGGTCTTCGTAGGCGAGCCGCTTGGCCTCCGCCTGGAGGTGGATCGAGAGCGGGGACTGGAAACCGGCAGCCTTGAGGTCGAACCGTTCGAGGATGTTGAGCATCTGGAGCGTGGCCAGGCCCTGCGTGTTGGCACCGAGCGCGTGGACGGTGGTGCCGCGATAGTCGGTGCGGTTGGGCGCGATCCATTCGGAACGGTGCGCGGCGAGATCGGCATAGCGCAGCCAACCGCCGATCCGCTGGAAATAGCGGTCGATCGTGCGGGCGACGTCGCCCTGGTAGAAAGCGTCGCGGCCGCCCGCGGCGATCGCGCGGTAGGTGCGCGCCAGATCGGGGTTGCGGAACACCTGGCCCGGCCTGGGGCCCTTGCCGTCCGCGAGGCCGTAGGTGCGCAGCGCGTTGGCGGACTCCTCCAGCCCGTTGCCGGGGCGGCGGAATGCGGTGAGGCTGCGCCGGATGTAGAAGGCGATCATGTCGGGAACGGGGACGCCGGCCTCGGCATGGGCGATCGCGGGCTGGAACAGGTCGGCCCAGGGGAGCTTGCCGTAACGCTGGTGCATCGTCCACCAGGCGTCGACCGCGCCGGGGACCGAGACGCTGAGCGCGCCGAGCGGGGGCAGGACGCCGTTCTTCGCGCGGCCGCGGACGGTTTCGAGGCTGAGCCCGCGCGGGCTGTTGCCCGATCCCGTGATGCCGACGACGGCCTTCGCCTTCGGATCCCAGATCATTGCATAGGCATCGCCGCCGATGCCGCTGGCGGTGGGTTCGAGGAAGCCGAGGCAGGCGTTGATCGCGATCGCCGCGTCGACCGCGGAACCACCGCGCCGGAGGATGTCGATGCCGGCTTGGGTGGCGAGCGGGTGGGCGGTGCCGACCGCGCCGTTCAGGCCGTAGACCGCGGTGCGCGAGGCGAAGCTGGCACCGACCGGACGATCGCCGGCGCTGACGTCAGGCCGGATGAAGCGGTCGGTGCCGGGTTCCCAGACCGGCGGAAGGGGTGCTTGCACCGTCGGGGGTTGTGGGGCGGCGCCGTCACCCGGGGCCGCCTTTGCCGCGCCGCCCGTGGTGCCGGTCTGCGCGACCGCGTTCGAGGCCAAAGCGGCGGCGGGCAGGGACGCGATGAACGTGCGGCGACGCATAAGGCAGCTCCTCGGGGGTAAGGGGCCGTTGTTGCGTGGGGGTCGGGTCAGTTCAAGCGTTATCGCCGGGCTTCACTTGACCTGGCGCTTCTCGAGTTTGCGGGCCAGCGTGCGGCGGTGCATGCCGAGCCGGCGGGCGGTTTCCGAGATGTTGAAGCCGGTTTCGGCCAGCACCTCGTGGATCCGCTCCCATTCGAGCGTCTTGATCGACGTGGTGCGCTCGGTCAGCGGGGCGGCGACGTTGCCGCTGGCACGGCCGAACGCTTCCTCGATATCGTCGGTATTGGACGGCTTGGCGAGATAGTGCGACGCGCCGAGCTTGATGGCCTCAACCGCGGTGGCGATGCTGGCGAAGCCGGTCAGCACGACGATCAGCGTCGCCGGATCATGCGCGCGCAGCGTCTGGACACAGACGAGGCCGGATGCACCGTTCAATTTCAGGTCGACGACCGCGAAGTCCGGGGTGCGGCCCTGCAGGAGCGTGACGAGATCCTCGTGGCTGGCGGCGAGCAGGACTTCGTACTCGCGCCGTTCGAACGAGCGCTTCAGCGTGCGTGCGAAGGCGGCGTCGTCCTCGACGATGACGAGCAGGCGGCCGGCGGTCATGCGGCGCGCCCCGGGGGTGCTGCGATCGCGGCGAGGGGCAGGGTGAGCGTCACGACCGCGCCGCCGTTCGCGCAGTTCGCGGCCGAGACGGTGCCGCCGAGCTTGCGCATGACGTTGACGACCAGGAACAGGCCGAGACCGCCGCCGAGCCGGCCCTTGCTCGATTCATAGGGTTTGCCGATCCGTTCCAGCCGTTCCGGCGAGAAGCCGCCGCCGGCATCCTGCACGGCGATGATGAGCGCGTCGCCGCGTTGCGATGCGTTGAACGCGATCCAGGCGGGGGAGGATTCAGCGGCATTGTCGAGCACGTTGAAGATGACCTGTTTCAAGGCCGGGTCCGCCACGACGGGCAGGTCGCCGGGAAATGCGTTCCGGTAGTCGAGCACCGTGCTCATGTGTGCCGCATGCCAGTCATCCGCAATACCGTCCAGAAAACGGCGCATGCCGGTGATCGCGGGGGCCTCGCCGCGCGCCTCGCCCGCCGCGAGCAGGACGCCGGTGACAATCGCCTTGCAGCGCTGGACCTCGGCCTGCATCTCGCCGATCTCCGCCACCAGATCAGGGTCGGCGGCGAGCGCGGGCATGCGTTTCCAGTCGCCGAGGATGACGGCGAGCGAGGCGAGCGGGGTGCCGAGTTCGTGCGCTGCGCCCGAGGCGAGCAGGCCCATCCGGACGATGTGATCCTCCTCGACCGCCTGTTGCCGCAGGTTCGCGAGGTTGGCGTCGCGGGCGCGCAGGTTCTGCGTGATGCGCGTGATCAGCAGCACGAGCAGCATGGCGACGAGCGCGAAGCAGGCCCAGGCGCCGGCGGTGTCGATCAGCCGGCGGTGGTCGGCGAGCGCGGGCGGGAAATTGAGCGGACGGTAGATGAAGGTAAGCGCCGCGAAACACAGGCTGGTCACCATCACGATGACGATCGCCGACCAGGTATCGAGCAGGATCGCGCCGAGTACGACCTGCAACAAGTAGAGCCACATGAACGGGTTGGTTGCGCCGCCGCTTAGGTAGAGCTGCGCGGTGAGCGAGGCGACGTCGAGGATGAGCGCGAAGAACAGCGAGCCGTTCGACGTGCCGACCCGGTTGCGGAGCAGGATGATGCTGGCGAGGTTGAGGAGCAGCGTCGCACTGGCCACGCCAAGCATCGGGCCGAGCGGGAGCTCGACGCCAAGCCCGAACTGCGCGATCAGGATGGCGGAGACCTGGCCACCGACCGCGAGCCAGCGGAGCTGCACAAGTTGCAGCATGTTGCGGCGGCCGGCGTCGCCGATTGAGCGCGTCGCGCCGTCGCCGGTCAGCGGGGGCATCGACGGCGGGGCGGTGCGGGCGAGTGGCGCGATCCTCATCGCCGCAGCCGCCGTTCGTAGCGCAGCACGAGGACCCAGCCGCCGATCAGCATGAGCGCGAGCGCGTACCAGGTGATCGCGTAGCTGAGGTGGTTGTTGGGGAAGGAAATGATGGTGAGGCCGCCGACGGGGGGCCGCGTCGGCGCGGCGGGGTCGGCCGCGGCATCGACGAAATAGGGGGCGGCGGGACCGAGCCGCTGGGCGGTGGCGATCGCGGCGACGTCGCGTGAGTACCAGCGACCGGCGGCGGGATCGTTGCGTCGCAGGAAGCCGCCGCCGGGTTCGGTGATGCGGAGCAGGCCGGTGACCGTGACCGGCCCAGACGGCGGTGTGCGGTCCTGCCAGCTGGGGGGGACGAAGCCGCGGTTGACGAGCACGGTGAAGCCCGCGTCGGTGACGAGCGGCGTGACGAGCCAGCTGCCCGCGCCCAGTACGGTCGCGGCTTGCGTGCGGACGCTGCGATCGTTCCGGTAGCGGCCGGTCAGGCGGATGTTGCGGTAGCTGGCGTTTTCGGTGTCGAGGCCAGCCCAAGCCGTCGGGCCGGGGGCCGGGACGGGCGGGGCATGGACCCGGGCGTTAACGCGGGCGATCAGGTCACGCTTCCAGGCAAGGCGGTTAACCTGCCAGGTGCCCAGGCCGAATAGGCCCGCGACCAGCAGCGCGGTGACGATCGTCAGGATGACGAGCGTCAACCGCGAGCGGGGCGGCCGGGCGCCCGTATCGGGTGCGCCGGCCGCCCCGTCGGTCACATGGAGTCCATCGCGGCCGGGTTCATCGGCATCATGTTGGTGTTGAGATGGAACATGACCCACAGCGAACCGCTGATCGCGATCGCGACGAGCAGGACGGTGAAGATAAGCGCCATCATCGTCCAGCCGCCCTCGGACTTGGTGTCCATGTGGAGAAAGTAGATCATGTGGACGACGATCTGCGCGACCGCGAAGCCCATGACTGCCAGTGCCGTGGTCTGCGCCGTGAACGGGCCGGCCATGACGAGCCAGAACGGGATCGCGGTGAGGATAACGGCCAAGACGAACCCGGTCATGTAACCCTTGAACGAGCCGTGGGCCTGCGCGTCGCCGTCGTGATGGCCGTCATCGCCCTTGCCGTGCGAGTCCGCGTGCGCGTGAACGTGGCTGGAAGTGTCGGTCATCGCAGCATCCCGAGCAGATAGACAAAGGTGAAGACGCCGATCCAGATGACGTCGAGGAAGTGCCAGAACATGCTGAGGCACATCAGGCGGCGCTTGTTCGCCTGGATCAGGCCATGCTTGCCGACCTGGACCATCAGCGTCACCAGCCAGATGAGGCCGAAGGTGACGTGCAGACCGTGGGTGCCGACCAGCGTGAAGAAGGCGGACAGGAAGGCGCTGCGTTGCGGCGTGGCGCCCTCGTGGATCAAGGTGGCGAACTCGTACAGCTCGATCCCGATGAAGGTCGCGCCGAACAGGCCCGTGATCGCCAGCCAGAGCTGGGTAGCCCGGATCTGCTGCTTCTCCATCGCCAGCATCGCGAAGCCGTAGGTGATCGACGACAGCAGCAGCATCGACGTGTTGATCGCGACCAGCGGCAGTTCGAACAGGTCCTTCGGCGCGGGGCCGCCGGCATAGTTCGCACCGAGCACGCCGTAGATCGCGAACAGGCACGCGAAGATGAGGCAATCGCTCATCAGGTAGATCCAGAAGCCCAGCATCGTGCTGCCGCCCTCGGGATGGTCGTGCTCGTCGATCTGGTAGAAGGCCAGCTTCGTCGCGTCTTCGGCGCCCGCTGGGGGCGCCGTGTGGGTGGCGCTCATGCCGTCGTCACCTTGTTCTGGTTGAGCAGCGCGGTGCGGGCCGCCTCGGTCCGCTCCACTTCCTCGACCGGGATGTGGTAGTCACGCTTGTAGTTGAACGTGTGGATGATCGACGTTGCGATCAGACCCAGCATGCTCGCGGCGGCAAGCCACCAGATGTACCAGATCATCCCGAAGCCGAGGGCGGTTGCGAAGCCTGCCAGGATCACGCCGGTGCCGGTGTTCTTTGGCATGTGGATGGCACGGAACCCGGTCATCGGACGGTCGTAACCACGGACCTTCATGTCGGCATAGGCGTCACCGTCATGAACGATTGGCGTGAACGCGAAGTTGTAGGCCGGCGGCGGCGACGACGTCGCCCACTCTAGCGTACGACCGTTCCACGGATCACCGGTCGTGTCGCGCAGGGTCTCGCGGTTGCGGACGCTGACGAAGATCTGGATCAGGAAGGCTGCGATGCCCACGGCGATCATGGCCGCACCGATGGCCGCGATCACGAACCAGATCTGCAACGACGGGTCGTCGAAGTGACGCAGGCGGCGCGTGACGCCCATCAGGCCGAGCACATAGAGCGGCATGAACGCGACGTAGAAGCCGGGCACCCACATCCAGAAGCTCAGCTTGCCCCACCACTCGTTCAGGCGGAAGCCGAAGGCCTTCGGGAACCAGTAGTTGATCGCCGCAAAGGTGCCGAACAGCACGCCACCGATGATGACGTTGTGGAAGTGGGCGACCAGGAACAGCGAGTTGTGCAGCACGAAGTCGGCCGGGGGGACGGCGAGCAGAACGCCGGTCATGCCGCCGATCGTGAAGGTGATCATGAAGGCCACCGTCCACATCATCGGCAGTTCGAACCGGATCCGACCGCGGTACATCGTGAACAACCAGTTGAAGATCTTCGCCCCCGTCGGGATCGAGATCACCATGGTGGTGATACCGAAGAACGAGTTAACGCTGGCACCCGAGCCCATCGTGAAGAAGTGGTGCAGCCAGACGAGGTAGGCGAGGATCGTAATGACCACGGTGGCATAGACCATCGAGGTGTAGCCGAAGAGACGCTTGCCGGAGAAGGTCGAGGTGACTTCCGAGAACACGCCGAACAGCGGCAAGATGAGGATGTAGACCTCCGGGTGACCCCAGATCCAGATCAGGTTCACGTACATCATCGGGTTGCCGCCGAGTTCGTTCGTAAAGATGGCGGTGCCGATGTAGCGATCGAGCGACAGCAGCGCGAGCACGGCGGTCAGCACGGGGAAGGCGGCAACGATCAGCACGTTGGTGCAGAGCGCGGTCCAGCAGAAAATGGGCATCTTCATCATCGACATGCCCGGTGCGCGCATCTTGACGATGGTCGCGATCAGGTTGACGCCGGACAGCAAGGTCCCGACGCCGGCGATCTGCAGCGCCCAGATATAATAGTCGACGCCGACATCGGGGCTGTACGCGATCCCCGACAATGGCGGCATGGCGAGCCAGCCGGTCCGCGCAAATTCCCCGATGAACAGCGACATCATGACGATCACGGCACCGGATGCGGTCATCCAGAAGCTCATGTTGTTGAGGAACGGGAACGAGACGTCGCGCGCGCCGATCTGAAGCGGGATGACGTAGTTCATGATGCCCGTGACGAACGGCATCGCCACGAAGAAGATCATGATCACGCCGTGCGCCGTGAACACCTGGTCATAGTGGTGCGCGGGCAGGAACCCCTCGTTCGCGCCGAAGGCCATCGCCTGTTGCGCGCGCATCATGATGGCGTCGGAGAAGCCGCGAAGCAGCATGACCGTACCGAGGATCATGTACATGATCCCGACCTTCTTGTGGTCGACGCTGGTCAGCCACTCCTTCCAGAGCCAGGTCCAGAGCTTGAAGTAGGTGATCGCCGCGAGCAGCGCGATCCCGCCGACCGCGACCGCAGCGAACGTGCCCATCACGATGGGTTCGTGCAGCGGTAACGATTCGAGCGTCAGGCGGCCGAAGATCGTCTTCAGGATTGCAGGGTTCTCGAACATCTGTGTGCCTATCGTATCAGGCGCGCGCGGACTGGCGGGTGCCAGGCGTCGCTGCGGGGGGCGTACGGTTCAGTGTCAGGTCACGATTCTGTTGTGCACCGGGTTGTTGCGCACCGGGAGCGCCGGGTTTTCGCGGCGTGCTCCAATGGCCGGGTGCGCCCTTCTCCTCGGGCTGTTTCTCGAGAGCGCCCTCGGCATGGCCGACGCCGTTCTTCGGTTCGGCGCTATGCTTGCCGCCGCCGCCCATCGAGTCGATCATCATCATGCGGTCCATGCACATCGACCCGGGCCGGACGCACATGTTGAGCGCCGCCTTGTAGAGCTGCGGATCGACGCGACCGAAATGCATCGGACGGACGTTCTCGGTCGGCTTCTCCAACTGGAGATAGTTGGCGCGGGTCAAAGGCATCGGCTTCGCGCGGACGCTGGCAACCCACTGCGCGAAACCCTGGTCCGACATGCCGTAGAACCGGAACTTCATGCCCGAGTAGCCGGCGCCGCTGTAGTTCGACGAGATGCCGTCATAGTTGCCGGGCTTGTTGATGACCGCGTGAAGCTTCGTTTCCATGCCGGGCATCGCGTAGATCATGCCCGCCAGTGACGGGATGTAGAACGCGTTCATGACCGTCGAGGAGGTCAGCTTGAACTCGATCGGGCGATCGACCGGAGCCGCCAGTTGGTTCACCGTGGCGATGCCATATTCCGGATAGATGAACAGCCACTTCCAATCGAGCGCCACAACCTGCACCTCGAGCGGACGGACGTCCTTGGCAACCAGCCGACCGGGGCCGAGTCGTTCGATCGGGCGATACGGATCGAGCACATGTGTGCTGACCCAGGTCACCGCGCCGAGCACGATGATGATGAGCAGCGGGATCGCCCAGATGACGAGTTCGAGCTGAGTCGAATGGTCCCAGTTTGGTTCGTACTTTGCGTCCTTGTTGCCCGCGCGGTACCGCCAAGCGAACAGGACGGTCAGCGCGATCACTGGCACGATCACCAGCAGCATCAAGCCGGTGGCCACCAAAATCAGGTCGCGCTGCTGCAACGCAACGTCGCCGGACGGGTTCATGACGACCATGTTGCATCCACCAAGGAGCAACAACGGCAGCCCAGCCAGGAGACGGAGCCGGCGGGTGGAAGGTGTGGACCGATCGAACATCATGGGGCATGATATAGCCGCATGCTGCCCCCGCGGATAGCTGGACAGTTTGTCCAGTCTCGCAGTTGCAGCAAAAAGTGCATGAGGGCCGTGAACGTTGGGGATAGGCTGTTTTAGGCCCCCCCAAAGGTGCCGACCAGGAGCGAAGTGACCGCATGAGTGCCCAGACCGCCCATCCCAAGTCGGATTCCATCGAGCAGGACGCTCGACGGATCAACGCGCGCCACGGGGAGGTCCAGCCAGGCGAGATCGCGATCGGCGTCATCATCGGCCGCACATCGGAGTTTTTCGACTTCTTCGTCTATGCGATCGCGTCCGTGCTGGTGTTTCCGGCGCTGGTGTTCCCGTATGTCGATGCGCTGACCGGCGTGATGTACTCGTTCGGGGTGTTTGCGCTGGCCTATATCGCGCGGCCGTTCGGGACTTGGCTGTTCATGACGATCGACCGGCGGCACGGTCGCGGCGTGAAGCTGACGATCGCGTTGTTCCTGCTTGGCGGGTCTACGATGGCGGTCGCGTTCATCCCGTCCTACGAACAGATCGGTGTCGGGTCGGCGGTGGCGCTATGCGTGCTGCGGATCGGGCAGGGGCTTGCGCTCGGCGGGACCTGGGACGGTCTAGCTTCGCTGCTGGCGCTGAACGCGCCGAAGAACCAGCGTGGCTGGTATGCAATGATCCCGCAGCTCGGTGCGCCGCTCGGCCTGCTGGTGGCGTCGGGGCTCTTCGCATTCTTCGAAGCGAGCCTGTCGCCGGTCGATTTCCTCGACTGGGGCTGGCGCTATCCGTTCTTCGTCGCGTTCGCGATCAATGTTGTGGCGCTGTTCGCACGGCTGCGGATCGTGGCGACGCCGGATTACGAGCAGTTGTTCGAGACGCGCGAGCTGACCCCGGCGCGGGTTCGTGAGACGTACCGTGCCAATTGGCGCAACATCATGCTGGGAGCGTTCGCACCGCTCGCGAGCTTTGCGCTGTTTCATCTCGTCACCGTGTTTCCACTGTCCTGGATTCTTCTGTTCACGAAGCAGTCGGTGACCCGCTTCCTGGTGATCGAAATGATCGGTGCGGCGATCGGCGTGCTCGCGATCGTCGCGTCTGGTCTGATCGCCGACCGTATCGGGCGGCGTTACCTGCTGGGTATCTCCGCCGCGATGATCGCGGTGTTCAGCGGCTTCGCGCCGCGGCTGCTCGACGGGGGCGAGGGTGCCGAACTGCTGTTCATGATCAGTGGCTTCATCCTGCTCGGCCTGTCCTTCGGTCAGTCGTCCGGGTCAGTGACGGCCAACCTACCGATGCGCTATCGCTATACCGGTGCGGCAATCATGTCCGATCTGTCCTGGCTGATCGGGGCCGGCTTTGCACCGCTCGCGGCGTTGCTGTTGTCGAGCAAGTTCGGGTTGTTCTCGGTAGGCGTGTACTTGCTGTCGGGTGCACTCTGCACGCTCGGCGCCTTGCTGATTAACAAGGAATTCGGCAACAAGGCATCCTGAATCAAGGGAGTTGCATGCTGCGAAAGGTGATGGTCGCGCGACGAGCGTGGACATGTCTCGGTTGATTGCTCGCCGCGATGGCCGCGGTGTCCGCCTACGCCGGCGGCGGCAAGTGTCTGCTGTCGTGTTAGGTTAGAGCGTAGTTCAAATCATTTTCGTTGCCGGGCGGTGCGGTTGGCGAACTGCTTTTGTCCCTCCGCTTTGGCGGCCGCGTCGATGAGGCGGTTGGCGGTTTCAAGGGCCGCGGCCGGTGTCAGATCCACCTTTATCGAGTCCGGGCCTAGGGCGCGGACGATCCCGTCGATCGCAGATACCCGGCTCGGATCGTCATGGACTTGCCGCACGTCAGTTCCTCCGTCTCCACCGGGTTCGACGGACTAGTGCGGCGAAAGTTCCCAATAGTCGCGCGCATTGGCGAACTGGGTCGGAATCCCTTAGGGATTGGGATTGATGCTGAAATTGATAACAGGCCCGAGCGAGCGGTCTTGAACCGCAATCGCGGGGCCGTTGCGACGGACGGGGGGAGGGGGCGGGATTGTGATCCCGCCCCCGATCGTCACGGCTGCGACGTCGGGTCCGTCGCAGCATTCGACATCATGAGTTCCACCGGCGTGTCGCCGATCGGGCCCGGCGACTGATCGGCGTCGTCATGGGCGAACAGCCAGCGTCCGGCGAGACCGGCGGCAGCGGCACCGACCAGCGGTGCAAGCCAGAACAACCAGAGCTGGGACAAGGCCCACCCGCCGAGGAACAGCGCGGGGCCGGTGCTGCGCGCCGGATTGACCGAGGTGTTGTCGATCGGGATCGACACGAGATGGATGAGGGTGAGCGCCAGTCCGATGGCGAGCGGGGCGAAGGCGGCCGGGGACCGCTCGTCCGTCGCGCCGAGGATAACCAACAAGAACCCGCCGGTCAGCACGGCCTCGGACAGGAACGCGGTGGTGGCACCATAACCCCCCGGCGAATGGGCGCCGTAGCCGTTGGCGGCAAAGCCGCTTGCCAAGATGTCGAAGCCGGGCGCGCCGGATGCCAGCGCGGCGAGGACCGCACTGGCGACGATCGCCCCGACCAGTTGCGCACCGACATAAGCGGGCACGTCGCGCGCGGGGAAGCGACCCGCGACGGCCAGTCCGACGCTGACCGCGGGGTTAAAATGACCACCGGAGATGAACCCGACTGCGAACGCCATGGTGAACACGGTCAGGCCGAATGCCCCCGCGACGCCGGCGATGCCGATCGCGTTCGGGACCTCGTCGCCGGCTGCAATCACCGCGGCACCGCAGCCCCCGAGCACAAGCCAGAATGTGCCGATAGCCTCCGCCGCGAGACGACGCGCGAGCGCCTGCGGGCGCGGTCGCTCGGTTCGGGGTTTCGTGCTGGCCCAGCTTTGGTCGATTGTCGGCATCGTCGCTTCATCCTCAGTCGCGCCATTGCTTGGAACGGCGGGTTCTGTACCGTATTCGATGACGCATTCGAGGGACCGAAGAAGAAGTCCCGCGAAATGACGGTCGATGCCGGGCGTAAGCGATCTAATGCCAGCGATGAGCTGGCAGTCCATAGTATTGAAGGCTTATTCCATAGTCATATCGTACTAGGGACCGCGCGCGCAGGTCTTGCGGTGCGGTCCCGCTAGTCCGGAAATCATGGTAATCACGGCAGGGTAGACCGGCCGGCGGGCGGGTCCGTGAACAGTTCGGTATCGAACGATCGCGACCGGGTCGGTGTGCGAAGGGTGCCATCACGGGCACGATCGCATGGGTCATGCTGGTGCCCCGAGAGAGACTCGAACTCCCGACCTGCGGTTTAGGAAACCGTTGCTCTGTCCTGCTGAGCTATCGGGGCAGCCGGGGACGGGGTAGTTTCCGGCCGGGGCGGGGTCAACGCCCTATCGGTCAGAACAGCCCTTCGATCGCGCCGTCTGCGTGGAGGCGCATCGCCTCGGCGGCGGGCACGCGGGGCAGGCCTGGCATGGTCATGACGTCGCCGCAGATCGCGACAACGAAGCCGGCGCCGGCGGCGAGCCGGACCTCGCGGATCGGCACGACATGGCCGATGGGCGCGCCGAGCAGCGTCGGATCGGCGGAGAAGCTGTATTGCGTCTTCGCCATGCAGACCGGCAGCGTGCCGTATCCGGCGGCGTCCCATTCGGCGAGCTGGCGCACGACCGCGGGGGTGGGGGCGATGCCGTCCGCGCGGTAGATGGCGGTTGCGACGCGTTCCATCTTGGCTTGAAGCGGGAGGGCATCGTCATAGAGTGTGCGGAACTGCGACGGGCCGTCCGCGAGCGCGGCGACCGCGTCGGCGAGGTCGACCGCGCCCGCGCCGCCGTCCGCCCAATGACGGCAGGGGATGGCCTGGACCCCGCGTTCGGCGACGATCGCCTGGATGGCGGCGGTCTCCTCGGGCGTGTCGGTGCCGAAATGGTTGATCGCGACGACGATCGGAATGCCGAACTGCTGCACGTTCTCGATGTGACGCAGCAGGTTCACGGCACCGCTGCGGACGGCGGCGACATCGGGCTGCGCGAGATCGGACTTGGCGACGCCGCCGTTCATCTTGAGCGCGCGCACCGTCGCGACGATCACCGCTGCCGCGGGGGCGAGGCCGGCCTGGCGGCATTTGATGTCGAAGAACTTCTCCGCGCCGAGATCCGCGCCGAACCCGGCCTCCGTCACGACATAGTCCGCAAGCGACAGGGCCGCGCGGGTGGCGATGACCGAGTTGCAGCCATGCGCGATGTTGGCGAACGGGCCGGCATGAATGAGCGCAGGGGTGCCCTCCAGCGTCTGGACGAGGTTGGGGTGGATCGCGTCTTTTAGCAGCACGGCCATCGCGCCGTCGGCGTTCAGGTCGGCCGCGGTGACGGGGCGGCGGTCGCGTGTCGTGCCGATCACGATGCGGCCGAGTCGGGCCTGGAGGTCGGCAAGGTCGTCGGCAAGGCAAAGGATCGCCATGACTTCGGATGCGACGGTGATGTCGAAGCCGGATTCACGCGGCATGCCGTTCGCGACACCGCCGAGCGACTGGACCGTTTCGCGCAGGGCGCGGTCGTTCATGTCGAGCACGCGTTTCCACATGATGCGGCGCGGGTCGATCCCGAGCGCGTTGCCCCAGTGGATATGGTTGTCGATCATCGCGGCGAGCAGGTTGTGCGCGGCGGTGATCGCGTGGAAATCGCCGGTGAAGTGGAGGTTGATGTCCTCCATAGGCGCGACCTGCGCATGGCCGCCGCCGGTGGCGCCACCCTTCGTCCCGAAACACGGGCCGAGCGACGGTTCACGCAGCGCGAGCACCGCCTTGCGACCGGTGCGGACGAGCGCGTCGGCCAGGCCGATCGAGGTGGTCGTCTTGCCTTCGCCCGCCGGGGTCGGGTTGATCGCGGTGACTAGAATCAGCTTCCCCGGCGCGCGGCCGTTGCCGGCGGGCACCGTCAGCTTCGCCTTGTAGCGGCCATAAGGCTCCACCGCGCTGTCGGGCAGGCCGAGATCGGCGGCGACATCCGCGATCGGCCGGAGCGTGGCGGCGCGGGAGATTTCGATATCGGTCATCATGGGCGCGGACCTAGCCCAAGTTGTGCCGCGGGTGAACCGAGTCCGTGGCCCATATTGCGCATGGGTGGACGTTCGTGGTGCGAGCCCCCAAATGCCGCGCATGAACCAAGCAAGCTATCCCGCCCTTCGCATGCGAAGGACCCGTGTCGCCCCGTGGAGCCGCCGGATGGTGGCCGAAACGGTGCTGACCCCGGCCGACCTGATCTGGCCGCTGTTCGTGACCGAGGGGAGCGGCGTGGAGGAGCCGATCGCCAGCCTGCCCGGCGTGTCGCGCTGGTCGGTCGAGCGGATCGCCGAGCGTGCGCGGGAGGCGGAGGCGCTGGGCATTCCGTGCATCGCGCTGTTCCCGAATACGCCCGCGAACCTGCGCAGCGACGACGGGCGGGAGGCGCTGAACCCGGACAATTTGATGTGCCGGGCAATCCGCGCGGCGAAGGAGGCGGCCCCGGGCGTCGGCGTGCTGACCGACGTGGCGCTCGATCCTTATACGAGCCACGGGCATGACGGGCTGGTCGACGCGCGCGGTAATGTGATGAACGACGTCACGTCCGAGGTGCTGGTGCAGCAGGCGATCGTGCAGGCGGAGGCCGGAAGCGACGTGATCGCGCCGTCCGACATGATGGACGGGCGGGTCGGGGCTATCCGCGCGGCGCTGGAGGCCGGCGGGCATCATGACGTGCAGATCATGGCTTATGCCGCCAAGTACGCCTCGGCCTACTACGGCCCATTCCGCGATGCGGTGGGGACGCGGGGGCTGCTGAAGGGCGACAAGCGCGGGTATCAGATGGACTCGGCCAACGCGGAGGAGGCGCTGCGCGAGGTAGCGCTAGACTTGGCGGAAGGGGCCGACACGGTGATGGTGAAGCCGGGACTGCCCTACTTGGACATCGTGCGGCGCGTGAAGGAGCGATTCGAAGTGCCGGTCTTCGCGTACCAGGTGTCGGGCGAATATGCGATGATCGAGGCGTCGGTCGCGGCGGGGGCGGGTGACCGCGACGCGCTGGTGCTCGAAACGCTGATGGCGTTCAAGCGGGCCGGGGCTTCGGGGGTTTTAACTTATCATGCGCCTTTGGCAGCGCGGTTGATGCTTGGGTAACGTTTGATTTGGGGGCGGCTAATCGTCGGGATGTTGTCCCCACCCCAACCCCTCCCCTGAAGGGGAGGGGCTTAGTTTGCGAAAGCGTCAGGCCATTGCGGGCAGGAGCCGTTTCTCGCCGGCGATGCGCATCATCGCCTTTTGCAGCTTGTCGAACGCGCGCACCTCGATCTGGCGGACGCGTTCGCGGCTGACGCCATAGACCTGGCTCAGCTCCTCCAGCGTCTTGGGGTCCTCGGACAGGCGACGCTCGGCCAGGATGTGCTTCTCGCGGTCGTTGAGCGCGTCCATCGCCTCGAGGAGCATGTCGTGGCGGACGTCCTTCTCCTCGCTGTTGGCGAGCAGTTCGTCCTGGAGCGGGTCGTTGTCGACGAGCCAGTCCTGCCACTGACCCTCGCCATCCTCGCGCATCGGGACGTTGAGCGACGTGTCGCCGCCCATCGCCATGCGGCGGTTCATCGAGGTGACCTCGTCCTCGGTCACGCCCAGGTCGGTCGCGATCTTGGTGAGCGTCTCAGGGCGCAGATCGCCGTCCTCGAACGCGTTCAGCTGGCTCTTCATCCGGCGCAGGTTGAAGAACAGCTTCTTCTGCGCGGCGGTGGTGCCCATCTTCACGAGGCTCCACGAGCGTAGGATATATTCCTGGATCGAGGCGCGGATCCACCACATCGCGTAGGTGGCTAGGCGGAAGCCGCGGTCCGGCTCGAACTTCTTCACGCCCTGCATCAGGCCGATATTGCCCTCGGAGATCAGTTCCGACGTGGGCAGACCGTAGCCGCGATAGCCCATCGCGATCTTTGCCACGAGGCGGAGGTGGGACGTGACGAGGCGCGCCGCGGCGTCCGGATCCTGATGCTCCTGGAACCGCTTGGCGAGCATATATTCTTCTTCCGGCTGCAACAGCGGGAATTTGCGGATTTCGCTCAGGTACCGATTCAGGCTGGCTTCACCGCCGAGCGCGGGAATCGTCGCAGGCAATGTCTTTCCGGCCGCCATCTTGCATTTCCTTCATATGATCGGTCGGCCGGATGTTTCCGTGGGCGACCTTTGGGCCCGTCATACAGAAAGTTCGCTGAACAATCGCTGCATGTCGGGTGGAATGTCGCTTTCAAACGTCAGATACTCGTTGGTCACCGGATGGATGAACCCGAGCGTCTGGGCATGGAGCGCCTGCCTCTCGAAACCTAAACGCGTCAGCAACGCCATATGTTCAGGACGGTTCTTTCCATAAGTCTGATCGCCCAGCAGGGGGTGACCGAGCGAGGCCATATGGACGCGGACCTGGTGCGTACGGCCGGTTTCCAGGCGGCACTCGATAAGCGCCGCGCGGTTCAACCGTGTAAGGAGCGACCAGTGGGTGATCGCGTGCCGGCCGCGGTCCCCATCGACGATCGCGATCTTCTGGCGGTTCGTGGCGGATCGCGCGAGGGCCGCATCGACCGTACCGTTCAGGTGGCGCGGGATGCCGGCGACGATGGCGCGGTAGCGGCGGTCGACGCTGTGCCGGCGGAACTGCGCGGCGAGGCCCTCGTGCGCCGGATCGGTCTTGGCCGCGACGATCAGCCCCGACGTGTCCTTGTCGATGCGGTGGACGATGCCGGGCCGCTCGACCCCGCCGATGCCCGACAGTGTTCCGCGGCAGTGGTGGAGCAGCGCGTTGACCAGCGTGCCGTCGTAATTGCCCGCGGCGGGATGGACGACGAGGCCGGCCGGCTTGTCGACGACGATGAGGTGGTCGTCCTCGTAGGCGATGACCAGCGGGATATCCTGCGCGATGTTGTGCGCGGGCGTCGGGGCGGGGATCGCGACGCGGTAGACCTGGCCGGCGGCGACCTTCAGCGCCGGGTCGCGGGAGAGGGTCTCGCCGACGCTCACCTGGCCGGAGGAGATCAGCGCTTTCAGCCGTTCGCGCGACAATGTCGTCAGCACGGCCGCCAGCGCACGGTCCAGCCGCCAGCCGTGATGCTCCGCGGACAGGACCGCTTCCAAAGTCGACACCCCCGCGTCCATTGCGGTACCAAATGGCGATGCGTGTCGAAATAGCAACAGGGCTGATCGCCGAACTGACCGCGCTGGCCGCGGGGGACCCGGATCGCGAGGTATGCGGCATTCTGTACGGCGCGGCCGGGCGGATCGACGGCTATGGGGTGGCGGCGAACGTGGCGGCGGCGCCGGGAAGCACGTTCGAGATTGATCCGGCGGCGCTGTTCGCGGCGTATCGCGCGGCGCGGGCGGGCGGGCCGGCGGTTGTCGGCTGTTACCATTCGCATCCGCGCGGGAGTGCGACGCCGTCGGCACGCGACCGGGCCGGGGCGGAACCGGGCCAGTTCTGGCTCATTCTGGCGGGGATGGACGCGCGACTGTACCTGAGCGGACCGGGCGGCGGATTTACCGAATGTACGGTCGCCCAAACTTGAACATTGGCGAATCGCGCGTCAATACATGCAGCCTCAAGGCCGCCCATGCGCGCGCCCGACCCAGGATGTCCAACCTATGTCCCGCAGCTCGATCGATTTCGCCAGTCTCCTCTGCTCGCGCCTGTGCCATGACCTGCTGAGCCCGGTCGGCGCATTGAACAACGGGATCGAGCTGCTCGCCGACGAGCATGACCCGGAGATGCGCGCGCGCTGCCTGGAACTGCTGGCGGAAAGCGCGCGGGCGTCGGCGAACAAGCTGAAGTTCTTTCGTTTGGCGTTTGGTGCGGCCGGCGGGTTCGGCGATGCGGTCGACACGCGCGAAGCACGGTCGGCGATCGAGGGGCTGTTCGGGCAGGACCGCCGGATCCAGCTGGGCTGGATGGTGTCCGACCCGGCCATGCCGAAGGGCGCGATGAAGATCCTGCTGAATCTGGCGCTGATCGCTGGGGACGCGCTGGTCCGCGGTGGGCGGCTGGATATCGGCGCGGAAGCGGGTGAGATCGTGGTGCGTGCGGAGGGGCCGCGACTGGTGCTCGACCCGGAATTGCGCACGGCGTTGCTTGGTGGGGCAGATCCGGAGACGGTGACCCCGCGGGCCGCGGCGGCGTGGCTGGTGCATGCGCTGGCGACCGAGATGGGCGGGCAGGTGCAGGCATCCGACGGTTCGGACGGCGTTCTGATGCTTGGCGCGCAGATCCCAATCGAGGCGGACGCCGCCGGCTGACCGGATCGTGATGGTCGGGGAGACAGGATTCGAACCTGCGACCCTCTGGTCCCAAACCAGATGCGCTACCAGGCTGCGCCACTCCCCGACTGGTCCGACGCCTTAGGGGATCGCGGCTTTCCTGCGCAAGCGAAACGTTGGGGCAGGGCGTTGATCGATCATTGTACGACTAATTGCTCCGACAAGTCGCGGGCAGGGAAACATGCGGGTGGATGGGGGGTTGATGGGGCATGATTGAAATGACAGGCTCCACCCCGATACTCGGTTACGTCGTGATCGTCGTACCACTCGTGCTAATTGCCTTGTGGGCGATTCGATCGGTGCTGGCGGCCCGGGATGTTGAGAAGGACCAGCGTTCGGACGAAGACGAACTGGGTTGATGGGTAACGGGGGGACGTCATGTCGAGTGCAGCAAAAGAATTCCTGGATGTCTGGACGACGCAGCAAGACCATCATCCTCCGCTGACCGATGCGGATGCTGCGATGCTCGCGGAACAGTGGGAAGCAGACGCGCGGCAGAACGGCATTCCGGCGGCAGAGGTTCGCGCGGCGGCCGGCGGTGATATTGCGGCGTTCCTTCAGCGCACGTTCGGGCGCGAGGGGTCGGAACTGACGCTGGACTGATCCGTCAGGCGTCGGGCAAAGCCTGATCCGCGACGCACCAGTTTGCCAGCGCGGGTGACGCCGCCCGGTTCAACAATGTGTCGGCGTCCGCGATCGTATACTTTGCCGCGGTTTCGATCGTGCTGAGTTCGTCCCAGGTGATGGGTGCGGCGACCGGAGCGTTCGGGCGGGCGCGGACGGCGTAGGGCAGGATCGCCGTCGCGCCGCGCTGGTTGCGGAGCCAGTCGATGAAGATCCGGCCGGTGCGTTCGGACTTCTTCATATTGGCAGTGAAGCGTTTGGGATGAGCCTGCGCCAATGCGCGTGCCAGCCGGTCGGCGAAGTCCTTGACCGCGGGCCACTCCGCACTCGCATCGAGTGGCGCCACGACGTGGATGCCCTTGCCGCCGGACAGCAGCGGCCAGGTTGCAAGGCCAAGGTCGGCGAGCGTGTCGCGCACCGTGATCGCAGCAGCGCGGACGTCTTCGAAGGCGAGCCCTTCGTCCGGGTCCAGATCGAATACGAGCCGGTCGGGGGCCTCCAGAGCGTCTATGCGTGAGCCCCAGCCGTGAAATTCGATCGCGCCCATCTGGACGCAGGCGACGAGGCCGGCGGCATCCTCGACGTAGAGATAATCCTCGGTGCCGCCGTCCTTTTCGGGGATCGGGACATGGCGGACATGATCGCCGAACGTGCCGGCGTCGTGTTTCTGGAAGAAGCAGTGTTTCGCACGGCCCTGCGGACAGCGGACGAGGCTGACCGGGCGGCGGGCGGTGAAGGCGAGCATCGGGTCGGCAAGCGCGGCATAATAGGCCGCCAGTTGGCCCTTGGTGATGTTCGATTCGGGGAAGATGACGCGGTCTGCGTTGGTGAGCGTGATGCCGGCGGGCTTGTCGGCCGGTGCAGGTTTTACGGGCTTGACCGGTTGCGGGGCCTCCTCGACGACGTCGGCGGCGGCCTTGTCCTCGCGCAGGCCGATGAAGCTGGAGTGGCGCAGGACGCCGTCGCCGGTGACTTCGGCGAACGCGACCTCTGCCACCAGTTTCGGCGTGACCCAATGCGCGCCGCGGATGGCCGCCTTGGGGGCGTCGACGGTGGCGGTCTTGCGTTCGAGCGGGTCGAGCTGCGCCAGCAGCGCGGCCATGCCGGCGGTGTCGAACCCCGTGCCGACCTTGCCGGCGTAGCGCAGCCCGTCCGCGCCGTGGACGCCGAGCAGGAGCGATTTGAAACCGCGCGTCTTGTCGCTGGGCAGCCAGCCGACGATCACGAACTCCTGGCGCTGCGTGCATTTGATCTTCAGCCACGCGTGGGACCGGGCGCCGCGATAGGGGGCGTCGGCGCGTTTGGAGATGACGCCTTCGTAGCCGGCAGCGCAGAGGCTGCGGAACAGCGCCTCCCCGCCGGTGAGCATGTGGTCGGCATAATGGATCGGCGGTTCGATCCCGTCGAGCAGGTCGGCAAGCGCGGTCTTGCGGTCGAGATTGGATTCGCCGGTCAGGACGCGGCCGTCGCGTTCGAGCAGGTCGAAGGCGAAGAACGACAGGGTCGCACCGCCGTCCTTCAGCGCGGCCTGCAGTGCGTGGAAACTGGGTTTGCCGTCCTTGTCGAGGACGACGATCTCGCCGTCGATCAGCGCGGTGCCGGGCAGTTTGGCGGCTGCGGTGACGATGGTGGCGAAGCGGTCCGACCAGTCGAGCCCGGTGCGGGTGAATGCCTTGGCCTGCCCGTCGCCGACGGCGATCAGCGCGCGGTAGCCGTCATATTTGACCTCGTGCAGCCAGCCTTTGCCGGCCGGGATCGCGTCGACCAGCGTGGCGAGCTGGACCGGGCGGAAGGCGGGCGGGGGGCCGGACGGCTTGGTCGCGGCGGGTTTGCGTTTCGCCTTGGCGGGTTTGGCCGCGGGCTTCTTCGTGGGTTCGACGACGGGGGCGCCGGCCTTTGTCGCGATTTCGGCCATGGTGCGGCCGGTGTCGACGCTCGTTAGTTCGGTGGCGACGAGATCGCGGGCGGGATCGGCGGCGGCGTCCTCGACCTTGCGGAGCAGCCAGTTCTCGCGGGTTTCGCGACCGCGCGGCTTCATCCGGACGAGCAGCCATTCGCCCTGCATGCGTTCGCCGGCGAGGGTGAAGTGGAGGTGGCCTTCCTCGATCGTCTTGGACGGATCTTTGCCGGGGATGGAGGCCCAGGTGCCGCGATCCCACAGCATGACGGTGCCGCCGCCATATTCGCCGGCCGGGATCGTGCCCTCGAACGTAGCGTAGGACATCGGATGGTCCTCCGTCCGCACCGCGAGCCGCTTGTCGGCGGGGTCGAGGCTGGGGCCCCGCGTGACCGCCCAGCTTTTGAGCACGCCGTCGAGTTCGAGGCGGAAATCGAAGTGCAGCCGGGTCGCGTCGTGCTTCTGGACCATGAAGGTCCGGTCCTGGTTGGCCTTCGACCGGGCGACCTTGCCCTTGGGCTCCTGCGTCTTCGCGAAGTCGCGCTTCGCGTTGTAGGACGTCAGCGGATCGGGCTTGGCGGCCATGTCAGGCGCGTTTACGTGCAGGCGCCTTGCGCGCCGGCTTGTCGTCGTCCGCCTCGTCCTTTTCCGCGGCCTTCTTTGCGGGAGCCTTCTTGGCGGCGGGTTTCGCGCCGCCGCCGCTGCGGTCGAGCGACTTCTTCAGCGCGGCCATCAGGTCGACGACGTTGCTGCCCTTGGGCGCTGCGGTGTCCTCGGGTTCCTCGACGATACGGGTTTCCTTGCTCTCCTTCTTACGCTCGATCAGGTCGCGCAGCGCATCGACGTAGCGGTTGTGGAACTCGGTCGCGTCGAACGGCGCGGTCTTCTTGTCGATCAGCGTGGTGGCCAGGTCGAGCAGGTCGGCGTCGGGTTTGGCATCGTCGATATCGCGGAAGTAGGAGGCGGCCTTGTTGACCTCGTCCGTGTAGCGCAGCGTTTCGAGTACGAGCCCACGGCCGCAGGGCTTCAGGCTGATGACATATTCGCGGCCGCGCATCGCGAGCTGGCCGAGGCCGACCTTCTTGCGCGCGCGCAACGCCTCGCGCAGCACGATGAACGCTTCCTCCGCAAGGTCGTCGGCGGGGACGACATAGTAGGGCTTGTCGAAATAGATCGCGTCGATCTCATGCGCGTCGACGAACTGGGTGAGTTCGAGCGTCTTCTTGGACTCGAGCTTGACGCCCTCGATCTCCTCCTCGTCGAGCAGGACATATTCGCCCTTCTTGTACTCGAAGCCCTTGAGGATCTCGTCGGTGTCGACCGGGCCGATGCCGGGCACGACTTTCTCGTACTTGATCCGCTTGCCGGACGGTTCGTGAATCTGGTGAAAAGCGACGGTCGCGCCGCTCTTGGTCGCGGAGAAAATCTCGACCGGGATCGAGACAAGTGCGAGCCTGATCTGACCCTGCCAATAGGCGCGTGCGGCCATCGTCCCGTCCCCCCTAAATCGTTCCAGCGCCGACTCAATCCGCAGACGACGCCGCGGTTCCGTCACGGGCTAACGCCAACTTAACCAGACGCTGCCAAGCCGGAGGGAGATTCGAGGAAAGGGTCGCCTCATGGAAATAAGTCCAGCCAGCGCACGGATGTTCGCGGGCATTTTGGAACAGCGGACGGGGCAGTTGCTGCCGCCCGCGGAGCAGGGACGGCTGGAGGTTGCGCTCGACACGTTGGTCCGCGCGCACGGGTTCGGCAGTGCGGATGCGGTCGCGGCGGCGGTGGCGGGCGGGCGCGATCCGGCGCTGTCCGACGCGGTGATCGAGGCGCTGCTGAACGGCGAGACGAGTTTCTTTCGTGATCCGGAATGCTTTGCGCAGCTGAGCGATATTGTGGTGCCGCGGGTGATGGCTGCGCGGCCAGACCGCGCACTGCGAATCTGGTCCGCCGGCTGTTCGACTGGGCAGGAGGCCTATTCCGTGGCGATGGCGCTGGCGGAGAACGCCGAACTGGATGGCTGGCAGGTCGATATCGTCGCAACCGACGTGTCGCGCGGGGCGATCGAGCAGGCGCGGGCGGGGCGGTATGCCGAATTCGAGGTCGGTCGCGGTTTGTCGCCGGACCGGGCGGCGGCGTGGTTGGTGCGTGACGGGGATGCGTGGCGGGTGCGGGCGGCGTTGCGGGACAGCGTCAGGTTCCACACGCTGAGCCTGCTGGACACGGCACCGCTGCCGGGGACGTTCGACATCATCCTGTGCCGCAACGTGCTGAGCCGTTTCGCGAATGACGTGCGGCGGCGGGCGGTGCAGCGGCTGGCGCGGGCGATCGCGCCGGACGGTTTCGTCATGCTGGGGGCGGGCGAGACGATGGCCGGGTCGGCCGCGTTCGTGGCCGAGGCTGGGTTCCAGCGGCCGGTTCCTGCGTCGCAGGGTTGACGGCGCGGCGTGCGGCGGGATGCTAGGGGTACCCGACGCCGTGATTGCGAGACGATGCCATGCCAGACCCGATCCGCCGCCCGTCGCCCAATTTCGATGCGCGTGATGCGGACGTATCGATGCTGGTGCTGCATTATACCGGGATGAGGGATGCGGAGTCGGCGATCGCGCGGCTGTGCGATCCGGAGGCGAAGGTGTCCGCGCATTATGTCCTCGACGAGGACGGGACGCTCTACCAACTGGTCGATGAGGCGGATCGGGCCTGGCATGCCGGGCGGTCGTTCTGGCGCGGGGCGGTCGACGTCAACGCGATCAGCATCGGGATCGAGATCGTCAATCCGGGGCATGAGTATGGCTATCGCCCGTTTCCCGCGGCGCAGATGGACAGGTTGGTTCCGCTGGTGGCCGATATCGTCGCGCGGCACGGAATCGCACCGGTGAATGTGGTGGGCCATTCCGACATCGCGCCGGCGCGCAAGGAGGACCCGGGCGAGCTGTTCGACTGGCGGCGGTTCGAACGACATCGGCTGGCGGTGGCGCGGCCGAAGCTCGCGTTCCGCGATCCGCACTGGACGCCGGGCGGGTTCCTGGTCGCGTTGGAACGGTTCGGATATGACGTGGCGGACGGGCCGGCGGCGGTGCGCGCGTTCCAGCGGCGGTTCCGGCCGGAGACGGTGGACGGGGTGGCGGACGGGGAATGCCGCGCGATCCTGCTGGCGCTGCTGCTGGACACAGGCGCGGCGTTGCCGCAATAGCGGCCGCGTCAGAGGGCCGGGCGGCCGCCGGTGCATTCGTGCACGGGAGGAAAGTCCGGGCTCCAAGGAGCAACGGTGCCGGGTAACGCCCGGCGAGAGCGATCTTAGGGACAGTGCCACAGAAAACAGACCGCCCGCGCTTCGGCCGGGTCAGGGCGAAACGGTGCGGTAAGAGCGCACCGCGGACCGGGTAACCGGAACGGCACGGCAAACCCCACCGGGAGCAAGACCGAATAGGGACGGCATATGGGCTGCTTCGCCCCGTCGTCCGGGTTGGTCGCTGGAGGCCGCGGGCAACCGTGGTCCTAGAGGAATGGTCGCCCATCCGTCGCCTTCGGGCGGTGGTGGACAGAACCCGGCTTACAGGCCCTCTGGCACTTTATTCCGGCCCGGCCATGGTGGCGGGGGCCGTGCAGCCCTAGGTTAGCGGCATGGCAGGAACGTCTCGATCGAACGACTGGGGCTTTCCCCGCTGGCGCAGCTATGGCGGCGAGCGCGGTGCCACGCAGGTCCGGATGTGCGACCGCGACGGCTGCACGCGGCCCGGCGATCGACCTGCGCCGAAGTCCCCGAACAGCCCGGAACGCTGGTATTTCTGCGAGGAACATGCGGGCGAGTACAACCGCGGCTGGAATTATTTCGAAGGGTTGTCCGCAGAAGAAGCGGCGGCGCGCGAGAAGGCCGAGCGCGGGACGGCGTCGGGTTATGCCGAGGCGTCGCATTATGGCTGGGGCGGGTCGGGCGACGGCAGCCGGTCGCGCGACGAACTGCGCGCGCTGGAAGTGCTGGGGCTCGACCCGGACGTCGAGGCGGATGCGGTGAAGGCGGCTTGGCGGAAGCTCGCCAAGGCGAACCATCCGGATGTGAACCCGAACGATCCAGCTGCCGCCGAGCGGTTTCAGGCGGTGCAGACTGCGTACGAAGTGTTGCGCGCCGCCGACGAGCGGCGTGAGCAGGCGCAGGCGAAGCCGGCACGATGAAGGACAATGTGCGCGCGGACTGGACCGCGGCTGTGCTGGTCTGCCGGAAATGTTCGCGCAAGCTGGATGGTGGGTTCGGGGCCGATGGGGATCGGCCGTTGGCGAAGGTTTTGCGGGCCGCCTTGGGCGGGGGCAAGGGGCGGAAGGCTGCGGTCGGCGTGGTCGAGGTGGATTGCCTGAAGGTTTGCCCGAAGCGGGCGGTGGTGGTGGTCGATGGGCGGCGGCCGGGGGATTGGTTGCTGGTTGAAGCTGGGGCCGAGGTTGCTGCTGTGGTGGAGCGACTTGGGTTTGGGATTGAAACCGTTGCACCCGCCCCGAACCGTTCCCCGGCGGAGGCCGGAGTCTAGCCGCTACCGTTTCACCTAGGCCCCGGCCTTCGCCGGGGAACTTTGGTGCTTCGGTTTGGTGTTTTCGCGGTCTCGCGCCCTCTTCGTATCCCCGCGGACGCGGGGATCCAGTTTGTCTCAGGTGCTGCGTTATTTAACTTAGCTGGACCCCGCGTCCGCGGGGAACGGGCTGCCTGCCTCAGTCCGCGTAGCGTTCCGCGGTTTCGCGGATCAGGGCGATCATGTTGGGGATGCCCTGGGTGCGGTTCGAGCTGAGCTGGCGGGACAGGTCGAAGGGGGCGAGTTCGGCGGCGATGTCGGTTTGGGCGATGTCGGCGGCGGGGCGGTCCTGGACGGCGAGCAGGACGAGCGCGATGATGCCCTTGGTGATCGCGGCGTTCGAGTCCGCGAGGAAGTGCAGTTGCCCGTCCTGGTCAGTCGGGTAGACCCAGACCGAGGCGGAGCAACCGCGCACGAGGGTGGCGTCGGTCTTGAGCGCGTCGGGCATCGGGGCGAGTTCGCGGCCGAGGTCGATCAGCATGCGGTAGCGATCGTCGCCTTCGAGGAAATCATATTCCTCCAGCGCTTCGGACAAGGTGGCGGGTGCGGTCATGGGGCGCGGATAACAGGTCGGGCGGGCGAGGGCCACGGCTTGTCGCCGGACTAAAGGTCCACCCCGGCGGCGATCGCCTCGAGCTTGCGAATCCGTTCGCGCAGGTCGGCGATTTCGATGCGGGCGCCGGAGGAGGGGGCGGCGGTTTCGCGGCGACCCTCGATCTCCAGCCGGCGGAGATCGAGCCAGCCGCGCCAGCCGACCAGTGCGGCGTGCGTCATGACGACCAGGCCGGCAAGGGCGGCGACGGCGGCGATGATCCACATGGACATATCGGCATTCATCGGGACGGCTCCTGAAGCGGGTGAGGGGTCAGCGATCCTTGAGGCGCAGCGCCTCGATCTCGCGGTCGAGTTTGGACGGGCCTTCGCCGTCGGTGGCGATCCGTTCGAGCACGGCGACCCGCTCGCGCAGGCGGCGCACCTCGTCGGCCAGCAGCTGCGTGTCGATCCGGTCCTGTGGCGCTGCGGCGTCGGCACCGGAGTTTCGCGTCTGGTATTTCGCCTTCATCACGCCGGCGATGCACGCGATCAGGACGATCAGCACCACCATCATCTGTCCGCCACCCATGGTCTCATTCCTTTTTAAATGTTGGTCCGGCGCCTGGCGCCCGGGACTAGCGGAGTGCGTCGATCTCGCGGCCCAGGCGGGCGCCTTCGTCGGTCGCGATGCGTTCCAGAACCGCGATGCGTTCCTCCAGCCGCAGGACCTGATTCTTCAGCCGGTCATTCTCCCCACCGAGCAGGTCGAACCGCCGTTCCGCATCGGGCAGGCTGCGGTCGACCGTGTTGCCCCAGTCATCCGTGAGCGGGTAGCCGTGCTTGGCGCGGATCGCGGTGGCGACAACCCAGGCGACCATGACGATCGCGACCAGGGCAATGATGAAACTCTCTCTGTCCAATTCTGCCTCCTGTTTCCTGCGACGCGGGGTTCAGCGCAGCGCTTCGATCTCGCGGGCGGTGTGCGTCGCCGGGTCGACGGCGATCCGTTCGAGGACGGCGAGCCGTTCCTGGAGGCGCAGCGTGCGATCGGCCTGCCGCTCGTTTTCCTGCGACAGCAGTTCCACCGCGCGCTGGGTATCGATTGCGGACGATGTCTGCGCGACCTTTGCCTTGCGGCGGCCGTAGGCCTGGATGAGGAGGGTCGCGATGACCCCGAGGATCAGGCCGAGGAAGAAGGCGGCTTCGGGCGGCATCGGTGCGGGTGCGGGCGCGGATGCGATGGTGTTGAGCGGCATGTCTTAGGTCCCCCGTTTGATCGGCTGGTTCAGCGCAGCGCGTCGATTTCGTTGGCGAGGCGGGTGTTCTGGCTGGTCACGTGCGTTTCGATGTCGGCCAGGCGGCGGTCGATGTCGCGGAAGCGGCTGCGCACGTCGCGGACCGAGGCGCTGGGCTTGGCCCGGACCTGCTGCCAGAATTTCTCCTCCTGCGCGTCGGCGCCGTAGAATTCCCGCGGCTTGTCGTCCGCCATCCAGCCGAGCACGAGATAGGCGATCGGCATGAGCGGCCCCAGCGCGAACACGGTGAGCAGGACGGTGCCGACGCGGATCAGAGTGACGTCGAGGCCGGTATAGTCGGCAAGGCCGGCGCAGACGCCCATGGCCTTCTTGTTGCGCTTGTCGAGGTAGAAGGTGGTGCGGCGGGCGGACATGAGCGTCTTCCTTTCCTGGGGTGTGAAGCGCGCGCCTTAGCGGCGGCGGCTGCCGATGGGGTCCTGGTCTTCGCGGCGATAGTCACGGTCCGGCATGTCGCGATCGCGGAGATCGCGGTCGGGCGCGGACTGGCTGGCGAGGCGGTAGTCGGGATGGTCGGCGGCGATGATCCGTTCGATCGTCGCCAGCCGGTCGTCCAGCCGCCGTGCGGTTTCGTACAGGTCGTCCATCAGGTTCTCGTCCTGCACGGTCAGCGTGCCCGACTGTTTCCACCGCGTGATGTAGTGGAAGATCAGCCAGGGCAGGCCGATGAAGAGCATCCCGACGATCAGGATGGGGAGCATGACGTCTTCCATCATCTCAGCTCTCCCGTGCTTGCTGGCGGGCCTTCAGCGCTTCCAGCTCGGCATCGACCGCGTCGGACGAGCGCAGTTCCGCGATCTCCTCCTCCAACGACTTGGGCGGCGCGCCCAGGCTCATGGCGTCGGCGCGGCCCTCGGCCCAGTCGACGCGGCGTTCGAGCACCTCGAACCGCGAGAAGGCGTCCTCGGTCTTCTGGCCGGCATACATCTCGCGCATCCGGACGCGGTTGTTCGCGCTTTCGAGCCGAGCGGAGATCGCGTTCTGGCGGCTGCGTGCCTCGCGCAGCTTGGTCTGCAGCTTGGCGATGTCGCCTTCGGACGCACGGAGCGCATCCTCGAGCACGCCGACCTCGGCCTGCAGCTGTTCGGACAGGTCGGTCGCCTTGCGCTTTTCGACCAGCGCGGCCTTGGCGAGGTCCTCGCGGCCCTTGGACAGCGCGAGTTCGGCCTTTTCGGTCCAGTTGTCCTGGACCTGAGCGAGCTTGCCCATCTGGCGACGCATTTCCTTCTGGTCGGCGATGGTGCGCGCGGCGGAGGCGCGAACCTCGACCAGCGTCTCTTCCATTTCGAGGATGATCATGCGGATCATCTTGGCCGGATCCTCGGCACGGTCGAGCATGTCGGTCATGTTGGCGGCGATGATATCGCGGGTGCGGGAGAATATGCCCATCTGGCGTTTCCTTGAAAACAGGGGTTCAGTAGCGCAGCGCCGTGGCACCCGCCGCATCGGCAGGGGCGCGGGCGGGGCCGACCGCCGCCACGACGCAGGTCGTGGAGAGCAGCAGGGCGCCGATCGTGGAAAGGATGACATGGTAACGGTCGGACTGGAACATGGTCGTCTCCCTGAACCCGGTGGACTGATGTCCCGGCGCTGATGGCCGGTGATGCCGGATATTTTGCAGGGATCGTGCCAGTTGGCGGAAGTGGCTTTGCAGGCCGGTTTTGCGAGGTGCGGTAAGGCGGTGCCGCAAAGCCGCTTGCGAACGGTTGGGAAATGACGCCAATCTTTCGCCATGGAACGGACCAGCAGCTTTATCGGCGAATCGTCGATCTTTCTCGATACTGTCGAGCGGGCGAGCCGGGCGGCGGCGCTCGATCGGCCGGTGCTGGTGATCGGGGAACGCGGCACGGGCAAGGAACTGATCGCCGAGCGGCTGCACCGCCTGTCGCAGCGCTGGTCGGGGCCGTTGGTGACGCTGAACTGTGCCGCGCTGCCCGAAACGCTGATCGAGGCGGAGCTGTTCGGGCATGAGGCGGGCGCGTTCACGGGCGCGACCAAGGCGCGGCCCGGACGGTTCGAGGAAGCGCATGGCGGCACGCTGTTCCTGGACGAGCTGGCGACGCTGAGTTCGGGTGCGCAGGAGCGGTTGTTGCGCGCGGTGGAATATGGCGAGGTGAACCGGATCGGATCGAACCGCGCGATCCGCGTCGACGTGCGAATCGTGGCGGCGACGAACGAGCATCTGCCGGCGCTGTGCGAGGCGGGGCGGTTCCGCGCCGACTTGCTCGACCGGCTGTCGTTCGAGGTCATCACGCTGCCGCCGCTGCGTGCGCGGACGGGCGACGTGCCGGTGCTGGCGGAGCATTTCGCGCGGCGGATGGCGGCGGAGCTTGGCTGGACGCACTGGCCGGGCTTTACCGATGCGGGGATGGCGGCGCTGGTGGCGCATCCGTGGCCGGGCAATGTCCGCGAGCTGCGCAACGTGGTGGAGCGTGCGGTGTACCGCTGGGACGATCCGGAACGGGCGGTGGATGCGATCCAGTTCGATCCGTTCGCATCGCCCTGGGCCCCGGTCGGGCGCGAGGCGTGCTCGATCCCGAATGTGCAGAAGGAGGTCGCGCCGGCGGCCGTGGCGCCTGCGCCGCCGGTGGAGGTCGTGGCTGACCTGCGCGGGGCGGTGGACGGGTATGAGAAGGCAATCATCGAGGCGGCGATGGCGCAGCACCGGTTCAACCAGCGTGCGACAGCCAAGGCGCTGGGGCTGAGTTACGACCAGCTGCGCCATTGCCTGAAACGCCATGCGTTGCTGGGGTAAGCCGGGCCGCGATAAAGGGGGCATCGTTCCGGCGTATGCTGCGTTAGGAAGCGCGATGGAACCGTCCAAGGAGACAGACGATGGCGTTCGAACTTCCCCCGCTCCCCTATGACTACGCGGCGCTTGAGCCGACGATCGATGCGGAGACGATGAAGCTGCATCACGACAAGCATCACCAGGCCTATACCGACAAGCTGAACGAGGCGGTGGCCGCCGACGACGCGCTGGCGACCAAGTCGATCGAGGAGATCGTGTCCGGCATCTCCGCCTATCCCAAGGCCGTGCGCAACAATGGCGGCGGTTACTGGAACCACATCTTCTTCTGGGACACGATGAAGGCGGGCGGCAGCCAGCCGACCGGCGCGCTGAAGACGGCGATCGAAGAGACGTTCGGTTCGGTCGACGAGTTCAAGACGAAGTTCAACGCGGCGGGTGTCGGCCAGTTCGGTTCGGGCTGGGCCTGGCTGATCGTCGATGAGAGCGGCGCGCTGAAGATCACGTCGACCCCGAACCAGGACAATCCGTTGATGGATGTGGCCGAGGTGAAGGGCACGCCGGTGCTGGGCAACGACGTGTGGGAACATGCGTACTACCTGAAGTACAACAACCGCCGGCCGGACTATCTGAAGGCGTGGTGGGATGTCGTCGACTGGGACAAGGCCGGGCAGCGTTACGACGCCGCCAAGGGCTGATCTTCGCGATCACGTATGAGGAGGGGCGGGCCGCAAGGTCCGCCCCTTTTTTCGTGGGGCATGTGAACGGCGCCCTACAGGTGCCAACAGATGCCGTTCAGATCGGCGGCCGCATAAGGGTCTCACCAATTCAGGGAGAGACACGATGCGTATCAAGACCTTCATCATGGCGTTGGCCGCAATGATCCCGGCCGCTGCGGTGGTCGCCCCCGCGCAGGCAGAAGCGCAGCCCCGGCACGAGCGTTACGACCGCGGCGATCGCTACGACCGCCCGGGCCATCATGTACAGCGCCGCAACTGGCGCGGGCGCGATCAGTATCGCAACCGTGGCCGGCATTATGGTCGCCAGCGCTACGACCGTCAGCGGCATGACCGCCACGACCGGAACGACCGCCGCGATTATCGGCGGTAAGCGACGACGCGGGCGTCGGTCCGCGTCAGCCCTGCGGCGGAATCGGCGGGTCCGATTCCGCCGTTTTGATGTCCAGGCCGTGCTTCATGAGCAGCGGGATGTTCGCCAGCGCGAACAGGATCGTCGCCGGCATCGCGCCCCAGAGTTTGTAGCCGAGCCAGAAGTCGGTGGTCGTGTTGCGCCAGACCAGTTCGTTCGCGGCGGCGAGCACCAGGAAGAACCACGCCCAGTTACGCGACAGCAGCGACCAGCCACGATCGCTCAGTCCCGGATAGGCGGCACCCAGCACGACCTTCAGCGTCGGGCGGTTCGTCCAGAGGCCGAAGAACAGGATCGCGGCGACCATGACGTAATAGATGGTCGGCTTGAGCTTGATGAAGGTTTCGCTGTGCAGCCAGATGGTCAGGCCGCCGAACACCAGCACCATGACGCCGGAGATCGCCAGCATCGGCGAAACCTTGCCGTGGAAGATGCGCGCGGCGAGCATCGCGGCGGCGGTCGCGACCATGAAGACGAGCGTGGCGAGGAAGATGTTCTTGGTCAGCACATTGGCCAGGAAGAAGACCGCGAGCGGCCCGAAATCGAGCGCGAGGCCGATCAGTGGGCCGCGTTCCTTGGCGGCGGGCGTCGCGGGGGGTGGATTTGGGCTCATGCCGGGTTCTTCGAGCTGGCGAGTCGTTCGACGCCGGCGATGGCGCGGGCCACCTCCTGCGGATCGAACGGGCGGAGATCCTCGATCGTCTCGCCCACCCCGATCGCGTGGATCGGCATGCCGTATTTTTCGGCCGCGGCGACCAAAGTGCCGCCGCGCGCGCTGCCGTCGAGCTTCGTCATGACGAGGCCGGTAACGCCGGCGGACGCGCCGAACACCTCGATCTGGTTCAAGGCGTTCTGGCCGGTGGTAGCGTCGAGCACGAGGACGACGTCATGCGGCGCGGCGGGGTTGAGGCGGCCGAGCACGCGGCGGATCTTGGACAGTTCGTCCATCAGCCCGGCCTTGTTCTGAAGACGGCCGGCGGTGTCGACGATCAGCACGTCTGTGCCGCGCGCGGTGCCCTGCTTCACGCCTTCGAACACCAGGCTGGCCGCGTCGCCGCCTTCCTTGCCGGAGATGATCGGGATGTTGAGTCGTTCGGCCCAGACCTTCAGCTGGCCGATCGCGGCGGCGCGGAACGTGTCACCGGCGACGAGCATCACCTCGTAATCCTGTTCCTGCAACAGGTGGGCGAGCTTCGCGATCGTGGTGGTCTTGCCCGATCCGTTGACGCCGATGACCAAGATGACCTGCGGCCGGGGAAAGGCCTCGATCTCGAGCGGCTTGGCGACGGGGGCGAGGATCGCGGCGATCTCGTCGGCCACGACCTGGCGCACGCCAGCCTCGTCCAGCCCGCGCTCGTAGCGCGCGGAGCCGAGCGTCGCGCGGATCTTCGCGGCGGTGGCGGGGCCGAGGTCGGACGCGATCAGCGCCTCCTCGATCTCGTCGAGCGTCTCGTGATCGAGCGTCGTCTTGGTGAACAGGCCGGAGAGATTGTCGCCGAGCTTGTCCGACGTGCGGCGGAAACCGCCGATCAGCTTTTCGTGCCAGGTCGGTTCGGTCATGCGTGGAAATCCCCGGAAAGGGTGCCGTCGAACACCCGGACGGCCGCCCCCGTCATCAACAAGCGGCCATCGGTTTCGGCCAGCATCAGGTCGCCGCCCGGCAGCGTCAGGCGGACGGTGTCGTCGAGTAGCCCGCGGCGCCGGCCGGCGGCGAAGGTGGCGCAGGCGCCGGTCCCGCAGGCGCGCGTCAGGCCGGCGCCGCGCTCCCATGTCCGCATCCGGACATCGCGGCGGTCGGTCACGCTGGCGACGTTCACGTTGATCCGTTCGGGGAACAGCGGGTCCTGCTCGATCTGGGGGCCGAGCCGGTCCAGTGGGACGGCGTCGATATCGTCGACGAAGAAGACGAGGTGGGGGTTGCCGACCGACAGCGCGACGGGGTTTTCGAGCATTTCCCAGCCGACGGGCAGCGATCCGGTGTCCATGGCGTAGGCGAGCGGGATGCGGTCCCACGTGAAGTCAGGGACACCCATGTCGACTGCGGCGCCGCCGTCGGACAGTTTCGCGACCAGCGGGCCGGCGGCGGTGACGACGGTGACGTCATGGCCGAGCAGCACGGGGACGCAGCGCGTGGCGTTGCCGCAGGCGGACACTTCGGATCCGTCGGCGTTGAAGATCCGCATCGCGATCGAGCCGGCTTGCGGGTGGTCGGCCAGCTGGATGAGCTGGTCGCAGCCGACGCCGGTGCGGCGATCCGCGATCGCGCGGACAGTGCCTGCGTCGAGCGCGATACTGTCGCGGCGGCCGTCGATCACCACGAAATCATTGCCCAGGCCGTGCATCTTGGTGAAACGGATCGTCATGCGCGCGATCTAGGTGCGGGGGGCGGGGAAGTCCACTTGCTTGACCGCGGCGCGATCGATGGCGGACCGTGGTCAGGCGGCCCGCGCGGTGCCAAGCAGCGAGCGATCGGCAAGCAGGCGGCGGGTCTGCTGCACGTCCACCGGCTGGCCATAATGCCAGCCCTGCGCGCGGTGGCAGCCGAGCCCGCGGAGCCGGTCGGCGATCGCGGCGCTCTCGACGCCCTCTGCGGTGACCGGAACGGACAGGCTGTGGCCGAGCCGGGTGATCGCCTCGACGATTGCGGTGCTTTCCGGGTCGTCGTTCATCGCCATGACGAAGCTCTTGTCGATCTTGATCCGATCGAACGGCAGCGCGCGCAGATGGGCGAGACTGGAATAGCCCGTCCCGAAATCGTCGAGCGCGACCCGGACACCCTGGTTCTTGAGCGAAGCGACGATCGATTGGGCGAGCGCCATGTTGTCGAACAGCGAGGTCTCGGTGATTTCGATCTCCAGCCGCTGCGGCGGGAAGCTCGTTTCGATCAGCAGCTTCAGGATCTTCTCCGCCAGCCACGGGTCCTTCAGCTGCGCCGGGCTGATATTGACGGACAGGCTGAGCGCGGCGTCCCAGCCGGCGGCATGCTCGAACGCCTGGCGCATGATCGACATCGATAGGTCGGAAATCAGCCCGGCGTCCTCGGCGATCGGGATGAACAGGCCGGGCATCAGGATGCCCTCGGTCGGGTGATCCCAGCGTGCCAGGACCTCGAAGCCCATGAGGCGGCCGGTGGCGAGGTCGATCTGCTGTTCGTAATAAGGGACGATCCGACCGGCCGGGATCGCGGTGCGCAGCCCCGCCTCGACCGCGTTGCGCGCGGCCAGTTCGCGGCCCATGCCGGCGTTGAACCAGCAGGCCGACGCGCCGCCGGACTTCTTCACCGCGGACAGTGCGATGTCGGCGCGGCGCATGGCGGGATCGACCGTGACATCGCTCGGTTCGGTGCGGGCGATGCCGATCGACGCAGTGATGTGGATCGATTCGCGGCCGAACGCGAACGGCCGGGTCAGCCGCGCCAGGATATGGCCGACGACGGTATCGACGGTCGACGAATATGCCGCGTCGTAGGTCATTAGGCAGGCGAATTCGTCGCCGCTCAGCCGTGCGACGGTGGCCGAGGGCGGCATCAGTTGGGTCAGTGCCTCACCGAATTCGACGAGCACGGCGTCGCCGGCGGCGTGACCGCGGCCTTCGTTCACGGCACGGAAATTGTCGAGGTTGATGGTCAAGACAGCGATCGACAGGCCGCGCTGGGCCGCCGTGATCCGCGTACTGCTCGCCAGTTCGGCCAGCGTCCGGCGGTTGGGCAGGCCGGTGAGCGGATCGCGCGAGGCGAGCGTCTGGACCCTCGCCTCCAGCGAGCGATAGTTGCGGCTCTCCGCCACCAGGCGACGATGCCGGACAAGACCGAACAGCGTCAGTGCCATGTTAAGGAGCAATGCACATTGCAGGACATGCCGAGCATGGTCGGGTGACAGCGTGATCGGCAGAAGTTGCGAACCGAGTGCCGCGAGGAGCCCGATGAACCAGAGCGCGATGACGATCACGCTTTGACCTGCCGTCGCGAACGGCTCGGTCGAACCGGCGGCAGCGGCCGTGCGAAGGCGCTGCGCGAAACGGGGGAGCGGGAATGCCATAAGACGATAGTCGCATTGTGACGCTTTACGAGTGGTTAAGGCCGGACCACAGCCGGGCTCATAGGGACCTCGTTCGGTCGCGACATTGCGTTTCGGCGCGGTCCACGCTAAGCGGCGCGCGACCGTTCCTTCCGGAACCGATGTGCAAGCGCCCACGGGTGCCCGCCGGCCAGCGAGTTTTCGCCCGCCGGCGTTTTGCGCGTTGGCCCGGGCGGAGCACAGTGTTGGCCCGGCGGGGCCTTGGGAGAAACCGATGTTCGAGACCCTGAGCGACCGCCTGAGCGGTGTCTTCGACAAGCTGCGCGGCCGTGGTGCGCTGGCCGAGGCGGACGTGCGTGCGGCGATGCGCGAGGTGCGAATCGCGCTGCTTGAGGCCGACGTCGCGCTGCCCGTGGTGCGCGAGTTCGTCGAGAAGGCGACTGAGCAGGCGGTCGGCCAGAATGTGCTAAAGTCGGTCACGCCGGGTCAGCAGGTCGTCAAGATCGTCAACGACGCGCTGGTCGAGATGCTGGGGTCCGACCAGGTCGACCTGGAACTGGACGTGGCGCCGCCCGCGGTCGTAATGATGGTCGGCCTGCAGGGGTCGGGCAAGACGACGACGACCGCCAAGATCGCCAAGCGGCTGACCGAGCGCGGCCGCAAGCGGGTCATGATGGCGTCGCTCGACGTCAACCGGCCGGCGGCGCAGGAGCAGCTGGCGACGCTGGGTACGCAGACGTCGGTCGCGACGCTGCCGATCGTCGAGGGGCAGCAGCCTGTCGATATCGCGCGCCGCGCGCTGCAGGCCGCGAAGCTGCAGGGTTTCGACGTCGTGATGCTCGACACCGCGGGCCGCCTGCACGTCGACCAGGCGTTGATGGACGAGATGAAGGCGCTGGCCGACATCTCGAAGCCGCAGGAGATCCTGCTGGTCGTCGACGCGCTGACCGGTCAGGACGCGGTCAACGTCGCGAAGAATTTCTCGGACCAGGTGCCGTTGACCGGTGTCGTGCTGACCCGCATGGACGGCGATGCGCGCGGCGGTGCGGCGCTGTCGATGCGGGCCGTGACGGGCAAGCCGATCAAGTTCGTCGGCACGGGCGAGAAGCTCGACGCGATCGAGCTGTTCCACCCGGGGCGGGTTGCCGGGCGCATCCTGGGCATGGGCGACGTCGTGTCGCTGGTCGAGCGTGCGGCCGAGACGATCAAGGAAGACGAGGCCGAGGCGCTCGCCGCCAAGATGGCTAAGGGCCAGTTCGACCTGAACGACCTGCGGTCGCAGCTGGCGCAGATGCAGCGGATGGGCGGGTTGTCCGGCCTGGCCGCGATGCTGCCGGGCGTGAAGCAGGTGAAGAACGCGATGGCCAACGGCCAGGCGGACGACAAGGTGCTGGTGCGGATGGATGCGATCATCTCGTCTATGACGATGAAGGAGCGCACCAAGCCCGAACTGCTGAACGCCAAGCGCAAGATCCGCGTCGCCAAGGGTTCCGGCACCACAGTGCAGGAGGTCAACAAGCTGCTCAAGATGCATCAGGACATGGCGAGCGCCATGAAGAAGATCCGCAAGATGGGCGGCCTGAAGGGTCTTGGCGCGCTGTTCGGCAAGGGCGGTATGGGCGCGGCGCTCGGCGGCCTCGCGCCGGGCGGCATGGGTGGGGCACCGGGCGGCATGCCGGGTGGCCTGCCGGGGCTGGGCGGTCCGGGCAACCTGCCGCCGGGGTTCAACGGGTTCAAGAAGAAGTGAGCATCCGCTCCTTTCTCTAGGGACGGGGCGATCCAGCCCCGGTTTTCAGTTTCGGTTTCGTTTTTCAGAACACAAAGAAGGAAGTCAGTATGTCCGTTTCGATCCGTCTTTCGCGCGGTGGCGCCAAGAAGCGTCCTTATTACCGTATCGTCGTCGCCAATTCGCGCGCGCCGCGTGACGGCCGCTTCATCGAGAAGATCGGCACCTACAACCCGCTGCTGTCCAAGGACGACGAGAAGCGCGTCATCCTCGACACCGAGCGTGCCAAGCACTGGCTGTCGATGGGCGCGCAGCCGACCGACCGCGTCGCACGCTTCCTGGACGTCGCCGGCGTGAAGGAGCGCCCCGCGCGCAGCAACCCGGACAAGGGCAAGCCGGGCGAGAAGGCCGTCGAGCGCGCCGAAGAGCGTGCGACAAAGGTCGCCGCCGCCGAGGCCGCCGCGAACGAAGCCAAGTCGGCGACCGATCCGGCCGAGGGCGCATCCGACGCCGCACCGAGCGAAGGTGCCGAGCACGTCGAGACCGCGGCCTGAGCCGGGTTCCGAGCCAATTGGGGCGACCCTGTGACAGGGTCGCCATTTCCGGACCCGTCCGCCGGCTTTTGCCGGTGGGCGGGTTCCGCGTTTGGGGACCCTTATGACCGATCGTCCGATCACGCTGGCCGTCATCATCGGCGCGCACGGCATTGCCGGCGAGGTCCGGCTGAAGCTGTTCGCGGAGGATGTCGCGGGGCTGAAGGCGCACGGCGCGTTCAATGACGGGGCGCTGACGCTGAAGTCGCTGCGGCCGGGCGGGAACGGGGCGATCGCGCGGTTCGCGGAGATCACCGATCGCAACGGGGCGGAAGCGATGCGCGGGACCGAATTGTCGGTGCCACGGTCCGCGCTGCCGCCGCTGGAGCCGGGCGAATATTATCATGCCGACGTGATCGGGCTGCCGTGCGTCGATGCTGCCGGGGTGGTGATCGGCCAGGTCGTGGCGATCGAGAATTTCGGGGCGGGGGACGTGATCGAGGTCGAGCGGCCGGATGGGAAGCGGGCGATGATGCCGTTCAGGGAGCCGGCGGCGGTGCTGGAGCCGGACCGGGTGGTGGTGGACGACGCATTTCTGGTTTGAGGGTTGGCTGCCTTAACCCCACGTCACCCCGGAGTTGATCCGGGGGCCCGCTTCTTCTGCCGCGTGTCGAAAGGCAGCGAGACCCCGGGCCAAGCCCGGGGTGACGATGGGAAGAGTTTGAAGTCTTACCGAACCAACGCCCGCTTCTCCGCCAGGTCGTTGCGCATCGTGGTCGCGGCGACGCCGGCGGCGCCCATGGCGTGGCTGATCTGGTCGAGGCCGATCACGACGTCGCCCGCGGCGTAGAGGCCGGGGACCGAGGTGCGCTGATGATCGTCGACGTGCATACAGCCGTCGTCGCCGGCGTCCGCGCCGACATCGACCGCGAGGCGCGAGCGGATGTCGGAGCCGAGCGCGGGGTAGACGCTGTCGAAGGCCAAGCCACCTTGTGGAGTCGGGACGATAAGGCTGTCGCCCTCGATCCGAAGCCGGTCGCATGGGCCGGCGACCCGCACGACTCCGAGTTCGTCCAGCTTGGCAATTTCCTCGTCGCTCAGGCAATGTTCGGCGTCGGGCGAGATCAGTGTCACATCGCGCGTGTAGCTGCGCAGGAAGACGGCTTCCTTCATGCCGTGCGACCCGGTGCCGATGATGCCGACCTTGCGGTCCGTCACCTCATAACCGTCGCAGACCGGGCAGTAGCGGAGCAGGCCGCGTTCGAGTGCCTCGTGATGGACGTCGTCGTCGATCGGCGGGCGCTTGTTGACGACGCCGGTGGCGAGCAGCACGCTGTGAGCGAACAGCGTCGTGCCCCCGTCGAGTTCTGCGAAGAAGCGGCCGTCGGCGTGGCGATCGAGCTTCGTCACCGCGCCGGGCGTCACCGGGGCGCCGTAGAGCGCCGCCTGTTCCTGCATGTCGGCGAGGAGGTCGGTGCCGCGTACCCCCTCCGGATAGCCGGCATGGTTGTGGCTGAGCGGGATGAGCGCGGCGCGGCTCTTCCCCGCATCGACCACCAGCGTGTCGAGGTGGAAGCGGGTGAGGTAGATCGCCGCGGTCAACCCGGCCGGGCCGCCACCGATCACCAGTGCATCATAGGTCTTTTCGATCATGCGACAGGCAAACCGCCAGCCGGGCGATCGTTCCACGCTTGCCAATCCATGTTGGTGGGATGAAGGAACGCGCATGACCTGGGCCGCCACCATCCTGACCCTGTACCCCGAGATGTTCCCGGGGCCGCTCGGCGCGAGCATGGCCGGGCGGGCGCTGGCGGACGGGCGCTGGTCATGCGAGCCGGTGCAGATCCGCGATCATGCGACCGACCGGCACAAGTCGGTGGACGACACGCCGGCCGGCGGCGGGGCGGGGATGGTGATGCGCGCCGACGTGCTGGCCCGCGCGGTGGACGCGGCGGTCGATCGGCGGCCGGACGTGCCGTTGCTGGCCATGACGCCGCGTGGGCGGCCGCTGACGCAGGACCGGGTCCGGGCGCTGGCGGCGGGGCCGGGGGTGACGATCCTGTGCGGGCGATTCGAGGGGATCGACGAGCGGTTGTTCGAGGCGCGCGCGATCGAACCTGTATCGATCGGGGACTATATCCTGTCGGGGGGCGAGATGGCGGCGCTGACGCTGCTGGATGCTTGCGTCCGGCTGCTTCCCGGCGTAATGGGTGCCGCTTCCAGCGGGGATGACGAGAGCTTCGAAACGGGGCTGCTCGAATATCCGCATTATACCCGCCCGGTGGAATGGGAAGGGCGCATGATCCCGCAGGTGCTGCGATCGGGGGATCATGCGAAGATCGACGCATGGCGCAAGACGCAGGCGGAGATCGATACACGGTCACGGCGGCCGGACCTTTGGGAGCGTCATGAGGACGCTCGGGTTCAGTCGCCCTCTGGCGCGCGGCAACGACGTAAAGGACCGATGGGATGAACCTCATCCAGACGCTCGAAGCAGAGCAGATCGAAAAGTACACCGCGGCACGCGCCATCCCCCAGTTCCGTCCCGGCGATACCGTCAAGGTCGGCGTGAAGGTGGTCGAAGGCGAGCGGACCCGCGTCCAGTATTATGAAGGCGTCTGCATCGCCCGCGCACAGCGTGGCATGGGTTCGTCCTTCACCGTCCGCAAGATCAGCTTCGGCGAAGGTGTGGAGCGCGTTTTCCCGCTCTACTCGCCGAACATCGATTCGATCGACGTCGTGCGTCGTGGTGTCGTGCGTCGCGCGAAGCTGTATTATCTGCGCGGCCGCACCGGCAAGTCGGCCCGTATCGCCGAGCGCCGCGATCCGCGCCCGGCCAAGGCCGCGACCGAAGCCTGAAGGTTTCGCGTTTGAGTTGACGAAGGCGCGGGGGGGTAACCTCCGCGCCTTTTTCTTTGCGTTGCGTACGCCGCCGCGACGTGTGGGGGCAGCGGGGATGTCCACCTAAGCTATAGGTTCCGCTTGGGTTTGGGCCCGCGTCCTCCTATCTCCCGCGCAAGATATCGATCACCGGAGTTACCATGGCCGCCGTTCATTCCACCCGCATGCTCATCCTGGGGTCCGGTCCTGCCGGGCTGTCCGCGGCCATCTATGGCGCGCGCGCGGGGCTGGCGCCGATCGTGGTGCAGGGGATCCAGCCGGGTGGTCAGTTGATGACCACGACCGACGTCGAGAACTATCCGGGGTTCAAGGACGTGATCCAGGGCCCCTGGCTGATGGACCAGATGCAGGCGCAGGCCGAGCATGTCGGCGCAACGATGATGTGGGACCAGATCGTGTCGGTCGACCTGTCGCAGCGGCCGTTCCGGCTGGTGGGCGACGATGGCACGATCTACTCCGGCGATACGCTGGTGATCGCGACGGGTGCGCAGGCGCGCTGGCTGGGGCTGGAGAGCGAGACGGCGTTGCGCGGCAAGGGCGTGTCGGCCTGTGCGACGTGCGACGGGTTCTTCTACCGCGGCAAGAAGGTGGCGGTGATCGGCGGCGGCAATACGGCGGTCGAGGAGGCGTTGTACCTGACCAACCATAGCCATCACGTGACGCTGATCCACCGGCGCGACACGTTGCGGGCGGAGAAGATCCTGCAGGAGCGGCTGTTCGCGCATCCCAACGTGAACGTGCTGTGGAACCGTGAGGTCGCGGAGTTCGTGGACGGCGGTGGGACCGAGGGGCTCGTCGCGCTCGACCTGCGCGATACGGTGACGGGGGAGATCGAGCGGCTTCCGGTGGACGGCGGGTTCGTGGCGATCGGGCATCATCCGTCGACCGAGCTGTTCAAGGGACATCTCGATACCGACGACGACGGGTATCTGGAGGTGCAGCCGGGCACGACGCGGACGAATGTCGAGGGCGTGTTTGCTTGCGGTGATGTGATGGACAAGCATTACCGGCAGGCGATTACTGCGGCTGGGACTGGGTGTATGGCTGCGCTGGATGCTGAGCGGTTCTTGGCCGAGGCGGATTTTGTGCGGGTGGCTGCTGAGTAGGTTTTCTCGGGCCTGAAGCGCCATCCTTTCGTATCCCCGCGTAGGCGGGGATCCAGTCTTCTTCTTGTTTCGATGGTCGCCCCAGGATCCGAACTGGACCCTCGCGTCCGCGGGGGGATGGTTTGAAGCGTGACGCGGGTGCGTTCCCCGGCGAAGGCCGGGGCCTAGACGCCACCGTTTCACCTAGGCCCCGGCCTTCGCCGGGGAACTGTCAGACGGTGATGAGGGCGTGTTTTTTCTTTCCTAGCGATAGGCGGCCGGCGTTGAGGGTCTGGCTTGGTTCGGTGACCGCAGTGCCGTCGAACTTGACCGCGCCTTCGCCGATCTTGCGGCGGGCTTCGCCGTTGGACGTGGCGAAACCCACGGCAACCAGCGCTTCGACCACGCTGATCGGGCCGGCGATCGTGGGGAGGGACGCGCCGGCGCTGCCTTCCTCGAAGGTCCGTCGTGCCGTTTCGGCTGCTTCGACGGCGGCGTCGGCCCCCCGACAGAGCGTCGTTGCCGCGTCGGCCAGCACCTTCTTCGCCGCATTGATCTCCGCGCCTTCCAGTGCCTCCAGCCTAGCGATCTCGTCGAGCGGCAGGTCCGTGAACAGGCGGAGGAAGCGGCCGACGTCGCGGTCGTCGGTGTTGCGCCAGAATTGCCAGTAGTCGTAGTGCGGCAGCTGGTCTTCGTGCAGCCAGACGGCGCCGGAGACGGTCTTGCCCATCTTGCCGCCGTCGGCGGTGGTGAGGAGCGGGGTGGTGATGCCGAACACCTCCGTCCCGTCGACGCGGCGCGCCAGTTCGATGCCGTTGACGATGTTGCCCCACTGGTCCGACCCGCCCATCTGCAACCGGCAGCCGGCGCGGCGCGACAGTTCGAGGAAGTCGTAGGCCTGCAGGATCATGTAGTTGAATTCGAGGAAGCTGAGCGACTGTTCGCGGTCGAGCCGGAGCTTGACCGAATCGAAGCTGAGCATCCGGTTGATCGAGAAATGCTGGCCGATGTCGCGCAGGAACGGGATGTACTGGAGCGCGTCGAGCCATTCGGCATTGTCGAGCATGACCGCGTCGGTCGGGCCGTCGCCGAACGTCAGGAACCTTTCGAAGATGCGGCGGATCGACGCGACGTTGTGATCGAGCGTGTCGCCGGTCAGCAGCTTGCGTGCCTCGTCCTTGAAGCTCGGGTCGCCGATCTTGCCAGTACCGCCGCCCATCAGCACGATCGGCTTGTGCCCCGCCTGTTGCAGGCGTCGGAGGAGCATGATCTGGACCAGGCTGCCGACGTGGAGCGAGGGCGCGGTCGGATCGAACCCGATATAGCCGGGCACGACGCCGGTGCAGGCGAGCGCATCGAGCGCGGTCGCGTCCGTCGTCTGGTGGATGTAGCCGCGGCTATCGAGTAGGCGCAGGAGTTCGGATTTATGAGCGGTCATGGCGCGCGGGCGTCTAGCACGGGGGACGGGGCGATGGGTAGCGTGCTGGCGATCGGATTGATGTCGGGGACGTCGCTCGACGGGATCGACGCGGCGCTGGTCGAGACGGACGGCGAGGGCCATGTCCGGCCGATCGCGTTCCGCAGCGACCCCTATTCCGAACAGATGCGCGATCAATTGCGCGAGGCCTCCGCGCTGGCGTTGCAGTTCGAGCGGCCGCGCGCCAGCCCGCCGGTGATGGCGGCGGCCGAGATGGTGACGAACCGCCATGCGCTGGCGGTGCGGCAGTTGCTGGCCGAGGCGGGCGTGGCGGCGGCGGATGTGGCGGTGGTGGGATTCCATGGGCAGACGGTGGCGCACCGGCCAGACCGTGGCTGGACCTGGCAGATTGGCGACGGAGCGGCGCTGGCGGAGATGGTCGGGATCACGGTGGTGTCCGATTTCCGCGCGGCGGACGTCGCGGCGGGCGGGCAGGGGGCGCCGTTGATCCCGGTCTACCATGCCGCACTGTGCGCGCATTTGCCGCGGCCGGTGGCGGTGCTGAACCTGGGCGGTGTTGGTAATTTGACGTGGATCGGCCAGGACGTTGGCGACCATGGTGGTCTGATCGCGTTCGATACCGGGCCGGCGAACGCGCTGATCGACGACTGGATGCT
Source organism: Sphingomonas prati (assembly GCF_014643515.1). Taxonomy (GTDB): domain Bacteria; phylum Pseudomonadota; class Alphaproteobacteria; order Sphingomonadales; family Sphingomonadaceae; genus Sphingomonas_R; species Sphingomonas_R prati. Next base: position 869,867 of record NZ_BMJP01000001.1, on the reverse strand, counting down.
GGCGGAGGCGGGCTTGAGCCATGACGCCGGCGGGATGCTGGCCGGGTCGGGGCGGGTGGACGAGAGCGTGCTCGGCGGGATGCTCGATACGCCGTGGTTCGACCTGCCGGCGCCGAAGTCCCTCGACCGTGCGGACTTTTCGATGCAGCCGGCGCGGGGGCTGTCGCCGGCGGACGGGGCGGCGACGTTGACCGCGTTTACGGCGGAGACGGTGGCGCTTGCGCTGCGTCAGGTGCCGTCGCGGCCGTTGCGGCTGTTCGTGGCGGGGGGTGGGCGGCACAATGCCACGCTGATGCGGATGATCGGCGAGCGGGCGGGGATCGCGGCGGAACCGATCGAGGCGATGGGGTGGGACGGCGACGCGACCGAGGCGGAGGGTTTTGCCTATATGGCGGTGCGGACGCTTGCGGGGCTGCCGATCAGCTTTCCGGGGACAACCGGGGCGCCGTCGCCGATGGCGGGGGGAGTGATCCACCGCGTCGGCTGACCCGCGACCAGAGGCGGCGGACGGCCTGCAGCGCGGGGCGTTCTATTGCGTAGCTCACCGCAGCGGCGAGTGCGACGGCGACGACGATGGTGATTGCGATCGCCAGCGAGGGAGCCGCGCCACGTTGTTCGAGTGCGGCGATCAGGACGTGGCCGATATTCTGATGGAGCAGGTACAGGCTGTAGGAGATGGTGCCGAGCCAGACGAGCGGGGGCCAGCGTAGCGCACTGAGGCCGCGCATTGCGACGGTGACTATGACGAGCGTGACCGGCACGGCAACCCAGAGGGCGGAGAGGCCCTGGCAGGCGGCGATCGTCACCAGTGCGAAGGCGATCACGACAGGGGCCCAACCGCCCCCGCCATTGGACCGCGAACGCAGCCGGTAGGCGGCGATGCCGATTGCGAACCAGGGGATCTGCGCCTGGATCAGCAGGAGTCCTAGCAGCCAGGACGGGGTGTGGCCGGTCAGCGCGGGCACGTAGGTCCAGATCCAGGGGAGCAGCAGCCAGCCGACCAGCACCGCGCCGATGTGGCGGAACAGGCCAAGCCGCCAGATCAGGGCCATGACGGCGTAGAATGCCAGTTCGATCGACAGCGTCCAGTAGGCGGCATCGACCGGGGCGACGCGGAGGAAGCCTTGAAGCATCGTCAGGTTGACCGCGATCTCGGTCGGGGTACGGAGCAGGTCGTATCGGCCGGCGAGCAGCATGACGAGCGAGGTCAGCAGGATCGCGGTCCAGTAGGCGGGGAACAGCCGCGATACGCGCGAGACCGCGAAGTCGGCCAGCGTGCGACTGCGGTCAAGCGTCACGAAGATCACGAAGCCGCTGATTGCGAAGAAGAGTTCGACGCCGTGATGCCCCCACGGGACCGCCCAGCCTGTCTGTGGGGCGGCGGGGTACATCTCGATGTAGCGCGTGGTGTAGTGGAACAGCATGACGGCCAGCGCCGCCAGCCCGCGCAGGGCGTCGAGTTCGACGAGACGGCGGGCGGGCGGGGGCGGGGCGGTCATGACCACTGTCCTAGTCGCGAACCGTTAGGAAGCGGTTGCGCAAGGAAGATGGTCAGGACTTGCGGGTCAGCGCGCGCATCGCGTCGTCGAGGCCGGCGAGCGTCAGCGGGTACATGCGGTCGCCCATCAGGTTGCGCAGGATCGCGGTGGACTGCGAATAGTCCCAGTGCTGGCGCGGGGCGGGGTTGAGCCAGGCGGCGCTGGGGTAGACGCGGGTCAGCCGCTCGATCCAGGTCGCGCCGGCCTCCTCGTTCATGTGCTCGACGGAGCCGCCGGGCACCTGGATCTCGTAGGGGCTCATCGCCGCGTCGCCGACGATCACGAGCTTATAGTCGTGGCCGAAGCGGTGGAGGATGTCCCAGGTCGGCGTGCGTTCGGTGAAGCGGCGGCTGTTGTCTTTCCACACCCCTTCGTAGATGCAGTTGTGGAAGTAGAAGAATTCGAGATGCTTGAACTCCGCGGTGGCGGCGGAGAACAGCTCCTCGCAGAGCTTCACATGGCCGTCCATCGAGCCGCCGATGTCGAGGAACAGCAGTAGCTTGATGGCATTGCGGCGTTCGGGGCGCATCCGGACGTCGAGCCAGCCCTGGCGCGCGGTGCCGTCGATCGTCGCGTCCATGTCGAGTTCGTCCGCGGCCCCCGTCCGCGCGAAGCGGCGCAGGCGGCGGAGTGCGACCTTGATGTTGCGGGTACCGAGTTCACGGCTGTCGTCCAGGTTGCGGAATTCGCGGCGGTCCCAGACCTTCACCGCGCGGCCGTGGCGCCCCTCGCCGCCGATCCGGACGCCTTCCGGATTGTAGCCGCCATGACCGAAGGGGGAGGTGCCGCCGGTGCCGATCCATTTCGATCCGCCCTCGTGGCGCTCCTGCTGCTCCGCCAGCCGGTCGCGCAGCGTCTGCATCAGCGTATCCCAGTCGCCGAGCGCGTTGATCTTGGCCATCTCCTCGGGCGAGAGATAGCGTTCGGCGACCTGCCGCAGCCAATCCTCGGGGATCGCCTGCGCGTCCGTCTCCGGGCCGGACGAGACGCCGCGGAAGATCTTGGCGAACACCTGGTCGAACCGGTCGAACAGGCTCTCGTCCTTTACGTAGATCGCGCGTGACAGATAGTAGAACTCCTCCGGCCGGTGCGCGATGACGTCGGCGTCGAGCGCCTCGAGCAGAACGAGATGCTCCTTCATGCCGACCGGGATGCCGGCGCTGCGCAGCGCATCCAGGAAGTTCAGGAACATGGGCCGGGGATCAGGCCGGCGCGTTGATGGTGGCGGGTGCGGGGCTCGCGATCGCGGCATGGAGATGATCGTAGCAGGCGTTGATGCAGCGCCGGCCGAGCACCTCGTACAGCGCGCCGGTGCCGCCGCCGAGCGCGAGCGGGACGACCCAGGCGCGGCGCAGGACGGCGCGGGCCGCCATGCCGCCGGCACCGGCGTGGCGCGCGACGCGGCCACCGATACGCGTGGCGGCGCGTGCGGCGACGCCGTTCGCGGCCTTGCGGGCCAGCGACGAGCCGCGGAGCGTCGCCATGACGGTGGCCAGCGTGCCGGCCTTGACCGTGGCGGGCGCGTAATGGGTGATCAGTTCGCCCAGGCCGTGGAGCAGCTGCGGCTCGATCGCGGTGCGCTGTTCGGGGGTGAGCTGAAAGATGTCCTGGATGTCGGTGATCAGGTCGGTGACCGTCTCGCCCCAGATCGAGGTGGCGAGGCCGAGCGGTTCGGCGGCCTTCGCCCCCGCCTTCAGCGCGCGCTTGTGGACTTCGGACCGGGCCGCGTCGCGGGCGGCATCGAGTGCGGGGAGGGCGGTGATCATGCGCCCTGTCTCCGTGCGAGGAAAGCGAGCCGTTCGAACAGCATCACGTCCTGTTCGTTCTTGAGCAGCGCGCCATGGAGCGGCGGGATGGCGCTGCGCGTATCGCGCGATTGCAGCACCTCGAGCGGCATGTCCTCGGCCAGCAGCAGCTTCAGCCAGTCGAGCAGTTCGCTGGTCGAGGGCTTCTTCTTGAGGCCGGGGACGTCGCGGATCTCGTAGAAGATGTCCATCGCGCGGGTGACGAGCATCGTCTGGATGCCGGGGAAGTGGACGTCGATGATTGACTGCATCGTGCCGCGATCGGGGAATTTGATATAGTGGAAGAAGCAGCGGCGCAGGAACGCGTCGGGCAGTTCCTTTTCGTTGTTCGACGTGATGACGACGATCGGCCGTTCGCGCGCCGTCACGGTCTGGCCGGTTTCGTAGACGTCGAACGCCATGCGATCGAGTTCCTGCAACAGGTCGTTGGGGAATTCGATGTCGGCCTTGTCGATCTCGTCGATCAGCAGGACCGGCAGGACGGGGCTTTCGAACGCATCCCACAGCTTGCCGCGGCGGATATAGTTGGCGATGTCGTGGACGCGCGCGTCGCCAAGCTGGCCGTCGCGCAGGCGGGCGACGGCGTCATACTCGTACAGGCCCTGCTGCGCCTTGGTGGTGGACTTGACGTGCCACTGGATCAGCGGGGCGTTCGCGGCGCGGGCGATCTCGTGGGCGAGGACGGTCTTGCCGGTGCCAGGCTCGCCCTTGACGAGCAGCGGGCGGCGGAGCGTGACGGCGGCGTTGACCGCGACCTTCAGGTCGTCGGTGGCGACATAGTCGGCTGTGCCTTCGAAGCGCATCGGTCGCCGGTCCTTTCCGCAAACGTCAATGCGGGTGCGATAGGCGTAGCTGGCGTGCGTCGCAAGCGGTCAGGCGGGGCCGCGGGCGTGGGCGCGCACTTCGAGCAGGTCCCACAGGCCGCGATGCTGGAACAACAGCTGGCGCGCGCCGAACTGGATCGCGCGGCCGGCGAGCGGGGGGACGTCGACCGCGTCGATCGTAGTGGTCATGGTCGTGGGGTCGGGCAGGTCGCTGGGCGGGGGTGTCAGGCCGAAGTGGCGGGCGGCGGCGTCGAGGACGGGGCGGATTGCCGTCCAGTCGAGCAGGAGCGCGGTGACGGTGCCGCAAGCGCAGCCGGTACGGTCGGACTGGGCGAGCGTTTCGAGCGCGTGGCGCTGGGCCACGAGTGCCGCTTCGCTCTGCGCTTGGCCTGGGGTGCCGGGGACGGGGCCGACTGCAACGACCAAAGCGGCCAGGTAGGCACGTTCGGCGGCGAAGGCGGTGGTGATGCGGTCGGCGAGGGGGGCGAGGAGCGCGACGTTGCCGGCGAGGTCGATGACGCCGGGGTGGCGGGCGTGAAGTGCGGCGAACTGGTGCGCGGCGTCGGACAGGTCGCGGGCGGAGCCGGTGAGGAGTGTTTCGCGCCAGCCATGCGATGCGCTGCCGTCCTGAAGGACGAGCGTGACGAGGTCTGTGGCGAGCTTGCTGGCATTGGCCTGGTTGGTGGGCTGTGAGGCCATCGATGTACGCTCCGTCCGTCGTGCCGCCGTGGGGCGTGAAGGAATGTGTACATCGGAGGGCGTAAAGAGACGGTGAAGGGCGGGTTAAGTGTCTTGGCTGACTTTCCGTGGTGCAGGGTTCGCGCAGCTGTGGCGCTTATGGTGGTGTTGCCCCCACCCCAACCCCTCCCCTGAAGGAGAGGTGCTTTCTGTTAGCCGATACGAAACGGGCCACCCATTTGCGTGGGCGGCCCGTCTAGTTTCATATTTTCACTGCGACCTACTGGTCGAGGAAGCTGCGCATCTTGCGGCTGCGGCTGGGGTGCTTCAGCTTGCGGAGCGCCTTCGCCTCGATCTGGCGGATGCGTTCGCGGGTCACGCTGAACTGCTGGCCGACTTCCTCGAGCGTGTGATCGGTGTTCATACCGATGCCGAAGCGCATGCGCAGCACGCGTTCCTCGCGCGGGGTAAGCGAGGCGAGGACGCGGGTGACCGTTTCCTTGAGGTTCGCTTGGATCGCCGCATCCACCGGAATGACCGCGTTCTTGTCCTCGATGAAGTCGCCGAGATGGCTGTCCTCCTCGTCGCCGATCGGCGTTTCGAGGCTGATCGGCTCCTTGGCGATCTTCATCACCTTGCGGACCTTGTCGAGCGGCATAGACAGCCGCTCGGCCAGTTCCTCCGGCGTCGGCTCGCGGCCGATTTCGTGCAGGATCTGACGGCTGGTGCGGACCAGCTTATTGATCGTCTCGATCATGTGGACCGGGATGCGGATTGTCCGCGCCTGATCCGCGATCGAGCGGGTGATCGCCTGACGAATCCACCACGTGGCATAGGTGCTGAACTTGTAGCCGCGGCGATATTCGAACTTATCGACGGCCTTCATCAGGCCGATATTGCCCTCCTGGATCAGATCCAGGAACTGCAGCCCGCGGTTGGTGTACTTCTTGGCGATCGAGATCACGAGGCGGAGGTTCGCCTCGACCATCTCCTTCTTGGCGATGCGCGCCTCGCGCTCCGCCTTCTGGACCATGTTGACGATGCGGCGGAACTCGGTGAGCGCCATGCCGGTCGCCTGGCTGATCTCGCCGATCTCGGCACGCACGCGCTCGACCGCGTCGCCCTCGGCCGCCGCGAACGCCGCCCACTTCTTGTCGGTCTTGCTGTGCTTTTCGAGCCAGCCGTCCTCGAGCTCGTGATCGACATAGGCGTCGAGGAACGCCTTGCGCGGCACCTTGTGGCGCTCGGCCAGACGCAGCATCTGGCCGCCGAGCGCGGTGAGGCGTCGGTTGAAGCTGTAGAGCTGATCGACGAGATATTCGATCTTCGCGCCGTGGAACTGGACGCTTTCGACCTGCTCGGTCAGCTCCTCGCGGAGCCGCTGGTAGGAGCGCTCCTGCGAGGCCGGGAAGTCATCGCCGACGCTGAACGCGACAAGACGGGCCTGCTGGATCTTGCCGAACTTCTTGTAGAGCGCAGTGATCGTCGCGAACTTTTCGAGAGCGAGCGGCTTCAGCGTCTCTTCCATCTGGGCAAGGCTGAGGGTGTTGTCCTCCTCCTCGTCGTCGGACGCGCGCGCGGGGCGGCCTTCGCTGCCCTCTTCCTCGTCGACTGCGGCCTCTTCGGGCTCGGGCTCGTCCTTGAACGACGGGCCGGCGGTCTTCTCGGAAATCTCGTCGCCTTCTTCGGCCTGCTCGACCTGCTCCGGCGTTGGCCCCTTGGACAGCATGGCGTCGAGGTCGAGGATTTCGCGGAGCTGGATCGTGCCTTCGTTGAGCGCGGTCGACCAGTCGATGATCGCGTTGAACGTGATCGGGCTTTCGCAGAGACCCAGAATCATCGTGTCGCGGCCGGCCTCGATCCGCTTGGCGATGGCGATCTCGCCCTCGCGGCTGAGCAGTTCGACGGCGCCCATCTCGCGCAGGTACATCCGGACCGGATCGTCGGTGCGATCGACGGTTTCCTTCTTGGCGGTCGCCTGCAGAACCTGCGCGGGGCCGTCGTCCTGAGTCTCCTCGGCGTCGTCCTGCGCGTCCTCCTGGGCCTGCTCCTCCTCGCCGCCTTCCTCGTTCTCGACGACGTTGACGCCCATCTCGTTCAGGGCGGACATCACGTCCTCGATCTGCTCGGAGGACATCTGGTCCTGCGGCAGGGCGGCATTCAGCTGGTCGTAGGTGATGTAGCCACGCTTCTTGGCCCGCGCGATCAGCTTCTTCAGCGTCGCATCGTTCAGGTCGATCAGCGGCGCATCACCGGCATCCGGTTTGTCCTGCGTGTCCGCCGTGTTCGTTTTCGCCATGCCGTCCGATACCCTATCTCAATTACCGAGGCCGTCCTGGTCCGCCACCAGTGTAGCCAGCGCTTCGGCGGCGGCATTGCGTGCCGCGCCCAATCGCAACTGTTCGGCAAACGCTGCCTCGTCGTCCGGGTTCGCCTTGAATCGATCGGTTGCCCGGTCGAGCGCGGCTTCCAGTTCGGCGCGTTCCACCACCGCTTCTATGACTGCCCCCAGATCGCGCACCGCGCGGTCCGGGTCGGCATTGCCGCGGAGGAAGGAAAAGGCAAGACCGTTCGTCCGGATCAGCTCTCCCGATACGGCCTCATGGCCACCTTTCATCAATATGAGGGCAAGCCCGCCGCTTTCAAGCGCCCGCGAATCGAACGCGGCTTCCAGCATCGCATCGCGGATCGCGCCGAGCCGCCGATCGTGGATCGGGAGGGCGGCGAGCGCCTCGGCATGCGCGTGGAGTACGGCGGGATGGCGCAGGACGCCGGACAGGATCGCGGCGACGACCATCTGCGTCACGCCGTCGTTGCCGATCGCGCGGGCGCGGTCCGTCACGGGGCGGGGCGGGGCGATGAAGCCGCGGCCGGGCTTCCATGTGCCGCGGGCGGAGGGGGCACCGTTCCGCTGGTTGAACTGACCGGACGATCGCTGGAACAGCGCATCGAACCGTTCGCGGAAGTCGGCCTGATATTGTTCGCGGACGTCGCGGTCGGCGATCGTGGCGGCGTGATCGGCCAGACGACGGCGCAGGCCCGCGCGGGCCTCGGGCGTGTCGAGGGGGGCCGCCTTTTCCTCAAGCGACCAGAGCCGGGCGGCCAGCGACTCGGCTTTGTCCAGCACGGCATTGAGCGCGGCGCGGCCGCCGTTGGCGAGGAGGTCGTCCGGATCCTGGCCGGCGGGGAGCGTGGCGAAGCGGAGCGTGCGGCCGGGCTGGACCAATGGGAGCGCGCGGACCGCGGCGCGTGCGGCCGCCTTCTGTCCCGCGCTGTCGCCGTCGAAGCAGAGGATCGGCGTGTCGGCCATCTTCCAGAGCCGTTCGAGCTGGCTTTCGGTGAGCGCGGTGCCGAGCGGGGCGACCGCCTCGCCCATGCCGGCGCGGTCGAGCGCCACGACGTCCATATAGCCCTCCACCACCACGACGCGGTCCGCCTTGCGCGCGGCGGCGCCCGCCCGGTCGATGTTGAAGAGCGTGCGGCCCTTGTCGAACAGCGGGGTTTCGGGGGAGTTGAGATATTTAGGCTCGCCGTCGCCCAGGATACGGCCGCCGAACGCGATCGGCCGGCCGCGCTGGTCGCGGATCGGGATGATCAGCCGACCGCGGAACCGGTCATAGGGATCCTTGTCCTCGACCTGGATCAGGAGCCCGGCCTCGACCAGCATCGGCACGCCATATTCGGCGAGCGCGGTCTTGAGCCGGTTGCGCGCGTCGGGCGCGTAGCCGAAGCCGAAGGCCTGCGCCTGGGCCGGCGTGACGCCACGCTTGGCCATGTAGGCGCGGGCGTGCGCGGCCTCGGGCGTGGCGAGCTGTGCGGTGAACCAGGTGGCGGCGGCGGCGACCGCATCGTGCAGGCCCATCGCGCGCGCCTGGCGCTCCGCGCTGCGCGGGTCGTTGGCGGGCACCTCCATGCCAGCGGTGGCGGCCAGTTCCTTGACCGCGTCCATGAACGGCAGGCCCTGCGCCTCGGTCAGGAACTTGATCGCGTCGCCGTGTGCGGAGCAGCCGAAGCAGTGGTAGAAGCCCTTCTCGTCATTGACGTAGAAGCTGGGCGACTTTTCCTGATGGAAGGGGCAGCAGGCGCGATATTCGCGGCCTGCCTTCTGCAGCTTGACCGTGCGGCCGATCAGCGTGCTGAGCGTGGTGCGGGCGCGCAGTTCGTCCAGCCATTGCGGGGTGAGACTCATGCCCGCACGCCCCTCACCCCGCCAGCCGCGCCTTCACCAGAGCGCTCGCCCGCGCCATGTCCATCTTGCCGGCGTGCGCGGCTTTCACCGCAGCCATGACGCGGCCCATGTCCTTGACCGACGTTGCGCCGAGTTCGGTCGCGACCGCGTCGATCGCGGCGGTGGCCTCTTCCTCGGTCATTTGCGTCGGCAGGAAGCGTTCGATGACGGCGACCTCGGCCGCTTCGTTGGCGGCGAGTTCCGGGCGGCCGCCCTTCTCGAACATGTCGATCGATTCGCGGCGCTGCTTGATCATCTTGCCGAGCACTTCGGTGACCATCAGGTTGTCGTCGGGCATGGTCGTGGCAGTGCGTAGTTCGATGTCGCGGTTCTTGATCGCGGCCTGGATCAGGCGCGTGGCGTCCACCGTGCCCTTGTCACGGGCCTTCATCGCGGCAATCTGCGCCGCTGCGATATCGTCTCGAATCATGGAGCCTCGGCGTTTGTCCGGGAAAGCGGACGGGTTAGCGCAAAGCCGCTAAATTTGATAGACATTGACCCCCCGGCTTGCTGTCCGTAGTGCGACGCCGCCTTACCCGCCGACATCAACAAAGGAGCCCGCCTGTGGCCGAGACCGATCCTGCGCGCCCCGATGGCGCGACCGGCGTGCTCGTTCTTGCCGATGGCAAGACCATCTGGGGCCGCGGCTTCGGCGCCGAGGGCGCTGCCGTGGGCGAAGTATGCTTCAACACCGCCATCACCGGATATCAGGAGGTGATGACCGACCCGTCCTATGCCGGGCAGATCGTGACGTTCACTTTTCCGCACATCGGCAATGTCGGTGCGAACATGGAGGATGTCGAAGCGATCAACCCGCACGCGCTCGGCTGCATCGTGCGCGAGGACGTGACCGACCCGAGCAATTTCCGCAGCACCCAGCGGTTCGACGCCTGGCTGCGCGGGCAGGGGCGGATCGGCTTGTCGGGGATCGACACGCGCGCGCTGACCCGCGCGATCCGCATCCACGGCGCGCCCAATGCGGTAATCGCGCATGCCGCCGACGGCGTGTTCGACCTCGACGCGCTCCGTGCGCAGGCGCAAGCCTGGCCGGGGCTGGAGGGGATGGACCTGGCGCGCGACGTGTCGTCGACGCAGAGCTATCGCTGGGACGACGGGCTGTGGACGCTGGGTCAGGGCTACGCGACGCACGCGGCGAACCCGGACGGGCCGCATGTCGTGGCGATCGATTACGGGCTGAAGCGCAACATCTTGCGCAATCTGGTCGCCGCCGGCGCGCGCGTGACGGTGGTGCCGGCGACCGCGACCTATGACGAGGTCATGGCGCATCGTCCGGACGGGGTGTTCCTGTCGAACGGGCCGGGCGATCCGGCGGCGACCGGCATCTATGCGGTGCCGGTGATCCAGGAACTGCTGGCGGTGGGCAAGCCGATCTTCGGGATCTGCCTGGGGCATCAGCTGCTCGGGCTGGCGGTAGGCGCCACGACGTCGAAGATGCATCAGGGGCATCGCGGCGCGAACCACCCGGTCAAGCGCACGTCGGACGGCAAGGTCGAGATCACCAGCATGAACCACGGGTTCGCGGTCGATGCGAACTCGCTGCCCGCCAATGCGGAGGCGACGCATGTGTCGCTGTTCGACGGGTCGCTCGCGGGGCTTCGGCTGACCGACAAGCCGGCCTTCTCGGTGCAGTATCACCCGGAGGCGAGCCCCGGCCCGCAGGACAGCCATTACCTGTTCGAACAGTTCGTGGCGCAGCTGAAGTCTGCTGCCTAAGCCATTCCTCCGACTGGAGAAAAGACGATGACCGACGAACAACTGGCCGAGCATTTCGCCGAAGACGATACGCTGCTGGAGCATCTGGCGGGCGACGGCGACCGGCACGAGATCCCGCGCGACGTGGACGTCGGCTTCGTCGGCGATCCGGAGAAGCTGGAGGCGCTGGCCGATGCGCTCGAGGCGCAGGGCTGGGACGCGGACGAGGTGTATGAGGGCGACGACGGCGAGCATGTGCTGGAGGTCGTGCGCGAGCAGGCGATCACCCGCGAGCTGATCCACGCGCTGACCGCCGGGATGCTCCAAATCGCCGAGAAATACGGCGTCACCTACGATGGCTGGGGCTGCCATCTGGAAGCCGGGACGGATCACTGAGCCATGCCGAAGCGCACCGACATATCGAGCATCCTGATCATCGGCGCGGGGCCGATCGTGATCGGGCAGGCGTGCGAGTTCGACTATTCCGGAACTCAGGCGGTCAAGGCATTGAAAGAGGAGGGTTACCGGATCATCCTGGTGAACTCCAACCCCGCCACGATCATGACCGATCCGGACATGGCGGACGCGACCTATGTCGAGCCGATCACGCCCGAGATCGTCGCCAAGATCATCGAAAAGGAGCGGCCAGACGCCGTCCTGCCGACGATGGGCGGGCAGACCGCGCTCAACACCGCGCTGGCGCTGGACCGCGACGGGACGCTGGCGAAATATGGCTGCGTCATGATCGGCGCGGATGCCGAGGCGATCGACAAGGCCGAGGACCGGCTGAAATTCCGGCAGGCGATGGACAAGATTGGGCTGGAAAGCCCGCGGTCTGACGTGGCCCATACGGTCGACGAGGCGCTGGCGCTGATCGACACGGTCGGGTTGCCGGCGATCATCCGGCCTTCCTTCACGATGGGCGGCACGGGCGGCGGCATCGCCTACAATCGCGAGGAGTTCATCGCGATCGTGACCGGCGGGCTCGATGCCTCGCCGACCACAGAAGTGCTGATCGAGGAGTCGGTGCTCGGGTGGAAGGAATATGAGATGGAGGTCGTCCGCGATCGGAACGACAACTGCATCATCATCTGTTCGATCGAGAATCTGGACCCGATGGGAGTCCATACGGGGGACTCGATTACGGTCGCTCCGGCGCTGACGCTGACCGACAAGGAATACCAGATCATGCGCAATGCATCGATCGCGGTCCTGCGGGAAATCGGTGTCGAAACAGGGGGTTCCAACGTCCAGTTCGCAGTCGATCCGAAGTCGGGTCGGCTGGTGGTGATCGAGATGAACCCGCGCGTGTCGCGGTCGTCCGCGCTGGCGTCGAAGGCGACGGGCTTCCCGATCGCCAAGGTCGCGGCCAAGCTGGCGGTCGGCTACACGCTCGACGAGATCGACAACGACATCACCGGTGCCACGCCCGCGGCGTTCGAGCCGACGATCGATTATGTCGTGACCAAGATCCCTCGTTTCGCGTTCGAGAAGTTCAAGGGCGCGGACGATCTGTTGTCGACAGCGATGAAGAGCGTCGGCGAAGTCATGGCGATCGGGCGCAATTTTCAGGAGAGCCTGCAGAAGGCGCTGCGGGGTCTCGAGACCGGGCTGTCCGGTCTGAACTTCGTCGAGCATCTCCGCGGTGCACGGCGCGACGTGATCGAGGCGGCCTTGTCGCGGCCCACGCCGGACCGGCTGCTGGTCGCGGCGCAGGCGATGCGCGAGGGGTTCACGGTCGACGATGTGTGCCGCATCGCGCGCTACGACCCGTGGTTCATGGAGCAGATGGCGGCGATCATCCGCGCCGAGGAACAGGTTTCGCGTGATGGGTTGCCCAACGACGCGGCGGGCATGCGCCGGCTGAAGGCGATGGGCTTCTCCGACAAGCGGCTGGCATTCCTGGCGCTGCAGTCCGCCAACCTGCGCGGCATGGACCGGGCGCAGGCGCGCGGGTCGGGGCTGATCCACGACGTGATGAAGGCAATGACCGGCGGCGTGACCGAGCAGGAGGTGCGCACGCTGCGTCACAAACTGGGCGTGCGGCCGGTGTTCAAGCGGATCGACACCTGCGCGGCCGAGTTCGAGGCCAAGACGCCGTACATGTACTCGACCTACGAAGCGCCGACGTTCGGCGAGGCGGAGAACGAGGCGCAGCCGTCCGACAAGCGCAAGATCGTCATCCTGGGCGGCGGGCCGAACCGGATCGGGCAGGGGATCGAGTTCGATTACTGCTGCTGCCACGCCTGCTTTGCGCTCGGGTCCGAGGCGCAGGGCGGTGCCGGGTACGAGACGATCATGATCAACTGCAACCCGGAGACGGTGTCGACAGATTACGACACATCCGATCGGTTGTATTTCGAGCCGCTGACCGCGGAGGACGTGCTGGAGATCCTGCACGTCGAGCAGTCGAACGGGACGCTGGTGGGCGTGATCGTGCAGTTCGGCGGGCAGACGCCGCTGAAGCTGGCGGCCGAGCTTGCCGCGGCGGGGATCCCGATCCTGGGGACCAGCCCGGATGCGATCGACCTGGCCGAGGATCGCGAGCGGTTCGCCGACCTGATCTCTTCGCTCAAGCTGTTGCAGCCGGCGAACGGTATCGCACGCAGCCTGGAAGAGGCGATCGCGGTGGCCGAGCGGATCGGCTATCCCGTGCTGATGCGGCCGAGCTATGTGCTTGGCGGGCGCGCGATGGAGATCGTCGACGGGCCGGCGCAGCTGGAGACCTATATCGCGACCGCGGTGCAGGTGTCGGGCGAGTCCCCGGTGCTGATCGATCAGTATCTGCGCGATGCGATCGAGGTCGACGTCGACGCGCTGTGCGACGGGACCGACGTGGTGGTCGCCGGCGTGATGCAGCATATCGAGGAGGCGGGCGTCCATTCGGGCGACAGCGCCTGTTCGTTGCCTCCCTACAGCCTGTCCGACGAGACGATCGCGGAGATCGAGCGGCAGACGGTCGTGCTGGCCCACGCGCTGAAGGTCCGCGGGCTGATGAACATCCAGTTCGCGGTCAAGGACGGTGCGGTCTATCTGATCGAGGTCAATCCGCGCGCCAGCCGGACGGTGCCGTTCGTCGCCAAGGCGATCGGCGTGCCGGTCGCCAAGATCGCGGCGCGGGTGATGGCGGGCGAGATGCTGGCCGACCTGCAGCCGATCGACCGGCGCATCGCGCATGTCGCGGTGAAGGAGGCGGTGTTCCCCTTCAACCGCTTCCCCGGCGTCGATCCAGTCCTGTCACCGGAGATGAAGAGCACCGGCGAAGTCATGGGAATCGATCGCGATTTCCCGACTGCCTTCGCCAAGGCGCAGCTGGGGGCGGGCGTCGTCCTGCCGCTGACCGGTACGGTGTTCGTATCGGTCAAGGAAGGCGACAAACCGGTCGTGCTGGATGCGGCGCGCGACCTGGTTTCGCTCGGTTTCCGGCTCGTGGCGACCGACGGCACCGCGGCGTATCTGAAGGCGCACGACGTGCCGGTGGAGGTCGTGAACAAGGTGGCGCAGGGCCGGCCGCACATCGTCGACCGGATCATCGACGGCGGCATCGCGCTGGTGTTCAACACCACTGAGGGTTGGCAGTCGTTGCAGGATAGCGCGTCGATCCGGCGGGCGGCGTTGAAGCACCGTGTTCCGTACTTCACGACCGCGGCGGCGAGCGTCGCCACGGTGCGGGCGATCGCCGCGTTGCGCGACCGCAACCTTGAAGTGCGGCCGTTGCAGGCATATTATCCGGGACTGAACGTCTGATCACCCCCAACGCGGACAGGTGAGGGCGTCGTCCACGCGGGACGGCGCCGGTTAGACGATGGTACGAAAGGGTTTGGTTCATGGCGACCGTCGACAAGATGCCGATGCTGGCGGAAGGGCAGAAGATGCTCAGCGACCAGCTCGCGCTTCTGAAAGCCGAACGGCCGGGCGTGATCGATTCGATCGAGGAAGCGCGTGCGCACGGCGACCTGTCCGAAAACGCGGAATATCATGCCGCAAAGGAGCGGCAGGGCCAGATCGAAGCGATGATCGGCGACATCGAGGACAAGCTGTCCCGCGCGCAGGTGATCGACCCGAAAACGCTCTCGGGCGACAAGGTGGTGTTCGGTGCGACCGTTCACCTGATCGACGAAGACGAAAAGCCGGTGACGTACCAGCTTGTCGGCCAGACCGAGGCGGATGCCAAGCTCGGGCGCATCTCGTACAATTCGCCGCTGGGGCGTGCGCTGATCGGTCGGACGATCGATGACGAGATCGAGGTCACCGTGCCGTCCGGCGACCGGTACTATGTCGTGTCGAAGATCGAGTTCATCTGATCTCCATCCTCGTTCACATCGGCTGATCGGCATGCGTTTGCCGCCAGCACGCGCTACCACCGTCCTGGTCGCCGCGACCTGTGTCGCGTGGGCGATCGGGTCGCTGGGGCCTTGGCGGGACATCGTGCCGATCAGTGGGGGATTTATTCCTGCGCGGGTCGGCGGGTTGGCTCTTGCAGGTGCCGTTCCGGTGTGGCTGACGCCACTGACCGCGACGTTGATCCACGGCGGGATCGTCCATCTCGCCTTCAACATGCTGATGCTGGGTTTCTGCGGCCGCTATGTCGAGCCGTCGATTGGTTGGATCGGCGTGGCGATTTTGTACGTCGGCGGCGCCTATGCGGCGGCGGCTGCGCAATATGCCGTCGATCCGTCCGGCATGGCGCCGATGATCGGGGCGAGCGGAGCGGTGTCCGCGTTGTTTGCGGCCTATGCGCTGCTTTACGGCGAGCGGCGCGGGCGCTTCCGCGAGGGACGGCTGGGGGCTGCGTTGCAGATCCTGTGGCTGGCCGCCGCGTGGATCGGGTTGCAGCTGCTCGTCGGCCTCGCGACCGTCGACGGGAACCAGATCGCCGCGGCCGCGCATGTCGGCGGGTTTCTGCTCGGCCTGCTGCTCGCGAAGCCGTTGTTGCGACTGCACTGGCGCAAGGCCTGACGCCCGACCGACGTCAGTCGATGCCGCGCCATTCGAGCGGGGCGGGGAGATGCGCCGCACTTTAGTCGACCTGCAGAATCCGTCGGCGGGCGACCTTTATCGCGCGATCGGACGCGTGGAGGATCGGCGTCGCGTAGATCCAGATGTCGCCCGCCTGCGCTGTGCAGTCATGGTGGAGGTGACTGCGGACGACGTCAGCGATCGCATGCTCCGGGATCAGGCCCAAACGGTGCGTTCCGCGAGCGATGCGGAGGGGTGCGTTGTCTGGCGGGAAGTCGTCGAGGTGAACGCGCAGCGTGACCGTGGCGGCGAGATAGGCGAAGGGGGGGGCGACATGCTGGAGGCCCTGCTTGATCGTCCACGGCCCGAAGGCGGGAACGTCATGGCGGGCCGCTACGACGATCGTCCGGTCCTGGTGCCACCCGACGGCCCAGTTCGTGTCCGCCGACTTGTCGAACAGGATGGCGCGGACGGGGCGGCAGGAGGGGGCGATCGCTGTCGCAGCGATCCGACCGATCGGGCCGGACGCGGCAAGCATGGTGGCGAACGCTGGGCGTCCGGCGATGCGGATGCCGGCGCTGCCGGTTGGTAGCTCGGGCAGTTCCGCAAGCATGTGCGGAACGAGGTCGCGGACGACGCTGCGATGGAGTGCCGCGCCGTCCCGTTCGAGTTCAAGGTCGCTCAGCTCGGGCATGAGCGACGCGGGTCGATGTCAGCCGACCTCGTGGGGCGGCTGGCCGGCGGTTCCCGACGGTTCGAGCATGCGCTGGAGCGGGACGACGACATACTTCATCTCGGCGTCGTCGACGGTCCGCTGGGCGGATGCGCGCCATGCGTCCTCGGCCGCCTTGTAGTTCGGAAAGACGCCGACGAAGTCGATCGCGTGCAGGTCTGCGAAGTCCAGCGTGCGCGGATCGCTGACGCGGCCACCGAAGACGAGATGTAGGTTGCTCATATCAAACAGTCCGATGCCGTAGGGTTCGGGGGTGCGGACCGACTAACTGCGATCCGCACCCCTTACAACCCCTCAGCCGGTGATCAGCCGGCGCGCGACTGCATGAGCTTGATCAGGCCGTCGAAGCCCTGGCGCTGGATCACCGAGTTGAAGTCGTTCGCCTGCGTGATGCCGAGGTTGATCCCGGCGACCGTCAGGTTGCTGACTTTCCAGCTGCCGCTGGTGCGATCAACCGTCCAGGTAGCGTTGATCGGGCTGGCGCCGGGCTGGATGACCTGCGTCATGACCTGTGCCGTGTTGCCGGCGGGGGCAACGCGGATGACCTTCACGTCGGCGCGGGCATACTGCTGCAGCCGGTCGGCATAGGTGTTGATCAGGAAGCTCGGGAACGCCGCCTTGTAGGCCGCGCGCTGCTGCGGCGTGATGCGGGCGATGTGCGCGCGGATCAGGCGGTCGCCGATCTGGTCGATGTTGAAGTGCTGCGCAAGCAGGGTGCGGAACTGCGCGCGGGCGGCGGTGCGGTTGCCGGTGCGAAGCGCGCCGAGACCGGCGTCGGACAGCGTGTCGACGAACCGGGCGGGATCGCTGTTGTCGATGCGAACCTGGGCGGTGGCGGGAAGCAGTGGCACGACCGCGCCGGCGGACATGATGGCTGCGGCGAAGGCGGTGCGGATGGATGCACGCATGAAATGAACTCCTGTAAACACGACTACGGCGTCCCCGCCATGGGAACGCCGTAGTCTCTGGTCGGTGAACCGCCGTTGAACCTGTCGGTTCCGCGGCGGCCCGGGGTTCAGACGTCGGTGCGGTTGCGGACGGCGTCCTTGGCAGCGGCACCGGCGGACGTCGCAGCCTGGCTGGCGGTATCGACCAGCTGGTCGACCTTAGCGCGGGCCGCGTCCTTGTTGATGCCCAGTTCGTCGAGCTTGTCCTGCCCGGCCGACTTGGCGGCGACGAAGGCGGAACGTGCGGCGTCGGTGGCCTTGGCCGCGACGGGGCCGAGCAGTTCGGTCTCGCGCTCCGTACGGGGCAGCAGCGCGCCAAGGATCGCACCGAGCGCGATGCCGCCCGCGAGCACGGCGAGCGGTGCCGAGTCGAAGCCGGTCGCGGCGGTTTCGCGGGCGGTCGAGGCCTTGTCACGGGCCGCGTCATAGGCATCTGCCGCCTTGTCGCGGATGACGGCGGCGGTGTCAGCGGCCTTCACCTTGGCGGCGTGGGCTGCGTCGCTGACCGCGTCGGCGGCGGCGCTGGCGCTCTCGGTCACGGCGTGACCGGCCGAGGCTGCGGCGTCACCCACCTTGTGGGCAGCGGCGGCCAGGCGGCCTTCGGCGTGGTCGTCGTTGACTGGGGTCGTCATGAGTGTGTCTCCAAATGTGGGATCGGGCCGGTCAGACGCGGCGGATCCGTTGGGATAGGTTTGGGGGGCGGGCGGCGGAGCGCACGACGGACAAGCGACGGGCCAACGAGCAGGGCAAGCGCCGTGCCGAAGCCGGTCGCCACGACGCCGGGACGCTTCTGAGCGTAGGCAACGGCAGCTTCACCAGCCTCGGTTGCCTTGTCGACGGCCAGTGTCAGGCTTTTCGTGCCGCGTTCGACGGTCACGTCCCACGCATCGGCACCGCGGTCGACCGTATCGGCCCAGGCGTTGTGAACGAGCGTGGACGGTTGAAGGCGGCCCTTCAGTTCGGCCACCGTTCCGTCGAGGCGGGTGCGGGCGGCGGCGGCTCGCGCCTTTGCCGCCAAGACTTCGGGAGAGCCGCTCACGAAGCGTCCCCCACCGGCGTCGTGACGCCGGTCGAGAAACGCGAGATGGCGTACTTCACCATCAGGCCTGCGATCGCGAACGCGATGACCGCCGCGAGGAGTTGGCCCGCCCAGATCGGCATCAGCAATGCCAATACCGAGCCAAGGGCGATGAACAGGACGGTCAGACCGGCCTGCACCACGAATATAGCCGCGATCCCGACGACGACGGCCATCTTGGTCGCGGCGATCTTCGCGCTGGCGGTTGCCCGGACGACGTCGATTTCGGCACGGACATAAGTCCGGCCGTCATCGATAAGCCGGTGCACAAGCCCGGCGACCGTCTCGTCCGCTGGATCGTGGGCCTGCGTCATGCCGAGGGACGCGTTCCGGCAAGCGAGCTACCCGTCGTCGGCGCCACCGGGGTCACGCCACCGGTCGTCGGCGTCGTGGGCTCCGGATCGAGACCGGCCTTGGCGACGCGCGCGACCAGGAAGCCGATCGCGGCGGCCGCGCCGATCGCGATCCCCGGGCTGCGACGGACGAGGTCGCGCGTGTCGTCAAGCAATTCGTCGACGTCCTTGTCGCGGATCGCGTCGGACAACGTCGTGACGCTGGCGCCGGCCTGGCGGACATAGTCGCCGAACTGGCCACCCAGCTTCTCGTCGAGCGTGTCGGCCGCGTCGTCGATCATGCGCTGGACGTTGTCGAGACCCTCGACCGCGCGGTCCTTGCCCATGAGGGCATAGGAGCGGGCCTTGTCGGCGGCCTGACTGCGCAGTTCGGAAGTCTTTTCGGTCACGGTCGCCTTGGCTTCGTCGAGCGTCTCGCGCGCCGTCGCGGCGGGTGCCGGGGTTGGCTTGTTGTCGAAGCCGGGGGCGGTGGAGCTGAGGCCGCCGGTGGAGGACAGGTCGTTGCCGACCGAGCTTCCGCCGATGATGCTGTCGGTGCCCTCAGGAAGGCGGGTGTCGCCGATAGCCATGTTCTTCTCCGATCGATTGTTGCGGTATCGAGACGACAACCGACATGGTGCCGCCCCGTTCCATTCGTCGCATCGGTTATTTGCCAGCGGCGGAGCGGCCCGGTAGGAGGCCCAGCGACCCGTCTGTCCACCCGCGAAAGGCCACTCCCATGACCGCAATCGTCGATGTCCACGCCCGCATGATCGTCGACAGCCGGGGCAACCCGACCGTCGAGGTGGACGTAACGCTGGAAGACGGCAGCTTCGGTCGGGCCGCTGTGCCGTCCGGCGCATCGACCGGCGCGCACGAGGCGGTCGAGCTGCGCGACGGCGACAAGACGCGCTGGCTGGGCAAGGGCGTCGACAAGGCGATCGATGCTGTGAACGGCGAGCTGGCCGACGCGATCATCGGGATCGACGCGGAGGACCAAGCCGCGATCGACACGACGATGATCGAGCTGGACGGTACGCCGAACAAGGGCCGGATCGGCGCGAACGCGATCCTGGGTGCGAGTCTCGCGACCGCGAAGGCGGCGGCGGAAGCGCGTGGTCTGCCCCTCTACCGCTATGTCGGCGGTGTGTCGGCGCATGTCCTGCCGGTGCCGATGATGAACATCATCAACGGCGGGATGCATGCCGACAACCCAATCGATTTCCAGGAATTCATGATCGTGCCGGTCGGCGCGGAGAACATGGTCGAGGCGGTGCGGTGCGGTGCCGAGATCTTTCACACGCTGAAGAAGGGTCTGCACGACAAGGGCCTGTCGACGTCGGTCGGCGACGAGGGCGGGTTCGCGCCCAACATCGGCAGCCCGGTCGAGGCGCTCGATTTCATCATGCAGTCGATCGAGAAGGCCGGGTATCGCCCGGGTGACGACGTGATGCTGGCGCTCGATTGCGCCGCGACCGAGTTCTTCCGCGACGGGGCCTATCATCTCGATGGCGAGGGCCGCGTCCTGTCGCCGGGCGAGATGGCGGATTATCTGGCGGACCTGGCGGCGCGTTATCCGATCTTTTCCATCGAGGACGGGATGGGCGAGGATGATTTCGAAGGCTGGAAGCTGCTGACCGACAAGATCGGGCACAAGACGCAGTTGGTCGGCGACGACCTGTTCGTCACCAACCCGGAGCGGCTGGAGCAGGGGATCCGCGATGGGCTCGCCAATTCGCTGCTGGTGAAGGTCAATCAGATCGGGACGCTGACCGAGACGTTGCAGGCGGTGTCGATGGCGCAGCGCGCGGGCTATACCGCGGTGATGTCGCACCGGTCGGGTGAGACCGAGGACTCGACGATCGCCGATCTGTCGGTCGCGACGAATTGCGGGCAGATCAAGACGGGCTCGCTTGCCCGGTCGGACCGGTTGGCGAAGTACAACCAGCTGATCCGGATCGAGGAGGAGCTGGGCATCGTGGCGGAATATGCCGGTCGGTCGATCCTGCGCCGGACCGCCTGACGCAATCGAGCGGGGGATAGGCGATGAGCAGGCATAGACGATGAGCAGGCCGGGCGGGGCGCCGCGGCGTTCAACGATCGGGCTGGTGCTGGCGGCAGCGGCCCCGGCGGCGGTCGTGCTGATCATCGTCTATTTCGTGCTGGCCGCGGTGATCGGCCAGAACGGGCTGCTCGCCTGGGGCGACTACAAGACCGAGCGGGTGGCGCGTGAGGCGGAGCTGGCGAAGGTCGAGGCGGAGCGGGCGCGATTGCAGCATCGGTCCGACCTGCTCGACCCGCGCAAGGGCGTGGACCCGGACCTTGCCGACGAACTCGTCCGCTCGCGAACCGATCAGGTTCGCGAGGATGAGGTGATCCTGCAGAACCGGTAAAAGGTGGCCGGGGACGTTGCGGAACGCCCGACGAGGGCCTAGACCGCGGCCACGACGTTTCAAACGACAGGAGCCGGACGCTTGGCAAAGGCAGTGCAGCCCCGCGGTGAAGAGGCCGAGGCCCCTCCCGCGACACCGAACCGTGAACGCCCGCAGCAGCCGGTGCGGTTCGAGGCCACGAAAGAACAACTGCTCGAATTCTACCGGCAGATGGTTCTCATCCGCCGGTTCGAGGAAAAGGCCGGCCAGCTGTACGGTCTTGGCCTGATCGGTGGCTTCTGCCACCTGTATATCGGCCAGGAAGCCGTTGCGGTCGGGCTCCAGTCCGCTCTGGAAGTCGGCAAGGACTCGGTCATCACCGGGTACCGCGATCACGGCCACATGCTCGCCTACGGCATCGATCCCAAGATCATCATGGCCGAACTGACCGGCCGCGCCGCGGGGATCTCCAAGGGCAAGGGCGGGTCGATGCACATGTTTTCCGTGGAGCATAAGTTCTACGGCGGGCACGGCATCGTCGGCGCGCAGGTGTCGCTCGGCGCCGGGCTGGGCTTCGGCCACAAGTACAAGGGCGACGGCGGCCTGTGCCTCGCCTATTTCGGCGACGGCGCGGCCAACCAGGGTCAGGTGTACGAAGCGTTCAATATGGCCGAGCTGTGGAAGCTGCCGGTCATCTTCGTGATCGAGAACAACCAGTATGCGATGGGCACGAGCGTGAACCGCGCGTCGGCCGAGGACCAGCTGTACCTGCGCGGCGAAAGCTTCCGCATTCCGGGTATCCAGGTCGACGGCATGGACGTGCTGGCGGTGCGCGGTGCGGCCGAAACCGCGATCGAATGGACGCGGTCCGGCAAGGGTCCGATCCTGCTCGAGCTGAAGACTTATCGCTACCGTGGCCACTCGATGTCCGACCCGGCCAAGTACCGGTCGCGTGACGAGGTGCAGTCGATGCGCGACAAGTCCGATCCGATCGATGCCGTGAAGCGCGAGCTCGAGGCGATCGGCGTGACCGAGGACGAGATGAAGGCGATCGACAAGGACATCAAGACCATCGTGGCGAACGCGGCGGACTTCGCCGAACAGTCGCCCGAGCCGGACCTGTCCGAACTTCATACCGACGTGCTGGTGGAAACCTACTGATGGCGATCGAACTCAAGATGCCCGCGCTTTCCCCCACGATGGAGGAAGGCACGCTTGCCAAATGGCTGGTCAAGGAAGGCGACACCGTCGCGTCCGGCGACATCATGGCCGAAATCGAAACCGACAAGGCGACGATGGAATTCGAGGCGGTGGACGAAGGCGTCATCGCCAAGATCCTGGTCGCCGAGGGCACCGACGCGGTGAAGGTCGGCACGGTGATCGCGATCATCGCCGAAGAGGGCGAGGACGCGGCCAATCTGTCCGCGCCGGCCGCGAGCAGCGCGCCGGTTCCGGACGAGGGCGGCACTGCCGACGCGACGCCGGTCGAAGCGCCCGCCGATGCCGGTCGTGCGCCGAACCCGGAAAGCGCCGCCCCTGATCCGTCGGACAGCGGCACGCACACGCTGGTCGCTGCAGTCGAGCAGACGAAGATCGCCGATCCGGAGGTTCCGGCCGGCACCGAGATGGTCAAGACGACCGTCCGCGAGGCGTTGCGTGATGCGATGGCCGAGGAAATGCGCGCCGACGACCGCATCTTCGTGATGGGCGAGGAAGTCGCGCAGTATCAGGGCGCGTACAAGGTGACGCAGGGCCTGCTCGACGAATTCGGCGACAAGCGCGTCATTGACACGCCGATCACCGAATACGGCTTTGCCGGTGTCGGCACGGGCGCGGCGATGGGCGGGTTGAAGCCGATCATCGAATTCATGACGTTCAACTTCGCCATGCAGGCGATCGATCACATCATCAATTCGGCGGCCAAGACCAACTACATGTCGGGCGGCCAGATGCGGTGCCCGATCGTGTTCCGCGGCCCCAACGGTGCGGCGGCGCGCGTCGGTGCGCAGCATTCGCAGAACTACGCGCCGTGGTATGCCAGCGTCCCCGGCCTGATCGTGATCGCGCCGTACAGCGCGGCGGATGCCAAGGGGCTGCTCAAGGCCGCGATCCGGTCGCAGGACCCGGTCGTGTTCCTCGAGAACGAGCTGCTTTACGGGCAAAGCTTCGACGTGCCGGCGATCGACGACTATGTCCTGCCGATCGGCAAAGCGCGGATCGTGCGCGAGGGCAGCGACGTGACGATCGTGACCTACTCGATTGGTGTCGCGGTCGCGATGGACGCGGCGGGCAAGCTGGCGGCCGAGGGCATCGAAGCGGAGGTCATCGACCTGCGCACGCTGCGCCCGCTCGACAAGCAGACCGTGCTGGCGAGCCTGGCCAAGACGAACCGGATCGTTTGCGTCG
Source organism: Sphingomonas prati (assembly GCF_014643515.1). Classification (GTDB taxonomy): domain Bacteria; phylum Pseudomonadota; class Alphaproteobacteria; order Sphingomonadales; family Sphingomonadaceae; genus Sphingomonas_R; species Sphingomonas_R prati. The sequence goes on along the minus strand of NZ_BMJP01000001.1, from coordinate 846,254 downwards.
AAGAAGGCTGGCCGACCTGCTCGATCAGCGCCGAGATCGCGGCGATCGCGATGGAGGAGGGGTTCGACGACCTCGACGCGCCGGTCCTGCGCGTGACCAATGTCGACGTGCCGATGCCCTATGCCGCGAACCTGGAAAAGGCCGCGCTGCTGAAGGCGGACGACGTGGTGAAAGCTGTCAAGACGGTCTGCTACCGCTGAGAGATACGGGCGGGGTGACCACCCCGCCCGTAGGCGCGCACGAACGGGGTCAGGCGGCGTATTTGCTGCAGGTGCTGGCCGCTGTATCGGCGCTCAAACCGGTGCCGGACAGATCGCGCCGGTCGCGGACCAGGAAAGCAGCCGTGTAGTGAAGCTGCTTGCCCGACAGGATATTGTTCAGGAACAGCGGCTGGTAGTCGTAGGTCAGTTCAACGAACATGACCGCACTGTCTAGCGGCGCCTTGATCTTGACGCCCGTTGCGGGGCCCATGCCGTTCGTCACGACCGCGCCCTGCACGCCGTACGTGGAGTTATACCGGGCGGCACCGAGGCAGCGTTGCCAATGGATATACTGGGCCTTCGCCGAATTCTGTTCCAGCGAAGACAGGACGATCCGGCCACGAGTCGTCAGCGCGTAGGACGAGCCCTGAAGCCGTGCCGCCTGGAAGGCGTCGTTGACATCGGATTCGCGCAATTTGGTGAGCGCCAACTGACTGGCCTCGCCCGCGCGCGAGATGTTGTCCGCCAGATTGAGCGCAATCTGGCTCATCCGCATGTTGATCAGCGCGTAGTTCGCGATCTCGATGCCAAGTGTCCCGAGGGTCAGCACGATCGGCAGCGACAACGCGAATTCGAGCAAGGCCACGCCGCGATGGTCCGCAACGATCGACCGGAGCGGGCGATGACTTACTGGCATTTGACCACCGTCGGGATCACCTGATCGTCGTAGGGCTGGTTGCGGAGGACGGTCGACGCCGTCACCTGGACGTGCTGACTAAGCCCGAGCAGCCCGCTCGACGGCATCAGGCGATCATATTTCACTGTCATGGAATATAGCACGACGTCGTTGGCGCCACCCTGGCCGGTGCGCCCGAGGTCGGCGTCCCACTTCTGATTTCCGTTCACGTCTTCAAAGCATTCGCCGACATTATAGCGGCCATTGGCCGGTTTGTTATCGCTATAGCTCTCCTCCTTCTGGACGTCCTTGAAGGCGGTATAGGCCATTCGCGTGGGGACGAACGTGGCGCGGGACACTACGTTACGCACCCGGGATTCGACGAAAGCATCGATCGCAGCGCCGTTCTTGGCGTTGGTTTCCAGTGTGGAGTTCCGGCCCGCCTGTTCCATCGCACCCTCCAACTGGGCCTTGACGTAGACGTCGTAGCCAAGATCGAGCAGACCGAAGAGCAGGATGATAAGAACCGGGGCAACGATGGCGAATTCGACGATCGTCGCGCCGCGACGATCGTCGAACAGGTCCGCGATCCTACGTGGCCCCGTCACTTGCTCAACCTGAGGGCGGCAATCCGCGTGCCGATGTCGGCCAGGCGGGTCTTCAGGACCGCATCGGTGGGCGCGGAGATCGCGTGACTTGCGTCGGTTGCACAATTGCTCAGCTCGGTCGTCATCGCCTGAGCATAGGCGACCACCCATATGGTGATCTGCTTGTCCTTGATCGCGTTGCAGACATTGAGGAAACGGGCGTTGTGGCGCGTCTTCATCGCGGCATCACCGTTCCCCGACGTGCCCATGACCCGCCGGTCGAGTTTTTCCAGCCCGTAGGCGCCGTAGTATTCGTTTAAGGGTAGCATGTCGCCGTCAGTGATGAATACGATGTTACGGTTGATTTCCTGACCATTAGGGCTGGCATTGTCCGCCTTGAACAGGCCGTCCGGCGAAAGGAGGCGTCCGCCCCAGATCATGCCGACGTCGTGATAGGTGCCGCCATGCGGAACGAAGCCTTTTGCTGCGCTGGTATAGGCCGTGATGTCGGCTTTCGTCATCTCCGTAAGTTTTTGCGACGCCTTCGGACACGACGCACCATCGATGTCCGCGAAAGACTTCTGCTTGTAATCACTGCCAGAAGCCGCGTCGTTCGTAACGGACTCTCCGTTTAGGGAGTTCCTGTTGTAAATCAGTTCCGGAATGTAAGGGTGCCAGAATGTTGCGGCCTGATCAGGTACGAGATCTATGTCGAGGTCAGGATTCTTAGATCTCGAAAAGCTGCTGCTTGAGCTGGTCGCCGCCTCTTCGATACATTTGCCCCAGACAAGTTTGGGGTAATTGGGATCGGCGTTATTGACAGTCCCGGTGCCGGTCAGGTTCGAAAGGTCATAAGGCACTTGTTCGTAGCGCCAGTTGATATTGGGAGCGTCGGTCGCCCGGTTCCGGCGGAACGTGGTCGTCGTCGTGTAGCATTCCCCAATTTTGTTCGTCTCAGCAATCACGGATTGCGCCCGACCGTTGACATCAAATCCCGTACTTGGCGTTCGGGCCTGCGCCAAACCACGACAGTTGGAAGTTGTACGACGGACCGGGCTGGCAATTCCGTACCACTCGAGAATATACCGCGACTGGTAATTCCAGGTCTTTGCCATGTGAGCGGCAGGGATCAAGTCGCCAACGTTAACGGTCGTTGAATAGGGGACGAACCCGAACCGAAGACGTGTATTCTGCCCCGCAGAGCTCGCCAGTGCGTCATAGAACAGGCCGACCGCCGTACGCAGTGCAGCAATGCGAGATCCAGACTTTTCCTTTGCCAGCCAGTAGGCCCCGGACTTCTTATAGCCGACTGAACTGACGTAGCTGTTGCAAGTACTGTTACTGTCGCTTGCCGTACAGGCCATCGACCCGGTGACGTCGAGCACGAACATGACGTCGGTGTTCGCGATATCAAGACGGGATTCGCAACTTACGTCCAGGTCTATGGCCGGTTGCTTGAAAATCAGGCCCATCAACGTCATCGGGACGGTGGCAGTCGCGGTGCCGACGACGGCGCCGGCTGTTCCGTCCGTCGGAACGAATGTCCGGACGACATCCTGGAACATGTCCGAGGGGAAATTGAAATTGAAGAAATTCTCGGCCTGCTCCTTGTCCGCGCTCGACAGGACTTTTCCCGTCATGGCCCGGCGACCGGCCAGCACACCGGCATCGCAGGCCTGTTGCAGGCGCGACTGGACGAGGTAGGTGCGGGCGAGATCCATGCCCGACCCGACCACGGCGGCAAGCGGAATCATCGCAGCCGCCATGATCACCAGAGTGTTGCCACCGGCATCCCGTCGCAGTCGACGGAGAAACCCGTCCGCCGCACGGACCGTTCGCGTCTGCCGCTGCGTCCCCACTGTCGTTACCTGCTTCTCATGTCTATGCCGCGCATGGCGGCGTTCCGGTGCGACCATGGCAGCGGGAGTGTACGATCTGGCTAACCGACAGGGTTAACGATGTGTTTGCCATTGGGGATGGGAAGGGGGATGGGCGCCTTATGAACGATGCAGATCCGCCGCCGACCGATATTCCGGAGGACGCCGAACGGGCGCTTGTGCTTGCCTATCTTGCTCCGCCGGTAAGGCAGGCGGTTGACGCGTTGTGGCAACTGGATGCTCGGCTGGGAACGGTGGTCTCAACCACGAGCGAGGCGTCGATCGGGATGCTCCGGATGGCATGGTGGCGCGATGCGCTGTGCAGGCTGGACGATGCGTCGCCGCCGGCCGAACCGTTGCTGCGGCATGTCGCGGACGTCCTGCTGCCGCACGTCCGCGGTGAGCGGATCGCGGCGCTGCCCGAAGCGTGGGGCGGCGTGCTGGCCGACGAGGGGCATGACATGGCGGGGTGGCGTGGACGCGGCGCCGAACTGTTCGGACTTGTGGCGGAGGTGCTGGGTGGCGATGCGGCGCTGGCGCGGCGGATCGGGGCGAGCTGGGGCCTGGTCGATCTGGCGCGTGGAACACGGAACATGGATGTCAGGAACGTGGCGTTGGGCTTGGCACGGGCCGCATTTAAAGAGTGGGACGGGCGGGTTCCGGCGTCCCTGCGTGTGCTCGGGATGCTTGGCATGCTGGCGCGGATCGACGCCGCGGGGGACGGAGCGGAGTTTGCCCGCCGCGGGTCGCCGGCACGGATCGGCCGGATGCTGCGATACCGGTTGGTCGGACGCTAGGGCTTGGCGCTGACAACGCGTTCGGTTAGCCTTTCGTCGAAGGGGATGAACATGGGGCGGTTCCTGATGGGGGCGGCGGCGGCGATGCTGCTGATGACGGGCGTGCTGTTCTGGTGGAAGGGGGCCGGCCGGGCGGCGGATCTGGTGCCGCCGGCGCCGGTCGCGATGGCGCGTGGCATGGCGGGCGAGGATGCTCCGATCGGCGAGCCGCCGGCCGCGAGCGCCAAGACGCGTGAGGAGAAGCGCTTCGGCCGGTACGACAAGGACAAGGATGGCGGAATTGCGCGGGCCGAATATCTGGTCAGCCGGCAGAAGGCGTTCGCCAAGCTGGACGCGAACAAGGACGGGCGGCTGTCGTTCGAGGAATATTCGGTGAAGGCGCTGGCGAAGTTTGCCGGCGCGGATGCGGACCGGACTGGTGTGCTGACGCCGGTCGAGTTCGCGACGACGCGGGTGGTGCGGAAGACCGCGACGCGGGCGAAGTGTCCGCCGGTGGCCGCGCCGGTGGAGCGGGATGAGGAGAGCTAGTCTCCAAGTTCTGTTTGGTTCGGACCTGTCGAGAACGCTGTGCAGAGTTCTCGACAGGCTCGAACCAAACGGGTTGGTGAGGTTTGGGTGGGCGCCTCGGGTTTAAGCGGCGATCCAGCTTTCGAGGTCGGCGCGGGCGCGGGCGGCCATGAGGGGTTTGCGGTCGACCTTTTTGGCGACGCCTTCGAGTGGCGGGAACAGGCCGAAATTGACGTTCATCGGCTGGTAGGTGTCCGCCTTCGCCCCGCCGGTGATGTGGCCAAGCAGCGCGCCGAGTGCTGTTGTGGGAGGCGGGGGCGGTGCCTCGGTGCCCGCCAGTTCGGCCGCGGCGAAGCGTCCGGCGAGCAGGCCGACCGCCGCCGATTCGATATAGCCTTCGCAGCCGGTGATCTGGCCGGCGAAGCGGATGTTCGGCGCGTTCTTCAGCCGCAGCGTGCCGTCGAGCAGCTTGGGTGCCTGGAGGAAGGTGTTGCGGTGCAGGCCACCGAGCCGCGCAAATTCGGCGTTGGCGAGGCCCGGGATCGTGCGGAACAGCCGGACCTGTTCGGCATGCTTCAGCTTGGTCTGGAAGCCGACGATGTTCCAGAGCGTGCCGAGCGCGTTGTCCTGGCGCAGCTGGACGACGGCGTGCGGCCAGCGGCCGGTGCGCGGATCGTCGAGCCCGACCGGCTTCATCGGGCCGTAGCGCAGCGTGTCGAACCCGCGTTCGGCCATGACCTCGATCGGCATGCAGCCGTCGAAATAGGGGGTGTTCTTCTCCCACTCCTTAAACTCGCCCTTCTCGCCGGCGATCAGGCCGGCGTGGAAGGCGGCATATTCTTCGCGGTTCATGGGGCAGTTGATGTAATCCTTGCCGTCGCCCTTGTTCCAGCGCGACTGGAACCAGCAGGTGTCCATGTCGATGCTGTCGAAATGGACGATCGGCGCGATGGCGTCGAAGAAGGCGAGCGCGTCCTCGCCGGTCGCCTGGCCGATCGCGGCGGCGAGCGGTGCCGCGGTGAGCGGGCCGGTGGCGATGATGGCGGGGCCTTCCGGCAGCGTGTCGACCCGTTCGCGGACCAGATCGATCAGCGGGTGCGCGTCGATCGCGGCGGTGACGCCGGCGGCGAACGCATCGCGATCGACCGCGAGCGCCGAGCCGGCGGGGACGCGGTGGATGTCGGCCTGCGCCATGATGAGTGAGCCGAGCGTGCGCAGTTCGGCGTGGAGGACGCCGACCGCGTTGCGTTCGGGATCGTCGGAGCGGAAGCTGTTCGAGCAGACAAGTTCGGCGAGATCGTCGGTGTGGTGCGCGGGCGTGCCTTCGACGCCGCGCATTTCGGACACGCGGACGCGGATGCCGGCCTGGGCCAGTTGCCAGGCGGCTTCGGAGCCGGCGAGGCCGCCGCCGATGATGTGGATCTGATGGGACATGAACTGGCTCTAGGCGTTGCGGCGCGGTTGGTGAAGTCCCCGGTTTCCTTGGGGCCGCCGCGGCGGTATCCGGGCGGCATGACAATCTACAAGATCATGACGGCGGATACCGCCGATGCGTTTCGACGGGCCGGCAGTTTTGCGGGGGCGGAGATCGACCTGGCGGACGGCTACATCCATTTTTCGACCGCGACGCAGGCGGCCGACACGCTGGCGCGGCATTTCGCGGGGCGGGATGGGCTGGTGCTGGTGTCGGTGGACGAGGATGCTCTGCCGCAGCCGCTCAAGTGGGAGCCAGCGCGGGGTGGGCAGTTGTTTCCGCATCTCTATGCGGCGTTGCCGTGGTCTGCGGTCGTTGGGGTCGATCCGCTGCCGGTGGGCGCGGACGGGGTGCATCAGTTGCCGGGGGTTGTTTCCGGGGCGGTGTCGGGGACGGTCGTGTAGCAACGGTTGTCAATGCGGAGCTTTTCGAGGTCGCAGACGCGGGTGTCTGGGAAGGTGCAGACCTTCCACGGGGTGCCGTCCTTGGCCTTGCGCGTTGCGGGGGTGCCGCCGAGGTTCTGGCACTGACCGACTGGGGTGACGATGACCGATTTGGGGTCGTCGGGTTTGAAGGGGTCGCAGGCGGCCAGGAGCATGAGGGCTGCGACTGGGGCGGCGTAGCGGATGCTGCGGCGGTTGCTCCCCGGCGTAGGCCGGGGCCTTGGCGCGGCCGTTTCACCTAGGCCCCGGCCTTCGCCGGGGAACAGTGGGGGTTGCGTATCCCCGTGGGGGCGGGGATCCAGATCGGGGCTTGGAACTGGATCCCCGCCCTCGCGAGGATACGCTGAGTGCGTCATGCGTCTTCGCCGTCCGGGGTTTCGGGGGGCGCTTCGTCGTGTGCCGGTGCTGCGGGTGTTGCAGTACCCGTCGTCAGGTCCGCTTCCACGCCGGGTGTAACTTCCGCGTCGCCTTCGCTTTCCTCGATGCGGGCGGCGGCGACCACGTGTTCGCCGGTGGAAACGTCGAACAGCTTTACGCCGGCTGAGTTGCGGCCGATGACGCGGGTGTCGCCGACGGTCATGCGGATAAGCTTCGCCTGGTCGGTCACCAGCATCAGCTGTTCGCCGGAATGGGCGGGGAAGCTGGCGACGACCGGGCCGTTGCGGGTCAGGTTGTCGATGTTGGTGATGCCCTGCCCACCGCGGTTGGTGCGGCGATATTCATAGGCGGAACTGCGCTTGCCGTAGCCGTTGGCGCAGACGGTGAGGATGAACTCCTCCGCTTCGGTGAACTCGGTCATGCGCGCGGCGTCGAGCGTCGGTCCGCTGCCGTTTTCCTTCCACGGCGCGGCGCGGAGATAGGCGTCGCGTTCCTCGGTGTCCGCCACGAAGCCGCGCAGGATCGACAGCGAGATGACCTCGTCGCCCGGCTTCAGCGCGATGCCGCGGACGCCGGTGGAGGTGCGGCTCTGGAATTCGCGGACGTCCGTGCCGGCGAAGCGGATCGCGCGGCCGGCGCGGGTGGCGAGCAGGACGTCGTCATCGGCCGACAGCAGGGCGACGCCGATCAGGTGATCGGTGGCGTCCTCGTCGAACCGCATTGCGAACTTGCCGTTGGTCGGCACGTTGGCGAACGCGTCCATCGCGTTGCGCCGCACGCCGCCATGTGCCGTTGCGAACACGACGTGGAGCTTCGCCCACTCCGCCTCGTCCTCAGGCAGCGGCAGGACGGTGGTGATCGTCTCACCCGTCGCGAGCGGCAGGAGGTTGATCATCGGGCGGCCGCGGGCCTGCGGTGCGCCCTCCGGCAGGCGCCAGACCTTCTTGCGGTACACTTTGCCGTGGCTGGAGAAGAACAGCACCGGCGTGTGGGTGGAGGTGACGAACAGCCGGGTGACGGCGTCCTCGTCCTTCGTCGCCATGCCGGAGCGGCCCTTGCCGCCGCGCGCCTGGGTGCGGAACGCGTCGAGTGGGGTGCGCTTGATGTAGCCGCCGAGTGTGACGGTGACGACCATGTCCTCGCGCTCGATCAGGTCCTCGTCGTCGATGTCGTCGCCGGCCGGCGCGATCAGCGTCTTGCGCGGCGTGGCGAAGGCGGTGCTGATCTGGTCGAGCTCGGTTTCGAGCACCTCGTACAGCTTGGCACGGTCGCCCAGGATGGCAAGCAGTTCGCCGATCGAGTCCGCGAGCTTCTGAAGCTCGTCGCCGATCTCGTCGCGGCCGAGCGCGGTGAGGCGGTGGAGGCGCAGGTCGAGGATCGCGCGAACCTGAATGTCGGACAGCTGGTAGCTGTCGCCCTCGATTTCCGCTTCGACCGCCTCGACCAGCCGGATATAGCTAGCGATTTCGGCGATCGGCCATTCGCGCTGGCTGAGCTTGACGCGTGCCTCGGCCGGGCTGGACGACCCGCGGATGATGCGGACGACCTCGTCCAGGTTGGTTACCGCGACGACGAGGCCGAGCAAGATGTGCGCGCGTTCGCGGGCCTTCAGCAACTCGTACTTCGAGCGGCGGGTGATGACCTCCTCGCGGAACTTCACGAACGCTTCGATGATGTCGCGCAGGTTGAGCAGTTCGGGCCGACCGCCGCGGATCGCGAGCATGTTGGCCGGGAAGGACGATTGCGCTGGGGTGTGGCGCCAGAGCTGGTTGAGGACGACGTCGGGCGTCGCGTCGCGCTTCAGCTCGATGACGATCCGGACGCCTTCGCGGTTCGATTCGTCGCGAATGTCGCTGACGCCTTCGATCCGCTTTTCCTTGGCGGCGTCGGCGATCGCTTCGACCAGGCGGTTCTTGCCGACCTGGTAGGGGATGGCGGTGAGGATGATCGCACGCTTTTCGCCGCGCCCTTCCTCGACGGCCCAGGCCGACCGCATGATGATCGACCCGCGACCGGTGGTGTAGGCGTTGCGCGCGCCGCCGGTGCCGAGGATCGTGGCGCCGGTCGGGAAATCCGGGCCGGGGACGATTTCGTGCAGCTGTTCGGACGTGATGCTGCCATCGGCGATATACGCTTTGCAGGCGGCGATGACCTCGCCCAGGTTATGCGGCGGGATGTTGGTCGCCATGCCGACCGCGATGCCGCCCGCGCCGTTGACGAGCAGGTTCGGGAAGCGTGCCGGCAACACCGTCGGCTCGTCGCGCGAACCGTCGTAATTGGGCTGAAAGTCGACCGTGTCCTTCTCGATATCCTCGAGCAGGGTCATCGCGACCTTGGCCAGCCGCGCCTCCGTGTAGCGCATCGAGGCGGGCGGATCGGGATCCATCGAGCCGAAATTGCCCTGACCGTCGATCAGCGGCACGCGCATCGACCAGTCCTGCGCCAGGCGGGCCAGCGCATCGTAGATCGAACTGTCGCCGTGCGGATGGTAGTTGCCCATCACGTCGCCGACGATCTTGGCGGATTTGCGGTAGGGCTTGCCGGGGACGAAGCCGCCTTCCTGGCAGGCGTAGAGGACGCGGCGGTGGACGGGCTTCAGTCCGTCGCGGACATCGGGCAAGGCGCGGCTGACGATCACCGACATCGCGTAGTCGAGATAGCTCGACTTCATTTCATCGACGATGGAGACCGGGGAAATGTCGCTGTTCTGCGTGATCGGCGGCGTGCTGGCCAAGTGTGTTTCCGTGGGTTGTTATCAGGGAGATCGGGTGTGTCCCGACGATCCTAAAGCCTAGACGAAACGCATCCGTAACGCCACCCCGCAAGGGGGCGCGAACGAGGGAAAAGCTGGCCTTAAGCCGGTATCAGGGGGCGATCGTCTGGCCGTCCCAGGCGAGCATGTTGCCGCTGTCCGCCGGGGTCAGTCCGGCGATCACGCGGAGCAGGTTTGCGGCGGCGGTTTCGGGTGTGGTCAGCTGTCCCTCGGCCAGGTTGCGGCGGAACGGCAAGCTGAGTTCGGTGGCGACGGTGCCGGGGTGGAGGCCGACGCAGATCGCCTCCGGCGCGCGGCGGGTGGTTTCGATCGCGATGTTGCGGACGAGCATGGCGAGCGCGGCCTTGGCCATGCGGTAGCCGGTCCAGCCGCCGAGCCGGTTGTCGCCGATGCTGCCGACACGTGCGCCGAGCACCGCGAACACCGAGCGGCCGTCGCGGGGGAGGAGGGGCAAGAAATGCTTGGCGACGAGCGCGGGGCCGACCGCGTTGAGCGCATAGCTGCGCAGCAGGCGGTCTCCGTCGAGATCGCGGATCGAGCGTTCGGGCATGAGGCCGGGTTCGTGGAGCATGCCGGTGGCGACGATCACGAGGCGCGGGGCGGGACCCTCCGCGACACGCGCGGCGGCGGCGGCGATGAGGGCTTCGTCGAGGATGTCGATGCGGTGTTCGCCCTTGCGCGACAGGGCCTCGACGGTCGCGCCCTGCTCGGTCAGAGCGGCAGCGAGGGCGGCGCCGATCCCGCCGGTTGCCCCGATGACGATCGCGCGCTGGGTCATGGCCGGACGGTCAGCGGGCGCGGACGAAGCGGAGCGTCGCGTCGTCGGAGCCATCCTGAGTGAATTCGTAGCCGTCGCTGTCGAACGACTTCAGCCCGTCGATATCGGCGATGCGATGTTCGCACATGTAGCGCGCCATCATGCCGCGGGCGCGCTTGGCGGCGAAGCTGTTGAAGCGGAGGCCCTTGGGGCCGTCGTCGCGGAAATCGATCGCGACGATGCGCGCGCCGGCCGGCGGGGTGGGGGCGACCGCGCCCCAATATTCCTGGCTGGCGAGGTTCACGATGATGCCGGACCCATCCGAATGCAGGTCCTTGGCGAGCAGGTCCGCGATCCGCGCACCCCAATGGCCGTAGATCGTCTTGCCGCGGCCGGGTGCCCATTTCACGCCCATCTCCAGCCGGTAGGGGCGGATTTTGTCCAGCGGGCGGAGCAGGCCGTAGAGGCCGGACAGGATGCGGAGATGATCCTGCGCATAGTCGATCGCCTCGGGTTCGAGCGACCGTGCTTCGAACCCGGTATAGACGTCGCCGTCGAACGCGTAGATCGCGGGGCGTTCGGGCTGATCCATGAACCCGCGGAAGCGGGTGACGTTGAGCGCGGCCAGCGTGTCGGAGATGTGCATCAGCTTCGACAGCTTGGGCTTGGTCAGCCGGGCGGCGGCGGCGGCGAGCGTCTCGGCCTCGTCCGCGAACCGTGGTTCGGTCGGTTTGACGTCTGGAAACGGCGACTCGTAGTCGAGCGATTTGGCGGGCGAGATAACGGCGATCATGCGACGCGGCGTAGCGCATGTGCGGCGCCCGTCCAAGCCGGGCGGAACCGGCCTGCGTAAGGCCTCGGTTCAGCGTAGCGTAACGACGGCAGGCGGAGACGGCTTGTGCCCACGCGGGGGCGGCATTAGCTAATGCCGGGATCAAGACGGCGCCGCGGGCACCGTCAGAAGGAGGCCGTACGGCGATGAAGCATTTTTCCACGACCGCGTTGGGTGTCGCGCTGGCGTTCGGCGGAGCGGCCATCATGGTCCAGCCCGCGATCGCCGCGAAGAAGGAAGCCGCACCTGCCGGCCCGAAGCTCAGCAAGGAGGTTCGCGAACCGCTGGCCGCTGCGCAGACTGCGATCAAGGCGGGTGATGCCGCCACCGGTGCCGCCAAGCTGACCGAGGCCAAGGCCGCGGCGAAGACCGACGAAGAGAATTACTATGTCGCCGCGGTGACGCTCGACCTGTCGAAGCTCGACAATAATCCGGCCACGCAGCAGGCCGCGATCGACGGGCTGATCGCCAGCAACCGTGCGCCGGCCGACCAGCTGCCGACGCTGTACCTCGCCAGCGGGCAGGCGGCGTACAAGGCCGCCAACTATGCCAAGGCCGAGCAGATGTTGACCAAGGCAATCGAGCTGAAGACGACCGAGCCCAACGCTTACGCGCTGCTCGTCGAGGCGCAGGCTAAGCAGAACAAGACCCCGCAGGCGTTGCAGACGTTGCAGACCGCGATCGATTCGTCGCGTGCGGCGGGCACGAAGGTTCCGGCCGACTGGTACGGCCGTGGGATCAGCATGGCCTACACCGCCAAGATGCCGCAGCAGACCGCGGCCCTGACGCGTGCCTGGGTCAAGGACTATCCGACGCCGAGCAACTGGCGTGATGCGCTCGTCACCTACCGCGAACTGAACCCGATGGATGCCGACGGTCAGCTCGACCTGATGCGGTTCCAGCGCGCGGCCGGGGCCATGAAGGGCCAGGGCGATTACATGGAATATGTGCTGGCGACCTATCTGCGGTACCCGGGCGAGGCGAAGGCCGTGCTTGACGAGGGCACGCGCGCCGGCGTCATCAATCTGAGCAAGGGCGGCAGCGCGGCCGAGATCAACGGCATCATTTCGCCGAAGGTCGCCGCGGACAAGGCGTCGCTCGGTGCGGCGGCCACGACGGCACGCGGACCGAAGGGCACCGGCAAGACCGCACTGTCGCTGGGCGATGCATATCTCGGTTATGGTGATTTCACCAATGCAGCCGAGATGTACAAGCTCGCGGCGACCAAGGGCGGTGTCGATCCGGCGCTCCTGAACACACGCCTCGGCATGGCTTTAGCCAAGGCCGGTCAGAAGGATGCGGCAAAGCAGGCGTTCGCCGCGGTCACGACGGGTCCGCGCGCGGGTCTGGCGCAGTACTGGACGATCTGGCTCGACCAGCAGGCCTGATCCGGTACGGGACAGATGATGGGGCGGCGGGGCGATGGCTTCGCCGCCCTTTTGCTTTTGGGCCGGTTGATGGCCCCGAATGGAGACGCATGATGGCCGACGACCGGGACCCTGCCGCGATACCCGAGGCGCCCGCGAAAGCCGAGGTGCCCGAGACGGTGCAGGAGGCCATCCGCACGCTGATCCATTGGGCCGGCGACGATCCGACGCGCGAAGGGCTGGTCGATACGCCCGCCCGCGTGGCGCGCGCGTGGAAGGAATACTGTCAGGGTTATGGCGAGGATCCGCGGATCCACCTGTCGCGCATATTCGAGGAAGTCGGCGGTTACGACGAGATAGTGCTTCTGAAGGACATTCCGTTCCAATCGCATTGCGAACATCATATGGCGCCGATCATCGGCAAGGCGCACATCGCCTATCTGCCGCGCGACCATGTCGTCGGAATTTCGAAGCTGGCACGCGTGCTGCACGGTTTCGCGCGGCGATTGCAGATCCAGGAACGGCTGACCGCAGAGGTGGCGGACTGCATCTGGGACGCGCTGAAACCGCACGGCGTCGCGGTGGTGATTGAGGCGAGCCATGCCTGCATGACGGCGCGCGGGGTGCGGACGCCGGGCGTGACGATGGTGACGAGCCGGATGATGGGCGTGTTCCGCGACGACGAACGCAGCCGTCGCGAGGTGCTGGCGCTGATCGGCTGTTAGCTCTTTACCCTCATCTTGCACGTTCGAGCGTCGAGGCCGCTTGCTGCCGCACAAAGGGGTCGACGCAACGGGGTCAGGCGCCAGTGCCGGGTTCGGTCCTTGCTTTCTCCATCAGTGCACCCACGGCGGCATCACTGATGCGTCGGGCCGTTTCCAGCGCTGCCGCGGGCGTGAGGACGAGATCTACGTCCGCCGGGCCGTGGATGCGGACGGCGAAGCCTTCGGATATCGCGTCGCTCGGCTCGTCGTAAACCGTCGCCGGCGATTGCGCCTCGTAGACCTTGCCGGTCACCCAGTCCAGAGCGAGTTCCAGGGTCGGGAAAATACGGGCGTTCAGATCCCCCACGCGACGCGCGCCGTTCTTCTCGATCGACCCGGCGAACACGACGGCGGTCCGATCGGGGTGGAGCTGGCCCAGTCGCGCGACCGCCAGACGTAGGGCTTCCCCGACGTCGTCGTTCTGAACGACCGTCCGGCAATCGACGATGAACAGGCGCGGCCGGCCGGATGCCCGGAGCAGGGCCAGCTGCTGTCGAAGGTGAGGCTCGTACGCCATGACGGTTTCGAAGGACCATTCGCCCGTTAAAGTCGCGGTCAACAGAACCCGATCGGGTTCTAGGGTGAAGGCAAACATGTCACGCTCCCAGTCGCGGGACTGCATCGAAGTCCCCCGCCAACACATCGCCATCAGACTGCGTGTCGATCATCAGAGCTAGTCCTTTAGCATTAACGGCGCGTAAAATTCGGGTGCCGTCGGGAGTACGGGGGGCGGTTCGAGGCGCCGCGGACGGTCAGCATCGGCGCACCGCGAGGGCGTAGACGAACACGAAAAGGCCGCCCGGATCGCTCCGGACGGCCTTTTCTGTAGCCACTGATCGAAAGCCTCAGCCTTCGTTCGGGGTCTCGCCTTCCGGCGCGTCTTCCACAGCGATCTCGCCGGGTTCCGCGTTCGGGTCGTAGTCCTCGGTGAAGCCGGCTTCGTCACGCTCGAACATCGACGACATGACGTCGACGCCCTGCGCCTGGAGTTCGGCTTCTTCCGGCGAACGGGCGACGTTGACCTTGATCGTGATCGACACTTCCGGATGGAGCGCGATGCGGACCGTGGACAGGCCGATCGTCTTGATCGGCTTGTTCAGGACGATCTGGTTCTTCGTCACCTTGTCGCCGTCGGTTTCCAACGCTTCGACCAGATCGCGGGTCGAAACCGAACCATAAAGCTGACCGGTGTTGGACGCCTGACGGATCAGCGTGATGGTCTTGCCGTCGATGCCCTTGGCATCTTCGGTGGCGACGTCACGACGCTTGGCGTTTTCGGCTTCGATGTTGGCGCGGTTGGCCTCGAAGACCTTCTTGTTCGCCGAGTTGGCGCGGAGCGCCTTCTTGCGGGGCAGGAGGAAGTTACGCGCGAAACCGTTCTTCACGGTGACGACGTCACCGATCTGGCCCAGCTTTTCAACACGTTCGAGCAGGATCACATCCATGTCGGCAGCTCCTTACTTAACGATGTACGGAAGCAGCCCGATGTGACGGGCACGCTTGATCGCCTGGGCGAGTTCGCGCTGCTTCTTTGCGGAAACCGCGGTGATGCGGCTGGGAACGATCTTGCCGCGTTCGGACACGAAGCCCTGCAGCAACCGGACGTCTTTATAGTCGATCCGGGGCGCGTCCTTCGCGGAGAAGGGGCAGCTCTTGCGACGACGGAAAAATGGGCGTGCCATCTGTTTCTAGCTCCTTCAGGCCGCGTCGCGGTCGTCGCGGGGACGATCTTCGCGCGGGCCACGGTCCGGACGGTCGCCGCGGTCCTGGCGGGGACCACGATCGCCGCGATCACCACGGTCGCCGCCACGGCCACCACGGTCGCGCTCGCTGCGCTCGTTGCGACGCATCATCGCGGACGGGCCGGCTTCATGCGCGTCGACACGGACGGTCATGTAGCGGACGATGTCCTCGTTGATCCCGGTCTGACGCTCCAGCTCGGCGATCACGCCGGTCGGCGCGTCGATTTCGAGCATGACGTAATGCGCCTTGCGGTTCTTCTGGATGCGATAGGCGAGGCCGCGGAGGCCCCAGCTCTCGGTCTTGACGACCCGGCCCTTGCCCTCTTCGACGATTTTGGTAGCGGTTTCCGCAAGCGCATCGACCTGGGCTTGAGCCAGATCCTGACGCGCGAGGAACACGTGCTCATACAGAGCCATGCTTCACGTCCTTACATTTGGCCGATCGCTGACGCCGCCCCATGCGAACGCCCCTCCGGCTTTCTTCAAATATCGATGGGGCGGCGGGACGGGCCCGTCGCCTGACGAAGCGGCGGCAATGGCGGAAAGGGCGGCGGAAAGCAAGCGGCTTGCGCGGATCGCCCCGCGGCCATAACGCGCAGCCCAAACGGATTTGGTGGAGAGAGCCCGTGCGTGCATTCCTATTTCCCGGACAGGGCAGCCAGGCGGTCGGCATGGGCGTGGCGCTTGCCGCGGCCAGCACGGCAGCGCGCGAGACGTTGCAAGAGGTGGACGACGCGCTGGAACAGCGTTTGTCCAAATTGATGGCCGAGGGGCCGGAGCGCGACCTGACGCTGACCGAGAATGCGCAACCGGCGATCATGGCGAACGCGATCGCGACGCTGCGCGTGCTGGAGCGCGAGGGCGGCGTACGGCTGGCGGACAAGGCGGACTATGTCGCCGGGCATTCGCTGGGCGAGTATAGCGCGTTGTGTGCCGCGGAAGGCTTAGACCTGGCGACGACGGCGCGGCTGCTGAAGCAGCGTGGGCAGGCGATGCAGGCGGCGGTGCCGGTCGGGGTCGGCGCGATGGCCGCGTTGCTGGGCATCGATTTCGAGACGGCGCAGGCGATCGTGAAGGAAGTCGCCGAGGACGAGGTGTGCGAGGCGGCGAACGACAATGGCGGGGGCCAGGTGGTCGTGTCCGGCCATGTCGCCGCGGTGGAGCGTGCGATGGAGATCGCCAGGGCGCGCGGAGCCAAGCGGGCGCTGTTGCTGCCGGTGTCGGCGCCGTTCCACTGTGCGCTGATGGCGCCGGCCGCGGACGCGATGGAGGCGGCGCTGGCGACCGCGCCGCTGCGCGCGCCGCTGGTGCCGGTCTATGCCAATGTCACCGCGGCGCCGGTGGCGGATGCCGATACGATCCGGCGGCTGCTGGTGGAGCAGGTGACCGGCACGGTGCGGTGGAGGGAAAGCGTCGCGGCGATGTTTGCGGCGGGGGTGACCGAGTTCGTCGAGTTCGGCGGCAAGGTGCTGACCCCGATGGTGAAGCGGATCGCCCCCGAAGCCAAGGCGACGAGCATCGTGACGATGGCGGACGTCGAGGCGTTGGCGGCGACGCTTTAAGCCCGACGGGCTGGTTTCGAGCGATTCGAGAAGGAAGAGATCATGTTCGATTTGACCGGAATGACCGCATTGGTGACCGGCGCGTCCGGCGGGATCGGGTCGGCGATCGCGACGGCGCTGGCGGGGCAGGGCGCGCGGCTGGCGGTGTCGGGGTCCAATGTGGCCAAGCTGGATGCGTTCCTGGCCGGATTGCCGGGCGAGGGGCATGTCGCGGTGGCGTGCGACCTGTCCGATGCGGCCGCGGTCGACGCACTGGTGCCGCGTGCGGTGGAGGCGCTGGGCGGGCGGCTCGACATCCTCGTCAACAATGCCGGGGTGACGCGCGACAATCTGGCGATGCGGATGAAGGACGAGGAGTGGAGCACCGTCCTGTCGGTCAATCTGGAGGCCGCGTTCCGGCTGATCCGTGCGGCGGCCAAGCAGATGATGAAGCAGCGGTTCGGCCGCGTCGTGTCGATCACGTCGATCGTCGGCACGACCGGCAACCCGGGGCAGGCGAATTATGCCGCGTCGAAAGCCGGGCTGGTCGGTATGTCCAAGGCGCTGGCGCAGGAACTGGCGAGCCGCAACATCACCGTGAACTGCGTCGCGCCGGGGTTCATTTCCAGCGCGATGACCGACGCGTTGCCGGAGGCGCAGAAGGCGGCGCTGACCGGCCGGATTCCGGCGGGCAAGCTGGGCGCGGGGGACGACATTGCCGCCGCCGTCGTCTACCTGGCCAGCCGCGAAGCCGCCTATGTCACGGGGCAGACGTTGCACGTGAATGGCGGCATGGCGATGATCTGACCCCACCGGACGCTTGCAAGCGTATCACGGCGCGGTTAGGGCGAGTGCAAATCACAAGGTTCGTAAGGAAGGTATAAGATCATGAGCGACACCGCCGAACGCGTGAAGAAGATCGTTGTCGAGCATCTCGGCGTGGAAGCCGAAAAGGTGACCGAGGATGCCAGCTTCATCGACGATCTGGGTGCCGACAGTCTCGACATCGTCGAGCTGGTAATGGCGTTCGAAGAGGAATTCGGCGTCGAGATCCCCGACGACGCGGCTGAGAAGATCGGCACCGTCAAGGATGCGATCACCTACATCGACAGCAACAAGGCCTGATCCTGCGCGGGCTTCACGGCCCCGGATGATGACGCCGAACGGCCTCCCGCCCCGGGTGACTTTGGGCCGGGGGGCCGTTTTGCGTTTGGCAAAAAGATAATGGGTTTGGAGAACAAGGCATGCGTCGCGTCGTCGTAACCGGATTGGGCCTCGTGACGCCGCTGGGTGCCGAGGTCGAACTCGTCTGGGCCAATATACTGGCCGGCAAGTCCGGCGCGACGCGGATCACGCGGTTCGACGCGTCCGACCAGAAGTGCCAGATCGCGTGCGAGGTGAAGCCCGCGGATCACCCTTATGGCTTCGATCCCGACAAGCGGGTCGACCACAAGGTCCAGCGTCAGGTCGATCCGTTCATCATCTACGGTATCGATGCCGCCGGACAGGCGCTCGAGGATGCCGGCCTGACCGAGATGACCGAGCAGGAGCGTTTCCGCGCCGGCTGTTCGATCGGGTCGGGCATCGGTGGCCTGCCGGGCATCGAGAGCGAATCGCTCGTACTCGCGGAGAAGGGTCCGAAGCGCGTTTCGCCGCATTTCGTCCATGGCCGCCTGATCAACCTGATCTCGGGTCAGGTTTCGATCAAATATGGGCTGATGGGGCCGAACCATGCGGTGGTCACCGCCTGCTCGACCGGTGCGCATTCGATCGGCGATGCCGCGCGGATGATCGCGCTCGACGATGCGGACGTGATGCTGGCGGGCGGCTCGGAGAGCACGGTCTGCCCGATCGGCATCGCCGGGTTCGCCGCGGCGCGCGCGTTGAACAGCAGCTTCAACGACCGGCCCGAACAGGCCAGCCGCCCCTATGACCGCGATCGCGACGGTTTCGTGATGGGCGAGGGCGCGGGCGTCGTGGTGCTTGAGGAATATGAGCGCGCCAAGGCACGCGGGGCCAAGATCTACTGCGAAGTGGTCGGGTACGGGCTGTCCGGCGACGCCTATCACGTCACGGCGCCGGAGCCCGAGGGGTCGGGCGCGTATCGTTCGATGGAGATGGCGATCAAGAAGTCGGGTCTGGCGCTGTCCGACATCGACTACATCAACGCGCACGGCACATCGACGATGGCGGACATGATCGAGCTGAGCGCGGTCAAGCGGCTGTTCGGTGATGCGGTCGGTGGGCTTTCTATGAGTTCGACGAAGTCGGCGATCGGCCATCTGCTCGGCGGCGCAGGCGCGGTGGAGAGCATCTTCTGCATCCTGGCGATGCGCGACCAGATCGTTCCGCCGACGCTGAACCTCGACAATCCGTCCGAGGGCGCGGAGGGCGTCGACCTCGTGCCGCATGTCGCGAAGAAGCGTGAAGTGCGGGCGGTGTTGAACAATTCGTTCGGTTTCGGCGGGACGAACGCGTCGCTGGTGATGGTACCAGTCCGCGATTGACGGACGGACGGGGGGCGACGGCATGGCACGGAAACGCAAGACCCCCGTCGGCAGGTGGCTGCTCGCGCTGATCGTCGTCGCGGCACTGGTGATCGGTGGCGGCTGGCTGTGGACGACGCGGGAGTGGCGCGCGGCGGGGCCGCTGACCGCCGCGACCGACGTGACGATCCCGGAGGGTGCGACGCTGGCGGCCGCGGCGCGCATCCTGGAAAAGGCGGGCGCGATCGATTCGACGACCGGGTTCCTGCGCAAGGTGCGGTTGTTCGGCGACGATACGCCGATTCAGGCGGGCGAATATGCGGTCGAGGCGGGAGCGAGTCCGGCCGACATCCTGGCGATGCTGCAGTCGGGCAAGACGTTGCAGCGGCTGGTGACGATCCCGGAGGGGATGCCGTCGGTGCTGGTACGTGACCGGTTGATGGCGAAGGATCTGCTGACCGGCGATATTCCGGTGCCGGCGGAAGGGTCGGTGCTGCCCGACAGTTATAGTTTCGAGCGGGGCGAGACGCGGGCGGCGGTGCTGAAGCGGATGCAGGACGCGATGACGCGCACGGTCGATACACTGTGGCGGACGCGGAAACCCGGCACCGTGGTGAAGACGAAGCAGGATACGGTGACGCTGGCGTCGATCGTCGAGAAGGAGACCGCGCTGGCGTCGGAACGGCGGACAGTGGCGGCAGTCTATTCCAACCGGTTGCGGACGGGCATGAAGTTGCAGGCCGATCCGACCGTCATCTATCCGATCACGCGTGGCCGTCCGCTGGGGCGGCGGATCCGGCGTTCCGAACTGAATGCGGTGAACGGGTACAACACCTATGCAATGGCTGGGCTGCCGGCGGGGCCGATCGCCAATCCGGGGAAGGGCTCGATCGCCGCGGTGCTCGATCCGGCGAAGTCCGACGCGCTGTATTTCGTGGCGACCGGCAAGGGCGGGCATGTGTTCGCCAGGACGCTGGCCGAGCATAACGCCAACGTGCAGCGTTATTATGCGCTGCGGCGCGCGAAGGGTGAGATGTAGGTTTCGCGCTTCGAACGGGTTTGGCGGTAGGCGACCGGGCTACGACGTTATAGGCGCAGTCCTTCGGTCTCGGGAAGACCGCAGGCGAGGTTGAGGTTCTGGACCGCGGCACCGGCGGCGCCCTTGCCGAGATTGTCGAGCGCGGCGATCAGGCGGATCTGGCCGGCGGCGGGGTCGTCGTAGGCGAACAGTTCCAGCCGGTCGGTGCGGGCGGTGCGTTCGATGTCGAGAACGGCGGGGAGCTCGGTCGCGAGCGAGACCAGGCGGCTGCCATCGTAGGCCTCGGCGAGGGCGTCGCGGACGTGGGCCGCGGTGGTGCCGGGGGCCAGGTCGTCGAGTGCGAGCGGGACTTCGACGAGCATGCCGCGGTAGCTGCGCGCGACGGCAGGCAGGAAGATCGGGGCGCGGGCAAGGCCACCATGCTGCTGCATTTCGCGGACATGCTTGTGGCCGAGGCCGAGCGCGTAGAGCCGGTAGCCGGTGTTGGTCGCGCCCTTGGCGGCGGGGTCCTCGAACGCGGCGATCATGTCCTTGCCGCCGCCGGAATAGCCCGACGTCGCCGCCACCGCGACGGTGCGGTCGGCAGGGAGGAGCCCGGCGCGGACCAATGGGCGGACGAGCGCCAGGAAGCCGGTCGGATAGCAGCCGGGGTTGCTGATCCGCTTCGCGCTCGCAAGCTCCGTGGTGCGGCCGGGTTCGAGTTCGGCGAACCCGTAGGTCCAGCGGTCGGCCGTGCGGTGTGCGGTGGAGGCGTCGACGATCCGGACCGTCGGGTTCTGCACCATCGCGACGGCATCGCGCGCTGCGTCGTCGGGCAAGCAGAGGACAACGGCGTCGGCGGCGTTGAGCGCGTCGGCGCGGGCGGCGGCATCCTTGCGGAGCGCATCGGGGAGCGTCACCAGCGTGATGTCGGACCGGTCGATCAGCCGGTCGCGGATTTCCAGGCCGGTCGTGCCGACGGCACCGTCGATGAAGACACGGATGGTCATGGCAGTCTCCGCCGTGAGAGGATCGGGTCCGCGCCGTCGACGGACAGCCGCGCGACGACGGCGGCCAGCGGCTCGATCGTGACGGCCATCCAGTGCGCGTTGGCATGGACCATGCGGGTGTCGTCGACCATCATGCCGACATGGCCACGGAAGAAGAAGAGGTCGCCGCGGTCCGGTGCGAGCCCCGCGGGGATGGGCTCGCCCAGGGCCACCTGTTGCTGGTCGCTGTCGCGCGGGGCGGGGATGCCGCATTGCGCGAGCGCCAGCTGGACGAGGCCGGAGCAATCGATCCCGCCGCCGCCGCGTCCGCCCCAGAGATAGGGCATGCCGACGAGCGTGCAGGCGATCGCGACGGGGTCGGTTGCATGCGCGGGCGCGGGCGAGACATGCGCGGCGGGGATGAAGCCGCCGTCCGCCAGCGCGAGAAACTGATCGTCGATAACGCCGGCGACTTGGCTCCCGATCGGCAGGACGGTCGGCGACGGCGTCTTGATGTCGGGATGCGCGAAGACGAGCGTCGCGGGGGCCGTCACGATGTGGGTCGTCGCGGGGCCGACCGGTACGAGCATGGCGGTCGGAACATAGCCGACATAGTCGTCGGCGACGCAGTAGCCCCAGCACCAGTCGTCCGCCATGTCGACCACTGCGAACGGTTCGCCGGGCAGCAACTGCGAGACTGCGGGCGCGCCGATGTCGGGCGCCTTGTGCAGCATCGTCGCCGCTCCGCCGCAGATGCGGGGGAGCGGGAGGACATAGTGCGGCGCGAACAACCGGTCGGCGAGCGCGATGTCGGCAATGTCGCGGCGGGCGGCGGTGATGCGCGGGTCGAAAACCCGCGAAGGTCCGGTCAGCCGGAAGCGATCAGCAGAGCGCCGCAGCGGGCTGTCGGCGATCGGATCGGTCCTGATCGTGGATAAGACTGTCAAACCCTTCAAGAAAATCATTCCCCACAGCGGTGCGTGCGACGAACACGTTGCGCCGGTCGGCCTCGTCCCGCTCGCGTCGCAGATAGCCGAGCGTGCCCAGCGTGTTCAAGGCCCGCGTCACGACCGGTTTCGAGACGCCCAGAGTGTGGGCCAGACCACGCACGGTATGCGGGCCTGGGGTGAGGTAGACCGCCAGCAGCAGGGCCATCTGACGGTTGGTCAGGTCAGGTTTGCCGGATCGGACGTAGCCGACCAGCGTATTCATCCAGGTACCTAGCGACGTAATCGGCACTTCTCCGCACCTTTGTCCATGGGGCACGACGGCCGGGTCCCATCAAAACACACAGGTGGACGGATCGTTTCACGTCGGATCGGACTGCGTTCCCGTCATGTTCGTTTTCGGGGCGCCGAAGCGATTGAAAAGATAGCGCCATGCAGCGCGCAAACCCAGCGCCTCGCCGCCTTTCGGACGACCGGGGCGGGCGGTGGGACGCCATGCGAAAGTGTCGAAATGCGCCCAGGGAATATCGGCGGAGACGAAGCGTTGCAGGAACAGAGCGGCGGTGACTGCACCGGCGAGACCGCCTTCGCCGGCATTGTTGATGTCGGCGATGCCGGACTTCAGCATGTCGTTGTAGGGGGCCCAGAGCGGCATGCGCCAGACCGGGTCCGCCGTCGCGGTGCCGGCGGCGATCAGCGCGTCGGCCAGCGCGTCGTTGTTGGCGAACAGCGCGGGCAGGTCCGGCCCCAGCGCGACGCGGGCGGCACCGGTCAGCGTGGCGAAGTCGAGGATGAGTTCGGGCGTGTCTTCCCCCGCACGGGTCAGTGCGTCGCCGAGCACCAGCCGACCCTCCGCGTCGGTGTTGCCGATCTCGACGCTCAATCCCTTGCGGCTGGCGAGTACGTCGCCGGGGCGGAAGGCGTCGCCGGCGATGGCGTTTTCGACCGCAGGGATCAGCAAATGGAGCCGGACGGGGAGCTGCGCCTCCATCACCAGCATGGCAAGCGCGAGCGCGTGGGCCGCGCCGCCCATGTCCTTTTTCATCATCAGCATGCCGGAGGTTGGCTTGATGTTCAGCCCGCCGCTGTCGAACACGACGCCCTTGCCGACGATCGCGATGCGCGGGTGGGTGGGGTCGCCCCAGAGCAGTTCGATCATGCGCGGCGCGCGGGCCGGGACCGCGGCGCGGCCGACCGCGGCGACCATCGGGAAGCCGCGGGCGAGGTCGTCGCCCTGCGTCACGGTGAGCGATGCCTGGAAGCGGGCGGCGACGCGTTCGACCTGCGCGGCGAGGTCGGCGGGGCCCATGTCGGACGCGGGGGTATCGACGAGGTCGCGGACGAGCGCGGTCGCCGCGGCCAGCGAGACCATCGCGTCGATCTCCGCCGGGCGGCGGGTGAGCAGGATGCGTTGCGGGATGGGATCACCGGTCGAGCGGTAGCGATCGAAGCGGTGGTGGGCGAGGAGCCAGCCGAGCGTCGCGGCGGCGGGGACGTCGTCGTGGAAACGGTAGTGGCCGGCGGGGAGTGCCGCGGCCAGCGCGGCGAGTTGCCACGGATCATCGCTGCCGTCGCTGCCCGCCACGACGGACCATTCGTCGGGCTTGTGGCCGGGCAGGATGACGACCGAGCCCGGTTTGCCGGTGAACTGCGCGGTCGTGACGGCGACGCGGGTCCGTTCCGGCTGGGTGGCGACCCAGTCGTCGAGCTGGGCGGGCTGGATCAGCTGGATACCGTGGGCCGGCTGTCCGCGGTCGGGGAGGAGGAGCGATGCGAAGTCTGTCATACCGAAAGCATAGGCATCCCGATTCGGGAAAACCATGGCGGCGACGGTCAATTCGGCGGCGGGGAGGGGGTGCCGGTCCGTGTGAAGTCGTCGAGCATAAGGCGTTTCGTGACATTACGGGTGGATAGCGGCCTTCCGGACCGGCTTTCGGACCGGACAAAAGGTCCTACCGACACGGCATTCCGTTGCCCACGTTCCGGGCGTATGCCCACGGCACGGATGGCGAACGGCTGTTATTGGCAGGTGTTCACACACGGTCTGTCGCTCGCGAACACCTCCGCGTCGCTTGCATGGCGCGGCTGTTGCGTTAAAGGACCCGGCATCAACAGGAAGGCGGACTATGGCGCGCAATCCGGGGCGGCCCCTCTCCCCCCATCTTACCATCTGGAAGTGGGGCCCGCATATGCTGGTCTCGATCCTGCATCGTGCCACCGGCGTCGCGCTCGCGACGGGCGGGGCGATGCTGTTCACCTGGTGGCTGTCCGCCATCGCGTCGGGGCCGGATGCCTATGCGAGCTTCTCGCGCTACGTGATCGACGCCGAGGGCTCGGGTGGCCTTGCCATGTTCACGACGCTGCTGGCGAAGGTCGCGGCGGTCGGTCTGACCTGGGCGTTCTTCCAGCATATGGCGACGGGTATCCGTCACCTCGTGCTCGATCTGGGCGCGGGTTACGAGCTGAAGACCAACCGGACATTCGCGCGGCTGACGATGGTCGCATCGACGCTGCTTACCCTGATCCTCTGGATCTGGGCCTGGAGGAACTAATGGGGACCGGAACCAATATCGGCCGCGTCCGCGGGCTCGGATCGGCGCACCACGGTGCGATGCACTGGTGGCGGCAGCGGCTGACCGCGGGCGGCAACATCGTGACGATGGTGTGGTTCGTCGTGTCGCTGTTCCGGCTGCCGTCGCTTGACCATGCATCGGTCGTGACGTGGCTGCAGTCGCCGTTCAACGCGGTGATGATGTTGCTGCTCGTCGGATCGGTCTTCTATCATTTTCGTCTCGGATTGCAGACGGTGATCGAAGATTATCAGCATGAGGGCTCGCGCTTCGTCGCGATCGTCCTACTTAACTTCTATACGATCGCACTTGCGGCGATCGCTGTCTTCTCGATCCTCAAGATCGCTTTCGGAGCCGCCTGACCATGGCTGAGGCCTACAAGATCATCGATCACGTCTATGACGCCGTTGTGGTGGGGGCCGGAGGCTCCGGCCTGCGCGCAACGATGGGGATCGCTGAATCGGGCCTCAAAACGGCCTGCATCACGAAGGTGTTTCCGACGCGCAGCCACACGGTCGCGGCGCAGGGCGGGATCGCCGCCTCGCTCGGCAACATGGGTCCGGATCACTGGACCTGGCACATGTACGACACCGTCAAGGGTTCGGACTGGCTGGGCGATCAGGACGCGATCGAATATCTGTGCCGCGAGGCCCCGGCCGCAGTGTACGAGCTGGAACATGCCGGCGTGCCGTTCAGCCGCACGACCGAAGGCAAGATCTACCAGCGCCCGTTCGGCGGCATGATGCAGAACATGGGCGAAGGCCCGCCCGCACAGCGCACCTGCGCCGCCGCGGACCGCACCGGCCACGCGATGCTGCATTCGCTGTACCAGCAGAGCCTGAAGTACGACGCGGACTTCTACATCGAATATTTCGCGCTCGACCTGATCATGGAAGACGGCGAGTGCCGCGGCGTGATCGCGATGTGCATGGAAGACGGCACGATCCATCGGTTCCGCGCCCATTCGGTCGTGCTGGCGACCGGCGGCTACGGGCGCTGCTACTTCTCGGCGACGTCGGCGCATACCTGCACCGGCGACGGCGGCGGGATGGTGCTGCGCGCCGGCCTGCCGTTGCAGGATATGGAGTTCGTGCAGTTCCACCCGACCGGGATCTACGGCGCGGGCGTGCTGATCACCGAAGGTGCGCGCGGCGAGGGTGGCTACCTGACCAACTCCGAAGGCGAGCGGTTCATGGAGCGCTATGCCCCGTCCGCGAAGGACCTGGCGTCGCGCGATGTCGTGTCGCGGTCGATGGCGATGGAGATCCGCGAGGGTCGCGGCGTCGGCAAGGACAAGGACCACATCTACCTGCATCTGGATCACATCGATCCGGCGGTACTGGCCGAACGCCTGCCCGGCATCAGCGAGACCGGCAAGGTGTTCGCGGGCGTCGACCTGACGCGTCAGCCGCTGCCGGTGACGCCGACGGTGCACTACAACATGGGTGGCATTCCTTGTAACTATCACGGCGAAGTCGTGACGTTGAAGGACGGCAACCCGGACTCGGTCGTGCCGGGGCTGTTCGCGGTCGGCGAGGCAGCGTGCGTTTCAGTCCATGGTGCGAACCGGCTGGGGTCGAACTCGCTGATCGATCTGGTCGTGTTCGGTCGTGCGACCGGCCACCGGATCAACGAGATCACGAAGCCGGGTGCGCCGCACAAGCCGGTGTCGAAGGAAATGGACGATTTCGCGCTGACCCGGCTCGACCGGTTCCGCAACTCGAGCGGTGCCGAGACGACGGCGGCGATCCGGCTCGACATGCAGAAGACGATGCAGGCGCATGCCGCGGTGTTCCGCGACACGAACTTGCTGAACGAGGGCATCGAGAAGATCGATCGCGTGCAGGCGCGGCTGACCGATGTCGGCGTGGTGGATCGTTCGCTGATCTGGAACACCGACCTGATCGAGACGCTGGAGCTCGACAACATGCTGCCGCAGGCGGTGGTGACGGTGCACAGCGCCGCGAACCGCCACGAAAGCCGCGGCGCGCACATGCACGAGGATTATCCCGAGCGGCATGACGACGAGTGGATGAAGCACACGATCAGCTGGTTCGACAAGGGTCATGTCACGCTCGATTATCGCCCGGTGCACGACTACACGCTCACCGATGACATCGAATATATCAAGCCCAAGGCACGGGTTTACTGATTGGACGGGAGGCCCGGACCGGATGGTTCGGGCTTCTTCGTTTGGCGGGACTGGGAAGGAAGCTGGCATGGCTGGCGAGAACGAGATGCAATCCGGGCGCAGGCCCGCGCCGCGGACCGTGATGTACTGGATGATGGCGCTGGTGCCGTTCTTGGTGAGCGGTTTCGTGCGGCAGGTGCCGGCGATGGCCGGACGCGACGCGGCGTTCTGGCAGGGGATCGTGGTCGGGCTGGCGCTGCTGGTCGGGGTTGCGGGGCTGGTGCTGATGGTGCGCACCACGCGCGGGGCCTCCTGATGGCCGAGGGTTTCGAGCGGCACCGCCAGCCCTGGACGCAGGACGAGATCCAGAAGCTCCACAAGTTCGCGGCGAAGGGGATGGCGATGAAGGCTATCTCCAAGGCGCTGACGCGGAGCGAGGAGTCGATCAAGGAACGCGCGAAGGTCGACGGGCTGAAGATTTCCAAGCTGCGGTAGGCGGTGCTGGTCGGCTGGCTCGGATAGTGATCCCACCGTGCCGGCAAGCCATAACGGGTCCGACCGACTAAGATACCCCACCCCGTTTGGTTCGAACTTGTCGAGAACTCAGCGCAGGGTTCTCGACAGGCTCGAACCAAACGGGGTGGGGGTAGGGTTTGATGCGCTTCGGCTGGACGCGTTGGCATGCTTGGCGGGTTCTCGACAGGCTCGAACCGAACGGAGGGGGTGGGTCGGTCGAGCGGTCTCGCCGTCGGATGGGCCTATTGGACCCGGCACTCGACGCCCTTGGCGGACGCGGCAGTTTCGCCCGGCTTGAGGGGCGCCAGCGTCGCCTGTTGCAGGCCGCGCGTCCACCATTGCCATTTGTCGCCGACATAGCGTGCGCCGCTCGCCGCGACGGCGGAGCGCATTTCGGTGGTTTCGTCGCCGATGTGGAGGGTGAGCGTTTCGGGGTCGACGAACACCGCGCGCACCGCGCGGCCGTCGGCGCAGAGGAAGCGCGCGCCCTGGCCGGCGTCGGATGCGGCGACCGGGGTGGCGGTGTCGACCATGTTGCTGGAGGCGGTGACGGTCGATCCGCTGCCGCAACCGGCGAGCAGGAGCAGGGGAGCCAGGCGTTTCATCGAAACGGCGGTTCGTCGAACGCGCGCAGCTTGCGGCTGTGGAGCTGGTCGCCGGCGGCGCGCAGTTCGCCGATCGCGGCGATGCCGATCCGGAGATGCTCCGAAATCGCGCGTTCGTAGAAGCGGTTGGCCTGGCCCGGCAATTTGATTTCCCCGTGAATCGGCTTGTCGGATACGCACAGCAAGGTGCCATAGGGAACGCGGAAGCGGTAGCCCTGTGCGGCGAGCGTTGCCGATTCCATGTCGATCGCGACCGCGCGGCTCTGGTTGAAGCGCAGCGCGGAGCGGGTGTAGCGCAATTCCCAGTTGCGATCGTCCGTCGTCACCACGGTGCCGGTGCGGAGCCGGGCCTTCAGCACCTCGCGGCTTTCGCCCGAGACGATTTCCGCCCCGCGGACGAGCGCCTGCTGGACCTCCGCGATCGGCGGGATCGGGATTTCGGGGGGTAGCACGTCGTCCATGACATGATCGTCGCGGAGATACGCGTGCGCCAGGACATAGTCGCCGATCCGCTGGCTGGGGCGCAGGCCACCGCAATGGCCGATCATCAGCCAGGCCTCGGGCCGCATCACGGCGAGATGGTCGGTGATGGTCTTCGCGTTGGACGGGCCGACGCCGATGTTGACCAGCGTGATGCCGGCACGGCCGGGCGCGATCAGGTGATAGGCCGGCATCTGGTGCTTGCGCCACGCGCTGTCGTTGATCGCGAGTTCCGGGTCTGCATTGTCGGCGGTCAGTTCTAGCCCGCCGGCGCAGCTGAGCGCGGTATAGGGGCTGTCGCCGGTCACCTGCGCGCAGCCCCAGCGCACGAATTCGTCGACGTAGCGGTGATAGTTGGTGAACAGGATGTAGTTCTGGACATGCGCCGTCGGCGTGCCGGTGTAGTGACGCAGGCGGGCAAGGCTGAAGTCCGTGCGCTGCGCATCGAACAGCGCGAGCGGGTGGGGGACACCGGGGCCGCCCTCCCATAATCCATCCGCGATCTCGTCGCCGATGTGGGCCAGTTCGTTCGCCGGGAAGATGCGGGCGAGTTCGGTCGCGGCGGCGCTCGACAGGTCGACGTCGTGGCCGGCGTCGAGGACATAGGGGTAGGGGATTTCCTGCCGCCCGCGGCCGACCTCCACCACCGCGCCGTAGTCGTCGACCAGCAGGTCGATCTGGCGCGCGAGATAGTCGCGGAAGAGTGCGGGCTGTGTGATGTTGACGGCATAGTGGCCGGGGCGGGTCAGCCGGCCATAGGCGCGCATGACATGGTCGCGCGGGGTGCCGCCGTCATAGTGCAGGCGCAGTTCGGGGTAGGCGAAGGCGCCGGCGACGCGGGCGGCCTCGTCCGGGCGCTCGCCATGGTCGATGTAGCGACCGAGTGCGTGGCGGAGCGCCACGACGGAGGTGCGGTAGATGTGGTCGAGTTCGTCGACCAGCGCGTAGCTGCGTTCGGATGCCATCGGCGTTTTTACGGCGGGGGCGCGGGGATCGCAATGGTGGTGCGGGGTGCGTTCGCTCCGTCGCCCCGAACCTGGTCCGAGGCGACGGAGGGGGAGTGAAGCCTAGAGCTGCGTCAGCAGATGTTCGGCGGAGCTGACGCGGAAGTCGCCGGGTTCCTCAACGTTCAGCTGCGTCACGACGCCGTTGTCGACAATCATCGAGAAACGCTGGCCGCGGGTACCCATGCCGAAGCCGCTGCCGTCCATGGTCAGGCCGAGCGCCTTGACGAAGTCGGCATTGCCGTCCGCCAGCATGGTGATGCCGTCCGCTTCGCCGTCGCGTGCCCAGGCGGCAAGGACGAACGCGTCGTTGACCGCGGTGGCGGCGATTTCATCGACGCCCTTGGCGCGCAAAGCGTCGGCCTGTTCAACGAAGCCGGGCAAATGTCGGGCGGAGCAGGTTGGCGTGAAGGCGCCGGGGACGGAGAAAAGCGCGACCTTGCGGCCGGCGAACCAGGTCGCGGTCTCGACCGGTTCGGGGCCGTCCGGCGTGACCTTTTGCAGGGTGGCCTGGGGGATGGTGTCGCCGATGCTGATCGTCATTCGTGTCTTCCTTCGGAGCGTGTTGCGACCTGTAACGCGTGCGCGGCGCGAAGGTCCCTGGCGATCAGCCGCGTGCTGCGGTTTCCATGCGCCAGCGCATGAAGCGCGGGGCGAGCCGCGGGGCGATGCGCATGCCGATCAGCGCGGCGCGCCAGACGGGCGTCTGGGTGCGCGGCGCGGCGCGACGCAGTTCGTCGATCCCCTCGCGCACGCGGCCGGCCATGACGAGCGCCTCGCCGCACTCGAACGCGATCTCCGACTCGATCGATTTGCGCATGGCCAGGGCGGTTTCGCATTCGGGGCGGCCGGTGAGCCGCTGGACCGCATTGTCGTAGACCGCGGCAACCGCACGGAGGAGCGGCAGGCGCGCGGCAGACAGCGAATCCGGGCGGCGGCGGTACCGATGGAGCGCCTGTGGCACGACGCCACAGGCCCAGCTATTTTCGAGCAGACGGATCCAGAGGTCGAGATCTTCAGCCGATTGCAGATCGTTCGACCAGCCACCGACCGAGCGGAGCGCGGCCGCCTTCAGCATGCACGCGGTGAAGACGTTGAACTGCCGTGTCAGCACGCGATCGAGCGTGGCCGGCAGGGCCTGCGGCGAGACGCTGGAGAAGGAGAGCCCATTGAGTTTTGCGTTGCCGAAATAGATCGCGTCGCACGTGACGAAGCCGATGTCCGGATTGGCGGCGATCGCCTGTGTCATGACCGCCAGATAGTCGGGCAGGTAGATGTCGTCACCGTCGAGCAGGGCGATCAGCGGCGCGCGGGCATCCTCCAGCGCCCGGTTGCGCGCCGCGGAAACCCCGAGGTTGGCGGTGCGGATCAGGCGAATGCGCGAGTCGCAAGCGAACGGCGCCATCGCGCCAAGCAGATCGTCGGGCGACCCGTCGTCGACCACGATCGCTTCCCAGTCCGGCATCGTCTGCGCCTGCAACGACAGAAGGGCATCCGCGATGAACGCGGCGCAGCGATAGGCGGGCACCAGCACGGAAACGGCAGGGACAGGCGGGGTCGGCATAGACCGCGTTCCGTACGCCCTAACCCGTTACCCAACAATGTAATTGACAGTAATCTGCTGTTTAGGACGAGGCAGAGGATGGTCGAACGCGACGGAGGCGGGGTGACGACCGGGATCGACGGGGATAGGATTAGGCCATGGATCATCCGCGTTTTCTATCCGGCCAGATGCTGCTCGCCATGCCGGGAATCGGCGATCCGCGGTTCGACCGCGCGGTGATGGCGATGTGTTCGCACGACCCGGACGGCGCGCTGGGCATCGGCGTCGGCCGGACCATCCCGCAGATCGGGCTGCATGGTTTGCTGGCACAGGTCGAGATCGACGTGGGGGTGGCGCCGGACGTGCCGGTCCATGTCGGCGGGCCGGTGGAGCCGCAGCGCGGGTTCGTGCTGCACGGGCAGGACTGGGGCGGGCAGGATACGTTGCATGTCGGGAAACGCTGGGCACTGACCGGTACGCTGGACGTGCTGCGTGCGATCGCAGCAGGGCGCGGGCCGAAGCGGTTCCTGGTGGCGCTGGGCTATGCCGGCTGGACCGGCGGGCAGCTTGATGAGGAGATGACGCGCCACGGCTGGTTCGCGACACCGGGGACCGACGAGCTGCTGTTCGACACGCCGGCCGAGGCGCGTTGGGACGGGCTGTTCCGTGCGGCGGGCGTCGATACGCGGATGCTGGCGAGCGAGGCGGGGAACGCCTGACGATCCGGCCCCGCGGGGCCTGGGTTTCGGATATAAAGACATCTTTATATTTGCATCTCCGCCGGTCGGACGGTAGATGGCCGCCATGAACGTCGCGCCCCTGCGCGATCCATATTGGGAGACCGCTTGTGGCCACCATGACCGCCGACACCTTCAACGACTATGTCATCCAGGACATCTCGCTCGCCGAATTCGGCCGCAAGGAAATCGAGATCGCCGAGACCGAAATGCCCGGCCTGATGGCGCTGCGCACCGAATTCGGCGCGACGCAGCCGCTGAAGGGCGCGCGCATCGTCGGTTCGCTGCACATGACGATCCAGACCGCCGTGCTGATCGAGACGCTGACCGCGCTGGGCGCCGACGTCCGCTGGGCATCGTGCAACATCTATTCGACGCAGGACCATGCCGCCGCCGCGATCGCCGCGACGGGCGTGCCGGTGTTCGCCATCAAGGGCGAGACGCTTGCGGAATATTGGGACTATGTCGAGCGCATCTTCGACTGGGGCGACCAGACCTGCAACCTGATCCTGGACGATGGCGGCGATGCCACCATGTTCGCGCTGTGGGGCGCACGCCTGGAAGCCGGGGAAAGCCTGCCCGAGCCGGAGAATGACGAGGAAGTCGAGTTCCAGCGCGTCGTGAAGGCGTTCATCGCCAAGCGCCCGGGTTACCTGACCGAGACCGTGAAGAACATCAAGGGCGTGTCGGAAGAGACCACGACCGGCGTTCACCGCCTGTACGAGATCGCCAAGAAGGGCATGCTGCCGTTCCCGGCGATCAACGTGAACGACAGCGTCACGAAGTCGAAGTTCGACAACCTCTACGGCTGCAAGGAGTCGCTGGTCGACGCGATCCGTCGCGCCACCGACGTCATGCTGGCCGGCAAGGTCGCGACCGTCGCCGGCTTCGGCGATGTCGGCAAGGGTTCGGCCCAGTCGCTCCGTAACGGCGGCGCGCGCGTCCTCGTGACCGAAGTCGATCCGATCTGCGCGCTGCAGGCGGCGATGGAGGGCTTCGAAGTCGTGACGATGGAAGAGGCCGTGACGCGCTCCGACATCTTCGTGACGGCGACCGGCAATGCCGACGTCATCACCGCCGACCACATGGCCGCGATGAAGCCGATGAGCATCGTCTGCAACATCGGTCACTTCGACAGCGAGATCCAGATCTCGGCATTGTCGAACTACGAGTGGACCGAGGTCAAGCCGCAGGTCGACCTGGTGCGTTTCCCGGACGGCAAGCAGATCCTGATCCTGGCGAAGGGCCGCCTGGTCAACCTGGGCTGCGCGACCGGTCACCCGTCGTTCGTGATGTCGTCCAGCTTCACCAACCAGGTGCTGGCGCAGATCGAATTGTGGACCAAGCCGGGCCACTACGCGAACGAAGTGTTCGTCCTGCCGAAGCATCTCGACGAGAAGGTCGCGATGCTTCACCTCGAGAAGCTCGGCGTCAAGCTGAGCAAGCTGACCGACAAGCAGGCGAGCTACATCGGTGTTTCGACCGAAGGCCCGTTCAAGCCGGACCATTACCGCTACTAAGCGACGAAGGGCGCGCCCGACTGGCGCGGCCTTTCGACAAACGAGCCCTTCCTCCACGCCGGAGGGAGGGCTTTTTTGCGGCTTGGCGTAGCGCCGTGCCCCCCTCTACAAGCGACGGCATGAAAGCGATGCGCGGCAGATCGTCATGGTGACCCTGAGCCCCGCGGCCGTCGCGGGGATCGCCACGATCCTGGCCGCGTGGCTGGTCGCTGCGGTGGTCGCCACGCTGTACGGGTTGCGGCGTGCGGCGGCGGCGCGCGGGGCGACCGCGGAGGCCGAGCGGCTGACGCTGCTGCTGCGCGATGCGCCGGCGATCCCGCTCCGGGTCGCGGCGGACGGGCGGCTGGACGCGCCTGCGCGGCTGGGCGACTGGCTGGGGCTGCGCAAGCTGCCGTTGTATCTGGTCGACTTGGGCGGGGCGGACGAAGGGCTACCGCTGGACGAGGCGGTGGCGCTGGCTGAAGACGTGCGGACCGCGCAACGTAGCGCGCGCCCGTTCCAGCGGACTTTGCACCCGCAAGGTGGCAAGCGCGTGCTGGTGGTGCGCGGCCGGCCAGCGGGCACGGGGCGGGCGGGCGAGATCCTGCTCTGGGTGTTCGACGACACCGACAGTCGCCGCGAGATCGAGCTGCTGAGCGCGGAGACGGAGCGGCTGGGGCAGGCGGTGGCTGCGATCTCCTCGCTGATCGAGGCGGCGCCGTTCCCGATGTGGCATCGCGGGCCGGACCTGCGGCTGGCGCTGGTCAACGGGGCCTATGTCGCGGCGGTCGAGGGGCGCGACGGGGCGGACGTGGTGACGCGCGGGCTGGAACTGGTCGAGGGGCAGGCCGGACGCGGCCCGCTTGCGGCAGCAGCCGAGGCGCGTGCGCAGGATCGCGTACTGCGCCGGACGGTGCCCGCGACGATTGCGGGCGCGCGGCGGATGGTGCGGATCACCGACGTGCCGCTCGGGCCGGGCGGGGTGGCGGGCTATGCCGTCGATGTCGAGGAGTTGGAGGAGGCGCGTGCCGACCTGAACCGTTTCGCGCGGACGCAGCGCGATTTGCTCGACCGGTTGTCGGCGGGGGTGGCGCAGTTCGCGGCGGACCGGAGCCTGGTGTTCTACAACCATCCGTTCCTGCGGATGTTCGCGTTGCAGCCCGAATGGCTGGCCGATCGGCCAGAGTTCGACCGCGTGCTCGACCGGATGCGCGAGGCGCAGCGGGCGCCCGAAAGCCGCGATTTTCCGCGTTGGCGGATGGAGCGGCGTGGCTGGTTCACCGCGCCCGATGCGGTCGAGGAGAACTGGCTGCTGCCGGGCGGATCGCATTACCGGTTGCTGGCGCAGCCATTGCCGGACGGCGGCTTGCTGCTGATCTTCGAGGATCGGACCGAGCAGCTGCAGCTGGCGAGCGCGCGCGACACGTTGCTGCGCGTGCGGACCGCGACGTTCGACAACCTGTTCGAGGCGGTCGGCGTGTTCGCAGCGGACGGTCGGCTGCATCTGTGGAACAACCGGTTCAAGGATGTCTGGGGGCTGGCGGATGTGGAGCTGGCGCAGAGCCCGCGGGTCGATGCACTGGTCGAGTCGGTGGCACGACGGCTGGCCAATCCGAGCCGCGCGGGGCTGATCCGCGAACTGGTGCGGATCGCGACGATCGAGCGGCAGCAGCGTTCGGGCCGCGTCGAGTTCACCGACGGGCGGCATTTCGAGTTCGCGGCGGTGCCGCTGCCGGATGGAAACGCGCTGTTCACGATGCTGGACATCACCGCGAGCCGCGGGATCGAGGCGGCGTTGCGGGAACGGGCGGAGGCGCTGGAGCAGGCCGATCTGCTCAAGACGGCGTTTGTGGCCAATATGAGTTACGAACTGCGCGTGCCGCTGACCTCTATCTCTGGGTTCGCAGAGATGCTGGGCGGCGGTTATGCTGGCGTGCTGGGCGATACGGCGAAGGATTATGTCGCGGCGATCCTGTCGTCGGTCGCGCGGCTGTCCGCGCTGATCGAGAATATCCTGGATCTGACGCAGAGCGAGGCGGGGAGCCTGCCGCTAGCGGCCGAGACAGTCGATCTTGGCGCGTTAGTCGCCGATGGGGGCAAGCAGGCGCGTGCGGCGGCGAAGGCGGTCGGGCTGGACCTTGCGGTGGAAATCGTGCCGCCGCTCGGCACGGTGACGGGCGATCCGCGGCGGTTGCGGCAGGTGATCGACCATCTGCTGCACAACGCGGTGCGGTTCACGCCGGGTGGGGGATCCGGCGGTGAGCGGGGCCGCGTGCTGTTCCGCGCGACGCGCGAAGGCGACACGGTCGAGATCGTCATATCGGACAACGGGCCGGGTATCGCGCGCGACCGGCAGGCGCAGCTGTTCGACCGGTTCCGCACCGGGGCAGGGACGGCCGCGCCGCGCAACGGGCGCGATACGCCGGGTCCGGGCCTGCCGCTGACCCGCCGGCTGGTTGAGGCGCATGGCGGCACGATCGTGCTGGCGAGCGAGCCGGGCGAGGGGACGACCGTGATCGTGCGGTTGCCGGCGGACCCGTTGTGAGTGGCGTGGACGCGGTGGTCCTGGGGGATGTGGCGGCGACCGAGGCGGTCGGGCGCGCGCTGGCCGATGTGGTGCGGGCGGGCGACGTGATCGCGCTGTTCGGTGACCTGGGGGCGGGCAAGACGACGCTGTCGCGCGGGCTGCTGGCCGGGCTGGGGCTGGAGGGGGAGGCGCCGAGTCCGACCTTTGCGATCGTGCAGCCTTATGCGCCGCCCGACGTGCGGTTGCCGGTGGCGCATGTCGACCTGTACCGGATCGATGCGCCGGAGGATGCGGCCGAACTGGGGCTGGACGACTACCGCGAGGACGGGGTGTTGCTGGTCGAATGGCCGGAGCGGATGGGGGCGGATGCTTGGGGGGATGCGCTCCGATTGTTCCTGGTCGCGACACCGGACGGCGCGCGTCGCTTGACAGCGGAACGGCCGCCGTCTTGGGAGCAGAGATGGCCACCACGATCGACATGATTCCCCCGCCGCATGCGCCGGCGTTCTTGACCGGGTGCGGCTGGGACGGCGCGGCGATCCTGCCGCTGGCCGGGGACGCGAGTTTCCGGCGCTATTTCCGCGTGCGGCGGGGCACGCAGGAAGCGGTGCTGATGGATGCGCCGCCGGAGCATGAGGATAGCCGACCGTTCCTGACGGTGGCGTCGCATCTGACCGGGATCGGGTTCCGCGCGCCGCGCATCCTGTCGCACGATCTGTCCGCCGGGCTGGTGCTGCTCGAGGATTTCGGCGACCTGCGGATGGCGGAGGCGCTGTCGGCACGGCCGGATCGCGAGACCGAGACGTACCAGGCGGCGATCGACCTGATCCGCGCGCTGCATACGCATCCGGCGGCCGCGGCGCTGCCGCTTTATGATGATGCGGTGTACCAGCGCGAGGCGGGGTTGTTTCCGGAATGGTATGCGCCGGCGGTGGGGATCGCGGTGGATCACGAGGGGTACCGCGCAGCTTGGGACGCGGTGCTGGCGCGGTTGGATCGGGGGCCGGTGGTGACCGTGCTGCGCGATTATCATGCCGAGAATATCATGCTGCTGGACGACGGGGCGCTCGGGCTGCTCGATTTTCAGGATGCGCTGGCCGGCCATCCTGCCTATGATGTCGTGTCGCTGTTGCAGGATGCGCGGCGCGCGGTTTCACGGGAACTGGAGGCGGCGATGCTGTCGCATTACGGGCCGATCGACGAGACCGCCTACGCCATTCTTGGCGCGCAGCGGAATGCCAAGATCCTGGGGATCTTCACGCGGCTGTGGAAGCGCGACGGCAAGGACCGCTATCTGGCGTATCAGCCCCGCGTCTGGCGGTATCTGGAACGCGACTTGCTGCACCCCGCGCTGACCGAGGTGCGGGCGTGGTTCGATGCGAACGTGCCGGCCGCGATGCGTGGCGGTTACTGGCCGGAGGCAGCGTGATGGCGCCGCGGTTGCCAGCAGCGCGGACGCCGCTTTCGCTGAAGTCCGGCGGGTTGCCGGTGCGGACCGCGATGGTGATGGCCGCGGGGCTGGGCAAGCGGATGCGCCCGCTGACCGCGACCCGTCCGAAACCGTTGGTGGAGGTGGCGGGGCAGCCGCTGATCGATCATGTGCTGGACCGGCTGCGCTCCGCGGGGATCGGGCGGGTGGTGGTGAACGTCCATTACCTGGCCGATTCGATCGAGGCGCATCTGGCGCGCAAGGCGACCGACCTGGAGGTAATCGTTTCGGACGAGCGCGCTCAGTTGCTCGAGACCGGCGGCGGGCTGGTGAAGGCGTTGCCGCTGATCGAGGATGACCGGTTCCTGGTGGTGAACAGCGACAATTACTGGGTCGACGGGCCGATCGACGCGATCCGCCTGCTGAGCCAGCGGTGGGACGATGCGACGATGGACGCGCTGCTGCTGATGGTGCCGCTGGCGCGCGCGAACTGCCACCGCGGGATCGGCGATTTCCATATGGCTGCGGACGGGCGGATCCGGCGGCGGCGGCCGGGGCGGGTCGCGCCGTTCGTCTATACCGGTGTGCAGATGGTCTCGCGCCGGCTCCTCGATGGGGCGCCGGAGGGGTCCTATTCGACCAATATCCTGTGGGATCGCGCGCTGGCGGCGGGGCGGGCGTTCGGGATCGTGCATCAAGGGCTGTGGTTCGACGTGGGCGATCCGGCCGCGATCCGGCAGACCGAGGCATTGCTGCTGAACGCCGCGTGATTTTGGTTCGAGTCCGGGCTTTCCTTTTGTTTCGTTCTCGTTAGGTTCCGCGGCTTGTCAGCCAACGTCTTCACCATTCCGCTGCACCGCGCGTTCGCGGATGCGCTCGTCGCCGGGCTGATCGCGCGGGCGGGGGGCGATCAGCTGGTGCTGGCGCGCGGGCTCGTGCTGCTGCCCAACAATCGTGCGGTGCGGACGATGACGGACGCGTTCGTGCGACGCGCGGAGGCGGGGCTGATGCTGCCCCGGCTGGTCGCGATCGGCGATATCGACGGGAGCGAGGCGGGTGCGATGCTCGACCCGATCGGTGAGGACCGCGCGCATCCGCCGGCAATCGATCCGCTGCGGCGTCAGCTGATCCTGGCGCGGCTGGTGCAGCAGGTGCGGCGCGATGCGGCCGACCCGGTCGATGCGGCCGAGGCGATGCGGCTGGCGGCGGATTTGGCGCGGACGCTGGACCAGCTGATCGCCGAGGAGATCGCGCCGGTGCGGCTGGCGGACAGCGTGGCGCCGGAGTTGTCGGAACATTGGCAGGCGTCGCTGACGGTGCTGGAGACGATCCTGGACCGCTGGCCGCGCGTGCTGGCGGCGGCGGGTGCGATCGATGCGTCGGACCGCCACAACCGGATGCTGCGTACGCTGGCCGACCTGTGGAAGGCGACGCCGCCGGCCGGGCTGGTCGTGGCGGCGGGGATCACCGGATCGACGCCGGCGCTGGCCGCGCTGCTGCGCCGCGTGTCGCGGATGGAACAGGGGATGGTCGTGCTGCCGGGCGTCGACCTGGCGATGCCGGCGGCGGAGTGGGAGGCGCTTGGGCCGCATGAGCCGAGCGAGGAGGGCCGGTCGCCTGCGCCGTCGATCGAGACGCATCCGCAATATCATTTGAAGCTGCTGCTTGATCGGATGGGCGTGGCGCGCGGCGAGGTGGCGCGCTGGCGGTATGGCGGTGGTGAGGGCGACGCGCCGGCGGTGCGCAGCCGGGCGATCGGCAACGCGATGGCGCCGGCACGGTTCACGGGCAAATGGCAGACGCTGCCGCCGCGTGCGCGCCGGCTGTCGGGCATCCGAGCGGCGGAGTTCGCGTCGCCCGCGGACGAGGCGCGCGGGATCGCGATCGCGATGCGCGGGATGCTGGAGCAGCCGGGCAAGACGGCCGCGCTGGTGACGCCGGACCGGGCGCTGGCGCGGCGCGTGGTGTCGCAGTTGCGGCGCTGGAACATCGCAGCGGACGACAGCGCGGGGCGGCCGCTGTCCGCGACGCCGCCGGGCGCGCTGCTGCTCGCGCTGGCGGAGGCGGCGGCGGAATCGTTCGCGCCGGTGCCGTTGCTGGCGTTGCTGAAGCATCCGCTGGTGCAACCGGACGACGATCGGCTGGCGTGGCTGGACGGGGTGCGGCGGCTGGACCGGGCGCTGCGTGGGCCGCGGCCGGCGGCGGGGCTGGATGGGTTGAGCGACTATCTGGCGGGCGGCGAGGGGCGCGATACGCGCGTGCGCAAGCCGGCGGGCGAGTGGTGGGCGGCGCATGTCGACATGCTGCGCCCGGTGGAGGCGGCGTTTGCGGGCGGGGCGGAGCTGGGCCCGCTGGTGACCGCGCTGCGTGTGGCGGCGTCCGCGCTTGGGGG
Organism: Sphingomonas prati; assembly: GCF_014643515.1. Lineage (GTDB taxonomy): Bacteria > Pseudomonadota > Alphaproteobacteria > Sphingomonadales > Sphingomonadaceae > Sphingomonas_R > Sphingomonas_R prati. The sequence continues at coordinate 806,666 of NZ_BMJP01000001.1, read as the reverse complement.
CGACGGGATCTGGTCGGGGCCGGCCGGGCGTGCGGCGGCGGACCTGATCGCGGGGCTTGAGGATGCGGCGGTGGACGGGCCTTTGCTGGCGGACGTAACCGCGCTGCCGATCCTGCTGCGCGGGTTGATGGAGGCAGTGGCGGTGCGGCCGCCGCAGGGCGGGCATCCGCGGCTGTTCGTCTGGGGTCTGATCGAGGCGCGGTTGCAGCATGCCGACCTGATCGTGCTGGGCGGGTTGAACGAGGGGACGTGGCCGGCGGCCCCGGCGCCCGACCCGTGGCTCGCCCCGCGGATCCGGCAGGTGCTTGGGCTGCCCGGGCTGGAGCGGCGGATCGGGCTGGCCGCGCATGATTTCGCCTCAGGGCTGGGCGCGCGGCGGGTGCTGGTGACGCGGGCGAGGCGTGATGCGCGCGCGCCGGCGATCGCGTCGCGGTTCTGGCTGCGGATGGAGGCCATGACCGGCGGCATCACGCGCGATCCGCGGCTGATGGCGCAAACCCAGGCGATCGATCATGTCGCCGGGCCGCCGGCCTATGCCGCACGGCCGGCCCCGTCGCCGCCGATCGCGGACCGGCCGCGGCGGATCGCCGTGACGCGGCTCGACCGGTTGAAGGCCGATCCGTACGCCTTCTACGCCGGGGCGATGCTGAAGCTGGACGCGTGGGACATGGTCGATGCCGATCCGTCCGCGGCGTGGCGCGGGACGGCGGTGCATGCGGTGTTCGAGGCGTGGATGCGCGAGGATCGCTGCGATCCGGCAGCGCTGCGCCCGCGGGCGGCGCGGATGCTGGCGGAGACGTCGGCGCACCCGGTGCTGCGCGCGCTGTGGACGCCGCGGCTGCTGGAGGCGATCGACTGGGTCGCGGAACGGATCGCCGAAGGGGAAGCGGAGGGTCGCGTGCCGTTGATCGCCGAGGTGCGCGGCAAGGCGGAGGTCGCGGGGATCGAGTTGTTCGGGACGGTGGACCGGATCGACCGGATGCCCGACGGGCGGCTGGCGATCGTCGACTACAAGACCGGCAAGGCCCCGTCGAAGCGGCAGGTGGAGGCGGGCTATGCGATGCAGCTGGGGCTCCTCGGGCTGATCGCGGAGCAGGACGGTTTTCCGGACCTCAAGGGCGATCCGGCGGCGTTCGAGTACTGGTCGCTGGCGGCGGACGGCGACCGGCTGGGTCATGCGTCGAGCCCGGTGGGGATCGACAAGCAGGGCCGCGGGATCGACCCGGCGGAGTTCACGCGGCTGGCGGCGAGCGTGCTGGGCGAGGCGGTCGACCGCTGGCTGCTCGGCGATGCGCCGTTCACCGCGAAGCTGCATCCGGAATATGCGCCGTATGGCGATTACGATCAGCTGATGCGGCTGGACGAATGGTATGGGCGTAGCGATGGCGCATAGATTCACGCCGCTGATCCCGCTCAAGGGCGACCAATTGCGCGCGTCGGACCCGGACGAACTAGTCTGGCTGTCCGCGTCGGCGGGCACCGGCAAGACGCACGTCCTGACCGCGCGGGTGCTTCGGCTGCTGCTGTCGGGCGTCGATCCGGCGGCGATCCTGTGCCTGACCTTTACGAAGGCGGGCGCGGCGGAGATGGCGGACCGTATCCATGGGCGGCTGGCGGCGTGGGTGCGGCTGGACGATGCCAAGCTGCGCAAGGAGCTGTACGCCCTAGATGAGCCGCATCTCGAAGACTCGACGGTAGCGAAAGCCCGGACCCTGTTCGCGCGCGTGCTGGAGGCGGCGGGCGGCGGGCTGCGTATCCAGACGATCCACGCCTTCTGCCAGACGTTGCTCGCAGGGTTTCCGGCGGAGGCGGGGCTGACGCCGGGGTTCCGGCCGATCGAGGGGCGCGAGGAGGGTGCGCTGGCGCGGCGCGTGCTGGCCGAGATGCTGGTCGCGGCGGAGCGCGAGGGCGACCTGGGGCTGATCCGCGACGTGCAGACGCTGTCGCGTCGGCTGGGCGAGGGGGCGGCCGAGGCGTATCTGATGGAGTGCACGCGCGCGCCCGATGCGCTGGCGGAGCTGGGCGCACGGTCCGGGATCGAGGCGCGGTTGCGGGCGGCGCTGGACGTGCCGGTGGGCGATGTCGAGGAGGCGATCGCGGCGGCCTGTGCGGACGACCAGTTCGATGTCGATGCGCTGTTCGAGATATCGGAGGCGAACGGCAACTGGGGCACCAAGACCGCGCTGGCGCGGGCGGACCGGATCGCGGCGTGGCTGGCGGGTGACCTGCCCGCGCGCGCCGCGGGGCTGACGGAGCTGCATCAGGTTTGGGCGAAGGCGGACGGGGAACCGCGGTCGTTCGCCAAGGGGCAGGCGCCGCAGACGCCGGGTTATGCCGAGACCGCGATGCTGTTGCACGCGTGGTGCGGGGGGCTGCTGCGCCTGCGGGCGGGGGCGGCGCTGGCGGCGCTGGTCGGCGCGGGGCTGCGCGCGGGGCAGACCTATGCTTTGCTCTATGCGGCGGCGAAGCGGCGCGCGGGGCTGGTCGATTTCGACGACCTGATCCGCACGACGGTGAAGCTGCTGACGACCGACGGGATGGGCGACTGGGTGCGCTACAAGCTCGACCGGCAGACCGATCATATCCTGGTGGACGAGGCGCAGGACACCAATACCGACCAGTGGACGATCGTTGCGATGCTGGCGGGCGAGTATTTCGCGGGCGAGGGCGCGCGGCCGAACGTGCGGCGGACGATCTTCACGGTCGGCGATTTCAAGCAGGCGATCTTCGGGTTCCAGGGGACCAATCCGCAGGCGTTCGCGGCGGCGCGGCTGCATTTCGAACGGCATGCCGTGGCGGCGGAGCGCAAGATCCTGGCGCTGTCGCTCGACCAGTCGTTCCGATCGACGCCGCCGGTGCTGGAACTGGTCGACCGGCTGATCGGCGACCTGGGGGCGGACACGCTGGGGCTGGGGCCGGATCACGTGACCGAGCGGCATGCGAGTTTCAAGGGCGGGCCGGGGACGGTCACGCTGCTGCGCCCGCACAGCGCCGACGAGGGCGACCCGGCCGACGATGCGGGCGAAGAGAGCTGGGTCGACGATGCGACGCGCGCGTTCGCCACGCGGCTGGCGCGGCAGATCCGCGAATGGCTCGACGAGGGGCTGATGCTTGAATCGCGCGGGCGGGCGTTGCGGCCGGAGGATATCCTGATCCTGGTGCGCAAGCGTGGGACGCTGGCGTCGCTGATCGTCGCGCGGTTGCATGCCGAGGGCGTGGCCGTGGCGGGTGTCGACCGGTTGCGGCTCGATGCGCCGCTGGCGGTGCGTGATCTGCTCGCCGCGGCGCGGTTCGCGGTGCAGCCGGAGGATGATCTGACGCTCGCGTCGCTGCTCGTGTCGCCGCTGTTCGGGTGGAGCCAGCAGGCGCTGTACGATGTCGGGTTCGGGCGGGCGGGGAGCCTGCGCCAGGCGGTGCGCGAGACGGGCGATGCGGCGACGCAGGCCGGGCTGTCCGACCTGCTGGCGCGGGCGGATTACGAGACGCCGTTCCGGTTTCTCGACCATATCCTGACCGGGCCGCTCGACGGCCAGCGGCGACTGGTCGGGCGGCTGGGCGAGGAAGCGCGCGACCCGATCCAGGAATTGCTGGGGGCCGCGCTGGCGTTCGAGGACGAGGCGACGCCGACGTTGCAGGGGTTCCTCGACTGGTTCGACCGCGGCGAAGTGACGATCACGCGCGATCCGTCGGCGCCTTCGGATGCGGTGCGGGTGATGACGGTGCACGGGTCGAAGGGGTTGCAGGCGCCGATGGTGATCCTGGCCGATGCGACGACCGACCCGGAACTGGCGCCGCGGCGGTCGATCAAATGGGCGTTGGGCGAGGCCGGGCCGGTGCCGGTGTTCCGGCCACGTAAGGCGGAGCTGGCGGGCTCGCTGGCCGACGACATGGCGAGCGAGGCGCAGCGCGAACGCGAGGAGCATTGGCGGCTGCTGTATGTCGCGATGACGCGTGCGGAGGAGCGGCTGGTGATCGGCGGGGCGCTGGGCGTGCGGGCGAAGGGCGTGCCGCCGGAGCGGAGCTGGTACGCGGCGATCGGTCAGGCGATGGCCGGGCTGGGCGCGACGCCGGTGGTCGATGCGATCTGGGGCGAGGCGCATCATCATCGCGGGACCGAGCCGGCCGCGGCGCGCAAGGCAGCGGCGCCGCGGGTGCGACCGGCGCCGCCGGTGCTGGCTGAACCGGGCTGGCTGCGGCGGGCGGCGCCGGAGGAGGCGCGTCCGCCACGGCCGCTCGCGCCGTCGTCGATCGGGTTGGATGCGGTGTCCGATCCGCCCCCAGTCGCAGCGATGCGCGCGGCGGCTGAGCGTGGGCGGTTGCTGCACGCGTTGTTTGAACGGTTGCCGGCGGTCGCGCCGGGGACGCGGATGGCGGCGGCCGATCGCTGGCTGGCGCAATCGGGCGGGGTTGCCGATCCGGTGGAGCGCACGGCTTTGCTGACCAGTGCGTGTCGGATCGTCGACGATCCGGGCTTTGCCGAGATCTTCGGGCCGGACGCGCTGGCGGAGGCACCGATCGCGGCGGTGGTGGACGGCGTGGTCGTTGCGGGCACGGTCGACCGGTTGCTGGTGCGGCCGGACGGCGTGCGGATCGTCGATTTCAAGACGGCGCGGCGCGTGCCGGGCGGGATCGACGCGGTGCCCCGCCATCATATCGAACAGATGGCGGCCTACGTCGCGGCGGTCGGCGTGGTGTTTCCGGGGCGGCCCGTGTCGGCGGCGTTGCTCTATACCGGCGGGCCGACGCTGTTCGAGTTGAGTCCCGAGTTGTTGGCGGCGCACAAGCAGGCCTTCGTGGCGCCGGAGCAAAAGCAGCAGCCGGTCGGTTGAGCCATCAGGCGGCGCGTCCTACATCGGCGTCAACAATCAGGAGCATGACCATGGCCACGAAGAAGATCACCGACACCAGTTTCCACGCCGATGTGATCGCGGCGGACGGTCCCGTGCTCGTCGATTTCTGGGCGGAATGGTGCGGGCCGTGCAAGCAGATCGGGCCGTCGCTCGAGGAACTGTCCGAGGAGCTGGGCCAGAAGGTGACGATCGCGAAGATCAACATCGACGAGAATCCGGATGCGCCGGCACGCTACGGCGTCCGCGGCATCCCGACGATGATCCTGTTCAAGGGCGGCGAGGCGGCCGCGACGAAGGTGGGCGCAGCGCCGAAGAGCCAGCTGAAGAGCTGGCTGGAAGGCGCACTCTGAACTGAGTGCCGAGGCGGGGGAGGAGCGGTTGCTTCTCCCCCGCTTTTTTTGTGCCCGAGCCGGATCAGCCGAACATGACGGTGGCGGCGCGGTCCCAGAGTTCGGGCGTCGCAGCCGCGATGGCACCGACGCCGGGGGTGCCGATCCGGTAGGGGGTGCCGTCCGGACGGGCGATGCGACCGCCGGCTTCCTCGAGGAACAGGCCGCCGGGGGCGTGGTCCCAGGGCCAGGTGCGTTCGAACAGCGCGATGTCGTTCTGGCCCAGCACCAGCCGCGGATATTGTTCGCCGGCGCAGCGCGGGATGGCGACGAGGTTGAGCGCGTCCCGCGAGCGTTCGATGAGGTCCTGCCGGCGTTCGTCGTCGAGATAGTGCAGCGCCAGCGCCGCGACCGGAAGCGGACCGGTGGTCGGCTGGGTCCGGACGCGCTCGTCGTTGACGAAGGAGCCGAGGCCGCGGGCGGCGTGGCACATGCGGTCGGTGGTCGGATCGAGGATCCAGCCGGCCTCGCGCTCTCCGTCCACCGTCAGCGCGATCATGATCGCGAACGGGTGGATGCCCTCCGAGAAATTCTTCGTGCCGTCGAGCGGGTCGATGATCCAGACCGTGCCGTTGCCGATCCCGTCGAGGACGGTGGGGTCGAGCGAGGCGGCTTCCTCCCCCACCACGCGCGCGCCGGGCAGCAGACGGGCGAGCGCGTCGGTGAGCAGCGCCTCGCTTTCCTGGTCGACGATCGTCACGGGGTCGCCGGGCGTCTTGTCGTTGACCTCGTGCGCGGCGAGGTTGCGGAACCGCGGCATCATGATTTCGGTCGCGACGCGCCGCATGAGGCCGGAGACTTCGGTGTGCAGTCCGTGCATGTCAGCTCCGATAATCGGCGTTGATGGCGATGTAGCCGTGGGTCAGGTCGCAGGTCCAGACGGTGGCGGCGCCATCGCCCAGGCCGATGTCAACGCCGATCTCGATCTCGCGGCCGGTCAGGTGCGCGGCGACGGGCGCTTCGTCATAGCCCTCGACGGCCATGCCGGCGGTCGCGACCTGCGTGTCGCCGAACCGGATCGAAAGCAGGTCGCGTTCGGCCGGTTCGCCCGCCTTGCCGACCGCCATGACGACGCGGCCCCAGTTGGCGTCCTCGCCGGCGATCGCGGTCTTCACCAGCGGCGAGTTGGCGATCGACAGGCCGATGCGGCGCGCGCTGGCGTTCGATTTGGCGCCGGTGACCGCGATGGTGACGAACTTCGACGCGCCCTCGCCGTCGCGGACGACGGCCTGCGCGAGCATGCGGCAGAGATCGATGAGCGCGGCGCGGAAGGCGTCGGCAGCGGGGGCCTCGTCCGAGTCCAGCGGGGCGTTGCCGGCCTGGCCCGTGGCGAAGGCAAGGACGGTGTCGGAGGTCGAGGTGTCACCGTCGACCGTGATGCAGGAGAAGGTCGTCGCATTGGCTTCGGCCAGCATCGCCTGGAGGAGCGGCGAGGTGATTGCGCAGTCGGTGAAGACGAAGCCGAGCATGGTCGCCATGTCGGGCGCGATCATGCCGGACCCCTTGACGATGCCGATCAATGTGACGCGGCGGCCGTCGACGATCGCGTGGGTGACGGCGCCCTTGGGGAAGGTGTCGGTCGTCATGATGGTGGCCGCGGCGTCGGCCCAGCTGGCCGGGGGGGCGGCGAGCACCGCGTCGATGCCTGCCTCTGCACGGTCGATCGGCAGGGGAACGCCGATGACGCCGGTCGAGGCGACGAACACGTCGGACGGGCGGCAACCGGTGGTGCCGGCGACGCGCGCAGCGATCGCCTCGACCGCGGCGCGCCCGCGGTGGCCGGTGAAGGCGTTGCTGTTGCCGGCGTTCACGACCAGCGCGCGGGCATGGCCCAAGACGAGTGCGGCGCGGCACCATTCGACTTCGGGCGAGGGGCAGAGGCTCTGCGTCGTGACGCCGGCGACGACGGTGCCCTCGTCGAACGCGGCGTAGGTCAGGTCGGCGCGATCCCAGGCCTTGTACCCGGCGCGGGCGATGCCGAGCCGGACGCCGGCGACCGGCGGCAGATCGGGAAAGGGCAGGGCGAGCGGGGAGAGGTCGGTCATCGGTACTCCTGCGGCGACGGGCGCGGGGGGAGCCTTAGCGTGTTGTGGCGGGAGGGGGAATGATTGGGGGCTTTTGTGTTGGGGGTTCTGAACTTGTCCCCCGTTTGTCCTGAGCAGGAGATGAGCGCAGTCGAAGACCCGTATCCAAGGATGGGTTGCGACGGTGCTTCATCACGTGCGCGGCGCTGCTGAGCCTCCCTTCAGGCGCCTTCGCGGGCCGTGCGTTGCCCCGTGCGGACATCGCGCCATGCGGTGGCCCATGTAGCCATGACGAACAGCATGAAACCGATTTGGGCGAGTAGCTGTGGGCTTGCGAGCACAAATCGGAACAATGCGCCATCGGGGACGTAAGCGCTCGTTACAGCCAGGTTGTGGACGACATTCGCCGTGATGACGAAGGCGGTTGCGGGCACCCCTATGGTCGGCCGGAGGAACAGGAGGGCTGCGACGAGCGGATCGATGACCGTGAGGCTCAACCAGTAAGCGGCGCTGGCCAATGCGGCGCCGTTGTAGTCCCAGAACAGGCCGTGTTGGAGCAGGATGCACGCGTGGTTGAGCCCGGCGAGGACGAGGCACGCGGCCCAGGTGATCCTGATGATGCGGCCGCGGCGTTCCATGGGGCGATGTGGCGCGATCGGTTGGTGGTTATCAAGTCCGCATCCGCGTGTCGGCGTGGTGTCGCAGTCGCGTCTAGGCCCCGGCCTTCGCCGGGGAACTTTCTAGGGTGGTTCCTGGGAAAGTGGTCCGGTCTATTCGCAACAAAAAAGGCCCCGCATTGCTGCGGGGCCTTTCGTTGGCCGACCGGGGTCGGGGTTGGATTAGCGCTTCGAGAACTGGAAGCTACGGCGGGCCTTTGCCTTGCCGTACTTCTTGCGTTCCACGGCGCGCGGATCGCGGGTCAGGAAGCCCGCGGCCTTGACGGCGGCGCGGAGGACCGGTTCGTAGCGGGTGAGCGCCTGGCTGATGCCGTGCTTGACCGCGCCGGCCTGGCCGGAGAGGCCGCCGCCCTTGACGGTGCAGACGACGTCATACTGGCCGCCACGATCGGCGATGTCGAACACCTGGTTGATCACCAGACGCAGCGTCGGACGTGCGAAATACACTTCCTGGTCGCGGCCGTTGACGGTGATCTTGCCGGTGCCGGGCTTGACCCAGACGCGAGCGACCGCATCCTTGCGTCGACCGGTGGCGTAGGCGCGGCCCTGCGCGTCGATGATCTGCTCACGCAGCGGCGTGAACGGCGTTTCCGGCTGGGCCGGTGCTTCGTTCGTCTGCTCGCCTTCGTCGTTGTAGTGAACGACATCGGCCTTGGCGGCCGGGGCGGGCGTCGCGCCGGTCAGCGCGGCGAGGTCTGCGAGCGACTGGCGACCATCGCTCTGGGCGTCATTCTGGCGGTCGTCGGTCATCGTGCACCCACCTTGTTCTTCGGGTTCATCGCGGCGATGTCCATCACCTGCGGATGCTGTGCTTCATGGTCGTGCTCGGTGCCCTTGAAGAGGCGCAGGTTGCGCATCTGCTGGCGGCCGAGCGGGCCGCGCGGGATCATGCGTTCCACGGCCTTTTCCAAGACGCGTTCCGGGAAGCGTCCTTCGAGGACCTTCGCCGCGGTCACGCCCTTGATGCCGCCGGCATAGCCGGTGTGGCGGTAGTAGACCTTCTGCGCAGCCTTGCGGCCGGTGAAGCGCACCTTGTCGGCATTGATGACGATGACATTGTCACCGCAATCGATATGCGGGGTGTAGGACGCCTTGTGCTTGCCGCGCAGGACGTTGGCGATGATCGAGGCGACGCGCCCGACGACCAGGCCATCGGCATCGATCAGATGCCATTTCTTTTCGACGGTGTACGGCGTGGCCGACTTCGTCGTCTTCATCAGCGCCTTCATGGGCGTGCCTTTCAACGGAAACGAGGACGCCGCCCTTCACAGGGCGGCGCGAACGGCCGGTCAATCGCGGAAAGGCCCGAAAGAGTCAAGCAAACCGCGGGTTTCCTGACGGGTATCAGGATACCGTGCGGTTTAGAGCGCCTGTTCCGCTCAGTGGGCGAGCACCGGGCTGGACCGCGGCGAGCGGTTAGCGGCACGCACCGGCGACGACCCGACGCGGTGCGCGCAGGCGACGAGTGCGGCGAGCAGGAGCGCGCCGACCGCCTGGTGCCCGGCCGCCAGCGGGATCGCGACGCCGGACAGCAAGGTGCCGATGCCCAGCGCGATCTGCGCCGCGACGAGGCCGCCGGTGAGCGGCAGTGCCCACATCGCCCCCGTGCGGGAGGCGCGCATCGCCAGCCAAACGGCGGCCGCTGCGGCGATCCAGGCGAACCAGCGGTGGACGAACTGTACCACGATCGGGTTGTCGATCAGGTTGGCCGCAACGCTCATCGTGTCGCGCCAGCCGCCGGCCGGGAACCAGCTTTCGCCCATCATCGGCCAGCTGGAGAAGGCGTAGCCCGCGTCGAGCCCGGCCACGAGCGCACCGATGATGATCTGCAGCGCGACGATGGCAAGCGCAATCAGCGCGCCGCGGTGGAGGCGGGCGGGGGGCACGCCGGCGTCGCGGGCCATGAGGCGGAGGTCACGCGCCGTCCAGATCAGCCCGGAGAAGATGAAGAGTGCCGTGGACAGGTGCGTGGCGAGGCGCAGGTGGCTGACGTCCGGCCGGTCGACGAGGCCGGAGGCGACCATCCACCAGCCGATCCCACCCTGCAACGCGCCGAGCGAGAGCAGGGCGGCAAACCGCGGGCCGTAGCCGACCGGGATCGCGCGGCGGAACCAGAACCACAGCAGCGGCAGCGCGAAGGCGAGGCCGATGACGCGGCCGAGTACACGGTGCAGATATTCCCAGAAGAAGATGCCCTGGAACGCGGCCAGCGTCATGCCGCGGTTCACCTTCAGATATTCGGGCGTGGCGCGGTAGGCGTCGAATTCGGCCATCCACTGCGCCGTGTTGAGCGGCGGGATGATGCCGGAGATCGGTTTCCACGTGACCATCGACAGGCCGGATTCGGTCAGCCGGGTGATCCCCCCGACGACGACCATGAGGAAGACCAGCACGGCCACTGCGATCAGCCAGTTGGCGATGGCGCGGGGGCGGGTGGCGCGGGCGTTGGGACGGGACATACGCATGGACCAACCTATGGCCCCGTGGCGGCGTGCGTTCAATGGGACGGAGCGTCCTTGTGGCGGGGCGGGGCGGGCATTAGCTATGTCATGATGTCCCATGGCCCGAACCACCGCCTGCACGAAGGTGCCGCCCTTGCCACCGCAGCGCAGCGCGCGCTGGAACGCGCGGGCGAGCAATGGACGCCGATGCGGGCGCGCGTGTTCGGGGCGCTCGACCAGTTCGCACGGCCGGCGTCGGCCTATGACATCGCCGATGCGGTGTCGAAGGCGGAGGGGCGGCGCGTCGCGGCGAACAGCGTGTACCGGATCCTCGACCTGTTCGTGGGGGCGAACCTGGCGCACCGGATCGAGAGCGCGAACGCCTACGTCACTAACGCGCATCCGGATTGCCGACACGACTGCATCTTCCTCGTCTGCGACGTGTGCGGGCAGACGACGCATCTGGATGACGATCGCATCACCGACACTGTGCGGCAGGCGGCGACCGATGCCGGGTTCGAGCCGGTACGGCCGGTGATCGAAGTGCGCGGGCGGTGTGCGGCCTGTGCGGCGGTGGCTGTTACGGCTGCCTGAGGGGGCGGGCGGGTTCCGCTTGACCTGACGGGCCGGGGCGGTTCCAACGGGTCATCAACCGGAGACCCGCATGCGCCTGATCCTGACTGCTTTTCTTGCTGCCGCCAGCCTGCCTGCGATCGCGGTGGCAGCGCCCGCTCCCGTGGTGCGGACCGTCGGGACGGCGACGTTGTACGACGTGCCGGCCATTCCGCAGTCGGTGGCCGATGCGGTGCAGCGTTACCAGAATAGCCGGGCGGCTTTGTTCGAGGACTGGTTGCCGGACGGTTCGATGCTGATCGCGACGCGGTTCGGCGAGACGCAGCAGTTGCACCATGTCCGCGCCCCTGGTGCGGCGCGGACGCAGATGACGTTCGCGGCGGAGCCGGTGGCGGGCGCGCAGGCGATCCCCGGGCGTAACGCCTGGGTGTTCGGGCGTGATACCGGCGGCGACGAGTGGTTTCAGATCTATGCCGCGGGGCCGACCGGGCAGCCGGTGCGGATGACCGAGCCTGGCACGCGCAACCAGTCCGCGACGTTCAGCAAGGACGGGCGGATCATGGCGTGGTCGCGCGCGACGAAGGGGTCGGGCGACTATACGATCATGATCGCGAACCCGGGCGATCCGAAGAGCGCGCGCGTGCTGTTGAAGGGCACCGGCGCGATCGGGCCGGCCGATATCAGCGCGGACGGGCGGACGATCTTGCTGACGCGCGGTATTTCGAACCGCGAGACGACGTTGTCGCTGCTTGATATCGCGAGCGGGCGGGTGACGCCGGTCGCGACCGGGCCGGCGGCGCGGTACGAGGACCCGCGTTTCACCGCGGACGGGCGCGGGATCATCGCGATCAGCGACCGGGAGTCGGATGTCCGCCGGCTGATCGAGCTGCCCGTCGCGGGCGGGGCGATCCGCGTGCTGACGCCGGCGTCGAAGTGGGACGTCGAGGAATACGACCTGTCCGACGATGGGCAGACGCTGGCTTATGCGGTGAACGAAGACGGGTTCTCGCGCGTCGTGGTGACGCCGGTGCGGACGCGGCAGATGCTGCCGCAGCCGACACTGCCGCGCGGGGTGCTGACGGGGCTGAGGTTCACGCCTGACGGACGACGGCTGGCGATCGGCCTGTCGACCGCGACGTCGGCGGGCGACGTCTGGGCGTGGGACGTGACGGCGGGGCAGCTGGTGCGCTGGACAGAGAGCGAGCTGGGCGGGCTCGACCCCGCGGCGCTGGCCGAGCCGACGCTCGTGCGGTTCAAGTCGTTCGACGGACTGTCGGTGCCGGCGTTCGTCTATCGGCCGAAGGGGATCGCGGCGGGGGTGCGGACGCCGGTGATCATCGATATCCACGGCGGGCCGGAGGCGCAGACGCGGCCGAACTGGAATTACGGGGCGCAGTACTTCGCGGACGTGCTGGGCGCGACCGTCATCCTGCCCAATGTCCGCGGGTCGGACGGCTATGGGACGAAGTATCTGAATCTCGACAACGGGCCGAAGCGCGAGGACAGCGTGAAGGATATCGGCGCGCTGCTCGACTGGATCGGGACGCAGCCGGGGTTGGATGCGAAGCGGGTCGCGGTCTACGGCCAGTCCTATGGCGGGTACATGTCGCTGGCGGTGTCGGAGCATTATGCCGACCGGCTGGTAGGGAGTGTCGAGCGGTACGGGATCAGCGACTTCAACTCGTTCATGGCCAATACCGAGGCGTATCGCCGCGACAACCGCCGGGCGGAATATGGCGATGAGCGCGATCCGACGATGAAGGCGGTGTTCGACCGGATCTCGCCGCTGCGCAACGTAGCCAAGATCCGCAAGCCGATGCTGGTGATGCAGGGCGCGAACGACCCGCGCGTGCCGCAGTCGGAGAGCGAACAGGTGGTGGCGGGGATCCGCGCGAACGGGGTGTCAGTGTCCTACGTGCTGTTCGCGGACGAGGGGCACGGGTTTTTGAAGAAGGGGAACAACGACCTGCGGCGCGCCGTGGAGACCGTGTTTCTGGGGAAGTTGTTTGGGGTTGGGGTGGAGTGATTGCTTAGCCCTCTCCCCTCGGGGAGAGGGTTGGGAGAGGGGGGCTACTCCTGTTTTAAGTGCTGCGTTTGTGGTGGCGTTGCTCCCCTCTCCCCGGAGGGGAGAGGGGGAAGAAGACGACGTCACCCCATCCGCATGAACGGCGGGTCGGGGATCGTGGCGCGGGCTTCGTTGAGCATCATGGACCAGCGGACGGAGAGGTTCTGGAAATAGGGGTCGTCGGCCTCGATGCGGCGGCGGATGACGGGGCGGGACGCGTTGGCCGGGATGACGACGATGTCGATTGGCAGGCCGACCGAGAGGTTGGAGCGGATCGTCGAGTCGAACGAGAGGAGGCCGACCTTGACCGCTTCCTCGAGTTCGGTGTCGTAGTTCATCGTGCGGTCGAGGATCGGCTTGCCGTATTTGCGTTCCCCGATCTGGAGGAACGGGCTTTCGGGCAGGCATTCGATGAAATTGCCCGCGTCGTAGACCAGGAACAGCCGGATCGGCCCGCCGCCGATGCGCCCGCCGACGAGCAGCGAGACGCCACCGTTGATCTCGGCCGCGCGCAGGCCGGCGCCGATTTCGGCATCGGCATGGGTGACCGCTTCGCCGACAAGCTGGACCGCGCGGAACATCGACGGCTGGTCCGCGATCATGCGGCGATGGTCGCCGGCCGCCTTGGGTTCCAGGCCCTCGGCAAGCTGGCCCAGCACATGCTGCGTCATCGAGAGGTTGCCGGCCGACAGGCACATGATCAGCCGGTCCGGGCCGTCCGCCAGCACGTGCATCTTGCGATAGGACGAGATGTTGTCGATGCCCGCGTTGGTGCGGGTGTCCGACATCATGATGAGCCCGTCGCGGACGTTGATACCGATACAATAGGTCATCGGACGCAGACTATGCCCCGGAAATGGCCGTGGGAAGCGGTCATGTTAAGATCGCCCGCCCGTCATCCCTGCGACTGGATCTGCGACAGCGCGACGCGCACGCCGACGTCGAGCGTCTCCATCCCGCCGCCGGTGCGGGCGCCGGACACGGGTGCGGCCTCCCGGTAATCCAGCCCGACCGCGACGCGGACATAGGCGTCGTCGGGGCAGATCGCGTTGGCGGGATCGAACCCGATCCAGCCGATGCCGTCGACATAGGCCTCCGCCCAGGCGTGTGCCGCGGGCTGGTCCGATGCGCCGTCGCGGCGGAACAGGTGGCCGGAGACATAGCGCGCCGGCAGCCCCAGCACGCGTGCGCCGGCGATGAAGACATGCGCCATGTCCTGGCAGACGCCGTGGCCGGCAGCGAAGGCGGTGGCGGCGGCGCGTTCGACGTCCATCGTGCCGGTGTCGAACCGCATCCGTTCGCCGATGCCGCGGTTGAGCGCATGGGCGCGGTCGAGCGGCGACGCGTCGGGCGCAAGATCGCGCGCGAAGCTGGCAAGCCCCTCGTCCAGTTCGGTGAGCGGCGTGGCGCGCAGGTAGACGAGCGGCGGGAGCGGCTCGTTCGCGGCCTGCACGATGCCGGCGGTGTCCTCGGTCAGGATCTCGCCCGCGACGGTCAGCGTGATCGTATCGACCGGCCCGTCGACATAGAGCATCGCGGTTTCGTTGCCGAACCCGTCGCGGCGGTAGCGGAGCCGCGCGTCGCGATCGATGTCGATATGCCAGTCAACGACATGCTGGCCGATGTGGCTGGACGGCGTCATGCGCAGCAACTGCATCAGCCGCGTCTGCGGCTGCGAGTAGGTGTAGGTGGTGCGGTGGAGGATGGAGAGGCGCATCAGGCGAACCGGAACTGCGTGCTGACCAGACGGTCGATGCGCGCGTTTTCAACGATGTAGCAGCCCAGCCATTCGTGCAGGCCGCCGGCGAAGATCGTACTGATCGTACTGTTGGCGAGCGTCGCCTGGCGGGTGCGGGCGGCGCGGTCGGCCTCGCCCTGCAACCCGCGCAGCTTGGCGAGCGCGGTGAGCAGCCCCACGACCTCGTCCGCCGAAGCGAGCAGCGAGCGCGGCATCTGGCGGCGCAGGATCAGCAGATCGGCGACGCGCCACGGCTTGGGCTGATCGCGGTAGAGCCAGCGATAAGCTGTGTTGGCGGACACGGTGTGGAGGATGGTCGTCCACTGGTCGCGATCGACCGCGCCGCCGACCTCTTCGCCCTCCGGCAGCAGGAGGTGGTATTTGACGTCGATCAGCCGCGCGGTGTTGTCCGCCCGTTCGATCGCGGCGCCCAGGCCAAGGAAAAAATAGGCCTCGTTGCGGAGCATGCGGTGGAGCGCGCCCTCGAACCCGCGGGCCTCCGCACGGAGCGTTTCGACCAAAGCGAGCGTGGCGTAGTTGCCGCCCGACGTCGCCTGACGGATGCCGAGCCAGGCGCGGTTGATCGCCTCCCACGCGTCGCGGCTGAGCGCGGTGCGGACCGACTTGGAATTGGAGCGCGCCGCATCGAGGCAGGAGCGGATCGAACCGGGGTTGGCGGGGTCGAGCGTCAGATAGCGGCTGACGTTCGCGGCGGTGCGGTCCGCGCCGGTGGCGTCGAAGCCCTGGTCTGCGGCGGCGACGGCAAGCGCGCTGTCCCACGCGGCCTCACCCGCCGGGCGGGAGGAGAGCGCGTCGAACCGGATCGTCGCCTCGAGCAGGCGCGAGGTGAACTCGGCGCGCTCG
This sequence comes from Sphingomonas prati, assembly GCF_014643515.1. Classification (GTDB taxonomy): domain Bacteria; phylum Pseudomonadota; class Alphaproteobacteria; order Sphingomonadales; family Sphingomonadaceae; genus Sphingomonas_R; species Sphingomonas_R prati. Next base: position 791,045 of record NZ_BMJP01000001.1, on the reverse strand, counting down.
ACATAGCGGCCGATCCAGTAGAGCGAGGCGGCGGTACGGGCGAGCATCAGCGCCGACCCATCGACTGCATGGGTTTCATTCCGCGTCCCATCGTCTGGCTCATCTTTCCGAGCGTCTGGTGCATCCCGTCCGGGTCGATCGTCTGGCGGCTGGGGGCGAGGATCAGGCTGTCCTTCGTGCCGCCGCCCTGGCTGCTGTTGACGACGAGCGAGCCTTCCTTGAGCGCCACGCGGGTGAGGCCGCCGGGAACGATGCTGACGCCGTCCGCGCCGGTCAGGCAGAAGGGGCGGAAGTCGACATGGCGTGGGGCGATACCGTCCTTGACCAGCGTCGGGACCGTCGAGAGCGCCAGCGTCGGCTGCGCGATGTAGCGGTGCGGTTCGGCGATCAGCGCGGCGCGGAACGCCTCGATCTCCGCGCTGCTGGCGGTCGGGCCGACGAGCATGCCGTAGCCGCCCGATCCGTCGACCAGCTTCACCACCAGGTCGGCGAGGTTGTCGAGCGTATATTGCAGCGCCTGCGGTTCGCGGCAGCGATAGGTTTCGACGTTGGGCAGTTTCGCCTCGCCGCCCGAATAGTAGCGGACGATGTCGGGCATGTAGCTGTAGATCGCCTTGTCGTCGGCAATGCCGGTGCCGGGCGCGTTCACGAGAGTGACGTTGCCGGCGAGATAGGCGGCGAGCAGGCCGGGGACGCCGAGCATCGAATCCGGGCGGAAGAACAGCGGATCGAGATAGTCGTCGTCGATCCGGCGGTAGATGACGTCGACGCGGACGCGGCCGTCGATGGTGCGCATCCAGACGATGTCGTCGTCGACCTCGAGATCCGCCGCCTCGACCAGTTCGATGCCCATCGAATCGGCGAGGAAGCTGTGTTCGTAGAAGGCGGAGTTGAAGTGGCCCGGGGTCAGAAGCACGCAGACCGGGTGATCGGAGCGCGGCGACACGGACTCGAGAGTTTCCCGAAGACGATCGGGGTAGGTATCGACCGGCAGCACGTCATAGGTCTGGAACAGTTCGGGGCAGAGCCGGAGCATCGCCTCGCGGTTTTCCAGCATGTAGGAGACGCCGGACGGGGTGCGGGCGTTATCCTCCAGCACGAAGAAGTCGGTCGGGCCGGTGCGGACCAGATCGATGCCGCAGATATGCGCATAGATGCCGTGCGGCGGGCGCGCCCCCATCAGCAGCGGGCGGAATTGCGCGTTGGCAAGCACGAGTTCGGCCGGGACGACGCCGTCCTTCAGGATGCGTTGCGCGCCGTAGAGGTCGTCGAGGAACGCGTTGATCGCCTCGACCCGCTGGACCAGGCCGGTCGACAGCTGTTCCCATTCGGGCGCGGTGAACACGCGCGGCACGATATCGAACGGGATGATCCGTTCGCCGGCTTCCTCCTGCCCATAGACCGCGAAGGTGATGCCGAGCTGTCGGAACGCCGCCTCGGCCGCGGCCTGGCGCCGGTCGAACTCGACCGTGTCGGTATCGCGGATCCAGTCGGCGAGATGCTTGAATTCCGGCCGGCCTTCGCGGCTGCCGGATGCGCCCCAGATTTCGTCGTAAGCACCGGACCTAGGCATGAACCTCCTGGCGTCCGCCATCTGGTGAGCGAACGCGGTTAAGACTGCATGGGATCGGCGCATCGCACAAGGGGGCAGGGCCGGGGGGCGGGGGGACGCGCCGCGGGGCCGGGTCGCCCCGTCGATTGACGCGATCCCCTCCGCCACCTATCTCGCCCCTGATATCATCGCGGGATGGCTGCACGCCGCGACCCCGCGCATTCTTTCCAAGGAACGTCCATGTTCGGCGGCATTGCCAAGGCCATTTTCGGTTCGTCCAACGACCGATACGTCAAATCCCTGCAGCCGACGGTCGACAAGATCGGATCGTTCGAGCCGGCGATGCAGGCGCTGGACGACGAGGGCCTGCGCAACCAGACGGTGCTGTTCCGCGAGCGGCTGGCCGCGGGCGAGACGCTGGACCAGATCCTGCCCGAAGCGTTCGCGACGGTGCGGGAGGCCGCGCGGCGTGTGCTGGGGCAGCGCCATTACGATGTGCAGCTGGTCGGCGGCATCGTGCTCCACCGCGGCGAGATCGCGGAGATGCGGACCGGCGAGGGCAAGACGCAGATGGCGACGCTGGCCGTCTACCTGAACGCGTTGCCGGGCGAGGGCGTCCACGTCGTCACGGTCAACGACTATCTGGCGGCGCGCGACAGCAGCTGGATGGCGGAGATTTACAGCTTCCTGGGGCTGACCACCGGCGTGATCGTGCCGAACCTGTCGGACCAGCAGCGCCGCGACGCCTATGCGTGCGACATCACATACGGCACGAACAACGAGTTCGGGTTCGATTATCTGCGTGACAACATGAAGTATGACCGCGGCATGATGGTGCAGCGGCCGTTCAAGTTCGGCGTGGTCGACGAGGTCGATTCGGTGCTGATCGACGAGGCGCGGACGCCGCTGATCATCTCCGGTCCGACCGACGACAAGTCCGAGCTGTATATGCAGGTCGACGCGATCGTGAAGCAGATCGCGCCGGACGATTACGAGCTGGACGAGAAGCAGAAGTCGGTGATCCTGACCGAGGACGGCACCGAGCGGATGGAGCGGATGCTGGAGGCGGCGGGGCTGCTGGCCGGCGACAATCTGTATGATTTCGAAAATACGCAGGTCGTCCACCACCTGAACCAGGCGATGCGCGCCAACGTCGTGTTCAAGCGCGACGTCGATTATCTGGTGAAGGACGGCAAGGTCGTCATCATCGACGAATTCACCGGGCGCATGATGGACGGGCGGCGCTGGTCCGACGGGCTGCATCAGGCGGTGGAGGCCAAAGAGGGCGTCGAGATCGAGCCAGAGAACCAGACGCTGGCATCAATCACGTTCCAGAATTATTTCCGGATGTACCCGAAGCTGGGCGGCATGACCGGCACGGCGGCGACCGAGGCGGCCGAATTCTACCAGATCTACAAGATGAACGTCGTCACCATCCCGACGAACGTGCCGGTCCTGCGGATCGACGAGGAAGACGAGTTCTACAAGAATATCGGCGACAAGTTCGCCGCGATTGCCAAGACGATCCGCGAGAAGGCGGAGGGTGGCCAGCCGATCCTGGTCGGCACCGTGTCGATTGAGAAATCGGAGATGCTGTCCGAATTCCTGACGCGCGACGGGGTGAAGCACGAGGTGCTAAACGCAAGGTTCCACGAGCGTGAGGCGCATATCGTGGCGCAGGCGGGGCGGCTGCGTGCCGTCACCATCGCGACGAACATGGCCGGGCGCGGGACCGACATCAAGCTGGGCGGCAACCTGGAATTCCGGATGCTGGACGAGCATCCCGACCTGGTCGAGGGGACGCCGGAATATGCGGAAGTCGCCGAGCGGATCGCCAAGGAGATCGAGGCGGAGAAGGCCGCGGTGCTGGCCGCGGGCGGGCTGTTCGTGCTGGGGACCGAGCGGCATGAGAGCCGGCGGATCGACAACCAGCTGCGTGGTCGTTCGGGGCGCCAGGGCGATCCGGGGCTGAGCCGCTTCTACCTGTCGCTGGACGACGATCTGCTGCGCATCTTCGGGCCGCAGACGATGTTCGCGAAGATGCTCAACAAGAATCTGGAGGATGGCGAGGCGATCGTCAGCCCCTGGATCAGCAAGGCGATCCAGACCGCGCAGGGCAAGGTCGAGGCGCGCAACTACGACGTGCGCAAGCAGGTCGTGGAATATGACGACGTCATGAACGATCAGCGCAAGGTGGTGTACGAGCAGCGCTCCGACATCATGGATGCCGAGACGGTGGACGACATCGTCGCCGACATGCGGGCCGAGACGGTCAACGCGCTGGTCGCCGACGCATGCCCGCCGAACAGCTACCCCGAGCAATGGGATGCGGAGTCGCTCCGCACGCGTGCGCAGGACATGCTGGGCGTCGACGTGCCGATCGCGGAGTGGTTCGCCGAGGAGGGCATCGAGCCCGACATGGTGACCGAGCGGTTGCAGGCCGCTACCGACGCGGCGATGGCGGAGAAGGTCGCCTCCATGCCGGTCGAGAACTGGCGCGGCGTCGAGAAGAGCGTGATGCTGCAGTCGCTCGACCATCACTGGAAGGAGCATCTGTCGACGCTCGACGCGTTGCGCCAGGTCATTCACCTGCGCGCCTATGCTCAGAAGACGCCGATCAACGAGTATAAGCAGGAAGCGTTCGCGCTGTTCGAGAAGATGCTGGTCGAGATCCGCGAGGACGTGACCAAGGTGCTGGGTAATGCGCGGTTCGACCAGGCCCCCGAACTGCCGGAGATGCCCGATTTCCTGACGAGCCATTTCGACCCGCTGACCGGCATGGACGACACGTTCGACATGGACGCGGGGGCGAAGGGGTACATTACGACGACGCTGCCGCCGATGCAGAGCATGCAGCCGGATATGGTCGAGGAACTGGGCGACGATCCGTCCGAGTGGGAAGGTCGCGTCAGCCGTAACGCGCCGTGCCCGTGCGGGTCGGGGCGCAAGTACAAGCATTGCCACGGGGCCTTTGCCTGATGCGCGTGCGGGCGGGTGTTCTGGTCGCGGCGTGCCTGAGCGTCGCGGCGTGCGGCAAGGGCGATGCGCCCAAGTCGACGCCGCATGCGGACGGGATGGCGATGGACGCCGCACCGGGCGACAGCGCGGCGACGCGGGGTTACCGGGAATCGATGGCGGGGATGATGAAGGCGTCGCCGGCGTATAGTGGCGATGCGGACGTCGACTTCAACCGCCAGATGCTGGTCCACCATCAAGCTGCTGTCGCGATGGCTGAGGTCGAACTGGCCCACGGGCGCGACCCGGAATCGCTGGCGCTGGCCCGCGCGGTGATCAAGGCACAGCGGGCGGAGATCGAAGCCATCACGGCCTGGCTGGCGAAGCATCCGGTCAGGTAACCGAATGTCCGCATCCGGGGGAACTGGAGCGTTAGTGCACTCACCGCGAGGACAATCTCGGCTGAGGCCAATCTGAGGCCACGCCGCGGATGAGGATGACCGCGAGCGAGAAGTGGGCGGTAAGGTCGGTTTCGGGTCGTAGTGTCGTTGAACGTCAATCAGCGCGACGGGACCCTGTCCAGGAACCGCTCGATTGTCTGGCCGATAACAACGTCAGGACGGATCCGATCAATATAGGCATCGTCAAATGCCGGATCCCAGATGAAATGGAATTCGGAGAAGATGCGAGCCGCCCACCATGTTAGCGCCTGAGGCAAGTCGCCGGCCTCGAACTGGGAATTACCGAAGCATACGACCTTTAACGGAGACAGGGCGGCGGCATTCCGAAACAAGTAATGTCGGCCGATGTGGCGGCCGTCGTCGGGGAGGTGGATGGTTGTCCGCGCGGGCATGATCGTTCCTGGAATTTCGAGCGGTTCATCTACCGTCTCCCAGATTTCCGGGTTGAATTTTCCGCCGAGATCGCCTTCGCGGACTGCCAGTTTCGTAAGGGTCGGAATCGGGATAGTGACATTGACTGCAGTTGCTATCGCCTGAGCGACATGCTGAGCTCCGAAAGGTCCGAGATGCGTGTCATTGCGGCGATAAGTGCGTTTCGTCTGTTCCGCATTGAGTAGAAGACCAAAGGTGGACAGATAGGCGGGATCGGCGTTGCGCTCAATCGCTTCAAGCAGCGGTGTGGCGCCTGCCAGGGGCGGTTCCATTAGATGGCCTTGGATCGATTGCTTCTCCGGCACGATCAATTGCAAATACTGTGCGCCGAGATCGGCCATGCGTCGACGCCGCGCGGCGAACAGGTCGTTCCAACGACGGCCAATCAGATTGGCGCGAGCAAGATCATTTTCGCTTCGGTTGTATAGCGTAGCGACCGCATTGCTACCACCGGCGAGGAAGAGCGCACCGTCGCGCCCGACGAGCGTTCCGCCGTCCGGGGACATTGCACCGATTTCGAAGAAGATCGGTGCAAGGCAGGATAGATCGGCGGGCGGCGGCGACCAGGGACGGATCGGCGGCACGTCGGAAAGCGGGTCCAAAGCAGCGATTTCCCGTCCGAGAGCCGGAGGCATCGGCTTCGAAAGCGACGACAGGATGGAGTATGCTTGATGAATTTTCAACTGGTCAGCCGCGGTATGAAAGATCGGCAAGACGGTCGTCGTCGTACCGTCGTCGACGACGACTGCCGCGCGAGAGTCGAACTCGACATCTGCGTGTACGCCGTCCCCAATGTTGATCTCAAAACCGGTCGGCTGCTCGGTTAGATGCCGGAGGTCTTCTCGCACCGTAGCCGGATGACCCACAGCCAGAACGGCATTATCGCTTACTAGCCGGACGATGAGACGCCGGTTGTCGGTAAGCGAAGGCGAATATGCCCAACCAAGATAGGTTCGACCGTTAAGGATCAGATCCAGACTACCGACAACGCTCTTGTCGTTCGCGCCCATGTCATCACCGCCCCAGCCTGGTCCTTACGGACTATAGCCGTAGGCAAAACTGATGCTAGCAGATCATATGATACGTCAACTTCCACGCGAACGGAATTCGACGAAAACATGCCGAATAACGACGAAAGTGTCGGAATGCCGCTCCACGCAGCGATGGCTCCCCGGGCCGGATTCGAACCAGCGACCATTCGATTAACAGTCGAACGCTCTACCACTGAGCTACCGGGGAACAGCCCGTTTCGTTCGGGCGAGGCGCGCCTATGCTACACCGGACGGACGCTGGCAACCCCTGTTTCAGGCAGCGGCGTCAGAAGGCGAACTGTTCCATGGTGATACGGTCGTCGAGCGCATGTTCCGGGTCGAACAGGAGGGTGAGCGGATTGGTGCGGTCGATCGCGATGTCGACGGTCGCGACGTCGCGCACCTCGCGCTGATCGGCGACGGCGGAGACGGGGCGCTTGACCGGATCGAGCACGCGGAACGAGATGCGGGTGCGTTCGGGCAGAATCGCGCCGCGCCAGCGCCGCGGGCGGAACGGGCTGATCGGCGTCAGCGCGAGCTGCATGGAGTCGAGCGGCAGGATCGGGCCCTGCGCGGACAGGTTGTAGGCCGTGGAGCCTGCCGGGGTGGCCACAAGGATGCCGTCGCAGATCAGTTCGGGGAGGACAGTGCGGCCGTTGACGATGACCTCCAGCTTGGCGGTCTCACGCGTTTCGCGGAGAAGCGAGACTTCGTTGATCGCGGGGCTGGTGAAGCTCTGGCCGTCGATGGTTGTCGCGTCCATGCGGAGCGGGTTGACGGTGAACGGCTTGGTCCGGCCGATGCGGCCGAGCAGATCCTCCGCGCTCCATTCGTTCATGAGGAAGCCGACCGTGCCGAGGTTCATGCCGAACACCGGCAGAATGCGGTGGCGGTCGAGCATCAGGTGGAGCGTCTGGAGCAGGAAGCCGTCGCCGCCGAGCGCGACGATCGTGTCGGCCTCCTCGACCGGGACCCAGTCGTGACGGCGGCGCAGCTCGCGCTCCGCGTCCTGGGCCGCCTCGGTCGGCGATGCGGCGAGGGCGAGCCGGCGGTCGGGCATCAGCCGCCGGTGACGCTCATGTGTCGCGACGTCGCGGGTGCGGCCTCGCGATCGGCGATTTCGAATGCGTGGCGAAGCGGCTTCAGGCGCATCGCGCGATCGAGCAGCTCGTCGAGCGCGGCGCGGCCGCCGGTGCGGAGCGCGCCGCGCAGGTCGACCTTGTCTTCATGGCCGAGGCACATGAACAGGCTGCCCGATGCGGTCACGCGGACGCGGTTGCAGGTGGAACAGAAATTGTGGGTGAGCGGGGTGATGAGGCCGAGCTTCGCGCCGAGTTCCTCAACGATCGTGTAGCGCGCCGGTCCGCCGCTCGTCTCCGCGATGTCGCGCAGCGTGTAACGTTCGGCGAGGTCGGCGCGGACGCGGTCGAGCGGGAGGTAGCGATCGACGCGGTCCTCGTCGATCGAGCCGAGCGGCATCGTTTCGATCAGGGTCAGGTGGTGCCCCTCCGCGCCGCACCAGCGCAGCATGGGTTCGATTTCCTGGTCGTTGAAGCCGTTGAGCGCGACCATGTTGATCTTGACCTTCAACCCGGCCGCCTTGGCCGCGGCGATCCCGTCGAGCACGACCGCGACATCGCCCCAGCGGGTGACGTGGCGGAACTTGTCCGGATCGCGCGTGTCGAGGCTGACGTTCACGCGTCGGACGCCGGCGGCGACGAGGCCGCCGGCCTGTTTCGCCAGTTGCGTGCCGTTCGTGGTGAGCGTGAGTTCGTCGAGCCCGTGGCCGATGTGACGGCCGATCATGCGTGCCAGTTCGGGCACGCCGCGGCGGATGAGTGGTTCGCCGCCGGTCAGCCGGATCTTGCGCACGCCACGCGCGATGAACGCGTCAGAGAGCTGGGCGATTTCCTCGAGCGTCAGGACCTGCGAGCGCGGCAGGAACGTCATCGCTTCGGACATGCAGTAGCGGCAACGCAGGTCGCACCGATCCGTAACCGATATCCGCAGGTAGGTGATCGTCCGGCCGAAACCGTCGATCAACGGGGATGCATCAGGCATATCGCTCACGATCTGAACTTAAGCGCAGGGGGGACCGGGAACAAGCGGCGATCCCGAGACGGATGTCTCATTCGCACGTGCCGTATAACAACCGATTTTCCGGGACGTTCCGACTGCGTTGTGGCTATCATGACCGTGATGGGAACCGAAACCGCGACGAGGGCCGTGCGCCTGCCCGACGACATGCCCGGCACGGCCGCGAATTTTGCGCCCCCGGCCTTCATATTGTCGTTCGCGAACCGCGACGACCTGGCCGATGCCGTGATGCGCAGCGGGTGGCGGCCGATTGCGGCGAGGCGTGCGGACGGCGCGCCGGCGCGGTTCCTGGCCAGCGGCGCTAGCATCGCGGTGGTCGACGGGCGGCTGGATTTTCCGGAATCGATCGAGGCGATGCGGTCGCTGAACGGGCCCGCGCAGACGAACCATGCCGCCTTGCTGGCGCTGGTCCCCGATGCCGCGGCCGTGACGCTGGAGGCGGCGTATGACGCCGGGGCGACGCATGTGCTGGCCCCGCCGTTCGACCAGGATGTGCTGGGCATCCACCTGCGCTTCGCGGCGCGGCATGCGGACCGGCTGGCCGGATCGCGGCTGGCGGCGCACGCGGTGGAGGCGCCGCACGACAGCTGGCGCTGGCATCCGGGGGCGGGATATGGCGGGGGAACGGTGATCGTCGCGCCGGGGCCGAACCTGGCGTCCGATACGAGCCCACGCGCGATGCTGCGCCGGCTGGACGCGCCCGGGCGGCGGGCGGCGATCGAGGCGTTGCGGCGGATCCGGGCGACCGGGCGGCCGACGGCGTTCGCGCATGATGCGGCGGACGGACGGCGGCTGGTGCATCATCTGACCATCGCGGACGGGACCGACGTGGTGTTCGGGCAGATCGAGGAACTGACCAGCGGGCCGCGGGCGGAACCGCGCGGCGATGCGCTGACCGGGCTGGCGGACGGCACGGGCGCGCGAGCGTGGATCGCGGGACGGCTGGCGGATGCGGCGGAGCCGGGCTGCGTCGTGATGATCGTCGGGATCAACCGGTTCGACATGCTGAACGCGGCGTTCGGGCGGAGCGTGGGCGACAGCCTGTTGCAGGGCGTGGCGCGGCGGATCGAGCGGCTGGCGGCGAACGATCGGGCGGGTCAGCGGATGATCGCGCGGCTCGCGTCGTCCGAGTTCCTGGTGGGGATGGCGGCGCCAGCCGGGCCGGACGATGCGCGGTTCCTGGCGGGACAAATCGCAGAGTCGATTGCGCGACCGTTCGCGGCGGGCGAGCATGTCGTGACGCTGGGGTGCAGGATCGGGATCGCCGCATCGGCAGCGGGCGACCGTGCGTCGGCGGACCTGCTGCGCCGTGCCTCGGCTGCCCTGGCGGAGGCGATGGCGGCGGACGGCGACGCGATCCGCATGCTGGAGAGCGCAGGCGAGGCGGTGGCGGAGCGCGATGCGCGGCTGGAGATCGACCTGCGCCGTGCGCTGGCCCGCGACGAGATCGATATCCTGTTCCAGCCGCAGGTCGACATCACCAGCAATGCGGTGACCGGTGTCGAGGCGCTGGCGCGGTGGCATCACCCGGTGCTCGGCGAACTGGGTGCGGCGACGCTGTTCTCGGTGGCGGAGCGGTCCGATTATCTTGCCGCGCTGTCCGGGCATGTGCAGCGCAAGGCGCTGGCGATGGCGGCGGCCTGGCCGGAGCTGCTGGCCAAGCTGCGGCTGGCGGTGAACGTGACCGCGGCGGACATGGTGCGGCCGGATTTCGCGGCGACGTTGCTCGCGGCGGCGGACGAGGCGGGCTTCGCGCGATCGCGGCTGACGGTGGAGGTGACCGAGAGCGGGCTGATCGAGGATCTGCGCGCGGCGGCGGGGCTGCTGGCGGAACTGCGCGCCGGGGGCGTGCGGGTGGCGATCGACGATTTCGGGACGGGCTATTCCAGTCTTGCCTATCTGAAGTCGTTGCCGCTCGATTACCTCAAGATCGACCGGCGGATGAGCCAGGACATTACCGGCACGACGCGCGACCGGGTGGTGGTGCAGAGTGTGATCGGGATGGCCAAGTCGCTCGGCCTGTCTGTGATCGCCGAAGGGGTGGAGACCGCGAGGCAGTTGGAGTTGCTCGCCGCGCAGGGGTGCAACAGTTATCAGGGGTTCCTGTGTGCGCCGCCGCTCGACATGGCCGCGCTGACCCGGCTGGTGACGCGTTGGCAGAGGCGTTGATCTCGGAGGTGGGACAAGACGGCCCTTTGTAAAGCGCCGCGAACGCTCTACATTCCGCTATATGGCGCTTTCTCGAACAGTCCCGCATCAGGCGCAGATCGGCCTTGGTCTGACCGCGGCGATCGTGGGCGGCTGGACTGCGGTGCATGTCTGGTCGGTGTTCTTCTTCCGGATCGACGGCGCGAATTGGCCGATCGTGCCGTTCGTGATGCTGCTGCAATGCTGGTTGTCGGTGGGGATGTTCATTGCGGCGCATGATGCGATGCACGGGTCGCTGGCGCCCGGGCATAAGCGGACCAATGCGGTCGTAGGTGGCGGCGTGCTGGCGCTCTATGCGGGGTTCGGTTGGCGGCGAATGCGCGCCGCGCATATGGACCATCACAAGCACAGCGGGACCGAGGGTGACCCGGATTTCGATGCGGCACACCCGTCCGCGTTCTGGGCGTGGTACGGGACGTTCCTGCGGCGCTATTTCGGTTGGAAGTCGATGCTGTATGTCGTGACGGTGGTGACGGTGTATGCGGTCGTGTTCCGAGTGCCGCCGGCGAACATCCTGCTGTTCTACGGGATTCCGGCGATCGGGTCTTCGCTACAGCTATTTTACTTCGGGACGTACCGGCCGCATCGTCATGACGAGGAGGGGTTCGCGGACGATCATTTCGCGCGGACGAGCGGGTTCGGGCCGCTGCTGTCGCTGATGACCTGCTTCCATTTCGGCTATCATCACGAGCATCACTTGAGTCCGCATGTGCCGTGGTGGCGACTGCCGACGCGCTATCGTGCGGGGCTGGCGGCCGACAGGGCTTTGGGCGACGTTGCAACGGGGTTGCGGGCATGAACTGGTACGAGAAGCTGGGCATCGTCGTGGCGATGGTCGTGTTCATGGAAGTGTTCGCCTGGGCCACGCATAAATATGTGATGCACGGGTTCGGCTGGGGCTGGCACGCATCGCACCATGAGGAAACGCACGGGTGGTTCGAGAAGAACGACCTGTATGCGATCAGCTTCGCGTTCATCGTGATGGGGCTGTTTACGGCGGGCGCGATCTGGTCGGCGCCGTTGTGGTGGGCGGCGATGGGGATCACCGTTTACGGCGGGATCTATGCGTTCGTGCACGACATGCTGGTGCACCAGCGCGGGGGTTTCCGCTGGGTGCCACGCAAGGGGTATTTCAAGCGGCTGCATCAGGCGCACAAGCTGCATCATGCGGTAAGGGGGAAGAAGGGGACCGTGTCGCATGGGTTCCTGATCGCGGAAGATCCTGCGCGGTTGAAGGCGAAGATCAAGGCGCGGGCGCGGGATAAGACTTCGGCTTGAGCTTGGGTTGGGCGCGGGTCGTTGGACCGTTGCCAAGAAGGACTGAGGCTGACGCCGCTGAACTTTCAGTCCGTGGTCTTTACGCGACCTTTGCCGCAGTAGGTTAGGCTCATGCCTCCACCCCGTTTGGTTCGAGCTTGTCGATAACTTCGCGCCGAGTTCTCGACAGGCTCGAACCAAACGGGGTTGGCTGGGATGGGATATTGCCGCCACGCTTTGCGGCTGTGGCGGCTTCTCGACAAGCTCGAAGCGAACGGGTTGGGGTGGAGGTTCGCTACTGGGGCTGCTCGCCCACGGACCTCGCCATGGCGTGTGTCGCGACCTACCCCGCCGCGACTGCGTCCACGGGCGCGCGGCCGCGTTTCACGATCAGCTTGTTCAGCGCGTTCGCGTAGGCGCGGGCGGAGGCGACGAGGGTGTCGTGGTGGGCGCCGCGGCCGCGGGTGGTGCGGCCGTCTTCGGACAGGAGCACCGAGACCTCGGCCTGCGCGTCGGTGCCGCCGGTGACAGCGTGGACTTCGTAACGTTCGAGGACCGCGCCGGCGTGAGGCACGAGCGCGCGGACCGCGTTGAACAGTGCGTCGACAGGGCCGTTGCCGCGCGTGGCTGCGGTGTGTTCGACGCCGTCGACCAGCAGGGTCAAGATCGCGCGGGCGGGGCCGGTGCCGCAGTGGATCTCGACCTCGCGCACTTGGATGCCGTCATGGCCGCGCAGGACCTCGTCGTCGACCAGTGCCAGGATATCCTCGTCGAACACGGACTTCTTCGCATCGGCGAGCGCCTTGAACCGGTCGAACGCGTCCTGGAACGCGTTGTCGCCCAGTTCGTAGCCCATCTCCTCCAGCTTCTGGCGGAAGGCGGCGCGGCCGGAGTGCTTGCCCATGACGAGGTTGCTGTGCGTCAGGCCGACCGATTCGGGGGTCATGATCTCGTAGGTCGAGGCGTCCTTGATCATGCCGTCCTGATGGATGCCGCTTTCGTGCGCGAAGGCGTTGGCGCCGACGATCGCCTTGTTCGGCTGGACCTGGAACCCGGTGATGCCGGAGACGAGGCGCGAGGCGCGGGTGATCTCCGTCGCGACGATGCCGGTGCGGAACGGCAGCACGTCGGCGCGGACCTTCATGGCCATCGCGATCTCTTCGATTGCGGCGTTGCCAGCCCGTTCGCCGATGCCGTTGATCGTCGATTCGACCTGCCGCGCGCCGGCCGCGACCGCCGCCAGCGTGTTGGCGACGCCGAGGCCAAGATCGTTGTGGCAGTGCGTCGAGAAGATCGCGCGGTCGGCATTCGGGACGCGTGCGATCATGTCGCGGAACATCGCGCCATAGGTTTCGGGCGTGGCGTAGCCTACCGTGTCGGGCAGGTTGATCGTCGTCGCGCCCTCGCGGATCGCGGTTTCGATGCAGCGCGCTAGGAAGTCCGGTTCGGACCGCGTCGCGTCCTCCGCTGACCATTCGACATCGTCGCACAGCTTGCGCGCCAGCCGGACGCTGCGCTCGACGGCCTCCAGCACCTCGTCCGACGACTTGTTCAGCTTCACCCGCATGTGGAGCGGGGAGGTGGCGATAAAGGTGTGGATGCGCGGGCGCTTGGCGTGGCGTACGGCATCCCACGCGCGTTCGATGTCCTTGGCGCCGGCGCGCGCCAGACTGGCGACAATGGCGCGGGTGCAGTGTTTGGCCACCGCACTGGTCGCGTCGAAATCGCCCTGGCTGGCGATCGCGAAGCCGGCTTCGATGATGTCGACGCCCATAGCCTCGAGTTGGGCTGCGACCTGCAGCTTTTCCTCAATGTTCATGGAACAGCCGGGTGATTGCTCGCCGTCGCGCAGGGTGGTGTCGAAGATCAGGATCTGGGTCTGGTCGGTCACGGGTCCGCTCCTTAAAGTCTGGCGGAGATTAGCCTTGGGGTGAAAGTCCCTCAGGCGCCGTGGCTCTGGTGGCCCGTATGGGGGCCGAGCGACATCGCACGCCTAAGGGCGTGTAAGTCGTGCGAGCAAGGGGCGGACCGCGAACATGTATCGTCAATAACGGAGGTTCGTTGCCAAAGTCCAGCCGCCGCGACGCGGAAAGTTGCGTCGCGGTGGCCGAGGGCAGACGCTTACTTCTTTTCGAAGGCGACGGTGATGCGCAGGTCGACCGCGTCGGCGACGCCCGGAACGTAGGTGGTGATGCCGAACTGGCTGCGCTGGATCTGCGTCGTGGCTTCGAACCCGACGGTCTGCGCCTTGCTCATCGGATTGGCGCCGGTGCCGATGAAGCGCGCGTCGAGCGTGACCGGGCGGGTGACGCCGTGGAGCGTCAGGTTGCCGGTGATCTTGGCGCGCGTGCCCTGCGGCACGACCGAGGTCGACTCGAAATGCGCGGTCGGGAACTTGGCGGTGTCGAAGAAGTCGGCGGTCTTGAGATGCTCGTTCAGCTTGGCGCTGGTGGTGACGACCTCCGCGACGGGCACGTCGATGACGACCTTTGCCGCCTTCGACGCCTTCGGATCGAGCGTCAGCGTACCGGTGATGTTGCCGAACAGGCCATTGTAAACGTTGAAGCCGAAGTGGTTGATCGCGAACGCGACCTGGCTGTGGTTCGGATCGGTGGCGTAGCTACCGGCCTGGACGGCGGCGGCGTTGGGCTGGCCCGGGACCTGCGCCAGGGCAGGAGTCGAGGCGGCGAGGGCGAGGGCGAGCGGGGCGATGAACGTGCGCATGGTCGGGTCTCCTGTTTGGTCGCGACAGGAGGTGTGGCTCGCGCGCGGTTTAGTCAAATGCGAAGCTGGAAAGGGTGGGTTTCCGCTTTTGGTTGAGGCTGCCACCATCGTCATCCCGGCGGAGGCCGGGATCTCCCTTGGGCTGGCGGTGAGTTCTTCACCGAAGGGAGATCCCGGCTTTCGCCGGGATGACGGTTTGGAGTGGGGGCGGGGTTTGTTTCCGCCCCCGGATCGTCAGTTCTTGGCCTTGTCGACCAGCGCGTTCTTGCCGATCCAGGGCATCATCGCGCGCAGTTCGGAGCCGACCTTTTCGATCGGGTGGGCGGCGGCGAGCTTGCGGCTGGCCTTGAGTTCGGGCTGACCGGCGCGGTTGTCGAGGACGAAGCGGCTGACGAAGCGGCCGGACTGAATGTCCTCCAGCACGCGCTTCATCTCGGCCTTCGTTTCCGACGTGATGATGCGCGGGCCGGTGTGGATGTCGCCATATTCGGCGGTGTTGCTGATCGAATAGCGCATGTTGGCGATGCCGCCCTCATACATCAGGTCGACGATCAGCTTCACTTCGTGGAGGCATTCGAAATAGGCCATTTCGGGCGCGTAGCCCGCCTCGGTCAGCGTTTCGAACCCGGCCTGGATCAGGTGGGTCAGGCCGCCGCAGAGCACGGCCTGTTCGCCGAACAGATCGGTTTCGCACTCTTCCTTGAACGTCGTTTCGATGACGCCCGAACGGCCGCCGCCGACCGCGGAGGCATAGGACAAGGCGACGTCATGCGCGTTGCCCGACGCGTCCTGGTGGATCGCGATGAGGCAGGGGACGCCGCCGCCGCGCTGATACTCCGAACGGACGGTGTGGCCGGGGCCCTTGGGCGCGATCATGAACACGTCGATGTCGGCGCGCGGTTCGATCAGGCCGAAATGGACGTTGAGGCCGTGCGCGAAGGCGAGTGCCGAGCCGGGCTTCATGTTCGCGTGCAGATCGTCGGCGTAGAGCGCGGCCTGGAGCTCGTCGGGGGCGAGGACCATGACGATGTCGGCCCAGGCGGCGGCTTCGGCGTTGGTCAGCACCTTGAAGCCAGCGTCGGTCACCTTGGACGCGGTCGCCGAACCGGGGCGGAGTGCGATCGCGACTTCGGACACGCCGCTGTCGCGCAGGTTCTGGGCGTGGGCGTGGCCCTGGCTGCCGTAGCCGACGATCGCAACCTTCTTGCCCTTGATGAGACCGATGTCGGCATCGCTGTCATAGTAAACGCGCATGGTGGTTTCCTTTCTGAATTCGTGTCGGTGCGGCGGCGGGCGGGATCTGCCGAGGACGAGGTCTTGCTTCGTCTGAGGGACATCCCAGGGTTCGCCGGATGAAACTGGTTAGACGGCTTCGCGCCCTCGGGTGATCGCGACGACGCCGGTGCGGGCGACTTCGACGAGGCCGACTTCGCGCATCAGTTCGGTGAACTTGTCGATCTTCTCCGGGGCGCCGGTGACTTCGAACACGAAGCTGCCGATCGTCGCATCGACGACGCGGGCGCGGTAGACTTCGGCCAGCCGCATCGCTTCGATCCGGTGATCGCCGACGCCGGCGACCTTCACCAGCGCCAGTTCGCGCGTGACGTGCGGGCCCCATGCGGTGAGGTCGGTCACGCGGTGGACGGGCACGAGCCGGTCGAGCTGGGCGATGATCTGTTCGATCACAGCGGGCGGCCCGGATGTGACGACGGTGATGCGGCTGATCGCGGCATCCTCCGTCACGTCGGCCACGGTCAGGCTTTCGATATTGTAGCCGCGCGCGGAGAACATGCCGGCGATGCGCGCCAGGATGCCAGCCTCGTTATCGACGATGACCGACAACGTGTGTCGTTCGCCGGTCTGGGGGGGGATCTGCATTCTATCACTTCCGTCCATGTCGGGCGCAGTCGAGACATGCTCTTCTGCGTCGAGCGAAGTCGAGATGTCGGGACGTCTCGACTTCGCTTGGTATCAGCACTTGCTGGGAAAAATCAGACCAGCGCGCGGGCTGCGTCGTCCATTTCGCCGGAGACTTCTTCCGCCTGCATCAGCATTTCGGTGTGGGCGGCACCGCTCGGGATCATCGGGAAGCAGTTGGTCATCTTCGACACGCGGCAGTCGACCATGACCGGGCCCTTGACCGCTAGCATCTGCGCGATGCCGTCGTCGAGCTCGTCGGGCTTCTCGATGCGCAGACCGGTCCAGCCATAAGCCTCGGCCAGCTTGACGAAGTCGGGCAGCGCCTCCGAATAGCTGTGCGAATGGCGGCCGGCATAGGTCAGGTCCTGCCACTGGCGGACCATGCCCATATATTCGTTGTTGAGGATGAAGACCTTCACCGGCAACTCGTACTGCAGCGCGGTCGCCATCTCCTGGATGTTCATCTGGATCGAGGCTTCGCCGGCGATGTCGATCACCAGCGCGTCGGGGAAGCCGATCTGCGCGCCGATCGCGGCGGGCAGGCCGTAGCCCATCGTGCCGAGACCGCCGGAGGTCAGCCACCTGTTCGGCCGTTCGAAATCGAAATGCTGCGCGGCCCACATCTGATGCTGGCCGACCTCGGTCGAAATGATCGGCGACAGGTGATGCGTCGCCGCCCACAGCCGCTTGATCGCGTGCTGCGGCATGATCTCCGCCACCGACGGCGGATAGGCGAGCGACTGCTTGGCGCGCCAGCCGTCGATGCGGGCGAACCACGGGGTCAGGTCCTGCCGCTCGTGCCCGCGAGCCTTCCACAGGGCGACCATGTCGGCCATCGCGACGCCGACATCGCCGACGATGCCCAAGTCGACGCGGACATTCTTGTTGATCGAGGAGCGGTCGATATCGACGTGGATCTTCTTCGACTTCGGGCTGAACGCGTCGAGCCGGCCGGTGACGCGGTCGTCGAACCGCGCGCCGAGGCAGAGGATCAGGTCCGCATCGTGCATCGAATGATTGGCCTCGTACGTGCCGTGCATGCCGAGCATGCCCAGGAACGCGGGGTGGCTGGCGGGGAAGCAGCCGAGGCCCATCAGTGTCGAGGTGACGGGTGCGCCGCACAGCGCCTGCAGCTGCTGGAGCATCAGGCTGGCGGTCGGGCCGGCGTTGATGATGCCGCCGCCGGTGTAGAGGATCGGGCGTTCGGCCGCGGCGAGCATTTCGACCGCCGCCTCGATTAGGCGGGCGTCGGGGTTCACCTGCGGCTTGTAGCTGCGATGCGCGACGGGCGCGTCGGGGCGGGTGTAGCCGGCGGTCGCGACCTGGACGTCCTTGGGCAGATCGATCACCACCGGGCCGGGGCGGCCGCTGGTGGCGATGTGGAACGCCTCGTGCACGACCTCGCCGATGCGGGCGGGGTCCTTCACCAGGTAATTATGTTTCGTGCAGTGACGGGTGATGCCGACCGTGTCGCATTCCTGGAACGCGTCGGTACCGATCAGCGCGGTCGGCACCTGGCCGGTGATGACCACCATCGGGATCGAATCCATCAGCGCGTCGGCGATGCCGGTGACCGCATTGGTGGCGCCGGGGCCGGAGGTGACGAGCACCACGCCGGGCTTGCCGGTGGCGCGGGCATAACCCTCCGCCGCGTGCGCCGCGCCGCCTTCCTGGCGGACCAGGATGTGGCGGATCTTGTCCTGCCGGAACAGCGCGTCGTAGATCGGGAGCACGGCGCCGCCCGGATAGCCGAACACGACCTCGACCCCGAGGTCGGTCAGTGCCTGGATCAGGATATCGGCGCCGGAGCGTTCGGCCGTCATGATTGCGTGTCCCGTTAGAATGTGTTGCGGCGCGGTAGGCGATAGATACTAATGCGTCAACAGCTTTTCACGTAATTTAGTTACAAGGTGATCGTGGTCGGTCCCGGTCTCGCGCGGCCATTCGGCCGGCGGCTGGTGGTTGAACCAGGTATATTGCCGCTTGGCGTAGCGCCGGGTTGCGGCGGTCGCGGCGGCGATCATTTCCGACCGGGTGATCTCCATGTCGAGGAAATCGGCGATGTCGCGGACGCCGATCGCACGCATGACGGGGAGTTCGGAATCGAGCTTGCGGGTGCGCAATGCCTCGACCTCCTGCACCGCGCCGGCGTTGAGCATGGCCTCGAACCGCGCGTCGCAGCGTGCGTAGAGCAGGTCGCGCGGGGGGAGCAGGATCATGGGCACGATCTCGACCCGGTCGCCGATGCCGCCGGTCTTGGTGGTCTGCCACTCCGCCAGCGTGCGGCCGGTGGAGCGCACGACCTCCAGCGCGCGCCAGATGCGGGCGGCGTCGTTGGCGTTCAGACGGACGGAGGCCTCCGGATCCTCGCGGCGGAGGGCGGCGGTCGCCTCGCCGGGGGAGAGCGCGCGGACGCGGTCGCGGATCGCGGGGTCGATATCGGGGACTGGGGCGATGCCGTCGAGCAATGTGCGGATGTAGAGGCCGGTGCCGCCGACGACGATCGGCACGCGCCCTTCGGCCAGGACTTCTTCGATCGCGTTTGCCGCGTCGTCTGCCCAGTCGGCGGCGGAGGCAGGGTCGGCCCCGTCGCGCGTGCCGAACAGGTGATGGGGGACCCGCGCCTCGTCCGCCGGGGTGGGGCGGGCGGACAGGATGCGGAGGTCGGCATAATATTGCGAGGCGTCGGCGTTGATCAGCGTGCCGCCGACCGCCTCGGCCAGGTCGAGCGCGAGTGCGGACTTGCCGCTGGCGGTGGGCCCTGCAATGAGCGCGACCTTGGGACGGACGCCGGCAGCGGTGGACGGATTTGCGGAAGGGTCTGGAATCATGGTCATCGCGACGCTGATAGCATCGGATCGGCTGGATGCGCGCACGATCGAACAGGCGTGCGATGCGATTGCGGGCGTGGGCGGCGTTCCGGGCGCGGTGGCGTGGATCGAACCGGGGGTCGCGGCGGACATAACGGTGATGCGCGCGGACGGCGTCGCGGCGCGTGCGGCCTTGGAGGGACTGTTCCCGGGTGTCGATGTGGTGGTGCAGCGGCCTGAGGGTCGGCGGAAGCGGATGATCATCGCGGACATGGATTCGACGATGATCACAGTCGAATGCATCGACGAGCTGGCCGACTATGCCGGGATCAAGGCGGAGGTCGCCGCGGTGACCGAGCGGGCGATGCGCGGCGAACTGGATTTCGAGGCCGCGCTCGATGCGCGGGTGGCATTGCTGCGCGGGCTGGACGTGGGGGTGATCGACCGCTGCTATGCCGAGCGGGTGCGGGTGATGCCGGGCGCGCGGGCGTTGGTGCGCACCATGAAGGCGGCGGGTGCGCGGGCGGTGCTGGTGTCGGGCGGGTTCACGGTGTTCGCGGACCGCGTCGCGGCGGAGATCGGATTCGATCTGGCGGTGTCCAACGTGCTGGAGATCGAGGGCGGCGTGCTCGCGGGGACGGTGCGGCGGCCGATCGTCGGTGCGGCGACGAAGCGGGCTTTGCTGCTGTCCGAGGCCGCGGCGGCGGGGCTTGAGCTGGGTGAGGTGCTGGCGGTCGGGGACGGGGCGAACGATATTCCGATGATCGAGGCGGCTGGGTTGGGGGTGGCCTATCATGCCAAGCCGAAGACTGCGGCTGCGGCGGGCGCGCGGATCGAGAGTGGGGATTTGAGTGCGTTGTTGTACGCGCAGGGCATCCCGCGGGCGGAGTGGGTTTTGGGGTGAGGCTTCGAAGCGTTGCGCGTTCCTCGGCACAGGCCGGGGCCTAGGTGCAGCCGTCTCATCTAGGCCCCGGCCTGCGCCGGGGAACTGACGGGGTCAGGTCGCGCTCTTCGCGGCGCCCTTCTTGCGGCAGGCGTCGGAGCAGAACTTCACGTTGTCCCAGTCGCGTTCCCACTTCTTGCGCCAGGTGAAGGGGCGGCCGCAGGCGAGGCAGTCCTTGGTGGGGAGGTTGGATTTGTGGACGCCATTGGGCATGTCAGCCGCGCTCCTCGTCCAGGAAGCGGGCGACGTCCGATAGGTCGACGTCCGCGGCAAGGAAGGTACGGCCGATGCCGCGGGTGAGGATGAAGGGGAGCTTGCCCGCCGCCATCTTCTTGTCGTGCGCCATGTGGTCGACGAGCGCCGCGCCGGATGCCGTGACACTGGCGTCGCTGAGCCCGGCGGGGAGGCCGACGCGGCGGAGGTGGTCCGTGACGCGCGCCGCGTCCGCCGCGGGGCAGAGGCCGGTGCGGACCGAGTAGCGGTAGGCAAGCGCCATGCCGGCGGCGACGGCCTCGCCGTGGAGCAGGCGGTCGGAGAAGCCGGTGTCCGCCTCCAGCGCGTGGCCGAAGGTGTGGCCGAGGTTGAGGAGCGCGCGGACGCCGGCGGTTTCGCGTTCGTCGGCGGCCACGATCCGCGCCTTGGCCGCGACGCTGTGCGCGATCGCATGGGTGCGGGCGGCGGGGTCCCCGGCGAGCAGGTCGGCGACATGTGCGTCGCACCAGGCGAAGAAGTCGGGATCGTCGATCAGGCCGTATTTGACGACCTCGGCATAGCCCGCGCGTGTCTGACGGGCGTCGAGCGAATCGAGGACGGTCGGGTCGATCAGGACGTGCGCCGGCTGATGGAATGCGCCGACCAGGTTCTTGCCGGCGGGCGTGTTGATCGCGGTCTTGCCGCCGACCGAGCTGTCGACCTGCGCCAGCAGCGAGGTCGGTATCTGGACGAAGCCGCAGCCGCGCTTGACGATGGCGGCGGCGAACCCAACGAGATCGCCGATCACGCCGCCGCCGAACGCGACGATATGGTCGCTGCGTTCGACCCCCGCGGCGAGCAGGCGGTCGCAGAGCAGCGCCAGTCCCTGCCAGCTCTTGGTCGCCTCGCCGGCCGGCAGCACGACAGTCTCGGCGGGGCGGCCGAGACCGGCGAGCAGGCGGGGGAGTTGAGCCGTGGCGACATTCTCGTCCGTCACGACGATGATCGGGCGGGTGCCGAGCCACTGAGCGAGGCGGGGGCCGGCGGTGTCGAGTGCGTCGTCGGCAATCGCGACGTCGTAGCTGCGGTCGCCGAGTGCGACGGATATGGTGGTCATCTGCGCATGGCCTTTAGGATGGCGGTGACGGTGGCTTCGTGCGGCAACGGTTCGCTGCGGACATGGACCGGGGCGAGCGCGTAGATCGGGTTGCGGACCGCCGCCAGCTCGCCCAGCACGGTGCGCGGGTCGGCACCGGTGAGCAGCGGGCGGGTGCCCTGGCGACGCGAGACGCGTTCGGCCAGCACGTCGAGATCGGCATCGAGCCAGACGGCGGTCGCGCGCGCCAGGATGAGCGCGCGCGTCTCCTCGTCCATGAACGCGCCGCCGCCGGTGGCGAGCACGACGCGCCGGCCCTGGAGCAGCCGGCGGATCACGCGGCGTTCGCCGTCGCGGAAGTGCGCCTCGCCGAACCGCGCGAAGATTTCCGGGATCGACATGCCGGAGGCGCGTTCGATCTCCCGATCCGTATCGACGAAGCCGAGCCGCAGCCGTGCGGCGAGCCGGCGGCCGATCGTGGTCTTGCCGACGCCCATCAGGCCGACGAGCACGATGGTGGGTTCGCGCGCGTTCTCGACGCGCGGCGGCAGGATGAGGTCGGGGCGCGGGGCGGCGCGATCGTTCGGGCGATCGACCGGGCGTTCGGTCGTTCGGCTGGCCGCCCGGCGGGGCGGACGCCGCCTTTTCGGCTGGGGGCTTTCGGACATGACGGCGGGGCTATACACAAGCACGCGACCGCCGGCAAAAAAGGCCGGAGCCGGGGTATTTTTGATCATTCGGGACGATCTCTGTCATGTCGCGTAGCCTTATTCTCCTCATCGTGGGCCTGCTGGTCGTCGTCGGCATCGCCGTCGCGCTGGGATCGATGGACACCAAAATCGCGCCGAAGACGGTCGAAAAGGACATGCTGAATGAAGCAGCGGCGCAATAGCGCCCTGCTGGTCGGCGCGGCGCTGCTCAGCGTCGGGATCGCGATCGGCCCGACGCTCAGCCCCGCCGGCGGGCAGTCCGCGCCTGAGTCGATCCTGCCGCCCGGGTTCGGCGATACGCCCGCGCCGACGCCGCCGGCGGAGCGTCCAGCGCCGCGTCCGCGGCCGACCCCGGCTGCGCCCGGAACGCCGCTGACGCTGTCGCCGGCGGACCTGAACTTGGCACCGACCCCTGCGGCTGCGCCGGCGGCGGGCACGACGACGGTCGCGCCGGACGAGGGGACGGGCGACGCGATCGAGGAGGTCGACCCCGATGCGCCGCCGGAAGAGACGTTCGACGTGCCGGAGACGGCGCGCCGGCCGGTCGACGGGATCGGGCCGCTTGGAACCGGGCCGGAGGGGCTTGGCGCCGGCGAGTTCGGGCGCGCGGACGGGCGGTTCCTGTCCACGCTGATGCGCCGCATGAACGCGCCGATCGCATCGCGGTGGGGGCATATGCTGCTGCGCCGCGCGCTGCTGACCGCGACCGAGACGCCGGCGCGGCTGAACGGGGCGGACTGGGTGGCGGAGCGGGCGTGGCTGCTACTGCGGATGGGCGAGGCGGATGCGGCGCGGATGCTGGTCGACAGTATCGATGTCGACCAGTTTACGCCCAAGCTGCTCGCGGTCGCTGCGCAAGTGGCGCTGGCCAATGCGGACCCGGCGGCGCTGTGTCCGTTGCAGCCGATCGCGGCCACGATGAGCAAGGAGCCGATCTGGCCGATGGCGCGCGCGATGTGCGCGGGGCTGTCGGGCGAGCCGTCGCTGGCCAGCGCGCTGATCGATCAGGCGCGGCGCGGGGGCAAGGCGCGCGGGATCGACGTGCTGCTGGCCGAAAAGGTCGTCGGGGCCGGTAATAACGGCCGCCGATCGATCACGATCGAGTGGGAGGGCGTCGACGCGCTCACCGCGTGGCGGTTCGGCGTGGCGAGCGCGCTGGCCGTCCCGATCCCGGACGGGCTCTATAATTCGGTCGGGCCGCATGTTCGCGCCTGGGCCGCGCGCGCGCCGATGCTGGCACCGGAAGCACGCGTCGCGGCGGCGCGGACGGCGGCGCGGCTGGGCGTGTTTTCCAGCGCGACGCTTGTCGATCTTTATGGTGCCGTCGCGGATCGGACCGATGTCGAGGATCTGGACGGCACCGACGCCGGACGGTTGCGCACCGCCTATATCGGCGACCGCGCGGCGCGGCTGGGAGCGCTCAGCCTGTTGTGGGGCAATAGTGCGATCGGGGACGATGCCTATGCCGCGGACATCCTGACCGCGCGGGCGGCGGCCGGCATCGCACCGGGCGAGACGCCCGAGGCGCAGACGCGGCGGCTGATCTCCGCGATGTTCTCGGCCGGGCTCGACATCCAGGCGAATCGGTGGGCGACGGTCGTGGCGGACGAGAGCGGGCTGGATGCCGATGCGGCGTGGGCGATGCTGGCGGTGGGCGCGCCGCAGCCGGAGGTGGACCTGAGCGCCGCGCGGATCGAGGCATTCGTGGAGAGCGGCGGCGGGGGTGGGCCGACCAAGTCGCGGCTGCTGATCGCGGCGCTGGCCGGGCTTGGCCGGATGCCGGCGGACGAGCGTGACCGGCTGGGCACCGCGGCGGGGATCGACTTTCGCGCACAGGACAGTTTCACGCGCGTGCTGGACGCCGCGGCGGCGCGGGGCGAGGCCGGGACGGTCGCGATCCTGGCCGCGACGGGCATGCAGACGCCGAACTGGCAGGGTGTGCCGCCAGCGCATTTCTACCGCATTCTGACCGCGCTGAACCGCGTCGGGCTGGACGGCGAGGCGCGGATGATGGCGGCCGAGGCGATGGCTCGGTTGTGATAGCATGACGGACCGCGCGGTGTCCGACGCGGCGGCGATCGACCGGTTCCTGGAAATGATGGCGGCCGAGGCCGGCGCGGCGCGCAACACGATCCTGGCGTACCGGACCGATCTGGACGGCGCGTCGACGCTGCTCGGGCGGGCGCTGGTGCGGGCGGATGCGGGCGATCTGGGCCGGCTGGGCGAGGCGTGGCTGCCGCTGGCGCGGACCAGCGTGGCACGCAAGGCGGCGGCGTTGCGGCGCTTCTACCGGTTCCTGGTGGACGACGGCATCCGCGCGGACGATCCGTCCGATGCGCTGCCGCGGCCTGTGGGGGCCCGGGGTTTGCCGAAGGTGCTGGCGCGCGGCGATGTCGAGGCGTTGTTCCGGGAGGTCGCGCGGCGGATCGAGGATGGCGAGTGCGCGGCGCTGCGGCTGTCGGCGATGCTGGAGCTGCTCTACGGATCGGGCCTGCGCGCGACGGAGCTGGTGTCGTTGCCGTTGCACGCGGTGCGGCCGGACCAGCCTTACCTGATCCTGTCGGGCAAGGGCGGGGCGGAGCGGTTGGTGCCGATTTCGGACCGGGCGCGCGCGGCGGTGGCGGCGTGGCGCGCGACGTTGCCGGGTGGCATGTACCTGTTCCCGT
Source organism: Sphingomonas prati (assembly GCF_014643515.1). Lineage (GTDB taxonomy): Bacteria > Pseudomonadota > Alphaproteobacteria > Sphingomonadales > Sphingomonadaceae > Sphingomonas_R > Sphingomonas_R prati. The sequence continues at coordinate 765,991 of NZ_BMJP01000001.1, read as the reverse complement.
CGCGGACCGGGCATGTCAGCCGGGTGCGGCTGTTCCAGCTGGTGCGCGAAGTCGGTGCGGCGGTGGGGATCGCGCCGGACCGGATCAGCCCGCATGTCCTGCGCCATGCGTTCGCGACGCACCTGCTGGAAGGCGGGGCGGACCTGCGCGCGTTGCAGGCGATGCTGGGCCATGCGGACATCAGCACGACGCAGATCTATACGCATGTCGACGGCGCGCGGCTGGTCGCGCTGGTCAATGCGCGGCATCCGCTCGTTGACGCGACCCGCCGCGGCGCTTAACCGCGCGACCTATGGTTGCTTTCCTCGATTTCGAAAAACCCATCGCCGAATTGCAGGCGAAGATCGTCGAACTGCGCGAAAGCGCGGTGGCCGGGACGATCGACATTGCGCCGGAGATCGCCAAGCTGGAGGCGAAGTCTGATGCGTTGCTGCAGCAGACCTATGCCAAGCTGACGCCGTGGCAGAAGACGCAGGTCGCGCGCCATGCGGAGCGGCCGCACTTCAAGGATTATGTCGCGGGCTTCGTCGAGGACTATATGCCGCTCTGCGGCGACCGCGCGTTTGCCGACGACAAGGCGATCATCGGCGGGTTCGGGCGGATTGGCGGGCGGCGCGCGATGGTGATCGGCCACGAGAAGGGCGACGACACGACGAGCCGGCTGCGGCACAATTTCGGGATGGCCAAGCCGGAGGGGTATCGCAAGGCGATCCGCCTGATGGAACTGGCCGACCGGTTCGGCCTGCCGGTTGTCACCCTGGTTGATACGTCCGGCGCGTTTCCGGGCATCCAGGCGGAGGAGCGTGGGCAGGCCGAGGCGATCGCCCGGTCGACCGAGGCGTGCCTGGCGCTGGGCGTGCCGATGGTGACCGCGGTGGTGGGCGAGGGCGGATCCGGCGGGGCGATCGCGCTGGCCGCCGCCAACCGCGTGCTGATGTTCGAACATGCGGTCTATTCGGTGATCTCGCCCGAGGGCTGCGCGTCGATCCTGTGGCGGACGTCGGACCGCGCGCCCGATGCGGCGGAGGCGATGAAGATCACCGCGAACGACCTGCTGCGCCTCGGCGTGATCGACCGGATCGTGCCCGAACCGATGGGCGGCGCGCACCGCGACCGGCCGAAGGCGATCGCCGCGCTGGCCGGAGCGATCGGCGAGGAGCTCGACACGTTGGCCCCATTGCGGCCGGACCAGCTGCGCACGGAACGGCGCGAGAAGTTTTTGCGGATCGGTTGAACTGGAAGAAGCTCCTCTTCGTAACGGGGTGAGGGCACCAGCTCCTCGATTGCAGCACTGCAATATTGGAGATGTCGGCCACACCCCAACCCCTCCTCTGAAGGAGGGGGCCGAGAAGAATGAAGAGGGAGCGTTTGTCATGAAGCCGATTTTCGCCGTGGCGACGTTCGCCGCGTTGATCGCGACCGCCGGATACGGGGTCAGCCAGACGAGCAGCATTTCGGCGAGCGACAAGGCGACGGGGGCGAAGGCGAACCCGCAGCTTCTGGCCGAATATGGCGGGACCTATGCGGGGCCGCAGGCGGCGTATGTGACGCGCGTCGGGCGGCGGATCGCGGTGCAGTCGGGCCTGTCCAACTCGCAAGCGGATTTCAACATCGCGCTGCTCAATTCGCCCGTGAACAACGCGTTCGCGATCCCCGGCGGCTATGTCTACGTCACGCGTCAGCTGACCGGGCTGATGAACGACGAGGCGGAGCTGGCGTCGGTGCTGGGGCACGAGGTGGGCCATGTCGCGGCGCGGCATGCGCAGAAGCGGGAGTCGAAGAGCCGGCGCAATTCAATCCTGGGCGCGATCGGTCAGGTGCTGGTCGGTGCCGTCGCGGGTGATTCCGGGTTCGGCGATATCCTGTCGCGCGGCGTGGGCACGGGCGCGCAGCTGCTGACGCTGCGCTACAGCCGGTCGCAAGAGATCGAGGCGGACGATCTGGGCATCCGTTATCTGGTCGGGGCGGGGTACGACCCCTATGCCGCGTCCACCATGCTGGCGTCGTTGCAGGCGCAGACGAACCTGGATGCGGCAACGCAGGGCGGCGAGAACCGCGGCGTGCCGGCATGGGCGAGCACCCATCCCGACCCCGGCGCGCGTGTTGACAATGCCCGGAAGGTCGCGGCGCGGCTGGCGGGCGGGAAGCCCGAGGGGACGGGGGCGCGCGGGCGCGATGCGTTCCTGACGGCGATCAACGGGACGCTGTACGGCGACGATCCGGCGCAGGGCGTGGTGGAAGGCACGCGCTTCGTCCATCCGGCGCTGCGCATCGCGTTCACCGCGCCGCAGGGCTTCGCCGTTTCGAACGGGACGCAGGCGGTGACGGTGAGCGGCACCGGCGGCAAGGCGCAGTTTGCGGGCGGTGCGATGGGGGCGGGCGGACTGCCGGCCTATGTCGATACGGTGCTGCGCGGGGTGGGGGCGCAATCCGGGGCGCCGCGCGATGCGGTGCGCGCGACGACGATCAACGGGTTCGCCAGCAGCGTGTTTTCGACGACCGCACAGACGCAGAGCGGGTCGGTGGATGTCTCGGTCGTGGCGTATCAGGCGACCCCGACGTCGGCCTATCATTTCGTGACCATCACCCCGGCGGGGCAGGGGCTCGGGCCGTTTTCCTCGATGGTGCAGTCGATGACGCGGCTGACCGCGGCGCAGGCGGCGGCGGTGAAGGCGCGGCGGATCCGCGTGGTCACGGTGGCGGCGGGCGACACGATCGACACGCTGGCGCGGCGGATGGCCTATTCCGATCGGCAGCGCGAGCGGTTCCTGGTGCTGAACGCGCTTGAGGCGCAGGATCGCCTGACGCCGGGCAGCAAGGTCAAGCTGGTCGTCTACGGATAGCGGACACGAAAAAGGCGGCGGGATCGCTCCCGCCGCCTTTCGCGTCGTAACGATCAAAGACCGATTATTACTGGGTTTTGATCTTCACGTTGTCGGAGACGTTCGTGAACGTGTCGTTCAGGTTCGAGCCCAGGCTGCTCATCGCGGTGATGGCGGCGACGGCGATCAGCGCGGCGATCAGGCCGTATTCGATTGCGGTGGCGCCCTTGGAGTTCTTGAGAAGCTTGCGGATCATGATCATCGAGCGTTCCTTTCGTAGCAGTTTGAAAACTATGCCGTTTGCCCGCTGTCCCCCCGGTGTGCGGGTCAGCTAGCGACTCTCTAGCTGCGGGCGGTTGCGAAATGCTTAAGGACGTAATGGATTTTTCGGAGGGCGGGGATCAGCGCTTCAGGACCTCGGTGGTCACATAGTCCCACATCGTTGTGGTATTGCCCGCAAGCGCACCGATCGCGCCAATGACGATCAACATGACGAGCGCCAGGATCAGGCCATATTCAACCGCGGTGGCGCCGCGCCGGTCCCGCCATATCGTCCAGACGATTCGCATAATTGCCCCTCTTCGGCCGCCCGGGGGCGGTACCGCGCCAGAGTAACGCGGCCGGGTTAACAGTCCTTGCAAGGGTATCGAACACATGACGACGACAATGCAGGTGGCGGCGGCGGCGCTGATCGATCGCGACGGCCGCGTGCTGGTGCAGCAACGCCCGCCGGGTCGCGCGATGGCGGGCCTGTGGGAATTTCCGGGCGGCAAGATTGAACCGGGCGAGACGCCGGAGCAGGCGCTGATCCGCGAACTGCGCGAGGAACTGGCGATCGACGTGACGGCGGCGTGCCTGGCGCCGGCGTGTTTCGCCAGTGCGCCGCTGGGGGACCGGCATCTGTTGCTGCTGCTGTTCGTGTGTCGGAAGTGGTCTGGTGTGCCGGTGCCGCTGGAGGCGACCGCGTTGCAGTGGTTGCGGCCGGTGGCGCTGCACCGATTGGCGATGCCGCCGGCGGATCGGCCGTTGATCGGGTTGCTGGAGGCTTTGGTTTAGGGTTGCTGCCCAGACCCGTTTGGTTCGAGCTTGTCGAGAACTCAGTGCCAAGTTCTCGACAGGCTCGAACCAAACGGGGTGGGGGGCGACATTAACAGACGACGTTCCAGAGACGAGGTTGGCTTCACGGCTTCGCTCGACGGGTCCCTCGACTTCGCTCGGGATTGACGGTTCTTCTAGCTTCTGCCTGACTTACAGCACGTACTTGCTCAGGTCCGTGTCCCGCGCAACTTCCGCGAGCTGCGCTTCGACGTAGGCAGCGTCGACCACAACACTTTGTCCGATCCGGTTTTCGGCGTCGAAGCTGACCTCTTCGAGCAGCTTTTCCATGACCGTCGACAGGCGGCGGGCACCGATGTTCTCGATCTGGCCGTTCACTTCCGCGGCGATGCGGGCGATCGCGGCGATGCCGTCTTCGGTGAAGCTGACCTCGACGCCTTCGGTCGCGATCAGCGCGCGATATTGCTCGGTGAGCGAGGCGCGGGTCGAGGAGAGGATGCGGACGAAATCGGCCTCGGTCAGCGCCTTCAGTTCGACGCGGATCGGCAGGCGGCCCTGCAGCTCGGGCAGCAGGTCGGACGGCTTGGCAACGTGGAACGCGCCGCTGGCGATGAACAGGATGTGGTCGGTTTTCATCGGGCCGTATTTGGTGGCGACCGTCGTGCCCTCGATCAGCGGCAGCAGGTCGCGCTGGACGCCTTCGCGGCTGACGGAGCCGCCGCGGACGTCGCTGACCGCGATCTTGTCGATCTCGTCGAGGAAGACGATGCCGTTTTCCTGCGCGTCGTGCAGTGCGACGCGGCTGACCTCGTCCTGGTCGAGGCGCTTGTCGGCCTCCTCCTCGACCAGCTTGGTCCAGGCGTCGGCGACGGGCAGCTTGCGGCGCTTCAGCTTGGCACCGCCGAACGCCTTGCCCATCATGTCGGACAGGTTGATCATGCCCATCTGGCCGGGCATGCCGGGGATCTCCATCTGCGGGCCAGCGCTGTCCTCCAGCTCCAGTTCGATCTCCTTCTCGTTCAGATGACCGTCGCGGAAACGCTGCGTGAAGGAGGCGCGGGTGGCCTCGCTGGCGTCCTTGCCGACGAGTGCGTCGATCAGGCGGGCGAGGGCGGCTTCCTCGGCCTTGTCCTTGACCGCGAGGCGGCGGCGCTCCTTTTCGAGGCGCACGGCCTCCTCGACCAGGTCGCGGGCGATCTGTTCGACGTCGCGGCCGACATAGCCGACCTCGGTGAACTTGGTCGCCTCGACCTTTACGAACGGCGCGTCGGCGAGCTTGGCGAGGCGGCGGCTGATCTCGGTCTTGCCGCAGCCGGTGGGGCCGATCATCAGGATGTTCTTGGGCGTGACCTCGTCACGCAGGTCCGCGCCGAGCCGCTGGCGGCGCCAGCGGTTGCGGAGTGCGACCGCGACGGCGCGCTTGGCGGCGTCCTGACCCACGATGTGGGCGTCGAGTGCGGCCACAATGGCCTTCGGGGTGAGCGCGTCGTTCATTTCGATCTCCCCCCTCCCGCAGTAGGGAGGGGCAGGGGTGGTGGCGAGCGGGCCGGCATAAGGCGCGATGGCGGCGTCAGGCTGGCTGCGCGTCCTCGATGCTCTCGATGGTGAGGTTGCCGTTGGTGAAGACGCAGACCTCGGCGGCGATCGCCATGGCCTTGCGGGCGATCTTTTCGGCATCCTGTTCGTAGTCGATCAGCGCGCGGGCGGCGGCGAGCGCGAAGTTCCCGCCCGACCCGATCGCGGCGACGCCCATCTCGGGTTCCAGCACGTCGCCATTGCCGGTCAGGATCAGCGTCACGTCCTTGTCCGCGACGATCATCATCGCCTCGAGGTTGCGCAGGAACTTGTCGGTGCGCCAGTCCTTGGCGAGTTCGACCGCGGAGCGCAGCAGCTTGCCGTGATGCTGTTCCAGCTTGCGCTCCAGCCGTTCGAACAGCGTGAAGGCGTCCGCGGTGGCGCCGGCGAAACCGGCTATGACGGAGCCGTCGCCCAGCCGGCGGACCTTGCGGGCATTGGGTTTCATGACGGTGTTGCCCATCGAAACCTGTCCGTCGCCCGCCACGATCACCTTGCCGTCGCGGCGGACCGACAGGATCGTCGTTCCATGCCAGCCGATTTTGTCTTCGTGCATATCATCCGTCCGTTGTGTCGGCCGGATATGGGAAGGGTGAGGCCGACCGCAATGCGGACGTGTTGTCCACCGCGACGTGGCGCTGATGGACGGGGTGTGCTTCGGGATCGACCGCCATGCGGTGCCGGTCTTGCCGGTGCGGGGGAGAGTTCTGGTCGGGGCGACAGGATTCGAACCTGCGACCCTTAGACCCCCAGTCTAATGCGCTACCGGGCTGCGCCACGCCCCGACCTAGGCGGCGGGCATTAGGCGGGATGCGGGGGCGATGCAAGCACGATGCGCGGGGGCGGGGCACGACCAAGGTGGAAAGCCGCGCGGCATTGCGTGATCCGCCGCGAACATGATAGGCGCGCGCTTTCCCAAAGCGGGCGGCCGACCGGTCGCGCCCGCTGACCATGCCGGAACCCAGCTCCATGTTCGCATCCCCCGCATACGCCCAGGCAGCCGGCGCACCCGCAGCGGGTGGTGGTGGCCTGTCGGCCATCCTGCTCCAGGCGGCGCCGCTGCTGTTCATCTTCGTCATCTTCTACTTTTTGCTGATCCGTCCGCAGCAGACCCGGATGAAGGCGCATCGCGCACTGGTCGAAGGCGTGCGGCGCAACGACACGGTCGTCACCGCAGGCGGCCTGATCGGCAAGGTGACCAAGGTGGACGAAGCCGAGGTCGAGGTGGAGATCGCGCCGAACACGCGCGTCCGGGTGATCAAGGCCACGCTGACCGAGGTCCGCCAGGCCCCCGGTTCCAAGCCTGCCAACGACTGACCGACAGATGCTCGATTTCCCGCGCTGGAAGATCTGGTCGATCCTCCTGATCCTGGCCCTCGGCGTCGCGTTGGCGATCCCGAGCCTGATCGGCGAGGCCAATTCGCGCCGCGTCGGCTTGGGCGGCATGCCGCGCATCAACCTCGGGCTCGATCTGTCGGGCGGCAGTCACCTGTTGCTCGAAGCCGATACGACCGACGTGGTTCGCCAGCGGCTGGGCCTGAAGGAGGAGGAAGTGCGCAGCGAGATGCGGCGCGCGTCCCCCCGGATCGCGATCGGCGACATCTCGACGCAGGGCGGCAAGCTGGAATTCATGGTGCGCGACGTGGCGCAGCTCGACGCGGCTGTTGACCGGGTGCGCGGGCTGACCAATGCGGTCGGCGTGACCGGACAGCGCGACTGGGACGTGACGGTCGTCGATTCGACGCGGGTCGTGATGACGCCGACCGCGGCGGGCATCAAGGATGCGGTCGACAAGGCGATGGACACCGCGACCGACGTGGTGCGCCGCCGGATCGATTCGCTCGGCACGCGCGAACCTTCGATCGTGCGCGAAGGCGACGACCGGATCGTGGTGCAGGTGCCCGGTCTGCAGGATCCCGCCGCGTTGAAGGCATTGCTCGGCAAGACCGCCAAGCTGGAATTCAAGCTGGTCGACATCACCGCCAATCCGGTGGACGTCGCGCAGGGCCGCGCACCGGCGGGCAGCCAGGTGCTGCCCTATCCGGGTAGCCCGGGCGGGTTCATCGCAGTGCAGCGCCGCGCGATCATCACGGGCGACCAGCTGACCGATGCGCGCCAGGAATTCGACCAGACCGACAATCAGGCGGTCGTGGCGATCACGTTCAACGGCGACGGCGGCCGGCGTTTCGCCCGCGTGACGCAGGACAATGTCGGCAAGCCGTTCGCGATCATTCTGGACAACAGCGTGCTGTCCGCGCCGAACATCGAAACCGCCATCCTCGGCGGGCAGGCGCGGATCTCGGGCAGCTTCACGACCGAAACCGCGAACGCGCTGGCGATCTCGCTCCGTTCGGGTTCGCTGCCGGTGGACCTGAAGGTGATCGAGGAGCGGACCGTCGGGCCGCAGCTTGGCGCCGATTCGATCCGCGCGGGCATCATCGCATCGACGATCGCCGCGCTGGCGGTCATCATCTTCATGTTCGTGACCTATGGCCGGTTCGGGTTCTACGCGAACATCGCGGTGACGCTGAACATCTTCGTCATCCTGGGCGTCATGGCGTTGCTGAACGCGACGCTGACGCTGCCCGGGATCGCCGGGTTCGTGCTGACGATCGGCACCGCGGTCGACGCCAACGTGCTGATTAACGAGCGCATCCGTGAGGAACGGCGTCGTGGACGCAACGTCGCGCAGGCGGTCGAACTGGGGTACAAGGAAGCGAGCCGCACGATCTTCGAGGCGAACGTCACCCATGCGATCTCGGGGCTCATCATGCTGCTGCTCGGGTCGGGGCAGGTGAAGGGGTTCGCCGTCGTGCTGCTGCTCGGCATCGCGACGTCGGTGTTCACCGCGGTTACCTTCACCCGCATGCTCGTCGCGTTGTGGATCCGCCGCAACCGTCCGTGCGACATCAATATCTGATCGGGGCGTTGCCATGCGTTTGCTGAAACTCGTCCCCGACAACACCAATATCGGTTTCGTGCGCCTGCGTTACTGGGCGTTCGGGCTGACCGCTGCGCTGACGCTTGCCGCCTGCGCGCTGGTCGGGATCAAGGGGCTGAACCTGGGCGTCGATTTCGTCGGCGGCCTGATGATCGAGGCCAAGTTCGTCCAGCCGCCGGAAATGGACAAGGTGCGTGAATCGATCGATTCGCTGGGTGTCGGCGATGCCGCGCTTCAACAGTTCGGCGCGCCGAACGTCGTGTCGATCCGCCTGCCCCCGCCGCCGAGCGCTGACCCGGCCGCGAACAACGCGGTGGTGGCCAAGGTTAAGGCGGCGTTGCTGCGCGATTACCCGGGCATGGTGTTCACGCGCTACGACACGGTGTCGGGCAAGGTTTCGAACGAGCTGATCCGCAACGGCGTGCTGGCGGTCGTGCTGGCGGTGTTCGGGATCGCGCTGTTCGGTGCGTTCCGGTTCGAATGGCAGTTCGGTGCGGCGACGTTCGTGTCGATCGCGCACGACGTGTTGATGACGCTGGGCTTCTTCGCGCTGACGCAGATGGAGTTCGACCTGAACATCGTCGCGGCGGTGCTGACCATCATCGGCTATTCTATCAACGACAAGATCGTGATCGACGACCGCATCCGCGAGAATATGCGCAAGTATCGCAAGATGGACATGAAGGCGCTGATCGACCTGTCGGTGAACGAGACCCTGCCGCGGACCGTGATGACGTCGCTGACGATCATGCTGGCACTCGGCGCGCTGCTGATCTGGGGCGGGCAGGTGCTGCGCGGCTTCTCCGCGGCGATGCTGCTGGGGATCGTGGTCGGGACCTATTCGTCGATCTACGTCTCGTCCTCGCTTCTGATCACGCTGGGGGTGGGCAACCGCAACCGCGAGGATGATGTCGCCAAGCCGACCGGCCGCAACGCGAATGCCGAGCGGGTCGGGCCGCGGAGCTGACGCGATGCGGATGGAGCGCGACCCCGAGGCGACCGGCCCGCTGATCCGCGGCTTCTCCGGCCGGGGATACCGGGTGGACGACCGCGTGCATGACGGCGGGATGCTGCTGACCCCCGAGCGGGCGGTGGACTGGGTCGCGCCGGCGGTGGACCAGTTGACGATGGCGGACATGGCCGAGGCGCTGGCGCTGACGCCGCTGCCGGAGTTCATTTTGCTCGGCACCGGCGATACGTTGCAGCGGCCGCCGGTGGACCTCATCCTGGCGCTCGAGGCGCTGGGTGTAGGGATGGAGCCGATGGACAGCCGGGCGGCGGCGCGGGCCTGGGGGTTGCTGCGGGCGGAGCAGCGCTGGATTGCGGCTTTGCTGTATCCGCTGAACTGACGTCCTTTGCTTCCCCGTTTAGTTCGAGCCTGTCGAGAACCCTGCGCGGAGTTCTCGACAGGCTCGAACCAAACGGGCTGGGGGGCTTCGGGTAGATACGGGCGCAGCGTTTTAGGCGGTGTTCCCTTCGTGGGCATTCACCAGTCCGCGAAGATGCGCTTCGAGTTGTGTGGCGTTGCGCTCCCAGGAGAAGGGCTGGGCCGCTGCCCGCGTGTCTTCCCGCCGGGGTGGATCGGCGAGCAACGCGCGGATGGCGTCGGCGAAGGCGGCGGGTTCGCGAGCGACGAGGCGGCCGGCGGCGGGGCGGTCGATGACTTCGCGGGCGCCGCCGACGTCGGTGGTGACGACCGGGACTCCGCAGGCGAGCGATTCGACCCAGACGTTGGCGAGCCCTTCGGACGCGGTGGGCAGGACGAACAGGTCGGCGGCCGCGAACAAAGCAGGCAGGCTGGCGTGGGCGACGTTGCCGAGGAAGCGGACGCGCTCGGCGACGCCGGATTGCGCGGCGGCGCGTTCCAAGGCGGCGCGGTCGGGCCCTTCGCCGGCGAGCAGGAGGGTCGCGCCGGGGACCCAGGCGAGTGCGCCGATCGCGATTGCCTGCCCCTTGCGCGGGATGAGATGGCCGATCGAGAGCAGCACCAGGCCGGACAGGCCGAGTGCCGACTTTGCCGCGGCGCGGTCGGCGATGGTGAAGCGGTCCTGATCGACGCCGGTGTGGTGGACGGCGATCCGGTCGGCGGGCATGCCGGCGGCGATCATGTCGGCGCGGAGCGGGCCGCTGACCGCGAGCAGCCCGGCAGCGGCGCGACCGGCGGCGGCGACCTGGGTGCCGCAGCCGCGGCGGGTGCCCCAGTAGTGGATGTCGGCACCGCGGGCCTTGATCGAGACGGGTACGCCGAGGGACGCACCGAGCCGGACCGCGGCGGGACCGTCGGGCCAGAAAAATTCCGCGTCGATGATGTCGAAGGGGAACTCGGCGTACAGCCGCCGGAGGAGGGGGAGCAACCGCGTGGCGAGAAGCGTGGGGGCCAGAGCCGCGCCCGGGCCGGGGATGACCGGAAAGCGGGGACGGAGGATGTCGAGGCCGCCGCGGACCTCGCGCGTCGGCAGGGTGCGCAACGCGGCGTAGCGCGCGTGACGCGACAGCAGGGGCGGGATGCCGATCGGCGCGACGACGCGGACCGAGACGCCGGGGCGGGCGGCCAGGCCCTGCGTCTGGCGTTCGACGAAGCGGCCGAACGCCGGGCGGGTGTCGTCGGGGAACAGCGTGGAGAGGGTCAGGACGCGCATGATCCGACCGGTATGGCAGACGCATCCTACCAAAGCGAAAAGGCTGCGCGGCGAGCGGAAATGCGCGACCACGATGCCCTCTTTGCGGGGCGCGTCGGCTAAGCTACAGAAGAAGTCATGCGTTTCATGTCCCGCCCGCTCGCCATCGGTCTTGTCGCCGGTCTCTCCCTTGCCGTTACCGGCTGCGCATCGGGGGGGAAGGGCAAGGCGGACACCAGTTACGTCGCGCGCGACGTCGACACGCTGTACAACGCGGCGAAGATCCGGCTGGACCGGAAGCAATACAAGCAGGCCGCGATCCTGTTCGATGAGGTCGAGCGGCAACATCCCTATTCCGCCTGGGCGCGGCGAGCGCAGCTGATGAGCGCGTTCAGCTACTATTTGGCACGCAGCTATCCCGAATCGATCCAGTCGTCGCAGCGTTTCCTGTCGATCCATCCGGGTAACAAGGATGCGCCCTATGCGCTGTACCTGATCGCGATCGATTATTACGAGCAGATCCAGGACATCACGCGCGACCAGAAGATCACCAGCCAGGCGCTCGATGCGCTGGGCGAGCTGATCCGGCGTTATCCCGACACGCAATATGCGGCCGATGCGCGCTTGAAGATCGATCTGGTGCGCGACCATCTGGCGGGCAAGGAGATGGAGATCGGCCGGCTGTACCAGCGGCGTGCTGACTGGCTGGCGTCGGTGATCCGGTTCCGCAAGGTGATCGTCGATTACGACACGACCAGCCATGTGCCCGAGGCGCTGGAGCGATTGACCGAGAGCTATCTGGCGCTGGGCGTGCCGGAGGAGGCGCGCAAGTCCGCCGCCGTGCTGGGGGCCAACTACCCCGGTTCGGAATGGTATGAGCGCGCGTACAAGCTGATCCAGACCAAGACGCCGAAGGTCTGATCGGTCGCGCGGGGCCTGACGGCGGCACCGCGCGCGCGATGGGTTCAAATCGGGAACATTCGGCGCTACATGGGAGCGGCATGCTGTCGTCCCTCTCCATTCGTGACGTCGTCCTGATCGAGGCGCTGGACCTGGACTTCGAGTCCGGGCTGGGTGCGCTGACGGGTGAGACGGGCGCGGGCAAGTCGATCCTGCTCGATTCGCTTGGGCTGGCGCTGGGCAAGCGCGCCGAAAGCGGGCTGGTGCGGCAAGGCGCGACGCAGTCGGTGGTCACCGCGACGTTCGAGGTGCTGGCGTCGCACCCGGCGATGGTGGTGTTGGCGGAGAACGGGTTCGAGGCGGAGGCGGGCGAACCGCTGATGATCCGGCGGATCGTGAAGGCGGACGGCGGGAGCCGGGCGAGCATCAACGATCAGCCGGCTTCGGCGGGGCTGCTGCGCGAGATCGGCGCGATGCTGGTCGAGATTCACGGGCAGCATGACGACCGCGGGCTGCTGAACCCCAAGGGGCATCGCGATCTGCTCGACATGTTCGGGCGGGTCGATTCGCGGCCGCTGGGGGCGGCGTATCGCCGGTGGCGCGCGGCGGAGGAGACGCTGGCGTCCGCGCGGGCCGAGTTGGAGACGGCGGAGCGTGACCGCGAGTGGCTGGAGCATGCGGTCGGCGAGTTGACCAAGTTCGGCGCGGAGCCGGGCGAGGAAGAGGCGCTCGCCGAGGAGCGCGGCGCGATGCAGAAGGGCGCGCGGCTGGCGGACGACCTGGCGGCGGTGAACGATCATCTCGACGGGTCGCAGGGCGCGATCGCGAATCTCCGGCAGGCATCGCGGCGGCTCGACCGGTTGGCGCCCGAACATCCGATGCTGGCCGATGCGCTGGCGGCGATGGACCGCGCGGTGATCGAGGCATCGGAGGCGGAGGATCATCTGAACGCCGCGCTGGGCGACATGGCGTTCGACCCGAACCGGCTGGAACTGGTCGAGACGCGGCTGTTCGAGTTGCGTGCGCTGGCGCGAAAGCACCGCACGACGCCCGATGCGTTGGCGGAGTTGACCGTCGAGCTGGAGGGGCGGTTCGCGCGCATGGAGGCGGGCGGTGCCGGGATCGCGACGCTAGAGGCGGAGACGCTGGCGGCGCGGACGGCCTATGCCGATGCGGCGGCGACGCTGAGCGCGATGCGCGAACTGGCGGCGGCGCGGCTCGATGCGGCGGTGGCGGGCGAGTTGGCGCCGCTGAAGCTCGATGCGGCGCGGTTCCGGACGGTGGTGGAGCCGCTGGCCGAGGGCAGCTGGGGTCCGGCGGGGCGTGACCGGGTGGAGTTCGAGATCTCGACCAATCCGGGTGCGCCGTTCGCGCCGCTGGTGAAGATCGCTTCGGGCGGGGAGCTGTCGCGCTTCATCCTGGCGCTGAAGGTCGCGCTGGCGGAGGAAGGTGGCGCGGGCACGATGATCTTCGACGAGATCGATCGCGGGGTCGGGGGTGCCGTGGCGTCCGCGATTGGCGAGCGGCTGGGGCGGTTGTCGCGGAAGGCGCAGCTGCTGGTGGTGACGCATAGTCCGCAGGTCGCGGCGCGGGCGGACCGGCACTGGCTGATCGCCAAGCGGCACGACGGGATCGTGACGCGGACTGGTGTTACTGCGCTCGATGCCGGGGAGCGGCGTGAGGAGATTGCGCGGATGTTGTCGGGGGCCGAGGTGACCGAGGAAGCTCGGGCTCAGGCTGCACGGCTGTTGGAGCGGTAAGGGTTAGGCTTCGGCGATCGTTCTAGGAAAAAGCGACAGGCTTACGCTTCCCTCGCCACGGACGTTTCCCCGCGGAGGCGGGGGTCCAGGTCGGACACATGACCGACGTTGGTTTCCGAGACTTAGCTGGATCCCCGCGTCCGCGGGGATGCTCGAAAGTTGTCTGCGGTTAGAGCGGTCCGTTCGTCAATGCCGATACGCCTGCCACTCCCCCGCCGCTAGCGCGGCCATCACGTCGGCGGGGCCGCCGGCGTGGGGGGCGGGGTTTGTGGCGACGCCGGTGAGTCGGTCGAGGAGGTCCTGGCCTTCGGTCCACCAGCCGAGGCCGCTGGCGGCGTTCAGGTGGCCGAGCGGGCCGGCGTCGACGAAGTGGCTGCCCCAGTCGCGCGCCATGTCGAAGCTGCGCTGGGTGCAGGCATAGGGGTCGTCGGTGCTGGCGACGACAATCGAGGGGAAGGGGAGCAGGACGCGCGGGGAGGGGCCGAAGTCGCGCAGTTCGTCGCGGACGTCGTGGCGGTCGACGTCGGGCGGCGCCACGAGCAGCGCGCCGGCGACGGGCCAGCCCCAGGTCTGGCCGGCGAGTGCGGCCCACCAGGCGACCGCGAGGCAGCCGAGCGAATGGGCGGCGAGGATGACGGGCGCGCGGGCGGTGCGGATCGACTGATCGAGTCGCGTGACCCAGGCGTTGCGGCGTGGGCTCGACAGGCTGCCCAGATCGGCGCGGATCGTATCGGTGCGGCCCTGTTCCCAGAGCGTCTGCCAATGGGCGGGGCCGGAGCCGTTAAGGCCCGGGACTGTCAGGATCGTCGGGGTACGGCGGCCGAGCGTCGAGGTCTGTGCCATGCATCGTCTCCTTCCCGTCCAGACATATCTCTACCCGAATGGAAGACAATAGGCCTGCGCCAGGTTGTGGAAAAAGCGGTCCGGTCCGATGGGTTGCCGGGGCGGGGCGCGATCCGGTAGCGAGGGGCATGACCGACGCCGCCACCGATCCCGCAACCGAACTGGCCGAACTGGCCGCCGAGATCGCGCGGCACGACCGCCTGTATCACGACCAGGACACGCCCGAGATCGACGACGCCACCTACGATGCGCTGGTCCGGCGCAACCGTGCGCTGGAGGCGGCGCATCCGGAGCTGGTACGCGGCGACAGCCCGTCGTTGCGGGTCGGTGCCGTGCCGAGCGGGCGGCTGGGCAAGGTGGCGCATGCCAAGGCGATGATGAGCCTGGAGAATGCGTTCTCCGCCGACGAGGTGCGCGAGTTCGTGGCGCGGGTGCGACGGTTCCTGGCGCTGGACGGCGATGCGCCGGTCACGCTGACCGCGGAGCCAAAGATCGACGGGCTGTCCTGTTCGCTCCGGTACGAGAGCGGGCGGCTGGTGCAGGCGCTGACCCGAGGGGATGGGGCGGTGGGCGAGGACGTGACCGGCAATGTCCGGACGATCGGCGATATCCCGGAGCAGTTGTCGGGCGAGGTGCCCGCGGTGTTCGAGGTGCGCGGCGAGGTCTATATGGCGAAGGCCGATTTCGCGGCATTGAATGCGCGGCAGGTGGAGGCCGGCGGCAAGCTGTTCGCCAATCCGCGCAATGCGGCGGCGGGGTCGCTCCGGCAGCTGGATGCGGGCGTGACGCGGGTGCGGCCACTGCGGTTCCTGGCGCATGGCTGGGGTGAGGTGTCGGACCTGCCGTTCGAGACACAGGCCGCGGTGATGCGGGCGATCGCGGCGTGGGGGCTGCCGGTGTCGGACATGCTGCGCGAGATGGCGGGAGCGGATGCGGCGCTCGATCATTATGCGGCGATCGAGCGGCAGCGGGCGGACCTGCCCTATGATATCGATGGTGTTGTCTACAAGGTCGACCGGCTCGACTGGCAGCGGCGGCTGGGGCAGGTGGCGCGGGCGCCGCGCTGGGCGATCGCGCACAAGTTTCCGGCGGAACGCGCGCAGACGACGCTGAACGCGATCGATATCCAGGTCGGGCGGACGGGCAAGCTGACCCCGGTCGCGCGGCTGGAGCCGGTGACGGTCGGCGGCGTGGTGGTGACCAACGCGACGCTGCACAATGCCGACGAGATCGTGCGGCTGGGCGTGCAGCCCGGCGACCGGGTGGTGATCCAGCGTGCGGGCGACGTGATCCCGCAGGTGGTGGAGGGCTTGTATGCCGGGCCGGAGCGGGCGGCGTGGCCGTTCCCGCTGACGTGCCCCGAATGCGGATCGGCGGCGGAGCGCGAGCCGGAGGAGGTCGATTATCGCTGCACCGGCGGGCTGATCTGCCCGGCGCAGCGCGTCGAGCGGCTGATCCATTTCGCGTCGCGCCATGCGTTCGACATTCGCGGGCTCGGGCTGGTGCGGGTCGAGCAGTTCTTCCACGACGGGCTGGTGCAGTCGCCGGCCGATATTTTCCGGTTGCGCGAGCGGCGCGACGTGCTGATCGCGCGGGACCGGCTGGCGGACCTGTCGGTCGATAATCTGCTGGAGGCGATCGAGGCGAAGCGGGCGGTGCCGCTCGACCGGTTCCTGTTCGCGCTCGGCATCCGTCATGTGGGCGCGGTGACGGCGGCGGACCTGGCGCGGCGGTACCGGTCCGCCCGCGCGCTAGGGGCGATGATCCATGCGGCGATCCGGTTGCGGCGTTCGATGGCGGCGGTGATCGGCGAGACGGAGCGCAAGTTCGCGATCCGGCGGGAAAAGGCGCTGGTCGCGGTGGTCGATACGAACGGGGTGGGGCCGGAGGTGGCCGATGCGCTGATCGCGTTCTTTGCCGAACCGCATAACCGGACGGTGGTGTTCGACCTGTTGCGCCAGGTCGCGCCGACCGATGTGGTGCACGAGACGCGGGCGTCGCGCGTATCGGGCAAGACGGTGGTGTTCACCGGCAAGCTTGAGACGCTGTCGCGCGACGAGGCGAAGGCGCAGGCCGAAGCGCTTGGCGCGAAGGTGGCGGCGAGCGTGTCGAAGAAGACCGACCTGGTGGTGCTGGGCGCGGACGCCGGGTCGAAAGCGAAGAAGGCGGCGGAGCTGGGGATCGAAACGGTGGACGAGGCGGGGTGGGCGGTGATCGTGGCGGAAGCTGGCTGACGACAGTCCCAGTCACCACGCTGGCCTTCCGCGCGGGGCGTGATAGGTTGTGACAATGGATACCATCACCGCCGCGCCGCCATCGCCCGACTGGACCATTTCGCAGGACTGGTCGCATTATACGGCCGAGGAACATGCGACGTGGGACACGCTGTTCGAGCGGCAGTCGAAGCTGTTGCCGGGGCGGGCAAGTACCGCGTTTCTGAAAGGGTTGGACGTGCTGAAGCTGTCCAAGCCGGGCATTCCGGACTTCGACGAACTGTCCGAGCGGCTGATGGCGGCGACCGGGTGGCAGGTCGTGGCGGTGCCGGGGCTGGTGCCGGATGCGGTGTTCTTCGACCATCTGGCGAACCGGCGGTTCGTGGCGGGGAATTTCATCCGGCGGCCGGACCAGTTGGATTATCTGCAGGAACCGGACGTGTTCCACGACGTGTTCGGGCATGTGCCGATGCTGGCCGACCCGGTGTTCGCGGACTTCATCCAGCTGTACGGCCAGGGCGGGCAGCGTGCGATGGAGCATGGCGCGCTCGACAAGCTGGCGCGGCTGTACTGGTACACGGTCGAGTTCGGGCTGGTGCGCGAAGATGGCGAGCTGCGGATCTATGGGTCGGGGATCGTGTCGAGCGCGGGGGAGAGCCGGTTCGCGCTGGACAGCGACAGCCCGAACCGGATCGGGTTCGACCTGAAGCGCGTGATGCGGACGAAGTACCGGATCGACGATTACCAGCAGAGCTATTTCGTGATTCCGAGCTTCGAGGTGCTGTTGAAGGCGGCGGTCGAGACGGATTTCGTGCCGCTTTATGCGGAGATCGCGGCTGAGGCCGAGTTGGAGCCGGCTGAGGTGCTGTCTCAGGATGTGGTTTATGGGTGGGGTACGCAGGAATACGCGTTGAGCAAGGCGGCTGCTGTACCTGCGTAAGAGTTGTTCCCCGGCGTAGGCCGGGGCCTAGGTGGAGCAGTTTCACCTAGGCCCCAGCCTGCGCTGGGGAACTGACGGTTGTTACGCCCCGTCGGTGCTCCAGTCGCCTAGACCCGTGTCGCGGCGTTCCGGCAGGCTGCGCACGCGGGCCGAGGTGCGGCGCACGAGGCGGAGCGTCGGCCAGTCGTTGGTGTCGATCCGTTCGGCGAGGCGGAGGCCCTGGCGGCGGTAGGCGGCGATGACGCGGTCGGCTTGCGTGTTGAGCAGGCCCGCGAGGATGAGCGAGCCGCCGGGCTGCAACGCGGCGGACAGCGTCGGGGCGAGCGCGATGAGCGGGCCGGCGAGGATGTTGGCGATCAGCAGATCATAGGGCGCGCGGCGGACAAGCATCGCGTCGGCGAGGCCGGGGGCGGCGACGAGCGCGACCTGCCCGCGGGCGGTGCCGACCGGGATGGCGTTCAGCGCGGCGTTCTCCGCAGTGACCTCGATCGAGATCGGGTCGATGTCGGACGCGACCACTGCGGCGCGCGGCCAGCAGGCGCGGGCGGCGAAGGCGAGCAGGCCGGTGCCCGTCCCGACATCGGCGATCGCGTGGAAACGGTGGCCGCGCGCCTTCAGCCCGTCGATCATGTGCAGGCAGCCGGTGGTGGTTTCGTGATGCCCGGTGCCGAAAGCGCGGCCAGCCTCGATATGGAACGCGGTGGCGCCAGACGGCACCTCGCCCGCGTGGGCTGCGGTGTGGACGAAGAAGCGCCCGGCGCGGATCGGTTCGAGGAAGGCCTGGCTGAGCGTGACCCAGTCGGCGTCCTCGATGCGGTTCAATTCGTAGTCGACGTCGTCGGCGCTCGGCACCAGTGCGCGGACCATGGCGATGGCTTCAGGCGAGGGCTCGCCCTCGAAATAGGCCTCCAGCAGCCAGTCGTCCTCGCGCGTCGGGTCGGGCTCGCTGGTCATCAGCGTGGGGGGCGGGTCGAGATCCGCCAGCGTGCCGATGTCCTCGGCGACGGCCTCCGCCTCCGCCTTGGTGCAGGGCAGGACGAGCTTCCAGCTGTCGGAGGACTGCGATGCGGTCCAGTCGGGCAGGTCAGCGGACATAGCTGGCTCCGTTGATGTCGAGCACCGCGCCGGTCATCGAGGGCGGCGCGTCGAGTGCCAGGAAGCGGACGGTGGTCGCGACCTCCTCCGGCGTGGCGACGCGGCCGAGCGGGATGTCGGCGAGCAGCGCATCGCCGCCGCGGCTGGCGAGATAGTCGTCGGCCATGCCGGTCATGGTGAAGCCGGGGCAGACCGCGAAGGCGAGTACGCCGGCGCGCGCATGGCCGCGGGCAATCGATTTGGTCATCGCGACCATGCCGCCCTTCGACGCGGCATAATGCCAGTGGGCCGGGCTGTCGCCGCGATAGGCGGCGCGGCTGGCGACGTTGACGATCCGGCCGCCCTCCGCCCGCATGCCGAAATGCAGCACGGCACGGCGGCAGAGTTCGGCCGATGCGGCGAGGTTCACCTGCATCGTGCGGTTCCACGCATCCGACCATTCGGCGTCGGGCAGGTCGACGGGCGCGGCCTCGAAGATGCCGGCGTTGTTGATCAGGATGTCGATCCGCCCGTTCAGCCGGTCGAGCGCCATGTTCCAGAGCGCGGTCGGGCCGGCGGCGGTCGACAGGTCGGCAGCGATCCGGTCGTGGCCGGGGGTGGTGGCGTGGCCGACGATGGTGACGTCGTCGTTCGCGAATGCGGCGACGATGGCGGCACCGATCCCGCGGCTGGTGCCGGTGGCGAGAATGTTGAGTGTCATGGGCGGAGCCCTAGGCGATGGCGGGGAGTGCTTCTAGTCTTCTACCGCGGCTACGGCATTATTCGCGTCATCCCGGATCGGGTCCGGGACGACGGGGGATCAATCGAGCGGCACGCCGAACAGGTCGTGGTCGTCGGCGTCTTCGATTTCGACGCGGACGATGTCGCCTTGCGTCAGGTGGCTGGCGTCGCGGAGGTGGACTTCGCCGTCGATTTCGGGGGCGTCGGCCTTGGAGCGACCGGTGGCGCCGCCGTCTTCCGCGTCGACCGCGTCGATGATCACGTCGAGCGTGCGGCCGATCTTGCGCTGGAGTTTCGCCGCGGAGATCAGCGCAGTGTGTTCCATGATGCGGGCGAAGCGTTCTTCCTTGACCTCCTCCGGTACCGCGCCGGGCAGGTCGTTGGCGAGCGCGCCGGCGACGGGTTCGAAGCGGAACGCGCCGACGCGGTCAAGCTGCGCCTCGGTCAGCCAGTCGAGCAGATACTGGAACTCCGCCTCGGTCTCACCCGGAAAGCCCACGACGAACGAGGAGCGGACCGCGATGTCGGGGCAGATGCTCCGCCAGTTGGCCAGCCGTTCGAGGACCTTTGCTTCGTTGGCGGGGCGCTTCATCGCCTTCAACACGTTCGGCGCGGCATGCTGGAACGGAATGTCGAGATAGGGGAGCACGAGCCCGTCGGCCATCAGCGGGATGACGCGGTCGACATGCGGATAGGGGTAGACATAGTGGAGCCGGACCCAGGCGCCGAGCTTGCCGAGTTCGCGGGCGAGATCGGTCATGTGCGCGCGGACGGGCGCGCCCTTCCACGGCCATTCGGCGTGGCGCAGGTCGAGGCCGTAGGCCGACGTATCCTGGCTGATCACCAGCAGTTCGCGCGTGCCGGCGGCGACGAGCTTCTCCGCCTCGCGCAGGATCGCGTCGGGGCGACGGCTGACGAGGTCGCCGCGGATCGCGGGGATGATGCAGAAGGAACAGAGGTGGTTGCAGCCCTCCGAGATCTTCAGATAGCTGTAGTGCCGCGGGGTGAGCTTCAGGTCGCGTTCGGGCACGAGGTTGAGGAACGCAGACGGCGGCATCGGGGCGGCGTCGTAGACCGCGCCGACGACCTGCTCGTAGGCCTGCGCACCGGTGATCGCGAGGATGCCGGGGAAGCGCGCGCGGATCGTTTCCGCCTCGCGACCCATGCAGCCGGTCACGATGACGCGGCCGTTTTCGGCCATCGCCTCGCCGATCGCGTCGAGCGATTCTTCCTTTGCCGAATCGAGGAAGCCGCAGGTGTTGACCAGCACGACGTCCGCGCCGGCATAGTCGGGCGACATGGCATAGCCGTCGGCGCGCAGCTTGGTGAGGATGCGCTCGCTGTCGACGAGGTTTTTCGGACAGCCGAGCGAGACCATGCCGATCTTCGGCGGGGAGGGGAGGATAGTTGCCATGGGAGCGCGGCAGATAGTCGATGTAGCGGGAATTTACGAGGGGTGGCGGGGATAGGGCAGTGCGTGACCTGACGGCTTATCGATCGGACTGCGGATTGCGACCGGCATAGCGCACCCCGTGACGTTCCACGCCCACCTCTGCCAGCGTGCGAGGACATATTGACAATCGATATGTTGTGCCTCGATAAACGATATGTAGAGCAAGCGTCGGAGGTTGGAATGCGGGATGGGTTCGTGGATGGCGTGGCGTTGCTGGTGCGGATCCTGCGGGTCGGCAATTATGCGTATCTCGTTCTGATGGTCGGTTTCCTTCTGGCGACCATCATGTTCGCCGGGGCGTTCGAAACCCATATCGAGCACAAATATCATGGCGTGATCGAGGCCGGGACTGTTCTGCTGTTCCTGCGTTTCGTGGCGATGATGGGAATGGCGGCGGTGTTGCCCGTCGCGAGGCTCTTCGGGGCTGTGTCGGGCATCCTTGGTTCGGTGCGGGCGGGCGATCCGTTCCAGGTCGAGAATGCGGCGCGGCTGAACGCGATCGGCTGGGCGCTGCTGGCGCTGCAGCTGCTGGATGTCGTGCTGTGCGTCGTGCTGTGGTGGGCGCGGCGCGCGGGGATCGAGGTGATGGACTGGACGCCGTCGCTGACCGGCTGCCTCGGCGTGCTGCTGGCGTTCGTGCTGGCGCGGGTGTTCGTGGCGGGGGCGGCGATGCGCGACGAGCTGGCGGGGACGGTCTGATGCCGGTCCGTGTCGCGCTGGACGACATGCTGCACGATCGGCGGATGACGCTGACCGAACTCAGCGAGCGGGTGGACATCACGCTTGCCAATCTTTCGATCCTCAAGACCGGCAAGGCGAAGGCGATCCGTTTTTCCACGTTGGAAGCGATCTGTCGTGTGCTCGACTGCCAGCCTGGCGATCTTCTGTCGGTGACTTTCGAAGGGGACGAGACATGAATGCCTTTACGACACCTTATTCGCGCGCCTGGCGGTTCGCGCTGGCCTGCCCCCTGCTGTTCGCGGTGCCCGCAGTGGCGGAGGTGGCGCAGCATGTCGTCGAATATGGCGCCGGCTTCTACCTGTCGATCGCGGCGATGAAGGCGGCGGAGCACGACACGGGGCGGATGGTGCTCGGCCACCTCAAGGTGATTGCGCTGTACCTGACCGGATATTGGGCGACGCGGTTCTGGGCTTATGGCGACGACGCGCGGGCCGCCTGGCGGGTCGATGCCCGCGTGGCTGGCCTGTACCTGCCGGTGCTGGCGTGGGAGCTGCTGTGGTTGGTGGTGATCCAGGACGGTCCGGTCATCAGCGCGGCGCTGAACCTGCCCGAACGGCTGGTCGTGCTGATCGTGGCGATCCTCATGCCGGCGACGTTATTGTTCAACGTGTGCCTGGCCGCCTGGAAGGCGACGACGGCGGTCGGCGATGGGCGGATCGGGTTCATGCGGTCGATCGAACTGACGCCCGGAAGCTTCTGGTGGTCGCTGGGGCTGACGCTGGTGACCGTCCTGCCGGTCATGGTGCTGCATTATGTGCTGGCGTTCGCCGCGCTCGGGCGCAGTCCCGTGGTGACGGGGGGTGTTCTGCTGGCCGACAGCCTGCTCGTTGCGTTCATGGCGCCGTTGCTGGTGGCGGTGAACTACGCAATCGCCGAGCGGGTGCTGGGGCGGGCCGGGCTGGCGATCGAGCCGGAGGGCGGAAGCAATGCGGCATCGGTGGGGCCGGTGTCGGGCGGTCTCGCCTGATCGGTCAGCGCCGCTTCACGACCTCGACCAGGATATCGTCCGCCTGCAACGCGGCGGTGGCGGGGTCGCCGAAGCAGATCGCCTCGCCGCCGCGATAGATGCGCAGGCCGATGCCGGTGGTGATCGCGGTGAGCGGCTGGCCGACCTCGTCCGCGGTGACGGCGCGTTCCTTCAAGGCGACCTGGCCGTCATGCGCGGCAAGGTCGGTCATGTAGTCGGCGATGTGCGGGCCGCGGGTTGAGCCGGCGAGGAGAAGCCCGGCGAAGCTGGCGGGGTTGATCACGACGTTGGCGCCGGCCTGATGCGCCAATGGTTCGTTGTCGTCGGAGCGGATGATGACGCTGATCGGCACGTCCTGGGCCAGCCGGCGGGCGGTGAGGACGATGAGGATGGCGGTATCGTCGCGACCGGCGGCGACGATGACGCTCTCCGCGCGGGCGATGCGTGCGGCCTCCAGCACCGCATTGCGGGTCGCGTCGCCCTCCAGCGTGGTGGCGCCCATCTCGATCGCGCAGGCGAGCGCGGATTCGCTTTCATCGACCACGACGATGCGGGCCGGGTCGAGCCCGCGCGCGATGAGTTCGCGGACCGCCTCCATCCCCGAGTCGCTGAAGCCCGCGACGACCACATGGTCGTGCAGCGTGCGCTGGATGCCCCGCATTCGATATCGCTCCCATGTGCGTTTCAGGACGAAGTCATACGCCGTGCCGAGAAAGATAAGCCAGACGAACAATCGGATCGGCGTGACGACGAACGTGTCGAACAGCCGGGCATTGTCGCTGACCGGCACGATATCGCCGAATCCGACCGTGGTGACGGTGACCGTTGTGAAATACAGCACGTCGATGAAGCTGATCCGCCCGTCGACATTGTCGCGCAGGCCCTCCCGCCCGTACCAATGCCCGGCGAGCGCGATGCCGATCAGCACGAGCGCCAGCGTGACGCGGAACAGCAGCGACACCCAGGGGGGCAATCGCGGGCGTTGCCGCATGGCCAGGCTTTCGACCGGGCGGGGGGCGGCGCGCGGGATCAACTGCGCCGCGGAAGCTGGCTGAGCGGGTTCACCGGGCGGCGACCTTGACGGATTTCGAAATGGAGCTGCGGTTCGCGAGCGGAGCCGGTTTCGCCGGCGCGCGCGATGATCTGGCCGCGCTTGACCGCCTGTCCGCGGGTGACGAGCAGCTGTTCGGCATGACCGTATGTGGTGATCCAGCCGCCGCCATGCTTGATCAGGATGAGGCCGCCATAGACCGCGATGTCGGACCCGACATAGGCGACGACGCCGTCCGCGGACGCCATGATCGGGGTGCCTGTGCGGGCGCCGATGTTGATCCCCTCGTTGATGCGGCCCTGACCCTGTGGCCCGAAGCGGGTCAGGATCGGGCCGGTCAGCGGCCAGTCGAACCGGCCGGTGAAGCGGGTGGGGGAGCGGACGGGGACGTTGGCCGGGACCGCGGTGCGCGCCGTGCGGACCGGGGCGGCGGGGCGGGCATTGGCGGCAAGCGCGGGTTCTGCCCCGGTGATCAAATCGTCGATATCGAGCCGGAACGCGGCGGCGCGCTGTTCGAGCGTCATCGCGCGGACCTCCGTCTTGCTGGGGATCAGCAGGCGCTGGTCGAGGCGCAGGATGTAGGGCGCGGTCAGGTCGTTCAGCGCGATCACGCGGTCCCACGCGGTGCCGTAGGCGCGGGCGATGGCGATGCCGGTCTCGCCCGTGCGGACGCGGTGGTAGCGGCCGCCGGGGATGGTGAGCGTCTGGCCTTCGCGGACGACATAGGGCGGCGTGAGCTGGTTGGCATGCGCGATGGCGTCTGCGCCCGCGCCGGTTCGCTCCGCGATCCGGCCGAGTGAGTCGCCGGACTGGACGGTGTAGCGTGTCTCGGTGATCTCGACCGCGTCGGGGACGACCTTGCGCATGACCCAGGCGGGCTTGGGCTCGGCGACCTGCGGTGGGGTGGAGGCGTCCTGGTCTTCGCGGTCCGGGCGGCGGTCGCGGTCGCCGTCCCGGTCCCGGTCCCGGTCACGATCTCGGCGGGGGCGGTCCGGGCGGTCTTCGCGGGACGTGTCGTCGGTCGATGGGCCGGCGGTGGGCGGCGTGTCGTACATGCCCGGCGGGTCGGCACGGCCGGACGGGATGCAGGCGACGAGTGTCAGAGCCAGCGGCAGGGGTGCGAGACGGCGCATGCGGCAGTCCTAACCGAAGTGGGTCAGGGCGCAACTCTTTGGGGTTGGGTGGCTGTCCATTCCACCGAGCAGACTGTCAGTAGAGGTTGCGCAGCGCCTCGATCGAGGGGCCGTGGGTGAGGTCGAGGTGGAGCGGGGTGACCGCGATGTAGCCGTCGTCGATCGCCTCGAGGTCGGTCGCGTGGGCGGGGGTGTGGACCGTGGGGCCGAGGCCGAACCAGTAATAGGGGAAGCCGCGCGGGTCGGTGCCGCGGACCAGGGTGCCGCGGCCATAGTCGCGCACGCCCTGCGACACGACGCGGACGCCCTTGACCGCATCGGCGGGGAGGGCGGGGAAGTTCACGTTGATCAGGGTGTTCGGCACGAACGGGCGGTCGATGAGCGGGCGCAGGACGCGTTCGCCCCATTCGATCGCGGCGTCGAACGGCACGCTGTCGCCCATCGCGTCGCGGGCATAGACCTGGCTCAGCGCGATCGAGCGGACGCCGGCGAGCGCACCCTCCATCGCGGCGGACACGGTGCCGGAATAGGTGACGTCCTCGCCCAGGTTCGCGCCGCGGTTGACGCCGGACAGGATCAGGTCGGGCTTGCCGTCCGGCGACAGTTCGAGCAGCGCGATCATCACGCTGTCGGTCGGCGTGCCGGTTACCGAATAGCGCCGGTCGCCATGCTTGCGGATCCGCACCGGGCGGGTGAGCGTCAGCGAGTGGCCGGCGCCGGACTGCTCCTCCGACGGGGCGACGACGGTGATGTCGTCCGAGAAACGCCGCGCGATGGTTTCGAGGACCTTCAGTCCGCGCGCGTCGATGCCGTCGTCGTTGGTGAGCAGGATGCGCATCAGGCGGGATCGAGCCGGTCGAGCTTCGCATAGGGGCGCAGCACGTCGGGGACGATGACCGATCCGTCGGGCTGCTGGTAATTCTCCAGCACCGCGACGAGTGTGCGGCCGACTGCGAGGCCCGAGCCGTTGAGCGTATGGACAAACCGCGTGCCCTTCGCGTCGCCCGTCGGGCGGTAGCGTGCGGCCATGCGGCGTGCCTGGAAATCGCCGCACCAGGAACAGCTGGAGATTTCGCGGTAACGGTTCTGGCCGGGCAGCCAGACCTCCAGATCGTATGTACGCGCGGCGGAGAAGCCCATGTCACCCGTGCAGAGCAGCATCCGGCGGTAGGGGAGTTCGAGCGCCTCGAGGATCGATTCGGCGGCCTCCGTCATGCGTTCCAGTTCGGCCGCGCCGTGGTCGGCGGCGACGATCGAGACGAGCTCGACCTTCTCGAACTGATGCTGGCGGATCAGCCCGCGCGTGTCGCGACCGGCCGCGCCGGCCTCCGACCGGAAGCAGGGGGTGAGCGCGGTGTAACGCAGCGGGAGTGCCGCCTCGTCCAGGATCGATTCGCGCACGAGGTTGGTCAGGCTGACCTCCGCGGTCGGGATCAGCCAGCGGTCGTCGGTTGTGCGGAACAGGTCGTCCGCGAACTTGGGCAGTTGGCTGGTGCCGAACAGCGCTTCGGACCGGACGAGCAGCGGGGGGGCGATCTCGGTATAGCCGTTCGCCTCGGTCTGCTGGTCGAGCATATATTGGCCGAGCGCGCGGTTGAGGCGGGCCATCTGACCGCGCAGGACGGCGAAGCGCGCGCCGGACATCGCGGCGGCGGCCTCGAAATCGAGACCCAACGCGGGGGCGAAGTCCGGATGTTCGCGGGGCGCGTCGATCGTGCGCGGCGTGCCCCAGCGCTTGACCTCGACATTGTCGTCCTCGTCCGCGCCGGCCGGCACGTCGGCGGCGGGCAGGTTGGGGATCGCCGCAAGGCGGCTGTCGAGGTCGGTGCCGATCGCTGCGGCCTCGGCGTCCATCTCCGGCATGCGCTGCTTGAGGGCGGCGACCTCCTCCATCAGCGCGGCGGCGGTGGCTTCGTCGCGTTTGGCCTTGGCGGCCCCGATCGCCTTGGAGGCTTCGTTGCGGCGGGTCTGGGCGGTCTGGAGCGCGGTCTGGAGCTGTCGGCGGTCCGCATCGAGCGCGACGAGTGTGTCGGCCTGAGCGGGCAATCCGCGGCGCGCGAGGCCCGCGTCGAAGGTGGCGGGATCGTCCCGGATCAGGCGGATGTCATGCATGCCCTGCCTATGCCGGGGGGCCGGGCGGGCCGCAAGCCTGCCGGGCGGGTTGGTGACGGTCATATCGCGTGAGTCACGACTTGGGCAAACGGAACAACATAATAGTACCGGGTTACGATAGACTCGGGATGTGTTCGGTATTCGGCGTGCGAAAGGGAGTGCGCGGGAGAGATGGGCGCGCTGCGGGGATGGGCGGATTGCCGCGTTACCGGGCGGCTCGTCGCTTCAGGGGCGCGCCCTGTCGGACCTTGGGTTGAAAAGGCTTGGAACCGTAAGGTTATTCGCCATTTTAACTGGTGAGGGAGATCAAAACATGAAGTCCATTCTCATTTTCGCCGGCCTGGCCACTTTGGCGACCGGCGCTCAGGCGCAGACCACAGCAGCACCTGCTGCGGGCAGCACGACGACTGCGACGGCCCCGGCCGGGACTTCGGCAGCGACATCCGTGAAGGCCGGTGCGACTGTGACGGACACGACCGGGGGAACCGTCGGCACGATCAAGTCGATCGAGGGGGATCTC
The DNA here is from genome assembly GCF_014643515.1 of Sphingomonas prati. Classification (GTDB taxonomy): domain Bacteria; phylum Pseudomonadota; class Alphaproteobacteria; order Sphingomonadales; family Sphingomonadaceae; genus Sphingomonas_R; species Sphingomonas_R prati. The sequence goes on along the minus strand of NZ_BMJP01000001.1, from coordinate 738,531 downwards.
GCGGTCTTGTCGACTGGCACGGTCGAGGTTCGGCTTCCGCTCACGTCGTTCGCGGCTGGCGCGAACGGACCGGTCATCGCGCTGACGAAGTCGCAGGTCGAGTCCGCCGCATCCAGCGCCACGGCCGAGCGGCAGGGCAAGCTGAGCGCTCAGATCAAGGCGGGTACGACCGTCCTGGATGCTTCCGGCGGAACTGTTGGCAAAATCGAGTCCGTCGACGGGGAATTCGCGACGGTGGCGACAACCAAGAACAAAGTGAAACTGCCCGTCAGTTCGTTTGCAGCCGGCGCCAACGGCCCAGTGATCGGCATGACCGCAGCAGAGCTTGATGCGGCCGCGGCGAAGGCCGCGCCAGCGGCGGCGGCGGCGACGACCGGCAACTGAGCCAGTTTAACCTGGGGCCGGTCAGGAAACTGATCGGTCCTACAACGTAATCATAAAATTCGTTGAACGCGAAGAAGCCCTCCCGGATCGATCCGGGAGGGCTTCTTCGTGCGCCAACAATTGGATCAAACGGTTGCTTTGCGCTTCCCGATCTGGCGGCGAGCGACCAGGGCTGCCGCGGCAGCGCCGAACAGCAGGACCATGGGCGGTGCGGGCACCGGGGTTGGATCGGTGGGGTTGGTCGGCGTTGTCGGATCAGTCGGTGTCGACCCACCGCCGGACGTCGTCGTCGACTGAGTCTGGTTTTGCGACTGATTCTGGTTCTGGTTCTGGGACTGGTTTTGGTTCTGAGACTGATTCTGGTTGTTGGTCTGAGTGTTCGTGTTCGTGTTGCTGTTGTTCACGTCGACGATGGTGGGGCCGCCTGTCGAGGTGGACGTAGACGTCACTCCGCCGGTGGAAGTCGAGGTCGACGTCATACCACCCGTCGAGGTCGACGTGGAGGTCGCGCCGCCGGTTGAGGTCGACGTGCCGACGTCACCACCCGAGGTCGAGCTTACATTGCCGCCGGACGTGGTCGAGACGCCGTTCGACGAGCTGGTCGTCGACGAGATGGTGTAGCTGCCGCTGCTGCTGCCACCACCGGATCCGCCACCGAAGAAGCCGCCGAAGAACCCGCCGCCACCGAAGCCGCTGGAGCCGCCCACAACGACCGGGAAGCCACCCGCGCCCGAAACCGGACCGGCGCCGCCGCCCGCGAAGATTGGCGGATCGGCATAGGCGACCGCGGGGGCCGCGGCGGGCGTGGCGACGACCGTCGTCGTACCCGGCGCGCAGGTGGACGTCGTCACCGTGCGGCGGACGCGCGCGGGGCGGACGTAGCTGGCCTGGCGAACGGCGGGGCGCTTGGCATATTTTGCCTTGGCGTAATGGACGCGTGCCGGACGCTCGGCCACATGCACCGCACCGCCACCGATCACCGCGCCGCCGCATGCGCAGGCACAGAGTTTAGCAAGGGCCATCTTTACCGACATCTTCGTGTCTTTCTGTTCTCGTCCACCGTCCGGACCGCTGCGATGCACCGAAATCCGAAACGCCCTAATGTTATGTACGACGCAATGGACAAAATTTTACTAATGGCAAACTTGTTAACCTTGTTTTCATATTCGGAAAAGGGCGATTATTCGTATCGCCGTCGGCGCCGGCCAATCGTGTCCCACATCGGGATGAGAAAAGCCGCGCGTGAAACCCAATTACGTAATCACTCCCGACGAATCGAATCGGTGGGTGTCGCTCCCTGCCGGAACCGACAAATCGCTGACATCCGGCGGATTTAGCGCACGTCGCCGTGGTCGCCGTCTCCTTGTGCCGGCCTGCGACGGGCGATATAGGCCCGCCCGGACGTGTGGCCGGTCATCGGGTCGTGCCTACCCAGGGAGAGCGGTAACCATGATGGCGACGGCGGCAACAGAGGCGACGGACGCGCCGGAACTGGACCAGGACGATATCCGTCCCGGCTACCGGCCGTCCCCGGACGAAGAGTTCATGAATCCCGCGCAGCAGCGCTATTTCCGGCGCAAGCTGCTCGACTGGAAGGATGCTATCCTGCGCGAATCGCAGGGGACGCTCGCGCAATTGCAGACTGACACGTTGCGGGAGGCGGACTCGACCGACCGCGCGTCGAGCGAGACCGACTGGTCGATCGAACTGCGGACGCGCGACCGGCAGCGGAAGCTGATTTCGAAGATCGAAGCGGCACTGCGCCGGATCGATGCGGGCGAATATGGTTATTGCGACGTGACCGGCGAGCCGATCTCACTCGCGCGGCTGGAAGCCAGGCCGATCGCCACGATGACGGTCGAGGCGCAGGAACGGCACGAGCGGAACGAGAAGGTGTCGCGCGAGGAATGAAGCGGGGGCGAGCGCCGTCCGATCATCGGTCGGTCGACGCACGCCTGTTGCTCATTCGCCGGACAGCGCTTCCTTGATGCGCAGCTTCTGCTTCTTTAGCTTGGCGAGCAGTGTTTCGTCCGGCGCGGGGCGGACCTGTTCGGCGTGAATGCGGGATTCGAGCCCCGCGTGCTTGGCGATCAACGCCGAGGAATGTCCTGTCTCCACTGAGAAAGTCTCCTGTCCAAAGGCTTCGGAAGCGACCAGTAGAGCATCGATTGCCGCGTCTGTCAGGCCCCCCTCTGCGCGAATTTCGACGGGATGCGGGTGCGGGCGGGACCAGTCGATCGCGGCCGTCCGTCCGGCTTGAGCGGCGGCCGTTTCGTCCCTATCCAATGGATGGATCCGGCTTGAAGGGAATGTTTCGGCATGGATGAACTGTCGCGACGGATCGAGCAGATGCGGGTGGCGCATCGCGACCTGGACGACGCCATTGCGGCGCTGAACGCGGCGACGGTGCGTGACGAATTGCAGCTTGCCCGGTTGAAGCGTCGCAAGCTGCGACTGCGCGACGAAATTGCGCAGGCGGAGGATATGTTGATCCCCGATATTATCGCCTGATTAGTCCACTCGGGTCGTCCGCCGCGCGCGTTCGTCGCGCGACGTGCAGCTTGATCGCTTTGACGGTTGTGATCCGCTATCGAAATGGCATCGGGAATCCAGCGGCTTAGCGGGGGAACGGTGTTGGACGACGATGGCCGATATGGTCTGACGGGGCGACTGATCGATACACTTCATACCGAGGCATTGCTGCTGGCGGACGAGGCGCGGGGTTATTTTGATGGGCCGGGCCGGCTGGAGCGTGATCGCTTGTCGCCGAGCGAGCGGGTCGGGTTTTCATGCGAATCGCTCAAGGTGACGACACGGCTGATGCATGTCGTGGCGTGGCTGATGACGCGGCGCGTGGAGGGCGCGCGGGAGGGGCGGAGCCTGCCGCATCGGCCATTGGGTGAGGCCGTCGTGAGTGATGCGGAGACGATCGCAACGCTGCCGGTGACGGCGCAGCAGTTGGTCGGGGCGAGCCGCGACCTCCACGATCGAGTGCGGCGGCTGGAAGCCGGCATGGTGCTCGGCGAGACGGATACGGGCGTGTCGGATGGCCCGGTGCGGACGCTGATGCGGCGGCTTGAGGGGACCTGGTAGGGAGATGCTCCGCCGGTTGGCGCGGGCTTAGCCCAGTCCGGCACGCGTCCGCAGGGCCGCGATCGCATTCGCATATTCTCCGGTAAGGCGGGCGACCATGTCGGCAGTGGGTTCGACGGCGTGGACAGCGCCGATGCCCTGACCCGATCCCCAGATGTCGCGCCAGGCCTTGGTCTTGCCGGCGCCGGTGCCGAAATCCATGGTCTTGAGGTCGCCTTCCGGCAACGCGTCGGGGTCCAGGCCGGCGGCGACGATCGACCCCCGCAGATAGTTGCCGTGCACGCCGGTGAAGAGGTTGGAATAGACGATGTCGGCAGCGCGGCCGTCGACGATGCCCTGCTTGTAGGCGGCGTCGGCGTTGGCCTCGGTCGCGGCGATGAAGAGCGAGCCGATATAGGCGAGGTCGGCGCCCATCGCCTGCGCGGCCAGGACCGACGCGCCGTTGGCGATCGCGCCGGACAGGATGAGCGGGCCGTCGAACCAGTCGCGGATCTCGCGGACCAGTGCGAAAGGTGAGAGCGTGCCGGCATGGCCGCCCGCGCCGGCCGCGACCGCGATCAGGCCGTCGGCGCCCTTTTCCACCGCCTTGCGGGCGAAACGGTCGTCGATGACGTCGTGCAGGGTAATGCCGCCCCAGCTATGGACCGCGTCGTTCAGGTCCACCCGCGCGCCGAGCGAGGTGATGACGATCGGTACCTTCCACTTGGCGCAGACCATGAGGTCGGTCTCCAGCCGGTCGTTCGAGCGGTGGACGATCTGGTTGACCGCGAACGGCGCGGCGGGGCTGTCGGGGTGGTCGCGGTCGTGCTGCGCCAGTTCTTCGGTGATGCGGGCGAGCCATTCGTCGAGCACGCCGGCGGGGCGGGCGTTGAGCGCCGGGAAGGAGCCGACGATGCCGGCCTTGCACTGCGCGATCACCAGGTCGGGCGTCGAGATGATGAACAGCGGCGAGGCGATCACCGGCAGGCGGAGGCGGTCGAAGAGAGGGGGGAGGCTCATGGGGACGGACGATATCGGAACGCGGGCGGGAGGCAAGTGACGTTTACGTTTGCGTAAAGGGGGGTGAGATTTCACCTAGGCCCCGGCCTTCGCCGGGGAACTGTTCACCGGGTTATTCGCCTGTCGTGGTCGGGGCGGCGGCGGCGGTGATCCAGCCGAGGGCGGGGAGGCCGATGCGGCGATCGCCGCGCATGTCGGTGTGGATGGCGAGCAGACCCTGCGTCTGGAGATAGGCGAGCAGGCGGCGGACGCGGCCGAGCGAGTGGGTGCCGTAGACCGCGGCAATCTCCGCATCGTCGGGGCAGGGCGCGCCGTCGAGCGCGGCGCGAGCGAGGAGCAGGTAGATGCCCTGCATGCCTTCCTCCAGCCCCCGGGCGATTTCGGCGGCGGGGGCGAAGCGCGCGTCGTCGGCGATCCCGCCGGTCAGGCCCGCGCGCGCCATCGACAGGCGGCTGCGGAAGCGGGCGAGGTCGTGGCCGGTGTCGGCGAGGCCATGCATCCGGCAGCGCACCCCGAAGTCCTGGAACAGCACCGCGGGCGAGCGGTAGGCGCTGTCCGGTTCGGCGACGATCTCGCCCAGCACGGTCGAGATGATCTTCTCGCGCTCGGCACCGCTGACCTGTGGGCGGTCGAGCAGCGAGGACATCGGCAGCGGGCGGGCGATTTCCCGGATCAGGTCGTCGGCCGATGCGGGCGGGGGTGGCGGCGGTGCGGGCGTGGCAGGGCGCGGTTCGACGGGGGCGGCGGCGAACAGCAGCATCTGCGCGTCCTCGCCGGTCGGGGCGGCGGGCATGTCGAGCAGTTTGGGGCTGGAGGTGCGGGCGGAGGTTTCGACCGGGCCGATGCGGATCGACAGCGGGCGGCGGCAGAGCGCCGGGCCGAGCGCAAGGAACTGCCCACGTTCGAGGTCGCGGATCTGTTCGGCCTGGCGGCGTTCCATGCCGAGCAGGTCGGCGGCGCGCGCCATGTCGATGTCGAGAAAGGTGCGGCCCATGAGGAAGTTCGACGCCTCGGCCGCGACGTTCTTGGCGAGTTTCGCCAGCCGCTGCGTCGCGATGACGCCGGCGAGGCCGCGCTTGCGGCCGCGGCACATGAGGTTGGTCATGGCGCCGAGCGAGGCGCGGCGGGCGTCGTCGGCGACCTCGCCCGCCACCGCGGGGGCGAACAGCTGTGCCTCGTCGACCACCACCAGCGCGGGATACCAATGGTCGCGGGGTGCATCGAACAGCGCCATCAGGAACGCCGCAGCGCAGCGCATCTGGGCCTCGGCATCAAGCCCTTCGAGGCTGAGCACGGCGGAGACGCGGTGTTCGCGGATGCGCGCGGCGATGCGGCGGATCTCGGCCTCGCTATAGTCCGCGCCCTCGACCACCGAATGGCCGTAGCGGTCGGACAGCGTGACGAAATCGCCCTCCGGATCGACGACGATCTGCTGCACCCAGGGGGCGGCGCCTTCGAGCAGGCGGCGCAGGAGGTGCGATTTGCCGGAGCCGCTGTTCCCCTGCACCAGCAGGCGGGTGGCGAGCAGTTCCTCCAGCTCCATCAGCGCCGGGGCGCCGCCGGCACCGGTGCCCATGTCGATGGTAACGGTCATCCGGGTGTCTTTGCGGCGCGGGCGGTGAGTCGGCAAGCCGCTTGATGATCGTTCGAGCCGCTTCATGATCGTTGACAGCGACCCCCAAGCCGGGCCAATCCGATGGGGCTGGCCGGGGGCGACTCCGGATGGCCGCGCGGGAGAGTGCGGGTCGGGAAACCGGGCCGCCGCCGAAGGAGCAACCGCCCCGGAATCTCTCAGGCATACGGGACCGCGCGGACATATCCTCAGCACTCTGGAAAGAGTTCCTCGCCCCGGCGGGGGGCCGCCGAAGGGGTAAGTCCTGGCCGCATGAGGCCATGACGAAAGCTCTCAGGTTCCGTGACAGAGGGGGCGACGGGTGTGGGCAGTGATGCCCGCCGCGCGTCGTCGTCCTGCCAGGAGCCTTAGTATGAGCGACCCCACATCCGATCCCGAAATGGACGATATCGAAACCGGCACGCTGCCGCTCGACGCCTGGCACCGGGCGCGTGGCGCGCGGATGGTGGCGTTCGCGGGCTATCACATGCCGATCCAGTATGACGGCATCATGGCCGAGCATCTGTGGACGCGGACGTCGGCCGGGCTGTTCGACGTCAGCCATATGGGTCAGCTGCTGCTGTCCGGCGACGGTGTGGTCGAGGCGCTGGAGAAGATGCTGCCGGCCGATGTCGCGTCGCTGGGCGAAGGGCGGATGCGCTATTCGCTGTTGCTGAACGAGACGGGCGGCATCCTGGACGACCTGATGCTGACGCGGCGCGCGGACGGCTATTATATGGTCGTGAACGGCGCCACCAAATATGACGACATCGCGCACATCCTCGACAATCTCGAGGACGAGATCACGCTGAACCATATGGACGAGCAGGCGCTGCTCGCGGTGCAGGGGCCGAAGGCGGTCGAGGCGCTGGCCCGGATCGTGCCGGGTGTCGAGCGCCTCGTGTTCATGACCGCGGGGGCGTTCGACTGGGACGGTGTGCCGCTGTGGATCAGTCGGTCGGGGTATACCGGCGAGGACGGGTGCGAGATCTCGCTGCCCGCCGAGGCCGCGGAAGCGTTCGCCGAGCGGCTGTGTCAGGAACCCGAAGTGAAGCCGATCGGCCTGGGCGCGCGGGACTCGCTGCGTCTGGAGGCCGGGTTGCCGCTGTACGGGCATGACCTCGATCCCGAGACGTCGCCGGTGACCGCCGACCTGGGTTTCGCGCTGTCGAAGCGGCGGCGTGAGGAGGGCGGGTTCCTGGGGGCCGAGCCGATCCTGGCGGAGCGCGCGGCGGGGCCGCTGTTCAAGCGCGTCGGGCTGTTCGTCGAAGGGCGGCAGCCGGTGCGTGAGGGCGCGCGTGTGCTGGAGGCGATCGACGGTGTCGAGGGACGCGTGACGAGCGGTGGCTTCTCGCCCTCGCTGCAACGCTCGATCGCGATGGCGTATGTGCCCGCGGTGCTGGCGAACCCCGGGTCCAAGATCGACATCGAACAGCGCGGCAAGCGTTTTGCCGCGGAAGTGACGGCCATGCCGTTCGTACCCCATCAATATGTCCGCAAGGGAGCCTGAACCGATGGCCTTCTATTTCACCCGTGACCATGAATGGATCAGCATCGACGGCGCGGAGGATTCCACCGCGACGGTCGGGATCACCGACTATGCGCAGGCTCAGCTCGGCGACGTTGTGTTCGTCGAAGTGCCGCCGGCCGGCACGACGGTCGACAAGGGCAAGGAAGCCGCGGTCGTCGAGTCCGTGAAGGCAGCGTCCGACGTCTATGCCCCGGTGTCGGGCGAGGTCGTGGAGGCCAATGCGGCGCTGGAAGCAGACCCCTCGCTGGTCAACACCGCACCGGAAACGGACGGCTGGTTCTTCAAGGTCAAATTGTCCGATGCCGGGCAGCTGGATGGCCTGATGGATGCCGACTCGTATAAGGTTTATTGCGAAGGGCTTTGAATTCGCCCGGGCTTTACTGCCCAGCACCGTTCGGTTCGAGCCTGTCGAGAACCCTGCGCTGAGTTCTCGACAGGCTCGAACCGAACGGGGTGGGGTGTGACCCTCCCCAACATGGGAAACTGACCTCATGCGTTACCTACCGCTGACCGATGCCGACCGGGCGGACATGCTTGCCGTCGTGGGGGCGCAAACGATCGACGACCTGTTCGTCGACGTGCCCGAACATGCGCGGCTCGATGGGCCGATCGAGGGCCTGCCAATGCATGCGTCGGAGCTGGCGGTGGAACGCAAGCTGTCGCGGATGGCGGGGCGGAACCTGGCGGCGGGCGATGCGCCTTTCTTCCTGGGGTGCGGGGCGTATCGCCACCATGTGCCGGCCAGCGTCGATCACCTGATCCAGCGCGGTGAGTTTCTGACGAGCTATACGCCGTATCAGCCTGAAATCGCTCAGGGAACGGTGCAGGCGCTGTTCGAATTCCAGACGCAGGTCGCGCGGCTGTACGGGTGCGACGTTGCCAATGCGTCGATGTACGACGGGTCGACCGCGTGCTGGGAGGCGATCGTGATGGCGCGGCGGATCACGCGGCGTGGCCGGGCGGTGCTGTCCGCCGGGTTGCACCCGCATTATGTATCGGTCTGCACCACGATGGCGCGGTTCACGGGCGATGTGCTCGATACGGCCGTGCCGGAGCTGACCGAGGGCGCGCCGGGCGACGACATGGCGCGGTTGCTGGCGGCAGTGGACGGCGACGTCAGCTGCGTCGTCGTGCAGAACCCGAACATCCTGGGCCATGTCGCCGACCTGTCCGAGCTGGCAGCGCGGTGCCATGCCAAGGGTGCGTTGCTGATCGCGGTGGTGACCGAGCCGGTGGCGCTGGGCGCGATCCGATCGCCGGGTGAGATGGGCGCGGACATCGTGGTGGGCGAGGGCCAGTCGATCGGCGTCGGGCTGAACTTCGGCGGGCCTTACGTGGGCCTGTTCGCGACGCGCGACAAATATGTCCGGCAGATGCCGGGGCGGCTGGCCGGCGAGACGGTCGACGCGGACGGCAAGCGCGGGTTCGTGCTGACGCTGTCGACGCGCGAGCAGCATATCCGCCGCGAGAAGGCGACATCGAATATCTGCACCAATTCGGGGCTTTGCGCGCTGGCGTTCACGATCCACATGAGCCTGCTCGGCGAGCGCGGCCTGCGCGATCTGGCGGCGCTGAACCACGCCAATGCGGTGCAGGCGGCGGATCGGCTGGCGAAGGTGCCGGGCGTCGAGCTGATCAGCGGGCCGTTCTTCAACGAGTTCACGCTGAAGCTGTCGAAGGAAGCGCGACCGGTGATCCGGGCGCTGGCCGATGACGGGATCCTGGGCGGCGTGTCGCTCGGGCGGCTGTATCCGGGTGTCGATGCACTGGCCAACGGGCTGGTCGTGGCGGTGACCGAGACGGTGGACGAGGACGACGTGACCGAACTTGCCGATGCGCTTGAGGAGGCCCTGCGATGAACCGCGAAGGACGTGTGACCCGGCCGGAAACCGGCGGGACCGACAGCGAATTCAAGACGTTCACGGGCAACCGTGCGCTGATGCTCGAAGAGGCGTTGCTGTTCGAGGTCGGCGGGACCGACCGGACCGGTGTCGACATCTCACCAGCACCGAAGGTCGCATCGCGGCTGGGCGGGCTGGAGCGTGCGGCGCCGATCGGGCTGTACGGCCTGTCGGAGCCGGAGGCGGTGCGGCATTATACGCGGCTGAGCCGGCAGAACTACGGGATCGACCTGGGGTTCTTCCCGCTCGGATCGTGCACGATGAAGCACAACCCGCGCCTGAACGAGAAGATGGCGCGGTTGCCGGGTTTTGCCGACATCCATCCGTTGCAGCCGGTCGAGACCGTCCAGGGCGCGTTCGCACTGATCTACGAACTGGGCGAGTGGCTGAAGACGCTGACCGGCATGCCGGCGGTGGCGATGAGCCCGAAGGCCGGCGCACATGGCGAGCTGTGCGGGTTGCTGGCGATCCGGTCGGCGCTCGAAGCGCGCGGCGATGCGCGCCAGGTGGTGCTGGTGCCCGAGAGCGCGCACGGGACGAACCCGGCGACGGCGGCGTTCTGTGGCTATGCGGTCGAGAATATCCCGGCCGATGCCGAGGGGCGCGTCGACCTGGAGGCGCTGAAGGCGCGGCTGGGGCCGGATGTGGCGGGGGTGATGATCACCAATCCCAACACCTGCGGGCTGTTCGAGCGCGACATGTCGGCGATTTCCGACGCGGTGCATGCGGCGGGCGGGCTCGTCTATTGCGATGGGGCGAACTTCAACGCCATCGTCGGTCGCGTGCGGCCGGGCGATCTCGGCATCGATGCGATGCACATCAACCTACACAAGACCTTTTCCACGCCGCACGGCGGTGGTGGTCCGGGGTCGGGGCCGGTGGTGTTCTCGGCGGCACTCGCGCCGTTCGCGCCGTTGCCGTTCGTCGAGAAGGACGGGGCGAACTATCATCTGGTCGAGGAGGAGACGGCGGGCGAGCATCATGCCGGCACGTTCGGCCGGATGGTGGCGTTCCACGGGCAGATGGGCATGTTCAGCCGGGCGCTGGCGTATATCCTGAGCCACGGGGCGGACGGGTTGCGGCAGGTGTCCGAGGATGCGGTGCTGAACGCGAACTATATCCTGCGGTCGCTGGAGGATGTGCTCGACGCGCCGTTCGCGGGGACCGGGCCGTGCATGCACGAGGCTTTGTTCTCCGACGACGGGTTCGCCGAGGGGTTCACGACGCTGGACGTCGCCAAGGGGCTGATCGACGAGGGGTTCCACCCGATGACGATGTACTTCCCGCTGGTGGTGCACGGCGCGATGCTGGTCGAGCCGACCGAGACCGAGAGCCGCCGGGCGATCGACCAGTTCGTCGGTGCGCTGCGGTCCGTCGCGGAGCGTGCGCGGGCGGGCGATCCGGTGCTGAAGGCGGCGCCGGTGTTCGCACCGCGGCGGCGGCTGGACGAGACGGGCGCTGCGCGGAAGCCGGTGCTGGTGTGGCGGGAGCCTGAGGTGGTTGCAGAGGCGGCCGAGTAACTGCCCGACGACCTCCGTTTGGTTCGAGCTTGTCGAGAACTCAGTGCAGGGTTCTCGACAGGCTCGAACCAAACGGGGTTGGGGATGGGTTCCGGGTTCGGATTTCAATACAGCGTGCGGTATGAGTGATTCCCCCCTTCGCCTGACGATCGATGGTGCCGCGCTGGTGGCGAACTGGCGGTGGTATGCCGCGCGGTCGGAGAAGGCTGCTTGTGGGGCTGCGGTCAAGGCGAACGGCTACGGCCTCGGCGCGCGCGACGTCGTGGCGCGGCTGGCGGCGGCGGGGTGCCGCGACTTCTTCGTGTCGAGTTGGGACGAGGCAGAGGCGCTGGGGCCGCTGGACGACGGGTTGTCGCTGTCGGTGCTGCACGGGTTGCGCGAGGCGGATCTGCCGCGGGCTTTGGCGGGGCGGGTGCGGCCGGTGCTGAATACGACCGGGATGGTGGCGCGGTGGAAGGCGGCGGCGGGGGATCGGCCGTGCGACCTGATGGTCGATACGGGGATGAACCGGCTGGGGCTTTCGCCAGCGGAGGCCGGGTCGGAGGTCGTCGACGGGTTGAGGATCGCGACGTTGATGAGCCATCTGGCGTGTGCCGATACGCCGGAGCATCCGTTGAATGCAGTGCAGGCGGAGCGGTTCGCGGCGCTGACCGGCGTGGTTGCGGCGGAGCGCTACAGTTTGTCGAATTCGGCAGGGATCTGTCTGGGGGCGGCGTATCGGTTCGACCTGACGCGGCCTGGGATCGGGCTTTATGGCGGGGAGCCGGGGCCGGGGGCGGAGCCTTTGCCGGTGGTCGGGTTGTCGGCGGAGGTCTTGCAGGTGCGAGCGGTCGAGGCGGGTGATGCTGTGGGGTATGGGGCGGACTTCGTCGCCTCGGGGCCGATGCAGGTGGCGACTTTGAACATCGGTTATGCGGATGGGTATCGGCGGGCGTTTGCCGGGGTCGGGACGGCCGTCGTCGGGGGCGAGGTTCGGCCGTTGATTGGGCGGGTTTCGATGGATCTGGTCGCGGTGGATGTGACCGGGTGCGATGTCGTCGAGGGGGATTGGGTCGGGCTGGAGTATCACCTGCCGACGGCGTCTGCGCTGACCGGGGTGTCGCAGTACGAGCTGTTGACCGGGCTTGGGCGGCGATATGCTCGGAACTGGGTTTGATTTGTTCGTCGCCCCGGGCTTGATCCGGGGTCCCGCTTTTTCTTCGCTGGCCTCGTAGAAGTGGGGTCCCGGATCAAGTCCGGGACGACGTTGGCGGGAGGTTGCGTCTAGGCCCCGGCCTTCGCCGAAGAACAGCACTACAGCTTAGACTGACACTTTGGCCCCGCCGTCGATCGTGACGGGCTGGTCCGGCCAGATGCCGCGGGTGTCGTAGACGAGTTTGGTGGCGCGTTCGCTCAAGGGGACGGAGCGGAAGATGTCGTGGTCGACGAGCACGATGAAGATCGGGCAGGTCTCGATCGCAGTGTCGATGTCGGTCAGTTCCGCGCCGGTGCCGTCGAAGGCGGCCGGGAGTGCGCTGGCATAGGGTTCGACGACGCGGATGCGGTCGCCGTGCTGCTTTGCGAGGGCGGCGGCGACCTTGACCGCGGGGCTTTCGCGGAAGTCGTCGATGTTCGCCTTGAACGCGAGGCCGAGACAGGCGACCGGGACGTCGGGCATCGCGGCGAGCAGCGCGCTGGCGCGTTCGACGACGTGGTCGGACTTTCGGTCGTTCACTTCGCGTGCGGTGCGGATGAGCGGGGTGTTCTGCGGGTCGCTGTGCACGATGAACCAGGGGTCGACCGCGATGCAGTGGCCGCCGACGCCGGGGCCGGGCGACAGGATGTTGACGCGCGGGTGGAGGTTGGCGAGGCGGATGACCTCCCACACGTCGAGCTGCATCGTGTCGGCCACGATCGACAGTTCGTTGGCGAACGCAATGTTGACGTCGCGGAACGCGTTTTCGGTGAGCTTCACCATCTCGGCGACGCGTGCGCTGGTGGTGATGCACTGGCCGCGGACGAAGCGGCGGTAGAACGCCATCGCCTTCCGTGCGCAACGCGGCGTGATGCCGCCGATGCAGCGATCGTTGACGACCAGTTCGTGCAGGATGCGGCCGGGCAGGACGCGTTCGGGGCAATAGGCGATCGACAGGTCCACCCCGTCGCCGCCGCGGCCGGGGACGCGCAGGTCGGGGCGGAGCTCGGCGATCAGATCGCGCAGTTGCTCGGTCGTGCCGACGGGGGAGGTCGATTCGAGGATGACGGTGTCGCCGACCTTCAGCACCGGCGCGATGGTGCGCGCGGCGTCGAGCACGAAGCGGGTGTCGGGGGCGTGATCGTCCTTGAACGGCGTGGGCACCGCGATGACGAAGACGTCGGCGGGCTCGACCGTGAGCGAGGCACGCAGCGTGCCGCGCGCCACGACCGCCTGGACCAGTGCGTCGAGATCGAGTTCCTCGATGTGGACATGGCCCGAATTGACGGTGTCGACGACGTGCGGCGTGACGTCGATGCCGAGCACGTGGCAGCCCGAACGCGCGACGACCGCGGCGGTAGGCAGGCCGATATAGCCGAGGCCGATGACGGAGACGGTAGGCGGCGTATCAGACGGCATCGGCGATGATCCTTGCGATCCGGGGGGCGGTGTGGCCGTCCCCGAACGGGTTGTGGGCTTGTGCCATGGCGGCGTGCGCGGCGGGATCGTCGAGCAAGCGGAGCGTTTCGGTGACGATCCTGTCCTCGTCCGTGCCGACCAGCCGCGCGGTGCCGGCGGTGATGCCCTCGGGACGCTCGGTCGTCTCGCGCATGACGAGCACGGGCTTGCCGAGCGCGGGCGCTTCCTCCTGCACGCCGCCGCTGTCGGTCAGGACGAGATCGGCCAGCCCGAGCAGCCGGACGAAGTGGGGATAATCGAGCGGGTCGATCATCGCGACATTGTCGCGCGCGCCGAGGATCGGGTCCATCGCGCGGCGGACGGCGGGGTTGGGGTGCACGGGGAAGACGATCGCGACGTCGGGGCGGTCCGCGATTCGCGCGACGGCGCGGGCGATCGCGTCCATGCCGCCGCCGAAGTTTTCGCGGCGGTGGGTGGTGACGGCGATGATGCGTTTGCCCGCAAACCGCTCGGCGAGCGCGTCGAGACTGGCGGCGAGTGCCGGTTCGGCGGCGATGCGGGCGCGGGTGGCGTGAAGTGCATCGATGACCGAATTGCCGGTCATGTGGACGGTGGCCGGGTCGATCCGCTCGGCAATCAGCGCGGCGGCGGCTGTATCTGTAGGGGCGAAGTGCAGGTCGGCGATGGTGGCCACGATGCGGCGGTTCACCTCCTCCGGCCAGGGGTGGTGGATGTCGCCCGACCTGAGCCCCGCCTCGACATGGCCGACGGGGATCTTGCGGTAATAGGCGGCGAGGGCGCCGACCATCGCGGTGGCGGTATCGCCCTGGACGACGACGCGGTCGGGCTTCACCTCGTCATAGACGCGGCCGAGTTTCGTCAGGAGGCGGGCGGTGAGCTGGTCGAGGCTCTGGTCCGGGGCCATGATGTCGAGATCGATATCGGGCACGACGTTGCCGATCGACAGGACCTGATCGAGCAGGCCGCGATGCTGCGCCGTGACGCAGATGAGCGTTTCGAGGCCGGGCGTCGCCTTCAGCGCGTGGACGATCGGGAACATCTTGATCGCTTCGGGCCGGGTGCCGAACACGAGCAGGATTCGGGCGGGGCGTGCGGTGGTCATGCCGGCTGTGTAGCGTGGATCGGGTAAGGTTTCTCCTAACGTGTTGTTCGGGTCGCCTCAGATGCCGGTGTAGGCGCGGTACCACTGGACGAATTGCGGCACGCCTTCGTCGATCGTGGTGCGGGGGGCGTAGCCGAGGTCGCGCTGGATGGCGGTGATGTCGGCATAGGTGTCGCGGACGTCGCCGGGCTGCATCGGGCGGAGGGTGCGGATCGCGGGGCGGTCGCAGGCCTGTTCGATCAGGTCGATGAGCCGGCCGAGTTCCTCCGACCGGTTGTTGCCGATGTTGTAGATGCGGTGTGGGGCGATGCTGCCCCCCGGTTTTTCTGCGCCGTCGTCCGGGGCGGGGGTGGCCAGGCAGGCGAGGATGCCGTCGACGATATCGTCGATATAGGTGAAGTCGCGCCGCATCGCACCGCCGTTGAACACGTCGATCGGGCGGCCCTCCAGGATCGCGCTGGTGAACAGCCAGAGCGCCATGTCGGGGCGGCCCCAGGGACCGTAGACGGTGAAGAAGCGCAGGCCGGTGAGGGGGATGCGGTAGAGGTGGGCGTAGCTTTCGGAGAGCAGCTCGTCGGCGCGTTTCGTCGCGGCGTAGAGCGAGACGGGGCGATCGGCGCGGTCCTCGACCCGGAACGGGAGCGCCGCGTTGCCGCCGTAGACCGACGACGACGACGCGTAGAGCATGTTGGCGACCGCGCGGTGGCGCGCGAGTTCGAGCAGGTTGACGTGGCCGACGAGGTTGGACTGGACATAGGCGCGCGGGTTTTCGAGCGAGTAGCGCACGCCGGCCTGCGCGCCGAGGTGGACGATGGCGCTGAGGTTGGTGGTGCCGACGGCGCTGTCGAGCGCGGCGTGGTCGGCGAAGTCGGCTTCTGCGAAGGTGAAGGCTTGCCGGTGCTCGGCTTGAAGGACCGCGAGGCGGTCGCGCTTCAGGCTGACCGGATAGTAGCTGTTGAGGTTGTCGATGCCGAGCACACGGTGGCCGTCCGCCAGCAGCCGGGCGGCGACGTGGAAGCCTATGAAGCCGGCGGCGCCGGTGACGAGGACGGTCATGGGGCGGGTCCCTCCAGAGGCGGATCGCGAACGTGCCGGCCCGACCTAGCCGATTGCATCCGGCGGAGGGCATCCCATTTTAACATCAACGAATGATTAGCGAGGCATCAGCATGACCCAGGAAACCGCAACGATCGCCGCCGGATGCTTCTGGTGCGTGGAAGCCGTGTTCGACGACCTCGTCGGGGTCGAGTCGGTCGAGAGCGGCTATATCGGCGGGCATGTCGAGAACCCGAACTATCGCCAGGTGTGCGACGGGAACACCGGCCATGCCGAGGCGATCCGGATCGTGTTCGACAACGAGCTGATCACCTTTTCCGACGTGCTGGAGATCTTCTTCCACGTGCATGACGCGACCCAGCTGAACCGGCAGGGGAACGACATCGGGACGCAGTATCGCTCGGCGATCTTCCCGCATGACGACGTGCAGGAAGCGGAGGCCCGCGCGGCGATCGAGCGGGCGCAGGCGCAGTCGGACAAGCCGATCGTGACGACGATCGAGCCGCTGTCGAAATGGTATCCGGCGGAGGATTACCACCAGGAGTATTTCGAGCGCGAGGGCAGCAAGAACGGCTACTGCATGGCGATCGTCGCGCCGAAGCTGCGCAAGTTCCGGAAGGCGTATTCGGAACGGTTGAAGGATGGGGTTAGCGCGAACGTCTGAGGCCCGGCTCCGCTTGATTTAGACCGACCCCCGTTCCGTTTGGTTCGAGCTTGTCGAGAACTCAGCGCTGAGTTCTCGACAAGCTCGAACCAAACGGGGTTGGGCATGATTACCGCGGCGCGGCGGCGCGGGCGAGGCGGTCGTTGATCGCCGCGCCGAGGCCGTCGTGGGGGATCGGGGCGACCGCGATGGCGGTGCAGCCGGAAGCGTCGGCCTGGTGGAGCGCCTCGAAGAGGTTTGCGGCGGCAGTGATCGGATTGCCTTCCGGTGACAGCGAGCGGTCGCCCGAGATCGGGCCGAAGCCGATGTGCCATTCTTCGGGCGTGGCGGTTTCGGCGTTCAGGCGGATCGGCAGCGACGGGGCGTAGTGGCTGGCGAGTTGGCCGGGGGCTTCGATGTTGTTCGACGAGAACGTCAGCGGGGTGAGGCCGGTGGCGTTGCGCAACATCTCCGTCGTGATCGGGCCGGGGCGGAGCAGGCGGAGCATATCGTCCGTGACGGCGACGATGGTGGACTCCAACCCTAGCACGGTCGGGCCGGCGTCTATGACGAGCGGGATGCGGTCGGCGAGGCTTTGCGCAACGTGGGCGGCGCGGGTCGGGCTGATGTTGCCGCTGGCGTTTGCGCTGGGGGCGGCGAGCGGGACACCAGTCGCTTCCAGAAGCGCGCGCATCGCGGTGTGTGCGGGGACGCGGATCGCGATGGTCGCGAGGCCGGCGGTGACCAGCGACGCGATGCCGCTATCCGAGCGGAGTGGTAGGACCAGCGTGAGCGGGCCGGGCCAGAATGTGGCGGCAAGTTTCTGTGCCAGCGGGTCGAACTCGGCGATCTGTTCGGCCGCGGCGAGGTCGAGGACGTGGACGATCAGCGGGTTGAACGAGGGGCGGCCCTTGGCGGCGTAGATCGCCGCGACCGATTCGCCGCGGGTGGCGTCCGCGGCGAGGCCGTAGACCGTCTCGGTGGCGATCGCGACGGGTTCGCCGGCACGGATCAGGGCTGCGGCCTCGGCGATCGCGGCGCTGCCGTAGGGGCGGATGGTTGGGCGTTTTGGCGGGTTTGGATCGGTCACCGGGCAACGCTATAGCGACCGAAAGGGCGCGTGAAAGCCCGTGAGGAGATCATGATGCCGTTTGCCGTTCCCGTCGCCGAACAGCGTTTCCTGTTGCAGCATGTGGCCGGCATCGATGCGCTGGCGGCGATGCCGGCCTTTGCCGATGCGACGCCGGACATGGTCGATGCGGTGCTGGAGGGGGCGGCGGCGTTTGCCGAGGGGTCGTTCGCGCCGCTCAACCGGGTCGGCGATACGGTCGGCGCGCGGCGGACCGAGGCGGGCGTCACGATGCCGCCGGGCTATGTCGCGGCGTATCACGACTATGTCGCCGGTGGCTGGGGGACGATCGACGCGGATGTCGCGCAGGGCGGGCAGGGGCTGCCGTTTTCGGTGGCGACCGCGGTGCTGGAGAGTCTCGGGACGGCGAACCTGTCGTTCGCGCTGTGCCCGACGCTGACGGTCGGGGCGATCGAGGCGACTTCGGCGCATGGCAGCGCGAGCCAGCAGGCAATGTATCTGCCCAAGCTGGTGACCGGCGAGTGGACCGGCACGATGAACCTGACGGAGCCGCAGGCCGGGTCGGACGTCGGCGCGCTACGCACCACCGCGACGCCGCAGGCCGACGGGACGTACCGGATCAAGGGGACCAAGATCTACATCAGCTACGGCGAGCATGATCTGGCGGAGAATATCGTTCACCTCGTGCTGGCCCGGACACCGGGTGCGCCGGCGGGGACGCGCGGGATCTCCCTGTTCGTGGTGCCGCGGTTTCGGGTCGGGGCGGACGGCGCGATTGGGGCGGCGAACGACGTGCGGTGCGTGTCGATCGAACACAAGATGGGGCTGCACGCGTCGCCGACCTGCGTGATGTCGTTCGGCGACCGCGACGATTGCATCGGCGAGATCGTCGGTCCGGAGCATGGCGGCATGCGCGCGATGTTCACGATGATGAACAATGCGCGGCTGAACGTCGGGCTGCAAGGCGTCGAAATCGCCGAGCGGGCGACGCAGGCGGCGGTCGATTACGCCACCGTACGCGTGCAGTCGGCGCGCGCCGGGGCGGCATCGCGCGAGTCGGTGGCGATCGTCGAGCATCCCGACGTGCGGCGCATGCTGCTGCGGATGAAGGCGCTGACGCAGGGCGCTCGGGCACTTTGCTATCACGCGGCGGGGCAGGTCGACCGCGCGCATCAGGGCGATGCGGCGGCGCGGGTGCGGGTCGACCTGATGACGCCGCTGGTGAAGGCGTACGGCACCGACGTGGGCGTCGAGGTGAGCGGGATCGGCATCCAGGTGCATGGCGGCATGGGGTTCATCGAGGAGACCGGTGCGGCGCAGCATTACCGCGATGCGCGGATCGCGCCGATCTACGAAGGGACGAACGGGATCCAGGCGGCGGATCTGGTCGGGCGGAAGCTGACCGGTGATGGCGGCGCGGGGCTGGCGGCGTTGCTGGCCGAGATTCGGGGCGAGGCTGCGGACGAGGCCGGGTTGATGATGCTGGTCGATTCGGTGGAGCGGGTGGCCGAGGCTTTGCGTGTTGGCGACGGGGATGATCGCTTGGCGGGGAGTTACCCGTTTCTCACAATGCTGTCGGTGGCGACGGCGGGGTGGCTGATGGCGCGGCAGGGACGGGCCGCGGTTGGCGACGACGGCTTTGCGCGGATGAAGCGGGCCGTGGTGCGGTTCTATCTGGATCGGTTGGTGCCTGAGGCGACCGGGTTGAGCGCGGGGGCGCTGGCTGGGGCGGCTGGGTTGTATGCGGTTGGGGTGGAGGAGTTGGTGGCCTGAGGCTCCCCTCCCTTTCAAGGGAGGGGCTGGGGGTGGGTGGTACCTGCTCACGATTGCGGCGTTGCAGGTGTGGTGCTGTTGCACCCACCCCCAACCCCCTCCCTTGAAAGGGAGGGGGCTTTCTGTTGTGCGTGATTAGGCCTCGACCTTCGTCAGCAGATCGTTGGCGTCCAGCCTCAGCCGGCGGATGCGGGCGGTGATTTGGGGCCATTCCTGGTCGAGGAACTGTTGGCGTTCGGTGCGGCGGAGGCGTTCGGTGGCGCCGTCGGCGACGAACATGCCGACGCCGCGGCGGACGGTGACGAGGCCGTCTTCCTGGAAGCTCTGATACGCTTTCGCGACGGTCAGCGGGTTGGCGCCCTGTTCGGCGGCGAAGGCGCGGACGGACGGGAGCGGATCACCGTCGCGGTAGCGGCCGTCGAGGATGGAATCGGAGATGCGGTCCCGTAGCCGCAAATAGACGGGGCGATCCTGTTCGGCCATGCGCCACACTGTACTAACACGGTGGAACGGTCAAGATCACCAGCGGGTGACAACGCTGTCGAGTGTCGGGCGCGGCCGTTCGTCGAGCGGGCGGGAGGGGGTGCCGATGAACATGAAACCGGCGATCCGGTCGTCCGGCCCGCCGCCCAGCGCATCGCGCACCATGTCGGAATAGGCCGCCCAGGTCGTCAGCCAGCCGCCGACGAAGCCCGCGGCATGGGTGGCGGCGAGCAGGTTCATGCAGACTGCGCCCGCGGAAAGCTCCTGCTCCCAAAGCTCGATCTTGCCGAGGACCGGCGCGGAGAGGACGACGACGAGCGTCGGGGCCTGGTACGCGAACTGGTCCGCGGCCTCTAACTCCTTCGCGCTGGCGGTGGGTTTCTGCGCGAGATAGGCGGCGCGCAAGAGGTCGGCGAAGGCGGCGCGGCGGTCCTGGTCGATGACGACGATGCGCCAGGGGGCGAGCTTGCCGTGGTCGGGCGTGCGGATCGCGGTGGCCAGGATATGGCCAAGTTGCGCCTCATCCGGGCCGGGGGCGACCATGTCGCGCGGCTTGCCGGAGCGGCGCGTGGCGAGGAGCGCGGTGGCGCTGGACGTGTCGTTGAACATGCTGCTCCTGCTACCAGTGTCATGGCGACGCAACAATCTTCTTCCCAGGCGCAATTTGTCCGTTAGTCTCCGCGCCAATCGACCGGCACCGCCCGGTCCTGTCTTGTCCCGTATGCGGAGCCGTCCAGTCCATGGCCACATCCTTCCCCCCGACCGCGATGCAGGGGCCCACGTTCCTCGGCCATCCGCGCGGGCTGTTCGTGCTGTTCTTCACGGAATTGTGGGAGCGGTTTTCCTATTACGGCATGCGGGCGCTGCTGATCTTCTACCTGACCAAGCACTTCCTGTTCGGGGACGAGCCGGCCTACGGGATCTACGGGGCCTATACGTCGCTGGTCTATGTCACGCCGGTAATCGGCGGGTATCTGGCCGACAAATATCTGGGCGCGCGGCGGGCGGTGCTGGTCGGCGGACTGTTCATCGCGGTCGGGCATCTCATGATCGGGTTGCTGGAAGGCCCGGTCGGGACGCAGGGCGGATATCTGAACGGCTTTTACCTGGGGCTGGCGTCGATCATTGTCGGGACCGGGTTCCTGAAGGCCAATATCTCGGTGCTGGTCGGGCAGCTTTATCCGCGCGGCGATGCGCGACGCGACCCGGGTTTTTCGATTTTCTACATGGGGATCAACATCGGCGGGGCGAGCGGGCCGATCATCTGCGGCCTGCTGGGCGAGACGGTCGGCTGGTCCTGGGGCTTCGGCGCGGCCGGGGTCGGGATGCTGCTCGGTCTTGTGGTGTTCGTGCTGTTCCGCAAGGACCTGATGGGCGTGGGCGAGCCGCCGGAGCCGGTGCTGCTGCGTGCGCGGACCGCGGTGGGCGTGTCGCGCGAGTGGGCGATCTACCTCGGTGCGTTCGCCGCGGTCGCGGTGGCGTGGTGGCTGCTGCAGAGCCAGGGCGTGGTGGGCACGTTGCTGGTGGTGTTCGCGGCATCGACGATCGGGTTCATCCTGTATCGCGCGGTCTTCACGCTGCCCAAGGTGGAGCGTGACCGGGTGTTCGGCGCGCTGTTCCTGATCGCGCTGTGCCCACTGTTCTGGGCGTTGTTCGAACAGGCCGGGTCGTCGCTCAACGTCTATACCGATCGTGCGGTCGACCGGTCGATGTTCGGGTACGAGATCCCGGCGTCGCTGTTCCAGTCGGTCAATTCGATCTTCATCGTCCTGATGGCGCCGGTGTTCGCGGCGTTGTGGACGTTCCTCGACCGGCGGCGGCTGGAGCCGAGTGCGCCGTTCAAGTTCGGCATCGGGCTGATCGTGATCGGGCTGGGGTTCTTGGTGCTGGTGTTCGGCGCGGCACTGACGCCCGGTGCGCCGACGCCGGCGATGTTCATCCTGCTGCTGTACTTCTTCCACACCGCGGCCGAGCTCTGCTTCTCGCCGGTTGGGCTGGCGGCGATGACGCGGTTGTCGGTCAGCAGCATGGTCGGCCTGATGATGGGCACATGGTTCCTGGCGACCGCGGCGGGCAATTTCCTGGCCGGGCAGATCGCGCAGGCGACCGGCGGCGAGAATGTCGGGCCGGAGCGCGTGCTGGAGGTGTATAGCCGGATCGGCTGGGTTTCGATCGTCATCGGCGTCGTCGTGCTGTTGATCGCGCCGTTCGTCGTGCGTCTGATGCATCTGGAACTGATGAAGGCGGGCGATCCGGTGCTGGCGGGGCAGGATACGCTTGCCGAACCGGCCGCGGCGGGCACGCGTACCGAGGGGGAACACAAGGCATGAAACGGGTCTGGATGACGGCATGCGCCGCACTCGCGCTGAGCGCGTGCGCGCAGACGCCGCCGGTGAGGAGCTTGTCCGCCGCGACGCCTGCTAAGGGGAATGCCAAGCCGACGTTCGATCGTGATCCTTATCCGTCGACCTATCGCCGCTATCCCGGCGTGCCGACGCTGGTGACGAACGTGACCGTGTATGACGGCGAGGGCGGGCGGATCGACAACGGATCGGTGCTGTTCGCGGACGGCAAGGTGGTCGAGGTCGGGCAGACGATCGCGGCGCCGGCGGGCGCGACCGTGATCGACGGGCGCGGCAAGTGGGTGACGCCGGGCGTCATCGATATCCACAGCCATCTGGGCGACTATCCGAGTCCGTCGGTGCAGGCCCTGTCCGACGGGAACGAGGCGACCGGGCCGGTGCGCGCCGAGGTGTGGGCCGAACATAGCGTGTGGCCGCAGGACCCTGGGTTCAGCCGTGCGCTGACCAATGGTGGGGTCACGACGTTGCAGATTCTACCGGGTTCGGCGAACCTGTTCGGTGGGCGCGGGGTCACGTTAAAGAATGTCTATGCCCGCACCGCGCAGGGGATGAAGTTTCCGGGCGCGCCGTACAGCCTGAAGATGGCGTGCGGCGAGAATCCGAAGCGCGTCTACGGATCCAAGGGGCAGTTGCCGCAGACCCGGATGGGGAACATGGCGCTCGACCGCCAGACCTGGATCGACGCGACCGAATATAAGCGCAAGTGGGATGCGTATGAGAAAAAGGTGCAGGACGGGGCCGCCAAGCCGGCGGACCAGCCGGGCCGGAACCTGCGCAACGAGACGCTGATGGGTGTTCTGAACGGTGAGATCACCGTGCAGAACCATTGTTACCGCGCGGACGAGATGGCGCAGGTGATCGATATGTCGAAGGAATTCGGCTACAAGGTGACCGCGTTCCACCATGCGATCGAGGCGTACAAGATCGCCGACCTGCTGAAGGCGAACGGGATCTGCGCCGCGGTGTGGGCCGACTGGTACGGGTTCAAGATGGAAGGCTATGACGCCGTCAACGAGAACCTGCCGCTGCTGCAGAAGGCCGGGGCGTGCGCGATGATCCATTCGGACGATCCGAACGGGATCCAGCGGCTGAACCAGGAAGTCGCCAAGACGCTGGCCGACGGGCGCCGCATGGGGATCGTGATCCCGGACGAAGTGGCGTGGGAATGGCTGTCGATCAATCCGGCCAAGGCGATGGGCATCGCGGACCGGACGGGGAGCCTGAAACCCGGCAAGATGGCGGACGTGGTGCTGTGGAACGGCAATCCGCTGAGCGTCTACACCCGGCCGGAAAAGGTCTGGATCGACGGGGCGCTGATGTATGACGCGATGGATCCGCGCCGGCGGCCGGTGTCGGATTTCGAACTGGGCCAGCCGGGCGAAGGGGACGTGAAGTGAAGCGGCTTGCTCTGATCGCCGCGCTGCTCGGCGCGACGCCGCTCGCGGCGCAGACCGTGGCGATTACGAACGCCAAGCTGGTGGTGGGCGATGGCGGCGGTCCGGTCGACGGCGGGACGGTCGTGATCAGCGGCGGGCGCGTGACGGCGGCGGGGCGCGGCGTCGCGGTGCCGGGCGGCGCGCGGGTGATCGATGCGCAGGGCAAGTGGGTGTCGCCGGGGCTGGTCGCAGGCTTTACGCGGCTGGGCATCGTCGAGGTCGACGGGGTGCGCGAGACGAACGACGCGGGGGCGGACAAGTCCGATTTCTCCGCGGCGCTCGACGTGTCGCTGGCGGTGAACCCGCGCGAGACGCCGATCGCGATCAACCGTGCGGAAGGGATCACGCGCGCTGTCGTCGCACCCGATACGGGCAAGACGATCTTCGCAGGCCAGGGCGCTGTGATCGATCTGGGCATGGACCCGAATGCGGTGATGCGGCCGCGGGCGTTCCAGTTTGTCGAGTTCGGTGAGAGTGCTGCGGCGACCGCGGGCGGCAGTCGCCCGGCGGCGTTCGCGATGTTCCGCAACGCGTTGCAGGAGGCGCGCGGCTATGCCCGCAATCCGGGGCAGGCCGGCGGGCGGATCACCGACGGGATGCTGACCAAGCTCGACGCCGCGGCCCTCGTGCCGATGGTCGAGGGGCGCGTGCCGATGCTGGTGCATGTCGAGCGGGCGTCGGACATCGTGCAGGTGCTCGATCTGGTGCGCGAGTTTCCGTCGCTGAAGCTCGTGCTGGTCGGCGCGTCGGAGGCGTGGATGGTGGCGCCGCAGATCGCGGCGGCGCGCGTGCCGGTGCTGGCGTCCGCGCTGGCCGATCTGCCCGCGAGTTTCGAGGCGCTGGCTGCGACGCAGTCCAACATCGGCCGGTTGCAGGCGGCGGGTGTGACCGTCGGCATCGGCATGATCAACGACGACGAGGCGCGGCAGGCGCGGCTGATCAAGCAATATGCCGGCAATCTGGTGGCGTTGACGCGCGTGCCGGGGGCGACCGGGCTCGACTGGGGCCATGCGTTCGCGACGATCAGTTCGGCGCCGGCGGCCGCGCTGGGGCTGGACGGCGAGATCGGATCGCTGCGGCCCGGGCGGCGCGCAGATGTCGTGATCTGGGACGGCGATCCGTTGGAGGTCTCGTCCGCGCCGGTGATGGTGATGATCGACGGGGTGGAACAGTCGCTGGTCAACCGGCAGACGAAGCTGCGTGATCGCTATGCGGTGCCGCAGGAGGGTGCGTTGCCCAAGGCTTATGAGCGGTAGTTGCCGTCCTTGATGCGGGGCGTTGCGAGCGCTGTTCGTGATGGTATCCCCGCGAAGGCGGGGATCCAGTCTTCTTCTGCCGACGTCGGCATCCAAGCTGGACCCCCGCGTCCGCGGGGGAACTTTCGGACCGATCCTGTGATTGCAGGGGCTACGAAAACTTCATCGGAATGCGCTAGTGACGCCGTCCTAGGCCTCGCTTAGCCAACCACAGGACCGTTTCATGGCACGCAAATATTTCGGCACGGACGGCATTCGCGGGCGGACGAACCAGGCGCCGATGACGGCGGAGATCGCGATGAAGGTCGGCCAGGCGGCGGGTGCGCATTTCCTGCGCGGCGCGCATCGCCACCGGGTGGTGATCGGCAAGGATACGCGGCTGTCGGGTTATATGGTCGAGTCCGCGCTCGTCGCCGGGTTCACCTCGGTCGGCATGGACGTGGTGATGGTCGGGCCGATGCCGACGCCGGCGGTGGCGTTGCTGACGCGCTCGATGCGGGCGGACCTGGGCGTGATGATTTCGGCCAGCCACAATCCGTTCGCGGACAACGGCATCAAGCTGTTCGGGCCGGACGGCTACAAGCTGAGCGATGCGGACGAGCTGGCGATCGAGGCGCTGCTCGACGGGACGCCGACGCTGGCGCCGGCCGAACAGATCGGGCGGGCACGGCGCGTGGAGGATGCGCGCGGGCGGTATATCCATGCCGCCAAGCTGACCTTTCCGGACAATCTGCGGCTCGACGGGCTGCGTGTCGTGGTCGACTGCGCGAACGGGGCGGCGTATCAGGTCGCACCGTCTGCGCTGTGGGAACTGGGCGCCGACGTGATCGCGCTGGGCGTGACGCCGAACGGGACGAACATCAACGAGCGGACCGGATCGACCGACCCGGCCGCGCTGCGCGCCAAGGTGCTGGAGACGCGCGCCGACATCGGCATCGCGCTGGATGGTGACGCGGACCGGCTGATCGTGGTGGACGATCGCGGGACGATCGTCGACGGCGACCAGCTGATGGCGCTGATCGGCGTATCGTGGCACCGGCGCGGGTTGTTGCGCGG
This sequence comes from Sphingomonas prati, assembly GCF_014643515.1. Classification (GTDB taxonomy): domain Bacteria; phylum Pseudomonadota; class Alphaproteobacteria; order Sphingomonadales; family Sphingomonadaceae; genus Sphingomonas_R; species Sphingomonas_R prati. The sequence continues at coordinate 712,619 of NZ_BMJP01000001.1, read as the reverse complement.
CGGTGGTGTGGTGGCGACCGTGATGTCCAACCTGGGGCTGGAGCGGCATCTGGAGGCGCAGGGGCTGACGCTGCACCGGACCAATGTCGGCGACCGCTATGTCGTCGAGGCGATGCGCGCCGGCGGGTATAACGTGGGCGGCGAGCAGTCGGGGCATATCATCATGACCGACTATGCGACGACCGGCGACGGGCTGGTCGCGGCGTTGCAGGTGCTGGCCGCGCTGGTGAGCGAGGGCAAGCCGGCGAGCAAGTTGCTGCGCCAGTTCGAGCCGTTGCCCCAACTGCTGAAGAATGTGCGGTTCGCAGGCGGGCAGCCGCTGGACGATGCGGGCGTGCAGAAGACGATCGCGGCGGCGGAGGAGCGGCTTGTCGGCACGGGCCGGTTGCTGATCCGCAAGTCGGGGACCGAGCCGCTGATCCGCGTGATGGCGGAGGGCGAGGACGAGGCGCTGGTGTCTGAGGTGGTCGAGGAGGTGTGCCAGGCGGTGCGGCGCGCGGCGGCGTGAGCGTCGCCCGCATCTTGGTGATCGCGGGGTCGGACAGCGGCGGCGGCGCCGGGATCCAGGCGGATATCAAGACGGTGATGGCGCTGGGTGGCCATGCGATGACAGCGATCACCGCGATCACGGCACAGAACACGCTGGGCGTGACCGACGTGATGCCGGTGCCGGCCGCGATGGTGCTGGCGCAGATCGACGCGGTGGTGAGCGACATCGGCGTCGATGCCGTCAAGATCGGAATGATCGGATCGGCTTCGGTGGCCGATGCGGTGGCGGACCGGCTGGCGGGGCTGGCCGGCGTGCCGATCGTGTTCGATCCGGTGATGGTGGCGACGAGCGGTGCGGTGCTGGCGCATGACGATACGATCGCGGCGTTCGGGCGGCTGATGGCGCTGGCGACGGTGACGACGCCGAACCTGCCGGAACTGGCGGCGCTGTCCGGGACCGACGATCCGGCGGAGGGTGCGGCACGGCTGGTGGCGCTGCATGGTGGCGCGGTGTTGGTGAAGGGCGGCCATGCGGCGGGCGTGGAGCTGGTCGATCGGTTGTTCAGCGCGGAGGGCGTCGTTTCGTGGAGCGATCCGCAAATCGAGACGCGGCATACGCATGGGACGGGCTGTACGCTGGCGAGTGCGATCGCCACGGGGCTGGGGCAGGGCCTTGGGCTGGAGCGGGCGGTGACGGTGGCGCGGCGGGTGGTGCGCGATGCGTTGCTGGCGGCGCCCGGGCTGGGGGCGGGGCATGGGCCGATGGGGCATGGTCTGGCGCCGGGGGTGGGCGAAACGTCCAAGCTGGACAGCGGCAACGATACGGCGATACCGTCCGTTTGATGGGGACTCGCGGGTGGCCCCGGGTCGTGTAAGGAATTTGGCGATGCCGTTCGACGGGACTGGTTGGAACCCGCAGCCGACCCCCGAACCGGCGCCCCGCAAGGCGCAGGAGCGGGTAATGACGGTCGTCATCGCGTTCATCGTGGTGCTGCTGTTCGTGCTGCCGATCTCGGCCGGGACGCTGGTCGATATCGTGGAGTCAATGCGGGCCGGGTGAGGGGTTTGCCCCCGCGATCGTTTGTTGTTTTTAGTGACGTCATCCCGGCGGAGGCCGGGAGCTCCCTTAGTTGAAGCGCTTACCCCTGGCCCAAGGGAGATCCTGGCTTTCGCCGGGATGCCGGTTGGGGGTGGGGGTTGGCTGCAGGCGTCTTTTCAAGTCGCTCGTCCGGCGTCCCCGTGAGTTCGTCGCGGCAAGGTCGGCGTCTCGGCTGCGCTCGACAAGTCCCTCGACTTTGCTCGGGATGAACGGTGAGTTTTGCCTTGCCTCGGACGTGAGGGGACGGAGTCCCGGCATTGAACGGCCTCGTCGCAAGGTCTAGTCCGCCCACCATGGTTTCTCCGAGTTTCAGGATCGAGCGGACGCATCCGGCGCCGGTGGCGGGCGTGGATGAGGCGGGGCGTGGGCCGCTGGCCGGGCCGGTGGTGGCGGCGGCGGTGATGCTCGATCGGCGCCGGACGCCTAAGGGAATCAACGACAGCAAGAAGCTGTGCGCCCGGCGGCGGGAGGATCTGTGCGGGGAAATCCGCGTGCGGGGGCTGGTCGGCGTGGGGATCGCGACGGTGGAGGAGATCGATGCGATCAACATCTATCAGGCGACGATGCTGGCGATGGCGCGCGCGGTGGACGCGATGATCGACGCGGCGGGGCATGAGCCGATGATGGTGCTGGTCGACGGAAACGCCCTGCCGAAGTGGCGCCATACCGCGGTTGCGGTGGTGAAGGGCGATGCGTCGTGCCTGTCGATCGCGGCGGCCTCGATCGTGGCCAAGCATGAGCGCGATCGGATGATGCTGGAGTATGATGCGGCGCATCCGGGGTACGGGTGGGCTTCGAACAAGGGGTACGGGACGGCGGCGCATCTGGCGGCCTTGGGGGCGCTGGGGCCCAGTCCGATCCATCGGCGGAGTTTTGCGCCGGTGCGGCAGCTGGTGCTGTTATGAGGTTAGTGGGGCTGGCGGTGTTCTGACCTCCGTTTGGTTCGAGCTTGTCGAGAACTCTGTGCGGGGTTCTCGACAAGCTCGAACCAAACGGGGCGGGGGGCTGTGGACCGTCGAACTGAGCTTCGTTCTCGACAAGCTCGAACCGAAGGGGGTTGGGATGGGTGGGGCATCGGTGATGCTGAAAGAGCGGCTTCTCTGTTGCTGCTAATCCCGCCGCGCTGCGCCCTTGATGCTGTTGGCTTCTCGGCTGCGCTCGAAGGGCCCCTCGACTTCGCTCGGGATGGACGGTTTTTGGAAGTTTGGTGTTTAGTCCGGCCTACGGCCGTCGATGTAGGCCATGCAGCCGCGTTGGTAGGCCCAGTCGTCGGCGAAGCAGGCGTCGGCGGTGTCGACGGCGTGGGCGCTGGCCCAGCGATAGCCTTCGTCATAGGTGGTGCAGCCGGCGCAGTCGGGGGCTTCGGCGGCGAGGACGGGATCCTGGGCGAAACTGGAGCGTGGGTAGATCGGCGCGGTCGGCAGCGTGCGTTCGCGCAGGCCGTTGACGGTCGACAGCCCCAGCAGCGCGCCGAGCAGCAGCGCGCCGAGTGAGGAGAGCAGCACGTAGCGAAGATGTCCCGTCATGCTTTTCCCGAATGCGGCAGCGATGACGCGACTTTGCCCCGGCTTTTCCGGCACCGCCACAAATAAAAGGTCGGGCGAGTCCTGACGGCAACACCCCCGCATGTTGAGTCCGCGGCGACCCGTGGACTCAACATGCGGTAGCCGGACTCGGTTCGTTCCAGCGCGCCGTCGCGCACCGCACGCCGTTCGATTCGACCCCTCTCTTGACCCGAGCGACTCGGCGACTCAGGGTCTTTTCAAACGACGACGGGGACGGACGATGGGTGCGCTGAACAAGATTGACATGGACGACGTGCCCGTCCTGCGCACCGTCGCGCGACCGAAACTGACGATGCTGTCACTCGATACGATCCTGCTCGGAGACTGCATCAGCGCGATGCAGGGGATGCCGGACCGGTCGGTCGACATGATCTTCGCCGATCCGCCGTACAATCTGCAGCTGGGTGGCGAATTGTTGCGGCCGGAGGGCGGGCGCGTCGATGCGTGCGACGACGAGTGGGACAAGTTCGCGTCGTTCGAAGCGTATGACAAGTTCACGCGCGCCTGGCTGGCGGAGGCGCGGCGCGTGCTGAAGGACGACGGTACGCTGTGGGTGATCGGCAGCTATCACAACATCTTCCGCGTCGGCGCGGCGTTGCAGGATCATGGGTTCTGGATCCTGAACGACATCGTGTGGCGGAAGGCCAATCCGATGCCGAATTTCAAGGGCACGCGGTTCACCAACGCGCACGAGACGATGATCTGGTGTTCGAAATCCGAGAAGGCGCGCTACACGTTCAACTATGCCAGCATGAAGGCGCTGAACGACGATATCCAGATGCGGTCGGACTGGGTGCTGCCGATCTGTTCGGGCGGCGAGCGATTGAAGGACGATGACGGGCACAAGGCGCATCCGACGCAGAAGCCGGAGGCGCTGCTGTACCGCGTGATGCTGGCCTGCACCCAGCCGGGCGATATCGTGCTGGACCCGTTTTTCGGGACGGGGACGACGGGTGCGGTGGCGCGGCGGTTGCGGCGGCGCTGGATCGGGATCGAGCGCGAGGAGAAATATGTCCGTGTGGCGCGGACGCGGATCGCGTCGACGCTGCCGCTGGACGAGAGCGCGATGCAGACGGTGCCGTCGAAGCGCAGCGCGCCGCGGGTGGCGTTCGGCGTGATGATCGAGACCGGCGCGATTCCGCCGGGCACGATCCTGACCGACCTGAAGCGGCGTTGGCGGGCGGAGGTGCGCGGCGACGGGACGCTGGTGGCGGACGGCGCGCGCGGATCGATTCACAAGGTGGGTGCGACGTTGCAGGGTGCGCCGTCGTGCAATGGCTGGACGTTCTGGCATGTCGACGGGCCCGACGGGCTGGTGCAGATCGACGAGTATCGGCAGCGGCATCTGGTGGCGGCCGGGCTGTAGGGTTCGGGACGGGGTTGCGATCGTCCGCTAGGGCGGCGGCATTCACCCGAAGGAAAATACGATGACGACCGGCCTTTACCTGCGTCCGACCGGGTTCGTGGATGCGCCGTTCGGGCATGACGGGCAGGTGCTGCGGCTGGCTGGTGGGCTGGTTTGGTTCTCCGCGGTCGAGTTGATCCGCGTCGAGGCGGGGCGGCGGGTGGCGCAGGTGCTGGTGCCGATCGATCGGCTGGATGCAGCGCTGGCCGCGTTGCCCGATGCGTTGCGGGCGGAGGGCGAGGCGGTGCTGGCGCGGCTAGTGGCGGCGCGGCCGGCGATGGTGCTGGGCGAGCGGACGGTTCGGCTGGATCAGCCGCAGGTGATGGCGATCCTGAACGTGACGCCGGACAGTTTTTCGGATGGCGGGCAGCATGACGGCGATGCGGCGGGGGCGGCCGATGCGGGCGTGGCGATGGCGGCTGCCGGTGCTGCGCTGATTGACGTCGGTGGCGAATCGACGCGGCCGGGGGCGAAAGTGGTCTGGGAGGGCGACGAGATCGCGCGGGTGCGGCCGGTGATCGAGCCGATGGCCCGGGCGGGGGTCGCGGTGGCGATCGACACGCGCAAGGCAGCGGTGATGGAGGCGGCGCTGGCCGCGGGGGCGGGGATCGTCAACGACGTGTCGGCGCTGTTGTGGGATGCGCGGTCCGCCGCGGTCGTGGCGGCGGCGGGGTGCCCGGTGGTGCTGATGCATCATGCGGGTGACCCGCAGACGATGCAGGACCGGCCACGCTACGCCGACGTGTTGATCGAAGTGTATGACTGGCTGGCGGCGCGGATTGCGGCGGCGGAGGCGGCGGGGATCGCACGGTCGCGGATCATCGTTGATCCGGGGATCGGGTTCGGCAAGACGGTGGCGCATAATCTAGCGCTGCTGAACGGGCTGTCGCTGTTCCACGGGCTCGGGTGCGCGGTGCTGCTGGGGGCGAGCCGGAAGCGGTTCATCGGGGCGCTGTCGAACGAAGCGCCGGTCGATCGGCGGCTGGGCGGGTCCGTGGCGGTGGTGATGACGGGGGCGACGCAGGGCGTACAGATCCTGCGCGTGCACGACGTCGCGGAAACGGTGCAGGCGCTGAAGATCTGGCGCGGGTTGCGGGACGAGGCGCTGACCCCGCGCAGCTAGCGGGCGGGCACGACCCGCGGTTCGGTCCGCGCGGCGGCGAGACCGAAGCCGATCAGCAGGAAGAGGAACGGCATGGTGAAATAGCGGTGCCGTTCGGCAAATTCGAACCAGACGTCGAAGATCAGGATCTGCGCCATCGCGGCGGCGAACAGCAGGACGAGCCAGTCGCCGTGCGCGATCCGGCGGGCGCGGCCGATGAGTGCGGCGGTGGCGGCGAGCACCGCGATGAGCGCGCCCTGGAACAGCGGCAGGAAGACGGCGGTGATGCCGACCGGGAAGTCGGGCGTGACGGCAGTCAGCCGGATCAGCGTGAAATGTTCGATTGCGAAGGAGCGGACGAGCTTCGTCGCGTTGAGGATCAGCATGTCGACCGGATGGGCTGCGATCCACGCCTTGGCCACCGCGGCGGCGCGGGCGGACTGTTCGAGTTCGGGGAGCGCGGCGAGCCCGGGAGGCAGCGGCATCCAGTTGCCGCTGGTGTTGGGATTGTTGCCGATCCACAGGCCAAGGCCGCCGGTGGTGGTGAGCGGCACGAAATGGCCGAGGACCAGCCCGTTGCGGATCCACCAGGGCGCCATGACGAGCAGCAGGACAGGCACGCTGCGCAGCGCGAGGATCAGTAGCGGGCGGAACCCGACGACGGGGATCAGGAAAAGTCCGAACGTCGCGGGGAGCGTCGCGAGGCCGGGTTGGCTGAGCGCGAGCAGTCCGGCCAGCACGCCGAAGATAAGGCCGTCGTGGAAGGCGGGGACGGGATGATCCCGGAGGCGGAGCAGGCGCAGGATCATCGCGAGGATCAGGACGGCGACCAGCGGCTCCTTCTGCGCGAACGGGGTGGCGAACACGAAAGTGGGCCAGATGAGCCAGAGCCACGCCGCGGCCAGCCCGCCGGCACGCGATCCGGCGCGGTCGCCGATCCATACGATCAGCAGCGCGGCAAGGAGGTCGAAGACGAGATTGCTGAGCGACAGAATGACCTGGCCCAGCCCGAACACGCTGCCGAGCCCGGCCAGGAGCAGCGGGTAGGCGGGTGGGTACAGCGCCAGGAACACGACGTTGCTGCGCGGATCGACGAAGAACAGGCCGTGCCCGGCGATGATGTCCGACGCGATCTGGACGTAGATGATCGGATCGGCCGACGGCACGCGGTTCCACAGCAGAACGAGCGCGGCGACGCGTAGCGCGACGACGATGGCGGCCAGCGCGATCCAGGTGCGCCGCCCGTGCCACCGCCCTTGCGCCAGCGGCAGGGCGATCGCGGCGAGCGCGAGCCAGCCGATGAGGAGCGGGATGCCCACCGCTGACGCCCCCCAGCGCGGAAGCAGCGAGGGGATCGTGTAGACGGCATAGGCCGCGAACAGGGCGAGCATCAGGCGCAGCGGATAGGCGGTGATTCGGGCGATCTGGATCATGCCGGTGTCCTGCCCGCGACGATGAAAGAAATGGCGAAGTTCGGCCGGAAAGTCAGACAATTAGGCCGCGCTGTCGATGCCCATTTCGCCGAGCTTTCGGTACAATGTCGAACGGCCGATGCCGAGCCGGCGGGCGACCTCCGTCATGCGGCCGCGATAATGGCCGATCGCCAGGCGGATGACGTCCGCCTCGATCGCGTCGAGCGGGCGGATGTGGCCATTGGGTTCGTACAGGGTGATGCCGCCGCCGCTCGGCAGGCCGGACGGGGCGGTGCGATCCGCGCTGGTGGCGGCGGCGATCTGCGGGAAATCGTCGGCGGTCAGCGCATCGCCGTCGCACAGGATGGCGGCGCGGAAGAGCGCGGCCTGCAACTGGCGGACATTGCCCGGCCAGTCGTAGCGCATGAGGAGCGCGAGCGCCGCGTCGGTGATGCCGAGGCCGCGCAGGCCGGGCTGGTCGCCGATCCGCGCGAGGAGGTGGCGGGCGAGCGCGGGCACGTCGCCGATCCGGTTGCGCAGCGGCGGCACCGCAACCTGGACCACGGCGAGGCGGTAATAGAGATCCTCGCGGAACCGGCCTGCGGCGATCTCCTCGGCCAGCGGCCGGCTGCTGCCCGCTACGACGCGGACGTCGACGATGCGGTGGCCGCGCGCACCGATCGGCGTGATCTCGCCCGATTGCAGGACGCGGAGCAGCCGGACCTGCGCGTCGGGCGACAGTTCGGTGACTTCGTTCAGGAACAGCGTGCCGCCGTCCGCCTGCTCGAACCGGCCGATGCGGCGATCGAACGCGCCGGTGAAGGCGCCGCGTTCGTGGCCGAACAGCTCGCTTTCGATCAGGTTTTCGGCGATGCCGGCGCAGTTGACGGTGATGAGCGGGCGGCGGGCGCGGGGCGAGGCGGCATGGATCGCCTGCGCCACCACTTCCTTGCCGACGCCGGCCTCGCCCTCGATCAGGATCGAGACGCGGGCGCGCGCCGCCTTTGCCGCGATGGCCAGGGCGGAGCGGAAGGCGGAGGAGGAGCCGATGATCTCGTCGAAGGCCAGCGCCTGCGGCAGTTTCTCGGTCAGCGGGCGCAGTTCGCCGGCGCCGCGGCGGCCGTCGGTGGCGGCATCGAGTGCGGCGAGCAAGCGATCGGGGGCGAGCGGCTTTACCAGGAAATCGGTCGCGCCGGTGCGCATCGCCTCGACCGCGCCCGCGACGGTCGCGCTGGCAGCGATCATGACGATCGGCAAAGTGGGGTGGTGCGCGCGGAGGCGGGCGACGCCGTCGCCGATGTCGTTCGCGACCGGGCCGTCCGGTGCCCAGCGATCGATCAGCGCGGCATCCACCGAGGGCGTGCCGGGGCCGCCGAGCAGCGCGATCGCCTCCTCCGCATCGCGCGCACGGACGGTGCGCCAGCCCGCGCGGGCGACGATCGCGGCGACCAGCCGGCCCTGTGCCGGTTCGTCGTCGATCAGCAGAAGCGTACGGCTTGGCTCGGCCATTGCCGACATCGTCCTTGTCCCAGGGTCTATCGTGCCGTTGCCTACCCTGCTTTCGGTAAAGGGCGGATTAAGCGCGGGCTTGGCGTGTGTAGCGCGCACGGCTATCACGCGGCAACGACGACGGGCGAGGGAACGGACGATGGCGGCGAACGAAAGCAACGGCATGGACCAGAAGGCGCATGTGTCGACCTATCTGGGGTTCCTGAACATGGCGAAGTGGGGAACGATCGCGACCATCGTGATCGTGGCCATCGTGGTGTTCGTGATCGCCAGCTGACGGCGACGCAGCATAAGTTGCACGGGGGGCGAAACGACGGGCGGATGCCGGGGGACCAGGCACGCACGTCTTCGAAGGCAGCGAAGATATGGGGCGGATGCATAGACGGGCGCTGAGCGGGACGCGCGCATGACGGACGGCGTGGCGGGGGGCGCGCCGATGCCGGCGCGTGCCGATGTCGGCACGGTCATCGAACGGACGCTGGCGGGATTGTGGCGCGAATGGCGCGCTGTGCTGGTGGCGGCCGCGGTGCTGGGGGTTATCGGGCTGGCGTCCGGCCTGCTGATCCAGCCGATGATGATGCGGGAGATGGTGGCGCTATCCGCTGACGCGGCGTCGATTTCGCCGCGGTTCATCGTCGGGGCCAGTGTCGCGGCGTTGCTGGCCTCGCTGGTGTGCATCGCCGTCGTGGTCGCGGCGATGCGATTGGCTTTCACGCCGGGTGAGCCGGTGCGGTTGCGGTTCGGCGGCACCGAACTGCGCGTGCTGGCGACGATGCTACTGCTCGGGCTCGGCATCTACCTGCTGATGGTCGTGGCGATGATCGTGCTGATCGCGGTCGCGGCGGCGGCCGGGGCAGCGTTGGGGGGCGTCGGCATATTGGTGGCGATCGTTGCCGGTCTGCTGGCGCTGATCGTGCCGTTCGCGGCGCTATATTGCGGCGTGCGGTTGTCGCTCGCCGTGCCATTGGCGGCGCAGCGCGGGCGGTTCGCGCTGCGTGAGGCGTGGCGGTTGGGAAGGGGGCGGTTCTGGTTCCTGTTCCTCGCCTACATCCTGCTGTTCCTGATGGGGCTGGTCGCGCTGGTGCCGGGACTGACGGTGCAGATGGGCGACATGACCGCCGTGATGGCGGCCGGTCAGGATCCGGTGGCCGTGCAGCGCGCGTGGGCGGAGCTGGCCGCCGCCCATAGCGGCGCCGGCAGGCCGCTGTTTCTGCTCGGCGTGGTGCTGTCCGGACTGGGCAATGGCGTGCTGCTCGCGCTGCAGGGCCGGATGAGCGCGGAACTGGTGCTTGCGCTCCAGTCCGAAACTGCGATGGCGGGCACGCAGCCGATCGGTCGGCCGGGGTAAGGCTCGGATTTGATTATGGAATATGGTGCGTCGACGATGCGGCGGACGATGGTGCTCGTGTCCGACGGTGCGGCCGCCGAGGCGCGCGGGACCGGGATGGCGCGGAATGCGGAGCTGGCCGTGTCGCGGGCGATGACGGTCGCGGAGGCGGTCGATGCGCCGGACCGCGCGTTGGTGGCGGACCTGCTGTTCGTCGAGGTCGATGACGATCCGGGTGTCGCCTATGATGCGTTGCTGGCGCGGGTCGCGCGGCTGGCGCTGGGCGGGCAGGCGGCGGTGGTGGCGATCCGCCCCGAATTAATCGACGTTACCGATGCCGCACTGGGCGATGCGCCGGTCGGGCTGGTCTGCGCCGGGCGGGCGAGCGACCGGCTGGCCGCGATCGAGATTGCGATGGCGACGGGCGGTGGCTTGCTGCGCGAGGATGGGCCGGACCGCGAAGACCAGTTGCGCATGATCAGCGCGGAACTGAGCCGGATCGCGGATCGGCTAGTGGCGTCGGTCGAGCCGCGGCTAGGCGGGGCGGACGCGTTGCCCGCCGTGGTGCAGGCGGCGGACGCGCCGGCGATCGGGGCGGAGGCGTTCCGGCGCATCCTGCGGCGGCGGCGGTTGCGCGACCAGTTTCTGGGCGAGGGGCTGTTCTCCGATCCGGCGTGGGACATGCTGCTCGACCTGGCGGCGGCGCGGCTGGAGGGGAGTCCGGTCGCGGTGTCGAGCCTGTGCATCGCGGCCGCAGTGCCCGCGACGACGGCGCTGCGCTGGATCCGTGCGCTGACGCAGCGCGGGCTGATGGTGCGCACGCCGGACGCGGAGGACGGGCGGCGGGTGTACATCACGCTGTCCGACGACACCGCGACCGCGATGGACGGCTATGTCCGGGCGGCGCAGACGGTCGAGGGTTGATCGGCGAGGGCTGATCGGGTGGGCCGCGCGTCTGGGGGCTTGCGGTCGCATGGCAACGATGGCAACGACGCGTTGCGGCGGGCGGTTAGCTCAGCCGGTAGAGCGCCTGCTTTACACGCAGGATGTCGGCGGTTCGAACCCGTCACCGCCCACCAGCCGTAACAGCGACCGACCGGGCCGGCCCAGACCGCCGCCCGGGCCGGCAGGGGACGATCCGCATGACCGACGGCCACGACATGCCGGACGACGACACCGATTACGAGGCGATGGAGATCGCAGCCGAGATCGGCGTGGCGCAGCGCCGCGTCGTGATGGCGTTGTCGGACGACTGGCAGGAGGCCGACGACCACCGCACCGCCAAGCGGATGACGGCGATCCGCGACGCCAAGGGGCTGATCCAGCGACGCGGAAAATCCGAGAATGCGTGGCGGCTGACCGTGATCGGCGTGCGGGTGAAGCGGGTGCTGTTGGCCGATCTCGACTGATCGGCCGACCGACAGCCGGACCGGTTTTGCGGGTGGTCGCGCGAAGTTCGGGTTGACCCACGGGCGAAACCCTTGCAAGTGCGCGCCTCCCCACGGTTTGGCCCGATGGCGGAGTGGTGACGTAGAGGACTGCAAATCCTCGCACCCGGGTTCGATTCCCGGTCGGGCCTCCAGCCTTCCAGCGCTGGCAATATCGTGGACGGAAACGCCGATGCGGCGCTTCGCGCTTGGCGCGACGAAAACGACAAGATAGACGACGAACGGGCGGCCAGCTGTGTTGCCTATTCAATACAGTCGTGCGACGAGGCTTACCGTGACCCATCCAGATTATGACCAGATGCGACGCGCCATGGTGGACAGCCAGTTGCGCACCAACACCGTCAGCGAGCCACGGCTGCTCGCCGTCCTGTCCGAGGTGCCGCGCGAGCGGTTCGTCGCGGCCGACGCGATGGCCGCGGCCTATACCGATCGGCCGGTGCCGCTGGCGAACGGACGCTGGCTGAACGCGCCGCTGGCGACCGCGCGGCTGATCGCCGATGCGCGCCCGGTGGCGACCGACCGCGTGCTGATCATCGGATCGGCGACCGGCTATGCCGCCGCGGTGATCGCGCCGCTGGTCGCGTCCGTCGTCGCGCTGGAGGAGGACGTCGCACTGGTGCCCGTCCAGACCGCGGGCGTGAGCTATGTGTCCGGGCCGTTGAACGCCGGCTGGGCCGCCAGCGCGCCGTATGACCTGATCCTGATCGACGGGGCGGTCGACGCGGTGCCGGCGGCGATCAGCGAGCAGCTGGTCGATGGCGGTCGGCTGGCGACCGGGCTGGTCGAACGCGGCGTGACGCGGCTGGCGATCGGCCGGCGCGCGGGCAACGGCTTCGGCCTGGTGACGGTGGCGGACGCCGAAGCGGTCGTGCTGCCGGGGTTCGCGGCGCCACCTGTCTTTACATTCTGAACGATCGAGCGGGGGCGGGACGGGCATGACGGCAGGAACAAGGGTGGTCGCGGTCGCGGCGATGCTGGCGTCGGTCGCGACCCCCGCGATGGGCGCGACGCTGCGCGAGGCGCTGGTCCGCACCTATAACGGCAACCCCACGCTGACCGGTGCGCGCGCCGGGCAGCGGGCGGTGGACGAGAATGTCGCGATCGCGCTGTCGCAGGGCCGGCCGACGGTGGCGGGCAGCGGCAGTTACAGCGAGTTCGTGCGGCGCGGGATCGGTGGCGAGTTCTCGCCTGCCCGCGCGCTCAACGCCGGGCTGAACATCAGCATGCCGATCTACCAGGGTGGCGGCGTCAAAAGCTCGATCCGCGCGGCCGATGCGCGCGTCGATTCGGGGCGGGCGTCGTTGCGGTCGACCGAGGCGAACATCTTCGTCCAGGCGGTCGGCAGCTACATGGACGTGATCCGCGACCTAGCGATCGTCGAGCTGAACCGCGGCAACGTGCGCGTGCTCGAAACCAACGTGCAGGCATCGAGTGACCGGTTCGAGGTCGGCGACCTGACGCGCACCGACGTGGCGCAGTCGCAGGCGCGGCTGTCGATCGCGCAGAGCCAGCTGCAATCCGCACTGGCGCAGCTCGATTCGAGTCGCGAGAATTACCTGCGCATCATCGGCACGACGCCGGACGCGCTGGAGCCGCCGCCGCCGTTGCCGCTGTTCCCGGCCAGTGCCGATGCGGCCGCCGACGTGGCGATCGAGAACAACCCGGACCTGATTGCGGCACGCGCGGCGGCGCGCGCGGCGAACTTTGATATCCGGACCGCGAAGGCATCGCGGTTGCCGACGCTGTCTGGCTTCGCGCAAGGGAGCTACACCAACTATGTCGGCTCGCGGCCCGGATCGGTGGTGGTGAACCCGGGCGGGGGCACGAGCGATCCGACGCAGCCCGGCACTATCGTGGAAAGCGCGCAGCAGTCGCAGAAGACCGCGACGGTCGGGCTCAGCGCGAACCTGCCGCTGTACCAGGGCGGGCTGCCCGCGGCGCGCGTGCGGCAGGCGCAGGCGCGGTCGAGCCAGGCGATCGAGCAGATCGCGCTGGTCGAGCGGTCGGTGGTGTCCGATTCGCGGGCGACCTATTCGCTCTATGCCGCGGCACTGGGCGTGATCGCGTCGTCCGAACGCGCGGTGTCGGCGAGCGAGCTGGCGCTGGAAGGCGTGCGGGCGGAGAACAGCGTGGGGACGCGCAACGTGCTCGACGTGCTGAACGCGGAACAGGAATTGCTGAACGTGCGGGTGCAACTGGTGACGGCGCGGCGCGATGCGTATGTCGCCGGCTTCGCGCTGCTCGCCGCGATCGGCAAGGCGGAGGCGCGCGACCTGGGGCTGGACGGCGGGCCGCTGTATGATCCGACGATCAGCTACCGCCAGGCGCGACGTTCGCTGAGCGACTGGAACGACGATCCGGCGCCGGTGCCGGTGGCGGCATCGACCGCCGGGCTGCCGTCGCCGACGCAGGTCGTGCTGCCGCAAAGCGCGTACGGACCCGCGGTGCCGGCGGCGTCGCGTGACATCCCCCCGACGGTGCGCGCAAACCCCGTGACACCGCCCGTCAGATGATGGATAGCGGAGCCATGGGGGACGTACGTCAGGAACCGTCGATGGAAGATATACTGGCTTCCATCAAACGCATCATCGCCGATGACGGCGCAGCGGTCGTGCCACCGCGCCCGCGCCGGCCGGTGCAGGATTCGGTCGCTGCCGCCCCGCCTGTGGATGTGCCGCCGCCTCCGTCTGACGTGCTGGAACTGACCGAGCCGGCGCCGGCTCTGGTGTCGCCCGATGCGGTGGTGGCGAGCAAGCAGTCGCTCGATCTGCTGTCCGCGCTGGTGGTGCGTGGTGCCGGGCCGAGCGAAAATACGCTGGAGGGCATGGTGCGCGAGATGCTGCGTCCGATGCTGAAGGAATGGCTCGACGCGCGGTTGCCCGAGGTTGTGGAAACCCTGGTGGCGCGTGAGATTGCGCGGATTACGGGGAAGCAGGGCTGAGGGTTTTCGGGTTGGGCCGCGGGCTTGGTATTTGACTGCCTGACTGCCTAGTTATCGATCCCCCCACGTACGTCCATCCCGAGCGCAGTCGACGGACCGACCGAGCGAAGCCTGGGATCTCCTGCCTTTACGCTTCTCGACTTCGCTCGAAGGGGTCCCTCGACTTCGCTCGGGATGGGCGGGTTTGGGGGCTCTGGCCTTTTATCCTGCGCCGTTCGGTTCGAGCCTGTCGAGAACGTTGCGCGGCGTTCTCGACAGGCTCGAACCGAACGGGGGTAGGGGTGGGGACCGGTGCGCACGTGGCGGGACTTGTTCCGGCGCTGCGCCTTTCCTTCGATGCGGGTCTTCGACTGCGCTCAGCCCCTACTCAGGATGAACGGGGGTGGGGGGCGCCATCCTCGGGACAACGTCGGCCGGTCACGGCAAGCAGTGATCACCGTCGTGACCTCACCCGAAACACTTTCGGACGCCACGACGCCCCGCTAAGGCTGGTCGCATGACGATCGACAAGACATTCGACCCCGCGGCCATCGAAGCGCGCTGGTATTCCCATTGGGAGAACACGAACGGGTTCCGGCCGGAGCGGCCCGATGCGGAGCCGTTCACGATCGTCATTCCGCCGCCCAACGTTACGGGCTCTCTGCACATCGGCCATGCGCTCGACAATACGCTGCAGGACATCCTCGTCCGTCATGCGCGGTTGAAGGGGAAGGATGCGCTGTGGGTGGTCGGCACCGACCATGCCGGCATCGCGACGCAGATGGTGGTCGAGCGGCAGATGAACGCCGCCGGCGAGAAGCGTACCGACCTGACGCGCGAGCAGTTCGTCGAGCGGGTTTGGGCGTGGAAGGAAGAGAGCGGCGGCACGATCACCGGGCAGCTGCGCCGGCTGGGCGCGTCGTGCGACTGGGCGAACGAGCGGTTCACGATGGACCCGGGTTTCTCGCGCGCGGTGCTGAAGGTGTTCGTCGACCTGCATGCCAAGGGGCTGATCTACCGCGACAAGCGGCTGGTGAACTGGGACCCGGGCCTCGGCACCGCGATCTCGGACCTGGAGGTCGAGACGCGCGAGGTGCAGGGCAAATTCTACCATCTGCGCTACCCGCTGGAGGATGGGTCGGGCTTCATCGCGGTCGCGACGACGCGGCCGGAGACGCTGCTGGCCGACATGATGGTCGCGGTGCATCCGACCGACGAGCGTTACACCGCAATGGTGGGCAAGCGCGTGACGTTGCCGATCACGGGGCGGTCGATCGCGATCGGGACGGACGAGCATGCCGATCCGGAGCTGGGGTCGGGTGCGGTGAAGATCACGCCCGGGCACGACTTCAACGATTTCGAGGTCGGGCGGCGCGCCGGGTTCGCGGCGGGCGAGATGCTCAACATGCTCGATGCCAAGGCGCGGGTGGTGCAGGTGGCGGACGGGCTGATCCCCGACGCGTATCTCGGCCTGTCGGTGAAGGACGCGCGCGTCGCGGTGGTGGCGGCGCTGGAGGAAGCGGGGCTGCTCGACCGGGTCGAGGATCGCACGATCCAGACGCCCTATGGCGACCGGTCGGGGGTGGTGATCGAGCCGTGGCTGACCGACCAATGGTATGTCGATGCCAAGACGCTGGCCGGCCCTGCGATCGAGGCGGTGCGGTCGGGCGCGATCAAGGTCGTGCCGGAGAGCTGGACCAAGACCTATTATAACTGGCTCGACAATATCCAGCCGTGGTGCGTGTCACGGCAGCTGTGGTGGGGGCATCGGATTCCGGCGTGGTTCGACGCGGAGGGCACTGCCTTCGTCGCGCTCGACGAGGCGGGGGCGCGGGCACAGGCCGGCGACGACCGCGTGCTGACGCAGGACGAGGACGTGCTCGATACGTGGTTCTCGTCGGCGTTGTGGCCGTTCGGGACGCTGGGGTGGCCGGACGAGACGGCGAAGCTCGCCAAGCATTATCCGAACGACGTGCTGATTTCCGGGTTCGACATCCTGTTCTTCTGGGATGCGCGGATGATCATGCAGGGGCTGGAGTTCATGGGGGAGGTGCCGTTCCGGACGCTGTACCTGCATGGGCTGGTGCGCGCGCCGGACGGGGCGAAGATGTCCAAGTCGAAGGGCAATACCGTCGATCCGCTCGGGCTGATCGACCGGTACGGGGCGGATGCGCTGCGCTTCACGATGGCGGCGATGGAGAGCCAGGGGCGCGACATCAAGCTGGATGAGCGGCGCGTCGAGGGATATCGGAACTTCGCGACGAAGCTGTGGAATGCGGCGCGGTTCGCGCAGTCGAACGGGATCGGCGGGTCGACGACGCTGGAGCCGCCGCGCGCGGAGCAGGCGGTCAACCGCTGGATCCTGGGCGAGACGGCGAAGACGGTGCAGGCGCTGGACCTGGCGCTGGCCGACCTGCGGTTCGACGAGGCGGCGAACACGGTTTACCAGTTCGTCTGGGCGACGTTCTGCGACTGGTATCTGGAGCTGATCAAGCCGGCGCTGGGGGCCGAGGCGGACGCGGGTGCCGCGGCGGAGACGCGGACGGTGGCGGGCTGGGTGCTCGACCAGATCCTGGTCATGCTGCATCCGTTCATGCCGTTCATCACCGAGGAGTTGTGGCACGCGCTGGCGACGCGCGATCATGACCTGATCGTCGCGGCGTGGCCGATGGCGGATGCGCGGGCGATGGATCCGGCGGCGAGCCAGGAGATCGACTGGACGATCCGGCTGGTGGGCGAGATCCGCGCGGCGCGGGCGGAGCTGAACGTGCCGCCGGGGGCGAAGCTGGTGGCGCACGTGCGCGATGCGTCGGAGGTGACGCGGGCGCGGCTGGCGTCGCAGGCCGCGGTTCTGGCGCGGCTGGCGCGGATCGAGGCGGTGTCGTTCGAGCCGGCGGTCGGCGGGGCGGCGCAGGTGGTGGTCGACGAGGCGACGTTCGTGCTGCCGCTCGACGGGGTCATCGACCTCGAGGCGGAGCGGGCGCGGCTGGCGAAGGGGATCGCGGTGGCGGAGAAGGAGCGTGATGCGCTGGCCGGGCGACTTGGCAGCGCGGCGTTCGTCGAGCGGGCGAAGCCGGATGCGGTGGCCAAGGCGCGCGAGGATCATGCGCTGAGGTCGGCGGAGGCGGACCGCTTGCGGGCGGCGTTGGCGCGGTTGGGATGAGGTAGCGGCTGGGGCCGACGTCTGCCCCGGCCGCGCCCCCCACTCCCGCAGGTAGGAAAGACATCGAGATGGCGACGCACGGCAGCCGGCCCAATCTGACGACCGGGGCGATCACGCCGGCGTTGCTGATGTTCGCGTTGCCGACGCTCGGGTCGAACGTGCTGCAGTCGCTGAACGGGTCGATCAACGCGATCTGGGTCGGGCGATATCTGGGTGAGGGGGCGCTGGCGGCGACGTCCAATGCGAACCTGATCATGTTCCTGATGTTCGCGGCGGTGTTCGGGTTCGGGATGGCGGCGACGATCCTGGTCGGGCAGGCGACGGGGCGTGGCGATCCGGACGGGGCGCGGCGCTCGCTCGGGTCGGCGATCGGGATGTTGGTCGGCGGATCGTTCGTGATCGCGCTGCTCGGCTGGGTGTTCGCGCCGCAATTGCTGCGGTTGCTGGCGACGCCACCGGCGGTGCAGGACCTCGCGCTCATCTATCTACGCGTCATTTTCCTGTCGATGCCGGCCGCGTTCCTGCTGGTGCTGCTGATGATGGGGCTGAGGGGCACGGGCGATTCGCTGACGCCGCTCTGGTTCATGGTGGTGTCGACGGTGGTGGACAGCGGGCTGAACCCGATTTTGATCGCGGGAGCGGGGCCGATCCCGGCGATGGGGATCGCCGGGTCGGCGACGGCGACGCTGATCGCCAACCATGTCGGGCTGGGGGCGCTGCTGGTCTACATCTACGCGCGCGATCTGCCGATCCGGCTGCGCGGGCGGGAGTGGCGGTATCTGATCCCCGATCCGGTGCTGCTTCGCGCGATCCTGGCGAAGGGCGCGCCGCTCGGGTTGCAGATGATGGTTGTGTCGGTGTCGGGGCTGGCGATGATCGGGCTGGTCAACCGGCAGGGGCTGGTGACAACCGCGGCGTACGGCGTGGCGTTGCAGCTGTGGACCTATATCCAGATGCCGGCGATGGCGATCGGTGCGGCGGTGAGCGCGATGGCGGCGCAGAATATCGGCGCGGGCCGGTGGGACCGGATCGGTGCGATCACGCGGGCGGGCATCGTCACCAATCTTGCGCTGACCGGGGCGATGGTGGTGGTGACGACGCTGGTGGATCGTGCGGCGCTGGGGCTGTTCCTGGCATCAGGGAGTCCGGCGATTCCGATCGCGGCGCATATCCATTTGATCGCGGGGTGGAGCTTCGTGCTGTTCGGCGTGACGATGGTGCTGTTTTCCACGGTGCGGGCGAACGGGGCGGTGGTGGCGCCGCTCATCATCCTGGCGATCACGTTGCTGCCGGTGCGGCTGGGCTTCGCGCGGCTGTTGCAGCCGGTGCTGGGGACGGATGCGCTGTGGTGGAGTTTCCCGGTCGGGATGACCGCTTCGTTGCTGCTGGCCACGGCCTACTATCTGCGCGGGACGTGGCGGCGGGGGAGTTTGTTGCCTGAGGCGGGGCGCGAGACTGCTTTGGCGGATGCCGATGCGGCGGGGCGGGACCGGCCTACCGGCTGACGGTTCAGGGGGTTGGGGTTACGGAGGCGGGCGCTGCCACGTCGATCACCGCGCGGGCGATGCGGGCGGTGAACGGGGTGGTGGCGAGAAGTTCGCCGTCGATCGAGACGGGCATGGGGCGATCGGTAGAAATGCGGATCTCGCGGCCGTGGAATTCGCGCATCGTCTCCTTGCGGGCTTCGAGTTTCAGGACGCTCGCGATCCAGGACCAGGCGAGGCGACCGCGCATCGTGCCGGTGACGACCTGAACAACGATCTGGCCGGAGTCGACCGAGGCGCTGTCGACGATTTCGGTCCCGCCGTGGTAGTTGCCGTTGGCGACGCGGACTTCGAGTGCGTCGAGCGTTTCGGCGTTTTCGCCCTCGCCGATCGTCAGGCGGAACGGCTTGAAACGCAGCATCTGGTAGGCGGCCCAGGCGAGGTAGCCGGGGCGCCCGAGGATCTTCTTCAGGCCGTGCGGCACGGTTTCGGCGATCAGCGGTGCGATGCCGAGCGTGGCGCAGTTGGCGTAATAATCGTCGTCGATCATGCCGAGGTCGATGCGGCGGCGTTGGCCGTTAGCGATGACGTCGATCGCGCCATCGAGATCGAGCGGAATGCCGAGCGTGCGGGCAAAGCTGTTCGCGGTGCCGAGCGGGAGCAGTGCGAACACCGTGTCGTGACCGACGAGGTGATCGACCGAGGAGGAGAGCGACCCGTCGCCGCCGCCCACGATGACCATCGGTGCGCCGTCCGCGACTGCTTCGCAGACATGGACCTTCAGCTTGGCGGGGTCGCGGACGGCGTGCGACCGGATGATCTCCACCCCCGCCGCCTTCAGGCTGCGCGCGGCGCGGCGGAACAGCTTGCGTCCCTTGCGCGAGCGCGCGTTGACGATCAGGACGGCCTGGCGGGGTAAGGGTCGATCGTTCATGCAGCCGGTAACGCGCTCCTAGTTGTTTCGGACCCATCCTAGAATGGCGGATTAGTATTATGGAAAATGACGTGGTCATGCCGCAGGCGACCGTCGATGCGGCGTTCCTGCGGATCGTGCCGGACGGGGCCGCGGTGCCGACGATGCGCGCGCTGGCGGTGGAGATGCCGGTCGCCGTGGAGGTGAACGGCCTCGGCTATGCGGTGATGATGGCGACGCCGACCGCGCTGGAGGATTTCGCCTACGGCTTCTGCCGGTCGGAGCGGTTGATCGACGATGCGGCGGACGTTCTGGACGTCGACGCGCATCCTGCGCCGCAGGGGATGGTGCTGCGCATCACGCTGGTGCCGGAACGGGTGGAGCGCGTGCTGGAGCGCGTGCGGCACCGGGTTTCGGAGAGCAGCTGCGGGCTGTGCGGGATCGAGAATCTGGAGCAGGCGCTGCGCGTGTTGCCGGTCGTTGCGCCGGGTGCGCCGGTGGCGGATGCGGCGGTGTTTCGGGCGCTGGGGGCGTTGCGGGCCTTGCAGCCTTTGAACAGGGCGACGGGGGCGGTGCATGCCGCGGCTTGCTGCACCGCGGATGGCGAGATCCGGGCGGTGCGGGAGGATGTCGGGCGGCATAATGCGTTCGACAAGCTGCTGGGCGCGATGGCGCGTGAGGGTCTGGAGTGGGACGGCGGGTTCGCGTTGCTATCGGCGCGGTGCTCGTATGAGCTGGTCGAGAAGGCGGCGCTGGCGGGGTGTCCGCTGCTGGTGACGATCTCTGCCCCGACGAGCCTGGCGGTGACGCGGGCGGCGGAGGCGGGGGTGCGGTTGGTGGCGCTGGCGCGGGCCGATGCGGTGCTGGCCGCGGTTTGATCGACGGTTGTGTTCCCCGGCGGAGGCCGGGGCCTGGGTGAAGCGGTTGCGTCTAGGCCCCGGCCTTCGCCGGGGAACTACGTGTTCAGCTCGTCGGGCGGATCATTTCGAACATCGTGGCCGCTTTGATCGTGGCGTAGTCGCCGCGGTAGCCGGCGCGGAGGATGGGTTGGGCGGCGGCGGTGTCGAACAGGCCGTCGCGGAGATAGGCTGGGTCGATGTGGACCCCCACGACCTGGCCGACGACCATGAAGTGATCGGCCGATGCGCCGTCGAGGTCGGCGAGCGGGATCACCTGGAGCACGCGGCATTCGAGTGCGGCGGGGCTTTCGGCCACGCGGGGGGCGGGGACGAGCCGGCTGGGCGTCGCGGTCAGGCCGGCGCGGAAGAATTCGTCGACGTCCGGCGCGACCGGGGCGGCGGTTTCGTTCATCCGTTCGGCGAGCGGGCGGGTGGCGAGGTTCCAGACGAAGCAGCCAGTCGCCTCCGCATTGCGGAGCGTGTCCTTGCGACCATTGCTGGAGAACAGGATCATCGGCGGGACGTCGCACACCGCGTTGAAATAGCTGTAGGGCGCGAGGTTGGGGCGGCCGTCGGGGTCGACCGTCGAGATCCACCCGATCGGGCGGGGGGCGACGATCGCCTTGAACGGGTCATGCGGCAGGCGGTGGCCGGCGGACGGTTCGTAAAAATGCGTGTCGCCCACCGGCCCGGCCGTCATGGATCAGGCGGCCGACAGGCAGAACAGGATCGCCTCGATCACGCGCTTGGTTTCGGTGACGTCGCGGATCGCGACCGAATCGACGCCGGCGGCACGCACCGCATAGTCGTTGCCGCCCGGATAGATCGCGTCGCCCATGAAGATCATGTCGGTCGTCGCGATGCCGGTGATCTCCGACAGGCGGCGGATGCCGTATGCCTTGTCGATACCCTTGCGCGTGATGTCGAGCGAGGTGGAGCCGCCGGTGCGGACGGTGAATTCGGGCAGGACGGGTTCGAGGATCGCCTGCATTTTCTTGCGCTTGGCGAAGTCGGGATCCCAGGCATGCTTGGCGTCGAGCGGAGCCTGCTGACCGAGCGCGGAGAAGGTGATCTGGCTGCCGCGGTCCTCGATCTTGTCGCCCCAGGCGGGATCGTCCTGCAACCCGGCCTCGACGATCGCCTTGTCGAGTGCGGCGAGGATGGTGTCGCGCTCTTCCGGGCTGAAATTGTCGGCATAGATCTGCGTCCAGCCTGCGCCCTCGTTGCGGTAGAGCTTCGTGCCCGAGGTCGGCATGGCGAGCAGGCGGGAGAGGTCGGCGTCCTTGGGCAGGTTGCCGATCAGCTGCGATTCGAACTGCGGCCAGTCGCCACCGGAGATGACGGCGACGGTGGCGACGGAGGTGAGCCGGGCGAGCAGCGACGCCATTTCCGCGTCGATCGCCTGCTTGCTCTCGGCCAGCGTTCCGTCGAGGTCGAATGCGATCAGCTGCTTCATGCGGGCATCACCTTTTGCGGGCCCGGGGGTCGGGCATCGGTGGTGCGACAGATAGTGGGGGATGGCGGTTCCGGCAATCGCGGAAGGCGCGCCGCACCCCTTTGTATGGGGTGCGGCGCGTTGGTGGGGTCAGCGGATCGAGGTGGTCGCGGGGGCCATGAGTGCCGGGTTCGCGGCGGTTGCGGTCGCCGGAACGGTTGCGGCGGTCGGCGCCGGTGCTGCGGCGGGCGGTGCGATCATCGCGGTGCCGGCGGGCGGCGGGGGCGGCGGTGCGCGATCCGGACCGGCGGGGCCGCCGCGCGGGTCGGGACCGCCTGGGCCACCTGGACCACCCGGACCACCGGGTCCGCCCGGACCGTGGGGCGGGGCGCCGAGCGGGCCGACCTGACGGACCTTGCCGGCGGCGTCGACCAGGAAGGCGGCGTGGACCGAGCCGTCGTCGAAGCGGCCCTGCACGGTGATCGGCTGGCCGACCGCGAAGCTGCCCGCGTCGGGACCGGCATCGACCAGCATGCGCCCGGTCGGGTCGGCGACGATGAAGCGATCGCCATAGACCTCCGCGATGCGGCCGCGGATCGTGACGATGCCTTCGGTGCCGAGCGCGCGGATCGCGGTCGGGGTGGCGGGCGCCATGGTGGCGGACGGGGTGTAGGCGTTGACGGCAAGTGCGCCGGCCCCGCCGCCGACGGCGAGCAGCACGGCGGCGGTGAGCGCGGTGCGGCCACGGCCGAGGCGCTGGAAGAGGTTCGAGTCGGTGGTCTGTGTCATCGGACTGTTCCTGTACGGTTGCGATGCGACTCGATCTAGCGGAGCCGGGATCACCGACGCTGAACCGCGGCGTTCAGTTTGGGTTTAGTCGGACGGCATAGGCGGGCGGCGAGGAGACTGAAGCGATGCGGATACTGCTGGTCGAGGACGACGCGGCGCTCGCGGACGGGATCGCGCGGGCGTTGCGGGCAGAAAGCTTCGCGGTCGACGTGGCGGACAATGGCGAGGATGGCGGGCATCTGGGGTCGACCGAGCGGTACGACGCGGCGGTGCTCGACCTTGGCCTGCCGCGGCGCGACGGCGTGTCCGTGCTGCGCGAATGGCGGGCGGAGGGGCGCAACCTGCCGGTGCTGATCCTGACCGCGCGCGACGGGTGGTCGGCGAAGGTCGAGGGGTTCAAGGCGGGGGCGGACGATTATCTGGTGAAGCCGTTCCGCGTCGAGGAACTGGTGATGCGGTTGCGCGCGCTGGTCCGGCGCGCGGCGGGGCATGCGTCGGCGCAGATTGTCTGCGGGCCGATCCTGTTCGATGCGCAGATCGGGACGTTCGAGCGCGACGGCCTGCCGCTGAAGCTGACCGCGTTCGAGTGGCGCGTGCTGTCTACGCTGATGCTGCGCAAGGAAGTCGTGGTCGAGCGCGGAGACCTGATCGAGCGGGTGTACGAGGGCGATGCTGACGTCGATTCCAATTCGATCGAGGTGATCATCGGGCGGCTGCGGCGGAAGATCGGGCCGGAAATGATCGAGACGGTGCGTGGGCGCGGATATCGGCTGACCGCGGATGCTGCGGCGTGAGCGGGTCATGAGGGTTGTGCCGCGGTCGCTGGTCGGGCGGTTGCTGGCGATCTCGACCGTCGTGACGCTGGCGGCTCTGCTGTTCGCGGGGTTCGCGATCGGGGGGGTGCTGGAGCGGTTTGTGATGACCGGGTTCGACCAGCGGCTGGATGCGCAGCTGTCCGTGCTGACCCGTGCTGTGCGGGCGGACGGGACTTTGGACACTGGGCGTGTGGTGGATCTGCCGCCGTTCGGGGAGGCGGGGTCGGGCTGGTTCTGGCGAATCGATGGGCCGGGCGGGGTGGTGCGGGCGAGTGGCGTGGCGGATGGGGTGGTGCCGACTGCGCGTTTGCGCGGGCCGGGGCCGGGGCCGGGTGGTCCTGGGGATCGCGACGGGACGTGGCCGGGGGATGTGCGCACGGCGGGCGGTGCGCTGCATTATCGGCAGGTGGCGCTGGCGACGGGGCGGGGCATGGTGACCGTGACGGCGGGCGGGCCGCGGGCGGTGGTGACGCAGCCGTTGCGCGCGGCGATGACGCCGTTGCTGCTGTCGCTGGGGCTGTTGGGACTGGCGCTGGCGACTGCGACGATCGTGCAGGTGCGCGTCGGGCTGCGGCCGTTGCGCGGGCTGGCGGTGGCGCTGGCCGATGTGCGGGCGGGTCGGCGGCAACAGGTGCCGGACGACCAGCCGACCGAACTGACGCCCGTGGTGGCGGAACTGAACGCGCTGATCGTGCAGAATGCGGCGGGGCTGGACCATGCGCGGCGACATGTCGCGAACCTGGCGCATGGGCTGAAGACACCACTGGCGGCGCTGGGCGTGCGGCTGGCGGAGCCGGGGCGCGATCCGGACGGGACGCTGGGCGAGATGGTCGCGCGGATCGATGCGCAGGTGCGGCACCATCTGGGCCGCGCGCGGGCGGTAGCGCCGGGCGCGGCGCAGCGGTTGCGGACGGAGCTTGCACCGGCGGTGGGGGACCTGGTCGCGGTGCTGGAACGGGTGCATGCGGAGCGGGCTTTGGCGGTCTCGGTGTTGGTCGGCGCGGATGTCGCGGTGGCGGTGGATGGGCAGGATCTTTCGGAGATGATCGGCAATCTGCTCGACAATGGCTGGCGGCATGCGGCGGGGCGGCTGGAGGTGACGGCCGAGCGCGCGGGGGCGATGGTGCGGATCGCGATCGAGGATGATGGGCCGGGGTTGTCGGGCGCTGCTGCGGAGGAGGCGATGGTGCCGGGGCGGCGGCTTGATGAGCGTGGCGACGGGCATGGGTTCGGGTTGCCGATCACTCGGGAGCTGGCGGAGTTGTATGGGGGGAGTTTGCTGCTGGAACGCGGGGTGCTGGGCGGGGTGCGGGCTGTGTTGGTTTTGCCTGCGCCGGTTGGGGGGTGATTAAGGCTGCCCCCGTATGGTTCGAACCTGTCGAGAACTTTGCGCGGGGTTCTCAACAGGCTCGACCCGAACGGGGTGGGGGTTGGGGTTCGATTGGCGGCGTCGCGCTTACTGTGCGTGCAGTGTCTCGGCTGCGCGCGACGAGTGCGTCAACTTCGCTCGGCACAGGCGCGCTGGGGGGATTTTTGGCCGGGTCTTGCAGCCTCTTGCCCGGTGAACCTTTGCCTTGAAACAGCGGGCGCGTTCTCGACAGGCTCGAACCGAACGGTCTTGGGGTGGTGCTAGCCTGATGGCGTTGCGAGTGCGGCGCCGTTGGCGTCTCTGCTTCGCTCGACTGGTCCCTCGATTTCGCTCGGGATGGCCGGTTTCTTAAGCGACCGCTTTGGTGAGTGTTTGTCAGTTCACGAAGAAGTACGCCCGCCCGCGCCTTCGCGACGCGGGCGGGCGCTGCTCACATCAGTTGTTGTTGCCGCCCATGCCGGGGATGTTCCCCATGCCGGACATCGCGGTGCGGCCGAAGTTGGCGATTATTTCGCCGATTTCCTTGGCCTGTTCCATGTTACGCGCGCTCTGTTCGCGGACATAGTCGCCCTGGACCTTGAGGACGTCGCCCATCGAGCCGGCGGAGGCCGCGGCGCGGAGCGCGGCAAAGGCTTCGCGGACGTTGGTTTCGGCCTGGTCGAGGATCTTGCCGTTCAGTTCCTTCGAGGTTTCGGCCGCCTTGCCGCCGGCTGCCTTCAGCTGATCGGTCGCATCCTTCATCGATCCGGTCATCGCGTCGGCGGCGTTACGGGCTTGATCGGTCATCATCACTCTCCTGAGCTTTGACGTCGTCTGCGTGGCGACGTCGGCAATCCTTATAACAGATCAAGAAGCGATGGGCTCCATCCGCGGTTCGCGGCGAAGCAGCGCACGCATGCCACCAAAGGCAGCGAACGAGGATGACAAGGTTGTCAACGTCGGGGTAGGAGGCAGAGGCCCGCGGCGATGACGGGCGACCGGCATGACCGGAGACGAGAGGACCGAGACGATGCAGCATCCTTCGGACGCACTGTTGCTGTTCGGCGCGACCGGCGACCTGGCGCAGCGGATGCTGCTGCCGTCGTTGTTCGGGCTGGACGCGGACGGGCTGCTGCCGCCGAACCTGACCATCGTCGGCACGGCGCGCAGCATGCTGGACGACGAAGGCTACCGCGCGGTCGCGGCGAAGGCGCTGGAGGATCATATCGACGCGGAGCGGCTGGTGCCCGCCGCGGTCACGCGGTTCCTCGATCGGCTGCGCTACGTGCCGGTCGATGCGGCGGACCCGGAACAGTTCGTGGCACTGGCCGATGCGGTGGGCGATGCCGGCCGGACCGGGGTGTCGATCTTCCTGTCGACCGCGCCGAGCCTGTTCGGCGCGACGATCGCCGGGCTGAGCCATGCCGGGCTGACCGGGCCGGAGGTGCGGCTGGCGCTGGAGAAGCCGCTGGGCGCGGATCTCGCGTCGAGCCGGGTGATCAACGATGCGGTCGCGGCGGTGTTTCCGGAGGAGCGGACGTTCCGGATCGACCATTATCTGGGCAAGGAGACGGTGCAGAACCTGCTCGCGCTGCGCTTTGCCAACACGCTGTTCGAGCCGTTGTGGAACGCGACGGGCATCGACCATGTTCAGATCACGGTGGCCGAGACGGTCGGGCTGGAGGGGCGGACCGGTTATTTCGACGGGTCGGGAAGCCTGCGCGACATGCTGCAGAACCATATGCTCCAACTGCTCGCGCTGGTGGCGATGGAACCGCCCGCGCAGTTCGATGCGACGGCGATCCGTGATGAAAAGGTGAAGGTGCTGCGCTCGCTGCGCCGGATCGACGCGGCCGACGCGGCGCGCAACAGCGTGATCGGCCAGTACGGCGAGGGGGCGGTCGCCGGGCAGCCGGTGGCGGGATATGCGACCGAGCTGGGCCGGCAATCGTCGACCGAGACGTTCGTGGCGATCAAGGCGCATGTCGACAACTGGCGCTGGGCCGGGGTGCCGTTCTACATGCGGACCGGCAAGCGGATGCCGTCGCGCCATTCCGAAATCGTGATCCAGTTCAAGCCGGTGCCGCATTCGATCTTCGCCACCAAGGGTGCCGTGACGCAGCCCAACCGGCTGGTCATCCGGTTGCAACCCGCGGAGAATATCCGCCTGACGATGATGACGAAGGTGCCCGGGCTGGACCGCGACGGCATCCGGCTGCGCGAGGTGCCGCTGGATATCGGGATGGCCAATGCCTTTGCCGATACGCGCCGGCGGATCGCGTATGAGCGGTTGATGCTCGACCTGATCGAGGGCGACCCGACGCTGTTCGTCCGGCGTGACGAGGTTGAGGCCCAGTGGGAGTGGATCGACGGGATCCGCGCCGGCTGGGGCGCCAACGGGATGGAGCCGAAACCCTATGCGGCGGGGACATGGGGGCCATCGGCGGCGATCGCGCTGACCGAGCGGGACGGGGTGAGCTGGAATGACTGAGATCGCAACCGTC
This sequence comes from Sphingomonas prati, assembly GCF_014643515.1. Taxonomy (GTDB): domain Bacteria; phylum Pseudomonadota; class Alphaproteobacteria; order Sphingomonadales; family Sphingomonadaceae; genus Sphingomonas_R; species Sphingomonas_R prati. The sequence continues at coordinate 684,993 of NZ_BMJP01000001.1, read as the reverse complement.
GTCGCCGCCGTCACGGAGCGAATCATCGAACGATCACGGGAGGGGCGGACCGCCTATCTCGACCAGATTGCGCGGGCGCGGGACCACGGCGTGGATCGCAGCCGAATGGGCTGCGGCAACCTGGCGCACGGCTTTGCGGCGAGTGGCGAGGACAAGGCCGTAATCCGCGCGGGCGGGGCGATGAACATCGGAATCGTCACCGCGTACAACGACATGCTGTCGGCGCATCAGCCCTACCACCGCTACCCCGAACAGATGAAGCTGTTCGCGCGCGAGGTGGGTGCCACGGCGCAGGTGGCGGGCGCAGTGCCGGCGATGTGCGACGGCGTGACGCAGGGCCAGGCGGGGATGGAGCTGTCGCTGTTCAGCCGCGACACGATCGCGATGTCGACCGCGATCGGCCTCAGCCACGGGATGTTCGAGGGCGCGGCGCTGCTCGGCATCTGCGACAAGATCGTGCCGGGGCTGCTGATGGGCGCGCTCAGGTTCGGGCATCTGCCGACCGTGCTGGTGCCGGCCGGGCCGATGCCGTCGGGGCTGGCCAACAAGGAGAAGCAGCGCGTCCGGCAGTTGTATGCCGAGGGCAAGGTGGGGCGGGCCGAGCTGCTGGAAGCGGAGTCGGCGAGCTATCATGGCGCGGGGACCTGCACCTTCTACGGCACGGCCAACAGCAACCAGATGATGATGGAGGTTATGGGCCTGCACGTGCCTGGCGCTGCGTTCGTCAATCCGGGTACGCGGCTGCGCACCGAGCTGACGCGCGCGGCGACGCAGCGTGTGGCGGCCATCGGCTGGGACGGGGACGACTACCGGCCGCTGGGGCGGTGCGTGGACGAGAAGGCGATCGTGAATGCGGTCGTCGGCTTGCTCGCGACGGGCGGGTCGACAAACCATGCGATCCACATTCCGGCGATCGCACGGGCGGCCGGAATTGTGATCGACTGGGAAGATATCGACCGGCTGTCGGCGGTCGTGCCGCTGATCGCGCGGGTCTATCCGAACGGATCGGGCGACGTGAACCATTTCCAGGCGGCGGGCGGGATGGCCTATGTCATCCGCACGCTGATCGACCACGGGCTGCTGCATGCCGATATCCTGACGATCGCGGAGGGGGGCCTAAAGGCCTATGCGCGCGATCCGTTGCTGGTCGACGATGGGCTGACCTGGGTCGATGGGCCGGCCGAGCCGCTCGACCGGACGATGTTGCGGCCGGTGTCCGATCCGTTCCTGCCCGATGGCGGCATGCGGCTGGTGCAGGGCAATCTGGGCCGTGCGACGATGAAGACGAGTGCGGTCGATCCGGAGCGCTGGACGATCGAGGCGCCTGCGCGGGTGTTCACCGATCAGGATGCGGTGCTGGAGGCGTTCAAGGCCGGCACGCTGACCGGTGATCTGGTGCTGGTGATGCGGTTCCAGGGGCCGCGCGCGAACGGAATGCCGGAACTGCACAAGCTGACGACGCCGCTCGGCATCCTGCAGGATCGCGGGTTCCGCGTGGCGCTGGTCACCGACGGGCGGATGTCGGGCGCATCGGGCAAGGTTCCGGCGGCGATCCACGTGTCGCCCGAGGCGCTGGCGGGCGGGCCGCTGGCGCGCGTGCAGGACGGCGACCTGATCCGCGTGTCGGGTGATCGCGGAACGCTGGACGTGCTGGTCGATGCGGAGACATGGGCGGCCAGGGTGGATGCGTCGCCGCCGCCGGCACCGATCGGCACGGGGCGCGAACTGTTCGCGTTTATGCGCCACGGTGCGGACGAGGCGGAACGCGGCGCATCGGCCATGTTGGCCGCAGGAGGATTGTAATGGAAATCGTCGCCGTCGATATCGGCGGAACCCATGCGCGCTTCGCGATCGCCGAAGTGAGCGGCGGGCGCGTGCAGTCGCTGGGCGAACCGGTGACGCTGAAGACCGCGGAACATGGCAGCCTCAGGCTGGCGTGGGAGGCGGCGGGCGAGGAGATGCGCCGGCCGATCCCGCGCGCGGCCGGGATCGCGGTCGCCACGCCGATCGGCGGCGAAGTGCTGAAGCTGACCAACAATCCCTGGGTGATCCGGCCGGCGTTGATCAAGTCGCGGCTTGGGGTGGACGACTATGTCCTGGTCAACGATTTCGAGGCGGTGGCGCATGCCGTGGCGCAGGTGGGCGAGGACGACCTTCGGCATCTGTGCGGGCCTGACGTGGGACTGCCCGAGACGGGGATGATCACGATCGTCGGGCCGGGGACGGGGCTTGGCGTCGCGCATCTGTTGCGGACCGCGGACGGCTATCACGTGCTGCCGTGCGAGGGCGGGCATGTCGATTTCGCGCCGTTGGATGCGCTGGAGGACCGGATGCTGGCGGCGCTACGCAAACAGTATCGCCGCGTGTCAATCGAGCGGATCGTGTCGGGTCCGGGGCTGGTCAACATCTACGAAGCGCTGCCCGATCCGCATGGGACCGCGAAACATTATCGCGACGACAAGATGCTGTGGGCCGCGGCGCTGGACGGCAGCGACAGCCGGGCGGCGGCGGCGCTCGACCGGTTCTGCTTGAGCCTGGGCGCGGTGTCGGGCGATCTGGCGCTGGCGCACGGCGCACATGCGGTGGTGATCGCCGGCGGGCTGGGCTTGCGGATCGCGGATCATCTGCCGACGTCTGGCTTTGCCGAGCGGTTCGTCGCAAAAGGGCGGTTCGAACGGATCATGTCGGCGATGCCGGTCAAGTTCATCACCCATCCGCAGCCGGGCCTGTTCGGGGCGGCGGCTGCCTTTGCAGGAGCATACCCGGCATGAAATCCGTCGAAAAGGTGATGCGGGCGGCCCCCGTGATCCCGGTGCTGGTGATCGAGTATGCAGCGCACGCCCGCCCGATCGCCGAGGCGCTGGTCGCCGGCGGGCTGCCCGTGCTGGAGGTGACGTTGCGCACCGAGAGCGCGCTGGACGTGATCCGCGAGATGGCGAAAGTCGAGGGTGCGATCGTCGGCGCCGGCACCGTACTGAATGCGGACGACCTGGCGCGCGCGCAGGATGCCGGCGCGACGTTCATCGTGTCGCCGGGGCTGACGAAGAAGCTGGCCAAGGCGGCGGACGCGGCGGACATCGCGTTCCTGCCGGGTGTGGCGAATGCGAGCGACATCATGCTGGGGCTGGACCTTGGGTTGCGGCACTTCAAGTTCTTCCCCGCGGTGGCCAATGGCGGCATCCCGGCGCTGAAGAGTTTGCTCGGGCCTTTCGGGAGGATCGCGATCTGTCCCACGGGTGGGGTGACGCAGGCGACTGCGGCGGAGTGGCTGGCGATCCCGCAGGTGTTGTGCGTGGGTGGGTCCTGGTTGGTGCCGGCTGGCGATCTGGATGCTGACGCTGTGCGGGCGGCGGCTCAGGCTGCGGCCGGGTTGGCGCGCTGAGGTTCTGATGCTGTGCCCCGGCGGAGGCCGGGGCCTGGGCGAAGCGGTTGCGTCTAGGCCCCGGCCTTCGCCGGGGAACTGAACAGGCTTTTATAGCCTAAACCCAATCCCGCTTATCCCGAGCGCAGTCGAGGGGTTCCTTCGAGCGTAGTCGAGAAGCGTGATGTCGGAGACCTCGGCTTCGGTCGGTCCGTCCCTCGACTACGCTCGGGATGGACGGGGTTAGGGAGATTACTTCCCCCGACGTTCCCGCCGCGCCGCGCGCCAGGCATTCGCGCGGCGGAAGAGGCCGCGTTTGGAGAGGCCTTCGAACATTTCGCCGGGGCCTTCGGGGTCGAGGATCTCGTTGTCTGCCAGCCATTTCTCGACGGTGCCGAGGTCGGGCGTTTCGTAGGGGCGGAGCGAGCGGCCGGGGCCGCGGAGCGCCTCGATCGTGGCGATCAGCGATCCGGTCGCCTGGATATGGTCGGCGACCTTGTCCTGTTCGGCGCCCAGATGTTCGGCGATCAGCGAGTTGCGGATCGCGCCGATCCGGGCACGGCGCGGATCCTCCTCGTCCGCGCGCAGATCGACCGCGACGTCGCATTCGGTGTCGAGCCGCAGCGAGCGGTTATTCATGTTCGACGAGCCGACGCGGATCATATGTTCGTCGACGATCATGACCTTGGCGTGGACGTAGATCGCCTCCCCGTCGCGCGTGAAGGGGTGGTAGATCCGGAACCGCTGGTGCGGATCGAGCTTGCGCATCGCCTCCACCAGCCGCGAGCGGGCGGTGTCCATCGCGATCGGCTCGAGCCAGCCATTGGCGGTCAGCGGATTGACCAGCACGATTTCCGGACCGTCGGGCTCCTGCAGGCGCTTCACGATCGCCTCGGCGATGCGGCGCGACGCGAAATACTGGCTTTCGGCATAGATATGCCGCCGCGCGGCGGCGATCATGTCGAGATAGAGCTGTTCGATCTCGTGCACCGGCTCGATGTCCGGCATGTCGGGATGGGTGCGTGCGATGGCGACAGGAACCTCGCGGAAATCGGGGTCGAGCGAGTCCGGCCAGCAATCGACGCCACCCTGCACCGCATCGACCTTCATGCCCCCGGCCAGCATCCACCGGTGGCGGACCATGTCGCCGAAGCGTTGCGTGATCGGGCCGGACATCGCGCTGGTCGCGTCGTGCCAGGGCGGGTGCGGCGTGCCGTTGGGGCGGACGCGCAGCGGGTTGCCGTCGGCATGGTGGCGGTCGTCCCAGCGGTCCGACGTCATGTCGATGCCGCCGCAGAAGGCGAACATGTCGTCGATCACGACGATCTTCTGATGATGCGACGCGCCGGTCGGGTGCTTGCCGTCGAGCTTGGTATGGATGCGCGGGTGGCGCATCCAGCGGAGCAACGTGAAGATCGTGCGGCCGCGAAACAGCGACTTGATCGCGCCCATGTCCCAGCGGAGGAGATAGACCTCGAGCGTCGGCTTGCGTTCGACCAGCCAAAGGATGAAATCGCCGACCGTTTCGGGCTCGCCCGGTTCGAGTGGTTCACCGCGCAGTTTGATGCGTGCGTCGAAATCCCAGCCGACGAGCATGATGCGGCGTTCGGCCTTCATCATCGCTTCGCGGGCGCGGCGGAAATAGTTGGCGGCGTCGATCACGACGGCGAACCGATCCGCCTGGTCGACGCACCAGCTGTTGTGGCCGGGGCGGAAGAAATCCGGGGTGGCTGGATCGGGATCGCTCATCCTCGGTCTTTCGACGACTGACGCGCGGACGGCAAGCTGTGCGAACGAGAATCGACAAATTCCAAGGGACCGTCGGGCAGGAAAACGTCATGGTCCGGTGGACCGGCAGAAAGGGGTTCGGTTCTTCGGGCCGGGGGCGTTGACGATGCGCGATACAATGAATGTGCGTCGGTTTTGTCCGGCCTGGTGCCGGGATGCCTATCGCGAGACAGACGTTTCGCGTGCCCCATCGGGTTCTGATAGCGTGAACCGTTGAGGGCGGGAGGATCACGGGATGATGATCGATAGACGGGGGTTGCTCGTCGGGGCCGTTGCGCTGGGGTGCGGCGGCCGTGCGGGAGCCGCACGGTGGACGGGCGGCGCGGCGTTGCGAGCGACGCTGGCGGGGCTGGAACGACAGAGCGGCGGGCGGCTGGGTGTCGCGGTGCGGGACCGGGCGACCGGGGGCGTGTTCGGTTACGCGGCTGACGCGGGGTTTGCGATGTGCAGCACGTTCAAGGCGCCGCTGGTCGCCGCGATCCTACATCGTGTCGATCAAGGCCGGGAGCGGGGTGACCGGGCGATCGCGGTCGGGCGGGACGATATCGTGCCGCATGCGCCGTTCTGCGAAACGCGGGTGGGCGCGCGCGCCACGGTGGCCGAACTGTGCGAGGCGGCGATCGTGCCCGATTGTCGGGGGACCGGGCGGGCTGACCGCGTTCCTGCGCCGGACGGGCGATCCCGCGACCCTGCTGGACCGGATAGAGCCGGCGTTGAACAGTGCCACGCCGGGCGACCCGCGCGATACGACGACGCCCGCGGCGATGGCGGCCAGTCTGGACCGGCTGGCGCTGGGACCCGTGCTGACGCCTGCGTCGCGCGCGATGTTGACGGGGTGGATGGCGGCGAGCCGGACGGGCCTCGGCATGTTGCGCGCGGGGGTGCCGCGGGACTGGCGCGTTGTGGACAAGACCGGGCGGGGGCAGACCGGGACCAGCGCGGTGATCGGTGTGTTGTGGCCGCCGGCGCGTGCGCCGATGGTGATCGCAAGCTACCTGACCGAAGCGAAGATCGAGGGCGCGGCGGCGGACGGGGTTCACCGCGATGTCGCGCAAGCGGTGGTGGCGGCGTTGCGCGGCTAGGTCAGGTCGCGATCCGCGCCGGGCGCAAAAAAACCCGGCTACGCGCTGCGTGACCGGGTCTTTCTATGGTGGGCGTGGCAAGGATTGAACTTGCGACCCCTGCGATGTCAACACAGTGCTCTACCACTGAGCTACACGCCCGCCGTGGGAAGGCCTCTAGCCGGGGTCCGCGGGGGGTGCAAGCGGACTGTTGCGGAAAATCTTACAAACCGGTGACGGTGCCCATTTCGAACATCCGGTCCACTTCGAGCACGAGGTCGCGAAGGTGGAACGGTTTGGACAGGACGCGCGAGTTTGGCGGGGTCTGCTGGCCCTTCAGCGCGACCGCGGCGAAGCCGGTGATGAACATGACGCGCATGCCGGGATTGATGACGGTCGCACGCTGTGCCAGCTCAATGCCGTCCATTTCCGGCATGACGATGTCGGTGAGCAGGAGATCGAACGCCTCGTTCTCCAGCAGCGGCAGCGCCGCCGTCCCGCGGTCGACCGCCACCACGGCGTAACCCGATCGTTCCAGTGCGCGCGCGAGATATTCCCGCATCGAATCATCGTCTTCGGCCAGCAGGATGCGCGTCATGCAATAGGGTTCCGGCCGTTGGTCATCGATATCCCTTATGCTGTCAGCCCTTAAGATTCTCCAAGGGGTGCCCGCGACTTAATCGACGGGTGACGGGGGGCCGGAAGCGCGTATCGACGGTTGGTCCGGATCATGCGGCGCGCTATGGCACGGCATGGATATCAGCCCTTTCCGGACGGTCGGCCCGTGCGTGCCGCGGACGCCGGTGGTGATCGCGGTGGGGCATGCCGGGCGAAGCTATCCCCGGGCGCTGGTTGCAGCGGCGCGCGTGCCGGTCGATCGGCTGATCGGGCTGGAAGATCGGCATGCAGACCTGCTGGCGGCGGCGGCGGTGGACGAGGGCGCGACGGTGATCGTTGCCGACATGGCGCGCGCGTGGATCGACCTGAACCGCCATCCGGACGAGCTGGACGGCGAGATGATCGATCCGCCGCCGCCAGCCGTGGGGTTGCGCGACGGGCCGCGGATCCGCGCGGGGCTGGGGCTGGTGCCGCGACGGATGGCCGGGGTGGGCGACATCTGGCAGGGACCGATTGCGGCGGCCGACCTGGCCGGGCGGATCGCCGGGGTCCATGAACCCTACCACCGGGCGGTGGCCGATGCGCTGGACGAGGCTCACGCCGCGCACGGCGTCGCGGTGCTGATCGACCTGCATTCGATGCCGCCGCTGGCCGGGCGTGACCGCGGCATCACGGTGGTGGTGGGCGACCTGAACGGGGCGAGTGCCGATCCGGCGGTGACGACGGGCGCCATCGATGCGGCGCGGGCGGCGGGATACCGGGTGGCGCGTAACCGCCCCTATGCGGGCGGATACGGCGTCGATCGGCATGGCCGGCCGCGGCAGGGCGTCCATGCGGTGCAGATCGAGCTGTGCCGGTCGCTCTATCTCGACGCAACGTTCCGCCTGCCGGGGCCCGGACTCGTGCGGGCGCAACAGTTCGTGGCCGCGCTACGCCGGAGGCTGGCGCATGCCCTGCCACGCCACGACCAGCAGGCCGCGGAGTAAAAAAAACCACCCCATGCAAGCATGGAGTGGCCAAGGTTCAGGGAGGAAACACACCCCCGGAGGGATGCATTCAGTCTGGCCGTGAAAGGGGGGGGAACACGGCCTGACAATTCTTAAATAGTCCCCTGGTCGGGGGATTCAAGCGTAAATTGTGCGGCGCGGTGGTAGCGCTCGCCAGACGGTGCGTTCAGCGGCGGCCGGACCCGGGCAGCATGCGGACGAGCACAGTGTCGCGATCGACGAAATGATGCTTCAGCGCGGCGGCAACGTGCAGCGCGACCAGCGCAAGCATGGCCCAGCCGAGCAGTTCGTGCGCCGCATGGCTGATGTCGCCACCGGCGGTGACCGGCAGGAACGGGACCGGGAACAGGCCGAACCAGTCGAGCGGATATTTCTTCGCGCCGGCCGAGACCATCCACCAGCCTGTGGCGGGCATGAGGATCATGAGTGCGTACAGCGCCCAGTGGGTGATGTGCGCGACGGCGCGCTGCCACCCCGGCACGTCGCCGGGGAGAGCGGGGGCCGGGTGGGCGAGCCGCCACATCAACCGCGCGATGCTGAGCGCCAGGACGGTGATGCCGATCGATTTGTGGATCGGCATTAGCTGCACGCCCCTCAGCGCGTCATGCAGCAGCCCGATCGCGAGGTTTGCGATCACCAGAACCGCGATCGTCCAGTGGAAGGTGATAGCGACCGACGAATAACGTCGGCCGCGATCCCGGTCCGGACGATAGGGTTCCGGTGCGAGCATGGCCGATCAGGCGTCGACGCGAAGCGGCTGGGCCGGGATCTTGCCCTGCTCCATCTGGCGGGCGAAGATATCGCGGATCAGCGCGAGCGAGAAGAGGTGCGCGTAGATCAGCGGCAGGACGCCCGACTTGATCAGCTTGCGCGCCGTATCGCCGCGCATTTCCTTCAGCGCATCCTCGTTCACCATCTGGAACCCGCGGTAGATGAACGGCTGGTCCGCGCCCTCGGGCTGGATCGTGACTTCGCCGTCCATCAGCAGCTTGTGGTCGGCCAGTTCCTTCATGAACTGCGACGTGCGCTGCCCGGCCTGTTCGAACTGTTCGCAGAAGGCCAGGATGTTGCCGACGACCTCGGTCGGCTTGCCGTCGGCGAACAGGGCGTCGCCCTCCTCAAACTCGCCGATCGTGCCGGATGACGGATCGAAGCAAAGCGAGAGTTCTTCCGCATTCTGGTTCAGCCGGGCGAGCATGAAGGGATAGCGGCGGATATAGGCCGGGATGTAGGCATCGCCCGTGAAGCGGCCGTCGGGACCGACGAAGGTGTTGACGCCTTCGTTCAGCGCCATGAGCGCGAGCGGCACCGGCTGGTCGCCCAGCGAGAACACGATCGGGTAGAAGCGCGACGCGGGTGCGAACTCCTCAACCGTCAGCGGCACGGCATGCGTGCCGACCATGAAGGTAGGGGCGTCCATGTTGCGGGCCTTCCAGCTGCCGTGCGTCTGGCTGGAAAGCGGTTCAAGCTGGTTATAGAACAGCGGCAGATCATTTGCCGGTGCGGCGCTGGCCATGCATCATACTCCACGTGCGGTCGTTCGACGACGCCCCTGTCGGACGCTCGCGATGCCGCCCCGTTTATGGACCCGTGCGCTGAGGCGCAAGCGGCACGAGTTTGCCCGGATTGAACAGGTTGAGCGGATCAAGCGCGGTCTTGATCGCGCGCAGCGTCGCCAGCCGGACCGGATCGGCGGTGCGGGCGAACTCCGCGAGCTTGGCCTGGCCGATGCCATGTTCGGCCGAGATGGTGCCGCCGACCGCCATGACGCGGTCGTGGACGTCACGCGAAACGGCCGGGCCATGCGCGGCGGACCAGGCGGCGGAGTCCCTGCCCGCCGGCGCGCGGACGTTGAAGTGGACGTTGCCGTCCCCGAGATGGCCGAAGGCCAGGACGCGGGCGCCGTTGTACGTTGCCTCGATCGCACTGGTGGTGTCGACGATGAAGTCGGGCATGGCGGAGACGGGGACGGCAATGTCGTGCTTGACCGCGAACCCGTCGAGCCGCTCCGCCTCGGGTAAGGTCTCGCGCAGTTTCCAGAGCGCCTCGGCATGGGCTTCGCTGGCCGCGATGGTGGCGTCGAGAATGAGGCCGTCCTCCAGCGCGGACTGGAGCGCCGCGGCCAACGTGTCGGCCGGCTCCGGCGCGCCGTGCGGGGCGGTCGCCTCGATCAGGACATGCCAGGGTGCCGTGGGGGCGACCGGGCTGCGGGTGGCGGGGATGTGGTGGAGGACGAGGTCGAGGCCGGTGGCGGGGATGAGTTCGAAGCTTTCCACCGCATCGCCGAGCGCGCCGTCAAGCCGGCGGAGCAGGCGGAGCGCGGACTGGGGGTCGGGCAAGGCGACCCAGGCGACGCTGCGCGAGCCGATCGCGGGGACGAGGCGGAGGGTGGCGGCGGTGACGATGCCGAGCGTGCCTTCCGCCCCGGTCAGCAGCTGGCGCAGGTCGTAGCCGCGATTGTCCTTTCGGAGACTCGACAGGCCGTGGAAGATCGTCCCGTCGGGCAGTACCGCCTCCAGCCCCAGCACCAGCGCACGCATCGTGCCGAAGCGCAGGACCTGGATGCCGCCGGCGTTGGTCGAGACGAGGCCGCCGATCGTGGCCGACCCGCGGGCCGCGAGCGAGAGCGGGAAGCGCAGGCCGTGCGCGGCGGCGGCATCGTGCAGGTCGGACAGGATGACGCCGGCATCGACGGTGGCGGCGGCGTCGCCCGTATCGATCACCGGCGGGCGGGCCATGCGGCGGAGCGAGAGGAGCAGCGCGGAACCGTCCGCCGGCGGGGTCGCACCGCCGACCGTGGAGCTGTTGCCGCCCTGCGCGACCAGCGGGACGCGGTAGGCATTTGCTAGCCGGACGACGGCCGCGACCTGATTGGTGGAGGCCGGAGAGAGCAGCGCGGCGGTGGTGCCGTGATATCGCCCGCGCCAGTCGGTCAGCCAAGGCGCCAGCACCGCCGGATCGTCGGAATAACCAGCAGGGCCGAGCAGTCCGGCAAGGTCGGCAAGCAAAGCGGGGGGTGGCACGATCATCACACCCTGATAGCGCAATCAGCCAGTGTAGCCGATAGCCGGGTTGGGTTCATCCGGCGTTCAGTCGCCGGGCCGAAACGCTGCACCCCATGACGAATGCGGAATCATGATGATCTGGTGTGCGATGCTGCTGCTGGCGGCGGGGTCCGCGCCGGCGCGGGATGCGGGATCGACGATGATCGTGACGCAGATGATGATCCGGCGGAGCACCATCGTGCGCGTCCCGACGCGTCAGGTGGATCCGGCCCCCGCGGGGCAGACGCGGTGGCGCGAGCGCAAGGGCCCGAAGTGCGTGCCGATGAACAAGATCGGGGCTGCGGCGGTCGTTGCCGAGGACAGCGTCGACCTGTTGCTGCGCGGCGGGAACCGGGTGCGCGCGCAGTTCGAGGACGATTGCCCGGACCTCGATTATTATGGTGGTTTCTACATCCGGCCGGGCACCGACGGGCTGGTCTGCGCCGATCGTGACAGCGTGCGTGTTCGGTCCGGCGGGGAGTGCCGGATCGAGCGGTTCCGCGCGTTGGAGGCCGGGCCGCGAAAGACCGGTCGCGGCATCGTTTCGCGCATCCGCCGACGGCTGAGCCGATGAAGCGTGCCGAAGGCGCGAGACGCTGCGTCACAGAGGGCGGTTAACCCTAGTGCAGGGGTGACAGCGCTGGCAAAGTTCGGCAGGACGCCGGCTCCGTCAACCACAGAGGAACAGCAGACCGATGAACAGCGCAGCACTGGCAGACGCCATCGCCACCGAGCACGACATGACCAAGGCACAGGCCAAGTCCGTCGTCGAGAGCATCTTCAAGGCGATCACCGACGCCGCTGCCGAGGGGACCGAGGTTTCGCTGCCCGGTTTCGGCAAGTTCAAGGTCCAGGACCGTCCGGCCCGCGAAGGCCGCAACCCCCGCACCGGCGAAACGATGGATATCGCCGCATCGCGCAAGCTGAGCTTCCAGCCGTCCAAGGCCGTGCGCGACGCGCTGAACGCCTGATCTGTAGGGGCCGCCGCCGGGTTAGTCGGCGGCCCTATCCTTTTTCGACCGCGGTGACGGCTCAGCCGGCCAGCAGGTCCTCGATCGCTGTGACCAGCGCGATCGGTTGATCGATCATGACATGATGATGCGCGTTCGGGATGGTGACCACGCGCATGGCGGGCAGGTCCGCCCGTAGCCCCGCCAGCGTCTCCGGCGGTACAATCGCGGAGAGTTCCCCACGAATGAACGCCAGCGGCGCGCGGATCGCCTTTGCAGTGGCGCGCGTGTCGATCAGCGTGCAGCGATCGTAGAGCGTCGGATCGAACGACCAGCGGAGGCCGGTGTCACAAGCGGTGACGGACCCACGGGCGATGCCGTCGACGATGTAGAGATTGTCGCAGGGCTGTTCGGGCATCAGGCGGAAGCGGGCGAGCGCCGCGTCCAGATCGGCGAAATGCTGCGTTCGCAGGCCAGTGACGGGCGGGCGGGTGCCGGGTTTCATGGTGATCGACCCGTCGATCAGGATGCCGCCGGCGGCCCAGCCGGACGGATCGGCCAGGGCGGCGATGACCGGGGCGCAGCCGAAACTGTGGCCGACCAGCGTGGGCGGGCCGGCGGCGTCGAGCCCGGCGGCGTGCGAGACGGCGCGAAGCTCATCCGCATATTGCTCGATCGAATAGGCCGCCCGCCAGTCGGACCCGCCCATCCCGGACAGCGAAAGCGCGGCAACCCGTCGCTCGCGCGCCAGCAGCGGGGCGATGTGCGACCACCAGCCGGCATGCGCCCAGCCGCCGTGGACGAGGAGCAGGCCCGGCGCGCCGCGCGAACCCCAGGCGCGCCATTCGATCGTGGCCCCCCCCACCAAGGCGGACCCGGTCTCCGGCCGGTCGGCCAGCGCGGCGTCGTACCATGCCGGCGCCGGGGGGCGGGCGCCGCGGAGATGGGCGAGCGGGCGGGCGGTCGGTTGCGTCATGACCGATCCATGCCGGGCGTCCGGCCAGAGGCCAAGGGAAAGCGTTGCTGAACGGCCGCTAACAGCTGTGTTCAGAGAAGGAACATGCGAATCGGCGCAGAGAGACATTCGCAGATCGAACACAGGGAGATCGACATGTTCACGAAGTTCCTCACCGCCGCTACGCTTTCGCTGACCTCGCTGGCCGTCGTCGCCCCCATGCCCGCCATGGCGCAGGGCTGGAACGCGCCGGCACAGTATAGCCGTTACGACGATGGCCAGTCCGGGTTCCAGGACGTCGGCTATCGCGACCGCCGCGACCGTCGTTATGGCCGGGGCAACCGCGGCTATCGCGGCAACAACGGGTATCGCGGCAACCAGCGCTGCTACGACAAGGGTAATGGCGGTCTGGCGATCGGCGGCATCGCCGGTGGTCTGCTTGGCAACCAGGTGGCCGGTCGCGGTGATCGGACTCTCGGCACGATTCTCGGCGCGGGTGTCGGCGCGCTCGCCGGTCGCGCGGTCGACAAGTCGGACGGTCGTCGCTGCTGAGCCGCGGATAGAACCGATCGGAAGAACGGAGGGGTCGGCGATTGCCGGCCCCTTTTTTGTGTGTGCGGAAGCCGGTCACGCCGGTTAAGTTCGGCCGAATATTTCAGCGGATGCATGAATCGCAATAAAGTCGCCGTCCCGTGCAACTCCCCGAATGACCGCTCCGTATCGGTGGGGAGTTAGCAGGAGGAGGTACGCATGACCGACGACAGTCTGATTATGGACGCGCTGGATGCAAGGGTGACACGGCGCAACGATCGCCGTGAGTTCTTCAAGACGATGGCTGGCGCAGGCAAGATCGTCGGTGGCCTCGCCGCGGGCGCAGTTGCGGTTCAGGCCGAAGCGCAGACGGCGGTGACCGATGCGGACATCCTGAACTTCGCGCTGAACCTCGAATATCTCGAAGCGCAATTCTACTCGTTCGCGGCGTTCGGCACCGGGCTGTCGGCATCGCTGCTGACCGGCACGGGCACGCAGGGTGCGGTGACCGGTGGTCGTCAGGTGACCTTTACCGACAACGTCGTCGCGCAATATGCGCGTGAGATCGCTGCCGACGAAATCGCGCACGTGGCGTTCCTCCGCACCGCGCTGGCGTCCGCCGCCGTGGCGCAGCCCGCGATCGATATCGGCGCGACCCCGAACGGGGCGTTTTCGTCCGCGGCGCGCGCCGCCGGCCTGATCGGTCCGGGCGCATCGTTCGATCCCTATGCGTCCGACGAGAATTTCCTGCTCGGCGCGTACATCTTCGAAGATGTCGGCGTGACCGCGTACAAGGGCGCATCGCCGTTGCTGACCAGCGCGACGTTCCTCGATGCCGCCGCCGGCATCCTGGCGGTCGAGGCGTATCATGCGGCGATCGTGCGCACGACGCTGTACGCCAAGGGCATCCAGACGCCGTCGCTGATCACCGCGACGGAATCGATCTCCACCGCACGCGACAGCCTGGACGGGTCGACCGACCTGGATCAGGGCGTGGCCGCGATTAACGGCGCGTCCAATATCGTTCCGCTCGATGCGAACGGTCTGGCGTACAGCCGGAGCGCCGGTCAGGTGCTGAACATCGTGTACCTGAACAGGGCCGCGGTCGGCAGTGGCGGCTTCTTCCCCGCAGGTGTCAACGGCACCATCCGAACGAGCGCTGCGAACTGATCCGCAGACCTGTTTCACGCATGATTGCGGAGAGATTTCGATGAATAGCGAAAAGATGATCGAAGCGCTGGACCAGCGCGTGAAGCGCCGGGGCGAGCGGCGTGAGTTCTTCAAGATGGCTGGCGGTGCCGCGGTCATGGTCGGCGGCGTGTCGCTGCTGGCGGCCTGTGGGGGCAGCGGCAACCCCAGCGTCACGCCGACGCCGACCCCGACGCCGACGCCAACCAGTGCCACGGTGCCGGATCAGGACATCCTGAACTTCGCGTTGAACCTGGAATATCTGGAGGCGCAATTCTATTCCTTTGCCGCGTTCGGCGTGGGTCTGGACGCCAGCCTGACGGGCGGTATCGGTGGCACCGGTGCCGTCACGGGCGGGCGGAAGGTGACGTTCACCGATCCGGTCGTCGCGGCCTATGCGCTGGAAATCGCGCAGGACGAGATCAATCACGTGCGTTTCCTGCGCAGCGTGATCGGCACCGCGACCGTTGGCCAGCCGGCGCTCGATATCGGTTCCACGGCGACGGGTGCGTTTTCGTCCGCGGCGCGCGCGGCGGGCCTCATCACCGGCGCGGGTTCGACGTTCGATCCTTACGCCAATGACGAGAACTTCCTGCTCGGCGCGTTCATCTTCGAGGATGTCGGGGTGTCCGCCTATAAGGGTGCGGCGTCGCTGATCTCCAACAAGACGTTCACCGAAGCGGCGGCCGGGATCCTGGCGGCGGAAGCCTATCATGCCGGGCTGATCCGCACCGTGTTGTACCGGAAGGGCGTTGCGACGCCGGCACTGATCAACGCGACGGAGTCGATCTCGACCGCGCGCGACAGCCTGGATGGTGCGACCGATCTCGACCAGGGCATTCGTGCGATCGGGAATGCGTCGAACATCGTACCGACCGATGCCAATGGCCTGGCGTTCGGCCGGACGACCGGGCAGGTGTTGAATATCGTGTACTTGTCGCGGACCGCGGTTTCGGCGGGCGGGTTCTTCCCGTCGGGCCTTAACGGCACGATCCGGACCAGCGCTGCAAACTGAGCGGCGCGCCTGTCCCCGTCGCGGTTCGTCCGCGGCGGGGATTTCCCATGTCAGTCGCTGCCCATCAGACGGTAGCCGACACCCAGTTCGTTGACGATCAGCGTGGGTGCGGACGGATCCGCCTCCAGCTTGCCGCGCAGAGTGCGGACCACGACGCGGAGATATCCGACCTGTCCGTCGGTCTCGTGCGGCCAGACGGTGCGCAGCAGATGCGCGTGCGTGACGACCCGGCCGGGGTAGCGCGCCAGTTCGGTCAGTACTTCATATTCCTTGGGCGTCAGGTGGACGGCCGCATCGTCGCGCAGGACGCGGCGGTCGAGCAGGTCGATCAGGATCGGCCCGGCGCGGACGCTTGTGCGGCCACCGCCGGAGACGAGCCGGTGGCGGAGCGCGGCGCGGACGCGGGCGAGCAGCTCGTCGGTGTCGAACGGTTTCGTTATGTAGTCGGCCGCGCCGAGATCGAGCGCGGCGACCTTCAGGTCGGTCGCGTCGCGTGCGGAGACGACGAGGATGGTCGCGTCCGAGCGGGCGCGCATGAGCGGTACGAGTTCGAGCCCGTCGCGGTCGGGCAGGCCGAGATCGAGCAGCACGACCTGCGGACGATCAGCGGTCAGCACGGCGAGTGCGTCTGCGGCGTTGCCGGCCTCCGATACGGCGTGGCCGACGCGTTCCAGTGCGGTGCGCAGGAGTCGGCGGATGGCGGGTTCGTCGTCGACGACCAGGATGCGGTTCGCGGTGGTCATGTCTCGTCGCCGCTGGACGCGCGGACCAGCAGGGCGTCCGGCATGGTCAGCGTGAAGCAGGCGCCGTTACGGTCGGTGCGGGCGGTGGCGGCGACGGTCATGCCCATGGCTTCGGCGAAACCCTTGACGATGGCAAGGCCGAGACCGGTGCCGCCCTGCGCACGGTCGGAGCCCTGGAGGCGGGCGAAGGTTTCGAACGCTTCCGCCTCGCGGCCGGGCGGCAGGCCGGGGCCACGGTCGAGGATCGAGAGGGTCAGCGCGTCGGGGAGGCGTTCGGCGCGGATCGTGATGGGGGTGTCGGGATCGCCGTAGCGGCCGGCATTGTCGAGCAGGTTAATCAGGACATGGTGGAACAGCTGCGGATCGAGCCGGACCATCGGCAGGTCGGCCGGGACCGCGAGTTCGACCGCGCGGCCGACGAGCGTACGGCGTGTGTCGTGGACCGCGGAGCCGATCGCGTCTGTCAGGTCGGTCGGTTCGGCCGCGGCGGCGAGCGCGCCGGCCTCTACCCGCGCCATGTCGAGCAGGTTGGCGACGAACCGGTTGAGGCGGCGTGCCTCGTCGTCGATCGTGTCGAGTGCGGCCGGAGTCGCGGGATCAGCGCGCAGTTCGGATGCGGCGGCGAGGATCGCGGTGAGCGGCGTGCGCAGGTCGTGGCTGACCGAAGAGAGCAAAGCGGCGCGGAGGCGGTCGCGTTCCTTGAGCTGGACGACGTCGCGGGTCTCGGATTCGAGCAGCATGCGTTCGAGCACCAGCGCCGCCTGGCTCAGCAGGCCGGTGAGCAGGCCGATACGATCCGAGCGGATCGGGGTGCGGCCGTCGTCGCGCGCGACGCCGACCGCGCCGAGCACGCCGCGGGCGCCCTTCAGCGGGTAGAACAGCCAGTCCGAGGCGGTCAGCGTGTCCGATCCGCGGCCGGCGGGCGTGCCGTTGTCGACCGCCCATTGCGCGGCGGTGGCGGCGATATAGTCGAGCGGTTCGGCGGGCGGGACGGCGGCGCGCAGCGTCAGACCCTCCGCCGAGGGCATCAGCAGCGCGACGCGGACGTCGAACAGCCGGCCGAGTTCGGTGCAGATCGCCTGCATCACCGCCGCGTCGCTGTCGCTGGCGTTCAGGCGGTGGAGGAAGCCGGCCAGTGCCGCATTCTGGTGCGCGCTGGTGGCGGCGAGATCGGCTTGGGCCCGGACGCGGGCGGCAAGTTGGCTGGTGGCGAACGCGACCGACAGCAGGACGATGATGGTGACGACGTTTTCCGGGTTGCTGATCGTCAGCGTCAGGGTCGGTGGCAGGAAGAAGAAGTTGTAGGCGATCGACGACAGGATGCCGGCGTAGATCCCGGCGCGGCGGCCGTGCGTGCTGGCCGCGACCATGACGGGCAGCAGATACAGGAGTGCCGTGTTGCCGATGCCGAGGAAGGCGTAGAGCCCCTTGGCGAGCGCCGTGACCGCGACGACCATGATCGTCGCCCAGAGCAGCCCGTGGCGGCCGCGATCGGGCATAGCGCGCGATCGACCGGCGGGGGCCTTGGTATCGGTTTCCGCCTCCATCGGCAGGACGTGGACCGCGACGCCGGGCGTGTTGCGGACGAGCCGGTCGACGACCGACCCGTGGCGCAGTTCGAACCAGCGCGAGCGGGCGGACTTGCCGACGACGAGCTGCGTCGCGTGCGTGTCGGCGGCGAATGCCTGGAGGCCGGGCAGCACCGCCTCGGCCGGCACGGAGGCGACCGCGCCGCCGAGCCGGGTGGCGAGGTTGAGCACCGCGGCGATCCGCGCGCGTTCGACATCGCCGAAGGTGCGGGTGCGCGGCGTTTCGATATGCACCGCGGTCCAGCCGGCGTGGAGCGCGTCGGCGAGGCGCTTGGTCGCGCGGACGAGGCCGTCGCAGCCGGGCTGTTCGCTGATCGCCACGACGATCCGTTCGCCGGCCGCCCAGTTGCCGTCGAGCGCCTGTGCGCGGACATGTTCCAGCATCTGCGTATCGACGGTCTGCGCCGCGCGGCGGAGCGCCAGTTCGCGGAGTGCCGACAGCGTCGATTTGGAGAAGGCGTGGACGGGGGCGCGGGTCGCCTCGTGCGGCACCTGGACCTTGCCGGCGCGGAGCCGTTCGATCAGGTCGTCGGGCGGGATGTCGACGACCTCGATCTCGGCCGATTCCAGCACCGAGTCCGGGATCGTGTCGGTCACGCGCATGTGGGTGACCGAGGCGACGACGTCGTTCAGGCTTTCGAGATGTTCGATGTTGAGCGTGGCGAGCACGTTGATCCCGGCGGCGAGCAGTTCCTCGACGTCCTGGTAGCGCCGGGCATGGCGCGCATCGGCCGGGTTGGCCGACGCGATCGCATCGACCAACACCAGCGCGGGGCGGCGGGCGATCAGCGCATCGACGTCCATCGCTTGAGCCGGGTCGGGGCCGGGGCGGAGGGGAACGTCGGGCAGCATGCGCGCAAGCCGGTCGGGTTCGGGGCGGCCGTGCGTTTCGACGATGCCGATCACGACATCGACGCCGTCGCGACGCCGCGTGATGCCTTCGGACAGCATTTCGTAGGTCTTGCCGACACCGGCGGCGGCACCGAGGAAGACCTTGAGCCGGCCGCGGGGTGGCGGCGCGGGGCGGGGCGGGGGCAGTTCGGTCACGCGCGCCATCTACCCGTTGTGGGGTCGCACTGTCGATGGTCGGGGTTTGGACGGCCCGTCGGGCGACCGGCGCGTCCGTATTATCGGCTAAGCCCGTGCGGAACGGAACGAAAACCCGTTCCGGCCGCTGTCGGTCTGAAGCCCATATCCCGACGCCGGAGGCCGCATTGCCCACCAAACTCGCCGAACCGACCGCCCAGACAGCCGAACGGTTGATCGACATCGACCTGACCGTGAACGGCAAGGCGGAGCATTTCTCGATCGCACCCTGGGTGACGTTGCTCGACCTGCTGCGCGAGCGTTTGGACCTGACCGGCACCAAGAAGGGCTGTGATCACGGGCAGTGCGGGGCATGTACCGTGCTGGTCGACGGGAAGCGGGTGAACAGCTGCCTGACATTGGCGGTGGTGCGCGACGGGTCGGAGATCCAGACGATCGAGGGGCTGTCGTCGGGCGATACGCTTCACCCGATGCAGCAGGCGTTCATCGATCACGATGCGTTCCAGTGCGGCTATTGCACGCCGGGGCAGATCTGTTCGGCGATCGGCATGTTGCGTGAGGGAAAGGCGGACGGGCGTGATGCGATCCGCGAGAATATGAGCGGCAATCTGTGCCGTTGCGGCGCCTACACCAACATCGCCGACGCGATCGAGTCGGTGCAGGGCCGGGAGGACGCACGATGAACCGGTTCGGCTACGACCGCCCGTCCGACGTGGCGGAAGCGGTGCGCGACGGCAATGCGCGCGGTGTGCGGTTCCTGGCCGGGGGCAGCAACCTGGTCGACCTGATGAAGGAGAATGTCGAACGGCCGGTGCGGGTCGTCGACATCAACCGGCTACCACTGCACGCGATCGAGGATCATGACGGCGGCCTGCGGATCGGCGCGCTGGCGACGAACAGCGAGACGGCATGGGACGCGCGCGTCGAGGCTAAGTATCCGGTGCTGGCGAGTTCGATTCTGGCGGGCGCGAGCCCGCAGCTGCGTAATGTCGCGACCGCGGGTGGCAATCTGAACCAGCGGACGCGCTGCCTGTATTTCTACGACAACACGACGGCGTGCAACAAGCGCGAGCCAGGCACGGGTTGCTCGGCGATCGGTGGCGTGAACCGGGTGAATGCGATCCTGGGGGCGAGCCCGTCCTGCATCGCGACGCATCCCTCCGACATGTGCGTCGGGCTGGCGGTGTTGAATGCGACGGTGAACGTCACCGGGCCGCTCGGCGATCGGACGATCCCGTTCGCGGACTATCACCGGTTGCCGGGTGAGGATCCGTCGCGCGACAACACGCTGAAGCCCGGCGAGCTGATCACATCGATCGACCTGCCGGACGAGGATTTCTCGGGCAACTACACCTACCTCAAGCTGCGCGACCGGCTGTCCTATGCCTTTGCGCTGGTGTCGGTTGCGGTGGTGATGCGGATCGAGAACGGCCGGATCGCCGAGGCGCGGATCGCACTGGGCGGTGTGGCGCACAAGCCGTGGCGGTCGAAGACAGCGGAGGGTCTGCTGGTCGGCGAAGTGCCGTCGCAGTCGGCGTTCCTGGCCGCCGCCCATGCGTTGCTGGAAGGCGCGCAGGGGCAGGGGGCGAATGATTTCAAGATCGGGCTGGCACGACGGGCGATCGTGCGGGCGTGTCGACAGGCTGCGGACGGAACACCGCAGTCGCAGATCGACAAGCGCGTCGCCTGAGCGGGAGAGAGAAAATGGCTACGAAACTCAATGACGCGCCGGTCGGTATCGGTTCCTCGCTCAGCCGCGTCGACGGCAAGCTGAAGGTCACCGGCGGCGCGCGCTATGCGGCCGAGCATCCGGTGGCAGACCTGCTGTACGGCGTGGTCGTGTCGGGCGCGATCGCCAAGGGGCGGGTCACGAAGCTGCACACGGAGGCCGCGATGGCGGCGCCGGGTGTGGTGGAGGTGGTGAGTCACCTGAACCGCCCGCATATCGCATGGTTCGACAAGGCGTATCAGGATCAGGTGGCGCCCCCGGGCTCGCCGTTCCGCGCATTCTACGATGCGGAGATCATCTACAGCGGGCAGCCGATCGCGCTGGTCGTCGGACGGACGTTCGAGGACGCACGCCACGGCGCGAGCCTGGTGCAGGTCGAATATGAGATCGACGAGCACGAGACCGATTTCGAACGCTCGCCCGAGTTCAAGCCGAAGAAGACGCGCGATACGTTCGTCGAGCCGAAGAACCGCGGCGACGAGGCCGGCGCGTATGCGAAGGCAGAGCACAAGGTCGACGTCTCCTACTATCTGCCGACCGAGCACCACAACCCGATGGAGATGCATGCCACGACCGTGCAGTGGCACGGCGACGGGCGCATTACCGTGTACGACAAGACGCAGGGTTCGCAGAATGTGCAGGCCTATCTGGTCGGCGTGTTCGGTTTCGCGAAGAAGAATGTGCGCGTGCTGAACCCCTATGTCGGCGGTGGGTTCGGGTCCGGGCTGCGGCCACAATATCAGGTGTATCTGGCGACGCTGGCGGCGAAGATGCTCGAGCGGTCGGTGCGCGTCGTGCTGACGCGGCAGCAGATGTTCTCGTTCACGCATCGGTCCGAGTGCCGCCACATCATTCGTCTGGGCGCGAACGACGACGGGGCGTTGCAGTCGATCTACTCGAAGGCGGTGACGCCGACGTCGCGGTTCGAGAACTACATGGAGCCGATCGCGAACTGGGGCGGGCAGGCCTATCGTTGCGACAATGCGACGATGGATTGGGCGCTGACCGCGGTCGACACCTATACGCCGGGCGATATGCGTGCGCCGGGGGCCGCGACCGGCATGACGCTGTTCGAAATGGCGCTGGACGAGATGGCGTATGAGACGGGCGTCGACCCGCTAGCGCTGCGGCTGACCAACTATAGCGACCGCGACGAGATGATGGATATTCCGTACACGTCGAAGGCGTTGCGCGAGGCATATCAGGAGGGCGCGGAAGCGTTCGGCTGGTCGCAGCGCGAGGCGGCACCGCGCTCGATGCGCGACGGCAGCGAGCTGGTCGGCTGGGGCATGGCGACGGGCATCTGGGACGCGATGTTCCAGAAGACGACGGTGCGCGCCAAGCTGTCCGCGAACGGTCATCTGGAGGTCGCGACCGCGGGGTCGGACATCGGGACGGGCACCTATACGGTCATGACGCAGGTCGCGGCCGGGGCGCTGGGCCTTCCGGCGGATCAGGTGAGCGCGGTGCTGGGCGACAGCGACCTGCCGCCCTCGCCGATCGAGGGCGGCAGCTGGACCGCGGCCTCGACCGGTGCGGCGGTGCAGATCGCGTGCGACGCGGTGCGGGTGAAGCTGGCCAAGGCGGCCGCGAAGGTGGACGGCAATCCGCTGGGCGGTGCGTCGGTCGATGATCTGCGGTTCGAGGACGGGCGCATGATCCTGGCGGCCGATCCGTCGAAGGCAGTCGGGTACGGCGAGGCGATGACCGCGGCCGGCGTGTCGGAGATCGAGGCGACCGAGGCGGCGGCACCGGGTCCGCTGGAATCGATCGGCGAGATGCTGGGCGTGAAGAAGAAGGCGAAGAACACGCACAGCGCGATCTATGCCGAGGTTAAGGTCGACGAGGAACTCGGCGTGGTGCGCGTGACGCGCATCGTCTGTGCGGTGGCGGCCGGGCGGATCGTGAACCCCAAGACCGCACGCAGCCAGATTCTGGGCGGCGTGGTGATGGGCATCGGCATGGCGTTGCATGAGGAAACGCTGGCCGATCACCGGATCGGGCGGTTCATGAACCACAACTTCGCCGAATATCACATTCCCGCACATGCCGACGTGCTGGATATCGACGTGATCTTCGTGGACGAGCCGGACTCTGAGGTGTCTCCGCTGGGCATCAAGGGGCTGGGCGAGATCGGTATCGTCGGGACCGCGGCGGCGATCGGCAACGCGATCTTCCACGCGACGGGCAAGCGGGTTCGGTCGCTGCCGATCACGATCGACAAGCTGCTGGACTGACGTTTTCGCGTTAGTTCGAGACGGCGGGCGCCGCGGGACCGAGGGGTTCCGCGGCGTTTTCATATGGCGCGGGGGCGGTGCGCCTTTCGTCGGCATTCCGTCGTAGGCCTGTTGCACCGCCGCCGCTTCTGTGTCCCAAAGCGCCCAGCCGAACCGGTTTCAGGTTGCGGCGGGCGGCGGCCCCCGGCATGGTTACCGGACACGCATTGCCGCGACCGGCGTTCTTGGGGGTGAGTTTCTTGCGGCGATGCGGTTTGGCGGTTTCGGTCCGGGTGATGATCGGTGCGAGTATTTTTGCACTGACCTCGCCGGTCGTGGCCCAGGGTGTCGCGCCGGTTAAGGACGAGGCCACCCCGCAGGCAACGCCCGCGTTGCTCGACGACAGCCAGTTCGATGCCGCCTTGCCGCCGCTCGACAGCGTGCAGGCACCGGGTGTCACCGCCACGCCGACGCCTGTTCCGGTCGCACCCGTTGTGCCGACGGTGGCCGCGACCACGATCGTTCCGGATGCCGAGCTTACCGCGCCGCTCGTACCTCTGGCGCAGGCCTCGGTCGTGCCGCCACCGGCTGCACCCGGGGCCGCTGCCGACGCGGAGCTACCGCCGATCCGTTATGCGGTGACGGTGACCGGGCTGGAGCAGGACGGGTTGTACGACCGGTTCAAGCCGCTGTCGGCGTTGCTGAAGGACGGTCGCAAGGCGGCCAACGCGGCGCAGATCACCGCGCGTGCGGACGAGGACGTCGCGTTGGTCGAGCGGATCCTGAAGTCCGAAGGCTATTATGACGGCGTCGCCACCGCGACCGTCGATCCTGCGCCCGCCGCGCAGGGGACGGCGAAGGTCGCGATCGTCGCGACGCCGGGCGAACGCTACAAGCTGGGCACGATCGCCGTGACCGGCGCGGAACCGTCGCCCACCGCGCTGGCGCTGTCGGCGCTGGCGTTGCGGACCGGGCAGCCGATCGTCGCGACGGACATCCTGACCGGCGAGGCGAAGGTTGCGCTTCGCTTGCCCGAGCAGGGCTATCCCTTCGTGGAGGTCGGCGCGCGCGACATCGTGCTCGACGATCGGGCGCCGGTGGGCGACTACACGCTGCCGATCGTGTCGGGGCCGCGGTCCAGCTTCGGCGGGTTCCAGGCGGCGGGCGACGATGTGTTCGGCACCGATCACATCGCGCTGCTCGCGCGGTTCAAGCCGGGCCAGATCTACGACAGCCGGGAGGTCGACGACCTGCGCCAGGCGCTGATCGCGACGAGCCTGTTCTCGACCGTGGCGGTGCAGCCGGTGAAGACCGGGCGGACCGCGCCGGACGGGACCGAGATCGTCGATTTGCGCGTCGATCAAAGCCGCGGGCCGGCACGGTCGCTGTCGGGCAGCGGCGGCTACGGCACGGGCGAGGGCATCAAGGTGACGGGCAGCTGGACGCACCGCAACCTGTTCCCCGACGAAGGCGCGCTGATCACCGACATCGTCGCGGGCACGCAGCAGCAGGGTGCCAGCGCGACGTTCCGCCGCTCGAACGCCGGGCAGCGCGACCGCACGTTCCAGGCATCGATCGGTGCCGCGCGGCAGGATTTCGATGCGTACAGCGCGCGGACGGTCAACCTGTCGGTCGGCATGTCGCGCCAGTCGACGCCGCTGTGGCAGAAGCGCTGGACCTATTCGGTCGGGGCCGAGGTGATCGGCACGAACGAAAGCCGGTTCGATCCGGGCGACGCGGAACGCACGCGCGCGACCTACCTGATCGGCGCGCTGCCGATGCAGATCAGCTATGACCGGTCGGACAGCCTGCTTGATCCCACCAAGGGCTTCCGGCTGACCGCGCGGGTCAGCCCGGAGGCGTCGTTGCAGGGCGCGGTTGATACGTACGGCCGGTTCCTGGTGGAGGGCAGCACCTATTTGCCGGTCGCGGGCAGTATCGTGCTGGCGGCACGGGCGCGGGTCGGGTCGATCATCGGCGTGTCGCGCGACGATCTGGCGCCGTCGCGGCGGCTGTACGCCGGCGGCGGCGGATCGGTGCGCGGCTTCGGTTATCAGCAGCTCGGGCCGAAGGATCCGAACAACGATCCGATCGGCGGGCGGTCGCTGACCGAGTTCGCGATCGAGGGACGGTACCGGTTCGGCAATTTCGGCGTCGTGCCGTTCGTCGATGCCGGCCGGGTCGGCGAGGCGTCGAGCCCGTCCATTTCCGGCCTTCGCTACGGCGCGGGGATCGGCGGGCGTTATTATACGAACTTCGGTCCGCTGCGGCTCGACGTCGCGACGCCGATCGGGCGCAAGCGCGGTGAGAGCAAGATCGCACTCTATATCTCGATCGGGCAGGCATTCTGATGGCACTGCGGATCGTCAAATGGGTCGGGATCGCGGTCGCCGTGCTGGTGGCGCTGCTGCTGCTGGTCGTGCTCGGGCTGAACAGTTCGCCGGGGCGCAACTTCGTCCGCGGGCAGCTCGACGGGTATGAGACCGCGTCTGGGATCAAGATCGGCGTGGGGCGGCTCGACGGGTCGCTGTACGGCAAGCTGACGATCCGCGACCTGACGATCAGCGATCCGCGCGGCGTGTTCGCGCGAGCGCCCGAGGTGGCGCTGGACTGGCGGCCATTCGCCTATGTGAACGGCAAGATCGACGTGCGGAGCCTCGGTGCGCCGCTGGTCACGTTGTCGCGGCTGCCCGAACTGAAGGAGGTTCCGAGCGATCCGAACGCGCCGATCCTGCCGGATATCGATCTCGCGATCGGGCGGCTGAACGTCGGCCGGCTGGTGCTGGAAGCGCCGGTGACGGGCAAGCGGAGCGTCGTGCGGCTGGCCGGGTCGGCCGATATCGCCGACGGGCGCGCGCGGCTGAACCTGGATGCGGGCGCGCTGCCCGAGGCCGGGACGGTCGGCGGCGACCGGCTGGCGTTCGTGCTCGACGCGGTGCCGGAAGACAACCGGTTGCTGATCAGTGCGCGGTTGCGCGCGCCGGCGGGCGGGCTGGTCGACAGCTATGCCGGGTTGGGCAAGGCCGTGACGCTGGACGTCGGCGGGCGCGGCGACTGGGCGAACTGGCGCGGGCGTGGGCAGGCATCGATTGGTGGGCAGTCGGTGGCGGACCTGGCGATCGTCGGGCGCAACGGTGCGTTCCGGGCCAAGGGCCGGACGCAGCCGGGGCTGATGCTGACCGGTCCGGCCGCACGGCTGGTGGAGCCGGCGACCGACGTGGATCTGATGGCGACGGTCGAGAAGCGGATCGTCGATACGCGTTTCGCTGTGCGGTCCGCCGCGCTGGCGGTGGAGGGGCAGGGTCGTGTCGACCTGGGGCAGAGCCGGCTCGGCAATCTGCGGATCGAGGGGCAGCTGCTGCGTCCCGGGGCGATCGCGCCGAACGTGCGCGGGCGTGACATCCGGTTGTCCGCGGCGATCGACGGGCCGTTCGCGACGCCGACGGTGCAGTACCGTGTGACCGCCGCCGCGGTCGGGTTCAACGACACCGGCATCGAAGGACTGCGCGCCTATGGCCGCGCCACGATCAACACCGATCGCATCCTGATCCCGCTGCACGCCACGGCGCGGCGCGTGACGGGGCTGAACGCCGCGGCGGGCGGGTTGCTGACCAACCTGCGCGTCGATGGCGACCTGGCCTATGCCAAGGGCAAGCTGCTGTCCGACAATCTGAAGCTGCGGTCGGACCGGATCGATGCAACCGCGATCCTGGTCGCGGACATCGTGGCGGGGCGCTACACCGGCGCGCTGAAGGGGCGCGTCAACGATTACCAGATCGACGGGCTGGGGCGGATCAACCTGGTCACCGACGCCAATCTGGTGGCCGGATCGAACGGGACCTACGGCATCCGCGGCAAGGTGCGTGTCACGACGCAGCGGATCGACAATGCGTCGGTGCGCGATGCGCTGGGCGGGCCGGCGACGATCACCGCCGATGTCGGCTATAGCGAGAACGGCACCGCGACATTCCGCAACGTGCGGATGAGCGCGCGCAAGTTCCGTATTACGAGTGGCGAGGGATCGTACCGCACCGACGGGACGATCGCGTTCCGCGCGTCCGGGGTTTCTGCCGACTATGGCCCGGTGTCGGTGATCGTCGCCGGCACCGCGACCGCACCGCGGATCCGCGTCCTGGCATCGCGGCCGAATGTCGGCATTCCGCTGACCGGTGTGCAGGTCGACGTGGTCGGCGTGGCCGGCGGGTATCAGGTGAACGCGAAGGGGAACTCCGCCTACGGGCCGTTCTCCGCGGATGTGCTGATCCGGATGGGCCGTGGCGGCACGTCGTACGACATCCGCAACGCGCGCTTCGCCGGGATCGACGTCCGCGGCACGGTGAGGCCGACTGCGGCGGGCCCCTATGCCGGGCTGTTGACGCTGTCCGGGTCGGGGCTGAACGGCAGCGTCCGGCTCGCCGCGGCGGGCAAGTATCAGCGTGCCGACGTGGACGTGACGGCGCGCAACGCCCGGATTCCGGGTGACGTGCCGATCACGATTGCGGGCGGCGTGATCCGTGGGTCGGTGGTCGTCTATCCCGACGCACCGGCGATCAACGGGCAGTTCGCACTGACCGGGGTGAAGCAGGGCAGCCTGTCAGTCGATCGTGCGCAGGGACGGATCGCCTATCGCGGCGGAAGAGGCACGCTGGCCATGGTCGCCAAGGGGACGAGCGGCGTGCCGTTCGATATCGCTGTGCAGGCCGCCCTGTCGTCGGAGATGATGCGGGCGAACGTGCGTGGGTCGGCCAATGCGATCCCGTTCCGGCTGGCGGCCCCCGCCACGATCCGCAAGACCGCGGCCGGATGGGTGCTGGCGCCCGCGACCGTCGTGCTGCCGCAGGGGCAGGTGGTGGTCGAGGGCAGCTATGGCGACCTGATCCGCGGGCGCGCGCGGCTGAGCAATCTGGACCTGTCGATCCTGCGCGCGTTCGCGCCGGGGATGGGGCTGGGCGGCAAGGCGACCGGGGTTGTCGACTATATCGGCGATGCCGGGGTGCCGACGCTGAACGCGCGTGTCGATATCGCGAACTTCACGCGGACGGGTGCGCTGACGATCAGCGACCCGGTCGATATCGCGACGCTGGTCCGGCTGTCCGATGCGGGCGGATCGGCCAATGCGATCGTGCGGCGCGGCGGGGCCGTCGTTGGGCGGTTGCAGGCGCGGCTTGCCCCGCTGTCGACCGGGCCTGAGGCGTGGTCCGAACGGCTGCTGTCCGCGCCGCTGTCGGGTGGCGTGCGCTATAGCGGGCCGGCCGAGGTGTTGTGGACGCTGACCGGGATCGCGGGGCAGACGCTGTCCGGGCCGGTCGCTGTTGCGGCGGACTTTGGCGGGCGGGTCGATCAGCCGACGCTGACCGGTGTCGTGCGTGCCAATGCGTTGCGTTACGAGAACGAGACCTATGGCACCGTGCTGTCGGGGATCGCGGTCGACGGGCGTTTCACCCAGTCGCGGTTCGTGCTGAACAGCCTGACCGCCAAGGCCGGGACGGGGAGCCTTACGGCGAGCGGTTCGGTCGGGCTGGATGCGGCCGGCGGGTTCCCAATCGATGTGCGGGCGACGCTGGCGCGGGCGCAGCTGGCGCGCAGCGATGCGCTGGGCGCGACCGTGTCGGGGACACTGCGCGTGCGCAACGGGCCGCAGACGGGGGCGCTGATCGAAGGCGACCTGACCCTGCCGGAGGTGCGGTACCAGATCGTGTACCAGGGCGCCTCCGAGGTCGCGGTGCTGGAAGGCGTGCGGCGTCGCAATGCGCCACCGGTGGCGGCGGTAGCGGCGAGTGCGGTACCGTCGAACTGGAAACTCGACATTCGGGTGCGGGCGGACAACCGGATCTTCGTGTCCGGCATGGGGCTCGAGGCGGAATGGCGGACCGATCTTCGTGTCCGTGGGACGGCGGCCGATCCGCGCGTCGTCGGCAAGCTGGAGGTTGTGCGCGGCACCTACTCCTTCTCGGGCCGGAGGTTCGAGATTTCGCGCGGCAACGTGACGTTCAACGGCGGCGCGGTGACCGATCCGGAGCTGGACATCAGTGCCACCACGACGGTCGACGGGGTGACGGCGATCATCAACATCGGTGGGCGCGCGCAGAACCCGCAGGTGACGTTCACCTCGACCCCGTCGCTGCCGCAGGACGAGGTGCTGTCGCGCCTGCTGTTCGGCACGTCGGTGACCTCCCTGTCGCCGACGCAGGCGATCCAGCTGGCCGCAGCGCTCAATTCGCTGCGCGGGTCGGGCGGGGGCGGGCTCAACCCGCTCGGCAAGCTGCGCTCGGCGACCGGGATCGACCGGTTGCGCATCCTGGGTGCGGACCAGACGACGGGTCGCGGGACGGCGCTGGCGGCGGGACAGTATATCTCGAACGATATCTATGTGGAGGTGATCACCGACGCGCGTGGCTTCACCGCGACGCAGTTGCAGATCGCGCTGTCCAAGACGCTGAGCATCCTGAGTTCGACGGGGTCGTTCGGCGGGTCGAATGTGAGCCTGCGCTACTCGAAGAATTACTGAGGCTGGCGGGAGTTCGGTTTTGCCGCCGGACGATCCCAGATCGGAGCATGGATGATATTTAACGAAGCTAAGCACTAATTGCTCTGGTTCGAACGTTTCGGAAATGGTTCGTGGAGTTGTCGACAGGTTCTAACCAGATGGAGTGTCGGGGCGTGCGACCCGGGAGTCCGTGCCTCGGCTTTTGTTGCAGGTGAATATTGCAGGGCTGACATAACGGGTCATGAACGGGCGCTAGAGGAGGGCAGGATGATGCGACGATATTCTTTCCTGCTGCTGGCTGGACTTGGTGGTTGTGCTGTTGGGCCGAATTACCGGGCGGTGTCGCCCGCGGCGTTGCAGGTCCCGAGTGCGTTCAAGTCCTCCACCGCCCTGCCGACCAGCGGACCGACCGCGACGCCGGTCGCCCCCGTCGATCTCGCGCGCTGGTGGACCGGGTTCGGCGATCCGGTAATGACATCGTTGATCGAACGATCGCTGGCGCAGAACCTGGACATCGATGCCGCGGGTGCGCGGTTGCGGCAGGCGCGGGCGTCGATCCGGGTTGCGCGGGCGGACCAGTTGCCGACGGGCAGCCTGTCCGGATCGGTCGGGCGGAGCATCGGCAACCAGGGGCAGTCGGTGGTCGATCCGACGACGGGCACGCAATTATCGACTGGTGGTGACACGACCGTGTACCGTGCAGGCTTCGATGCAGCGTATGAGGTCGACCTGTTCGGCGGGCTCCGTCGCTCGGTCGAGGCGGCGCGCGCGGATTATGGATCGTCGCTGGCGGACTTGCGGTCTTCGCAACAGACCGTCGCGTCCGAGGTCGGGCTCAACTACATCACCGCGCGACTGGCGCAGAATCGGCTGCGGATCGCGCGCAACAATCTGGCGTCGCAGAACGAGACGGTGCAGATCGTCGGCTGGCGTGTACAGGCCGGGCTGGTGAGTTCGCTCGACCTGGAACAGGCGCGGCAGTTGCGCGCGCAGACCGCGGCGACGATCCCGACGCTGGAAAACAATTACGCCAACGCGGTGAACCGGATCGCTGTCCTGCTCGGCACCGCGCCCGGATCAGTCGATGCGGAGATTGCACCGGACCGGGTTATCCCACTGGCGCCGGCCGCTACCGATATTCCGGCGGCGGTCATCGCGCGGCGGCCCGACGTGGCGGCAGCGGAGCGATCACTGGCCGCCGAGACCGCGCGGATCGGCGTGCAGGAGGCGGAGCTTTATCCCGCGCTGCGGCTGACCGGCAGCTTCTCCGGTTCGTCGACCACGATCAGCGACCTGGTGAGTGGGGCGATCGGCAATCTGCTGGCGTCGGTCAGTGCGCCGATCTTTCAGGGGGGGCGGATCCGCGCGGCGATCGAGGGGCAGCGCGCGTCGACCGATGCGGCGCTGGCCAATTACCGGCAGGTCGTGCTGACCGCACTGGAGGATGTCGAGAATGCGCTGACCGCGCTCACCACCAGCGAGCGGCGCGAGCGCGAGATCGTGGTGGCGGAGGAAGCGTCGCGTAACGCGGTGCTTTATGCGCGCAGTCAGTACCGCGCGGGGCTGATCGATTTCCAGACGTTGCTCGACAGCGAGCGCAGCCTGTTGTCGAGCCAGGATAGCCGCGCGACCGCGCGCGGCGACCGTGCGACCGCGACGGTACAGCTTTACAAGGCGCTGGGCGGGGGGTGGCAATCCGCCCCGCTGCCCGCGACCGCCACCCGGACCGGGCCGAGCCCGGTTTTCGACGCAGTGACGAGGCCGTGATGGACCAGACCCAGACCCCCGGCGATCTCGATGCGTTCCTGGGCGCGAAACCGCCGTCGCGCCGGTCGAAGATCCTTAAATGGACCGCGGTGGCGATCGGGTTTGTGCTGCTCGGGCTGCTCGCGATCCGCTTGTTCGGTGGCGACGGCGACGTCGTGCGCTATGCGACGACGCCGCTGGAACGCGGCAACCTGACCGTCACGGTTTCCGCGACGGGCAATCTGCAACCGACCAACCAAGTCGATGTCGGGTCACAGACTTCGGGGCTCGTCACGCGGGTCAACGTCGACAACAACGACCGCGTGACGACGGGTCAAGTGCTCGCGACGATCGACACCGCCACGTTGCAGGACACGATCAACCGCAGTGCGGCGGCGATCGCGGCGGCCGAAGCCAATGTCGGCACCGCGCAGGCGACAGCGCGTCAGGCGAACGCGAACCTGAAGCGCTTGCAGGAAGTATACCGTTTGTCGAATGGCAAGGTGCCGTCGGCGACCGAACTCGATACCGGTCGGGCCGAGGCAGCGCGCGGGCTGGCCGGTGTGCGATCGGCGCAGGCGGCGGTAGCGCAGGCGCGCGCGCAATTGTCGTCCGACCGGACGCAGTTCGAGCGGGCTTCGGTGAAATCGCCGGTCAACGGTGTCGTGCTGTCGCGCCAGATCGAGCCGGGGCAGACCGTGGCGGCATCGCTTAACGCGCCCGTTCTGTTCGTGATTGCCGAGGACCTGTCGCGGATGCGGTTGGAGGTGAAGGTGGACGAGGCCGATGTCGGCCAGGTTCTGGCCGGGCAGCGCGCGACGTTCAGCGTCGATGCGTTTCCGGGCCGGACGTTCCCCGCGCGAATCGAGCGGGTCGACGTGGGTGCCAACTCCGGCACGACGACGAGCAGCACGACGACGACGAGCACGACCGGGACGGTCGTCGCCTATACGGCGCGGTTGACGGTCGAAAACCCGAACTTGCTCCTGCGGCCGGGCATGACCGCGACCGCCGATATTGTGACGACCGAGCGGCAGAATGTTCTGATGGTGCCGAACGCAGCGTTACGCTTCACGCCGCCTAGCGGGGCGGCGGCGGGCGGCGGTGGTGTCGCATCGATGCTGACGCCGCGCGGGGGCCGTGGCGGTGGTGCAACGCGTCAGGCGACGATCGGCCGCGGCAGTAAACAGGCGATCTATGTGCTGGGCGCGGACGGCAAGCCGCAACGCTTGCAGGTTACGGTGGGCGATACGGACGGCACGATGACGATGGTGTCCGGCGAAGGCGTGAAGCCGGGGTTGAAGGTGATCACCGGTACGCTGGCCGGCAGCGACGGGAGCAGTGCGGCAGCGGGTGCCGGTGCCGGCGGCGGGGGGCGCCGGTCGGGTGGCCAGTAAAGCTGACATCCTGATCTCGCTGCGCGGCGTCACCAAGACGTTCGGGCAGGGGCCGACCGCGTTCCAGGCGCTGAAGGGCGTCGACATGGACGTGCGGAAGGGCGATTTCATCGCGGTGATGGGGCCGTCCGGATCGGGTAAGTCGACGACGATGAACATCTTGGGGTGCCTGGACGTGCCGACCGCGGGGCAGTTCCTATTCCGCGGGTTCGCGATCGAGACGCTGGACCGCGACCAGCGCGCTTTGTTGCGGCGGCGCTATCTCGGCTTCGTGTTCCAGGGGTTCAACCTGCTCGCGCGGACGACGGCGCTTGAGAATGTCGAGCTACCGCTGCTGTACCGCGGCGAGGACCGCGCGACGCGGCACCGGATGGGGATGGCCGCGCTCGACAAGGTCGGACTGGCAGACTGGTGGGATCATACACCGGCGGAACTGTCCGGCGGGCAGCAGCAGCGCGTGGCGATTGCGCGCGCGATCGTGACGCAGCCAGACGTGCTGCTGGCGGACGAACCGACCGGCAACCTCGATTCGGAACGGTCGGTGGAGATCATGGAACTGTTGACCGACCTGAACCGGCAGAGCGGGATCACTGTCCTGATGGTGACGCACGAGCCGGACATGGCGGCGTTCGCGCACACCGTGGTGCATTTCAAGGACGGGCTGGTCGACCGGGTCGAAGCAAACCACCGGCCGGGCGTCGTGCCCGCGCTGAACTGAGGGCCGGGAACCGGATATGCAGATGTTCCTCACCACCCTCGTCCTCGCACTGCGCGAGATCCGGCGGCATATCCTGCGGTCGTTCCTGACCATCCTGGGCATCGTGATCGGCGTGTCGGCGGTGGTCACGATGGTGACACTGGGCAACGGCGCCACCGCGGCGGTGAAGGAGCAGATTTCGAGCCTGGGCACCAACATCCTGCAGGTGCGGCCGGGCCAGGGGTTCGGGCGCGGCGGCGGCGGGGCGACGCCGCCAAACTTCGACCTGGACGATGTCGCCGCGATCCGCGGCCAGGTGGCCGGCGTGCGCGCGGTGGCGGCGCAGGCGCAGTCGAGCGGTACCGCGATCCGCAACGCGGCGAACTGGTCGACGACGATCAACGGCACGACGGCGGACTATTTCGACGTGCAGCCATGGCCGCTGACCAGCGGGCGGGTGTTCACGCGGGCGGAGGAGCAGGCGGGCAAGGCGGTCTGCATCATCGGTAGCACGGTGTACGACAACCTGTTCCGCGGCGAGGAAGCGGTCGGCGAGCGGTTCCGGATCCGAGATCTCAGCTGCCAGGTGATCGGCGTGCTGTCCAAACGCGGGCAGTCCGGGTTCGGCGGCGATCAGGACGATGTGGTGATCATGCCGTTGAAGGCGGTGCAGCGGCGTTTTACCGGGAACCGCGAGATCCGGCTGATGCTGGTTGGCACCGACCCGGCGTACGACACGGCGGCGATCCAGTCCTCGCTGCAATCGCTGCTGCGCGAGCGGCGACGGATCAACGGGGGGAAGGAGGATGATTTCAACATCTTCGACACCAAGCAGATCTCCGATACGCTAACCGGCACGACGACGATCCTGACCCGGATCGTGACGGCGGTGGCGGGAATCAGTCTGTTGGTCGGCGGGATCGGGATCATGAACATCATGCTGGTTTCGGTGACCGAACGGACGCGGGAAATCGGCATACGGCTGGCGATCGGCGCGGTGGCGCGCGAGGTGCTGCTGCAATTTCTGGTGGAGGCGGTAGCGCTCGCGTGCCTCGGCGGGATACTCGGGTTGATCCTGGGGTTTGTCGCGTCGATCTCGATCGCGCCGCTGATGAAGGCGCCGTTCATCTTCGATCCGCAGATCAACCTGATCGCGTTCGGTTTCTCGGCGCTGATCGGCGTGGTGTTCGGTTATTTCCCGGCGCGGCGGGCGGCATCGTTGAACCCGATCGATGCGTTGCGGCACGAATGAGGATATTGCTGATCTCCTTTGCGGTCCTGGGCGGAGCGGCGCAGGCCGCACCACGGCCGGACCCGTGCCGAGTGCGCGAGCAGGCGTTCATTTCGCCGGCCGGTGAGGCGTTTCGGGCGCCGCCAGGTGCGCCTGCACCCGTGGCGACGTGGTTCGCCGGGGCGGACCGCAACCGTGACGGGCGGATGACGCTGGCCGAGATGCAGGCCGATGCCGCGCGGTTCTTCGCGACGGTCGACCGCGACGGGAACGGCGAGATCATCCCGGACGAGTTGGCGCTGTACGAGCGGAGCGTACCGGAGCTGAGCTTGTATCAGAGCGGTCCGCCCGACCGGCGGCGACGCGGGAAACAGATTCCGTATGGCGCGCCGATCGGCGGTGGGCGTTATGCGCTGACCAATGTTCCGAACCCGATTGCGGCGGCGGATCTGGACATGAACCGCGGGATCACGCGGGCAGAGTCCGCCGCGGCGATCGACCGGATCTTCATGACGATCGCGAAGACGCGCGGGGATCTGGCGCTGGCCGATCTGCCCGCGACACCACAGGCCGCCATGTTGGCGGAATGCGCCGCGCGCGCAGCAAAGGCACGACGATGAGCGAACAACCACCCCGTATCCTGGTCGTCGACGACGACGCCGATCTCCGCGACCTCGTCGCCGAGTTCCTCGGCGCCAACGGCATGATCGTCGACAGCGCGTCGGGCGGCGCGGAAATGGACCAGCGGCTGGCGGTCAACATGGCCGACCTGGTCGTGCTGGACCTGATGATGCCGGGCGAGGACGGGCTGTCGATCCTCCGCCGGCTGCGCAAGCCGGGCGGGCCCGGGGTCATCATGCTGTCCGCCGTGGGCGACGATACCGACCGGATCATCGGGCTGGAAGTGGGTGCCGACGATTATCTCGCCAAGCCGTGCAACCCGCGCGAGTTGCTGGCGCGGATCCGCGCGGTGCTGCGCCGGCGGCAGGATGGCGGCGGGCGCGGCGGGCCGGAGCGGCGATTCGGCATGTGGACGCTGGACGTCATGCAGCGCGCGCTGGAGCGGGCGGGCGTGCCGCCCGTGGTGCTGACCGATGCCGAGTTCCGGACGCTGAGCGTGTTCCTGGACCGGCCGCAGCAGGTGCTGACGCGCGACCAGCTGATCGACCGCGGGCGGGGCATCGACAGCGATGTGTACGACCGGGCGATCGACGTGACGATCAGCCGGCTGCGCAAGAAACTGGCGCCCGACGATCCGATCCGCACCGTCCGCAACGAAGGTTATATGTTCACGTTGCCGGTCCAGCCGTGATGCGTCGCCGGCGCGGCCTGCCGATCTTTTGGCAGACGCTGCTGCTGGTGCTTGCCAGCCTGATGGTGGCGCAGGCGGTATCGATCGGGCTGTTCCTTTCGCTGCGCCTGCCCCGGCCCGACTATAACGGGATGGCCGACGTGGCGGATGCGCTGCGCGGCGTGCGCGATACGGAACAGCGCGACGGAAGTTTCCGGGTTCAGTTCTCCCGTACCGCCCCTGTTGCGAACGAGTATATGGCTACCGACCCGGCGTTCACGCAGATGCTGGCTTCGCGATTGAACGTGCCGGTTACGCGCGTCCGGTTCTTCTTTGAGCGTGGGCCGCGCGACGGGTCGCCGCTGATCCGGCGGGAAACCGTGGACGGTTCGCCGAGGCGCAAGCGCGAACCGCTGTTCTTTGATACTGTCCGGGCGGGCGTTGCGGTTCCGGGCGGGTGGCGGGTGGTGGAGACGACCGCTCGGCCACCGATCGGGACGTGGCAAAAGCGTAGCGCTTTGTGGTTCGGACTGTCGGCGTTCCTGCTTCTCCCGTTCGTCTGGTTCTTCGCGCGGCGGCTGACCCGGCCGATTCGGCGGTTCGCGGATGCCGCCGACCGTATGGGGGCGGACCCGCACGCCCCACGGATCGAGCAGGAGGGGCCGGCGGAGCTGCGCGTCGCAGCACAGGCGATCAACCAGATGCAGGACAGGATGGGGCGGCATGTGGCGGAACGCACCGCGATGATCGGGGCGATCGCGCACGATCTGCGGACGCCGCTCGCCCGTGTCGCATTCCGGATCGAAGGCGCGCCCGATGCGATCCGCGAAAAGGTGCAGTCCGACATCGAACAGATGCGCGCAATGATCGCGGCGACGATCGGATTCGTGCGCGACGGCACCGAGCGCGAGGACCGCAAGCTCGTAGCGCTCGACGCAGTCCTGTCCGAGCTGGTGGCCGAGGAGCGCGAGATGGGGCGGGCGGTGAGCCTGACGGTTCACACGGCGGTGCAAGTCGAGGCGGACTGGCTTTCGATCCACCGGCTCGTGCAGAACCTGGTCGATAACGGCGTGCGGCACGGCGGCGCAGTGGAGATCCTGCTGATGCAGGTCGAGGAAGAGGCGGTCGTGACCGTGTCGGATCGTGGACCCGGATTGCCCGAGGCCATGCTGGCGCGGGTGTTCGAGCCGTTCGAACGGGGCGATACGTCAAGGAATCTCCAGACCGGCGGGACCGGGCTTGGGCTAACGATCGCGCGGTCGATCGCGCAACGGCATGGCGGGACGCTGACGTTGCGCAACCGGAGCGGGGGTGGGCTCGAAGCGCGGTTCGTTATGCCTGCGCTGTAACGAGGCAGGCGCACGCCACCCGGCATCACGAATCGCTCGCGTCTCCGCTTGAAATAAAATAACACCGGAGGATAACATGCTGAGGCGGCCGTGACGGTCGTTATCGGCGGACCGGGGGCCAACCGGAAGGATGAGGATGACCGACGAGACCGGCGGGCGCGGAAATCTCGCGCCGCTTTCACTCCATGTTCCGGAACCCAAGTTCCGCCCCGGCGACGCGGTCGACTATGCCGATTTCGATCGGGGCGAGGCGGGGCTGATGCCGCGGCCGGACATCGCGGCCGCGCCCGCGACGATGCGCGACCTGTCCTACGGGCTGATCCGCGTGCTGGACGACGAGGGGCGCGCGACGGGGGCGTGGGACCCGCGGCTGACCCCGGACAAGCTGACCGCGATGCTGCGTCACATGGCGCTGACCCGCGCCTATGACGAGCGGATGTACCGCGCGCAGCGGCAGGGCAAGACGAGCTTCTACATGAAGTGCACGGGCGAGGAGGCGACCTGCATCGCCGCCGCGCATGCGATGGACCGCGAGGACATGGTGTTCCCGTCCTACCGCCAACAGGGCGTACTGATCGCGCGCGACTGGCCGCTGGTCGACATGATGTGCCAGGTCTATTCGAACGCGGGTGACCGGTTGAAGGGTCGGCAGATGCCGATCATGTACTCGTCGCGTGCGGCCGCGTTCTTCTCGATCTCCGGCAACCTCGCGACGCAATATCCGCAGGCCGTGGGCTACGCGATGGCGTCGGCGGCGAAGGGCGACAACAAGATCGCGTCCGCGTGGTGCGGGGAGGGTTCGACCGCGGAGGGCGATTTTCATTCCGCGCTGACGTTCGCCTCGGTCTACCGCGCGCCGGTGATTCTGAACGTGGTGAACAACCAGTGGGCGATTTCGTCCTTTTCCGGGTTCGCAGGGGCTGAGGCGACGACGTTTGCGGCACGTGCGGTGGGTTACGGGATTGCCGGGCTGCGGGTGGACGGGAACGACGCGCTGGCGGTCTATGCCGCGACCGAGTGGGCGGCGGACCGAGCGCGGGGCAACCACGGGCCGACGCTGATCGAGCATTTCACCTACCGTGCCGAGGGTCATTCGACCTCCGACGACCCGACCAAATATCGGTCGGCCGAGGAGCAGGGCACCTGGCCGCTGGGCGATCCGATCGTGCGGCTGAAGCAGCACCTCATCGCGCTTGGCGCATGGGACGATGAACGCCATGCCGCGATGGACCGCGAGGTGGCCGAGGAAGTGCGCGCGGCTGGCAAGGAGGCCGAGAAGCAGGGCATCCTGGGCGACGGAATGCACCAGCCATTCTCGACGATGTTCGAGGATGTGTTCGAAGAGATGCCGTGGCACCTGAAGGAGCAGTCGCAACAGATGTTCGACGAACGCAAGGCGGCCGGGATATGAGCGGCGCAGACGAGCAGGGCGACGTCGGCACGGCACGCCCGCTGAACATGATCCAGGCGCTGAACGAGGCGATGGACATCTGCATGGCGCGCGACCCCGACATCGTCGTGATGGGCGAGGACGTCGGTTATTTCGGCGGCGTGTTCAAGGCGACCGAAGGCCTGCAGCGCAAGTACGGCAAGACGCGCGTGTTCGACACGCCGATCACCGAATGCGGCATCATGGGCGTCGCGGTGGGCATGGCGGCGTACGGATTGCGGCCGGTGCCGGAGATCCAGTTCGCGGACTATATCTACCCGGCGCTCGATCAGATCGTGTCCGAGGCAGCGCGGATAAGATACCGGTCCGCGGGCGAATTCATCGCGCCGATCACGGTACGCTCACCATTCGGTGGCGGCATCTTCGGCGGACAGACGCACAGCCAGTCGCCGGAGGGAATCTTCACGCACGTCGCGGGGCTCAAGACGGTCGTGCCGTCGACGCCCTACGATGCGAAGGGGCTGCTGATCGCGGCGATCGAGGACAATGACCCGGTCATCTTCTTCGAACCCAAGCGGATCTACAACGGGCCGTTCGACGGGCATTATGGCCGGCCGGTGACACCGTGGGCGAAGCACCCCGCCGCGATGGTGCCGGAGGGTTATTACCGCATCTCGCTGGGCCAGGCGAAGGTCGTGCGCGGCGGCGGGGACGTGACGATCCTGTGCTACGGCACGATGGTGCATGTCGTCTCCGCAGTGGTGGAGGACATGAAGATCGACGCGGAAGTCATTGATCTTCGGACGCTCGTGCCGCTCGATATCCAGGCGATCACCGCGTCCGTGCAGAAGACCGGGCGGTGCGTGGTCGTGCATGAGGCGACGCGGACGTCCGGGTTCGGCGCAGAACTGTCGGCGCTAGTGCAGGAGCGCTGCTTCCATGCGCTGGAGGCGCCGGTGGAGCGTGTGACCGGGTGGGACACGCCATATCCGCACAGTCTGGAATGGGCGTATTTTCCGGGGCCGGTTCGCATCGGCGAGGCCCTCAAGCGTGTGATGAAGGACTGATCGATGGCCCGTTTCACGTTCAAGCTGCCGGACATCGGCGAAGGCATCGCAGAGGCGGAGATCGTCGCCTGGCATGTCGCGGTGGGCGACATGGTCGAGGAGGACGCGCCGCTGGCCGACATGATGACGGACAAGGCGACCGTCGAAATGTCCGCGCCGGTGGCCGGCCGGGTGGTCGAGGTCGCCGGTGTGGTGGGCGACCAGATCGCGATCGGATCGGTGCTGGCGGTGTTCGAGACCGAGGACGAAGCCGAGGCCGATGCGGGCGACGTGGCGGGCTTTGCCGATGCGGTGGCCCCGCCCGAGGCGGCGGCGGTGGCGGATCCGGTGGCGGCGATCCAGCCTGAGCCGGCGCGGCCCGTGATAGCGGAACCTGTCGTGGCGGCTGAGCCGACGCGGTCGCGGGTTCAGGCGTCTCCTGCGGTCCGGGCGCGGGCGAGCGATCTCGGGATCGATCTGGCCGACGTGAAGTCCGCGCAGGGCGACCGGGTGCGGCATGCCGATCTGGATGCACATCTGCGTTACGCGAGCGCGGCTTCTGTGGCGGCTGTCGCGCCGATGGTTACCGTCGAGCCGGGTGCGGTCGAGGAAGTGCGCGTGATGGGCATGCGGCGGCGGATCGCCGAGAACATGGCGGAGTCGAAGCGCAACATCCCGCACTTCGCCTATGTCGAGGAATGCGACGTCACCGAGCTGGAACGGTTGCGGACCGTCATGAACCTGGACCGCGGTGCGCGGGCGAAGCTGACGCTGCTGCCGTTCCTGATCCGGGCGATGACGCGCGCACTGCCGGCGTTTCCGATGGTCAATGCGCGCTATGACGACGCGGCCGGGGTCGTGTCGCGCCATGCGTCCGTGCATCTGGGTTTCGCGACGCAGACCGACCAGGGACTGACCGTGCCGGTGATCCGCGATGCGCAGGCGCGCGACGTCTGGGCGCTGGCGACCGAGATCGTGCGGCTGGCGGATGCGGCGCGGCGTGGGAAGGCGACGCGGGACGAATTGAGCGGATCGACGATCACGCTGACCTCGCTCGGGCCGATCGGCGGGATCGTGTCGACCCCGGTGATCAACCGGCCGGAGGTCGCGATCGTCGGTGTCAACCGGATCGTCGAGCGACCGGTGGTGGTCGACGGGCAGATCGTGATCCGCAAGATGATGAACCTGTCGTCCAGTTTCGACCACCGCGTGGTGGACGGCTGGGACGCGGCATCGTTCATCCAGGCGGTCCGCCGGCTGATCGAGACGCCGGCGTTGCTGTTCGTGGATTGATCCGGATCAGTAGCTAGGCGGGGAACGGCGTGCGGTCGCCCGGGGTTCTGGAAGGAAACCCGAAAAGGAATACCGCTTGAGCCGCAACCCGACCCGATTCGATATCACCCGTGCGCTGTTCGTCGGCGCGACTGCCGGCCTGGCGGCGTCGTTCGTCATGAATGTCTTCCAGGAGGCGGTCGAACATTTCGGGCCGGATGACGGTGGCGATGACTCGGGCGCCGAGCCGGCGACGGTGCAGGCGGCCGAGGGACTGGCATCGATGGTCGGCGCGGACCTGCCGAAGGCGTTCCGCCCGGCGGCGGGCAGCGCGATCCATTACGCGTTCGGGGCGATGCTGGGCGCCGGCTATGCCGTCATGGCCGAGTATGAGCCGCGCGCGGCCGCGGGGGCGGGCGCCGGTTTCGGCGTGACCACCGCGATCGTGATGGACGAAGCGGCGGTGCCGGCGGCGGGTTTGTCCGACGCGCCTTGGACGTTTCCGCTCGGCACCCATGCCTATGCGCTGGTGTCTCACCTGGTGTTCGGGATGACGGTCGATGCGGTGCGTCGCGGGCTGTACCGCGCCATGCTTCGCGTCCGATTCTGAGGGCGCGCGATGGCGACGATCGTCGATGTGGTGCAGCCGGATGCGGCGCGTTCGGGGGCTGAAGTCGGTGCGGTCGGACCGACCGCGGTGCGCATCGTCGAGGCGGCGTGTGATGTGGGCGACGTCGTCGTGCTGTGCGGGACGGAACAGCGCGCGGAGCGGATCGCGCAGCTCGCCGCGGGCCTGACTGCGACGCACGACGTGCGGTATCTGCCGTCGATCGATACGTTGCCCGGTGACGGGATCGCGGCGTCGCCGGCCGTGGCGGGGCGGCGGATCGCGGTTCTGCGCGAGCTGGGTACCGCGGATCGTCGTGCGGTCATCCTCATCCTGACGGCCGAGGCGGCGACGCGTCGGATCGCCCCGCCGGCCAGCTTTGCGCCGGCTCCGCTGTCTTTTGCGCCGGGCGATGCGTTCGACGGGCCTGCTATCGAGGCGGCCTTGGCCGGGATCGGCTACATCGCCGACGACCGCGTCGATGAAGCGGCGGAGTTCGCCATGCGCGGCGTGCTGGACATGTTTCCGGCGGCCGCCGAAGGGCCTGTGCGGATCGAGCATTCGGACGGTGTCGTCACCGCGATCCACAGCTATGATCCCATCACGCAGCGGAGCACCGGTACGCTTGCGCGCATCGTCGTCGATCCGGCGATCGAACCGAGCGTGCCACGTGGGTCGGTGTCGGTGTTCGAGCATCTCGACCGGCCGCTGGTGCTGGCCGATCCGGACGTGCCGCGTCACCGCGAACGCTATATTGAGCTGATCGCCGATGCGACGCGGACGCGGATCGCCAACCGTCGTGCGGGTTCGATCCCGACATTCCTGAATGATCGTGCCTGGGCGGCGGCGCTTGCCGGCCTGTTGCAGGGGAACATCTCTGCGGGGAACGAGGCGCCGGCCATCCGGTTCGTCGAGAAGTCGCAGCCGGCACGGGCATTGAAGAAGGCGGTGCTGGACGCGCAGGCAGCGGGACGCCGTGTCGTGCTGCTCGGGACGGCGCGCGACCTGCGCTTCCTCTCGCGCCGGATCGCGACGTTGACTGGAGCGACGCCCGCGCCGGTTGCAGGCTGGGACGAGATCGCAGCGTTGCCCGCGAAGTCATTGGCCTTGCTTGAGGTTCATGCGGAGCGCGGGTGGTCAGACGACGGGTTGCTCGTTATCACTGCCGCGGATATTCTCGGCGGACGTGCGGGCGATCCGATGGGCGCGGCGGCGGTCGATCCGCTTGCGTTGCATACGACCGTGCTGCGGATCGGCGATGCGGTGCTGCATGAGGATCACGGGATCGGGATTGTGCGCGGACTCGAGGCGGTGGACGTCGGCGATACGCGGCAGGACGCGCTCC
Source organism: Sphingomonas prati (assembly GCF_014643515.1). Classification (GTDB taxonomy): domain Bacteria; phylum Pseudomonadota; class Alphaproteobacteria; order Sphingomonadales; family Sphingomonadaceae; genus Sphingomonas_R; species Sphingomonas_R prati. The sequence continues at coordinate 642,293 of NZ_BMJP01000001.1, read as the reverse complement.
GGCTGGAATATGCCAGGGGCGGCGACCGGTTGGTGCCGGCGATCGAGCTGGACCGCGTCTGGCGCTACGGCGCGGACGAGGGCGGTGTCGCGCCCGATACGCTGACCGGCGAAAGCTGGCTGAAGCGGCGGGTGGAGATCGATACGGCGATCGCGCATACGGCCCGCGGGCTGATCGAGCTGGCGGAGCTTAAGGCGGCGAAGCGCGCCGATCCGCTGGATTATGATGGGCCACGCTACGAGCGGTTCGCCGGGCGGTTCGCGTTCAACGAGACGCCGGACCAGGCGCGGGCGATCGCGGCGGTTCGCGACGATCTGGCGTCCGGGCGGCCGATGGACCGGCTGGTCGTCGGCGATGTCGGGTACGGGAAGACCGAGGTCGCGTTGCGCGCTGCGGCGATGGTCGCGATGTCCGGTCGGCAGGTCGCGGTGGTCGCGCCGACGACGGTGCTGGTGCGCCAGCATCTCCAGGGGTTTCGCAAGCGTTTCGAGGGGCTTGGCGTTCGGGTCGAAAGTCTTTCACGGCTTTCGACGTCGGCGGAGGCAAAGGCGGTCAAGGCCGGGCTTGCCGACGGCAGCATCGATATCGTGATCGGCACGAGTGCGGTGGCGAGCAAGACTGTGCGGTTCGCCAGGCTTGGGCTGGTCGTGGTTGATGAGGAACAGCGGTTCGGGGCGGCGGACAAGGAGAAACTGCGGACGATCTGCGGCTCGTGCCACCTGTTGACGCTGACCGCGACGCCGATCCCGCGGACGTTGCAGTCGGCGCTGGTGGGCATCCAGCAGCTGTCGGTCATCGCGACGCCGCCCGCGCGGCGGCAGCCGACCCGGACCACGATCGGCACGTTTGATCCGGCAATCATCCGCATCGCGTTGCTGCGTGAAAAAATGCGTGGCGGGCAGAGCTTCGTCGTTGCGCCCCGGATCGAGGACCTGGACGGGCTGGCCGAGACGTTGCGTGGGCTGGTGCCGGAACTGACCGTCGTGCAGGCGCACGGCAAGCTGGCGGCGGCGGAGATCGACCGCGTGATGGTCTCGTTCGGGGAGGGGGATGGCGACATTCTGCTCGCGACGAACATCATCGAGGCGGGGCTGGACGTACCGCGCGCCAACACGATGATCGTGTGGCGGACGGACCGGTTCGGGCTGTCGCAGATCCATCAGTTGCGCGGGCGAGTGGGGCGTAGCACGCGGCGTGGGCGGATCCTGTTGACGACCGAACCGGGTGCGACGGTGGCGGAGGCGACGCTGAAGCGGTTGCGGACGATCGCGGCACATGACCGGCTGGGGGCCGGGTTCGAGATCAGCGCGCGCGATCTGGACATGCGCGGCGCGGGCGATCTGCTGGGCGAGGCGCAGGCGGGGCATGTGCGGTTGATCGGGGTCGACCTGTACCAGCATCTGCTGACCGGGGCGCTCCGGACCGCGGCGGGGGAGGTGGTAGATCTGTGGACGCCGGAACTGGCGCTCGGGATCGATTGCCATCTACCTGCGACCTGGATTGCGGAACCGGAGTTGCGGCTCGATATCCATGCGCGGCTGGCGCGGGCGACGTCGGTTGATGCGATTGATGCGCTGACCGAGGAGGTGGAGGACCGGTTCGGGACCCCGCCGGAGGATGCCCGGCGGACCTTCGCGATCGGGCGGATCCGGCAGCTGGCGCGGACGGCCTGCGTGGCGCGGATCGATGCCGGGCCGGCGGCGATCGCGCTGACCCCACGGCGGGACTTTGCAGCCGACGCGAAAGCGGCCGGGCTGGTCGCGAAGGACGATCGGTTGCTCGCGAAAGTCGCCACGACCGATGCGGACGCGCGGATCGCCGCGGTGATGGCGTTGCTGGAGACGCTGATCCCTGACGAGGGGTAGCGCTGCGTGAAGGTTGGGCCCTACGCCAGGCTATCGGCCACGGCGTAGGCCCGGACGGTGGCGGGGCGGGCGGCGACGGCGTCGAACCAGCGGCGCAGATTGGGATGCGCGTCGAGGTCCTGCTGCTGGGCGTGCCAAGGGACGATCCAGGGGTAGATCGCCATGTCGGCGATGCCGTAGTCCTCGCCCGCCACGAACGGGCAGTCCGCCAGCCGGCGGTCGAGCACGCCGTAGAGCCGGCCGGTTTCGCGGACATAGCGTTCGGTGGCGTAGGGAATTCGTTCGGGCGCGTAGATCGAGAAATGATGGTTCTGCCCGGCCATCGGGCCGAGGCCGCCCATCTGCCAGAACAGCCAGGTTAACGCCTCCGTCCGGCCGCGCAGGTCCTGCGGCAGGAAACGGCCTGTCTTTTCGGCGAGGTACAGCAGGATCGCACCGGATTCGAACAGCGCGATCGGCTCGCCGCCGCCCGTCGGTTCATGATCGACGACCGCCGGGATGCGATTGTTCGGTGCGACGGCCAGGAACGCCGGATCGAACTGAGCACCCTTGGCGATATCGATCGGGATGACGCGGTAGGGCAGGCCCGCTTCCTCCAGGAACAGCGTAACCTTGTGGCCGTTCGGCGTCGTCCAGTAATAGAAGTCGATCATGTCGCCATCCTTCTGTCGCAGAACATAGAGATAGCGTCGCAAAAGCGGGCGGCAATCGGCGGGATGGGTATCGTTCAGGTTCAGGACCGCATAGCGAAGCATGTCACCAAGGGGGCCGTCATTCAGAACCTGCGCCGATCCGCCATCCTCTTCGCCCTCGCCACGACGGCCTGCGTCTCGCCGTCGCAGCCGCCGCCACCGGCGATGCCTGCGCTGTCGCCCGCGCGTGCACCTGTGGTGGTCGCGATTCCACCGACGCCGTTGCCTGGGACCATCCCGCGCCCGCCCGCCGCGCTGGCCGCGACGATCAAGCGGTTGGGGCGCGGGTTCGACGGAATCGTCGGGATTGCGGTGCGTGATGTGCAGGCGGGGTGGTTCATCTCGTTCAACGGATCGGGTTATTTCCCGCAGCAGAGCGTATCGAAACTGTGGGTCGCGCTGACCGTGTTCGATGCGATCGACCGGGGGCGGATGTCGCTGTCCGATACGGTCCGGATCGAGCGGAAGGATCTGGTCGTGTTCCACCAGCCAATGCGCGGCAAGGTCGGCGCGGCTGGCTATGATGCGAGCGTCTCGGAACTGCTGCTCGCCGCGATGACGACGAGCGACAATCTGGCGAACGATTCACTGCTGCGAACCGTCGGCGGGCCGGGCGCAGTGCGGGCGTTTCTGGCGCGGTCGCAGCTGACGGGCATCCGGTTCGGGCCAGGCGAGCGGTTGTTGCAGGCGGGCACGGCCGGGCTGACGTGGCGGCAATCCTACGCCGATGGGAATGGGTTCTACGTCGCGCGGTCGGCCCTGCCGATGTCGGTGCGGCGCGCGGCGCTCGACAAGTATCTGGCCGATCCGATCGACGGGGCGCAGCCGGAGCAGGTCGCGTTGGCGCTCGCGCGGTTGCGGAAGGGGGACCTGCTGTCGCCGGTATCGACGCAGCGGCTGCTGACGCTGATGGCGTCGAGCAAGACCGGGCCGCAACGAATGCGTGCCGGATCCGGGCCGGGCTGGGCGTTCGCGCACAAGACGGGGACGGGGCAGGAACTGGGCGGCGAGGCGACCGGCTATAACGACATCGGGCTGATGACGTCGCCGGACGGCCGGACCTATGCGCTGGCGGTGATGATCAAGACGACGCGGCAACCGATCCCGGTGCGGCAGCGCTTGATGTCGGACGTGGCGCGCGCCGTCGTGGCGCAGGACATGGGCGAGGGGCCCCGCGCCGCGCCGCGCGGGTATCGCTGAGGGTCAGGCGCGGTCGGCGTAGAGCAGTCGACCGGGCCCGAGCCGCGTCAGGACCTGGTCGAGATCCGCCGGGGAAACCGCGAAGCAGCCCTGGCTGCGACCGCACATGCCCTGCTTGGCGACGACGTCGGGCGCCACGTACCAGGCGGAATGGATGACGATCGCGCGTTCCAGCGCCGTGCGGTTATCGGGGTCGAGCCCCTCCAGCCGGCGCGAGCGGCCGTGCTGGCCGACATAGGGATCGGCGGTGAGGTATGCGCCGCGCGAAGTGGCCTCCGACCCGATCACGCCGGAAAAACGCTTTAGCATGCCGCTGTGCGCCGGGTCCGAGCCCTTGCCGTGCGAGACGAGCAGCGTGGTGGTGCGGCCATTCAGGACATCGACAAGATGGAAGCGCGGGTTGGCCGACGGGAGGCCGAAGTCGGCGATGGCGATCACGTCGCGCGACCAGAGCCGGCGGTTGTGGACCTGCATGGCGGCAAGCGCCTTGGCCATCAACGCGGGGGGGACACCTGCGCCGACGGGGGCGATGACGCTGCCGCGGGCGCGGGTTGGGTCGATCGGATCCTCGTCGGGGAGCGGGGCCTCGGCCGTGCCGATGCGGGGGGTGGCGGCCATGGCGGGGATCGCGGCGCCGAAGCAGGCGAGGCCGGTGGTGAAGCCGCGCCGGCTGAGCCGGATGCTGGAAATGTCGTTCATCATTGAGTCAAAGATAAGGCCGTAGGCCATTGTTTTCCACACGGCCGGCCGATCATTCGTCTGGCGGGCAGGGCGGGCGGTCGCTACGACTGGGTGGAAACGGGCGGGGCGGAGGTACGGCATGACGGACGGACGCAGGTATCGGATCGGCCTCGCGGTGCCATCACTGGCGGCGGGCCTCGTTCTGTCGGGGTGCATCAGCACGGCCGCGGCGATCGTGAAGGCACCGTTCCAGGTGGCCGGACAGGCGGCGGACTGGGCGACGACCAGCCAGGACGAGTCCGACCGGAATTACGGCCGCAAGATGCGCAAGAAGGAAGCGCAGGAGGGCCGCGAACTGCGCAAGCGGAACAAGGAAGCCGAGCGCGAGGCACGCCGCCGCCGCGACGACTGAGGGCGGGCCGATCAGGACCCGCCCGGACGGTCAGTCGACATGGCCGACCGCGGCCGCGGTGGTACGCGGGGTCCAGCCGCCATTGCCCGGCTGTTCGAACCAGAAGGGTTTGCGCGGGCGGCTGCGCGTGCCGACCTCGTTCATGTCGCCGTCGTAGATCCGGCCGTTGGCGACCGTGTAGCGGATGCTGGTCGTGTCGCGGATATTGTCGAGCGGGTTGCGATCGAGCACGACGAGATCGGCCAGCTTGCCCGCCTCCAGCGTGCCGAGGTCGCGGTCCATGCCGTAGGCGCGCGCCGGGTTCCAGGTGGCGGTGGCGATCGCCTGGATCGGCGTCATGCCGCCGAGTGCGAAGCTCCACATGTCCCAGTGCGCGCCCAGCCCCTCACGCTGGCCGTGTGCGCCGATCGTGACGGGGATGCCGAGTTCGGAGATCTCGCGTGCAGTCCGAGCGATTTGCAGGACGTTGTTCTCTTCGTCCGGCACCATGACCGGGCGGCGCGCGCGGCTATCGAGGATGCGGCGCGGGACCCATTTGGTCAGGATCGGATCCTTCCAGACCTGCGTATGCTGGTACCAGTAATTCTCGCCGAACGGGCCGCCATAGGCGACGATCAGCGTGGGGTTGTAGGCGGTGCCCGACCCGCGCCAGAACTGTTTCACATCGTCGTAGATGTGCGCGACGGGCAGCGAGTGTTCGATCGTGGTGTGACCGTCGGCGATCATGGTCATGTTCATCTCGAACAGCGACCCGCCCTCCGGCACGACGTCCATGTCGAGTTCGCGCGCGGCCTGCACGATCTGCTGACGCTGTTCCCGCCGCGGCTGGTTGTAGCTCTTGACCGACCACGCGCCGGACGCTTGCAACCGGCGGAGGTGGCCGCGGGCGTCGTCGATGCTGTCGATCTTCGCGGTGAAGGGCGTGGTCGCGCCGTACAGGACGGTGCCGGTGGAGAAGATGCGCGGGGCGACGATCTGGCCGTCCTTGGCCAGTTCGGACGCGGCGAAGATCTCGCTCGTCGTGTTGGACGGATCGTGGATCGTGGTGACGCCGAACGCGAGGCCGGCATAGTTGACCCAGCTCTGCTGCGGCACGATGTCGTCCGACCCCATGCTGCCGTGCCAGTGGGCGTCGATCAGCCCGGGCATGATCGTCTTGCCGGTGGCGTCGATGGTTTTGGTGTCGGCGGGTACCGTGACGTTGGCGCCGACCGCCTCAATCCGATTGCCGTTGAGCAGGATCGTGCCGCGCTCGATCACCTCCGTCCCGCCGCGCATCGTCAGCAGGCGGGCGTTGGTGAACGCGACGCGGCCGGTGGGTGCGTCGTAGGGGCGACGGAAGCCGAGTTCGATGCCGCTGGTCGCGACCGGCGGCAGGGCGGCGGGCGCGCCATCGACGAACGCGAAGTCGTTGCGCGTTTCGCGGCCGTAGAGCTGCGACCCGAGCGTCCACCAGAGCTTGGCGGAGTCGCCCGACCAGTGGATCCAGTCGCCCGCGTCGCGCGTGACCTGGAACATCGGCAGCGCCTTCTGGTCCGCGGACAGTTCGACCGCGGTGCCGGTACGCGCGAACGGCACGACGCGCGCCTGGAACCGCTCGGTCCAGGCGAGCCACTTCTCGTCGGGCGACACGGCGTAGTTGCGCGCGAATTCGGACGAGGCGTGGGCGCGTTCCTCCGTGCCGTTCAGCGCGATCGACTTGAGCAGCATCTTCTTGTTCTCACGCGCGGTGAAGAACAGCCGGTCAGAGCTTGCACCGAACTGCGGCGCGCTGCCGCTGTCGCTGAGCAGCCGAGCAGTGCCACCCGCAGTCGGCACGACGTAGATACCGGTCTCGCGTCCGTTGACGGGGGACGTCAGGTAACCGTCCGAAACCTTTGAATAGGCGACGGTCTTGCCGTCGGGGGAGAAGACCGGTTCGATATAGTTTCCCGGCTGCGTCGTGATCGTCCGGGCGGTGCCGCCGGTAGCGGACACGGTCTGGATCGCGCCCTGTTTCTCGTCCGACCAGGTGGCGAATACGATCTGGCGGCCGTCGCGTGACCAGCTGGGGTTCAGTTCGAACGCGTCGGTCTGCGTCGTCAGGCGGCGGGGTGTGCCGCCGGACACGTCGCGGATCCAGAGATGGCCGAGCGCGTCGAACACGACGCGGCGGCCATCCGGCGAGACGTGGGCCGAGCGGATCATCTTCACGTCGAACTGCGTCGGCGCGACGTCGACCGCGTGGCGGACAGCCTGCGTGATGCGGCGCGTGCCGGCGACGTGGAACGGAATGTCGGACACGGTCTTGCTGGCGACGTCGATCCGCTTGATCCCGCCGCCGGCCCAGAACACGATCGAACGGTTGTCGGGCGTCCAGTCCATGCCGGGATAGACGCCCTGGATCGCCCAGGTCTCCTGCATGTCGCGATCGAGGATATCGGTCAGCGGTGTTTCGCGGCCGCTTGCGATATCAAGCACATAGAGCGTGGACTTGTAACGGTCCCTGCGGATGAAGGCGAGGCTCTTGCCGTCCGGCGAGGGGGTGGGGCGGATCGATCCGCCGGGGCCGGAGACATATTTCTCGATCTTGCCGGTCGTGCGGTCGAGCCGCTGGATGGCGTAGATCTCGCCGTTCACGTCCTTCGAATATTCGAACACCTCACCCGGCGTGACGTCGTCGGAGAAATAGAGGTAGCGGCCGTCGGGCGAGAAGGCCGGTTCGTTGGTATCCTTCTGGTCGGTGCGCTTCTTGGTCATCTGCACCCCCCCGCCGCCGGCGCGGTGGTAGAGCCACATCTCGCCGGCACCCAGCGAACGGGTGCCGGTGAAATGCTTGCGCGCGACGATATAGTCGCTGTCGGGTGTCCAGTCGGCCTGGTTGAGCAGGCGGAAGTCCTCCTTCGTGACCTGCGTCGTCTTGCCGCCGGCGCGGTCGACGATCCAGATATTGTCGCCGCCGCCGCGATCCGAAGTGAACGCGATCCAGCGGCCGTTGGGGGAGTAGCGCGGCTGCATGTCCCACGCGGCGCCGGTCGTCAGCGCACGTGCCTCGCCGCCGCCGATCGGCATGACGTAGAGGTCACCGAGCAGATCGAACGCGACCTCGCGCCCATCTGGGGAGACGTCGACCGACAGCCAGGTCCCGGAGCGAGTGTCGATGGGCACATCCTTGTAGGGGCCATGCGGCGCCGCGACGTCCCACTTCGGCTTCTTGTCCGTCTCGGTGACGGGCGCCGGCGCCGGCTGCGCCCAGGCGCTGGTGGAGGCGAGGAGGAGGAACGGCAGGGTGCGCTTCATGGATGGCCTTTCGCGAGTTGCACGAAGGCTAGGGCGGATCGGCCTGCGAGGGAACCGCTTCGATACCGGAATATGGGGCGCTCAGCGTCGGCGGCGCGAACCGGCGCGAAGGTTCAGGAGATGGCCGGTCGCGACGAGGAGGCCGCCGCCGACGGTCAGAGAAACCTCGGTCAGGCTGTGCGGGACGGCGAGCAATGCGGTGGCCATGATGGCGAGGCCGAGCGCGCCGACCGTCGCGGGGACGCGGTCATGATGGACGCGCCACCCGCGCCAGAGGGCGAGGCCGCTGGCCGGAACCGCGACGACGAGCAACGCGGCGTGGAGCCAGGGCAGGTCGGGGATGGCGAGCGCGAAGGCGGGGAGGAGCGCGATCGCCACCGGGATCGCGATGCAGTGAAGCAGGCAGAGGCTCGACAGCATCGCCGCGACCGTGTCGAGACCCCCGAGCGGGGGGGTGACGACGGTCGCCGGCGCCGCGGGATGATCCCCGTGGCAATGGGTATGGCAGCTCTCGCTCATTCGGGAGATATAGCGCCATGATATGTTATATCAAGCGCTATCTCTCGCTCGATAAGCTGCCGCGCGGCGGCTGGTGCAGCTGGCCGCGGCGATACTCGCCCTGCCGCTCGAACATCCAGCCGGGATATTCGGGCGGCAGCGCGCTGACCGCGTCGAGTGTCTTCAACTCCTCGGCACTGAGCACGACGTCGGCGGCGGCGATGTTCTCGGACAGTTGCTCGACGCGCTTGGCACCGACGATGACGCTGGTCACGACCGGCTGGTGGAGCAGCCAGGCCAGCGCGATCTGCGCGACCGAGACGCCTTTTGCCTCCGCGATCGGGCGCATCGCGTCGATGACGGTGTAGGCGCGGTCCTTGTTCACGGGCGGGAAGTCGAACGCGGCGCGGCGGCCGTCGCCGGTGCCGGGATTGTCGCGATCATATTTGCCCGACAGCAGCCCGCCGGCAAGCGGGCTCCAGACCATCAGGCCGACGCCTTCGGACCGCATCATCGGCACCAGTTCGCGCTCCAGATCGCGGCTGGCGATGGTGTAGTAGGCCTGGAGCGTCTTGATGCTGGCCAGCCGTTCGCGGGCGGAGATGCCGAGCGCCTTGGTGATCTGCCACGCGGCCCAGTTCGACACGCCGATGTAGCGGACATGGCCGTGCTGGACGAGGATATCGAGCGCTTCGAGCTGCTCCTCCATCGGGGTCGCGTCGTCGAAGCCGTGGATCTGGTAGAGATCGATATGGTCGAGCTGGAGCCGCTTGAGGCTGGCCTTGCAGGCGGCGATCAGGTGGGAGCGCGATGCGCCGCGCTGGTTGGGGCCGTCGCCCGTCGGGCCGAACGCCTTGGTCGCGACGACGACCTCGTCGCGCGCGATGCCGAGATTGCGGATCGCCTGACCGGTGATCTCCTCAGACACGCCGACCGAGTAGACGTCGGCGGTGTCGATGAAGTTGATGCCGCCGTCGAGCGCCGCCTTGACCAGACCGTCGGCGTCGGACTGCTGCAGCTGGCCGATCTTGCCCCACATGCTGTCTTCCGCGCCGCCGAACGTCATCGTGCCGAGGCAGAGTTCGGAGACGAACAGGCCGGTGCGGCCTAAGCTGTTCATGCGCATGGGAAGTCTTTCGATGTTGGGATCGAGGACGGGAACGCATGACGCAGCGGAAGGTGACGCGCGGATCAGGGTGTCCGGGCGCTATCGGATGAAGGGAGGGTGGTTTGCGACGGCCGTCGCGGTGGCCCTTACCCCGGCCCTCCCCCGGCGGGGGAGGGAAGTTTGTTACTGGCCGTAGTCGCTGGTGCTGGCGAGGCGGATGGCTTCGCGGGCGGCGGCGAAGAGGGCGCCGGACTTGGCCTCGCATTCGCGTTGTTCGGCGGCGGGGTCGCTGTCGGCGACGATGCCGGCGCCGGCCTGGACGTGCATGACGCCGTCCTTCAGCACCGCGGTACGCAGCACGATGCAGCTGTCCATCCCGCCGTCGGGCGCGAAATAGCCGACGCCGCCGCCATAAGGGCCGCGGCTTTCGGTTTCGAGTTCGGCGATCACCTGACAGGCGCGGACCTTGGGCGCGCCCGAGACGGTGCCGGCCGGGAAGCCCGCGAACAGCGCATCGAGCGGGCCGACGCCGGGGGCGATCTTGCCGACCACGTTGGACACGATGTGCATCACGTGGCTGTAGAATTCGACGCCGTAGCTGTCCGTCACGGTGACGGTGCCCGCCTGCGCCACGCGGCCGACATCGTTGCGGCCGAGATCGAGCAGCATGAGATGTTCGGCGCGTTCCTTGGGATCGGTGAGCAGTTCGGCGCGGTTGGCGGCGTCCTCCGCGGCGGTCTTGCCGCGGGGGCGGGTGCCGGCGATCGGGCGGATCGTCACCTCACCATCGCGCGCGCGGACCAGGATTTCGGGGGAGGAGCCGATGATCGCGAAGCCCGGCAGGTCGAGATAATAGAGGAAGGGCGACGGATTGATCCGGCGGAGCGCGCGGTAGAGATCGAGCGGCGGGAGCGGAAAGTCCATCGTGAAGCGCTGCGCCAGCACGACCTGGAAGATGTCGCCCGCCGCGATATAGTCCTTCGCACGCGCGACCATCTCGCCGTAGCGGCCGGCGGGCATGACCGGGGTGACGACCGGTTCGGCCGCGTCGCCGGCGATGACGGTCCGTGCGGGGGTCGGCGCCGCCAGCCGGGCGAAGGTGGCGTCGATCTGCTCGACCGCGGCGGCAATCTGGTCCGCTGGATCACGTGCCGGGTCGGGCCAGAGCGGGGCGACGATGTGCAGTTCGTCGGTCAGCCGGTCGAACACGAGCACCAGGGTCGGCCGGACGAACAGCATGTCGGGCACGTCGATCGCGGTGTCGACCGGGCGGGGAAGCCGTTCGACCAGCCGGATCGTCTCATAGGCGAAATAGCCAACGAGGCAGGCGAGCGCGGGCGGCATGTCGGCCGGCACGTCCATCCGGCATTCGGCAACGAGGTTGCGCATGGCGAGCAGCGCGCCGTCCTTCGAGGGGACGAAGGCGTCGCGGTCAGTGGCCCAGCGTCGGTTGATCTCCGCCGTGTCGCCGCGCGCGCGGAACACGAGGTCGGGGGCGAGGCCGACCATCGAATAGCGGCCGCGCTGCGATCCGCCCTCGACCGATTCGAGCAGGAAGTCGCCGCGGCCCGGTTCCATAAGCTTCAGCGCGGCGGCGACCGGCGTGTCGCAATCCGCGATCCGGCGGCGCGCGACGAGCGCGGGGCGACCGGCGGCCAGCGCCGCGTGGGCGACCGCATCGGCGTCCTTGACGTCCGTCATCACGGGACGACGGAGCTTTGCAGCAGGCTGGTCTTGAAGCGGGCGATGGCGGCGGCGTCGCGCTTCACTTTCAGGTCCTGCATGATGCCGGCGATCAGCTGGTCGGCATATTCGTTGCCGAGCGCGCGGCCGAATTCGTCGCGCGTGGCGGCGACGAGCTGCGGCTGGGTGCGGATGTCGCCCTTCTTCACGCTGTTCAGCTGGACGACGTACCAGCCGGCACCGTTCTGGTCGGCGATCGTGCGGACCTTGCCGGGCGCCATGGTGAAGAGCAGCTGGACCGGGGCCGGGACTGCCTGACGCGCCTGGGCGAGATCGATCTGGCGACCGCCGCCGGTCTGCGGCACTGGCAGTTTCACGCCTGCGCCCGCGAAGGCGGCGGCGAGCGACATGCCACGATTGGCCTTGGCCGCGATCGTGGTGGCGATCTGCTGCGCCTGGGCCGAGGCGCGCTCGGCGGTCAGGGCGGCGACGACGGTGGAGCGGACCTGCGCCAGCGGGATCGGTGCGGCGGCGACGACATCGACGACGTCGAGTAGCGCGTAGCTGCCCGGGCCGACCGTTTCGACGCTGGGGTCGTCGTCTTCGGCGGCCTGGAACGCGGCCTTCAGCAGGGGTTGCAGCGTGGCGTCGGGCTTGAACGCCGGGTTCGTCGGGGCCGCGCCGGTGGGGAGCAGCGGCGGGGTGGTCACGACCTGCAGCTTGTTGGCGGTCGCGGCCTGTTCGAAGGTGGAGCCGTCGTCGATCGCATCGCCGATCTTGGCGACGCGATCGGCCAGCGCGGCGTCGGTCGCACGCTTGGTCAGGTCGGCGACCAGCGCACCGCGGACGGCGGCGAGCGGGGTCGGCGGCGTGCGGGTGATGGCGTCAACACGGACGATGTGCCAGCCGAGCGGTGACTTGACTGGGTCGGTGGTCGCACCCTGCGCGGCGGCGAAGGCGGCCGCGGCGACGGCGGGCGAAGCGAGCCCGGCGAGTTCGGACTGCGTCTTGGCACCGAGCGCGGTGTCGCGCGGGCTGAACCCGGCGGACTGCGCCGCGGCGGCGAACGGCGTGCCCGAGCGGATACGGGCGACCAGCGCGCGGGCGGCGGCCTCCGTCGGCAACAGCACCTGCGACAAGGTGCGCTTTTCGCTGGCGGCATATTGCGCGGCGTTCGCCTTGTATGCGGCGGCGATCTCGGCCTCGGTCGGGGCGGGGACGGCGCCCAGCTGGCTGGCGTCGATCGCGGCGTAGCGCAGGACGCGGCGTTCCGGCAGCGTGAAGGCGGCGATGTTCTTGCGGTAGAAGGCGTCGATCTGCGCCGGCGTCGGGGCCGGTCCCTGCGGCATGGCGGCGGCGGGCACGAAGCCGATCGTGCCGTCGCGGCGGTCGAGCAGCATGGCGGCATAGGGGGTCACCAGCGCATCGGTGGCGCGCGCGCCGCCGGCGACGGGGCCGAGGATCTGGCGGCGGATCGCGTCGCCGGCGATGTCGGCACGAAGCTGCGTTTCGGAGATGCGTTCGCGGGCGAGCAGGCTGCGGAACGTCGCTTCGTCGAACTTGCCGGTCGGGCCCTGGAACGCCGGGATGCTGGCGATTTCACCGTCGACCAGCCGCTTCGACGCGGTGAAGCCGTGATCGCGGCCCCACAGTTCGACGGCCTTGGCGGAGATGACGCGCTGCAACGTCCCCTCGACCCCGCCGCCGGCGACGAATGCGGCCATCGTCAGGCCGGGCTGCTGCTGCGCCGCCTGGGTATAGGCTTCGCGGACGCGGCGGTCGGCCTCGACTGTGCCGATCGACCCGCCGTCCATCGATGCGAGCGTCTCGCCCTGCGGGCCGGCGCCGCCGCCGAGGCTGTCCATGCCGACGCCCGAGACGACGACCGCGATCGCGACGAGCGCGAGGATGGCGACCGCCAGCCAGGATTTGATCGCGCGGCGGAAGAAGGAAAGCATCGGCAAGCCCGTCGAACAGCTGAAACAAGATCGTCGCTCTACCGGCGCGGGCGGTGCGCGGCAAGGCGCGCGGGGCGGGGGGTGGGCCGTGCCCGGCGCATTGTCATTGCGGGCGGAACCGACCAAGACGACCGCATCAGGAGCATGCGCTGGGAGGCTAGATGCGAAGGACGTTGATCGCGGGCAATTGGAAGATGAACGGCAGTCGGGCGGCATTGGCCGAACTGGCCGGGATGGCGAACGCGGCGGCGGAGCATCCTGGGGTGGACGTGGTGGTTTGTCCGCCCGCGACGTTGATCGCGGCGTCGTGTGACGTGCGCGGCGACGTGATTATCGGTGCGCAGGATTGCCATGCGGCGGCGGCCGGACCCTATACCGGCTGCCTGTCCGCGGCGATGCTGATCGAGGCTGGCGCGACGCTGTCGATCGTCGGGCATAGCGAGCGCCGGACCGGGCAGCACGAGACCGATGCCGAGGTGCGCGCCAAGGCGATCGCCGTCATGGCGGCAGGGATGACCGCGATCGTGTGCGTCGGCGAGACCGAGGCGCAGCGCGATGCGGGTGATGCGATGCCGGTCGTGGCGGCGCAGGTTGCCGGATCGGTGCCGGACGAGGCGACCGCGGACCGGTTGGTCGTCGCCTATGAACCACTATGGGCGATCGGGACCGGGCGGGTGCCGTCGATCGCCGACGTGACGGAGATGCACGCGATGATCCGGACGCGGCTGGCGGCCAAGCTGGGCGCGGAGACGGCGGCGGCGGTGCGGATCCTGTACGGCGGATCGATGAATGCGGGGAATGCCGCGGCGTTGCTGGCGGTGGCGGACGTCGATGGCGGGCTGGTCGGCGGGGCGAGCCTGACCGCGGACGCGTTCGTGCCGATCATACGGGCGGCCGCAGCGGTCGGTTGATGCGCGCGCGTTGATTCGCTAAGCGCCGTGGCAGCACGCGCCGGCGGCGCATCCCCAGACAGATTGCGGCCTCAATGTTCACCTTCCTTCTTATCGTCCACGCCATCATCGCCGCGGGGCTGGTCACCGTCATCCTGATGCAGCGGTCGGAAGGCGGCGGGCTGGGCATGGGCGGCAGCCCGTCGGGCCTGATGAGCGCACGCGGGGCGGCCGATTTCCTGACCCGCGCGACGACCGTGCTGGCGAGCGCGTTCGTGCTGATGAGCATCCTGCTGGCGGTGATGGCGACGATGTCGCGTGCCCCGAGCACGATCGATGCGTCGCTGGCGCGGCGTCCGGCACCGGCCGCAGGCGGTGTGCCGATGGCGGGCGAGACGCCAGCGACCGGCGCCGATCCGGTTGCGGCGGCGGCGGCGGCGGGTGCGGTGGCACCGAGCGCGCTGAGCAACGGTGCGGCGGCGATCACCGACACGCCGATCACGAACCCGCCGGCGACGGTGCGGACCGACCCGACCGCAGCCGAGACGCCGCGTCCGGCCACGCGGGCGGCCGAACGTGCGACGCGGCGCGAGCGTGCGGCGGCCGAGCGGGCTGCAACGCGGTCCACCACGCCGGCCGCACAGTCGAGCACGACGCCGACGCTGCCGATCATCACGGCACCGGCTCCGACGACGACGCCGAGCAACGCTTCGGGTCAGTAGAAGTCGATAACTGCGCGGCGTAATCGGCACCTGCCGAAACGCCGCGTTTCATGAGTATTGACGCCGAACCGTGGAGTCCGTCGTGTACCGCGCGCGGTTCCATCCACAGCTAATGTCGGTCGTGATGGAGTCGGGGCCTTGCCGTCCCCCACGTCGGGTCGCTAACGCGATACTCCCATGACACGGTTTATTTTTATCACCGGTGGCGTGGTTTCGTCGCTCGGAAAAGGCCTCATGGCCGCAAGCCTCGCGGCGCTGTTGCAGGCGCGCGGCTACACGGTGCGGATCCGCAAGTTCGATCCGTACCTGAACGTCGATCCGGGGACGATGTCGCCCTATCAGCACGGCGAGGTCTATGTGACTGACGACGGCGCGGAGACCGACCTGGACCTTGGCCATTACGAGCGGTTCACCGGCGTGCCGAGCCGGCAGTCGGACAATGTGACGTCGGGCCGGATCTACCAGACGATCATCGCCAAGGAACGGCGCGGCGACTATCTGGGCGCCACGGTGCAGGTGATCCCGCACGTGACCGACGCGATCAAGGAATTCGCGCGGGCCGATACCGACGACCTGGATTTCGTGCTGTGCGAGATCGGCGGGACGGTGGGCGACATCGAATCGCTGCCGTTCATGGAGGCGATCCGCCAGCTGCGGAACGACCTGGGCCGCGACCGGACGTCGTTCGTCCACCTGACTCTGGTGCCCTACATCGCCGCCGCGGGTGAGCTGAAGACCAAGCCGACGCAGCATAGCGTGCGCGACCTGACCGCGCTCGGCATCCAGCCCGACGTGCTGGTGTGCCGGTGCGACCGTCCGCTGCCCGACAGCGACCGGGCGAAGATCGCGCTGTTCTGCAACGTGCGCAAGGAAGCGGTGATCCCGGCGCTGGACGCCAAGACGATCTACGGCGTGCCGGTGCAATATCATGTCGAGGGGCTCGACCGTGCGGTGCTCGACTCCTTCGGGCTCGATACGTCGGCGACGCTCGATCTGTCGCGCTGGACCGAGATCGAGGAGCGGCTGAGCCTGCCCGAGGGCGAGGTGACGATCGGCGTGGTCGGCAAATATGTCGGGCTGCAGGATGCGTACAAGTCGCTGCACGAGGCGCTGGTGCACGGCGGGATCGCCAACCGGGTGAAGGTGCATATCCGCTGGTTGGACGCCGAGCTGTTCGAACAGGACGCCGACGGGCTGGCGGCGCAGCTGGAGCCGCTGCATGCGATCCTGGTGCCGGGTGGCTTTGGCGAGCGCGGGTCGGAGGGCAAGATCGCCTCGGTCCGGTTCGCGCGCGAACGCAAGGTGCCGTATTTCGGAATCTGCCTCGGAATGCAGATGGCCTGCGTCGAAGGGGCGCGAAACACCGCCGGGCTGGCCGACGCCTCGACGACCGAGTTCGGCGCGACCGCGGAGCCGGTGGTGGGCCTCATCACCGAATGGATGACCGAGGCGGGGCTGCAGACGCGCGCCGCGGGCGGTGATCTCGGCGGGACGATGCGGCTGGGCGCCTATGACGCAAAGCTGGCGAACGGGAGCCGGGTCGCCGGGATCTACGGCAGCGACGCGATCACAGAGCGGCACCGCCACCGGTACGAGGTGAACGTGCATTACCGCGAGGCGCTGGAGAAGGGCGGGCTGGTGTTCTCGGGCATGTCGCCGGACGGCGAGTTGCCCGAGATCGTCGAGCGGCCGGATCATCCGTGGTTCGTGGGCGTGCAGTTCCATCCAGAGCTGAAGTCCAAGCCGTTTGCGCCGCATCCGTTGTTTCAGAGCTTCATCGCGGCGGCTGTGGCGCAGAGCCGGTTGGTCTGAGTCTTCAGGCTCGGTGTAATGCCGTTGCTTAGTTCCCCGGCGGAGGCCGGGGCCTAGGGGAAGCGGTGGCGTCTAGGCCCCGGCCTGCGCCGGGGAACTTTCGAGGTCTCGTAGAGGCCTGACTTCAGATCGATGCTGCGTTTGGGTCAAACTGGATCCCCGCGTCCGCGGGGATACGGGTGGACGCGGTGCGGCTTAGTTAAATGCGAATGTGGGCGCGTCCCTTGCGAGACGCCCCCACATTCATTCAGCTTTGAGGCTCAGGCCTGCGTGACGGTCGCGTCGATGCCGCCGGTGACGGGCACGTCGGACGGGTTCGGGACGACCGGGTCGCTGGGTGTTGGCGGCGTCGGGTCGACCGGGGTGGGGACGGGCACGTCGACGGGCATGGTGCCGGGGACTTCGGGGACGGGGGGCTGGCTGGCCATGGGCGTTCCTCTTCTCGTGTTGAGAAGGGTTAACGCGGGAGGCGGCTTTGAGACGCATCGGCGGGCCCAGAAAAGCAAACGTCCGAGCCGTTTCCGACCCGGACGCCTGCGTGACGATCGCTCGTCAGCCCCCATTTTTGCCTGGGCTCTCATGTGACCGCCCCCTGACGATCGCATGGGCTCCGAAGGCCTCCCCGAACCATGGCGTTGCCTGTGTTCGTGCCACCGGATTACGCCCCGATGAACGGTCTGTCATCCGCCGTATCGCCCCCGGTGTGCGAAAGGTGGCACCCTGTGTCTGGGTTGCAACAATATCGCCGGCTTGTCGGGGCGGGGGCGGCGTTCTAGAGCGGTTTCGCCCCGTCAACGGCCCGGATACCCAAGTTCGATGCGTCTTTCCCGTTATCTGTTGCCCTTGATGAAGGAGTCGCCCGCCGACGCCCAGATCGTCAGCCACAAGCTGATGCTGCGCGCGGGGCTGGTGCGGCAGACCGCGGCCGGAATCTATGCCTGGCTCCCGCTGGGGCTGAAGGTGCTGCGCAATATCGAACGGATCGTGCGCGAGGAGCAGGATCGGTCCGGCGCGGTCGAGATTTTGATGCCGACGATGCAGTCCGCCGAGCTGTGGCGCCAGTCGGGGCGGTACGACGCGTACGGGCCGGAAATGCTGCGGATCACCGACCGGCACGACCGGGAGATGCTGTTCGGGCCGACGAACGAGGAGATGGTAACGTCGCTGTTCCGCGATGCGGCGCGGAGCTACCGCGACCTGCCGCGGACGCTGTACCATATCCAGTGGAAGTTCCGCGACGAGGTGCGGCCGCGGTTCGGCGTGATGCGTGGGCGCGAGTTCCTGATGAAGGACGCCTATTCGTTCGACATGGACGAGGCGGGCGCGCGGCACAGCTACAACCGCATGTTCGTCGCCTATCTGCGGACGTTCGCGCGGATGGGGCTGCGCGCGATCCCGATGCAGGCCGATACCGGCCCGATCGGTGGCGACCTGTCCCACGAATTCATCGTGCTCGCCCCGACGGGTGAGAGCGACGTGTTCTATCATGCGAATTGGGATGCATCGGCCGAGCCGGCGGAGGTCGATTTCGACGATGCGGCGGCGCTGCAGGGGGTGGTCGACGGCTACACGCAGGATTATGCCGCGACCGACGAGAAGCGCGACGAAGCGCGCGAGGCGGCGGCGGGCAACGCGCTACGCCAGTCGCGCGGGGTGGAAGTGGGGCACATCTTCTACTTCGGGACGAAATATTCGGCCTCGATGGGCCTGGCGGTGCAGGGCACGGACGGCACGCGGGTCAACCCGCATATGGGCAGTTACGGGATCGGGGTCAGCCGGCTGGTCGGCGCGATCATCGAGGCGAGCCATGACGATCGCGGGATCATCTGGCCGGACGCGGTGGCGCCCTATGCGGTTGGGTTGATCAACATGCGGGTGGACGATGCGGGCTGCACCGCGGCGGCGGACGACCTGTACGCGCGGTTGCAGGCGGCGGGCATCGAGACGCTGTACGACGACCGCGACGAGCGTGGCGGGGCGAAGTTTGCGACGATGGATCTGGTGGGCGTGCCCTGGCAGATCGTGATCGGGCCGAAGGGGATCGAGAAGGGCGTCGTCGAACTGAAGCGGCGGGCGACGGGCGAGAAGGTCGAGCTGAGCGCCGACGATGCGTTGGCGCGGGTGCGCGGGTGAGTTTCGCTCGTACCTCCGCTGATGCGGCGGTCCAGATCGGAGCTTGGAACTGGACCCCCGCCAGCGCGGGGGTGCGGCAGTTCTGCGACGTCAGCGGCGGTTCACGCCTCGGGCTTGATAGGGCGTTCGCATGATATTGAACCGCTACGAGCGCATGATCGCGAAGCGCTACCTCCTGCCGGGGAAGGGTGAGTCCTTCATCTTTCTGGTGGCGTCGATCAGCATGATCGGGGTGATGCTGGGCGTCGCCGCGCTGATCACCGTGATGAGCGTGATGAACGGGTTCCGCGCGGACCTGTTCGACAAGACGGCGGGGCTGAACGGTCATGCCGTGGTGCAGGGCTATGGCGGTTCGCTGCCCGACTGGCGCGCGATCGTGCGGGAGGCGCGGGCGACGCCGGGCGTGACGGAGGCCACGCCGCTGATCGAACAGCCGCTGATGGGCAGCCTGAACGGCCGCGTTGCAGGCATCCTGGTGCGCGGCATGGAGATGCGCGACATCACCGGCAATCCGCTGATCCGCGACAACATCGTCGCCGGGAGCCTAGCCAACATCAAGCCGGGGTCGGGCGAGGTCGCGATCGGCGCGCGGCTGGCCGAGACGCTGGGCGCGTCGGTGGGCGCGCCGATTACGGTGATCAGTCCGCAGGGGCAGACGACGCCGTTCGGCACGCTGCCGCGGTCGGTCGGCTATACGGTCGGCGCGATCTTCGAGGTC
Organism: Sphingomonas prati; assembly: GCF_014643515.1. Taxonomy (GTDB): domain Bacteria; phylum Pseudomonadota; class Alphaproteobacteria; order Sphingomonadales; family Sphingomonadaceae; genus Sphingomonas_R; species Sphingomonas_R prati. The sequence goes on along the minus strand of NZ_BMJP01000001.1, from coordinate 622,642 downwards.
GGGGTGTATGATTACGACAATGCGTTCGTCATCATGCCGATGCAGGACGCGCAGACGCTGCTGATGCTGGGCGACAGCGTGAGCATGGTCGAACTGGTCACCACCAATGCCGACAAGGTGCAGGACATCGTCAAGCCGCTGGTCCCCAAGATTGCGGGCCAGGCGGAGATCCGCGACTGGCGGCAGAATAATGCCGCCTTGTTCGAGGCGCTGAGCGTCGAGCGGGTGGTGATGTTCTGGATCCTGTCGCTGATCATCCTGGTGGCGGCGTTCAACATCCTGTCGTCGCTGATCATGCTAGTGCGCGCCAAGACGCGCGACATCGCGATCCTGCGCACGATGGGCGCATCGCGCGGGGCGATGATCCGGATCTTCATGACGGTGGGCGTGACGGTGGGGGCGCTCGGCACGCTGGCCGGCGTCGCGCTGGGGTTCATCCTGCTCTATTTCCGGCAGGGGATCGTCGACGGGGTGCAATATCTGTCGGGGCAGAATCTGTGGGATCCGTCGATCCGGTTCCTGACCGAGATGCCCGCGCGGACCGACCCCGTGGAGGTGTTCGCGATCATCGCGATGGCGATCGGTTCGACCTTCCTGTTCACGCTGTACCCGGCGTGGAAGGCGGCGAGCACGGATCCGGTGCAGGTGCTGCGTTATGAATGATGGGGGTCGCGGCGTGACCGACGTGCTGACAGTGACCGACCTGAAGCGGAGCTTCGTGCAGGGCGACGTGACGATCGAGGTGCTGCGCGGGGTCGACCTGACCGTCGGCGCGGGCGAGATCGTGGCGCTGGTCGGGCCTTCGGGATCGGGCAAGTCGACGATGTTGCAGGCGGTCGGGCTGCTCGAGGGCGGGTTTCAGGGTTCGATCCGCATCGCGGGCGAGGAGGCGGCGCAGTTGGACAGCGACGGGCGGACGCGCGTGCGCCGCGATGCGCTGGGGTTCGTGTACCAGTTCCATCATCTGCTGCCCGATTTCTCGGCCGCCGAGAATGTCGTGCTGCCCGCGCTGATCCGCGGCGGCACGCGGGCCGAGGCGCAGGCGCGGGCCGAGACTTTGCTGACCGCGCTGGGGCTCGGCCACCGGCTGTCGCACCGGCCGAGCCAGTTGTCGGGCGGCGAGCAGCAGCGTGTGGCGGTTGCGCGTGCGCTGGCCAACCGGCCTAAGCTGGTGCTGGCGGACGAGCCGACCGGCAATCTGGACGAACATACCGCCGACATCGTGCTGGGCGAGTTCCTGCGGCTGGTCCGCGGCGAAGGCTCCGCGGCGCTGGTGGCGACGCATAACGAACGGCTGGCCGCCAAGATGGACCGCGTGGTGCGGTTGCATGAGGGGCGGGTGAGCGTTGTTTCCTGACGCGTCCGGCGCGGGGTTGACGGCATGACGCTGCACGTCTGGTGGCTGTTCGTGCTGGCGGTGGTCGTGCTGTGCGGCACGCCGGGGCCGAACATGCTTCACGTCATGACGCGGAGCGTGCGGTTCGGCTTGCGGCGGAGCCTTGCCGCGATGGCGGGGTGCCTGGTGGCGCTGGTGATCGTGCTGTGCGCGTCTGCGCTGGGGTTGAGCGCGGTGATGATGGCGTCGCCCTGGGTGTTCGGGGTGCTGCGCTATGTCGGCGTGGCTTACCTCCTCTATCTCGGGATCAGGGCGTGGCGCGGTGGGGATGCGCCGCTGGATGTCGGGTCGGGCGCGATCGGGGCTTATGGGTCCAGCGCGCAACTGTTCCGCGGCGGGTTCGCGATCGGAATCAGCAATCCGAAGCTGCTGCTGTTCGCCGCGGCGTTCCTGCCGCAGTTCGCGGATCGGGCGCAGCCGCAGGGGACGCAGTTCGCGATCCTCATCGCAACCTTCGCGGTGGTCGAGGCGGTCTGGTACGCGATCTATGCGACTGGGGGTGCGAAGCTGGTCGCCTATCTCGATCGCCCGGCGGCGATGCGGACGTTCAACCGCGTGACGGGGGCGCTGTTTATCGGGTTCGGGGTGGCTCTGCTGGGGGTGCGGGTTTGAGCCTCCGAGTTGCGTTGGCTTCTCGGCTTCGCTCGGGATAGGCAGTTCGTTTCCTGTCCTAGTGCGTGACCGGCGTTCCGATCCGGGACCGGTCCGCGCTCCAGTGGATGAACAGCGGGCGACCGATGATCCGGTCCAGCGCGACCATTTCGAGGCCGAACTGATCCATCGGCGATCGGCTGTCGGCGGAACGGTCGCGATTGTCGCCGAGCACGAAGACGTGACCGGGTGGAACGGTGCGCTCGGCCATATCGTCGACGTCGGACGGTCCGGTATCGAGGATTTGGTGAGCCCCGCGCTCGTTGGGCAGTCGTTCGACAAGGCGTTCTGCGGCCTCCGGACCTGTGGAAGACAGGAAGGTCACTTCGCCTAGGCTTTGCTGGTCCGCGGCCCGCCCGTTCACGATCGGCACGCCGGCCCGCATCACGATCCGGTCACCCGCCACCGCCGCGATGCGCTTGATGTAGGGAGCCCTCGGCGTCTTGATCAGCACGACGTCACCGATCCGCGCCGGGCCACGGAAGCGCATCTCGGCGATGAACTTCTCGTTCAGGGCGAGCGTCGGGCCCATGCTTTCGGATGGGGTAAAGAATGGCTTGTAGATTTGGTGGCAGAGCGTGACCGCCGGACCGATCGCGAGGCCCGACAAAATCCACGCGAGGAGGATACCGTACCAGCGGCTCCACCACGGCCGGGTTGCAGGCCGAACGGCTCTGTACCGCCACGTCAGTCGCACCGCCGTAACCAGCGTTGCGAGGTAGATCATGACAACGATGGTCACATAGACCAGTCCCCATCGGAAGGTCGCAGTCGGCATGACGCGGAAAAGCAGCGCGGACGCGTACAGGACCACGATCGGCACGGCCATCTGGATCGCCGCATCGCGGGCACGGCCGACCCGCAGCAGTCCGAAGCCGGTTCCCAGCAGGTTGAGCGCGGCCACGCCGACCCGTCGCAGCGGCGAGCGCGCCGTGCCGTCCTCTATCGCCTGCGCCAAGTCCGTTTCCCCGTTTGCCCGGTCATGTGCTGGCAGGCTTATCGGATTGCAGCAATCCATGCGGTTCGCCGCGTCGCGCTCTTTCACGAATCGATCCTGCGCCCCATAGAGTGGGGATGTCGCATAACGCCTTCGTACCGCTTCGGATCTTCTCCGCCTTCACCATGCTGGAGGGGGCGATCGAGCCGAAGGCGATCGCGACGCAGGCGCGCAAGTTGGGGTTCCCCGCCGCCGCGATCACTGACCGCAACGGGCTGTACGGTGCGATGCCGTTTTGCGAGGGGGCGACCAAGGCGGGGGTGCAGCCGATCGTTGGCGCGTTGCTCGGCGTGTGCCGGCCGGGGATCGCGGCGGGGAAGCCGGCGGTCATCGACTGGCTGGCGCTCTATGCGCAGGACACGCAGGGCTACGACAATCTGTGCGCGCTGGTGTCGGCGGCGCATCTCGACCGGCCGGGGCATGAGGATGCGCATGTGCCGATGGCGTATCTCGACGGGCGGACGGACGGGCTGATCGCGCTGACCGCGGCGGGTGAGGGTGCGCTGGCGCGGATGCTGGCTGAGGAGCAGGCGGACGCGGCGGCGGACTATGTCGAGCGGCTGGAAGCGCTGTTTCCGCAGCGGCTGTATGTCGAGCTGGCACGGCGCGGGCATGAGGTGGAGGAGCGTGCGGAAGCGGCGTTGCTGGCGATGGCCTATGCGCGCGACCTGCCGATCGTGGCGACGAACCCGTCCTGTTTTGCCGAGGCCGATTTCCATCCGGCGCACGACGTGATGCTCTGCATCGCCGGGTCGGCGTATCTGGAGACCGAGGAGCGCAAGCGGTCCTGCGTCGACGACTGGATGAAGCCGGCGGACGAGATGCGGCGGATGTTCGCGGACCTGCCCGAGGCGATCGCCAACACGCTGGTGGTGGCGCAGCGTTGCGCGGTGATGGCGCCGACGCGGAAACCCATCCTTCCCAGTCTTGCCGGCGACCGCGAGGGCGAGGCGACGATGCTGCGCGACGATGCGCGCGCCGGGTTGATCCAGCGGCTGGAGAAAGCGGAGGCGGCGGGTGCCCCGCGGCCGGGCGAGGGATCGATCGCGGAGCGCTATCCCGACTATTTCGAGCGGCTCGATTTCGAGCTGGACGTCATCGTGAACATGGGATTCCCGGGCTATTTCCTGATCGTCGCGGATTTCATCAAATGGGCGAAGGAACAGGATATTCCGGTCGGCCCGGGGCGTGGATCGGGTGCGGGTTCGGTGGTCGCCTGGGCGTTGACCATCACCGATCTGGACCCGCTGAAGCTCGGCCTGCTGTTCGAGCGGTTCCTGAACCCGGAACGCGTGTCGATGCCCGATTTCGATATCGATTTCTGCGAAACGCGGCGTGGCGAGGTCATCAGCTACGTCCAGGCGAAATATGGTCGCGACCATGTCGCACAGATCATCACCTTCGGTCGGCTGAAGGCGCGCGCGGTGTTGAAGGACACCGGACGCGTGCTGCAGATGAGCTATGGCCATATCGACCGGCTGGCCAAGCTTGTGCCGAACCATCCGACCGATCCGTGGACGCTGGACCGCGCGCTGAACGGCGTGTCCGAACTGGCGGCGGAATATCGCGAGGATGCGCAGGTCCGGCGGCTATTCGACCTGGCGCGCAAGCTGGAGGGCCTGCCGCGCCATTCGTCGACGCATGCCGCGGGCGTGGTGATCGGGGACCGGCCGCTCGACCAGCTGGTGCCGCTTTACCGCGATCCGCGGTCGGACATTCCGGTGACGCAGCTTGACATGAAATATGTCGAGGCGGCCGGGCTGGTGAAGTTCGATTTTCTCGGGCTGAAAACGCTGTCGGTGCTGCAGAAGGGCGTGCAGATGCTGGCCAAGAACGGCGTCGAGGTGGATCTCGGCACGCTCGGCTGGGACGATCCGGCAGTCTATGCGCTGCTGCAGAAGGGCGACACGGTTGGCGTGTTCCAGCTGGAATCCGAGGGGATGCGGCGGACGCTGGCGGCGGTGCGGCCGACCAATTTCGGCGACATCATCGCGCTCGTGTCGCTTTATCGGCCGGGGCCGATGGACAATATTCCGATGTTCGGCGCCCGCAAGAACGGGCGCGAACCGATCGTCTATCCGCATCCGCTGCTGGAGACGATCCTGGGCGAGACGTACGGGATCTTCGTCTACCAGGAACAGGTGATGCAGGCGGCGCAGATCCTGGCGGGTTACTCGCTGGGCGAGGCGGACATGCTGCGCCGCGCGATGGGCAAGAAAATCCAGGCGGAGATGGATGCGCAGCGCCAGCGGTTCGTCGACGGGTGTGCGGCGAACGACATCGCACCGGGGAAGGCAAACGAGCTGTTCGACTTGATCGACAAGTTCGCGGGCTATGGTTTCAACAAGAGCCACGCGGCGGCCTATGCCTTGCTGGCGTACCAGACCGCCTGGCTGAAGGCGCATCACAAGCCGGAATTCTACGCCGCGTCGATGTGTTACGACATGGCGCTGACCGACAAGCTGGCGATCTGGACCGACGATATGCGGCGGATGGGCGTCGCGTGCCGGGCACCGTGCGTGAACGCGTCGGACGCGGAGTTCTCGGTCGAGGACGGGGAAGTGCGGTTCGGGCTGGGCGCGCTGAAGGGCGTCGGCGAGAAGGCGATGGAACTGCTGATCGCCGAGCGTGCGGCGAACGGGCCGTTCGCGGGGCTCGACGATTTTGCCGGGCGGGTCGATCCGCGGCTGCTGAACCGGCGGCAGCTGGAGGCGCTGGCGGGCGCGGGCGCGTTCGACGGCATCGCGCCGGACCGGGCGAGCGTGTTCGCGGGCGCGGAGACGGTGCTGGCCCATGCGGCGAGTGCGCTGAACGAGCGGACCAGCGGGCAGGGCGGGCTGTTCGGCGATATCGGTGGCGGTGCCTCGCCGATCCGGTTGCCCAAGGCGGAGCCGTGGACGCTGGCGGAGCGGATGGCGGCGGAGAAGGAGGCGTTCGGCTTCTACTTCTCGGCGCATCCGACCGACCGCTATCGCCATATTGCGACGGCGCTGGGCGCACGGAGCTTCTCCGAACTGTCGAGCTATCCGCCGACCGTCGATGGCGGGCGGAGCGAGGCGCGGATGGCGTTGCTGATCGAGAGTGCCGGCTGGCGGACGTCGGCGAAGGGGCGGCGATATCTGATGGCGACCTGTTCCGATGCGTCGGCGCAGTTCGTGGCGACGTGCTTCGACGACGAGATCGCGGCCGACCTGGAGGGCGCGGCGCGGACCGGGAGCTGCGGGTTCGCGCGGGTCGAGCTGGACCGCAAGGCGGGCGAGGAAACGCCGCGCGTGACGATCAAGCATATCCGACCGTTCGAGGAAATGCAGGGTACGACCAAGCTGAAACTGGTCGTGTCGATCGCCGATCCGGGCGCGGTTGCGGCGTTGGCGCGGATCTGTGCCGGTGCGCGTGGCGGGCGCGGGGATGTGGTGGTGAATGCGGCGGTCGACGGCGGGGTCGCGGAACTTCGCGTTGCGCGGGATGTGAAGATCGATGCGGAACTGGCGGCGCTGATCGAGCGGGTGCCGGGGATCGATGACATTCGGTTGCTGGCGGGTGAGGCGCCGTTGGCTTTGGCTTCCTGAGGTCTTCTCTAGCCCCTCTCCTTTAGGGGAGGGGTTGGGGTGGGGGCAACAGCACCACGAATCAAACGCTGTAGTGTTGAACAGGTCAGCCCCACCCCAACCCCTCCCCTGAAGGAGAGGGGCTTAGAAAAGTTAGAACAGCGACAGTTGCGGACCGCTTGGCGGCTTGAAGAGGTCGCAGCAGAGGTCGGGTTTGATGTGGCCCAGTCCGTGGCGGCGGCAGGCGATGCGGAAGCGGGTGCGGAGCAGGTCGGCCCAGGGGCCTTGCCCTCGCATGCGGGCGAAGAAGTCGGGGTCGTTGTCGCGGCCGCCGCGGATCGACTGGATCGTCGCCATGACCTTTGCAGCGCGGTCCGGGTGATGTTCGTCGAGCCAGGCGCGGAACAGCGGGGCGACCTCGTTCGGGAGCCGGACAGGCAGGAAGAAGGCGCCGCGTGCGCCATGTTCGGCGGCTTGCTCTAGGATCGCCTCCATCTCGTGATCGGTGATGTGCGGGATGACGGGGGCGAGCGAGACATAGGCGGGGATGCCCGCGGCGGCGAGCGCGCGGATCGCGGCGAGCCGGCGCTTCGGGTGCGGCACGCGCGGTTCGAGCGTGCGGGCGATGGTCGAGTCGAGCGTGGTGACGGAGACAACGACCGTCGCGAGGCCGTCTGCCGCCATGGGGGCGAGCAGGTCGATATCGTGCACGACGCGGTCGGACTTGGTGGTGATTGTGAGCGGGTGGCGCGTTTCGGCGAGCACCGCGATGCAAGCGCGGGTCAGCCGCCAGTCGCGCTCGATCGGCTGATAGGGATCGGTGTTGGTGCCGAACGCGATCGGGCGGACGACATAGCCGGGCTTCTTCAGTTCGGCGCGGAGGAGGTCGGGCGCGTTGGGCTTGGCGAACAGCCGCGTCTCGAAATCCAGGCCGGGCGACAGGTCGAGATAGGCGTGGCTGGGCCGCGCGAAGCAGTAGATGCAGCCATGTTCGCAGCCGCGATACGGGTTGATCGAGCGGTCGAACCCGATGTCGGGCGACTGGTTGCGCGTGATGATCGTGCGGGCGGCCTCGCTTGTGACCGTCGTGCGGAGCGGGGGTGCGCCACCGTCGAGCTCGTCGCGCGCATCGAGCCAGTCGCCGTCCGCCTCGCGCGCGGGGAGCGCGAACCGTTTGCTCGTCGCGTTGACGGTGGCGCCGCGGCCGCGCTGGAGATCTGGGGAACGCATTGACGGAGCGTAGCGGATCGTGGAGAACGTATCAAGAACATGGAGGGCGCGATGGCACGGTTGAATTATGTCGAGATGGCGACGGCGGACACGGCGCGGGACCGCGCGTTCTACGAGGCGGCGTTCGGATGGGCGATGACGGCGTATGGGCCGTCCTATGCCGCGACGACGACGGGGGACGTGGATCTCGGGATCGACGGTGATCTGCCGGCGGGGACGGCGCCGTTGCCGGTGATCGAGGTGGATGATCTTGAGGCGGCGCAGGTGATGGTCGAGGCGGCGGGTGGTGTCGTGACGGTCGCGGCGTTCGGGTTTCCGGGTGGGCGGCGGTTTCATTTTGCCGATCCGAGCGGGAATCTGCTGGCGGTGATGCAGGCTGGGTAATTGTTTCCCGTACGGTTCGACCTTGTCGGGAACTCTGGGTGGGGTTCTCGACAGTCTTGAACCGAACGGGACCTGGGGGCGCTGTTGCGTCTAGGCCCCGGCCTTCGCCGGGGAACGATCGCGGGTTTGGCCTCAGCGTTCCGTGAGGCGGGGCATCAGGTCGACGAAGTTACAGGGGCGGTGGCGGCTGTCGAGTTGGTCCTTCAGGATACCGTCCCAGCCGTCCTTGACCGCGCCGGTCGAGCCGGGGAGTGCGAAGAGGTAGGTGCCGCGCGCGACGCCGGCGCAGGCGCGCGACTGGATGGCGGAGGTGCCGATCGTCTGGAAGGAGAGCCAGCGGAACAGTTCGCCGAACCCTTCGATCTGCTTGTCCCAGACTTTTGCGAATGCCTCGGGCGTGACGTCGCGGCCGGTGACGCCGGTGCCGCCGGTGGAGATGATGACGTCGATCTGCGGGTCGTCGATCCAGCCGTTCAGGCGGGTGACGAGGGTGGGGACGTCGTCCTTCTCGATCGCGCGGGCGGCAACGGTATGGCCGGCCTCAGTGATGCGGGCGGCGAGGGTGTCACCGGAGCGGTCGTCCGCGGGGGTGCGGGTGTCGGAGACGGTGAGGGCTGCGATGCGGATGGGGCGGAAGGGGAGGGATTCGTCGATGGGCATGGGGTGCGGCTTTCTGGCTCCCTCCACCCATCGGGGGGAGGGCTGGGGTGGGGGGCGGTTCTAGGAGGGCCGTACGTTGGACACCTTACCCCAGGCCAGGCCCCCCACCCAACCCTCCCCCCGGTGGGGGGAGGGCTATAGGCAGACGATCAATTCGCGCCGGAGGTGCTGCGGGCGATGCTGGCCGTCGCGCCGGTGCCGTCCATGCGGATGGCGGTGGCGCCGGACATGCCGGGGAAGCGCGGCCAGAGGCCCTGGGCCATCGCCTTCAGGCTGGCGGAGGCGGCGCCGGACTGGCGCTGGTACATCCAGTAGTTGCGCAGCACGATCGCGACATAGGCGCGCGTTTCGTAGAACGGGATCGATTCGATGAAGAGCAGCGGGTCGGTCAGGTTGCGGCCGCGCTCGTTCCATTTCTGGACCGATCCCGGGCCGGCATTATAGGCGGCGATGACCTTCGGCAGCAGCCCGCCGGTCATCCAGCTCTGTGCGAGCTGTTCCAGATAGGCCTGGCCATATTCGAAATTGACCGACGGATCGTTCAGGCGCGAGCGGTCGGCCGCCCCTTCGCCGCGGCGCTTGTTGATGAGGTCGGCGGTGCCGGGCAGCACCTGCATCAGGCCGCGTGCGCCGGCGGGGCTGACCGCGCCGACGCGGAACTGCGATTCCTGGAGCGCGTGGGCGAGGATCAGCGACTTGTCGACGCGCCAGCCGCGTTGCGGGGTCCAGCCGGGCGCGGGGTAGCGCGCGTTGGCGGACATGCGCGCGCCGACCGGGCCGTTCTGCGCCAACCATATCTGCGTAGCGGGCAGGTTCAACCGGGCGGCGAGGTGGAGCAGCGATTCGTGGTCGGACGGGGAGCCGATCCGCGCCTGGTAGCGCAGCAGTTCGTCGGCCAGATCGTCCTCGCCGATCTCCTTCAGCGCGACGGCCGCGACCAGATTGGGGCGGCTGGCGACGATCGACCAGTCGTTGCCGGCGAAGTCCATGTGATGGTCGGGCGCGGGGATCGCGGTCCCGAGCGCGCCGGCGGCGAGCAGGCCGTAGAAGGTTTCGGACATGCGCGCGGCGGTGCGGAGCCGCGACTGGACCTGTTCCGGGCGGCCGCAGGCGACGTCGGCGCGCGCGGACCAGAACAGGCCGGCGGCGGTCATTTCCGAGTCGCGGGCGCGTGACGCCACGCGGCTGAAGGCCTGACCGGCGGCGTTGCAGTCATGCGCACGCCAGCTGGCGAGGCCCTGGACCCAGTCGGCCTGGATGGCCCATTCGCCGGTCGAGTTGGCGGATGCGGCGGCCAGGCGGCGGGCGTTCGCGTCGTCACCGTTCAGATAATAGGACCAGGCGATGCGTTGCCGCCATTCGACGAGCGCGTCGCCCGACAGGGCGGGTTCCGCGGCGACGAGCAGCGCCTCGGCCTCCGCAGTGCGGTCGTCCTTGATGAGCGGCAGGACGCGGCGCGACAGGTCGGCGGCGGCGATGTCGCTGCGCGTGGTCTGCGCGGCGCGGCGCTTGGGCGCGCCGTCAAGATGGACGAGGTCGCGCTGGTAGGGGATCACCGGCAGGCTGACCGCGCCGCGGGTGGCGGCGAGGCGTGCCATCTGGGCGGATTGCGGGAGCCAGGGGGCGGCGCCGATCGCGCTGACGAGTGCGTCGGTTTCGACGCGCGGGCTGCCCTTGGCCAGATAGAGTTCGGCGCGGGCGACGGCGTGGAGCGGGCCGGAGCCCATCGCATCGAGCCGGGCGGCGGCCGACGACCAGTCATGCGCACGGATCGCGGCGAAGACCGCGCGGTAACCCTCGCGCTGGGCCGCGTCGAGCTGCGCCGGGAGGGCGGCGGCGGGAGTCGCGGCGGTGCGGGTGGTGAAGGGCGAGGAGGGTGCGAAGCGCGCGGTGGCGACGGCGCGCGACGTCAGGTTGCGGCTGGTGGCCGGGATGACGATCGTGGCGGGCAGCGGCATTGCGGCGGGTGGTGCGACGGCGGCGGTTGCGGTCGGGGCAGGTGCTACGGGTTTCGGGGCGGGTGTGGCGGCCGCGGCGTTGGAGACGGTCGTTGCTGGCTTCGTGGTCGACGGGGCAATTGTCGTCGCGGCGGTTGCGGACAGGGCGATCCAAGGCTGAGTGGCGGGTGTCGGAGCAGGTGTCGGGGCGGCCACGTCGGCTGTCCCCAGTTCGGGCGCGGTGGGGGCGACAACCCGCGGTTGCAGGCCGAAACCGTAGACCATATCTTGGGCGCGGACGGCGCCGGCGGGCAGCGTGGCGGTGGCGAGGATGGCCACGGCGATGGTCCTGATGCTCAACGGTCGAGCTCCTGTAGCAGCAGTCGCAGGTCCGCCCACAGATCGGCCTTGCGGGCCGGCGACTGGAGCAGCATCCGCGGATGGAATGTCGCGATTGCGACCGTCTTTCCGCCGATATGGTTGATTTCGTGTAAATGCCCGCGCGCGCCGGGCCAGTCCAGCCCGAACGCGGTCATCGCTTCCTTGCCGAGCAGCAGCAGGACCTTGGGTGCGGCCAGCGCGACATGGTGATGCGCCGCGCGGACCAGTTCGGCGGCGGTGGCGGATGCGATCCGGCCGCCGGCGGGGCGCGCGGGGCAGAGCGCGGCGAGATAGACCGAGGCGCGGTCCCGGCCGATCGCGGCGAGGATGCGGTCGAACAGCCGGCCGAGTTCGCCCGACATGAGCATGCCGGCGTCGGCGTCGCCCGGTTCGGGCATGTCGCCGAGGATCATGATGCCCGACGCCGGGTCGCCCGCCGCGCAGACGCGTTGCGGGCCGAGATCGGGGAAGGTCGCTGGGTCCGCGCACCAGGCGGCGTAGGCTTCGAGCGTGGCGGGCAGCGTTTCGGCGGCAGGCGCAGGCGCCGCGGGGGGCACGACATCCGCCGCCTCGAACAGCGGCTCGACGGATTCGCGGGGCATGGCCGGCGCGATCGGGGCCAGCTGTGCGGCGGGGCGTAACCAGTCGCGCGGCTCGTCGTCGACCAGCGTGTCGACGCCCGCATCGCGCCACCAGCGCAGCGCGCCGAGTGCATCCGCCAAATCGTCCATGGAAATCCCGCCTTCTGTGCCCACATACAGACGATAGTTGACGAACACGTCAACTTGCAGGCACGCGGATCCGGGCGGGACGAAGATTCCGCGGGACGACCGGAAGCCCGATGGAGCGGACATGGCTGAGCGCGAGAGTATGGAATATGACGTCGTCATCGTGGGCGCGGGGCCGGCCGGCCTTGCCGCCGCGATCCGACTGAAACAGCTGGCCGCGAAAGCCGAGCGCGAGATCGCCGTCTGCGTGCTGGAAAAAGGGTCCGAGGTCGGGGCTCACATCCTGTCGGGCGCGGTGATCGATCCGATCGCGATCGACGAGCTGATCCCCGAGTGGCGCGAGCTGGACAGCCCGTTGACCGTGCCGGTGGTGGAGAATCATCACTGGGTGCTGAGTGCCGGGGGCAAGACCGAGCTGCCGCACCTGCTGATGCCGCCGTTCATGAACAACAAAGGCACGTTCACCTGCTCGCTGGGCAATTTCTGCCGCTGGCTGGCGGGGCAGGCCGAGGCGCTGGGCGTCGAGATTTTCCCGGGCTTTGCGGCGGCCGAAGTGCTGTTCGACGAGCATGGCGCGGTGCGCGGCGTGGCGACGGGCGACATGGGCGTGGCGAGGGACGGCACGCACAAGGCGGATTACCAGCCGGGCATGGAGCTGCACGCGAGATACACCTTCTTCGCCGAAGGGGTGCGCGGGCATCTGTCGAAGGAGCTGAAGGGGCTGTTCGACCTGGAGCGCGATTGCCAGCCGCAGACCTATGCGATCGGCATCAAGGAATTGTGGGACATCGACCCCGAGCTGCACGTGCCCGGCAAGGTCGTCCATACGCAGGGCTGGCCGCTGTCCGACGCGACCGGCGGCGGGTTCATCTACCACCAGGCGAACAACCAGGTGGCGCTCGGGTTCGTCGTCGGGCTGGGGTACAAGAACCCGCATCTGTCGCCGTTCCACGAGTTCCAGCGGTGGAAGCATCACCCGGAGATCGCCGCGATGCTGAAGGGCGGGCGGCGCGTGTCGTACGGTGCCCGCGCGATCAACGAGGGCGGGTGGCAGTCCGTGCCGAAGCTGGCGTTCCCGGGCGGCGCGCTGATCGGGTGTTCCGCCGGGTTCGTGAACGTGCCGCGGATCAAGGGCAGCCATACCGCGATGAAGTCCGGCATGCTGGCGGCGGAGGCGGCGTTCGACGAGATCGTGTCGGGCCGCATGACGCCGGAACTGAGCGCGTATCAGCCGGCGGTCGAGGCGAGCTGGATCGCCAAGGAGCTGAAGAAGGTCCGCAATGCCGGGCCGGCGCTGGAGAAGTTCGGCGCGGTCACGGGCACGGTCTATGCCGGGTTCGACATGTGGATGCACCAGCTGGGCGTGAAGCTGCCCTGGACGTTCAAGCATCACCGCGACAACGAACAGCTGTGGCGCGCCGACATCGCGCCAAAGATCAAATATCCCAAGCCCGACAATGTGTTGAGTTTCGACCGGTTGTCGTCGGTGTTCCTGTCCAACGTCAATCATGAGGAGGACCAGCCGGTCCACCTGACGCTGCGCGATACGGAGGTACCGATCGCGGTGAACTACGCGATGTATGACAGCCCGGAGCAGCGCTATTGCCCGGCCGGGGTGTACGAGATCGTGGGGGCGGAGCAGGGCGCGCCGAAGCTGCAGATCAACGCGCAGAACTGCGTCCACTGCAAGAGTTGCGACATCAAGGACCCGACCCAGAACATCAAATGGGTCGTGCCCGAGGGCGGCGGAGGGCCGAACTATCCCAATATGTGACGGTATGGGGCGCATCTGCGGCGGCCCGTCGGTGTCCGTGCGGAACCGCGTGGAGCGGCGACGGATTGAGGGGACCATGAAGTCCGTTCGGTTTGTCCTCTTTTCCACTGCCGCTTTGCTGTTCGCCGGCCTGCCCGGTGGTGCCTGGGCCAACCAGCCGGGATCGTCGATCCGCGACTATGTCCGGGCACGCGCGGCGGACGCCGACGGACGGATCGACGTGGCGGCCAGGGGCTATGGCGCGCTGCTGGCGCGGAACCCGAACGATCCGGTGATCGCGACGCGCGCCTATCGTCAGGCGATCAGCGCGGGGGATCGGTCGCTCGCCATGGCCGCCGCGGTGCAGCTCGACCGGGCGGGCAATCTGCCGCCCGATGCGCGGTTGCTGATCCTGGCCGATGCGGTGGCGCGGCGCGACTGGACCGCGGCGCAGGCGGCGACCGATGCGATCGTGCGGGAGAAGGCGTTCGCGTTCCTGGTGCCGGCGATCCGCGCCTGGATCGCCGTGGGATCGAAGACCGGCGATCCGGTCGCGATCCTCGATGCCGGCGGGACCGGGTCGGTCACGGGCGCCTATGCCGGCGAGCAGCGCGCGCTGTTGCTACTGGCGACGGGACGGACCGCGGACGGGATCGCGGCGTTGCGGGCGATCCTGCCGGCCGCATCCGGCCGGCAGATGCGGTTGCGACTGGCCGCCGCAGCTTTGCTCGCGCGGCAGGGGAAGCGCGGGCAGGCCGCAGCGATCCTTGACGGCGATGCTCCGACGCTGGTGAAGGCACGGGCGGACCTGAAACGCCGTGGCACGTTGCCGGCGCCGATCGATACGCCGGCGGCGGGCATCGCGGAGCTGCTGGTGCGCGTGGCGATCGACATCAACCGCGAACGGGCGACGCCGATCGCGCTGGCGCTGGCCCGGACGGCGACGTTCCTGGCGCCCGACAATGCCGAAACCTGGCTGGTGACGTCCGAACTGCTGCTGACCGGGGAGCGTTATGCGGCGGCGACGGAAGCGCTGACGCATGTCCGCGACGACGATCCGTTTGCGGCCGCGGCCGCCGAGGGGCGGCTGTCCGCGATGGTCCGGAGCGGGGAGAGCGAAGCGGCCCTGGCGGCGGCGCAGGCGGCGGCGGCGCGATCCGATGCGGGGCCGGGGGACTGGAGCCGGGTCGGCGATGTGCTGGCGTCGCTCGGCCGATCGCGCGAGGCGGCGGAGGCGTATGGCAAGGCGGCGGCGCTGGCCCCGGCCGACGCGCGCTGGCCGGCGTGGCTGTTGCAGGGCAGCGCGCTGGAGGAAGCGGGCGACTGGGCCGCGGCCAAGCCGGTGCTGGAGAAGGCCTATGCCGCCGCACCTGACGAGGCGGTAGTGCTGAACCTGCTCGGTTATGCGCAGCTGGAACGGCGGGAGAATCTGGCGGCGGCGCAGGCGCTGATCGAGCGGGCGAGCCTGTTGCGGCCGGACGATGCGTCGATCACCGATTCGCTGGGTTGGGCTTATTATCTGCGCGGCGACGTGCCGCGGGCGATCGCGACGCTGGAACGCGCGGTGGCGGGCGACCCGGCGCAGAGTGCGATCAACGAGCATCTGGGCGACGCCTATTGGTCGGCCGGGCGGCGGTTCGAGGCGCGCTATGCCTGGTCGGCGGCGCTGGTCGGGGCGGAGCCGGCGGACCTGCTGAGGTTGCGCGCGAAGATCGATGGCGGCTGGACGAAGGCGGTCGCCGCCCCCTGATCCTGGCCCTTGATCGGGATGCCGCGCGCCGCCTAAGCCCGGCGGATGTTCGAGACCGCTTTCGCCAAGATCAACCTTGCCCTGCATGTCCGGCACCGGCGGGACGACGGCTATCATGCGATCGAGACGCTGTTCGCCTTTGCCGAGGATGGTGATGGGCTGACGTTGCACGACGATGCGGATCGGCCGGCGCTGACGGTGGTCGGGCCGTTCGGGGCAGGGCTGTCGGGAGATGGTGATAATCTCGTCACGCGCGCGGCGGGGGCGTATCGGGCGCGGTTCGGGGGCGGGGCGGCGGCGTTCACGCTCGACAAGCGATTGCCGGTGGCGGCGGGGATCGGGGGCGGATCAGCGGATGCGGCGGCGGTGTTGCGCTTGCTCGCGCGGCGCGACGGGATGGCTGAGGACGAGCCTGCGCTGATGTCGATTGCGGCTGCGCTCGGGGCGGACGTGCCGGCGTGTCTGGTGTCGCGGCCGGTGCGGGGCGATGGGCGTGGGGATGAGCTGCGCTTCGTCGATACGGGGGCGCTGGCGGGGGTGCCGTTGCTGCTGGTGAACCCGAACGTGCCGTTGCCAACAGGTCCGGTGTTTGCGGTCTGGGACCGGCTCGACCGGGGTCCCTTGGCGGACGGTGCGCCGCTGGCGGTGGCGGAGGCGGGGCGGAACGATCTGGAGATGCCGGCGCGGGCGATCCGGCCGGAGATCGGTGCGGTGCTGGAGGCGCTGGCGGGGTGCGCGGGGACGCGGCTGGTGCGGATGTCGGGGTCTGGCGCGACCTGTTTCGCGCTGTTCGAGACGGTGGCGGCGCGTGATGCAGCGCAAGGGGCTATGGCGGCCGGGTGGTGGACGCTGGCGACGCGGTTGCGGGCATGATCTCTGTCGCGGTCGAGGGGGCGGTCGCCAGCGTGACGCTCGACCGGCCGGCGGCGCGTAATGCGGTGCCGGTGGCGGTGTGGGACACGCTGGCCGATGCGGTGCGCCATGCGGCGGGGCGGGCGGCGGTGGTGCTGTTACGGTCCGCGGTGCCGGGGGTGTTCTGCGCAGGGGCGGACCTGACCGAGTTTCCGCCAATGATGGCGGACGCTGCGTTGCCGCCGGTGTTCCGCGCGGCGATGGCGCGGGCGACGGATGCCATCGCGCAGGCGGCGGTGCCGGTGATCGCGGTGATCGATGGCGGGTGCTTCGGGGCCGGAGTCGCGCTGGCGCTGGCGTGCGACATGCGGATCGCGGGGGCGGGGGCGAGTTTCGCGGTGCCGCCCGCGCGGCTGGGGATCGGTTATCCGCAGGGCGATATCGACCGGTTGCGCACGCTGGTCGGGCCGGGTCAGGCCGCGCGGCTGCTGCTGACCGGCGATCGGATCGATGCGGCGGAGGCGGCGCGGATCGGGCTGGTCGAGATCGTGGCGGCGGATGCGGAGATTGCGGCGCGCGCGGTCGCGGGGCGGATCGTTGAGAATGCCGCCGAGAGCATCGCGACGTTGCGTGCCGGACTGCGTGGCGAGCCGGGTGGGGATGCGCGGTTCGATGCCTTGTTCGCGGGACCGGCGCTGGCTGCGCGGTTGACCGCACGCTGAGCCCAAAGCCCGCGGTGGTTGCGTCGCGGGCGGGATGCCGCCAAGACACGAGCGACCCGTACGGTATCCGAGAGCATTCCCATGTCCGAGCGTTTCGACAAATCCCGCCTGCCCAGCCGCCATGTTTCGGTTGGGCCGGAGCGTGCGCCGCATCGTAGTTATTATTATGCGATGGGGCTGACCGAGGAGGAGATCGCGCGGCCGTTCGTGGCGGTGGCGAGCGCGGGGAACGACAGCGCGCCGTGCAACACGACGCTCGATGCGCAGGCCGATGTGTGCCGCGAGGGCGTGATCGCGGGCGGCGGCATGCCGCGGCGGTTCAACACGATCACCGTGACCGACGGGATCGCGATGGGCCATCAGGGGATGAAATCCTCGCTGGTCAGCCGCGAGGTCATCGCGGACTCGGTCGAACTCTCGGTGCGCGGGCATTGCTATGATGCGCTCGTCACGTTTGCCGGGTGCGACAAGTCGTTGCCCGGCATGATGATGGCGATGCTGCGGCTGAACGTGCCGTCGATCTTCGTCTATGGCGGGTCGATCCTGCCCGGCCGGTACCAGGACCGCGACGTGACGGTGGTCGACGTGTTCGAGGCGGTGGGCCAGCATGCGGCCGGGAACTGCCCGTTGAAGGACCTGACCGCGCTGGAGAAGGTGGCGTGCCCCGGCCACGGCGCGTGCGGGGGGCAGTTCACCGCCAACACGATGGCGTGCGTGGGCGAGGCGATCGGCCTAAGCCTGCCGAACAGCAACATGATGCCGGCGCCCTATCGCGGGCGTGACGAGATCGCGCATGCCGCCGGCGTGCAGGTGATGAACCTGCTCGAGTGGAACCTGCGGCCGCGCGACATCTGCACGCGCGATGCGTTCGAGAATGCGGCGCGGATCGTGGCGGCGACGGGCGGATCGACCAATGCGGGGCTGCATCTGCCGGCGATGGCGAACGAGGTCGGGATCGATTTCAGCCTGTTCGACGTCGCCGATATCTTCAAGACGACGCCGTATATCGCCGACCTGAAGCCGGGCGGGCGTTATGTCGCCAAGGACATGCACGAGGCGGGCGGCGTCTACATGCTGATGAAGACGTTGCTGGCCGAAGGCTTGTTGCACGGCGATTGCATGACGGTGACCGGCAAGACGCTGGGCGAGAACATCGACCAGGTGACGTGGAACCCGGACCAGAAGGTGATCTACGACGCGAAGACGCCGCTGAGCCCCACGGGAGGTGTCGTGGGGCTGAAGGGGACGCTCGCCCCGGAAGGTGCGATCGTGAAGGTCGCGGGAATGCAGCGGCTCGTGTTCGAAGGGCCGGCGCGGGTGTTCGATTGCGAGGAGGAATGCTTCGCCGCGGTCGAGGCGCGCGAGATCGCCGACGGGTCGGTGATCGTGATCCGGTACGAGGGGCCGAAGGGCGGTCCGGGGATGCGCGAGATGCTGTCGACCACCGCCGCGCTTTACGGTCAGGGGCTGGGCGAGCGTGTGGCGCTGATCACCGACGGGCGGTTTTCGGGCGGCACGCGCGGGTTTTGCGTGGGGCATGTCGGGCCGGAGGCGGCGGACGGCGGGCCGATCGCGCTGGTGCGGGACGGCGACGCGATCCGGATCGATGCCGAGGCCGGGACGATCGACCTGCTGGTGCCGGAGGAGGAGCTGGTCGAGCGGCACCGCGACTGGCGGCCGCGGGTCAACGACTACGGGTCGGGCGCGCTGTGGCGGTTTGCGCAGAATGTCGGCCCGGCCTGGGCCGGGGCGGTGACGCACCCGGGTGCGCGGGGGGAACGCCATGTCTTTGCGGATATCTGACGCCGGGTTGGCTTTGCTGCTGCTGGCGGCGGGATGCGGGCAGTCGTCCGATGATCCGCGCGTGGCGGCGGGGGCTTTGCCGGACGATGTTGCCGGCCGCGGGCGGATCGCGTGTCGGGTGAGCGGGGCTACGGCGTTCGGTGACGTGTGTACGGCCGAGCGGGCGGCCGTGGCGGATGGGCAGATGCTGACGTTGCGCGGACCGGACGGCGGGTTCCACCGCGTGGTGCTGGCGAGTGACGGCAAGACCATGACGGCGGCCGACGGTGCTGAGCCGGTCAAGGTTGCGGTTGCGGCGGATGGCGCGACCGAGGTTGCGATCCGGGGCGATACGTACCGGTTGCCGGCGGCGCGTGCTGCTGCGGCTCCTGTCGCGAGGAAGTGAGCGGGCGGCCGATCCTGACGGCCGCGGCGATGCGCGCGGCGGAGGCGGCGTGCATGGCGGGCGGGACGGATGCGGGCGTGCTGATGGAGCGTGCCGGGGCTTCGGTTGCGGAGGCGACGTGGCGGTTTGCGGCCGGGGCGCCGACGCTGGTGCTGTGCGGGCCGGGGAATAATGGCGGTGACGGGTATGTCGTCGCGCGGATGCTGCGCGAGCGCGGCGTCGATGTGACGGTCGCCGTTCTGGGCCCGCCGCGGTCTTCGCATGCGCTGGCGGCGCGCGCCGCCTGGGGCGGGCCGGTGGTTGCGCTGGACGATGCGCCGACGCGGGCGGTGCTGGTCGATGCACTGTTCGGGACGGGGCTGGCGCGCGGGCTGGAGCCGGCGGTGGCGGCTGCGCTTGTGCGGTTGGCCGGGGCGGCGCGGGTGCGGATCGCGGTCGATCTGCCGAGCGGGGTCGCGACGGATGACGGGGCGACGTTTGGGACGGAGTTGCCGACCTACGATATGACCGTGGCGCTGGGGGCGTTGAAGCCCGCGCATCGGTTGCAGCCGGCGGCTGCGCTGTGCGGACGCGTGGTGGTGGCCGATATCGGGGTGGCGGTGGCGTCGTCCGAGTTGACCGCGATCGGGCGGCCTTCGCTGCCGGCGCCGGGGGCGGAGGATCATAAATATACGCGCGGCATGGTCGCGGTGCTGTCCGGGGCGATGGGCGGGGCGGCGTTGCTGGCGGCGACCGCGGCGCAGCGCACCGGGGCGGGCTATGTCGTGCTGGCCGGCGGGGCGAGTGCCGGCGGGTTGCATGCGCTGGTGCATCGTCAGGGGACCGAGGTGCTGGGCGACGCCCGTGTGGATGCGGTACTGTGCGGACCGGGGCTGGGGCGCGGTGCGGCGGCGGAGCGGACGCTGGTGGCGGCGCTGGCGTGCGGGCGGCCGCTGGTGCTGGATGCCGATGCGTTGCGGCTCGCGTCGCCCGCCGTGTTGCGCGGGCTGGCGGTGCCGGCGATCGTGACGCCGCATGGCGGCGAGTTCGAGCATCTGTTCGGTGCGTTGCCGGGCAGCCGGATCGACCGGGCGCGGGCGGCGGCGGCGATGGCGCAATGCGTCGTGGTGCTGAAAGGCGCCGATACTGTTATAGCGGCCCCCGACGGGCGGGTGGCGATCGCCGATCCTGCACCGGCGTGGCTGGCGACGGCGGGCACGGGCGACGTGCTGGCCGGGCTGGTCGCGGCGATGCGTGCGCGGATCGACGATCCGTTCGCGGCGGCGCAGGCGGCGGTCTGGCTGCACGGCGCGGCGGCCGAAGCGGCGGGGGCGGTGCTGGTCGCCGACGACCTGCTGGATATGATCAGGAAAGTAGTGAGTGCATGTCAGTAGATGAAATCGTCCGGATCGCCGGCAATGGCGAGGGCGTGACGGCGGACGGGCGGCATGCGCCGCTGGCCGCCCCGGGCGACAATCTGGATGGGTTCGGCGTGCTGACGCCGGGGCCGCATCACCAGATGCCGCCGTGCCGGCATTTCCCGAAATGCGGCGGATGCCAGATCCAGCATGTCGACGATACGGGGATCCAGACGTTTATCGTCGATCGGATCGCGGGCGCGCTGGCGTCACAGCAGATCGACCGGCCTGAGATGTCGGTGCCCGCGCTGTCGCCGCCGCGCAGCCGGCGGCGCGCGTCGTTGAAGGCGGAACGGTTCGGCAAGCAGGTGCTGATCGGGTTCAACGAGCATGAGACACACACGATCGTCGACATGCACGAATGCCATGTTCTGGCGCCCGAACTGTTCGCGCTGGTGGCGCCGTTGCGCGGACTGATGTCGTTGCTGCTGCCGCCGCGGAAGGGGAAGGCGGAAATCTGGATGACGCTTGCCGACCAGGGCGTCGACCTGCTGATCGAGAAGGTGACGGTCGAGGGGCTGGCCGCGACCGAGGCGCTGACCATTTTTGCGCAGGAGCATAAGCTGGCGCGGCTGTCGGTGGACGAGGGGCATGGGGCGGAGCCACGCTGGGAACCGCGGCCGGCGACGGTAACGTTCGACGGCATCGCGGTGCCGCTGCCGACCGCGGGGTTCCTGCAGGCGACGGCGGACGGCGAGGCGATGCTGGTCGAGACGGTGCGCGCCGCGGTGGGCGATGCGACGACGGTGGCGGACCTGTTCGCGGGCATCGGGACGTTCGCGGTGCCGCTGGCGGCGAACGCCAAGGTCTATGCGGCGGAGGGCGCGCGGGCGTCGGCGACCGCGCTGAAGGCGGCGGCGGGGATGCGCCAGCTGCCGCTGTTCGTGGAGCATCGCGATCTGGTGCGCCGGCCGCTGACCGTGACGGAGCTGGACCGTTTCGATGCGGTGGTGCTCGATCCGCCGCGGGCGGGCGCGCGGGAGCAGATGACGGCGCTGGCGGCGGCGAGCCGGGTGCGGCGGCTGGCTTATGTCTCGTGCAATCCGGCGACGTTCGCGCGCGATGCGAAGGATTTGATCGCGGGTGGATGGGTGTTGGAGCGGGTCGTGCCGGTGGGGCAGTTCCGCTGGTCGACGCATGTCGAGCTGGTCGGGGTGTTCGGGCGCGCGGCGGGACATGTGCCGTTGCAGACCGGTGTGCAGCTGGATGTGCGGGGGTGGGTCAAGCCTGCCTGAGGCCACTACCGCACAACACCGTTCGGTTCGAGCTTGTCGAGAACGCTGCGCGGAGTTCTCGACAGGCTCGAACCGAACGGAGGTAGGGAATTCTAGCCCGGCATCCGCACCGTCAGCGTCTTCAGCACCCCATCCAGCACGATCTGGCACGCCAGCCGGCTGGTGCGGGTGACGTGGGGGGCGAGGTCGAGCAGGTCGTCCTCGTTTTCCGACGCGGGGGGCAGGCGGTCGAAATCTTCGGCGGCGACGATGACGTGGCAGGTCGAACAGGCCATCTGGCCTTCGCAGGTGCCCTCGAGCGGTTCGCCGAGCGCCTGCGCGATGTCGAGCAGGCGGGTGCCGGGCGGGGCGCCGGTTTCGGACGAAACCTGCCCCGTGGAATCCAGGAAGCGGACGAGCGTCATGCGGCGGCGGCGATCAACGCGGCGGCGGTGTCGATCTCGTCCGACGTGGTGTAGCGGCCGAAGCCGAGCCGGATCGTGTTGCGCGCATGTGCATCGCTGAGGCCGATCGCGCGCAGGACGTGGCTGGGGCGACCCGACCCGCTGGCGCAGGCGGAACCAGCGGAGAAGGCGACGTTGCGCAGCCGGGAGATGAGGCCGGCCGCATCGACCCCGTCGCGGCGCAGGCTGAGGTTGCCCGGGTAGCGGTGGTCGGTGCTGCCGTTGACGGTCCAGTCGGGCAGGGCGGCGCGGAACCTTTGGGCAAGCTCCATGACGTGAGCGGCGTCGGTGTCGCGGCGGTCGTACGTGACGGTCGCTGCTGCGCCGAAGCCGGCGCAGAGCATGGGGGAGAGGGTGCCGGAGCGGATGCCGCCCTCCTGACCGCCGCCGTGCAGGAGCGCGCCGAGCCTGATGCCGTCGCGGACGTACAGCGCGCCGATGCCCTTCGGCCCGTGGATCTTGTGCGCGGACAGCGCAATCAGGTCCGCGTCGGGGAGCGGGACGCGGCCATAGGCCTGCGCGGCGTCGCAGAGGAACAGCGCGCCGGCCGCGCGGGCGATCGCGGCGAGTTCGGCCAGCGGCTGAATCACGCCGATCTCGTTGTTGACCAGCATGGCGGAGACGATCGCGGTGCGGTCGCCGATCGCGGCAGCGGCCTGCGTCAGGTCGATCAGCCCGTCCGGACCGACCGGCAGGATCGTGACGTCTGCGCCGTGGCGCGCGGCCCAGGCGGCGGTGTCGAGCGTGCAGGCATGTTCGGTGGCGATCGTCACGATGCCGCGGCGGGTGGCGGGCGCGTCGACCAGAGTCGCCTGGATCGCCCAGTTGACCGCCTCGGTCGCGCCGGAGGTGAACCAGAGTTTGCCGTTGGCGAGTGCAGGGTCGGCGGCGACGATGCGCGTGCGGGCGGCGGCGACCGCGGCGGCGGCGCCGCGGCCGGCCTTGTGCGGGCTGTGCGGGTTGGCGAACCCGTCCTCCGCCAGCCAGGGGAGCATCGCGGCGCGCGCTTCGGGCGCGAGCGGGGTGGTCGCCTGATAGTCGAGGTAGATCATGCCGCGGCGCGCCGGGCGGCCATCGCGGCGTAGCTGGCGAGAAACGCGTCGATTGCGGCGTCGCCGGTGTCGCGGCCGATGCTGACGCGGATCGTCTCGGTGGCGGCGGTCGGGGCAAGGCCCATGGCGGCGAGGACGTGGCCGGGCTTCAGGCTGCCCGACGAGCAGGCGCTGCCGGCCGAGATGGCGATGCCGACCATGTCCATGCGGATCAGCTGCGTCGTGGCGGCGACGCCGGGGAGGCGGTAGGCGCCGATCGTGGCGAGGCGGGGGGTGTCGCAAGCGATGACTTCGCCACCGGATGCGAGGATGCCGGTTTCGAGTTTGTCGCGCAGGCGTGCGGCTTCGGTGAGCCAGGCCGATCCGTCTTCGAGTGCTGCGGCAAAACCTAGCGTCGCTGGCATGTTCTCGGTGCCGCCGCGGTACCCCTGCTCCTGGCCGCCGCTGGGGGCGAGCGTGGCGAGGTCGCGGATCAGCAGCGCGCCGATGCCGGGCGGGCCGCCGAGCTTGTGCGCGGAGACGGCGATGAAATCGGCGTCGGGGAGCGGAAGCTTGCCGGCGGTTTGCGCGCAGTCGGCGACGAGAAGGTGGCCAACGGCGCGGAGCTTCGCGGCGATTTCGGCCAGCGGCTGCAGCACGCCGGTTTCGTTGTTGGCGGACTGGATCGCGATGAGGGCGGGGGGACCGTCGAGCCAGGGTTCGTCGAGTTGGACGGTGCCGTTCCCGTTGACCGGCAGGCGCATCGCGTCCGGCAGTACGCGCAGGACAGCGTCGTGCTCGACTGCGGAGACGGCGTGGCGCAGAACCTTTGCGCGGGTGAGGGCGATCGCCAGCGCCTCGCTCGCGCCGCTGGTGAGGATGACGGTGTGCGGCCAGTCGAGCGCGGTGGCGATGCGGGCGCGGGCGTCCTCCAGCGCGGCGCGGGCGGCGCGGCCGGCGGCGTGCGGGGAGGAGGGGTTGGCCCAGCGCGACAGCCCGTCCACCATCGCGGCGCGCGCGGCGGCGGAGACCGGCGCGGTGGCGGCGTGATCGAGATAGTAGGTCGGCCGCGTAATCGTAGTATCTCCGGTGATTGCCGTTTCGGTCCTATTCCTCATATAGGGTGCCGATCCATCGCGCACCCGCCCGTTGCGCGCAGACAAGAAGCAGACACGATGCCAGAAGTCATTTTTCCCGGTCCCGAAGGTCGTCTCGAGGGTCGGTTCCAGCCGGGGCCGCGCCCGCGTGCGCCCGTCGCCATGATCCTCCATTCGCATCCGCAAGCCGGCGGCACGATGAACAACCGGATGGTGCAGTCGCTGTACCAGACGTTCGTGAAGCGCGGTTTCGCGACGCTGCGGTTCAATTTCCGCGGCGTGGGCAAGAGCCAGGGCGTGTTCGACAACGGCGTGGGCGAGCTGTCCGATGCGGCGTCCGCGCTCGATTGGGTGCAGTCGATCCATCCGGAAGCGCAGACGACCTGGATCGCGGGCGTCAGCTTCGGCGCCTGGATCGGGATGCAGCTGCTGATGCGGCGTCCGGAGATCAAGGGCTTCATCTCGATCGCGCCGCCCGCGAACATGTACGACTTCACCTTCCTCGCGCCGTGCCCGTCGTCGGGGATCATCATCCAGGGCGAGCAGGATGAGGTGGTGACGCCGGGCGCCGTCCAGAAGCTGGTCGATAAGCTCCGCACGCAGCGGCACATCACGATCCATCACGACACGATCCCGGGCGCGAACCACTTCTTCGAGAACGAGCAGCCGCAGCTGATGCGGTCGGTCGATAATTATCTCGACATGCGGTTGAAGGCCTGAGTTCAGCGTCGCCCCGGACTTGATCCGGGGTCTCGCTGCCTTTGCGCCGGCTCAGTAGAAGCTGGATCCCGGATCAAGTCCGGGATGACGTGGCGTTAACGGGGCCAGGTCTGGATCAGGACGTTTCCCAGGAAGACCGCGGCGGCGACGAACATCAGCGTGCTGCGTTGGCGTTCACCGCGGCCGCGGAGTGCGAATCCGCCGATGGTCAAAGCGATGACCGCGATCATCAGTACCGCGGGGACGAAGCCGCCCGCGATCATGCTTGTTCCGCCAGCACGGCGGCACAGGCGGCCGGATCGACATTACCACCGGACAGCGTGACCAGCGTCGGGCGGCCGTCGGCGGGTACGCGGCCGGACAGGATCGCGGCCAGTGCGACCGCACCACCCGGTTCGACGACGAGCCCGAGCCGGAAGGCGTGGCGCATCGCGGCGCGGATCTCGGCCTCGCTGACCGCGACTCCGCTGGCCCCGGCGGCGTGCAGGACGTCGAACGTCAGCGGCGCAACGCGCAACGTCTGGAGCGCGTCGCAGGCGGTGGCAGGCGGGTTCGGCTCCACGGGCAGGATGGTCCCGGCGGCGAGCGAGCGGCCCATGTCGTCCCAGCCGACCGGCTCGACCACCACGATCTCGGCATCCGGCAGCGCCAGCGTGATGCCCGCGGACAGGCCGCCCCCGCCGCAGCAGGTCACGGCGCGCTCGAACGGCGGCAGGCCGAGTGCGGTCGCCTGGAACGCGGCCTCCAGCCCGGCGGTGCCCTGGCCCTCCACCACGTCCGGATCGTCGAACGAGGGGACGAGCACCGCGCCGCGTTCGGTTGCGAGGGCGGCGGCGATCTGTTCGCGGCTTTCGGTCGCGCGCTCGTAGGTCACGACCTCGGCACCGAGCGATAGGGTGGCGTTGCGTTTCACCGCGGGCGCGTCGGCCGGCATGACGATCGTGGCGGGGAGGCCGAGCAGCGCGGCTGCGCGGGCGATTCCCTGCGCGTGGTTGCCGGACGAGAAGGCCACGACTCCGCGCGGGCGATCGGCGGCCGGGATGCGGGCGAGGCGGTTGTAGGCGCCACGGAACTTGAATGCGCCGCCGAGCTGGAGCGATTCGGCCTTGAGCCAGATATTGGCGAAACCGGGCAGCGGCAGCAGCGGGGTCCGCGTCGCGACGCCGGCGATACGCGCGGCGGCTGCCACGACGCCCTCGTGCGAGACCCGGGGAATGTCTTCGTTCGTCGCCATGGTGCCTCCTGCGGTCGGGTGTTGCGTCCATTGCACTTCGTGACGTTTCAATTGCAACTTTACAGGGGGGCGACTGGTTCATATGGATGCGTCCGCTGCCCCATGGGACTTCCACCGCAAGGCAGCTTTGTCGGAACGACCACTGGAGGTCCCTTGAATTGCACAAGCATCATAGCGCGCTGGGGCTAGCAACTGCCCTTCGTCCGGTTCAACCGGTCACGCTGATTCGTCCGCACGCTGCACGGCGCGCGGCCCGGTACTTCGTTGAGAAGTTCCAGGGTCGCTCGATGTATGCGGTCAAGGCGAACCCGTCCGCAGACCTTCTGAAGGTTCTGTGGGACAGCGGCATTACGCATTACGACGTTGCCTCGATTGCCGAGGTGCGGCTGGTCGCCCGTACGCTGCCCGATGCCGTCCTGTGCTTCATGCACCCGGTGAAGGCGGAAGAAGCGATCGCCGAGGCCTATGCCGTCCACGCCGTGCGCACCTTTTCGCTCGATTCGCTCGAGGAACTCGAAAAGATCTGCCGTGCGACCAATGACGCGACGGACCTGACGCTGTGCGTCCGGCTGCGCGTGTCGTCGGATCACAGCAAGCTCAGCCTGGCGTCGAAGTTCGGCGTCGAGGCACGCGACGCGGCGCCGTTGCTGCTCGCGACGCGCCAGGTCGCGGACGCGCTCGGCATCTGTTTCCATGTCGGTTCGCAGGCGATGAGCCCGGCGGCCTATATCCAGGCGATGGGCCGGGTGCGCGAAGCGATCGTCAACGCCGCCGTCACGGTGGACGTGGTGGACGTTGGCGGCGGGTTCCCGTCGACCTATCCGGGCATGACGCCGCCGCCGCTAGGCGCCTATTTCGACGCGATCAAGCAGGCGTTCGAAAGCCTGCCGATCAGCTACTCCGCCGAATTGTGGTGCGAGCCGGGCCGCGCGCTATGCGCGGAATATGCCAGCCTGCTGGTCCGCGTGGAGAAGCGTCGCGGCGACGAGCTGTTCATCAACGACGGTGCGTATGGCGCGCTGTTCGACGCGGCGCATGTCGCGTGGCGTTTCCCAACCGAACTGGTGCGCGACGTGACGTCGAACGCCAAGGATGTCGGGTTCAGCTTCTACGGACCGACGTGCGACGACATGGACCATATGGTCGGTCCGTTCATGCTGCCGGCCGATACCAAGGCGGGCGACTATATCGAGATCGGAATGCTCGGCGCCTACGGGTGCGCGATGCGGACCGGGTTCAACGGCTTCACTGCGGGCGAAACCGTACTGGCGACCGACGAGCCGATGGCCACCGTGTATGTCGAGGAAGACGACATCATGATGCCGTCGAACGTCGTTACGCTGTAACCGAACCGATCCATCACCTGTAGCATTGCACGCCGGTCCGTCTGGCGTGCGGAATAAGAGTGCAGGCTCGATCCCATGACCGGGGTCGAGCCTGCCCATCGTCTGGAGCACCCATGACCGACAACAAGATCAACGACGTCCGCAAGGCGGAGCTGCTGTCCACCGAAGTCGAGCATATCGACATCCGCGAATTCGACGCGCGCCCGATCGTGGACGCGATGAAGAAGATGTCGTTCACCAGCCGCGACCTCGGCCGTGCGACCGAGATCTACAACCAGATGCTGGCCGACAAGGACTGCACGATCTTCCTGGTCATCGCCGGGTCGACCTCGGCCGGCGGTTGCATGGATCTGTACGCGGAGCTGCTGCGCAACAACATGATCGACGGCATCGTCGCGACCGGCGCGTCGATCGTCGACATGGATTTCTTCGAGGGCCTCGGCCACAAGCATTATCAGGCGCTGGACGTGCCGGACGACGACACGCTGCGCTCGCTGCTGATCGACCGGATCTACGACACCTATATCGACGAAGAGCAGCTGCAGCACGTCGACCACACGATCTTCGAGATCGCCGAGACGCTGGAGCCGCGCGCTTACTCCAGCCGCGAGTTCATCCGCGAGATGGGCAAGTATCTCGTCGAGCACGGCAAGAAGGAGAACAGCCTCGTCAAGCTCGCCTACGAGCATGACGTGCCGATCTTCTGCCCGGCGTTCGTCGATTCGTCGGCCGGGTTCGGGCTGGTGAAGCACCAGGTCGACGCGGTGAAGGCGGGCAAGCCCTATATGGTGCTCGACGCGATCGCCGATTTCCGCGAGCTGACGCAGATCAAGATCGAGGCGGGCGTCACGGGCCTGCTGATGATCGGCGGCGGCGTGCCGAAGAACTTCATTCAGGACACGGTCGTCTGTGCCGAGATCCTTGGCCATGACGATGTGCAGGTCCACAAGTACGCGGTGCAGATCACTGTCGCCGACGTGCGCGACGGCGCGTGCTCGTCCTCGACGCTGCAGGAAGCGGCGAGCTGGGGCAAGGTGAACACCGGCATCGAACAGATGGTGTTCGCGGAAGCCGGCTCGGTCATGCCGCTGCTGGCGAGCGATGCCTATCACCGCGGCCACTGGAAGGACCGTCCGGTGCGCGCTTGGGGGAAGATCTTCCGCGAGGCTTGAGGGTTTGACCGCGCATAACGCGTGATCTTGTTCCCCGGCGCAGGCCGGGGCCTGGGTGAAACGGTTTCATCTAGGTCCCGGTCTGCGCCGAGGAACTGTCGTTTTAGCTCTGCAAACGCAAACCCTTGCCCTCCACCCGCGCATGTCGCATAGGCAGCGCGGGAGTCGGGCGGACGATGCTGTCGCCAATCTGGTCAGATCCGGAAGGAAGCAGCCACAACGATTTCGTACCGGGTCGTTCCGGCTCCCACCTTCCCACATCGTTGATCGGTCGAGCGGCTTGCGGCGCTCCCTGACGATGTCGTTCCCCCTGACCGGATCGACGCTCGTCTTCGAAGCTCTCCCTTCGACAACCGCCCGTCGATGACCTAAATCCGGGTCATGGCCGAATCCGCAGTTCCCTACCGCGTCCTGGCGCGCAAATATCGTCCGCAGACCTTTGCCGAGCTGATCGGGCAGGATGCGATGGTGACGACGCTGGGCAATGCGATCCGGCGCGACCGGCTGGCGCATGCGTTCCTGCTGACCGGCGTGCGCGGGGTGGGCAAGACGTCGACCGCGCGTCTTATCGCCAAGGCACTGAACTGCATCGGGCCGGACGGGCAGGGCGGGCCGACGATCGACCCGTGCGGCGTCTGCGACCCATGCCGCGCAATCGCCGAGGGCCGCCATATCGACGTGACCGAGATGGATGCCGCGAGCCACACCGGCATCGACGACATCCGCGAGATCATCGAGGCGGTGCGCTATGCGTCGGTCTCGGCGCGCTACAAGATCTACATCATCGACGAAGTCCACATGTTGTCGAAGGCGGCGTTCAACGGGCTGCTCAAGACGCTGGAGGAGCCGCCGGCGCATGTGAAGTTCCTGTTCGCCACGACCGAGGTGAACAAGATCCCGGTGACCGTGCTGTCGCGTTGTCAGCGGTTCGACCTGCGGCGGATCCCGGCGGACTTGCTGACCCGTCATTTCGCGCATGTGGTGGAGCAGGAGGGCGTCGAGGCCGAGCCCGAGGCGCTGGCGTTGATCGCGCGGGCGGCGGAGGGGTCGGCGCGCGACGGGCTGTCGATTCTGGACCAGGCGATCGCCCACGGGCAGGACCGGGTCGACGCGGCGCAGGTGCGCGACATGCTCGGGTTGTCCGATCGCGGGGCGGTGCGGGCGCTGTTCGCGAAACTGCTTGCGGGCGATGCGCCGGCGGTGCTGGCCGCGGTGGGGCGGCAGCATGAGCTGGGCGTCGATCCGACCGCGCTGTTCCGCGGGCTGCTCGAGACGTGCCACGGCGTGACGCGGGCGAAGGTCGGCGATCATGTCGATCCCGCTTTGTCGGCGGAGGAGCGCGAGGCGTTCGCGGATTGGGCGAGTCGGCTGGGCTACCCGGTGCTGCACCGAATGTGGCAGCTGCTGCTGAAGGGGCATGAGGAGGTCCAGTCGGCGATCCTGCCGATGGAGGCCGCGGAGATGGCGCTGCTGCGGATCGTGCATGCCAGTACGCTGCCCGATCCGGGGGAGCTGATTCGCCGGCTGACGGGGATGGAGGCGGCTGGGGTTGCGCCTGCTGCGGTGAGTGCGTCTGCGCCGGCCGCGGCCGCGGTGTCCTGCGCCTATGAGCCATCGGTCGCGCCGCCTGCGCCCGCACCAGTTGCTGCCGCGCCGGTTCTGCCCCCCAACCCGGTCGTGCCGCCGAAGCCTGCGCTGCCGGCTGATTTTCGCGCGTTGCACGATCTGCTCGAAGATCGTGGCGAGCCGTTGCTGGCGCAGGAGTTACACGATTTCGCTGGGCTCGTGCGGTATGCGCCGCCTGAACTGGTGGTCCGCCCGACGCGGCCGATCGATCTGCGCAAGCTGGCGGGGGCGCTCCGCCGGTTGACCGACACGGTCTGGACGGTTTCGGCGGAGGAGGGCGATGCCGCGCCGACGATGCTTGAGCAGGAACGCGCGATGCAGGCAGCGGAGTGCGCGGTGGTGTGGGACTCGCCGGTCGTGCGGGCTGCGCGCGAGGCCTTTCCCGATACCGAGTTGCTGGGCTACACGTTGGATCAGAGGAGTGCCCACGCATGAAGAATCTCGACGATATCCTGGCGATGGCCCAGAATGTGCAGAACCAGTTGTCGCAGGCGCAGGACAGCCTCGACACGATCGAAATCGAAGGCGTGTCCGGCGGCGGGCTCGTGACGATCAAGGCGACCGCGAAGGGCCGCATTCTGGGCGTGTCGATCGACGACAGCCTGATGGTCGCGTCGGAAAAGCAGATGCTCGAAGACCTGATCGCCGCCGCGCTGAACGACGCCCGGACGAAGGCAGACGCCGCGTCCTCCGCGGAAATGAGCAAGATGACGGCAGGTATTCCGTTGCCGCCGGGGTTCAAGCTGCCGTTCTGATTTCTGTCGGGCGGGGGTCGCGGTAACGCGATCCCCGCTCTCAGCCCGATTACCAGTCTCTGGGTTTCCGGTGAACCACTCCCGCCCATCCCGAGCAGAGTCGGGGAACTTCTTCGAGCGAAGTCGAGAAGCGGTTAGGTCAAGGCCTCGGCTTCGCTCGGGATGGACGGCGAGAATGACGCAGAGACGAACGGCGTTTCGCTGCTCGGTCTAGCCGATCGTCGGTCCGCTCCGGTAGCGGAGTCTTACCGTTCCCTCGCGCCGCTTGCTTCAGGTCAACCGCACACGACCCGCGTCGCGAGCCCGGCGGCATCGACGTCGACGGTCAACCGATCGGGGCGGAGATCCGCCGTGACCATCATCCCCGGTCGCACGATCCGGATGGTGCGCGCGCCGCTTTGACGGCGCCAGCCTTCCGCAGTTTCGTCCGAAACCGGTTTGCCCACCGCATCCGCGATGCGGCTGGCGTCGCAGTTTCCGGCAGTCGCCACGGGCCGGACGGCGTCACCCGTCCGCGTGCAACCGCATGCCAGCGTCATCAGCAGGATCGCCGTCGCCCGTGTCGTGCCGATCGTCATTGTCCGTCTCCAGCGCGGTGCGCGTCATGGTCAGTTTGCCGTTCACGACCGCGAAGGCGAGGCGCCCCTCAACAAGATCAAGCGCGTCGCGGCCGAATTGTTCGAAGCGCCAGCCTTCCAGCATCGACAGCCCCTCGCGGCGGCCGGCGGCGAGATGCTCGAGTTCGTCGGCGCGGGCGATCAGTTTGGAGGCGACATCGGCATCGCGGGCGCGGATCTTGAGGAGGAGTTTCAGCAGGTCGGCCACCAGCGAGCCGTCCTTGCCGAGCCCCGGCTTGCGGTCCTCGCGCGCCGGCATCTCCGCATCGGACAGCGGCGGCGCGTCGCGGATCACCGCCAGCAGCCGTGCGCCGATGTCGTTCGACGCCCAGCTCGGGCTCATGCCGCGGACGCGCGACAGGTCGCTCTGCTGCACCGGGGGATGGGCGGCGAGATCGGCGATAGTCTCGTCTTTGATCAGGCGGCCGCGCGGCAGGTTCTTGGTCTGCGCCTCGCGCTCGCGCCAGGCGGCGATCGCCTTCAGCCGGCCAAGCACGTCCGCCTTGCGGCTCGGGATCTTGATCCGCAGCCAGGCCAGGTCGGGAATGTTGACGTAGCTCGCCGGATCGCCGAGCCGCTCCATCTCCTGATCCAGCCAAGCGCCGCGCCCCTGCCGCTTCAGCTTGCCGAGCATCTTGGGGAAGATATCGGCGAGATAGGTGACGTCGCCGATCGCATAGTCGATCTGCCGCCGGTCGAGCGGCCGCCGCGCCCAGTCGGTGAAGCGCGCGCCCTTGTCGAGCTTCACGCCCACCATGCTCTCGACGAGGTTGGAATAGCCGATCTGCTCGCCCATACCGAGCGCCATCGCCGCGACCTGCGTGTCGAACAGCGGGTAGGGCGTCTTGCCGGTGATGTTGTGAATGATCTCAAGGTCTTGGCCGCCGGCGTGGAAAACCTTCAGAACCTCCTCGTTCTCGACCATCAGGTCCATCAGCGGGGTCATGTCGAGCCCCTTGGCCTTCGGATCGATCGCCGCTGCTTCCTGCGCATCGCCAATCTGGATCAGGCAGAGTTCGGGCCAGTAGGTGTTTTCGCGCATAAATTCCGTATCGACCGCGACAAAGGGCGATTTGGCGAGACGGGCGCACAGATCGGCAAGCGTCTGGCTATCAGTGATCAGGGGATGGATCTTCATGAGACCGTCATAGCGACTGCGCGCGCCTTGACAAACCGGGGTCGCACGCGTGAAGCGGCATCATTCCAAAATCACTATTCGAGTGAATTTCAACATGCACGTCTATCGTTCGCATACCTGCGCCGCCCTTCGTGAAAGCGACGTCGGCGCGACCGTCCGCTTGTCGGGCTGGGTCCACCGGAAACGCGATCATGGCGGCGTGCTGTTCGTCGATCTGCGCGATCATTACGGGCTGACCCAGATCGTCGCGAAGGCGGACAGCGAGGCGCTGCGCATCCTGGACGGGCTGCGCGCCGAATCGGTGGTGACGATCGACGGGACGGTCGTGGAGCGCGGCCCCGAGGCGACGAACGCGAACCTGGCGACGGGTGCGATCGAGGTCGTGGCGGATGCGGTGACGGTGCAGTCGTCGGCCAGCGAGCTGCCGATGCCGGTGGCGGGCGACCAGGAATATCCCGAGGATATCCGGCTGCGTTACCGCTTCCTCGATTTGCGCCGCGACCGGATCCACCGCAACATCGTGCTGCGGTCGAACGTCATCGCATCGATCCGCCGGCGGATGATCGACCAGGGGTTCATGGAATTCCAGACGCCGATCCTGACCGCGTCGTCGCCGGAAGGTGCGCGCGACTATCTGGTGCCGAGCCGGGTGCATCCGGGCAAGTTCTACGCGCTGCCGCAGGCGCCGCAGATGTTCAAGCAGCTGCTGATGGTCGCCGGGTTCGACCGGTATTTCCAGATCGCGCCCTGCTTCCGCGACGAGGATGCGCGCGCCGACCGGTCGCCGGGCGAGTTCTATCAGCTCGATTTCGAGATGAGCTTCGTCACGCAAGACGATGTTTTTGCAGCGATCGAGCCGGTGCTGCACGGCATCTTCGAGGAGTTCGCGGTCAACCGGACGGTGACGGCCGCGCCGTTCCCGCGGATCGCCTATCGCGACGCGATGCTGCGTTACGGGTCGGACAAGCCGGACCTGCGCAACCCGATCGAGATCGTCGACGTGACCGAGCATTTCGTCGGTTCGGGCTTCGGCCTGTTCGCCAAGATCGTCGAGGGCGGCGGCGTGGTCCGCGCGATCCCGGCACCGGGCGCGGGGGCGAAGAGCCGAAAGTTCTTCGACGAGATGAACGAGTGGGCACGCGCGGCCGGGCATGCCGGGCTGGGCTACATCAACATCAAGGACGGCGTGCCCGGCGGGCCGATCGCCAAGAACCACGGCGAGGAGGCGACCACGAAGCTGATCGCGGCGCTGGGCCTGGGGCCGAACGACGGCGTGTTCTTCGCGGCCGGTAAGGAGTTGGCGACTGCGAAGCTGGCCGGGGCGGCGCGGACCCGGACGGGTGAGGAGCTGGGCCTGATCGAAGAGGGCGTGTTCAAGTTCTGCTGGGTCGTCGACTTCCCGATGTTCGAGTATGACGAGGACGCCAAGAAGGTCGATTTCAGCCACAATCCCTTCTCGATGCCGCAGGGCGAACTTAACGCGCTGGAGACGATGGATCCGCTCGATATTCTGGCTTATCAGTATGATATCGTCTGCAACGGTGTCGAACTCTCGAGCGGCGCGATCCGGAACCACAAGCCGGAGATCATGTACAAGGCGTTCGAGATCGCCGGCTATTCGCAGGCCGATGTCGACACCAACTTCTCCGGCATGATCAACGCGTTCAAGTTCGGCGCGCCGCCGCATGGTGGCTCCGCGCCGGGGATCGACCGGATCGTGATGCTGCTGGCGGAGGAGCCGAACATCCGCGAGGTCGTGCTGTTCCCGATGAACCAGCGCGCGGAGGACCTGATGATGCAGGCGCCCGCACCCGCGACGCCGCGCCAGCTGCGCGAGCTGTCGATCCGGGTGGTGGACGGTCCGAAGGCGTAACCGAACGGAGCTGCGACCATGGCGATCGACCTTTCCGATTATGAGACCGGCGCGAAATATGACGGCGATTATGAGGGGGATCTGACGAAGCTGCAGGAGCGGCTGACCCGGAACATGGTCGCCCATATCGTCCACAAGCGGCGGTCGATCATCCTGTTCGAGGGCTGGGACGCGGCGGGCAAGGGCGGTGCGATCCAGCGGATGACGGCGGAATGGGACCCACGCTATTTCCAGGTGTGGCCGATCGCGGCTCCGTCGCCGGACGAGGCGTCGCGGCATTTCCTGTGGCGGTTCTGGACGCGGTTGCCCGCCGCGGGGCGGATCGCGGTGTTCGATCGCAGCTGGTACGGGCGCGTGCTGGTCGAGCGGGTCGAGGGCTACGCGACCGAGGACGAGTGGCGGCGCGGCTATGACGAGATCAACGCGTTCGAGGCGCAGCAGTGCGCCGACGGGACGAAGATCGTGAAGCTGTTCCTGCATATCGACCAGACGGAGCAGGACGAGCGGATCATGCGGCGCGTGCGGCATCCGTGGAAGCGCTGGAAGACCGGGGCCGACGACTTCCGGAACCGTGACAAGCGGGCGGGCTATCTCGATGCGATGGCGGACATGTTTCGTCAGACCGATACCGAGATCGCGCCGTGGCATGTCGTCGATGCGGGCAACAAGAAGGCGGCGCGGATCGCGGTGCTGACCCATGTGGCGAAGGTGCTGGAGACGCATGTGCCGATGGATGCGCCCGAGGCGGATCCCGAGACGATCGCGCTGGCGAAGGCGCATTTCGGGTCTGCGCTGAAGCTGGATTGAGGGACGCCTTACGACCCGTTTGGTTCGAGCCAATCCAGCACTCCGCGCAGGGTTCTCGACAGGCTCGAACCGAACGGGGTGGGGGTGGTCTAAAGCCAGATGGCGTGAGTGCGGCGTCAGGGCTGCGGTGACGGGTAGCTGATCGTCAGGACCTCATAGTCCTTCGTGCCGCCGGGGAGGTCGACGCGGCGGACGTCGCCGATGGTGGCGCCGCGCAGGGCGTGGGCGATCGGGGAGGACCAGCTGATCCGACCGGCGGCAGTGTCGGTCTCGTCCTCGCCGACCAGGGTCAGCACGCGCTCGGCGTTGTCCTCGTCGGCGATCGTGACGCAGGCGCCGAACAGGACGCGGTGCCGCTCCGTCTGATGGGCGGGGTCGACGATCTTGGCGGCCTTCATGCGTTTAGATAGCCAGCCCAGTTCGCGGTCGATTTCGCGGAGGCGTTTGCGACCGTAGATATAGTCGCCGTTTTCGGAGCGGTCGCCATTGCCTGCCGCCCAGCTGATGACTTCGACGAGCTTGGGGCGCTCCTCGCCGAGCAGGTGGCGGTAGCGGGCCTGCATCGCGTGGTAGCCGGTGGGGGTGATGTAGTTGGGGCGGTCGGTCATTTTGGTCGGGATCGCCTGCTGGCCGTGCGCTTGTGGTGCTGTTGCCCCCACCCCCAACCCCTCCCCTGAAGGGGAGGGGGGACGACAGTAGAAGGTTAGCCCGCTGTTCGCTTGCCCAAGTAGGCGGAGAGGCGGTTGGTGGCAGGCATCTTGGCGCGGCTCGGGTTCATCATGTCGTAGACGACGGCGTTTTCCAGGACGTGCTGGACGTAGCCGCGCGTTTCGGAGAGCGGAATCGCCTCGATCCAGTCGATGACATCGACGCCGGCCATGCGGGGGTCGCCGTTGGCGCGGATGAACTTGTTCACATTGCCCGGGCCGGCGTTGTAGCTCGCCACCGCCAGCACGTGGCTGCCGCCATAATAGTCGAGCATGCGGCGGAAATAGCTGGCGCCGAGCATGATGTTGTATTGCGGATCGCTCGTCAAACGTCCGTAATCATAGGACAATCCCAATTTACCCGACGTTTCTCGCGCGGTGCCGGGCATCAGCTGCATCAGGCCGCGCGCGCCGACGCGGCTGTTGGCCTGGCGGTCGAACTGGCTTTCCTGGCGGCTGATTGCGTGGATCATCGTCCAGTCGCTGGCGTAGGCACCGGGCACCGTCATGGTCGGGAAGCCGTAACGCACCGGGTCGGTCGTGCCGATGCGGGCATTGCGCGCGACCATGACGCCGAGATCGGGGCGGTTCATGCTCCGCGACAGATCGACGGCGAGCTGGTGGCCGACCTGATCCTTGGCGTTCGCGGCAATCGCGCGGACGAACAAGGTCTGGTCCTGCCAGTTGCCGTCGCGGCCGAGCAGGCGGGCGGCACGGACCGGTTCGCTCGATTCGAATGCGGCGCGTTCGGCGGCACCGACAACGGGCGAGGCGGGTTCGGGCGGCAGGACCATCGCGCGGCCGAGCCGTTCGGCAGACAGCTGACCGTAGAACTGGTCCATGTGCTGCGCCGCTTCGGACAGATAGGCGTTGGCGGCGGTGGTGTTGCCCGCTGCCTGGGCCGCACGGCCGGCCCAGTAGAGCCCCTTGGTCTGGGTCTGCGGCGTCTGTGCGGCGCGGGCGTAGCGCGCGAACATCGTCGCGGCGTCCGCCGGTCGGTTGAGCTTCTTGAACGCGGTGATGCCGCCCAGCCAGACCAAGCTGGTATAGTCGTCGCGCTCGTCAAGATCGCGCTCGCGGATGTTGGTGCCGGCGGGGAACGCGGCCTCCGCCTTTTCCGCGATGGCATAGGCGTAGCTCGACTGGTTATCGGTCGCGGCGCCGCGCGCGATGGTCAGCAGCGCATCGAGATATCGTTCCGCATCATAGGGTTGCCCCTCGATCCTGAGCGGCGATGCGAGGTAGGCGCGTGCGGCCGGGACCTGCCCGCCGTTGCGCAGCCAGTTGGCGCGATCGACGACATAGCCGGGATCGCTGTCGAAGCTGGCAGGCGCGGTGCCGGCGCCGGGCTGGTTGCCCTGCAACGCGATGCGCGCGGCGTAGAGCGGCCGGCGGGCGGGCGAGACGAGCGGGAGCTGGCGCATCGCGGGGACGGTGGCGCGTGCCCAGAGCAGCGCCTCCATCCGCCGGTCCTGGTCGGTGGTGGTGAAGCGCGGACCGAAGCGCGAGGCGATGCCGGCCTCCAGATCTGGCGGCAGGTAGCCGCCCGTCCAGGCCGCGGTCGCCGCCGTCTGGGCATCGGCGGCGCGGCCGAGTGCGGCCAGTGCGTCGGCGAAGCGCGCATTGCCGGCGGGCGTGCGCGGGGGGTAGCGCGTGAAGAAGGCGACGATCGTCTGCGGATCGGCGCCGCTCGTCTCAAGCCGCTTTTCCGCCGTGCGGCGCATCGCGACGTCGCCCGGCCAGCCGGGGTGTGCGGTCAGGAACCGCGCATAATCGCCGAACGCGTAGGAGTCGGACTGCCGCAGCCGGGTCCATTCCGCGATGGCGGAACGGATCGGATCATAGCCCGGCGCGGCATAGCCGGTGACCGGCATGGCCGACGACGGCACGGCATAACCCGGCGCGGGCAGCGCCGGCGGGACGAGCGCGCCGCCCTGCGGTTGCAGCGTCATCGCGGCGGCCGCGACCGATGCGAGCAGCGTGGAGGAGACGAGGATACGACTAAGCATGCTGGACACGGTGGCAGGGGCGTCCTTATCAGGCGCTGAACGATCACGGGGCTGTGACATGCCGGCGACTATGCCGGTTGGCGGCGTCCGGGTGAAGGGGAGAAGCGCATGTTTCGCGGGTCCATTCCGGCCTTGGTAACGCCGTTCCGCGATGGGGCGTTCGACGAAGGCACATATCGGAAGTTCATCGACCTGCAGATCGAATCGGGCAGCAGCGCGCTGGTGCCGTGCGGGACGACCGGGGAAAGCGCCACGATGACGATCGTCGAGCATGACCGCGTCGTGTCGGTCTGCGTCGAGCAGGCGGCGGGCCGCGTGCCGGTGATCGCGGGATGCGGATCGAACGACACGCGCGTCGCGCTGGAACATATGCGCGCCGCCCAGCGGGCAGGAGCGGCGGCGGCTTTGCTGGTGCCGCCATAT
Organism: Sphingomonas prati; assembly: GCF_014643515.1. GTDB lineage: Bacteria > Pseudomonadota > Alphaproteobacteria > Sphingomonadales > Sphingomonadaceae > Sphingomonas_R > Sphingomonas_R prati. The sequence continues at coordinate 583,835 of NZ_BMJP01000001.1, read as the reverse complement.
TATAACCGGCCGTCGCAGGCCGGGATCATCGCCCATTTCGAGGCGCTGGCTGAAGGGTGCGACCTGCCGATCATGCTCTACAACGTGCCGGGCCGGACCTCGGTCGATATCCATGTCGACACGATGGCGCGGCTGGCGGCGATGCCCAGCGTGATCGGGGTGAAGGACGCGACCGGCAATGCGGTGCGCGTGACGGCGCAGCGGCTGGCGTGCGGGACCGACTTTTGCCAGCTGTCGGGCAATGACGACATGGCGCTGGGGTTCATGGCGATGGGCGGGCTGGGGTGCATCTCGGTCACCGCCAACGTCGCGCCGGCACTGTGTGCGGAGTTCCAGGATGCGTGCCTGGAGGGGCGCTGGGGCGATGCGCTGGCGTTGCAGGACAAGCTGTTCCCGCTCCACACCGCGTTGTTCAGCGATGCGTCGCCGGGGCCGGTGAAATATGCCCTGTCGCGCGTGCTGTCCGATTTTCCGAGCGAGCTGCGCCTGCCGATGACGGAGCCGTCCGCGGCGAGCCGGGCGCAGGTCGATGCGGCGCTGCTGACGGCCGGACTGTTGTGAAGCGCGGGCGGACGGACCATCTAGGCCGGATCATGATCGTTTTCCCCTTCCGCGAGCGTGCCGCCTGATGGCGCGTCCCAAGCCCCCACAGTTCGAGAAGGTGAAAGTGGTCGCCGAGAATCGCCGTGCGCGGTTCGAATATTTCCTTGAGGAATTTTTCGAGGCGGGCATCGCGCTGACCGGCACCGAGGTGAAGTCGCTGCGGTTCGGCGAAGGGTCGATCGCGGAGAGTTATGCCGAGGTGAAGGACGGGCAGGTCTATCTGGTGAATGCCAACGTGCCGGAATATAATTTTGGCAACCGGTTCAACCACGAGCCCAAGCGCCCGCGCAAGCTGCTGCTGCACGAACGCGAGGTCGAGAAGATGCGGACCGGCGTGTCGCGCGAGGGGATGACGCTGATCCCGATGGCGATCTATTTCAACGGGCGTGGGCGGGCGAAGGTCGAGCTGGCGCTGGCGAAGGGCAAGAAGCTGCACGACAAGCGCGAGGTGCAGAAGGATCGCGACTGGTCGCGCGACCGCGCCCGGATCATGCGCGAACGTGGCTAAGACCTGGCTCGCCGATCGCATCCGCGCGATCATGCCGGCCCGCGAGGAGCTGGAGGCGAACCGTCTGTTGCGGCCCGTGGCGCATCTGTTGCTGCGTCCGGCGCTCTGGCGTTTCACGCGGCGGTCGGTGCCGCGGGCAATCGGCATTGGGCTGACGGTCGGGATCTTCGTGATGATCCCGGTGGTGCAGCCGCTGTCCGCGGCGATGCTGGCGATCCCGTTCCGCGCCAACGTGCCGCTGACGACGGGCACGACGTTCCTGTCCAACCCGCTGACCACGCCGCTGATCGTGATCGCGTCGCTCTGGATCGCGTCCGCGCTGTTCGGGATGGAGACCGATCCGGGATCGGTGATGCGGATGATCCATGCCGGCGCGACGTTCGCGGACTGGAAGCACTGGCTGCTGTCGTCGGCCGCACCGGGGTTGCTTGCCGGTCTGACAGTCTTGGCGATCGGGATGGGGGTCGCGGGCTATGCCATCGCGACGATTGGCTGGCGAATCTGGATCGGGCATAAATGGCATGCGCGCGGCCGCGAACGGGCGCTGCGCGGCCTTTGAGCTTTGCGACAGGGATGTCAGGAACGGCGACGGAAATGCTCGCATAGTCGCATGAAGTCCGTACACTCCGGGATTTAGCCGCGTCGTTCGCGGCCGATCGAGAAGGTTTCCCATGCGATTGAAGATCGTCCTGCTGGGCGCGTCCGCGTTTGCCAGCATCGCTGCCCCTGCCTTTGCCCAGACCGCGCCGGCACCGCGCCCCGTGACCGCCGTCAATGCGGGCAAGCCGGAACTCGGCACGTTCGGGTTCGACACCGCGGGCATGGACCGCAGCGTGGCACCGGGCGATAATTTCGACGCGTTCGCCAGCGGCACCTGGAAGAAGACGAACCCGATCCCGGCCGATCGGTCGAGCTACGGCATGTTCACCCGGCTGGACGACCTGTCGACCGAGCGTAGTCGCGCGATCCTGGAGGAAGCGGCGCGCACGCCGGGGACGCGGATCGGCGATCTGTACGCCAGCTTCGTCGACCAGGCGGCGGTCGATGCCAAGGGCGCCGCACCGCTGAAGCCGACGCTGGCCGCGATCGATGCGGCCAAGACGAAGCCGGCGCTGGCGGCGGAGATGGGCAAGCTGGCGCGGATCGGCGTGCCGACGCCGTTCCGGCTGGGCGTGGGTCAGGACGATCGCAATCCCGAAACCTACATCGTGTCGATGGGGCAGGGCGGGCTGGGGCTGCCCGACCGCGATTATTATCTGAAGACCGATCCGAAGCTGGTCGAGGCGCGCACCGCCTATGCCGGTTATCTGACGAAGCTGTTCGCGCTGGCGGGGCTGCCCAACGGCGCCGCGCGGGCGCAGGCGGTGATCGCGTTCGAGACGAAGCTGGCGCAGGTCCAGTGGACGCGGATCGATTCGCGCGATGCGGTCAAGACGTACAACAAGTGGTCGGCGGCCGATTTCGCCCAGAAGGCACCCGGGTTCGACTGGGCCAAGTATCTCGCCGCGACCGGCGTGAACGGCCAAACCCAGTTCCTGGTGGCGCAGCCGACCGCGTTCACGGGCAGTGCCGCGGTGATCGCCGCCACGCCGCTCAATGTGTTGCAGGATTACATGAAGCTGCGCGCGATCAACCGGTTCGCGCCCTATCTGTCGCAGCCGTTTGTCGACGCCTCGTTCGCGTTCAATTCGACGCAGTTGCAGGGCACGCCGCAAAACCGCGATCGCTGGAAGCGCGGCGTGGCGCTGGTCAACGGGCAGGTCGGCGAGGATCTCGGCAAGATCTACGTCGCCAAGTATTTCCCGCCCGAGGCCAAGGCGCAGGCCGACCTGCTGGTGAAGAACGTGATCGCCGCGATGGGCGACCGGATCGACGCGCTGACCTGGATGGCGCCCGAGACCAAGGTGAAGGCGCGCGCCAAGCTGGCCGCGTTCCGTGCCAAGATCGGTTACCCGGACACGTGGCGCGATTATTCCGCGCTGAAGATCGACCGGAACGACCTGCTCGGCAATGTGCAGCGCGCGACGGCGTTCGAGTTCCAGCGCGACCTGAACAAGCTGGGCAAGCCGCTCGACCGCGAGGAATGGGGCATGACCCCCACGACGATCAACGCCTATGCCAATTTCGGCATGAACGAGATCGTGTTCCCGGCGGCGATCCTGCAACCGCCGTTCTTCGATCCGAACGCCGATCCGGCGGTGAATTATGGCGGGATCGGTGCCGTGATCGGCCACGAGATCAGCCATCATTTCGATGATCAGGGTTCGCAGTACGACAGCACCGGCAAGCTGACCGAATGGTGGACGCCGAAGGACGTCGCACAGTTCAAGGCGCTGACCGGCCAGCTGGTGGCGCAGTATGACAAGTACGAGCCGATCCCGGGCCTGCATGTGCAGGGCGGGCTGACGCTGGGCGAGAATATCGGCGATCTGGCCGGTCTGACCGCGGCGTATGGCGCATACCAGAAGTCGCTGGGCGGCAAGCCGGCGCCGGTGATCGACGGCATGACCGGCGACCAGCGTTTCTACCTGGGCTGGGCGCAGGTGTGGCGCCGCAACGATCGCGAGGCGGCGCTGCGCCAGCAGTTGCTGACCGATCCGCATTCGCCCGCCGAGCAGCGCGCGAACGTCGTCCGCAACCTCGACCCCTGGTATGCGGCGTACAAGCCCAAGCCGGGCGAGAAGCTGTACCTAGCGCCGGCAGAGCGCGTCCGCATCTGGTAAGCGTGCGCAGGGGTGGCGGTCGGCGCCACCCCTTTGCGACACCGCCCATGGCAGGCGGCTTGACGATGCACCCCCGGCGGGTCGAAAGCGCATCCACGCATGACACCGTCCCCTGACCCCGCCGATCCCGACGTCCGCCACCGGATCGCGCTCACCGCGGTGGGCTGCGTCGCGGTGTCCAGTGCCGTGGCGATCTGGTGGTTTGCGGGCGATGTGCTGGTCGCGACGGTTTTCCTGGCGACGCTGGCGGCGTTCGTCGCGCTGGTCTGGTTCACGCGCACCGTGCGAACGGGGGACGAGGCGGGTGCGGGACCGGGGGTCGACTGGTCACTGGCGTTGGCGGCGATCGAGCAGGATCACGACGCCGTGGCCATCACCGAACGCGACGGGCAGCTGCTGTGCGCGAACCGCATGTACGAAAGCTGGTTCGGGGGATTGCCGCCGCCGTCGGGCATCCTGTTCGACGGGGAGGGCAGCCTGGCGTTGAACGCTGCGGGACGTGCGGCGTGGCGCGACGGGATCGGCGCGGCGGCGTCGCTCAATACCGAGCACCGCCGGCTGTCGGTGACGGTGGTGCGTGCGGGGCAATCGGAGGATCACCTCGTCTGGCGGTTCCGGCCGCATTTGACCGACGATCCGGTGCGCGACCTGCTGGCGCTGGTGACCGGCGAGCCGGGGCGGCGGATGGGCGATGCCGGCGTGATGGCGGCGCTGGTCGATCGCGACGGCCGGCTGCTCGGCGCGAACCGCGTGCTGTCGGCGCGCGCGCTGGACGCGACCGACAGCGGCGCGGCGCCGACCGGGGTGGATGCGACCGGGCGGACGTTGACCGACCTGCTGCGTCGCGGGCCGGACGATCGCATCCGCTTTGCGGGCGACGGCGACGAGGTCGATCCACTGCGGCTGGTGCAGGTGCCGATCGATCCGGACCGCGACACCAGCCTGTTCCTTATTCTGGACGACAGCCCCGGGCCGGGTGCGACCCCGGCGGGCGATGCCGGATCGGCGGTCCACATCCACAACCTGCTCGGCATGTTGCCGCTCGGCCTTGCCCTGGCGGAACGCGACGGGCGGCTGTTGTTCGTCAATGCCGCGTTCGAGCGAGCGGCGGGGCTGCCCGCGGGTCAGGCGGCGGTCTATCCGAGCGACCTGGTGGTGAAGGAGGACAAGGGAGCGGTGTCCGACGCGGTGCGGCGGTTCGGATCCGGTTCGGGTCGGCAGCATTCGGGCGACCTGTCGGTCCGGCTCCGCCACCGGCCGGACGAGCCGGTGTCGCTGACCATCGCCACCGCGCGCGGGCTGGGCGATGCGTCCGTGCTGCTCAGCCTGAAGGACAGCACCGAGGAATCGAAGCTGAAGCGGCAGGTGGCGCAGGCGACCAAGATGCAGGCGGTGGGCCAGCTGGCCGGCGGCGTGGCGCATGATTTCAACAACATCCTGACCGCGATCATCGGGCATTGCGACCTGATGATGATGCGCCACACGCCCGGCGACAGCGATTATGACGACATCCAGCAGATCAAGCACAACTCGAACCGCGCGGCCGGCCTGACGCGGCAGCTGCTCGCCTTCTCGCGCCAGCAAACGTTGCGGCCGCAGGTGCTGCAGCTGCCCGACGTGATTTCCGAGATTTCGAATCTCCTCAAGCGATTGCTCGGCGAGACGGTGGCGTTGCAGGTGAAGCATGGCCGCGCGCTGGGCGCGGTGCGCGCCGATCCCGGGCAGCTGGAACAGGTGATCGTCAACCTGGCGGTGAACGCGCGCGATGCGATGCCGGGCGGCGGCACGCTGACGCTCCAGACCTACGGCGTCACCGCCGCGCAGGTGCGGGATCTGGGGTCCGACGTGCTGCCGGTGGGCGACTACACCGCGCTGTCGGTAACCGACACCGGCACGGGCATCCCGCCCGAGGTGTTGGGGAAGGTGTTCGAACCGTTCTACACCACTAAGCCGGTGGGCAAGGGGACGGGGCTGGGGCTGTCGACGGTGTACGGCATCGTCAAGCAGTCCGGCGGATTCATCTTCGCCGATTCGAAGCTGGGGGAGGGGACGACGTTCGTCATCTACCTGCCGGTCCATCTGGCCGATTCGAAGGCGGAGGTGGTCCTGCCGCTGCCGCGCGAGAAGCCGTCGGAGGTCTGGGGGTCGGGCACGATCCTGCTGGTCGAGGACGAGGACATGGTCCGTGCGGTGGCGGAACGGGCGCTGACGCGGCAGGGGTACCGCGTGCTGACCGCGGCGAACGGCGAACTCGCGCTCGAACTGCTCGGCATCGCCCCGTGGGGGAAGGACAATCCGGAGCCGGCGACGATCGACCTGCTGATTTCCGACGTGGTGATGCCGACGATGGACGGGCCGACAATGGTCCGCCACGCGCGGGCGGTGCTGCCGCGCCTGCCGATCGTGTTCATGTCGGGCTATGCCGAGGAGCAGCTGCGCAATTCGATCGCGATCGACAACGTCGCGTTCCTGCCCAAGCCGTTTTCGGTTCAGCAGCTGGGGCAAGCGGCGCGCGACGCGCTGGGGGCCGCGGTCGGGCGAGGCAATATCGCGGGATAATCAGGTTGGTCTTAATCCAAGTCAGTCAATTGAACCGGAAGCGTAGCGATTTGGCTTTGCGGCGTGGCGGCCATCCCGTAATGCCCCTTTCATGACGCAGCCATTGTCCGTTCTGATTGTCGAAGACGAACCGCTGATCGCGATGATGCTGGAAGATTTCGTCGACGCGCTGGGCCACCGGGTGGCCGGCACGGTGGACAATGTCTCCGCCGCGCTCGACCATATTCGCACGACGCCGTTCGACATGGCGATCCTGGACGTCCACCTGCGCGGTGGCGAGCCGAGCTGGGCGGTGGCCGATGCGCTGGCAGATCAGGGCAAGGCGTTCGTCGTGGCGACCGGAGGGATGATCGACCCGCCGCCCGCGCGCCATGCGGATTGCCCTACGCTGCCCAAGCCGTTCACGCTGGACCGCGTGGAGAGCGCGCTCGAGGGGTTGCGGACGGCCTGACTGGGGCGCGGTGCGGGGTGTTGCCCCGTGTGCATCGTGATCGATGCGGCGCGGCGGATGGCCCGCGCTTCGTGACATTCAACATTTCATGTGGGCTGAGCGTTCTGGGGCCTCTCCGGGTGTGTCCGCCCGCTGATGCTGGCGGCTTCTCGACTTCGCTCGAAGGGTCCCTCGACTTCGCTCGGGATGGATGGGTCGGTCTGGCATTCCGCTTCGATGCGCGCTGCGGAAACGGATGGCGTATGAAAATTATCCAACCCCTGATCCGTTTGGTTCGAGCCGGTCGAGAACTCTGCGCGGAGTTCTCGACCGGCTCGAACCAAACGGGGTGGGGCGCGTGTCGCCGCTACTGAGGCCGCTGTTGTGCCCTTGTCACGATAGCTAGTTCCTGTTCGTTACCGCGCCGCAGTCCGTACCGCCGGTGCGGCGCTCACGCGCCAGATGCGGTTGCCGACGTCGTCGGCGACGAGCAGGGCGCCGGTCTTGTCCTTGATGACGCCGACGGGGCGGCCCCGGGCGTCCTGCTTGGCGCTGAGGAAGCCGGTCAGGACGTCGACGGGCTTGCCGGTCGGGCGGCCGTTGACGAAGGGGACATAGACGACCTTGTAGCCGGACATCGGCTTGCGGTTCCAGCTGCCGTGCTGGCCGATGAAAGCGCCGTTGGCGAAGCGCGAGCCCAGTTTCGCGCCGTCGGCGAACGTCAGGCCGAGCGAGGCGGTGTGCGGCCCGAGCGCATAGTCGGGTCGGACGCTGTACTGGCGCATATCATCCTCGGGCGGCGGCACGCGCTTGTCGATGTAGCCGCCCCAGTAATAATAAGGCCAGCCGTAGAAGCCGCCGAATTCGACGTGGGTCAGGTAGTCCGGCACCATGTCGGAGCCGAGTTCGTCGCGTTCGTTGACGACGGTGAACAGCTTCTGGCTCTGCGGTTCGTAGGCCATGCCGTTCGGGTTGCGCAGGCCGTAGGCGTAGATCCGGTGGTTGCCGGTGGCGGGATCGACTTCCCAGATCGCAGCGCGGCCTTCCTCGGCCGCCATGCCGTTTTCGCCGACATTGCTGTTCGACCCGATCGTGACGAACAGCCGCTTGCCGTCCGGACTGGCGATGACGTTCTTCGTCCAGTGATGGTTGATCGGGCCGCCGGGCAGGTCGACGACCTTGGTGGGCGCGGCGGTGATCTTCGTCTGGCCGGGCGTGAACGGGTAGCGCACGAGCGCGTCGGCGTTCGCGACGTAGAGCTGGTTGCCGACCAGGGCCATGCCGAACGGCGACATCAGGCCGGTGAGCAAGGTCGAGCGGCTTTCTGCAACGCCGTCGCCGTCCGCATCGCGGAGCAGGACGATGCGGTTCGGGCTTTCCACGCCGGCGCCGGCGCGGCCCATGACCTTCGACTGCACCCACTCGCGGATGCTCTTGGTCTGGCCCGGCTTGGGTGGCTTGTTGGTTTCGGCGACCAGCACGTCGCCGTTCGGGAGCAGCAGCATCCAGCGCGGATGATCGAGCCCGGCGGCGAAATCGTTGACCTTGAGGCCCGCGGCCGGGGTCGGGGCCTCGCCAGCCTTCCAGCCGACCGCTGGCGCGATGTTGACCGTCGGGATCCACGACGTGGTGGGTTCCGGGATCTCCGGCTTGGTGCCCTGCGTCTGCGCAAGGTCGAGCTTGGCGGGGGTACCGCTGCTCAGCCAGTAGAACAGCCCGGCGCCCAGAACGAGCAGCAGGACGATGACGGCGATGATGCGGTTACGCAACGGCTGGAGCCTTCCGGACGAGCGACATTGGCCGCGATAACGATACAGATCGCGGGGGATTGCAAGCGGTCATGGGATCAGTCGGCGTCCCGGACCGGGTCGACCGGGGGGTGCAGCCGGAGGCGGTGGATGCGCTTGGTGTCGCCTGCGGTGACCTCCAGCCGCCACCCGCTGGGGTGCAGCACGGTCTCGCCCGGTTGCGGGACATGGCCGGCGAGCGCGGAGGCGAGACCGCCGAGCGTTTCGACATCCTCGTCCGTGTCGGCCAGGCGCGGATCGACGATGGCGATGTCCTCCAGCTCGGCACGGGCAGCGGCATCCCACATCCCGTCCTCGAGCTGGACGAACAGCGCGTCGGCCGCCTCGTCATGCTCGTCCTCGATATCGCCGACGATCTCCTCCATCAGGTCCTCGATCGTGACGAGACCCTCGGTACCGCTATATTCGTCGACCACGATCGCCAGATGCGTGCGGGTGGAGCGCATCTCGGCGAGCAGATCGAGCACGCCCATCGATTCGGGGACGTAGCGCGGTTCACGCAGCAGGCCGGTCAGGTCGACGGGGTGCGGCGCGCCGGACGCGAGGATCGCGAACACGTCCTTCACATGGACCATGCCGACGACATGATCGAGGCTGTCGCGGTACACCGGCAGGCGGCTGTGGCCCGCATCGGCGAAGGCGGCGACGAGATCGGTGAAGCTGATCGTTTCGGCGACCGCGATGATGTCCGCCCGCGGCACGCCGATCTCGCCCACCCGGCGCTCGCCGAAATGGAGGAGGTTGCGGAGCATCTGCCGTTCGACGGGGGAGAGGTCGCCCGGATCGGGGCGCGCACCGCCGTCCTCATGGTCCTCGATCGCTTCCTCGATCTGGTCGCGCAGATTCGGTTCGCTGTCCTCACCGAACAGGAGGTTGCGGAGACCGGCCCACAATCGGCCGCCGGTCTCGTTGCTACTGGAATCGTCTGGCATGGGAGGGTGCGTGGTCCTGGGATCGTTGCGCGGCGATCCTAGCGCGGATTGGCTGGGCGCCGCTATCGCGATGATGGGGGGTTGGAAATTTGTTTTGCGCTGCCCTTTTCGTCCTTGTTCGAAAGGAACAAGGCGGGATCAGGCCTTCAGTCGTCCTCGACCGCATAGGGGTCGTCGATGCCGATCGCGGCCAGAGCGGCGCGTTCTACGGCTTCCATCGCGTCGCCGGTCGCCTCGTCGAGATGGTCGAGGCCGAGCAGGTGGAGCGTACCGTGGACGATCAGGTGGGTGGCGTGCGTTTCGACGGGCACGCCGCGTTCGGCCGCCTCGCGCTCGCACACGCCGGACGCCAGCACGATGTCGCCGAGCAGGATCTCGCCGTCGTCGGTGTTGGCGAGACCGGGGAGCAGGTCGGGCTGCACCATCGGGAAGCTCAGGACGTTGGTCGGGCGGTCCTTGGCGCGGTAGCTGCCGTTGAGGCCCTGGACCTCGTCATCGTCGGTGAAGCGGACCGAGACCTCGACCAGTGCGTCGGCGTCGAGCAGTTCGGCATAGGGGCTGTGGCGCAGGGCCGTCGCGACGGCACGGTCGGCGAGGGCCTGCCAGTCGGTGGGGCCGGACCAGCCTTCCTCGGGGGAGATGGCGACTTCGATCATGGGTTGCCTCGGTCGCTTTGAAGGGAGAGGCGCGAGCCTTCGACGGTAACGGTTGGGGAGGCGTTCGACCCACCCCCGGCCCCTCCCTGCCAGGGAGGGGGGCAGAAGTTCGTGTCACGCATCGTCGGGGCCTTCGTAGGCCTGGACGATGCGGCCGACGATGGGGTGGCGGACGACGTCAGCGGCGCCGAAGCGGATCGTGCCGATGCCTTCGAGCCCCTCCAGCCGGCGGACCGCATCGGCGAGGCCGGACTGGCCGACGCCGGGCAGATCGATCTGGCGCGGATCGCCGCACACGACCATGCGGCTGTTCATGCCGAAGCGGGTCAGGAACATCTTCATCTGCGCGATGGTGGTGTTCTGCGCTTCGTCCAGGATGATGAACGCGTCGGACAGCGTACGGCCGCGCATGAACGCGATCGGCGCGATCTCGATCTCTCCGCTGGCGATGCGGCGTTCGACCTGCTCGGTCGGCAGCATGTCGTACAGCGCGTCGTAGAGCGGGCGCAGATAAGGGTCGACCTTCTCCTTCATGTCGCCGGGCAGGAAGCCGAGCCGTTCACCCGCCTCCACCGCCGGGCGCGACAGGATGAGCCGCTGGACCGAGCCGTTGATCAGCTGCTGCACCGCCTGCGCCACCGCGAGATAGGTCTTGCCGGTGCCCGCCGGCCCGAGCGCGAAGATCACGTCGTCGCGGCCCAGCGCCTCCATATAGCCGATCTGGGTGCCGGTGCGCGGCACGATCGTCTTCTTGCGCGTGCGGATCATGACCGGCGGGGCGTCGCCCGCATCGGCGCGAATGATCCCTTCGAGCGTGGGTTCGGCCGACATCTGGATCACGCCGTCGACCATGCCGGGGTCGACGTCCTGACCCTGCACGATGCGGTTGTAGAGGCCGGTCAGGACCTCCCGCGCGCGGGCGGCGGCCTCGGCCTCGCCCTCGATCTGGATCTTGTTGCCGCGGGCGGACATGTAGACGCCCAGCTTGCTTTCGATGGCGATCAGATTCTGATCATATTGTCCGAACAGACGCCCCAGCAGCTGCGGCTTGTCGAACAGGATTTCGAGCCGGGCGCGATCCCCGGCACGCGCTTGGACCGGCTTACGCGACATGGACACTCGTCATCTGCGCACTCTCCCACGGCCGCCAGGGACTCCGGCGCGCACCGATGCTAACCGAGATGGGGGGCGGGGGGGAGATTGGAAAGTGGAGGCGCGCGATTTGGTTTTCGGCGCCGCTCTTTAGCCGGAAAGTGCCACGCCGCCGACGCTGTTCGGGCCGGCGCTGACGATCTCCACGTCGAGCATCGCGCCGATAGGAGCGTTGGTGTCGAGGTGGACGGATTGCAGCCAGGGGGACTTTCCGATCCGCTGGCCGGGCTTGCGGCCGTCGCGTTCGATCAGGATGCGGGTGCGGCGGCCGACGGTGGCGGCGTTGAACGCGGTCGCCTGTTCCCAGATCAGCGCCTGAAGCGCGTGGAGCCGTTCGTCCATGACCGATTCCGGCACCGCGCCGTCGAGCGTGGCGGCGGGGGTGCCGGGGCGCGGGCTGTATTTGAAGCTGTAGGCCTGCGCGTGGCCGACTTGGGCGACGAGGTCGAGCGTGGCGGCGAAGTCGGCGTCGGTCTCGCCGGGGAAGCCGACGATGAAGTCGCCCGAGATCGCGATGTCGGGCCGCGCGGCGCGGACGCGATCGAGGATCTGCAGATAGCTGTCGCGCGTGTGGCTGCGGTTCATCGCCTTCAGGATGCGGTCGGAGCCGGCCTGCACGGGCAGATGGAGGAACGGCATCAGCTTGCCCACGTCGCGGTGCGCGTCGATCAGGCCCTGCGTCATGTCGTTGGGGTGGCTGGTCGTGTAGCGGATCCGTTCGAGCCCGGGCAGCCGGTCGAGTTCGGCGATCAGCCCGTCGAGGCCACCGGCGAGGCCGCGTCCGTCGGTGCCGGTCCAGGCGTTGACGTTCTGGCCGAGCAGCGTGATCTCGCGTGCGCCGGCGTCGACCAGGGCGCGCGCCTCGTCCATGACCTGGCCCCAGGGGCGGCTGATCTCCGCGCCACGGGTGTAGGGCACGACACAGTAGGTGCAGAATTTGTCGCAGCCTTCCTGCACGGTCAGGAAGGCGCTCGGCCCCTGCCGGCGGCGGACGGGAAGCTGCGCGAATTTCGACAGCGCGGGCATGTCGGTATCGATTGCGCGCGCGCCGGCGGTGACGGCGGCGACCATTGCGGGCAGGCGGTGATAGGCCTGCGGGCCGACGACGATGTCGACGGTGGGCGCGCGGCGCGGGATCTCGGCGCCCTCCGCCTGCGCGACGCAGCCGGCGACGGCGATCATCGGGGTGGTGCCGTCGGCACGCTTCAGCCGGCCGATGTCGGAATAGACCTTTTCCGCGGCGCGTTCGCGGATGTGGCAGGTGTTGAGCACGACGAGGTCCGCCTGCGTCGCCTCGTCGGTCGCGGTCATGCCTTCCGCCTCCAGCATCTCCGCCATGCGGGTGCCGTCATAGGCGTTCATCTGACAGCCGAAGGACTTGACGTGGAAGGAGCGGGGCGGGGCGTTCATCGGCGCGCTATAGAGGAGCGGCGGCGCAGGGGGTAGCCCCGGTCAGGGACGTAATGCCTGCTCGATGTCGGCCTGTGCGGTGGCGGCGAGTTGCTTGCGGTCGGGCGAGGACGGGACCGGATCGAGGAAGCGGAGCGTGACGGGGAGGCGACCGCGGCGGCCGATCAGGCGAGCGGCAACCGCGGGGGCGGTTTCGTCCGGGCGCCAGGCGATCTCGGCGGCGGCCTGGCCATAGTCGATCGCGACCGGCTGCACCGCGACGCCGGCGGCGGGGGCCGCGCCGAACAACGCGGCGCGGAAAGGCAGGATCTGCGTGCCGTCGTTGGTTTCGCCCTCGGGGAAAAGCGTGGCGGGGCGGCCGGTGGCGAGCGCGGCGGTCAGCGCGTCGGCCTGCGACCGGGCGGCGGCGCGGCTGGTGCGGGCGATGAAGATCGTGCCGCCGATCCGCGCGAGCCAGCCGACGATCGGCCAGGCCGCGACCTCCTCCTTCGACACGAACGCCGTGCCGGTGGCGCCGCCCATGGTGAGGATGTCGAACCAGGAGAGATGGTTGGCGACGTAGAGGACGTTGGATTTGAGCGGTGTGCCGGCGATGGTCACGTCCGCGCCGAGCCGGCGGGCCGCGCCGCCGAGGAAGCGCTGGACCCAGGCCACGCGGCGGGCGGGCCGGGCGAGGCCGTAGCCGACGAGGCAGAACAGCAGGAAAAGGACGAGTGCGGCGACGCGGCGGGCGATGCGGAGTCTTACGCCGAGCCTGTCAGGCGTGGACGGCGCTCCGGCGGTCATCGCTTGTCCTGTCGCGTCGGCGATCAGTGATCGCGGTTTATCGGGACGCCGTACAATTCCATGCGGTGGTCGACGAGCCGGTAGCCGAGCCGTTCGGCGATCTTGGCCTGCAGGATCTCGACTTCCTCGTCGACGAATTCGATGACGCGGCCCGATTCGATGTCGATCAGGTGATCGTGATGCGCGTCGGGCGCGGCCTCGTACCGCGCGCGGCCGTCGCCGAAATCGTGGCGGGCGAGGATGCCGGCTTCCTCAAAGAGGCGGACGGTGCGGTAGACGGTGGCGATCGAAATGCCCGGATCGATCGCGACGGCACGAACGTGCAGCGCCTCGACGTCGGGGTGATCCTCTGCCTCAGACAGGACGCGTGCGATGACGCGACGCTGCTCGGTGATCCGCAACCCCTTTTCAGCGCACAATGCTTCTACATCGATTCGGCGGTGCATGGCGTCCCTGAATATCGGCGGGGCCGAGCGAGAGTCGCGGCCTTTGCAGCCTTTCCTCTAGAACATGGGGCGGCCGCGCGAAAGCCTCCAACGCCACGAGGTCAGTCGTGGTCGAGGCGGCGTTCGAGCGTGTGGGCGTCGTGCGCGGTCCCGTCGCGCCCGCGATAATAGTTCAGGCGCGTGCCGACCGCCTGGAAACCGGCGGCGTCGTAGAGCGCGCGGGCCGGGTTTCCGTCGCGCGTTTCGAGGAACAATCGGAGTGCGCCGCGCGACTTGGCGGCGACCGCGACGCGTTCGAGCAGCGCGCGCCCGATACCGGTGCGGCGGTGGTCGTGATGGACCGCGAGGAGCAGCAGTTCCGCTTCGTCGATCACCACGCGGCTGAGCGCGAAGCCGGCGGGCTTCCCGTCAATCCGCGCGAGCGTGAGCCAGACGCCGGGGAGCGACAGGATGCCGAGGCACTGGCTCTGCGTCCACGCCTCGCCGAACGCGGGGTCGAACGCGTCCTGCATCGTGGCCATGACTTCGGGCAGGTCGCCGACGCCGGCGTCCGAGAGGACCGGTGCCGTCACGCGGGCAGCTTCGCATCCGGCGCACGGCCGTAGACCGGCGTGGCGGGGAGCGTGGTGAAGGCGGGCGCGAGGTGGTGCGCGTCGGACGCGTCGGGCAGGCGGTCCGCGCCATGTTCGTCGCCGCGGGCCGCCAGCAGCGCGGGGGCGCCGGAGCCGATGACCCAGTCGTCGCCGGCGGACTCTGCGGCGGCGGACGGGATGAGCGAGGCGAGTGAGGTGGTTTCGGTCAGCGTCAGGCCAGCGAAGCGTTGCACGAACAGTTCGCCGTGGCCGCCGGTGATCGCGACGGTGAGCGCCGTCAGGTCCGGCCGCTCGGCGAAGGCGGCGGCGGCGAGCAAAGCGGGGGCGCCGAAGCCGTGGACCGGTACGCCCCAGCCGAACGCGAGCGCGCGTGCGGCGGCCAGCCCGACGCGGACGCCGGTGAAGCTGCCCGGACCGCAATCGACCAGGATCGCATCGGCGCGCCCGCCGCCCGCCAGTTCGGAAATCATCGGGACGAGCCGTTCGGCATGGCCGCGCCCGACGACCTCATGGATCGCGGAGACGACGCGGCCGTCGTCGATCAGCGCGACCGAACAGGCGGCGGACGCGGTCTCGATCACCAGCACCCGCATCAGGCGACTGTGTTGTACGCCTCGAACTCCGGGCGGGGCAGGCGGGGGTGGAGTGCGGCCGGGTCGCCGTGGCCAAGCGACATGATGAGGTTCGAGCGGATGTTGGTGCCCGCGAAGAACGCCGCATCAACCTTGTCGTTGTCGAACCCGGACATCGGCCCGGTGTCGAAGCCAAGCGCGCGGGCGGCGAGGATGACATAGGCGGCCTGGAGCGAGCTGTTGCGCAGGCCCGCGGTCTCGATCAGCGCGGAGTTGCCGACATACCAGGACCGCGCGTCGGCGGGCGGGAACAGCGTCGGCAGGTGATCGGGGAAGTCGAGATCGGTGCCGACGATCGCGGTGACCGGCGCGTGCAGGATCTTGTCCACATTGCCGCTGCTCGCGCAGTCCGCCAGCCGGCGCTTCGCATCGTCGGTGGTGCACCACACGATCCGCGCGGGCAGCATGTTGGCCGAGGTCGGCCCCATCTTTGCCAGGTCCCAGATCGCCCGCAGATCGGCGTCGGTGACCGGCGTCGCGTCATAATGATAATGGCTGCGCGCGGTGCGGAACAGCTGGTCGAGCGCCGGATCCGGCAAGGCTGTCGTCATGGTCATCCTTCGTATCGCGTCAGGCCGCGCGGACCTCGGTCACTTCCGGGACATAGTGCTTGAGCAGCGACTCGATCCCCTGCTTCAGCGTTGCGGTGGACGAGGGGCAGCCGGCGCAGGCACCCTGCATCGCGAGGTAGACGACGCCCTTGTCGAAACCGCGATAGACGATGTCGCCACCGTCGCGCGCCACGGCGGGGCGGACGCGGGTTTCGACCAGTTCGCGGATCTGCGCGACGATGTCGGCATCGGCCGGGTCGTCGTTATAGTCGGGGTCGACTGCGATCCCGCTCGCGCTGCCGCCGGTGAACAGCGGTGCGCCGCTGGAGAAATGATCGAGCAGGACGCCGAGCACCTGCGGCTTCAGATCGCGCCAGTCGCTGCCCGGGGCGGCGGTGACCGAGACGAAGTCGCGGCCGAAGAACACGCCCTCGACATCCCCCAGCGAGAACAGGGCGGCGGCGAGCGGGGAGGCGTCGGCTTCCTCCGGCGCGGCGAAATCGCGCGTGCCGGAGTCCATGACGGGGCGGCCGGCCGAGAATTTCAGCGTGGCGGGGTTCGGTGTGGGTTCGGTTTCGATCAGCATGGGTTGCATGTGGTCCGATGGCGGTGTGGGATCAAGTCAATCAAGGCTTGCCCTGCCCAAGCCGAGCCATCAGCAGCGCGGCGCGTTTAGCCTGGACCGCGATGCTCGGAATATCGACCGTCTCGCCCGGCGCGTGATCGCCGGTGGAGTAGGGGCCGAGCCCGGCGAGCCCGTCCACGTCACGCGCGACGAACGCGATGTCGCCCGCGCCGCGCTTCAGCGGGTCGAGTTCGGGCATCTGCGGCAGGCCGAGATCGCGGTTCACGCCGTTGAGCGCCGCGAGCAGCGCGCGGTTGCCCGCGGTCGGCGCCATCGACGGGTAGCCTTCGTCGAACAGGATCCTCGCCGACGTGCCGGGCGCGTGGGCGGCGACGATCGCCTCCATCTTCGCGCGGACGCGGGCGGTCTGCTCCTCCGACAAGGTCCGGAAATCGCCGCGGGCGATGGCGGTGGCGGGGATGATGTTGGGCTTGCCGGTCGCCTGTCCGCGTACCGCGTCGGTATCGAACGACGCCGTGGCGCCGCCGACGACGAGGCCGGTGTTGAAGGTGAGGTTGGGTTCGGGCAGCTCCTTGCGGAACGCCGCGAGGATGCGGGCCAGTTCGTTGATCGCGCCGTCGCCGTGTGCGGCGTCGAAGATCAGGCTGCTGTGCCCGGTCGTGCCGGTGGTGGTCAGTTGCCAGCTGTTCGACGAACGCCGCGCGACGGAGCCCATGTCGCGCCCGTCCTGGCGGACCAGCCCTTCGAAATCGAGTGCGGCGTCGGCGCGCTTGCCGGCCGCGATCAGGCCGGCGCGGGCGATCGAGACCGGATCGCCGGTGCGTTCCTCGTCGCCGGTCAGCACGATTTCGAACGTCGCGTCGTCGAGCGTGCCGGCGGCCTTCATTGCCTTCAGCGCCGCCAGCATCACGACCATGCCACCCTTGTCGTCGCCGACGCCGGGGCCTTCCGCCTTGTCGCCGTTGCGGCGGTAGCGCTGGAACGGGCTGTCCGCCTCGAACACCGTGTCGAGATGGCCGATCAGCAGCAGGCGCTTGCTGCCGGGTTTGCCGGCGCGGGTGGCGACGAGGTGGCCGGCGCGCTTGGTCTGCGGCAGGGGTGTCCAGACGGCCTTGAACCCGAGCGGCTCGAGTTCGGCGCGCATCATCGTGCCGACCCGTTCGACGCCGACCAGGTTCATCGTGCCGCTATTCTGGTTCACCAGCCGTTCGAGCAGCGCCAGGTTGGCGGGCATGCCGGCATCGACGGCGGCGACGGCAGCGCGTTCGGCGGGCGTGGGCGCGGCAAAGGCGGGCAGAGCACTGGCGGCAAGGAGCAGGGCGGCGATGCGCTTCATGTTCGGGTGGGCCTTTCGACTGGATACCGGTTGGTATCGCGTCGGTTCGCGGACGTCACCCCGCAGTGCACAAAACCGCTTGTATAAAACTGACACCGCTGGCATAGGGCGTGCAGCGTCGACGTCCGGTTATCCGGCCGTTAGGGCATGGCAGCGTGAATTCTGGCGTTCTAAGCGACAGACCGGCCTTCCCCTTCGGACGCGACCCCACAGGGCTTCCCCATTCACGCGGGTCGTCACACGAACCCGCTTCGTGTCGTCGGCGTGATCGCTGGCGTCCGTCGCGCCGCGAAAGCCGATCATGACAAAATTTTCCGACCTCTACCTCGCCGAGCCGTTGCAGAAGGCGCTCGCCGCCAAAGGCTATGAGGTGCCGACCCCGATCCAGGCGCAGGCGATTCCGCCGCTACTCGACGGGCGCGACCTGTGCGGCATCGCGCAGACCGGCACCGGCAAGACCGCGGCGTTCGCGCTGCCGTCGCTCCACCGCCTTGCCGCGTCGCCCCGCCCGCGTCCGCCGGGTGGCTGCCGCATGCTGGTGCTTGCGCCCACGCGCGAACTGGCCAGCCAGATCGCCGAAAGCTTCGTCGAATATGGCAAGTTCATGCGTCTGTCGGTCGCGACCGTGTTCGGCGGCGTACCGATCGGCAAGCAGATCCGCCAGATGGGTTCGGGCGTCGACATCCTCGTCGCCACCCCGGGCCGTCTGCTCGACCTGATCGACCAGCGCGCGCTGAGCCTCAAGAATGTCGAGATTTTCGTGCTCGACGAAGCCGACCAGATGCTCGACCTGGGCTTCATCCACGCGCTGAAGCGGATCGACCAGCTGCTGCCGGCCAAGCGCCAGTCGCTGTTCTTCTCCGCCACGATGCCGAAGGCGATCGCGGAGCTGGGCGACCGGTTCCTGACCGACCCGATCAAGGTGGCCGTCGCCCCGCAGGCGACCACCGCCGAGCGCGTCGAGCAGTTCGCGATCCTGTGCAACCAGACCGAGAAGGCCGCGCTGCTGATCATGAAGATCCGCAGCGAGCCGATCGATCGCGCGCTGGTGTTCAGCCGCACCAAGCACGGCGCCGACAAGGTCGTGAAGCACCTCAAAGCATCGGGCATCGGTGCCGAGGCGATCCACGGCAACAAGAGCCAGCCGCAGCGTGAACGTGCCCTCGGCCAGTTCCGGTCGGGCGAGATCAAGATCCTGGTCGCGACCGACATCGCCGCGCGCGGGATCGACGTCGGCGGCGTGAGCCACGTGTTCAACTTCGAACTGCCCAACGTGTCCGAGCAGTATGTCCACCGCATCGGCCGCACCGCGCGCGCCGGGGCGAGCGGCATTGCGATCGCGTTCGTGGCGGACGACGAGAAGGCGTATCTGCGCTCGATCGAGAAGCTGACCCGCATCAAGATGGAAATGCTGCCGCTGCCGGACAATTTCCTGGCGGAGAAGGCGAAGCTGCCGAAGCCGGCACCGTCCGCGCCCGGCGATGAGCGTCGCAGCGACCGTGGGGCGCCGCGGCGTCACGATGGTCCGGGCGCGCCGTCGGGCGAGAAGCGCCGCTTCGCACCCCGCCGCAGCGGTTCGGTCGGGGCGCACAAGGGTGCCGTTCGCAAGGTTGGCGGGCGGTAAGCCTTTGCTGATTGCGTGAGAAGGGGGCGTGGCCGGGAGGCTGCGCCCCTTTTTTTGTTTTGGGGGCTGTCGCTGCTGCATACCGCGCCGCCCCGTTCGTGCTGAGTAGAGACCGAGTAGCGCCCCTTGGCGCGTATCGAGGGCTCGTATCGAAGCATCGTGTTCGAGGGCGGGGACTGATCCTTCGATACGGGCCTTCGACTTCGCTCAGTCCCTACTCAGGACGAACGGGGAGTGGGGGGTTTGAAAATCCCAAAACCCCGTCCATCCCGAGCGCAGTCGAGGGGCCCTTCGAGCGTAGACGAGAAGCCAACAGCGCCCCTCGGCTACGCTCGGGGGAGAGGGTGCCTCGACTTCGCTCGGCATGGACGGGATTTGGGCTGGTCTGCTTGTCTTGGGTTTGAGTAGCCAAGCGCAGCCCACACCAACTCAGCCCAGCCGCGCCCCGCGGAACGCCGGTGGAGGCGGCAGCGGCACGCCCGGTTCCGGGGCCCAGCCGCTCATGAACAGCAGTTCGAACGTCTCCGCCCGCCGCCCGTCCGGGTCGGCGCCGGCCGCGAACCGCGTGCGCATGGCGGCGAGGCCGGTGCGGGTGATCGGAGAGTGGCCGCCGTCCGCCAGCAGATTGGTCGCGGCCATGCCGCGCAGGTCGTGGATCAGCTTCACGGGGTCGCCGTAGCGGACGCCGAGCCGGACGCTGTCGGCCACGGGCAAACGGAAGCCGATCCGGTGGAGGAGGTCGCCGGCCGCGCGGACGTCGATCTGCGGATGGATGCGGGCCGCCACGCCGCGGTCGGCGGCGATGTCGGCGGCGAGTAGCGCGTCGCGCAGCACGGTCAGGCTGCCCGCGCCGACGAAGCCGGCCAGGAACAGCCCGTCGGGGCGCAGCACGCGGCGGACCAGCGCCAGCGCGCCGGGGATGTCGTTGACCTGGTCGAGCACGCCAGCCGACACGACGAGGTCGAAGCTGTGGTCGGCGAACGGCAGCCGGTCCTCGTCGCACTGCACGCCGCCCGCCATGGTGGCGAAGCGGTGCCCGGCATCGGCGGAGGTGACGGTCATGCCGCGTGCCGCCAGCCGCGCGCCGAGCCGGCCGTCGTGGCAGCCGAGGTCGAGCGCGTTGGTGAAGGTGCGCGTGGTGTCGTCGAGCCGGTCGAGAATCTCGTCGCCGATCGCGTCGATCAGGAAGGCGTGGTCGTCGAACCGCGCCGCCGCCCGGTCGCGCCGGTGGCGGCGGCGGGTGCGGTCGAAGATTTCGGGGGGCGCGTCGTCGCGTGCGGTTGGGTCGGCCATGCGGGGCTTGTGCCCGCCGCGGTCGCGCCCGACAAGCGGGGATGGCCGTCCTGACCCATCTCGCCCGGTTCGGCGGCGCCTGCGTCTCGTTCGCGCTGCCACCGCGGTGTCCGGGGTGCGGCGTGGTGGTGGCGGGGGATCACCGCTTCTGTCTCGACTGCTGGGCGGGGCTCGATTTTCTCGGAGGGCCGGCGTGCCAGCGTTGTGGGCGGCCTTTGCCAGACGAGACACTCGGGGTGACGAGTTGCGCGCCGTGTCTCGCGCGGCCGCCGGCGTTCGATCATGCGTCGGCGGCGGTCGCCTACGGTCCGATCGCGCGGGCGCTGGCGCTGAAGCTGAAATATGGGCGGCGGCCGGGGGTGGCGCGCACGATGGCGCGGCTGATGCAGCGGCTGGTGCCGGTGGGCGACGATGTCGTGCTGGTGCCCGTGCCGCTCCACCGCTGGCGGATCTGGACGCGCGGGTTCAACCAGTCGGCACTGATCGCGGGGACGCTGGCAAGACGCGGCGGCGTCGCGATCGCGCTGGATGCGATCGAACGGCACAGGCGGACGCCGCCGCTGCGCGACATGAACCCGCGGCAGCGCGCGGCGACGGTGCAGGGTGCATTCCGGATGCGGGACGAGAGCTAGGTCCGCGGGCGGCGCGTGGTGCTGGTCGACGATATCTTCACGACCGGGGCGACGGCGGAGGCCTGTGCGCGCGTGCTGCGCCGGGCGGGGGCGGCGGAGGTGCGGCTGGTGTGCTGGGCGCGCGTCGTGGTGCGCGATGGCGATCCCGTGCGTTGACAATCCGGACGGCCCGCGACACCGCGCGCCGCATCACCAACCACGAAGGAAGCGACCCCATGGCGAAAGTCGAAATCTACACGAAAGCGACCTGCCCCTACTGCCAGCGCGCCAAGAAGCTGCTCGACGGCAAGGGCGTCGAGTATCACGAGACCGACGTGCTGCGCGAACCGGCGGAGCGCGACACGATGATCCAGCGCGCCGGCGGCAAGTCGACCGTGCCGCAGATCTTCATCGACGGGAAGCATGTCGGCGGGTCGGACGATCTGGCCGCGCTCGAGCGTGGTGGCAAGCTGGAGGCGCTGCTGGCCGCATGACGCGGATCGCGGTCTATCAGAGCCAGACGGGGATCGACCCGGCCGCCAACGCCGCGGCGCTGGTGGCCGCGGTCGAGGCCGCGCGCGACGGCGGGGCGGCGATGCTGTTCACGCCGGAGAACGGCAACCTGCTGGACCGCGACCGGACACGCGCCGCCGCGCATCGCCGCAGCGAGGGGGAGGACCCCGTGCTGCAGGCGGTGCGCGACGCGGCGGCGCGGTGCGGGATCTGGGTGCAGCTCGGGTCGATCGGCGTGCTGGTCGAGGGTGGCGCGATGGCGAACCGCTCGCTGCTGATCGACGAAACGGGTGCGATCCGGGCGCGGTACGACAAGATCCATCTGTTTGATGCGGACCTGCCGAACGGGCAGTCGTGGCGTGAGTCCGCAAGCTATGTGGGCGGCCAGGAAGCGGTGGTCGCCGATGCGCCGGCCGGGCGGCTGGGGCTGAGCATTTGCTACGATGTGCGTTTTCCGGCGCTGTATCAGGCGCTGAGCGCCGCCGGGGCAACGATCCTGTCGGTGCCGGCGGCGTTCACCGTGCCGACGGGCGAGGCGCACTGGCACCTCCTGCTGCGCGCGCGGGCGGTGGAGACGGGGTGCCACGTCGTCGCGGCGGCGCAGGCGGGCGTGCATGAGGACGGACGCGAAACCTATGGCCGGTCGCTGGTGGTGGGTCCGTGGGGCGATGTGCTGCTCGACATGGGCGACGACATCGGGGTGGGGTTTGCCGAAATTGATGCGGGCGTGACCGCGGACGTGCGGGGCCGGATGCCGACGCTCGCGCACCGCCGGACGATCGCGCCGGCGCGGGTCATGCCATGATCGTCTATGATCTCGCCTGCCGGGCGGGCGGTCATGTGTTCGAGGGGTGGTTCGGGTCAGCCGCCGACTATGACGACCAGCGCGCGCGGGGGCTTTTGTCCTGCCCGATCTGCGGATCGGAGGCGGTGGACAAGGCGCCGATGGCACCGCGCCTGTCGGGGACCGACACGACACCGACGTTCCGGCCGGAGGTGGCGAAGGCGATGCTGGCCGATCTGGCGCGTGCGCAGGCGGCGGTGCTGAAGCAGTCCGACGATGTCGGCGACCGGTTCGCGAGCGTCGCGCGGGCGATCCATGACGGCGACAGCCCGGACCGCGTGATCCATGGGCGGGCGACGCCGACCGAGGTGAAGTCGCTGGCCGAGGACGGCATTCCGGTCATGCCGCTGCCGCTGCCGATTCGGCGACCGGGAACGGACAACTGATCGCGCGTCGCGGGGTGCTGGCAGCCCCGCGGATGGGGCTTTCGTCTCTCCCGAACGACCGCTAGAGCGCCAGTATGCGTACCGATCAGTTCGATTTCCCCTTACCGCAGGAACGGATCGCGTTGCGTCCGGCGGTGCCGCGCGATGCGGCGCGGTTGCTGGTAGTGAGGCCGGAGGGGCTGGCCGACCGGATCGTGTCGGAGCTTCCGGACTGCCTGCAGCCGGGCGACCTGCTGGTGTTCAACGACACGCGCGTGCTGCCCGCACAGCTGGAGGGGCAGCGCGGCGATGCGCGGATCGGCGCGACATTGCACAAGCGCGAGGGGCTGCGCAGCTGGCATGCGTTCGTCCGCAACGCCAAGCGGGTGCGGACCGGTGATCGGATCGATTTCGGGGCGGATGTCTTCGCGACCGCGGGCGAGAAAACCGACGATGGATCGATCCTGCTGACGTTCGAGGGTGACGATCCGGTCGAGCTGCTGCTGGAACGCGCCGGCCGGATGCCGCTGCCGCCCTATATCGCCGCACGCCGCGCCGCCGATGCGCAGGACCGGTCGGATTATCAGACGATGTTTGCGACGACCGACGGCGCGGTGGCCGCCCCGACCGCGGCGCTGCATTTCACGCCGGAGCTGATGGCGTCGCTGGCGGCACGTGGTATCGATCAAGCGCGGCTGACGCTGCATGTCGGGGCGGGCACTTTCCTGCCGATGAAGGCGGACGACACCGACGACCATGTCATGCACGCCGAATGGGGCCGGATCGATGCCGCGACCGCGAACCGGTTGAACGCGGTGCGCGCCGCGGGTGGCCGGGTGATCGCGGTGGGCACGACGAGCCTGCGCCTGATCGAAAGCGCGACCGGCGCGGATGGCGTGGTGCGGCCGTTCGAGGGCGACACCGCGATCTTCATCACGCCGGGCTATGTGTTTCGCGGCATCGACGGGTTGCTCACCAACTTCCACCTGCCGAAGTCGACGCTCTTCATGCTGGTGTCCGCGCTAATGGGGACGGAGCGGATGCAGGCGGCCTACGCGCATGCGGTGGCGGAGGGGTACCGGTTCTATTCCTATGGCGATGCGTCGTTGTTGTTGCCGGCGCGGGTGTAGAGAAGCGGTTTCACCCAGGCCCCGGCCTCCGCCGGGGAGCGCAGCAGCCGATCGTTCCCCACCGCTTTCCATCGCATCGGACTGGTCGTAGAGCGTGGCCATGACCGCTGCGCCCCGTTTCGCCTTCGACATTCACGCCACCGACGGGGCCGCGCGTACGGGCACGATCCGGATGCGGCGCGGCGATATCCGCACGCCGGCGTTCATGCCGGTCGGGACCGCGGCGACCGTGAAGGGCATGAAGCCAGCGGACGTGCGCGCGACCGGGGCGGACGTGCTGCTCGGCAATACATACCACCTGATGCTGCGGCCGACGGCGGAGAGGGTGGCGCGGCTGGGCGGGCTGCACCATTTCATGGGGTGGGACCGGCCGATCCTGACCGACAGCGGCGGGTATCAGGTGATGAGCCTGTCCGAACTGACCAAGCAGTCCGAGGACGGCGTGGCGTTCAAGAGCCATATCGACGGATCGCGCCACATGATCACGCCCGAACGGTCGATGGAGATCCAGCGGCTGCTCGGGTCCGACATCGTCATGGTGTTCGACGAATGCACGCCGCACCCGGCGACCTACGACCGGTCAGCGGCGTCGATGGAGCGGTCGATGCGCTGGGCCGTGCGGTCGCGCAACGGGTTCGACAGCGGCGGCGAGCATGCCGAGAGATCCGCGCTGTTCGGGATCCAGCAGGGGTCGATGGACAAGGGCCTGCGCCGGACATCGGCGGACCAGCTGATCGACATCGGGTTCGATGGCTACGCGGTCGGCGGGCTGGCGGTGGGCGAGGGGCAGGAACAGATGTTCGCGGTGCTCGATTTCGCGCCGGGGCAGCTGCCGGCGGATCGGCCGCGCTACCTGATGGGCGTCGGCAAGCCCGACGACATCGTCGGTGCGGTGGAACGCGGGATCGACATGTTCGATTGCGTGCTGCCGACGCGGTCGGGGCGCACGGGGCAGGCGTTCACGCGCGACGGGCCGATCAACATCCGCAACGCGACGTTCGCCGAGGACCGCGGGCCGCTCGACCCGGAATGCGCCTGCTCGGTGTGCGCGACGTGGGAACGCGCCTATATCCACCATCTCGTCCGGTCGGACGAGATCTTGGGCGCGATGCTGATGACCGAGCATAACCTGGCCTTCTACCAGTCGCTGATGGCGGACCTGCGCGGCGCGATCGCGGCGGGCACGCTGACCGGTTATGCCGATGCGTTCCGCGCGCGCTATGTGCGGGTGAAGGAGCCGGCCGGTGGCGCGTAGATATCGGGTGATCCACCAGAAGAAGTCGCTGGTCGAGGCGCTGTTCTCCGGCCGGACCTATACCGACTGGTACATCGCGCAATGCTGGCGCGTCCTGGCCTGGACGAAGATCGGCATCTATCCGTCGCGCGTCGAGGCGGAGGCCGCGTGCGAACATCATGCCGACGGGACGCTGATCCGCGGCAACAGCCGGATCGTGTCGGAGTTCGAGCGGAAGGACTGAGGGCCGGCGGACTAGCCCACGCGCGCCGCGACGAGGAACGCCAGGTCCCAGACGATCGTGCCGCCGACGGTCCGGCGTTCCTGATCGATGCGATCGGCGAGCGTGTCCGGATCGAGTTCCGCTGCGGTCGTGACGCCGCGTTCGATCATGCGGGGGAGCATGGCGCGGGCAAGCGTGGGCAGGAAGGACGGGTCGCCGGACTGGAGCAGGATCGCCTCGCAGCGTGCGTCTTCGATCGCGCATCCGGCGGTCTTCAGGAGATCCATCAGGCGCAGGGCCAGCGTCACCTCGCCGCCCTCAGCGGTCACGGTCGACCAGGTCCAGTCGTAGAGTTGGCGGTGGAGCGGCAGTTCGCTGAGCCCGGTCGGCAGACCGGCGCGGGCATGTTCCTGGAACGCGATAATCGCGCCGGGTTTTGCGATCGATCGGAGGCGGTCGATCGTGGCGGCGGCGTCGGGGAGATACATCAACACGCGGCGGCCGACGATTGCGTCGAACTTGCCTAGTTCTGGCAGCGCCTCTGCGAGATCGACCTGACGATAATCGATCGGTGCGGAGTTCGGACGGGCATCGGCGACACGCGCCATTGCAA
This sequence comes from Sphingomonas prati, assembly GCF_014643515.1. Classification (GTDB taxonomy): domain Bacteria; phylum Pseudomonadota; class Alphaproteobacteria; order Sphingomonadales; family Sphingomonadaceae; genus Sphingomonas_R; species Sphingomonas_R prati. The sequence goes on along the minus strand of NZ_BMJP01000001.1, from coordinate 557,674 downwards.
GTGAGTCCGCGCCGCGGTCGATCGCTACAACCTCACCGGCGGGTCCGGCCAATGCAGCGACGAAGCGGCTGAGATCGCCGTTGCCGCAGCCGACGTCGAGGACACGCATACCGGGGGTGATGCCGATCCCCGCGAAGAAGCGCTGGCTGGGGGTATTGGCGGGATTGGCTGGCGGCTGCTGATGAGACATTGTTACATCGGTAACGTTGATATAGCTGGACGCAAGTAAGTTCGTAGCGGGACGGTGACAAAGCGATGGGTCGTCCACCGCGAGCAACTACGCAGCGACGGCGACTGATCTGAGGAGGCGCGGCGAACGGAGAAGCCCCCGCCCGATGCTAAGTGTGAGCTTCGTACCACTTTTAGTCGCGAGGAAGCGACTCTAAGCCAGCGCCGTACACCTCAGTCGCGAGGTGGCAGGTCCAGGCGGACCGTGAGGAAGTTGGGGAAGGGGCCGTTCCAGCCGTCGTCGGGGCCTTCGTCGACGACGCGCTGCGGGCGGCGGTCGTCCTGCTGGGGACGGCGTGGTTCGCGGTAGGGTATGTCGCGACGGTCGTCGCGCGCGGGGCGGTCGTGGCGATCCTGGCGCGGCTGCGGTGTCGGGGCGGGCTTCGGTTGTGCGACTGGGGCGGGGGCGGATGCCACAACCGGCTCGGCGATCGCGACGGGTGCTGCGACCGGGGCTGGCGCCGGGACCGGGGCCGCCTGCGCCGGGCGGTCGCTGCGGGGGCGGCGGCGGGGGCCGCGCGTGTCTTCGCGGGCGGGTGCTTCCGTAACAAGCGCGGGCGTCTCTGCGACGGGGGTCGCGGCGACAGGCTTGCCGACGCGTTCGATCGTCGACTTTGTCAGCTTTTCGATGTTGGCGATCGCTTCGGCGTCTTCGGGCGTGACGAGGCTGAACGCCTTGCCCGATGCGCCGGCGCGGCCGGTGCGGCCGATGCGGTGGACATAGTCGTCCGGATGCCAGGGGATGTCGTAGTTGATGACGTGGCTGACGCCCTTGATGTCGAGCCCGCGAGCCGCGACGTCGGAGGCGACCAGGATGTTGATCGTGCCGTCCTTGAACCGGTCGAGTTCACGCAGCCGTTCGGCCTGTTCCATGTCGCCGTGGATCTGGCCGACCTTCATGCCCGAACGGCCCAGCATCTCGGCAAGGTCGCGGACCGTGGTCTTGCGGTTGGAGAAGATCATCGCGGTGCGGACGTCTTCCGCTGCGAGCAACGCCTTGAGCGCGTCGCGCTTGCCGCGCGAGGTGGTTTCGACCAGCCGCTGTTCGATCAGCAGGTTGTTCATGCCGGCCCGCGCGACCTCGATCTGCTTCGGGTTCGACAGGAAGCGGTCGGCCAGCTTCTTGATCGGCCCCGGCATCGTGGCCGAGAACAGCAGCGTCTGGCGCGTGGCGGGCAGCTTGGTGCAGATCTCCTCGATATCGGGGATGAACCCCATGTCGAGCATGCGATCCGCCTCGTCGATCACCAGGATCGAGCAGCCGGACAGCAGGATCTTGCCGCGCTTGAACAGATCCATCAGCCGGCCTGGCGTGGCGATCAGCACGTCGACGCCGCGGGCGAGTGCCGCGGTCTGGTCGCCCATCGACACGCCGCCGATCAGCAGCGCCATGGAGAGCTTGTGATATTTGCCGTATTTGTCGAAATTCTCGGCGACCTGCGCGGCGAGTTCGCGCGTCGGTTCGAGGATCAGCGAACGCGGCATCATGGCGCGGGCACGGCCGTGCGCCAGGACGTCGATCATCGGCAGGACGAACGATGCGGTCTTGCCCGTACCCGTCTGCGCGATGGCGATCAGGTCGCGGTTCATCAGCACAGGCGGGATCGCCTGCGCCTGCACCGGCGTGGGTATGGTGTAGCCGGACTCCGTCACGGCGCGCAGCGTTTCGTCGGAGAGGCCGAGATCGGCGAATGTCATGGGCGATCCGGATAAATATGCGACCGCAAAGCGCGCGATCCGCGACACACGCGGCTATGGCCGAGTGCGGGATTTTGTCAAGGTCGGGGGGTCGGTTAGCGGATGGCGTTTCGCGTGGCGGCGCTGTGAAACCGACCTTGGCTCAACTCATTTCCCCGGAGCGCAGCCGAGGGTCGCTGTAGGCGTCTCGGCTGCGCTCGACGGGTCCCTCGACTTCGCTCGGGATGGACGGGTTTTGAGGAGGTCCAGGCTTACTTCTTCTCCACGGCGACCTGTTCGGATTCATTTGCGGCATCGCTCGCGGCGTCGCTGGCGGTCTCGGCGTCGCGGGCGACGCGGGCGGTCATGCCGGTGGCTTCGGCGTCTTCCATCATCTGGTCGCTCGGCCGGGTGGGTTCGGCCGGGGGCGGGGTGTCGATCGCCGTCGTGGTTTCGACGGGGGCGGGCGCGGGTTCGTTGATCGGTTCCGGCGCGGGGGCGGGTTCCGGCTCGACGGGTTCGTCCGCGTTTGCGCTATCGTTATAGGGGTCGGCCTCCGGCTGCGGCGCGGGGCCGCGGTCGCAGGCGGCGAGCAGCATGGCGGCGGCGAACGGGGCGATAAGGCGGATTTTGAACATGGGGATCCTATCGCGACGCGAGGGCGGCGGCGCGGTTGCCGCGCGCCTCGATCTTGGAGGCCAGGATGCCGTCCCAGTCATAGGGATCGGCGCGGAAATTGATCTGCCCCGCCGAACTGGCGAACGCGGTCCAGTAGAGCAGATAGACGGTGACCGGGTTGGCCAGCCGCGCACGCTTCGTCTCACCCGCGTCGATCGCCGGCTTGACGTTGCCGCCATAGGTCGGGTCGTTGGCGAGCAGCAGGTCGGCCAGCTCGACGGGTTTCGCAAGCCGGACGCAGCCATGGCTGGCGAGCCGGTCCCAGCGCGAAAAGGCCGCCTGTGCCGGGGAATCGTGAAGATAGACCGAGTAGGGATTGTCGAAATCGAACTTCAGCCGCCCGAGCGCGCTCATGTCGCCGGCCGCCTGTTGCAGCCGCGTGCCGCCGCCGTCGAGCTTGATGACCTTTATCGAGTTACGCTTGAAATAGCCGGGGTTTGCGCGTTCCTTCGGCCACAACTCCTTGGTCGCGATCGAGGTCGGCACGTTCCACGGCGGGTTGATGACGATGCTGTGGATGCGCGATTGCAGCATCGGCGTGTTGTCGCCCGGGCGGCCGGTGACCGCCTTCATCGACGTGACCGGATTGTCTCCGTCGAACACGGTCAGGACGGCGGCGGCGATGTTCACCTGCACCCGGTCCTTGGCAAGGTCCTGCGGCAGCCAGCGCCAGCGTTCCATGTTGGCCATGATCTGGCGCACGCGGTCGCGCGCGGGGACGTTCAGCGCGGCGATGGTCTGGGTCGAGACGATGCCGCTGGGTTGCAGGCCGTAGCGGCGCTGTGCCCTGCGAACGGCATCGAGCAGCGGGCGATCGAACGTGTCGCCGGTCTTCGCGACCTCGCTGTCCTCGACCGCGAGCCGGCGGCGGAGTGCCAGCACCCGCGCGCCGCTGGCGTTGATCGTCATGTCCGGACCGGACGCCATCGTCGGCCAGCCGCCGTCCGCCTCGATCTTGCGGTAGGTCTTGAGACCCTTCATCAGACCGTCGTAACCGGCATAGGGCGGCGGCAACGAGTTGATCCAGGCAGCGAGCCGGTCGTTGGCGACCGCCTGCGAAAAGCCGGGCCATGGATCATAGGCGGCCGGGCGCAGGCCCCAGTCCTTGAGGAAGTCACTCGTCTCCAGCCGGCCGCTATGGACCGCGCGGGCGTGATCGAGCGCCGCGGTGATCAGTTCGGCATCGCCGCGATCGGCGGCCTCGCCGTCACCGTCGCGCAGGTCGTGGCGCAGGCCCTGGGCGGGCGCGGCGTCGATCATTGCGGCCAGCTGCGACGCCTGGGCGCGGGTCAGCTTGGGCATGACGCGCGGCGGCGGGGCGGGGGCATCGACCACGGGCGGGATCGCCGGTGCCGGCACGCCGAACGTCGGGACCGCGCCGGACGCGGTCTGCGCCGCCGCGGGACCGGACAGCAGCGGCACCAGAGCGGCGGCCAGCAGCAAGGGAGTCCGGAAACGGGGTGGCGTGGGCGTCAACAAGGTCGGAAACTCCAAGGGTCGTTGCCGGGAACATAGCCCGAACCGGTCCGTGGCGTCTAGCGGGCTGCACCCTTCGCCACGCTGAACCGACCCCGGGTGCGAGCGCCTTATTTCATCAGGCCGGCGTTGCGCAGCGCGGTCTCGATCACGGTGCCGACCGGGCCGCCCATCGCCATGGGTGTCCCCATCGGCATGGCGAACGGCGAAGCGGGCGTTTCCGCTCGCTGCTCCTCAGCTGCGTCGACCGTCATCTCCTCCGCGTCGGTCTCCAGCCCCCAGAAGCGCAGGATGAGGTGCGACGAGGCGATGCCGGCATCGAGCATATAGGCCGCGCTGGCGCCGTGATCGGACCCGGCGGTGGGATCGATCGGCGTGCCGTGACCCATGCCGGCAATGCGATACTCCTCCAGCACCGAGCGGCCGTTCGCATCGTGCCAGACGCGGTGACGATGGCCGTCGATCATCTCCTCCTGCGTCGGGCGTTCGGGCAGGCCGTGCAGGTCGCGCCACTGGCCGGCGATCGCGTCGGCATTGCTTTGCGCGACTGTTTGGTCGGCCGCACCCTGCCAGATCGACAGCGTGGGCCAGCGGCCGTCATGCCCCGCCGCGGCGCGGGCGCGCTCCGCCAGCAGATCGCGCGAGGGGCCGCCGTGGCCGCGCATCCGGTCGAACGCCTCGGGCACCGTGCTGGCCGAGCCGTAGGGCAGCCCGGCGATCGCGGCACCGCCGGCGAACACGTCCGGATAGGTGGCGAGCATGACCGCGGTCATGGCGCCGCCCGCGGAGAGCCCGGTGACGAACACGCGCGCCGGATCGACGCCGTGGTCGGCGATCATCTGCGCCACCATGTTCCGGATCGACAGCGGTTCGCCATCGTCGCGCACGGTGTCCGCCGGCACGAACCAGTTGAAGCAGAGGTTCGGGTTGTTGGCGCGGCGTTGTTCCGGGAACAGCAGCGCGAAACCGTGGCGATCCGCGAGGCGCGACCAGCCGGAGCCGTGATCGTAGCCCGCCGCGGTCTGCGTGCAGCCGTGGAGCACGACGACGAGCGGCGCGCCCTGCGGCAGGTCGGCCGGCACATAGGTGCGCGCGCGCAAGCCCCCGGGGTTGGCCCCGAACGCGTCCAGGTCGGTCAGGCGATCCGCCTCGCCCGCGCCGCCGAACATGTGCGCGCCCATCGCGCCGGTGGGGAGGTTCGCCGCGCGGGTCAGGCGGGCAATCGTGTCGCTGATGTTACGCATCGGGGTCTGGCCCTCCGGGATAAGGCATGGCGCGCCGCCGTGGCGACGTCGCATTTATGCTGCATTGCACAATAGATGGGAAAGCCGGACGGCCGGTCAATAGCCAATGTGCGGACCGGCCCGGGACGCTATGGTCGATCCAAGACTCGGACGAGGATACGGTCATGCAGAGCGACGAGAAACTCGCCGGATACGAGAATATCATCACCGGCGACCGAACGGGTGTGCCGTCGCCCGATGCCGCGTCGACCGTGACCGCGGCCGCCGTGCCGGAACTGAAGAGCCTGCTGGGCCTCGCCGTCGCGGCGGTCGTGGTGGGGGCGCTCTATTTCGCGCAGGACGTGCTGATCCCGATCACGCTGTCCGTGCTGCTGTCGTTTGTGCTGGCACCACTGGTCAACATGTTGCAGCGGATCGGCCTGTGGCGCGCGCCGTCGGTGGTGCTGACGGTGCTGTTCGCGGTCGGCGTGCTGGCCGCGGTCGGCATGCTGATCGGGACGCAGGCGGCGAACCTGACCGCCGATGCGCCGCGCTATGCGCAGACGATCGAGCAGAAGATGGAGGGCGCGCAGGCGTTCGCGGCGGCGCGGATGGCGTCGCTGTCGAAGGAGTTCGCGCCACGCATCCGCCCGGTCCGGCGCGGGTCGCTCGCCGCGGCGCCGGCCGCCGAAGCCACGGGCGAGCGCCGGCCGGTGCTGGTGGAGGTCGTGCAGGAGCGGACGTCGCCGCTGACCGTCGCGCGGACCATCCTGCAGCCGATCCTGGGGCCGCTCGAAACGACCGTCATCGTGCTGATCGTCGCGATCTTCGTGCTGCTGCAGAAGGAGGATCTGCGCGACCGGTTCATCCGGCTGTTCGGATCGAACGACCTGCACCGCACGACGATCGCGATGGACGAGGCGGGGCAGCGGCTGAGCCGCTATTTCGCGTCGCAGCTGGCGGTCAATACCGGGTTCGGGATCATCATCGGCGGGGGCCTCGCGCTGATCGGCGTGCCGTCGGCGGCGATGTGGGGGATCCTGGCCGGGCTGCTGCGGTTCGTGCCTTATATCGGGTCGTTCCTGGCGGCGGTCGCGCCAATCGCGCTGGCGGCGGCGGTCGATCCGGGCTGGGGCATGGCGATCGCCGTCGCACTGCTGTTCGTGATCGTCGAGCCGCTGGTCGGCTATGTCGTCGAACCGTTTCTCTACGGTCATTCGACGGGGCTTTCGCCGGTGTCGGTGATCGTCGCGGCGGTGTTCTGGACGTGGATCTGGGGGCCGGTCGGGCTGATCCTGTCGACGCCGCTGACCCTGTGCCTGGTCGTCGTCGGTCGGCATGTGAAGTCGCTGGAGTTCTTCGACGTGCTGCTGGGTGACCGGCCGGCACTGTCCGCGGTGGACAGCTTCTATCAGCGCATCCTGGCGGACAATCCGGACGAGGCGCTGGCGCAGGCCGAGACGTTGCTGACCGACCGGACGCTCGACCGTTATTATGACGAGGTCGTGGTCGCCGGGCTGCGGCTGGCGGGGCTGGACCATGCGCGCGGGACGATCGACGATCGCCGGGCTGCGCGGATGTGCGCGTCGATGCTGGCGCTGGTCGGCGAGCTGGAGGATCACCGCGACGGGGCGGGAGCGGCACCGGTGCCGCAGGACGCGCCGGCCGGTGTCGTGGCGTGCGTCGTCGGACGCGATCCGTTCGATGCGGCGGTGGCGGCGATGCTTGCCCAGCTGCTGGCACGGCGCGGGGTTGCGACGCGGATCGTGACGCATGCCGCGGTGTCGCGTGCGGCGATCGGGACGCTCGACCTGAGCGGCGTGGCGGTGGTGGCGCTGTGCCATCTGGAGCTGGTCGGCGCGCCGGCGCATCTGCGCTACCTGGTGCGGCGCGTGTCGCAGCGCGCGCCGGACGCGAAGATCGTGGTCGGGCTGTGGCGGACGGCGGTCGATGCGATGGTCGACGACATGGCGACGCAGTTGCAGGCCGGCGGCGCGGATCAGGTCCGGACGCTGGCCGCGGCGGTGACGGCGTGCGAGGCGGCGTTGATCGGGGAAGCGGTGGCGGAACCGGTCAGCTGAAGCGGACGTCGTCCGGCTGGCGCGCGGCGGCGATCTCGTCCGCGCGCGGGTGGCGCAGGACGGTGATGGCGTCCGGCGTCATCGCGATCAGCCCGCGTTCGGCGAACTGGCCGAGCCAATAGTCCATGCACCAGCGGCCCCACTTCGCTCGAAACAGTCCCGCGTTGCGGATGATGTGGTCGAAATGCTGGTAGGGCGGGACGTGGACCGGGTGGTGCTGGTGGTAGGCACGCGCTTGTCCGACGCGAAACATCGGGACGTTCGCGGCGGCGAGCGCTGCGGCGAAGTCGGTTTCCTCCCCGCCATAGCCGACGTAGTGTTCGTCCATGCCGCCGCTGCGCTTCCAGGCAGCACGGGATAGCGCGAACGACAGGCCCCACAGTTCGCCGTGGTCCGGTTCAGGGACGATGCCCTCCGCCGGCGGGACGGGTTTCGCAGGATGGCGCTGCCCGGCGGCATCGAGCGCGGCATAGTCGAGCGGGAGCGCGACCGGGCCGGCGGGGAGGTACAGCACCTCGCCGAGGAAGATGCCGTCCGTGGTGGTCGCCGCCTTCGCGTAGCTTTCGACGAGCGTCGGCGACGGAATGCAGTCGACGTCGAGCAGGAGGAGCAGGTCGCCGGTCGCGGTCGCCATCGCCTGGTTGCGGGCGCGGGCGAGGGGCATCGGTTCGCCCGGGACCGCGACCATTCGGACGGGGCAGGGCAGTGCCGGCAGGTCGGCCGGCGCGGCGTCTTCCATATAGGCGATGACGAACTCGTCCGGCGCCTGCGTCTGCGCCGCCAGCCCGTGCATCAACCGTTCGAGATGTGCGCGGCGGCCGCGCACCAGCGTCAGGACGCTGACGCGCACGGGGTGCAGGATGGGTCGGTGGCGGTCTTCTTCGTTGTCTTGGTCCGACGGCGTTGCGCCAGCTGGCGGAAGTGATCGACCCCTTCGATGATCCCGCCGGCATGGCCGTAACTTGACACGAAACTGTGCGCGAGCGTCGGGTCCTGATCGAGCCCGTCGCTGTGATTGGCAACGATGATCGAGTGGCGGACCGAGCGGAGCATCTCCACGTCGTTGCCGCTGTCGCCCGCCACCATGACTTGGTCGCGCGCCATGCCGTAGTGGCGGCGGACATGCTCGACCGCTGTGCCCTTCGACGCGGCGTGCGGCAGGATGTCGAGATAGGTGCCGTGGCTCTGGATCACCGAGCAGGCGTGGCCCGCGGCGCGCAGCAGGTCGCGGACGCGGCGGGCCGCATCGGGGTCGCCGCGCGTGAAGTAGCTGAGCTTGAACAGGCGTTGTTCGAGCGAGCCCTGCGGTTGCAGGTCGGTTGCGTAGGCAAGGATCGCGGCGACCGCCGGGCGGTCCCACCCCGCGGCGATCTGCGTGGCCCAGGCTTCGTCGAGGTCGTAGGCGGTGCCGGTGCGGTCGAGATGGTAGATCTCGGACCCGACCGAGGTGATCAGCACCTGCGGCTGCGGCACGTTTTCGCGCGACAGGATCGCCTGTGCGCTGTGCAGCGAGCGGCCGGTGGCGATGCCGAACAGTAGATCCTCCTGTCGCCCATGCCAGTCGGCGAACCGGACCGTTGCGGCGGGACAGCCGACCAGCGTGTTGTCAATGTCGCTGATGAGCATCGTCGTGCCGGACGGATCGGCGGGGAGGGCGCGGGGCGGGCGGCGGCCGAGCGCCGATTCGGCGAAATCGTGATAGAGTTCGGCATGGCGCGTCCAGTCATAAGCAGCGACCGCGACCGCACCCGCGCGGGAATAGCGTTCCCAGAGCGGTCGATCGTCGAGGATGCGGCCGATCGCGGCGGCCATTGCGCCATGATCGCGTGGGTCGACCAGCACGCCGTTGCCGCACCGTTCGATGATGTCGTTCGGGCCGCCGCTGTCGGTCGCGACGATCGGCAGGCCGGCGGCGGCGGCCTCCAGCAGGGTCAGCCCGAACGGTTCGTTGAGGGCCGGGTTGACGAACACGCCGCCGCGCCGCCGGGCGAGCGCGTAGATCGACGGGACTTCGGACGGCAGGTGGTGCTTGGGATAGGCCACCTGACCGTAGAGGTCGTAGCGGTCGATCAGGCGGAGCAACTCGTCGAGATTGCTCGCGATCTCCGGCTCCATCCGGGCGATATCGTCGCGGATGCCCGCCACGATCACGAGGTTCGCGGTGCGGCGCAGATGCGGGTCGTTGCCATAGGCGTGGACGAGGCCGGCGAGGTTCTTTTTCGTCACCGGACGCGCGATCGCGAGGATCATCGGCTTGTCCGGATCGGTCAGGAACCGGTCGATGCGACCGGCCATCGCAGGATCGGGTGCGGCATCGGCGAACGCGGCAAGATCGCTGCCCGGTTCGATCACGCGGATCCGGCCGGGGCGGTAGGCGTCGTAACCGGCATACTGCACCTCGGCCTCGTCGCGCGAGGAGGCGATTATGCCAGCGGCGGCGGCGATCGTGCGTTCCTCCAGCGCGATCCGGCGGTCCATGCCGGCGAGCGCGTCGGCGTCGTCGATCCCGGCGAACGCGTCGCGCTTCACACGACCGAGCGAGTGGGCGGTGAACAGGAACGGGATATCGAGTGCGGCGCCGACCCGGCGGGCGATTTCGCCGCCATCGGCATAATGGGCGTGGAAGATGTCGGGACGGCGGTCGAGCGCGGCAATGTGGGCGATCAGCGCGGCGCTGAAACTGTCATGTTCCGCCCAGAGCGCTTCCTTAGCGAGGTAGCAGGAGGAGGTCGTCTCCAGCCGGACGATGCGCGTCTTGGCATCGACATCCTCGGTCCGCACGGCGTAGCAGTCGGCCATGCCGTCCTGCCGGAAGCCGCGCGTGACAATCTCGATCCGATCGACGCGCGGTTCTGCGGCCGACGCGCGGGCGAGATCGAGCAGGTATCGGATGTGGCCGCCAGTGTCCGCGTTCACACCATATTCGACGTCGCGGGCGCGCAGGCACCCCTGCAACGCGATGTGCATCACGAACATACGTCCCCGTCCATTCATTTGTTATTCATGGTGGAACCGCGCTTCACGACCGCTGGTTCCCAGTGTTAATGTCGATCAATAAGTTACTGCGCATCGCGCAGATCGCCCCCGTCATTTTCCCGACGCCGCCTGTCGATCATGGCGGGACCGAACGGGTCGTGTCCGACCTGACCGAGGCATTGGTGGCACTCCGTCACGACGTGACGCTCTATGCCCCATCCGACAGCGTCACGTCGGCCCGGTTGCGGTCCGCGCACCCCAGTCTGTCCGCGCTGGAGCGGGCGGCCGGCGGCCCCGTCGCGCCAGGCGTGCCGGGGGTGCTGGAGGCGGCGCAGCTTGACCTGGTCGCGCGGGCAATCGGCGAGCATGACATCGTCCATGTCCACGGTGAGTTCGCGCATGCCGCGGTGCTGGCGAAGCGGCCGGCGCTGACGACGATCCATTGGCGTGTCGACGAACTCGACCGGCGGCTGTTCTTCGCGCATTTTGACCGGTTGCAGGTGGCGGCGATCTCGGGCGCGCAGGCGGCGGCGATCCCGGCGTCCAACCTGGCGGGGGTGGTCCATCACGGGATCGCGGAGAATCGTTACCGGCTGGGCAGCGGGGCGTGCGGCTACCTGGCCTTCATCGGGCGGATGACGGACCAGAAGCGGCCGGACGTGGCGATCCGCGTGGCGCGCGCGGCGGGGCGGGCGATCCGGCTGGCGGGCACCGTCGATGTCGGCAATCCGCGTTATTTCGAGGATCGCGTGCGGCCGTTGTTGGGGCCGGACGCCGAGTATGTCGGGCCGGTAGACGATGCGGCCAAGCAGGGGCTGCTGGGCGATGCGGCGGCTTTGCTGTTCCCGATCGACTGGCCAGAGCCGTTCGGGCTGGTGATGATCGAGGCGATGGCGTGCGGGACGCCGGTGATCGCGTGGGACCGCGGCAGCGTGCGCGAGGTGATCGAGGAGGGCGTGACGGGCTTCGTCGTGCGTGACGAGGCGGAGGCGCTGGCGGCGATCGCGCGGCTGCCCTCGATCGACCGGGCGCAGGTGCGGCGGCGGTTCGAGGCGCGGTTCGGCGCGCGGCGGATGGCGGCGGATTATGTCGCGCTGTACCGCGACGTGCTGGAGCGTCACGGGCGCGCCTGATGAAAATCGGAGTGCTGACCTGGACCTATCCGCCCGAGAAGAGTGGACTGTCGGTTGCCGCGCGGGAGATCGCGCAGTCGCTGGCGGAGGCGGGCCATGACGTTCGCGTGCTGACCTTCGATCGAACAGGGCGGGCGATGGACGGGGCGGTGACCGTCATCGGTTGTGCGCTAGCCGGCGGGGCGTTGGCGTGGTTGCGGAAACTCCCGGCGACCGGGCATCTGGTCGGACCGTGGGCGATGGCGCGCGCGGTGCGGGCGGAGCATGCCCGCGCGCCGTTCGACGTGATCGAGGGGACCAACTGGTACGCGCCGGGGCTGTTCGTCGCGCTCGACCCGCGGCTGCCGTTCGTGACGCGCAATTCGACGCCGGTCGCGACGAGTGGGGCGGGGGCACGGGGCGTGCGGGCGCGGACCGATCATGCGGCGGCGCGGGCGGTGGAGGCGCTGGCGGCGGCGCGGAGCGATATGCTGATCTCCAACACCGCGGCGCATGGGGCGAAGATCGCCGCGCTGTACGGCGTGGCCGAACCGGGTCCGGCGCATCATGTCGTTGGGTTGAGCCTGGATCCGGTGCTGGTCGCTGCCGGGGAGCGGGCCGCTTATCCGGCGGGGGAAGCTCCGGTGCGGCTGCTGTTCGTCGGGCGGGCGGAGTATCGGAAGGGCTATGATGCGTTGGGGCCGGCGATCGAGACGCTTGCCGAGGAAGCGGAACGTGGGGCGATCCCGGAGTTCGCGCTGACGCTGGTCGGCGTCGGGGAAGAGCGCGTGGCGGAGCTGTCGGCGGCAGCGCAGGGGCGGGTGGCGGCGTTCCACCGGGCGGAGAGCGATCATCTCTATGCGTTGCTGGCGGACACGCATGTCGTGGTCGCGCCGTCGCGGTACGAGTCGTTCGGGCTGGTGTATCAGGAGGCGATGGCGTTCGGGCGGCCGATCGTGGCGTGCGCGGAGGACCCGAGCGCGCGGCTGTTCGTGGGCGAAACCGGGGCTGGGCTGTTGGCGGAGCGCTGCGATGCGGTGCTGCTGGCGGATCAATTGCGTTGGGTGATCCGGGAGCCGGATCTGCGCGCCCGGCTCCACCAGGCGAGCCGGGCGGCGGCGGGGCGGTTCACGCGGGCGACGCTCGCGAGCGAGACGGTCGCCGCGTACCGCGCGATGCTCAGTCGGCGCTGAACGGGCGGAGAAGTGCTTCTTCGTCCATGGGACGCGCGCCGTCGGAGGCCATTGCGGCGTAGTGCTTGGTACGGGCACGGACCTGGGCGCCGTCGAGCCGGTGCAAGATAGAGCCGGCGGGGGCGAGTGCTGAACGCCGCCAGTCGCGGGACGGCTCGGGCCGTTCGTGGACCACGCCGGCGAAGCGGACTTCCGAGCGGTTGAGACGGTATTGGACGTCGGGCCAGTGATCCGAGCGGACCCCGTCGACGAGGTTCGAACGCTGGAACGCGAGTGACAGCAGGCCGTGGGTGTCGGCATCGGCGGCCAGGCCGGGGAGGGCGGCGAGAAGAGCCGCATCAAGATCCTCGTCGGCATCGAGCTGGAGTTGCCAGGGTGTCTCGCACGCCGCCTGCAAGCGATTGCGCTGGGCGGCGAAATCCTGGTCGAGCGGGTGGATGAGATAGGCGACGCCCGGTCCGGACAGGCCCGCCACGACATTCGCGTCGTCGCTGTCGATCAGCACCCGGACCGCGGCGAAGTGCGGGGCCAGCCGCTCGGTGAGGCGGATGATGGTGGCGAGTTCGGAGACGCGACCCATGATGCCGAGCGTGATGGCGGGGCCTTCGCCGGGGAGCGGTTCGGCCAGTGCGGCGGCGGGGACAGTGCCGGTCGGGTCGTCGAGTTCGGCCGCCTGCGCCGGGTTCGCCGGGCGGATGGCGCGGCCGAAGCGGTAGCCGGCGATGCGGAGCGTTGCGATGGCGCAGGTCCAGTCCTGCGGGGGGTGTGCCTCGAGGTTAATCGACGGTGCGGCGAGGCGGTTCGCGACGTCCGCTGCGATCGACTCCATCGCGGGGTGGCCGGGCTGGTAGCGCAGGCCGCAATGCGTGCATTCGCGCACGCCGTTGCCGCGGTCGTGGCGGGCGCGGTTGCCGCAGATCGCGCAGCGGGTCATCGCTATGTCCGGGTCTTGGGCATGAGGGTCGTCATCGCGCAGCGGCAGTCCGGAAACAACGTCGGCCGCCAAAAACATATGCGAATACTATGCGGCAGGCCGCTGGAACGGCTGGTTTCGCTATGCGGGACCATGCACATGCGGCGTGAAGACTTTTGACAGGGCGGTACATGACGACGGGAATCGAGACGGACGCCGGGGCTCCGGTGGCGCATCACGGGCCGCAGGACAAGACCGCGACGCTGGCGCTCGGCGCGATCGGCGTGGTGTTCGGCGATATCGGCACGTCGCCGCTCTATGCGTTGAAGGAAAGCTTCATCGGGCATCACCGGCTCGCGGTGGATGCGCCGCATCTGTACGGCGTGATCTCGCTGATCTTCTGGACGATGACGCTGATCGTCACGCTGAAATATGTGCTGATCATCCTGCGCGCCGACAATCGCGGCGAAGGCGGGAGCCTGGCTTTGCTCGCGCTGATCGTGCGGAGCAGCGGGGACCGCGGCTGGACGCGCGGGATCGTGCTGCTCGGCATCGTGGCGACCGCCTTGTTCTACGGCGATGCGATCATCACGCCGGCGATCTCCGTGCTGTCGGCGGTCGAGGGGCTGACGATCGTCCAGGCGGGGCTCGCGCCGCTGGTGGTGCCGATCTCGATCGCGGTGCTGATCGCACTGTTCATGATCCAGTCGCGCGGGACCGCGAAGGTCGGCATGATCTTCGGCCCGGTGATGCTGGTGTATTTCGCGGTGCTGGCGGTGCTCGGCGTGCTGGCGATCCTGCCGCATCCGGAAGTGCTGTACGCGCTCAGCCCGACCTATGCGGTCACGTTCTTCACGATGGATCCGTTGCGTGCGTTCCTGGCGCTCGGGTCGGTCGTGCTGGCGGTGACCGGGGCGGAGGCGCTTTATGCCGACATGGGCCATTTCGGGCGCAAGGCGATCGCGGTGTCGTGGCTCTACATGGCGTTTCCGTGCCTGCTGCTGAACTATCTGGGGCAGGCCGCGCTGCTGATCGAGAATCCGGCGGCGATCGAGAATCCGTTCTACCTGCTCGCGCCCGACGCGTTGCGGCTGCCGCTGGTGATCCTGGCGACGATGGCGACGATCATCGCGAGCCAGGCGGTGATCTCCGGCGCATTCTCGGTGACGCAGCAGGCGATCCAGCTGGGGTTCCTGCCACGGCTGAAGATGGTCCACACCAGTGCGACCGCGGCGGGGCAGATCTATCTGCCGCTGGTGAACTGGGTGCTGCTCGGCTTCGTCATCATGCTGGTGCTGGGCTTCGGCACGTCGAGCAATCTGGCCGCGGCGTACGGCATCGCAGTGACGGGCACGATGTTCATCACGGCGTGCATGCTGGGCGTGCTGGCGGTGACGGTGTGGAAATGGAACCGCTGGGTCGCATTCGCGGTGACGGGCGTGTTCCTGGTGATCGACGGCGCGTATCTGGCGTCGAACCTGACGAAGATCCCGGACGGCGGCTGGTTCCCGCTGCTGGTCGGCGCGGTAGTGTTCACCGTGCTGACGACCTGGGCGACCGGCCGCCGGCTGATGCGTGCGCGGCTGGACGAAAGCGCGATGCCGGTCGACGTATTCATCCGGTCGGCCGCCGGATCGGTCGGGCGCGTGCCCGGGACCGCAGTGTTCCTGTCGGCGTCGCCGCACGGCATCCCGTCCGCGCTGCTCCACAATATGAAGCACAACCGCGTGCTGCACGAGCGGGTGGTGATCCTGACCGTGACGATCGAGGGGGTGCCGCTGGTCGAGGCCGGGGCGTGTCCCGAGGTGGTCGACATGGGCCACGGCTTCACCCGCGTGATCCTGCATTACGGGTTCATGCAGGATATCGACATTCCGGCGGCGTTGACCGCGATCACGATCGGGGGCGGCGCGTTCCGGCCGATGGAGACGAGCTATTTCCTGGGGCGGCAGACGCTGATCTCGGCCGCGCGGCCGGGGATGGCGCGGTGGCGGGAACAGTTCTTTGCCTGGATGCTGCGCAATGCGGAAACGGCGATGGAGTTCTTCAAGCTGCCACATAACCGGGTGGTGGAGTTGGGGAGCCAGGTGGAGATCTGAGGTCACCTGTCGCGAGCGGGTGTGAGGCAAGGTTGCGTCTAGGCCCCGGCCTGCGCCGGGGAACGGAGTTATGTTGTTCCCCGGCGCAGGCCGGGGCCTAGGCGCAACCGTTTCACTTGGTGGTTCCGGGCGTTAAGCGCCGTCGACCAGGATCAGTTCGCTGTCCTCGACTGCCGTCACGCGGAGTGTGTCGACACCGGTGATGGCGACACCATCGCGGGCGTTGACGGTCACGCCGTCGATCGTCACCGCACCCGTCGCGGGCACCAGATACCCACGTCGTTCCTTGCCCAGCGCATAGTCGATCGTCTCGCCGGCCTTGACCGATGCCGCCACGATCCGCGCGTCGGTGCGGATGCGGAGCGCGTCGGTATCCTCGGCGAAACCGGAGGCGAGCGTCACGAAGCGGCCCGACCGTTCGCCCTTGGGGAAGGGGCGCGCGCCCCAGCTGGGGGCGACGCCGCGGCTGGTCGGCTCGATCCAGATCTGGAAGATCCGCGTCTCGACATCCTCGACGTTGTATTCGGCGTGGGTGATCCCGGTGCCGGCGGACATGACCTGCACGTCGCCCGCCTCGGTCCGGCCGAGATTGCCCAGGCTGTCCTTGTGGGTGATCGCACCCTCGCGGACGTAGGTGATGATCTCCATGTCGCGGTGCGGGTGCGGCGGGAAACCGGACTTGGGCGCGATCACGTCGTCGTTCCAGACGCGGATGTTGCCCCAGCCCATGCGGGCCGGATCATGATAGCCGGCGAACGAGAAATGATGCTTTGCGTCGAGCCAGCCATGGTTGGCGCCGCCGAGCGTGGAAAAGGGGCGAAGGTCGATCATCGTCTGCTCCGTCAAAATGGCCGGGTGCGGCCGTTACGACCAAGATACGCTTTCGACGGGCGTTAAGAAGTGCAATGACGGCATTCCATCGATGAAGGAAACGACGCCCATGTCCGCGTTGCCCGATCTGGAAGCGTGGGCGATCTTCGCCAAGGTGGTGGAGGCCGGATCGTTCGCACGCGCCGCCGATGCGCTTCATCTGTCGAAACCCACGGTGTCAAAGGCGGTCACCCGGCTGGAGGCGCGGCTGGGCGTGCCGTTGCTCCACCGCACGTCGCGGCAGCTGGCGCTGACCGAGAGCGGGCGCGGCGTGCTGGACCGCGCGCGGCGCATCCTGGCGGACGGCGAGGCGGCGGAGGGCGAGGCATCGTCGCAGGCGGCGACCCCGCGCGGCAAGGTGGTGCTCGCGCTGCCGATGTCGTTCGGTGTGCGGCACGTCGCGCCGCTGCTGCCGGCGTTTTTCGAGCTGTATCCCGACATCTGTATCGAGATGCAGTTGAGCGATGCGCAGGTCGATCTGGTCGCGTCGGGTGTCGACGTGGCGATCCGGATTGCAAGCCTGGCGGATTCGTCGCTGCGTGCGCGGCGGCTGTGTTCGGTGCGGCGGCCGCTGGTGGCGGCACCGTCCTGGATCGCGCGGCACGGGCGGCCGAGCCATCCGCGCGAGCTGGAGACGTCGCGCGGCCTGATCTACACCAATGTCTCGCCGCCCGGCCTGATCCGGCTCGTCCATGCGGAGGCGGGCGAATATGTCGTGACGCTGACCGGGCAGCTGAGCGCGAACAGTGCGGATGCGCTCACCCCCGCGTTGCTCGCCGGGCTGGGCATCGCGGTGCAGCCCGATTTCATGGTGTGGCAGGAGCTGGCGGACGGGCGGCTCGTGGAGGTCCTGCCCGGCTGGCGGATGCCCGACATCGGCCTGCACCTGCTGACGCCGCCGGGGGTGCAGCGGCCGGCGCGGGTGACCGTGCTGCTCGACTATCTCGCGTCGCGGCTGGGCACGGCGGAATGGGCGCAGGCGTGCGCGGCGGAGGCGGCAAGGGCCTGACTCCGCTCCGTAATCGCTCGGGAGTTTAACACGCGACGCTGGTCGCGACCCCGTGCGGCCGCTACTGTCCCCGCCAACCAGGAACGATGACGGGCGAGTGACCATGAAGACACGGGCAGCAGTGGCGTTCGAAGCGAAGCGACCGCTCGAGATCGTCGAACTCGACCTCGAAGGGCCGAAGGCGGGCGAGGTCCTGATCGAGATCGTCGCGACGGGCATCTGCCACACCGACGCCTATACGCTCGACGGGCTGGACAGCGAGGGACTGTTCCCGAGCGTGCTGGGCCATGAGGGCGCGGGCATCGTGCGCGAGATCGGCGCGGGGGTGACCAGCGTCGCGGTCGGCGACCATGTCATCCCGCTCTACACGCCGGAATGCCGCGAATGTAAGTCGTGCCTGAGCGGCAAGACGAACCTGTGCACCAAGATCCGTGCAACGCAGGGCAAGGGCCTGATGCCCGACGGCACGACGCGGTTCAGCTACAAGGGGCAGCCGATCTTCCATTATATGGGCTGTTCGACCTTCTCGAACTTCACCGTGGTGCCGGAGATCGCGGTGGCCAAGATCCGCACCGACGCGCCGTTCCAGTCGGCCTGCTATGTCGGGTGCGGCGTGACGACGGGCGTCGGCGCGGTGGTGAACACGGCGAAGGTCGAGCCGGGCGCGAACGTGATCGTGTTCGGGCTGGGCGGCATCGGGCTGAACGTGATCCAGGGCGCGCGGATGGTGGGCGCGGACCGGATCATCGGCGTCGACCTGAACGACGACAAGGAAGCGTGGGGCAAGCGGTTCGGCATGACCCATTTCGTCAATCCGTCGAAGGTGGACGGCGACATCGTCCAGCATCTCATCGGGCTGACCGACGGCGGCGCGGACTATACGTTCGACTGCACCGGCAACACGACGGTCATGCGCCAGGCGCTGGAGGCGTGCCACCGCGGCTGGGGCGTGTCCGTGGTGATCGGCGTGGCGGAAGCCGGCAAGGAGATCAGCACGCGGCCGTTCCAGCTGGTCACCGGGCGGGTGTGGAAGGGCTCCGCGTTCGGCGGCGCGCGCGGGCGGACCGATACGCCGAAGATCGTCGACTGGTACATGAACGGCAAGATCGAGATCGACCCGATGATCACCCACGTCCTGACGCTCGACGAGATCAACCGCGGGTTCGACCTGATGCACGCGGGCGAGTCGATCCGCTCGGTCGTGCAGTACTGAACCGCTGAAGGAGCCCCAGATCGTGGAAATCGTTTCGACTGCACATGCCCATG
Source organism: Sphingomonas prati (assembly GCF_014643515.1). Classification (GTDB taxonomy): domain Bacteria; phylum Pseudomonadota; class Alphaproteobacteria; order Sphingomonadales; family Sphingomonadaceae; genus Sphingomonas_R; species Sphingomonas_R prati. Next base: position 538,873 of record NZ_BMJP01000001.1, on the reverse strand, counting down.
GCGGCATCCAGGGCGTCTACCGCCACGCGTCCAGTGCCACGAGCACCGCCATGACATTCTCGGTGTTCGTGCCGGCGCATGCCAGCGGCGCGAAGCTGCCGGTGCTGTGGTATCTGTCGGGGCTGTCCTGCACCCACGCCAACGTGACGGAGAAGGGCGAGTATCGCCGGCTGTGCGCTGAACTGGGCATCATCCTGGTCGCGCCCGACACGTCGCCGCGCGGGGACCAGGTGCCGGACGATCCGGACGGGGCCTATGATTTCGGGCTTGGCGCGGGCTTCTACGTCGATGCGACCACGTCGCCGTTCACCGCGCACTACCGGATGTGGACCTACATCACCGACGAACTGCCGCGGCTGATCGCCGACGAGTTCCCGGCCGACATGGGCGCGCAGGGCATCTTCGGCCATTCGATGGGCGGCCACGGCGCACTGACGGCGGCGCTGGGCATGCCCGGCCGCTACCGCTCGGTCTCCGCCTTCGCGCCGATCGTGGCGCCAGGGCAGGTGCCGTGGGGGAAGAAGGCGCTCGGCGGCTATCTCGGCCCCGACGAGGCGACCTGGCGCGCGCACGATGCGGTCGCGATGATCGAGGACGGCGCACGCGTGCCGGACCTGCTGGTCGATCAGGGCATGGCCGACCAGTTCCTGGCCGAACAGCTGAAGCCCGAACTGCTGAGCGCTGCGTGCGAAGCGGCGGGTATACCGCTGACGCTCCGCATGCAGCCGGGCTACGACCACAGCTATTATTTCGTCTCCACCTTCATGGAAGACCACCTCCGCTGGCACGCGGAACGGCTGCGCGGGTAGAGGTGGGGCTGGCGAAGACCGGGGTTACCGGCGGAGCGGGGGGCGGCGTAGGATTGATAGGTAACGACATATTCCCGCCGTTTCTTTCCGCCCGGACGTTCTTCTAGGGCGCGTCGCGACCGAGTAGACCTTGGTGCCGCTTGCACTGCGTCGCGGTCTGTGTGGAACCTGTCGAAGACGACGACTGGTGACGTGACGCAGGAGATTTCATGAGACCCATCGCCCACGCTCTGGCCGCCTTCGCGGCGTCGGCGGTGCCATCCGCAGGTCAGGCGGATGCGCAGTACAAGCTGCTCGTCCTGGCGATGCCGAGCAAGTATCATTACGAGTATATCCCGGTCGCGCGGGACAGCTTCGAACAACTGGCCAAGCTGCATTCGTTCGATCTTACGTGGACGAGCAAGACCGAAGCCTTCGACGGTGACCTGCGCCAATACGCCGCCGTCATGTTCCTCAACACACCGAGCGAGGAATTGAACGCGGCGCAGCGGAAGCGGTTCGAGGACTATATGCGCGCCGGCGGGAACGCGATGGTGGTACACCGTGCCGCGATCACCCAGCCGAATGCCTGGCCGTGGTTCGAACGGCTCGTCGGACGCACCGTCGGCGTTCACCCGATGCTGCAGACCGGCGTCGTCACGACGACCGACAGAAGGTTTCCGGCAACGTACGGCGTTCCGGAACGGTGGATCTGGAGCGACGAGTTCTACGTCACGACCAACCCGCACCGCCAGACGATCAGCACCGTGCTGACCGTCGACGAGTCGACATACGATCCGACGAAGATCTGGCCGGGTCAGGTGTCGAAACCGATGGGCAGGGACCATCCGATCGCTTGGCACCGCCCGTACGAGCGCGGGCGGGTGTTCGTCACCACCCTGGGCCACAACGGTGAGATGTACCGCAACCCGCAATATCTGAACCACCTGATGGGCGGCATCTACTGGACAGCCACCGGCCTGGGCGCGACAGCCGCACCTAGCCGACGGTAGGGAACCTGGGGTCTTTCCTAAGAGCAGGATGCGAGAGCTGGCGTTGCAGGCGTGCGGTCCGCGGAACCGAGGATCGTTTAGTCCGCGCTGCTTTAGACGATGCATTCGCCAACCCGGGTGGGTGGTTCAGCCACCAGAGCCCAACACTTAACCCATAGACGGCCATGTTTCGGAACTATCGTAAACTGGCGGAGCGGGAGGCCGTCACAACAAGGGGCTGAAACCCGCGTAAACCCTAGTGTTTGGTAGCGGCATTTTCTCGACATACCATGGGATATACCATGGCGTTGAAAAGTGCCGCCGTTGCCACTGGTTTAGAGGTCGACCTTAGTTGGTGTTTCGCTTTCGAACCGCCAGCGACATGGTACGATTATGGGCGAATCGCTGGATTGGGGTGCCTTGTGACCAACACAAATGACAACGGCGAAACTTTTGGCGCTTGGCTGCTTGTGCAGAAGGATCGTGAGGGTTGGGTGGGTGACCTCGCCAAGGCCGCCCGGTCCGATCCCGAGTTCCCGCGCATGGGCTCCCCGGAGGATGTCCGCACCCGGTTGCGCGAGACGATGGCTGGGCCAAATGTGTTCGAGGCAGTGGATGACGCCGAGGCAGACTGGATGCACTATTGACCGAACGCGGCGGCATTCCGAATTTCGATCGCCTGCTCGCGAAGAAGCGAGCTGGCATCGCAGCTCGACATCTGGTGAGCCTGCTTACTGACGACGCGGTGCGCGAACTGATGGCCGACGATCAGACAGAGACCCGTCGGTTCGCGACTGAAGAGCTCAAGCGGAGGGGGCTTGAGTAACAGGTCACCGGTCCTCGCGGAACGGGAACTCTGGGCCTGCGCGCAGTACGTCCTGACCCAGTACGGCGACCGCGCGACCACCCACATTGCAGAGCGAGTGACCACTCTGGCGCTCTCTGGCGACATGGCCGGCGTTGAAACGTGGAAACGGATTGCCGATCGCGTCGACCAGCTGTCGGATTGTGGAACTTCCGGGCAACGCACACGGCACTGACCCAAGGCTTGGAACCAACTCGGTTTGAGCTTCAAGTGCTGCGACGCGGTTGTTGAGCGACTGATCTGGTCCGTCAGCGCCGCTCGCTGGACCAAGTTTGAAGTTCAAAATTACCGGTTCGCTTACCGTTTCAGCCGAGGATATCGTTCGGCACCAACCGTTACGACATAACATTCTTAATTAAGAATCTTATCCTTAAGTCTTAATTGATGCTAATAACTGCCCGTGTGGTTGGGGCGGGGAATGGGTAGTGAGTTCGTCGACAAGCGACACGGCCGGGTATGCCCGAGCAGACGATGGTATCGTCAGTCTTTATGGGTTTTCCGAGAACGTTCTCCGCCTATCGCCGGCGGCGGCCTTAGAGATGGCTGCCCGCCTTTTCGAGGCGGTCGCAGAAGCGGCTCAGCAGAACCAGACTTTAAACAGTGTTCCTTTGACCCAAGACTACCGACAAGCTGCCGAGTAAAACGCTGTTGGGAGCGATTCCGGCATACGCTCTCTCTCGCACGGTCGGCCAGCACCAATTATTGCGGTACCTTTGCAAGGCGGACGTAGGCAACGAATACACTGCGGCTTAGTGCGCCGGTCCAGAGGGGCTGAGAAACGCAAGTTGGAAAACACCCTCTATTAACTACGATGTAGCTATCGTCGTAGCGTAGTGATACCGCAACCACCGAAGCTTTTCCGAATGATCTGGCGCCGTTCGCGCCGATGGTTACGGGGCGGGAGGATGGATGCTGTGCCCGAAGATGAAGGCTTTTCAACGCCTTCTGTCAATCATGTCGGATGACGGCGTCATGGCAGTTTGGCACGCGGTAGTCAGCGTTCCAAACGAGGAGCGGATTCTGTTAATGGCCGAGATGAGGCGTCGCAACTTGGCCCTATGAAATACGACGACCTGCCGCCGCCGATAAAATGCGACGAGACCGGCCACGAGTGGCAGATCGTGCCCACAGCCGAAGGACGGCCCCGCGCGCGTTCGGCTATTGTTGCGGCGTGAAAGCGACGGTCATTCTAGCTATCGTGTCGTCGCCGACTTCGCTGATCAGCTCGATATTAAGCCCGTTTGCAGGACGAGCCGCTGATATCGCGACCCCCATATAACCGCCGTACGGATTGGTTGGGTGGCCTAAATCGACGTCGGCCACCGTTCGAAGCTCCTCCAACGCCAGCCGGGATAAGAGCCAGCGCATTGGTCGCCTGTTTGCGGTGATCGCATCAGCGAGCATGGAGGTCATTTCGTCGGCGATATTCATTCGGTCTCCTGGCGCTTAAGCGGCACGGACTGCGGGCGGTTACGCGAACAGCAGCTAGTCCCGCTGTGAGCTTTGGCCTTCGATTGAAGCCGCCGCTTCCAGCAACCGATCTGCCAGATCAACAGCGTCGGTCGCTCGCAGACGCAGTGCTTCGGAATTCACTAACGAAAGATGGATCCGCCCGTCGCCGATATGGACGACATAAGATGCGGCGGAACTGGATGGGGGCGTATTCATATCGTGTCTCGACGCTAGCGTGCGGTGGCGGCCATCCGCTCTGCACTCGGTCGTAAACATATGTTAGTCGTGTTTTGTTGCAGCGCAACATGGCGACCGGCGATTGGTGACTGCGGCCGCTCAACCGGCTGTCCACCATCTCGCATACGCAACGTGCGCCAACGGCCGACGGACCGACAGTGAGCGCGATTTCTGCGCGCTGTGGGGCGCTGCTGTGGGGTGAAGGCGACGGTGGTACGGGGGACGTGGGTCTTGGACCTGCCTGAGTGCGGTACAGACCAAGCCTAGTCCCGCCCCGCCGTGCTCATCTCCGACCACCCGCGATACCCGCACCGCTGGCAGACCAACTTCCTTTGAAAATCGCGTAGCGTCAGCGCCTTCGGCCAGCGCGCGACCAGATCCGCGGCGAGCATAGTCGACGATTGACCACACTAGGCGATGGACGTGCAGCTAATCGTGAGATGCGTCGCGCCCTTCAGGTAGTCGGTTAGCGAGATTTCGAACTGGTGCGCCACGGATCGTCCTTTGGAAGAAAGCTCGGAACATCGCGGCTGGGTTCGTGCAGGAAAAATTGAATGACCGGAGAAACGCAAACTCCGTCCCATAACGGGAATATCCTAGTATCGCCGTTGGTTTTTGATACAGGATACTGATCGAAGAAACAAAGACCGGCGGCCTGCGTGATTAAGACGATTGAATCAACGATTCCGGGGCGCGAAGGGGATAGCTTAAAACCGGCTTCAAATCATTATCCTGCACTTGATGCACTGCGGGGGGTGGCGGCACTCGTCGTGGTGCTACACCACGTTGCTGCGTTTTTTCTCTACGCCTACCCCCTTACCGCGCTTGCGGTGCCGCTCTGGGCAATTCACCGTTACGGTCATCCGGCGGTAGTCATCTTCTTTGTGCTTAGCGGGTTCGTGCTAATGTCGAGCACAATCGGCCGACCAGAAGTGTCTTTCAAGTCTTTCGTCACCCGAAGAGTCTTCCGAATATATCCTGCATTCTACGTTACCTTGGCGGTTGCTGCTACGGCTGCGGTCGCGATAGAAGTGCGACCGTTCGCCGAGTTGGGCGGGTATTGGAATGGGGCAATTCCAGAGTTCGTTTGGTTAGACTTGCTTCGAGCAAGCACCCTTCTGTTATGGATAGGTAACTTAACCGTTCTTCCCATCGTCTGGAGTTTGATCCACGAGATGCGGTTCTCGCTCTTATTCCCAATGCTGGCCAGAATTGCAAAACAACAGCGGATGGCTTTTGCGGCCTTAACATTCACAGGCCTTCTAGCCTCATTCGGCGTTCAGGTCATTATGGGTGGAGGCCATCTGTTCCTTGGAACTGATCTGCTCACAAGCCTAGCGATAACCGCGTTTTACCTTCCAATGTTTGCAGTCGGGATGCTAGCAGCATTCTATTATGATCGACGCGTTGCGTTCTCGCCGGGATGGAAGTTAGAGCTGGTCATTATACTTGCCGCAGCCATCCTTCTTTACCTTGACGTTGATGCGGTCAGCGCGTGCGCATCGGTAGCTCTCATCATATTGCTCGTTTGTCGGAACTGGCTGAGCCGGTTGTTCTCGACTGCGCCACTGGTTTGGCTAGGCCGTGTTTCGTACAGCCTTTACCTGGTTCATTTCCCAATTTTGTTCTACGCCGCTTGGCTGTTCCGTGGAAAAACCGAAGCACAGTTTGCACTCGGACTTGCGCTTGCTGTTATTGTCTCTTTTGTGGCCGCGTGGTTTTTGAGTGAATTTGTTGAACACAAGGCGAAAAACTTAGGTAGGCGAACAAGTACGATCTCCGCTTGAGCCGTCGCTAGTGATCATGCCGGACTGTGCGCCCTTCAGGTAGTTGGTCAGCGGAGTGCCGAGGGCAAAAGCATAATCAACTTTCGCCGTGTTCAGTCCGTTACCCTCAGGACCTCGCGCCCTAGCTGGTAACATGGGTAAGGACGAGATCGACCATTGTCCCACGGTCCGCGTCCGTCAGGCCGGACATCCCGCGCGCAAGGCACCGTGGTCAGCAATCGGCGGCAAAAGCTGTCCGGCTTACTCATGAGTCGTTTTCGCGGAGGTTGAGGAAGAGGCGGCGGTCATGGCAGCTTGCACCCCGGACCGAAGCTGAACTTGCTCCGGTTCCCGCCAGCGTTGAATAAGAACTCGGTCCCGGCCGGCACGTCCAGAACGCACGACTTGATCGTGATGGACACCGGGTGGTCGTTCTCGACGCGCAGGATTGGCGCATCCGTCGTGCTGGTGGCGATGAGTTTGTCGATCACGATGGTCTGCGGACCGGTCGCGTTCACCCAAATATGCGCCTGGACGGGATTGGCGCTGGTGATCGTGCGAGCCGTGATGCTGTCCCAGAACCGGAAATTGCGGCTGTTGGCCTCCGCGGTTACGTTGTCGAGCGTCCATGTGCCCTTGAGGTCGTAGCCGCCGTCCGTGTTGATGCTGGACGTGACGTTGGTGATCGTGCCGCTGCTCTTGCCTTCCGTCGCGATACCGTCGCCGTTGGTATACTTGCCCGGCACCTCGACCATACGGAACCCGGATAGCGTACCGTTGCGGATGACGATGCCCGACCCGCTGGTGATCGCGATACCCTCGGGTAGGTTGCCGCCCGTCTGGAGCTCGGCCCGCATCCGCAGATCAAAGTTCTCGATCGTCACGCGCTGTGCGTCGCGGAGCCGAATGCCGTCACGCTCAACGACTGCAGTCAGGCCGGTGATGCTGCTGTCCCGCAGGCTCGATCCGCTCTCGGCCTCGACGGCGCGATAACCTGCGGTGACGCGCGCCGGCCCGATCGTCATGCCCGACTGCGCCCCCTTCAGAACAATGAGCGCGCCGTTGACGCCAGGCTTACTCACGGCGTTGACCGGCGGTGTGACGGGCGCGGCCGGTGAAGGCAGTGCGGGGCACACTCCTGCACCGTAGCGATACGTGTCGGTTGTGCCTGGGCACGGCACGAACAGCTTATCAAGCGGGACGTCGGTGACGACCAGTTGCAGGGCGAGAAGGAGGGAAATCATTGGCTGTCTCCGGAGGCTGCTAGGATGGTTTCGATGTCCCGTTTCGGGATGTAGCCGTCACGCCACGTGCCGATGAGTTCGCGGACGCGCCTCTTGGCCGCCGCTAGTTCGCTGACTGCAGTGGATGGAGGAATGTTCTTCGACATAAGAAAGGCTCCCGGTAGAAGGTCGGAATGCGAGAATTATTGAGGGGCGTCCGCGCCCGCCTGGCGCGCCTGTTCGGCCGCGATCAGACCGAGCAACTGCAGCCGGATCCCGCCGGCGACGCCGTACAGGTCCAGCGCCCCGATCAGACACTGCTGCCCGCTCAGCGTCCCGTTAGCGTTGCGCGGTATCGGGGGAAGCGTCGGCGGCGGCGCCAGCAGGCTCGCCGGTAAGGCCACGGTTGGCGCTGTCGCGGGCACGGTCGAGCAGCTGCACGCCATCAGCATCGACGCAAATGCGCTGGAATACAGGACGGTCGACGATCTTAATCGCGTCACGGTAGATGGTCCTTTCGGTGGTGACCTGCTCGGTGCGAGCGGTGGCGGCCTGTCCGGCCAGCTTGTCGGTGGCGCTACGGATCCGATCAGCTGCGGCAACGATGCGGGCGGTGGCAGTCGCGTGACGCGCCAGCACCCGGTTCGCGCCGGCGCTGTCGCCGAGCGCATAGCCCCCGCCGCCGATCGCGACGGCCGCGGCGAGGCCGCCGGTGATGCGCCAGCCAAGCGAGATCACGCCTCGTCTCGCGATACTGGGACGCCTGCCGTCAGCAGCATGCGAACAGGTCCGCCCACGACCGCGACGCCTTTCGGCCAGCGCCGCGCGACGCACCGCGACTTCTCCAGGCGCATGATGCTGACCCGGTCGCCCTGGTTGCCGCCAAGGACGTGGTAACAGGTCGCATCCTCGCCGACGTAGAACCCGACGTGGCCACCGCCTGGTCGCTCGAACACCAGCACCGCGCCGGGCGCCAGCTTGTCGGCCGACAGGTTCGCCCCCCATGCCGCCCAGGCTTTCGCTCGCACCGCGATCGGCGCGGAGGGCAGGGCGGCAGCGCGCATGCACTCGGCCACGAACAGTCCGCACCAGGGCACGCTGTCCGCGTTGTAGATCATGCCCAGCACCTTCGTGCCGAGCGCCTTAGCCCAGCCCATGATAGTGGGACTGTTGGCTGGTCCGGCCGCTTCGCGCGTGCCGACCAGCTTTCGGGCATGGCGAAGCCACGCCGGCTCAGAAGCCTTCGTCATCATACTCTCCAATGTGAGGAAATGGCAGGAACCGACTTTTGGTAAATGAGTCGTTGTGCGGTGCGGTAACCGACTTGCCGCCAGCCCCGTCGGCAACGGTCTTCCGGACCGACGGGGCGAACGGACCAACCAAGTAAAAGGCGCGACTAAAGGACTGCCGCGAGCCGTTGACCTGTCATGTTGTTAAAGTAAATTAACTATACCGCGGTTGAGTCGGTCTTCCGCGCAGTCCCCGCCCGGACGCTTTAGTCAGCTGGCCGGCGGGGACGATCTGCAATAATGCCTATCGCCCAACCGAGCAGGTTCTGCGCCGATCGCGGACCGAGAATGATGCTTATTGGATTATCCTTTGCTATAGAAGCGTCAGCGCGGTCCTTCGAACAGCCGCGTAGTCCTCGCCGGCAGCTCCCACCCCGGAACCGCCGGCGGGGCACCATGTCAGCCCTGCTTGTCGTCCGGCTGCTTTAGTGCTGCGCGCACGGCGCCAACGAGCAGCCGGAACGTGCCGAACCCAGTCCACCCGGCCGCGATGCCAGCACCGAGGATGAAATAGACCGGCCAGTCGTACTCGGCAGCGAGCGCGCCACCCAGCGCGCCGAACGCCGGCAGCATCGTCAGTTCGACCATGATCTGCTTGCGGCCGACGGGGAGGTCCTGTTCCATTCGCCGACCCAGTCGCCCGATCTGGCCTGACGCGACCGCGAACACCATGAGCGCGAACACCCACCAGCTGTCCGGGACCCTCATGGCCGCACCGCGGTGACGACGCCGATGCCGAGGCCCATCACCGCGAAACCGATACTGACGTAGACGCTGAGGGATCGCTTGCGCGTCACGGCCGCGTGAACCGCCGACATACCGAGCGACAGCGCGATCGCCCCCGCAAAGTCCATGCTGCGGTCGAAGGCGCTCCAGCGGTCAGGTAGGCGCGCCACCAGCTGCACGACGTCGCCGACGCTACCGAACGACAACCCAAGGCCGATCAGGGTCATGCCGCCGAACAGCAACAGACCGGACCACGGCGTCGTCAACGCTATGATCAGGTCCGCATACCGCGCGTCCAAGCTCTGGCCGAACCACCGCCGTCGATCCGCCCAAGTGGCGTTCCTCGATCGCGCGACCCGCTTAAGGCAAAGCAATACCGGCTTTAGACCGTGCCCACTTACCGCGATGAACCGCAGCGCGGACAGGAAGATGATCCATACCGCGGTTACCCCGACGACATGGATGATGGATGGCTCTGTCACAGGACGCGCGCCGGCGACCGCACCGGCACAAGGCCGGCGGCGTGGTTCGTCTTCATGGTGGGGTGCTCCTGTTAGGCCTGCTTCTTCAGGCAGCGGTGATCTGTTGGGGGGACTAGTTCCAGTTAAGCGCGGTCATCCTGGCATGGATCGACTGCATGACGGCGGTGTAGCCGTCGTTGCTCAGGTGGATGGCATCCCCAGTTGCTAGGTTAGCCGTAGGCAGCTTGCCGTTATCGGTCGCGAGCGCTGCGAACAGATCGACGACCCGCCCGCCATAGGCTGCCACCAGCCCTGCATTCACCTGCTGCATGGCGACATAGTTGACATCACCGACCGCCCAACCCGCGCGCGGATACATGTTGCAGACGAGCGTGCTCGAGTTGGTCCGATAGGCCAGCGCGCGATCGACCTGGGCCCGGATCGCGGCGAGCCAGCCCGGACCGTTGCCGACATTGTCGTCGAAGTCGTTCGTGCCGATCCACAGGACGGCGTTCCACTGCCGCCCAGCCACCTGATCCGCAATCAGCCGATCGACGATTGTGGCCGACTTCTGCCCGCCCAGTCCCTTGGACGCAATCGGCCAGCCGGGTCGCTGGCGGCGGAGCTGGGCCGTCACGTCCATCGGGACGTTGCTCACTGCAACCGCGCCGGTTCCTTCGGTCAGGCTGTCACCCCAGATCGCGGTCGCACGCGGGCTGGCGACGTTGCTAGGGCCGCTGCCGGCGGTCAGCATTTCGAGCGAGGAACCGATGACTTCCATCGTGTCGCCGTTCACCACCTGCACATCCAGCGACACGGTGACGGGCTGCGCAAAATCGACCAGCACCGTCTCGCCTGTTGGCGGAGCCGAATTGCTGACGAAATTGATGTAGCTGGACGGCTGACGGGCACCAAGGCTGGCGGTCGAGCCAGTCTTCGCGCCGGTCGATGCGACGTTGCCGGCCGCCAGCGAGGGCGTGTCGAGCGAGTTGGTATTGTAGACAAACGCGGACTTCCGATCGTTTGCGATGCGGATCAGATGTTCGATTTCGGTCGTGAGCAAAGATGCGCCAATATCATTCTGCGCGACCACCAGATTGCCGATCCGCATACGCCATTTATGGCCGCCGCCGAATGGGACGTACTTCGCAAGCAACAGCCGCAACCGCAGCGTGCAGCCTCCTACGATCGTGTTGGGCGGCAGCGTGACGCTTTGCGCCGTGACGAACCCGGCACCTGCCGGGCCGTAGATCGGGCCGGACTGTCCCGCTGCCATCAGCACGCGGGTACGCTGGGATATAAGAGCTTTCGCTGCTCCGTATGCGGCGGCGTCCATCGCTCAACCCTCCCAGACAGTAACAGCAGCACCCGCCGAAAGGCCGGTGATGTAGAGCGCGTTCGCCGGGACCTCGCCGGCCGCGATCGTGTTGGGCACCCCGCCGAACAGCGGCCAACCTCCGCCCGCGCCGCTGCTGATCCGCAGGGTGCAGTCGGTTGGCGGGTTGATCATCAGCACCTTGCGGGTCGTGCTGGCGGGGAGGACCGACGCCGCGCCGGTCGACTGGGATGCGGAGAGGGTGACCGAGATGTCGGCATAGGTGATCGGGCCGCTGCTACCCCCTGCGCCGCCGCCGAGGCCGCCCACGGGCAGCGGGGTGGCGGCACTGACGGTCACCGCCCTGCCGTCGGCATCGGCGAAGGTCATCGCCTGCTTGGGTACGAAGCCAGCCGGGGCAGCGATCGGCTGCTGCGCCACGGCAGGCAGGCATAGCGAAGCGACGGACAGCGCAAAGGCTGCCCGGAAGAGCATCTTGATCATTGGTCTTCTCCTGTGAGGTTTTGGGGCTAGATTGAGACACCGCCGGTGCGGCCGAGCTGGCGCTCGATGCGGAACCGGGTGTCGTCGCTGACTGCCGCGTTCAGCACCGCTAGGCCGTAGAGGCGTCCGTTCAGCAAATCGATGTAGCCAGTCTCGGGCGTCCACCGCGCGCCGACCAGCGGCTGTTCGGTGGTGAGCGGGTAGGGATTGGCGGCAACGTCCTGGGCATCGATGATCGTCGCCATCCCGACGCCGAGCGTGTTGTTGCTCGATCGCACGATGCCATCGCTCGTCCGGTAGGACAGGGCCACCGCCTTGTTGGAGACGGTGCCGATACCGTTACTCGTCCCGTTCGTGCCGGTCGTGCGGAATGACGCCGACGTCCCGCCTCGCGGGCCAAACCAAAAGGTGCCGTTGGTGTCGAGCGAAGTGGTGGTACCGCGGCGGCCGAAGAACAGGGCGATCGTCAGGCCGGTCGAACTGTCGACGTCGCGCATCATCGACAGGACCATGGTGAACGCAGGGAACCGCATGTCGCCCGGCGAACCCAGCCGGTAAAATGTCTGGTATCCGTCGAACTCCAAATACGTCGTGAAATTGACCTGCCGGAGCCGCGCCTGCCGGTCGGGATCGTCCTGCCGCAGATGGTGTCCCCGACCGCTCTGATCCGTGACGGCGGCGACCAACCCCCCCACCTGCGCAGGTTGCGTCATCGCCACGTCCGCCCACAGCGTCGACATATCCCCGATGTCGAACCACGCACCGTCCGATCCGGAATAGCCGAACGCCTCCGCCGGTGCGATCGGATCATCGGCGACGTCGTTGATGATGACGTTCATCGCCTTTGCGACCGAACGGTTCTTGTTCGCATCCACGGCCGTCAGGGTTATGCGCAGCACGTTGCCGCCCAGTACCGACGGGCCGCCTGGCGCTTCGAAGTCCTGCGGCTTCATGATGAGGCTTCGCCCCTGCGGTTCGAACTTCGCCCGGTCCGGCCCGCTGATCTCGATGGACGCCGCTTCCGTCATCGCGATGTCGAACGTGCGCGGCAGGTTCTCGTCGACCGTAAAGTTTAGGTCCGTCGTGATTTGGGGCAACGTGGTGTCGTTCACGTCCCAGATAGTGAAGAGTGCATCGGGGCGCCCCTCGTCTGTCCACAAGGGGACGCTGGCCGGCTTCACCGTCCCGGCCTGGGCTGCGGCGTCGATCGTCAGAAAGCCGTAGTCGAACACGTGGAAAGGGATCAGCATGTTGTCGGCCTGCTGAGTGAACGAGCCGCCCTTCACCCGCACGCAACCGATCTTGTTGTACGAATAGACCTGGCCCGCCGACCCGGTGCCGCCGCGATCCTTTGGGTTTCGACCGATACAGTCGTAAAGCGTCGCCGGTCCCCACATGCGGAAGTTCCGCTTGTTGCCGTCGCCGATGCAGTTGAAGAGTTCGACTTCGCTTTTGAAATCGTAGCCGCCGTCGGTGCAGTCGTGTGCTTCGCAGTCGTACAGTTTGATCCGGTAGTTGCCGCCCTCGCCGGCGAACGCGTCGGCGTTCCAGTAGAGTGTCCCGGCGTTGTAGACACAGTTCCGACCGACACAGCGGCGCATCGTGACGTCGTGCGCCGTGTCGTCCAGCACGAAGCCTGCCGACCACAGGTCGCCGTCCTGCATCTCGGCGTCGGCGTAGCAGTCCTCGATCAGCACGTTGCTGCTGTCGTAGCGGACGTGGATGAACTGCTTTGAGAAACCGTAGCCGGAGCAGCGCCGGATGGTCAGGCCGACGATCGTCGCATTGGTGCCGCTGCCTTGAATCAGGCGCCGGATATTGTCGCCACGGATGTCTTCGAACAGCAGGTTCGTGTTCGCTTCGCGCAGTCGGAAGCACGTGCCGGCATTGCGGAACCGGAAGTCCCGGAAGATGAGGTTGCTCGCGCCAGCGTTAAACCAGATCTGCTCCGCGCCGGTCGCACCGCCCGGTTGCCACCGCGGGGACTGGCGGTTGCCGAGCATCTCGGCCGCGATCGCCTGTCCAAGGACGTCCGAGCCGCGAATGATGACCGGCTTGCCGAGCGTCCCGCCCTTGTTCAGCACAATTTGCGATCCGGGCAGGGTGTACGATCCGGCGTCCGCTCGAACGCGCACCTCGCCACCGGTGACTGTCAGCTGCCCGATCAGATCGTTCAGGGCCGTGATGGGCGCGGCATTCGCCCAACTGCTTCCGTCGCCGGTACCGGATGGAGCGATGTAGCGCGCTTGCACCGGTGGGACGCGGGACGGCGCGATCGCGACGATCGTTGGGAAGAAGCCTGCCTGGAACATCAGCCTACCGCCGCCGTGTCGCCGTCGAGCATCCAGACGGCCGAGTTGCCGTCGTCGTTGCGCTCGCAGGTCAGACTCACCGCGGCGTACTGCCGGGCGGTGCCGTTATGGTTCAATCCGTTCCGCAGGACTGACGTTCCGAACGGCAGGAAGCGAAGCTGGCCAGTGTTGGTCTGGCGTGGCAAAAACACCGTTCCGACCGGGGAACTCTGGGGCAGCCTGACGTCGCAGACCCCGACGCTGTTGATGCGGATCCGCTTTCCGCCATGATCGGCCGTCGAAAGATCGACCGGTCCCGGACTTGCGATCGTCATGACAACCACGCGCATGACGGCCGCATCCTGGCGGTCGAGCAATTCTTCGAAGCGTGCGACGAGCCCCGCGAAGCTCTCTTCATCGACCGGGATCATGCCGGCTTCTCCACCATCATCCGATCGATCACGACGTGCGTCTGCTCATATGCCCCATCGTCGGGGACAATCATCCTGTGCAGACCCAAGGCCTCGGCGGTCGCAGCGATGGTTTCGGATCCACCGGACATGCGCTGCCGGATTTCACCGGCATCGTCATAGAGCACTGCGTACAATTTCATTTCGCTACTCCGTGAACGGGAAGAATTTGATGAAGAGCGACCGCTCGCGGATCTGGACGCCGGTGTAGGCTGCCCATTGCAGGGTGATTGTGTACGTACCGGGCGCCGGGCAGTAGAAGCTGCCCTGGGTGAAGTTGTTGGCCTGCGACAACCCGTCGCCAATCAAACTGTAAGTGTCATCGACGCCGTTCATCGCCACGCAGGCGGACCATGGCCCGTTGCCGGCAGTCTGCCCCTGGACGAACTTTGCGGTGATCTCGACCCACCCGGCGACCGGCACGACGATGGCCGCTGTAAGTAGTGCGGAGCGGGGCTCGGCAAACCCGGTCTGCGTTGCAAACTTACCGGCGACGTAGGATCCGGCAACGACACGGACAGGTGCGACCGCAGTGTTCACCTTCAGCGTGTCGACCTCGAGCGCGTGCATGATCCACTTGCCGTTGACGTAGACCATCGCGTTGCGGCTGACGGTGCCGCTGTTATCCGTGAAGAGAAACTGCGAACTGACAAAAGACAGCTGGCGGACGTTGCCTTGGGCGAAACCTTCGATGCCGACGATGCCGCCGTCACCCCGGGCGATCAGTCCGAACTTGGCGGAACCGTCAGTGCCGACCGCGCGCATCAGCGCCACGAACGCCTCATGCTGGTCCGTCTTCAACCCGAGGCCGTCGATATACTGGTAGATGTCGGTGCCGTCCGGCCGTGTCGTCTTCTCCATCAGTTCGCCGCGGAATACCTCGTTGCGAAGGGTCGCCTCGGCGAGTGTGTCGATGGCACCGTTCAGGTCTTCGTCTATTTCGGTCGGCGATCGCCATGTTAGCTTCTGATACGCAAACGGCAGCGCATCTGGCAGCAGGCCGGGCAACGCATCCTCGGTGACATCGGCGTTGTCCGCCGGCTTCTTGCCGTCCGTATCCTTCACGTCCGGCCACTCGACCGAACCGTTCCCCGGAGCGATCGGCGGGGCTATCGGTGCCGCCCGGCTCAGTCCCTCGATCGACAGCGATAGCGTGCTGACGCCTGCCGCCACCTCAATCGAGAAATCCTTGAAGAAGCCGTAGATCGTCAGACTGTCGATCCCGGCCTGCCCGATCCAGAGCGAGGGGCGCGCACGTACCGCGGCGATCCGGTCAAAGACGACATCGACCGCGTCCGTCCGGATCAGCGCCTTCGCGCTCATCTTCTTGGCCCATGCGCGCTCGACGATCGTGACCTCGCCGAAGTCGTCGACCACCTTGCGGCTATAGTCCGTGATGCCGGCCGTCGGTGATGCACCGGTGATACCAAGCCGGCGCCGGCGGCCGATCAGCAGCGTACCCACCGTGACCGTGCCGCCGCCGGTGACCGTCACCGTGACATTGCCGGACCCGGCGGGCAGATCGAGAAACAGCGCGGAGCCGGGGCGGGCCGTGGGAACAACGGTGCGGTCATAGCCTGCGGCCTGCACCCGGACGCGATCCGCCGTGACGTCGAGGAGTGCGATCCCGTCTACGGCTGTCTGCGGGGCAATGGTGACGGCGATCATGCCGTCCCAGAAGGTCACCGACCCCAACGCCTCGTCGAACATCGCCCACCGGTTAGTGGCGCCGACGTCAAACCATGCCGTCGAGCCGGGTCCGGGCGGGTTGCCGGCGTTACCGGCGGCCGTGCTTTCGTAGATCCGGTGCGTTGCCGACCGGATGACGCGCGCGCCGATGCCATAGGCCGTGCCGGCCGACCATTCAGGATAGTCGGTCTCGTCGACGTTGCTCGCCACCAACATCCCGCCCGCAATCCGGACCGGTTGCAGCAGCTGCAGCGTGGACGCCTGACCGTCCGGGGCCGGGTCGCCGCCACTGTCCGAGACCGGATCGGACGTTGCCAGGCCCTCGACCGACAGCGAACAATAGCTGTTCGGCGGAGTGGCGAGGTCGATCGAGAAATCCTTGTAGAACCCCTGCATGCGAAGGGTCGCGAACCGGTCGTCCGCTACCCAGAGCGCCGATGTCGCGCGCAGGTCGGCCAGCCGTCGCTGGACGCCGTCGACCGCCTCGAACGGCACTTTCAGCCGCACCGACATCTTCCGCGCGAACCCGCGCTCAACGACCGTCGTCACGCCATAGTCGTCGGTGACCCGGCGGCTGTAGTCGATGATCCCGATCGTGGCCCCGGTCTCGGTGGTGCCGAGCTCGATGGTTTCGCCGGCCGGCGTGATGACCCTCATGCGGCGCTCGCCACTGCGATCGCGTCGCCGCCCGGGGCCGTGACAGACTCCAGCGTGCGGCGGACGGCGCCGGTGTTGCCGGCGGTCGCGGCGTGGCCGGCGTTGTTGTCGTTCCGCATGGCCGTCATCTCCTCCCGCAGGGCCTTCAGTTCGCTCAGCAGGCTGTCGTTCGTGGCGGCGGTGCTGGCACTGGCCTGGGCAGCGGACAGCGCGGCCGCAGCCGTGCTGGTGCTGGACGTGTCGGCCGGATCGTCGCCGCCGATCGTCGCGTAGGTCGCCTCGAGCATCGCTGCCGTCTGCGCCTGGACCCGGTCGAGTTCCTGCCGGCTGGTCGCCGCCAGTGCCGCGGCATCGAGGAGCGACTTCGACAATTGCGGCAGGCTCTTTGCCGCGTCCATGTCGCCGCCCTGCGCGGCGCTGTTCGCGGCGTTGAACTGCCCCATCAGCGACGCGAACGTCCCGCCGCCACTGGCATCGTTCAGCCCACGGATCCGCTTCACTTCGTCCATGATGCCGTCGCCGACGCCCTTCCAGGCATCGCGTAGCTGCTCTGCCGCCTTGGCGGCTTCCTGCGCGTCCTGGACCGCCCAGACCTGTTCCTGCAGCGCACGGTTGCTCGGGTCGATCTTCGCCAGCTCGGCCGCCCGGATCGCGACGGTGTCGCCGGACAGCTCGAGCAGCTGCTTGTTCAGATCCTCGCGCTCGCGCACGATGGCGGCGGCCGACGCCGCACCGTCCAGCGACCCCTTCAGGTCCGCGAACGCCGGGGCCAGCTGGATCAGCGTGGCGTACATCTGCTGACCCGCCGCTGTGGACAGGTCCTGCGCGTCGACCAGCGCCCGATAACCGGCCAGCGTCTCGGGCATGGCCAGCCCAAGCCCCGCGAACGCCCGACCCATCTGGGCGGTCTGCGCTGCAGCCTGTTCAGCGTCGGAGTAGAACGCCTGGAAGTAGCTGTCCGCCGCACTGGTGAAGTCCGACACGCTGTCGAACAGCCCGGAGACCGCCATGTCGATATCGACGCCCATCGTGCCGGACGTCACGCCCAACTTCTGGAACACCGCGTCGACCTGCTCGACGGTGGACGCGACCCGCACAAGCGTCTCAAACGCGCCCTCGCCGACCTTCTGGAAGCGCGACAAGCCGGGGATCGCGGCCTCCGCCATGCCGTCCGCCGCCGCGCCGAACACCGCCTCCAGCTTCTCCTGGATCTCGGTCCCGGTCAGGCCCTTCAGGTCGATCTTGCCGATGTCGACGGTGAAGCCGAGCAGGCGATCCTGCACGGCGTCGAGCGACTGGCCGAGTGGCGCGGCCGCCGCGCCGATCGTGTCGTAGAACTGCCGCAGCAGCAGCGTGAACTGGTCCTCGATCCCGGCGTCCGCACCGGTCAGGCTGGTGCTGTACTTCGTCGACGTGGTCAGCCCGAACAGCTTCTTCTTCTTCTGGACGTCGCTGTAGTAGGACGCGTCGAACCCGCCGGACAGGATGTCGCCAACCGACTGGCTGTCGCCATATAGGCCGCTGCCTACCACCGTCGTCTTGCTACCGAAAAGGTTGCCGAGCAGACCGCCGATCACCGGGATCTTACTCAGCAGCGATCCGACCGCGTCCGTCTTGAAGCCCTCGTTGACGCCGCCGCTCGCATTGACGTTGCCGGCGCGCACGAGCAGCGACGACAGGCCACCGATGCTGTCCTCGATCGACCGCAGCGACGACAGCATGTCGCGGCTGACACCGAGGGTGGCATCGTCGATGTCCGCCAGGAGGTCGATCGACCGCTGGATGCTCTCGCTCTTTGCGTCCGTGTCGCCGAGCACCGTGCCGGTGCCCTCGTTGGCTGCGGGCAAGTCATTGCCACCACCGCCACCGGTCGCAACTGCGAAACCGAGCCCGGCCATGACCGCGCCCATCGCGACGACGGCTGGGAACGCGAACGTACCGAGCTGCGCGAACATCTTTGCAGCACCGCCCGCCACGTCGACCGCTGTGCGGGCCAACTGGATGAGGGTCAGCGCCTTCTCGGCGGCTTCCATCGCCTTGTATCCGGCGCTGCGCTCGTTGAAGAGCGTCTTGGCGGCACCCGTCAGGCCGATCATCGTCGACAGTTCGAGCTCGCTCGACCGCTGACGATGATCGGTCTGATCCTTTGCCGCGCGATCGATCTCGGCCTGCCGAGCGCCATAGTCGGCGAGCAGGACCGTAACGTCGCCGATCGCGCCGCCGACGCGGCCGAAGGCGCGTTCCATGCTGGACGCAGCCTCATTGGCACGTTGACCGACTTCGTCCCACCACTGCGCCTGCTCGTCGAGCGCCTTGTTCATCTCGGCGATCGGGCCGTGATGGTCGGCCCAGTTTCCGATCTTCGCCATGGCGCTGTCCGTGACGTCAACACCGTGGATCGGCTTACCCCATGTCTCCATGAGCTCTCGCGTGTCACGGGCCTGTTCGGCGAGATACTCGCCGTGCTGCTCGGCCAGGTCCTGATGGAAGTCTGCGACGGCCTTGATGGCACGGGCAGCTTCCTGCCGTTCGGCGGTCTGATCGCGCGCCTGCTCACCCACCTTCTTCCAGGCGATATGAAAGTGACTGCCTTCGTCCAGCGCCTCGACCACCCTGACCCCGGCCGTGCGGTACGCGTCGACCAGCTTCTTCAGCGTGACGCCGCCGCCCTTCGCGACGTCGACAGCCTGGTCCAGTTCGTGGTTGCTGGTGCCGGGTTTCGCCGCAAGCGCCGCCCACGGGCCGTTCCCCGCCTTGTAGGCGGCATACTTGGCATAGAGCGCCTGCTGTTCGGCCAGCGAACGATGGTCGCTGGTCACACGCCCGCCGACGCTTTCGGCAATGCCGCGCGCTTCCGACAGAGTGATATTTCGACCGATCTGCTTGGCCGTTTCCTTTGCAGCCGAGGTCCGGTCCTGTTCTGCCTTCACGGCGGCATCACGTGCGGTCTCGATTGCTGTCAGCTCGCGCGTCAGGCGTGCATCTACCGCGTGCCCAGCTGCAGCCTGCGCCGCAGCCGCCCGCTTCGCCGCCTCGACCTGCTGGTCAAACTGATGGTTGATCTTCGCCAACGGATCCGTCGCGCGCGCGGCGGCGTCCGCAGCCAGGTCGATACGGGTGAACTGGACCCGCCGCTGCGCCTGCTCGATCAGCTTAAGCTGCTCGGCCAGCTTCTTCTCCAGCTCGCCGACGCGCGCACCGTACTGCGCAGACACGAGGGACTGGGCGCCGCCCGGTCCGCCGGCAAAGATGTTTGTCGCCTTGGCATTCTCCGCCAGAACCTTGGCCTGTTCCAGCTCGGCGGCCGTGACCTGCCGGATGCTGATCTCGCGGGCGAGGTTGGCTTTCGCGAGGATATTCGCGGCCTCGGCGGAACTACGCAGAGCGTCCAGTGACTGCTTGGTCGCCAGCGTGCCGTCCCGGATTGCGGCCGCGACACCTTCGGCGCTGACCTTGTACCGGTCCTGCGCCTTGCGCGTGATCTCGTCTTCGGCCGCCTGCTTCTTCAGCTTGTCGACGGCGTCGTCGACCGCACGGTTCATCTCGATCATCTTCGCGATCAACGGAACGAGCGCGACGATCGCCGTCGTGATTACCAGTCCCCACGGCCCCGCCATCAAACCGAGGAAGCCTTTGGCCTCCCCGGACATCAGCTGGACCGCCTGCATCGTCTGACCGGCCTGCGACGCAAAGATCTGCATAGGGTTGGCCTGCATGGCCCACATCGTCGCGGCGTCGTTAAGGTTGTAGGACAACTGCTGCATGCCGGCTTTCACCTGGCCAGTGCTGCGGACCGCGCCATCGTTGTGCTGGATCATCAGGGCCTGCGCGCGCGCGACCTCTTCGGTACTGTGACCGGCGGCCAGCATCACACGCTGGGCTTCCGCCATCTCGGCATTCAGCCGGTTCTGCGACGCTGCGGCCGGGTCGAGCATCTCGCGTAAACGGTCGAGCGTTGCCGAGTCCCTGCGCGCCGCTTCCTCTTCAGCGCGCATGGCGGCCGTGCCCTCGCGAACACGCGCCTCGAACAACTGATGGGCGATCGTTGCTTCGCGGGTCGCGATCGTGTCGCGCTCGCGCTGCGCGGACGCGTCAATGGCGTCGGCTTCCCGCATCGCCGCGGCACCCGAGCGGACGGCGGCTTCGAACATCTGATAGGCATGGGCGGCTTCGCGTGTGGCCGTTGCCTCAGCATCGCGCTTCGCGGCCAGCTGCACGGCATCGGCGTCTTTCATCGCCGCTACGCCGGATCGGACCGCGGCCTCGAACATCTGGTGCGCATGCGCGGCCTCGCGCGCCGCGGTCGCGTCGCGCTCGGCTGCAGCCGCCGCGATCGCCGCTGCCGCAGCTCGCTCTTCTGCCAGCGCATCGGCTTCCTGCCGCAGGCGCCGCATGGCGGCGAACTCCTTGTCGTAGAGCTCGGCTTCCTTGGCACGGATGCGCGACGCCAGTTCGGATGCACCGGACTGCTCGGCTGCGAGGGCAGCAGCCTCCGCCTTCATCGACCGCATGTCCGACGAACTTTTGCCATAGGCGGCCAGCTGGCGGTCCAGCTGTGCCGCCATGCGTTCGCCCGCCGCCTCAACGCGCGCCAAGTCCCGAGCTGCGCTGATTGCCGACTTCGCCGTCTCTTCAGCGAACTTTACCATCTGCCGCGTCGCCGGCGTCATGTCACCGACGCCCTTGGTCGCGGCATCGATCCGGTCCAGGTCGCGGATCGCCTGCGCGCTGACCTTGTCGACGACACCGCCAAAGCGGTTGAGATCGGACACGGCTCCGCCGGTCGCCATGGCCAGCTCGATTTCGAGCGAAGCAATCTTCTGACCCATGGCGACCTCCTTTCTGTTCAGCCAAGCACGGCGCGCAGCTGCTGCTCTTCGGTTTTGGGATCGATGTCGGCACGACCCGGCGACCAGGGCGCGGGTCGGTTGCGATCCTCGGCGGCACTCAGTTCGGCGAGATATTCGGCGGACAGCTTCCGCAGGGTCCGGAACTCCCACGCGGACAGCCGCTGGAACGTGCCGTCCGCCCAGTCCCGGATGGTCGACCAGCCGAGCGGGACCTGCCCCATGGCGCCGACATCCGCGGGACCAACCTCCATCAGCCAGTCGAACACGTGACGAGCGGTGAGGGGCGGCAGCGGTGGGTCGGCCTTGCGGGCCTTGTAGCCTTCCATCCGGGCCGGGAGCTTGGTCTCCTTGCCGCTGCCATCCTTCCACCGGGGGATAGCGAGCAGCCAGGCGACCTGACGGACGTAGAGGCT
This sequence comes from Sphingomonas prati, assembly GCF_014643515.1. GTDB lineage: Bacteria > Pseudomonadota > Alphaproteobacteria > Sphingomonadales > Sphingomonadaceae > Sphingomonas_R > Sphingomonas_R prati. The sequence continues at coordinate 516,885 of NZ_BMJP01000001.1, read as the reverse complement.
CAGCTCTTCGCCGAGCCCTTCGTAAAATTCGACCAGTCGCCCAGGTGGGCGTTCGCCTGCTCGACGACCCAGCCATATTCACGATCGGCGTAGACGGCGCGGAACAGATCCTCGCCGATCGCGCCTTCGGCCGGCGGATAGTCAAGATGGTGGAACGACACGGTGACGTCGGTCAGGAAGCTGACGGTGTCGGCGCGGAGCAGGTCGGCGGTGAGTTCCGCCTTCTTCTTGCTGCGGACGAGCGACCGATTGGTGCGCTTGGCGACGGCCGCCTCATAGGCCGGGCTGCCGGCGCTGTGGAACGTGATGCCCACCGCTTCCTTCAGGATCTCGTCCGGATTGGTGCTGAGCGTCTCGAACAGCGGCTCTTCTTCGTCCGGGCTTTTGAGATGCATGAACGAGGTGAGGGCGGGCTTGTAACGGGTGATGTCCATGGGATGCGTCCTTCGCGGGAGGATGGTGCGCCGACCCGGCCCAGACCCGCGACAGCGGACCGGATCGACACATGAGGGGATGCCGGCGTCGCGGGCGCCGGATCTCGGGAAGGGTTAGGCGGCGTTGACCTTCACGACCTTCGTGTTGATCTCGACCGTCGAGTTGGTCATCAGCACGTTGGTCGCGGAACCGACCGTCTCCGGCGAGCCGAACACGCGACCGCGGAAGTATCGCTTGTCGCCGTTCGGGAACGTCACGACGAACGAGCCCATCGCGTTGTTGTCGGGCTCGCCCAGCGTGTTCATGATCGTCTGGCCGGCGTCCGCCCTGTCGGTCGCCATCGGGATCTGAAGCGATCCGTAGTTGACCGGCCCCTTGTGCTTTTCCTGCGGCCCGGCAAGCGGCTGGAAGCTGTTGACGGCACTGGTCGCACCGAAAGCGGGAATGCTCTCGATGCCGCCGACGGTGGTGTACGTCAGCGCGGTGTAACCGGCGGCGTCCATGGTTGCGGGTGCGGCGACGGACACGCCCATCGTGGTGCCCGCCGAAGTCGAACTTGGCATGATATTTCTCCATGGTGGTGACCCGCATCAGCGGGGGTTTTCGCCCGGCGGGCAAAAGGGGTTAGGCCCGAGCGCGAGGCATCAGGACCTGTTCAAGCTGGGGTCGGGCCTTCCGGCCTAGGTGGCTGTGTCTAGGCCGCACTCAGGCTCAAACGACGCCAGAATGGTCTCGAGATCGCGCCGCACGATAAAGTCGGGATGCCAGCAGCGGATATACTCGGCCACGCGCTTCTTGGCGGCGTTCAGTTCGCTTGGTGCGGGTGGGGCTTGCCTGATCATACGATGTTACTCGATCCACGGGGCCGAACGATGACGCCATTCGCACCGGCGTTACCCGTCTGGAAAAAGGGCCGGACCGCACCCGTCGGGGCGTCGAATGACTGAAGGAATAGCCACGTCGCGCCGTTGTCTTTCGATGCCTCGGCGTACAGCGTCGATCCGGCCCGCCGGAGGCGCAGGATGTCGCCGGCTGCCGGGGCAACATTACCCGTCACCTGCCCTGAGCCGGTGTCCTCACCGGTATAGCTGTATTTCGTGCCGGAGGCCCCGCTGTCGGCATACAGAGCGACGTAACAATCGCCGTAACTTTGTGGTGCCGCGCTGGTCGCCAGTCCGATCAGCAAACCGCTTGAGCCAAAGCCGCTCATAGCCGCGCCCCACCAGCCGTCGGTATTCGCAGGCAGTACAGCCGCCGAATAACCGGAAGCATAGAGGTTGTTGTAGTTCACCGAACCGCTGGGCGTGTAGTTGTACCCGGTGCCGTTGGCGCTTTCGGTCAGACGCGTGAGGCCCGTTAGGCGGATCGATTTGTCGGCGGGCGCTGCAACGGGCTGGCGGGGCGCCAGCTGGAACAGGGGAAGGAGAAGCGGACGCGCGATCGCGGCGATGCGCTGCTGACCGCCCAACACCGGGTGGACCAGGTCGTCGTTGTAGAACGCCCTGTTCACCGGCTTGGCCCCCATGATGCTGTCCGCGGCGATGTTGATTACAACGTCTGCGCCCCCGGCGTTCGCGACCGCCTTCGCGTTGTAGGACAGTCGGTTCGCTTCCTTGGCCGAGTCCATCAATGCGTCGTCGCGGGGCAGCATGGTGAGAACCACGACATAGTCGCCGGCCGCCTTGGCCGCAGCGATGTAGCCAGTCGTCTTCGTGTCGTAGAAATCGGCAGCGGCAGGGGAGACGGTGTATCCCGCGACGTCGTTACTGACCCGCGCGATGACATGCACATTCCGCTTATTGGGGTCGTAATAGGCCGCGTGGTCGCTGTTGAAGTCATTCGCCGCAGCGGTCTGGGTGGCCCCCGAGACGCTGTAATTGACGATCGTCACATTCGGGCCGAGGTCTAGCAGGTCGACCCACGACTGCGGCGAATAGTCCTGTGTCGATATGCTGTCGCCCTTCACGAACAGGACGCTCGGGAGAGGCGTGGTGGGGGTGGGGGTCGGCGTCGGGGTAGGCGTAGGATTGGCGACCCCAGTCCCGCGCGGCCGTGTCATGATTTCGACCGTAGCGGTCATCATCAGCACGTTGGTCGCGCTACCGACCGTCTCCGGCGAGCCGAACGCGCGACCGCGGAAGTACCGCACGTCGCCGTTTGGTAGCATCACGCGGAACGTCGCCTGGGCGCTGTTGTCCGGATCCGCGAACGTACGCAGCAGCGCCTGTCCGGCGTCCGCATTATCAACGGCGAGAGGCAGCTGCAGCGATCCGTAGTTGACCGGACCCTTGTGCTTCTGCTGACCGCCGGCGAGCGGCTCGAAGGTGTTGACCGCGGACTGCGGTCCGAAAGCAGAGATGCTCTCGACCCCGCCGATCGTAGTGTACACCAACGCACCGTACCCGGCCACGTCCAACGTTCCCGGCATCGCCGCTGAGATTGCCAGCGTCGTGCCGGCAGAAGTCGAACTGGTCATACGGTGCGCCTCGCTGATGGAATGCGTTAGACGGACGGTGTCTGGGCTGCCGGCGTCTTGCTGGGAGACCGCTTCCGGGGCTTGCGCGCGACGGTCTTCTCACCCTTTGCGGCCGCGACTTCCGTCGCAGTTGCCTCGCGTACCAGCCCCGCCATCTCCCAGTCCCCGAACTGGCCGGCGTGCATGCCGATGATCACGGCGCTCTGGGCAAATGCGTCGTCGCCGTGCGTGATCTGCTGCAATGCTACGGCGTGCTTTTTGGAAATCGTCATGGCTGTCTCCAGTGTTGTGAAAGGTCAGGCGGGCTCGTTGAAGCTGATGCGCAGGTCGATGCTGCCCATGAAGATGTCGGCCGCGTCATTCATGAAGTCGGGTCCGGCACCGGCGAACAACACCGCGACCTGATCAAATCCGGCGATCGTGCCGGTACGGTCCGCACAGGCGCGCTCCGCGGCGCGGAGGATGGCGTCGCGCGCCAGGCCGCTCCCGGCACGCGCGGTCAGCTGAACCCGCTCCGTGATCAGCCACACGCTTTCCGCGGCGAGGAACTGGACCTTCGTCCGGCTGATGCGCGTCGCGACCAGCGACGGGAGGGGCGTACCTTGCGGCAGCACCCACGCCTTAATCTGGTCGACGGGTACCAGCGTCGTGAGCGGCTCGAAGCCCGTCAGCAACTCGCCAGCGATCAGGACACCGCTCATTCCGCCGGATACTCAGGGACGGGCGTCTCGATCCCGGCCCGCGTCATCTTGCCCGCGATATGCGCGCTGATCGCCGCGATCGCGGCCGTCTCCCGCGTGTCGACGGCCGGGCGCATGAATGGGTAGGGCCGGGCGCCGGGGTGGTAGACCGTCGAGCCGACGAACATGCCGCCGATGACCAGCGAGCCGCGCTTCGCCTCCAGGTTAATTCGCCGCACCGTCTTGCCGCCGGTCTGATCGTCGTCGACGCTGATGAAGTGGGGGGCGGTTCCGAACTCCAGCCACGGCGCCTTGAACGCGCCATCGCCCTTCGTCTGGATCTTGGCCGTCACGATGCCCTTCTCGGACCGACTACTCGTCTTGATCGTGCCGCGAACCTCTTCGGACCGACATTCCTCGCGCGCGCCCTCAGCAATGACATCCGCGCCGGCCTTCAGCGCGGTGCGCAGGACGTTCCGCTCGATGTTTTGGGGCAGCGCCGTTAGGAACGCGCTGAGGTCGGCGCCGCCGCGCATCGTCGCGCTCACGCGGTACCGCCAGCGGTGGAATAGTCCTCGGCCATCATTTCCAGGCCGCCGCGGCGTCCCAGCATGGCGGGGCCAGCGATAATCTGCATCACGCGGTCACCGTGCAGGATCCGCATGTCGGCCGTGATGTCGTCGCGCCACCGAACGCGGACGCGCGCGCGGCCCGTGGCCAGGACGAGGCCGTCGTCGGCGCGCTCGCTGCGGCTGGGCAGCTGGTCCTGCACGCCGGCCCAGACGGTATCGACCGGAACCCACCGCTCCTGTCCGGCGCTGGCGAAACCCGTCGCGGCGACCTTGCGCTGGAAGGTGATTTGGTCGGGCAGATCCTCGGACCGCAGCGTGATGTCAGCCATCAGACCCTCCACAGCTTGTAGGGGCGGCATAGCCCGGTTGCGGACGCGATCGCGGCGTCGGACAGGCTGCCACGGCCGTCGTACATGGCTGCGATCAGGACGAGCATGACGCGCACCAGCGCGGCCGGGGCTGCACCGTCGGCGTATCCGGCCTGCATCGTCACGGTGATGACGGGCGACGATGCAGCGGCGGCTGCGCGCGCGCCCGAACCGGACCATCCGGACGGAGCGACCAGGGCGAGCTGCGCCGGGCGCTGGATCGGGGCGACGCGGTAATCCGCGGCATCCAGCGAGACCATCGCACCGCCGGCGAGATATTCGACCTTCGTCACGTCGACGTCCGGCCAGGCGGACAGGTTCACCGTGCTCCGGAGCGGGCCGACAACCTCGACGACTTCACGGCGCACCAACAGGTGACCGGTGTATTTCTCGACCCATTCGCGGGCCGCAGTGATCGACTGCTCGATCAGGGCATTCTCGGCCGTGCCGCCGAGGCGCAGCTGCAGTTTCGCAAGTTCCAGCGAGACGGGCTCGGGCATAGGTCACCTCGCATCGCTGGGTTGCCCGGGGCGGGCCAGGGGGAACAACCCGCCCCGAACGTCGGTCAGGCTTCCGCCTGATCCTTGAGGTTCTTCGCGACCGCGTCTTCGCTGCCGAGGATCGGATCGTTAAAGTCGATCTGGTTCGCGATGCGGGGCTGACCCTTGCGCGGGTTGTTGTCGACGGCTGGATGATCGACATCGATGCGCGCGACGATCTCGGGTTCGATGAAGGCGCCGCTCGCCGCGACATCGGTGGCAGGCGTCAGATTGTCCTCGGTCATGCCGGTCGTATCGGACACGCCAGGAACGCCAGAGGGAGCGATGTCGGTCGTGTCGACCGTGGCTTTGGTGCTGGCCATGATAATTTCTCCGGGGGGAAGGGGCCGGCGTCCTAGCCGGCCCCGGTGTATCAGGCAGCGATGCGCAGCGCGCGCATGGCTGTCGGGTTCTTCACGCCGCCACCGACCCGCTTGGTCGTGTAGAACAGCACGAAGGGCTTGGCGGTGTACGGGTCGCGAAGGACGCGGACGCCGGTGCGGTCGATGACCTGATAGGTCTCGACCATGTCGCCGTAGAGCGCCGCGACGTTGCCGGCCGCAACGCCGGGCATGCCGGGCATATCAACGACCGGCTCACCCGCGAGGGTCGGCGGCACGCCAAGCGCAAGGCTGGGCTGCCAGAGGTAGCTACCGTCTGCCGTCTTCAGCTTGCGAAAGGCCGCCTGCGAACCGCGGTTCATGTAGAACTTGGCGTTCGCGAGGAACTCGGCTTCCAGGCTTGCCTGCAGATCGAACAGCGCGTCGCTGGTGACCTTCGTGGCGTCACCCGAGTTGAGCGCGAGGATCGCGCCGTACGGATGCTTGGCCGCATTGCTGCCGCCCGTCACGTAGGTCAGCACGCCGTCCGGCTTGTTGGACCCATCACCCGACAGGAAGGCGATCCCTTCCTGCTTGTCGAACTCGCCCGACACCTCGTCAGCGAGCCATGCCTCGATGTCGATCTCGGCATCGTCGATCAGTCCCTGCGACGCCGCTGGGTTGGCATAGAGCTCACCCATCGTGAAGCCGAGCGAGGTGAGGCCGGGGGTGACGGTCTGCGGGCGGGCGGCGGTTTCGCCGACCCAGCCGCTGCCGACCACGCCGTCGGAATAGACTTTTTTGAAGCCCGCACCGCTGATCGTGATGACCGAGCTATTCTGGCGCATCGGGGAGATCACCTTCTGGCGCTTGCTGATCGAGCGATCCCACTCGATCGGCGCCAGATAGCCGCCTTCGCCGTCGGTTTTCGTTGCCGCGGCGCGCAGTTCTTCCAGCTTCGCGGTCGGCGCGCCGCCCTTGAAGTAGGCCTGGAACTGGCCGGTATATTCCGGGTCGCGGATCTTCTCACCGTTATCATTGCCGACGGCGGCCTTCAGGTTGACGCTCTCGATCGCGGCCTGGAGCTTGTCCAGCTCGCCCTCGATCTTCGAAAGCTTCTCCGACGTAACGACGTCGGTCTTACCCGCCTTGATCTCTTCGAGCTGGTCGGTGTGCGTCTTCTTGAACGCCTCGAATGCGACACCGAGGGCTTCGATGCTGTCGGGCTTCTTGGGCTGGGCTTCCGCGCGCACGGCGATGAGGCCCCCGCCCGCCGCGGGGGTGCCGCGCAGGTTGGTCATCATGTTCATGTCTGTTCCTTCAGACGGTTAGGGCAGCAAAGAGGCGCGAGAGATCGGCCTCCGGTTCATCACCAGCGCGGGGCGTGGCAGGGTCGGCAGCGTTTCGCGTGCCCATCGCGCGATACAGGTCGCGCCGCTCGGATCGCGGCATGTCCAGTTTCGCGAGAAACGTGTCGAGCGACTCCTTGTCGCTCGGAAACTTGGTGGCCTTGGCATAGACCGGCATCTCGGCCTGCCGCTCCATCAGCACATCCGCGAGGCCGGCGTCGATCGCCTCCTGTCCGCGGAAATAGACATCCTTACCTGCGATCAGCGCCTCGAACTCCGCGACCGGGCGGCCGGACCGCGCCGCGTAGGTCTCGCACATCGCGGTATCGACGTGCGCGAGCGTCTCCCAGGCGTCACGCATCTCGGATTTCGTGCCAAGAAACAGCCCGCGCGCCTCGTGAATCATGATCTCGGCGTTCGCGGCGATCGCGATCTCGTCGCCAGCCATCGCGATGACGGAGGCCGCCGACGCGGCTATGCCCACCACTTCGACACGGACCGGTGCATCGTGTCGGCGCAGCAGGTTGTAAGCCGCGACGCCCTCGAAATAATTGCCGCCCGGCGAGTTGATCTCGACGGTGATCGGCTTGCCTGCCACCGAGCGCAGCGCGCCGGCGATACGGCTGGTCGAGATGCCGCCGCCATCGCCGTCGTCGCCGATGTAACCGAAGATCGAGATCGTCGGACGGTCGGACGCCAGCGCGGTCACCTCGACCTTCTCGAAGTCCGCGGCCAGGGCGCGGGTCTCGAACCTCCAGTCCGAACCGGAGCCGATGTTGCCGATCTCGGGCGGGCGCTGGGCGGCCATCACGGCCCGGAGACGGGTATAGATCATGTCTCGTCCTCGACTATCGTTGCGGCGCTGGTGCCGGGGCGGGGGAGGTGGTCGCCCCCGGGCTTGGGGTTTGTGTCGAAGGACTCACGCGCTTCGTTCTGCGTGACCCAGGGAAGCCCGCCGCCGGAGCCCAGCGCGCGTGCCATCACCTCGGCCTGATCCTTCATCGAGCCGCGCAGCAGCGCGCGCTCGTTGAACTTGGCGTAAAGCATGGTGCCGTTGCGGGCGCGTTTCTCGCTGACCGACAGCAGCCGCCACACGGCCTCTTCCCAGATCACGAACCACGGCAAGAGGCAGTAGACGACGAAGTAGAGGCCGAGCTGCTCGATGCCGCTGCCCCAAGCCGTCTCGTCGAACATGAGCAGGGGGCGGGGGGACGCCGGTGAAGCGCGATCCTTCCTCGGCCTGGCGCTTCATCAGTTCGACAAACTGTGTGTCTCGAGCTGATCCGGAGAACGGTTTTGCTTCGAGCCCTTCTTCCAGGACCATCCACTCGCCGGCGTTGTCCGCGCCGGAATACTGTTCCCGCATGTCCGCCTTGAGCCGGGCATAGGCATCGTCGGACAGGGCCTCTTTCGCCTGCAGTGCGCCGCCGGCCATCACGCCGCTACGCAGGAGCTTCGACATCGCGCGATCGGCCAAGTGGGCCAGCCCGATCGTGTCGGCCGCGACGTTCAGAAGGCCAAGCCCGTTCAGTCCATCGAGCGAAACCGGCGCGCGGAAGTGGAAGACGTCCTGGGGGTCGAGGTACGTCGTTCCACCGGACTTCGGCGTATGCTTGAATCGGAGCGTCGCGCCCCGGCGCTCCTTCGTCACTGTTCCGCGGTCGTACGGCACCAGCGCCTGCACCTCGCCGTTCAGCCGCACGACCTGCGCAAAGGCGTTCCCGTCGAGCACTGCCGCCAGCTGCATGTAGCTCTTGAACTCTGACGGCGACTGGAACCCGTTCGGGTCGAGCTTCAGCGTCTGGTACAACCGGTGGTCGGTCGCCTTCGACGTGGTGCCGTCCGGCGCCCGGCGAAAGAGCGAAAGGGGCAGCATGCCCATCGATCCTGCAATGAGCGACGTTGCCCGGAAAAAGACCGAGTTACGCATTGCCATGCGGTCGCTGACAGCGACGCCGGCAAGGCCCTCACGCCCGCCGCGAATGAACGATGCAAGGGCGGGATCATCACCGTCGGTTAGGCTGTGCGCCTGGTAGGCGGCGATTGGCGGCCCGCGCCGGCCACCGGCGATCTCAGCCCCGCGTGCGGTTGAACGTCGGAACGCAGCAGCTGCTCGGTATGCGTCAGGCGACATACGCAATCACCCCCCTCATACCCTGCGCACCCCGCGCGATTCGTAGACCGATTTCTTTTTCGGCTTCACGCTGGCGGTCGCGGCGCCAACGGCCATCGCCGTTGTGACCATGCCGTCGATCCGGCCCCGTGATCGCTTCTTGTCGAAGGCGCGGTTGCCCTGGCCGTCGACGTCGATCGCGGCGTTCGCCGCGCAGCTGTAGGTCACTGGTGAGTTGTCGATCAGGATCCGCTGGTCGAGGATGGCGTCCTCAGTCCGCGTGATCGAATGCGGCATGCACAGCTGCCGGTCTTCGAACATGACCCGCTTGCCCTGGGCATGCGCAACGATCTTCAGACCGCGTCCAATGGGTTTGTCAGGACCGCCGTAAAGCCAGACCTCAAGTCCGACTTCAGCGCACGCGTCCATGAAACCGGAAATGAAGGCTGGGTCGACCACCAGCTCCTGGACATTCTGTTCGGCCATCAGCTTTGCAACCTGCATGGCCACGAAGGTGTAGTCGATCGTCGAGCCCGGGGTAGCGACCAGGTAGCCATCCTCGACCCAGTCGATATACGGAGCTTTGTCGTTGTCGGCACGCTCGCGTAGCCCGTCTTTCGTCGTCCAGTACCAGCTCTTTACGGCGATTGGTTCGTCGCCGATTGGCTCCCAGGCGGCCGACAGCGCGGTAAGGTCGTTCTTCTGCGACAGATCGAGCGCCAGCCGGCAGAACCGGTTGCGCATCACCTTCTCGTCGACTGGGCCCTGCACCGCGGACCACTTTTCCTCGTCGATCCAGAAGTCGGCCGAGGCGGTGTCGATCCCGAAATACAGCCGCTTGACGCTCGACTTCGTCGACGGTCGCAACAGGGCGGAGGCTACCGTCTCGCGGATGTTCGTAATCGGAAAGGTTTCGCCGAGCGCGGGCAGGGATTTCTGCCAGCACTTCTCGTTCTCGAACACAGTCTCCCGGTCCGCCTTGTCGACCCGGGCAACGAACGCAAATGCGCTGTCGTCTCGCGCCTCGCCCTTGGCGATCGCTTGATACATTTCCGACCAAGCGGTGCCGACGTGCTGAGATGTCGCCGGCGTGTTGGTGCCCAACAGCATCAAGGCGTTGCCCGCGACCTTGTCGATCCCGCGTTTCCACGTCTGCAAGACGTTCTCGTCGGTCAGCTCATGGATCTCGTCGCCGGCAACGAAGTTGGGCCGGGGCCCCGACTTGCTCTCGCCACTGGCGATCGGCATGAAAAACGAGCCGCTGTCCGGGTGTTCGATCTTCCAGGCATTCTCGAGCTCGCCGCGGATAACGACCTCGCCCAGTGCCTCGAGGCTTTCTCCCTCGTCATGGTCCGGGATGGTGGCGCGGCACATGGCCGCGGCGTCACGAAAAAGGACGTTCGCGGTCTTCTTGTCCTCGCCGATCGCGTAGCACTGCGCGCGCGCGATGTCGCACCAGCCCATGATGTAGACGCCGATCGCGCCCATCAACGGGGACTTGGCCTGCCCCTTGCCCGTCTCGAGCCACCCAGTCCGAAAACGCCACCGGTTGGCGTCATTGCGCCAGCCGAACAGCGAGCCGACAACGAACGTGTGCCACTCCAGCGGATAGAATGGCCGGCCGGCAGATGGGCCGTCCGTCACCTGGAAGACTGACGGCAGGAACTCCAGCGCGTGCGCCGCCTCCTCCGGCCGCCAGTATATGCCGCGACGCTCGCCATCGCGGATATCGCGCAGGTGACGCTCGGCTGCATGCTTGACCAGTTCGCCGGCGGTGAACAGCTTGCCCTCGAGCGCGGCCTTTGCCCACGCCGTGGTGGGATCGGGTTCGGCGAGGAATCGGTTAGCCACGCGGTTTTAGATACCGATCGGCGCCGGTCGTGCGGCGCGCGGCCTTCACGACCTTGGCGCCGGCCCCGCGCTCACGTGGCGAGATGCACAGTTCCTTTTCGAGCGCCTGCGCCTGGCTTGCCGCGTTCGACATCGTCGTCCACCACGGATTGTACGTCAGAACCTTGGTCCGCGGTGCGGGCACCACCGGGCCGAGCTTCAGCACTGCCTTCGCGGAGATGTCGTACGTGACGTAAGCAACGACCAGTCGCTGGATCGCGTGAGTGTTGGCGACTGCCAGCTTTTCCGCGCCGCGCATCTCGCTGACGACCCGCTTCCAGTGCTCGGACGCGGCTTCGCGGTCGGCTTTTCGACCGAAATAACGCGTCCAGTTCGGTTCGGGTGGGACGCCGTCGCCGCCGTTGATTGCAATAACCTCGGCCATCACGACCCTCCCGGCGGCGCGGGCCGAAACCCTCCCCCCTCAAAAACTGCTCGCAGTGCGCATGGGGGACGGTGTCGGTGTCCTGCCGAGCGGCCCCCCAGACTTATTGGAGGGGGGTGGAGGTCAGCGACCGCGGTTCCATGGATGGTCGGCCGACGTCGGTCGACCTGACCTTGAGATGCCTCGCCCCTCAATCGGTGGGCGGTGGCCGAACTGCTCGGCCGTGACCTCGAGGTGGCACGACTTACACAAGTTGCGCGTGTTGCTGTCATCGTCCGTGCCGCCCTTGTCGAGCGGCACGATGTGATCGACCTCAACCGCCAGCGTGGTCCGTCCCCGATCGGGGCAGCGCTCACACAGGCCGTTGGTGTGAGCCAATCGGCGTCTGCGCTGGGCGACGCCGGCAGAGCCTCGCAGGCGTTCAACCATAACGTACTCCGGCCATACGGCCCTCGCATTAGCGTTTGATTAACCTTTAATCGGCAACTCTTGTCGATTGAGGTAACCAATCCTGCCGCCGAGGACTCGGGCATGGAACACGTTAAGATTGTCCCGCCGGACCCAAATGAAACCGAAGAGGACCGGCTGCGAGAAAAGCATCTTCGTGCATTCGTGGCGTGCATGGAGCGCGGCCGGCTGGACAAGCTACCCGATTATAGAATCTTAACTCCCCAGCCGCCGCTGCCGCGCGGACTAGGCTTACTCAACCTCGTTAAAAATATGGACTGATGGCCGCGTAGCTGATCACCATCGCGCTGCCTATACCGGTGTCTTTGGTCATCAAGCCTAGATTTGCGCGAATCAATTGCTGTCTATTACGGACGCCACATGACCACCCAGCCACACATCATCGAGCGCGCCTACCAGATTGCCCGCTTGGGCAAATGCAGAGATGTCGATGACATCTCGCGTACGCTGATGCGGGAAGGTTACGACGGCGTCAGCCAGCACCTCTCCGGGAAGGGATTCCGACAAACATTGCGCCATCTACTAGCCGACGCACGGTGCCCACCGGCCGGGGCTTCAACTAGCGCGGGCTAAACCCGATCGCTTCTACTGCATATCCGTAGGACAACCTCGGAAGCGTGGCTTCCGCAGGGGGATGGCGAGGGCGGTAAGGTCAGTCGACCAACCGGCTCTATGCTCGCACTCAGCCGCTTGAGCGGCGGTGCCCAACGTCACAACAACGTCAGGATAGGTGTCCTATACCTCGTTCGTCGCCAAGAGGAAAGAGGCAACTTTAACTCGCATCTTGCCTCCGAAGCATACCAGCGCGAACTTGCCGTCGCCTCCCTCGACGATGCCGGTGAGCCCCGCGAACCCGCCATCCGGCATCTGCACTTCCGACCCAACGGCAACGTGGTAGCGCTTGGCACGCCGCGTAGCGTCGGCCTCGCGATCGCGCGCACGCTGCCGCTCCTGCTGCCCCTGCTCCTCGATCGCACGCACGCTACCGATCTCCCCGTCCGCGATTAGCGGGATGCGACCAGTATGCCGGAAAATGGAGAAAGCGGGATGGGGGTTACTCGGTAGGCTAAGGCACCTACGGAGTTCCGCCAGGTGTCGGGCACGCACGAACACGAAGGTCGGCATGATCGGAAAGTCGCGCTCGCGCTTCGCCCTGCTGCGTGGGATGCGGATCAGGCGCGTCGTCGTCGGCGTCCACGCCTCAATGCCGGCTGCGGCGAGGGACCGGGTGAGGGGGAGGGTACGCGGCCCGCTAGTTCGCAGGATGCACCAGGCGGAGGCGTAGCAATCGGGGGTCATGGCCGGGTCGCCTTGTGCTGTGTAGCAGGTGTAGCAGGAGTAGCAGAGGGGCCTGCTACAGGCCCTCCAAACGAGCCTGGAATGGAATTATAACTCCCTTTTCTACAGTGAAGACAATAGCTTAGCCGCCCCAACTCTCTAGCTATAGAGGTAGGTTTTAGGCCGATCACTGTCGACGTGTAGCAAAGGTGTAGCAGGGTCATTGCTACACTTACGGACCGCTGCCGAACGAGTAGGCGGTCCAGAGCAGGGACTGTCCGGCAGGCTTGCGTGAGCGGAACCGCATAGGCGGTCCGCTGATAGGCTGGAGCGTAATGCAGTCGGTCTCGACGGCGGTAATACGGACAGGGGACTTGAGGCTGACGATCAGTGCCACCAACCCATCCCTGCTGCCGTCGGCAACCCAGGGTGTCGGATGGCACCCGAACAGGTCGTGTTGATCCCATCCGAGATCAAGCGCCTGCTGACCCCAAACGTCATCGACCTGGATGGCTTCCCAGACCAGCTCGTCCCACGTTTCCTCGACGATAAACTGGGGACGTGGGGCTTCGGCGAAGGCAGCGAGCGGGGCGCTCCATGGCCGGGTAGATGTCTCTACCCCTGCTACAGCTGCTACCTCTGCTACACCACCAGCCCGAACACGCTGAAAACCGCGGAAATCCGCGCCTTTGCCCCAGTCTGCGAAGTCGTCGAGATCTGCTACAGACGCTGCTACAGGGCTGCTACACTTGGCCGTAGAGGCCGAGTTCAGCATCGATCCGACGTCGAATGGGGCGAAATCAAGCGCGGACATTGATCTTCCACGCCTCCTTGCAGTGCTTCCCCTGGACCGTTGCGCCGGTCCCGATCACGGTGAGGTGGTCATTGCGCACCAGCAGCGCGCAGATCTCGCGCAGGTCGTCCGGTGGCAGCTTGCGCAGCTTGCCGGGACCGCTCTGCCGAATGTTCCGGAAGCCGATCTCGGGAGCGTCCCACTTGTCGCGGAGCCAGTCGGACAGGACCTGCGCATTGTCCGCCTTCTCGTCTGCCGGGGCGGTGTCAGCGAGGCGTAGAGCCTCGCCGATGTAGAAGTTCATCAGTTCGATGCCGCGAGCCATGGCAGGGGCGCTGACCGGGCCGGCGTTCATGCCGTCCTGGAACACGTGGATGATGACCGCCAGGCGTGCCGCCATCTCGGTCGACTTGCCGGCGAACCCGCGGATGCCGGCCAGCGTGCCTCCGGGCGACTGCTGCGTCTCGATATGGTTGTAGAAGGCCCAGAACAACGCGGCAGCGTCCGGATTAAACCCGACTGACCTGCGGCCAGTCAAACCATTCTGCGGGTAGGTGGGGTCGATGGGCAGCGCCGCCCTAACGACGCGCGCAAGACGCTCGTGATAGGTCAGGATCGCCTGCTCGACTTCGGGTGGCTCGACCGCGTTCACGTCGCGCAGGCGGGTTCCGGCGAGGCTGGTCGGCTGGGCGGCGAGCACGCGGCTCAGGAACCCCTGACCGCGCATCTCGGCATCGCCGAACATCTGCTGGACGTAGACCGGCTGGAACATGACGTGGAACGAGAAGGCGCGGTTCGGCATGAACCGGAAGCCTTCGCCCTTGGTGAGCGTCTTGATCGGCTGACCGTCCCACATCTCGGAATAGGCGCTGATCGTGGCCGTGCGGTTCTCGTCCGACATGCCCCAGCTGCCCAGCCACGATCCGCCCTCGTTGATGAACAGGCCGATTGATGGCCGGCCCTTCTCGAGCATGTCGATCACGCCCTGCGTGCTGCCGGGTGGAACGAGGATTGCGGGGCGCGGCGGCTCGGTAGGTGGGTTGCCCATGTCGGCAACGGCCGCTGCGACGGTAGCCGCGTCGCGTCCCTTGTTGTCCTTAGCCAGCTGTGCGGCGTCGCCTTTCCAGATGGCGTGCAGCGCGTTGTAGACCTGCTTCTGGGTCTGATACTCTTCGTTCAGCTCGAGCTCGTAATCCTTGATCGGCTGGATCGCGATGTTGTCGGACGTCGTCTTGCGGTCGCCGGAGTCGGCGACGGTCGCGAAGAACAGCGACGGTGGCTTCACCTCGCGGGTCGGCAGCTCCATCAGGACATGCGCCTGGATGGCGACCGAGACGGCCGCCAGGACGGAGTGGGCGGCGATCGCGTCCGGAACCTGGACCCGGTGCATGATCGCGCGGATCGCGCCAGCGAGGGTCGCGCCGGTGGCATCGATCGGGAAGGGGGCGGAGACGGTTGCTTCCCCGCGCAACGGGATGGGCTCGATCGTCACGCGACGCGCGGCCGCTAGTTCCTGGGCGAATGCGCCCGTCACATGCGTACCCCGCGCAGCTGGTCGTTGTAGTCTTTGAAGCCGGCGGCCGGGTACATTTCGACGACGTCGATGCCGCGATCGAGATAGACGGTGCGCGACTGCTCGACCGCGGTCCGCCCGGCCGCGTTCTTATCGCCGGCCAGCGTGATCTCGCGGACCTGCGACGGCAGATCCAGCCGCGACAGAAGTGCGGTGCCGCATGCGACCAGTACGGGGCGGTCCGGAATTTCCTGCGCCAGCGAAAGTCCGTCTTCGGGACCTTCACAGGCGATGACCTGCGTTGCGCTGCCGATGTCGTGACCTGCGGCACGGAATGCCGACCCGACGATGATGCCGAGCGACATCTTCGGCTTGGCCACGTCGAGCTTCCCGCGTCCGTCCGGCGCCAGATAAATTCGCTGGACCCCCACGACCAAGCCGGCCGCGTCCTGCAGCGCGCAGACCATCGCTGGCACGCGCGATGCGATGACATCGCCGCTCTCTTGGTCACGGTAGTTCAGTTCGGCGAACCGGACGGTGTTCGGCAGGGGGGCGGTGATGCCGCGGTAACGTATATACGCTTCTGCAGCTGTGCCTTCCGAAGGCAGGGCTCGGCGCCAGCAGTCCTGTCCGATCCGGATGCGCCGCGCCGTCGCGTCGGCCGCGTCCTGCTTGCGCTTAGTCCGCTCCTCGTCCGAGATGACGGGGAAGGTGTCGCCGGCCAGCATTTGGAAGGCATCGCGGAAAGACAGCCCTTCGCCTTTCGTCAGGAAGGTCATCGCATCGCCGACCGCACCGCAGCCCCAGCAATGGTACGTGCCCTTGTCGTCGTTCACCTCGAACGACGGCGACCGTTCTTCATGGAACGGGCACAGGCCGACCATCTCGCGCTTGCCGCGGGGTTTTAGCTTGGTCTTGCGACCGATGATCTCGGAGAGCAGGTGACGCGCTTTGGCGTCGGCAACTGCTTGCCGGAAGTCGTCCTGACCTAGGCGCCGGTGCATCATCGCGCAGCTTGCCCCTTCTCGGCCGCGATCATGTTGAGCCAGCATGCCGTCAAGGTATGGACGCGGCGGATCAGCACCTCGTGCGGCGTCAGTTCGTGCGCCTCGGTCAGGTTGTCCGCTTCGATCGCGATAATCGCCGGCAACAGCGTCGCAAGCGTCAGTGCCGCTTGGTCGTCGCCGGTGCAGACGGCGTTGGCATCTGCCCAGCGCCCGCCGACCAGACCCAGCAGCGGATCCGCGAACCGTCCGCCCCATTCCTTGCAGCCGAAGAGGAACGTCGGCAGGTCGATCGCCGCTGCGGTATTGGCATAGGCGGCCGCCCGGTCATCGGACTTGCCCAACACCCGGCCCATGTCGGCCCAGGTCGTTCCGTCCTCGATCTTGATGTCCGTCAGGATGGCGTTCTGCGCATCGACCGCGCTTGACGCGGAAAACGTGCGGCGCTGGCCGTGGATGTTCGGTGTGCTCATGCGGCAAAAGCCTTGTCATGACGAAAGACAGGAAAGCCCGGAACAACAACCGCATGACGGTCATCGCGATCGCGAACCTGATCGCCGTGCTGGTCGACACGATGCGGAGGACGGATATGCCGAACGACATCATCCACGGATTTCTCGACGGGCTGGATCGGCTGAACGGGACAACGCTCTACGGCGCGGCCGGCGCGATGCTCGACGAGGTCGTCGATATCGTCCGCGTGACGGTGCCGGTGAATGACTGAGGGGGACGTCACGATGCTTCTGTGTCCGCTTTACGTTGCCCCTGCGTCGGAGACGGAGACCCGTCGAAAGGACGCGCCATGGGGGACTGGGCAAAGAAGTCGTTCGCAGTGACCTCAGCGTTTGTGACCTCGCTAATCCTCCGCATCATTGTGCGGTTTGGGACTGATTGGCCTTTCGCGTATCTCTCCACCGTGCGTGCATGGTCACTTCCGATACGCTTAGCGAACGCCAGGTACGTGTACCCTTCACGGGCGAGATAGGATGATAGCTGCATGCGCTATTCTTATGCCGGCGCGTTGTTAGCCGCAACCGCTAATCCTTGTTCAATTCCCTGTTTTGGCTAAAACGGCTTTCCTGAGGTTAGGAAGTGCAATGCTACAGAATCGTATTCGAGAACTTCGTAAGTCGCGCGGCCTTACATTGAAGGCGCTGGCGGATAAAATTGGGGATGGAGCACACCTGTCCACGATCCAGAAGATTGAGAAAGGCACTATGGCGCTCTCCGGGGCTTGGATGCAAAAACTAGCTGGTGCCCTCGATGTGTCCTTGTCAGAAATATTCGAAGACATGGGTCGACTACGACCGGGCGATCAACCTGTACCCCTAGTCTACCTTTCGAAGCGCGTTAAACCGGAGGACGCCAAGATAGGTGAATTTATTAACGTGAACATTTACGGGGAAGGTGTGTTTGCAGTCGATAAACAGGAGTTCACCGGATTTGGAAAGACAACCCAATTCCGATCATTCGTTTGCATTGATACAAACTCGAAGCTTTTGTTTGAAGGCTGGCCTTTTGCCTATTACGCGGACGATTCGCGACCGTTTCTTGGCGTTTACAAATCTGATCCACCAAGATTTGCACCTTATCCGAATTGCGAGACTAATCTCGAATTCTATTTCGGCGTATACGACATCGTCGTAATCGGCGAGGTGCGTTGGGAAGTAAGCACGATGTGGCGCCCCCCCGAGCAGGATTTGCCTGAAGCGCTAAAAAGAGCGTTTGACGATATTAGCGAGAACGGCTAATTCTTGCTTCGTCACCTGAGCACCTTAGCGGTCGCCAGACGGTGATCGCAGGCTCGTAACGCACGCTCTCTCCGGAGGCCTCTGCTGCACCCCTGCGTCCTCGCAGGGAGATGCACCATGGCCACGCAGTTCAAGCACGCCGACTTCACGCAGACCGCCGCCCCCCGGCCCAATATTCGTGTCGCTTACACCGACGGTCTGACGACCACTGCGGTCAACCGCGCGCTGGCGGCGTCGCCGGCGGCGATCCGCGACGCCACGCTCGACGAACTGGACACCGACACGTCGTTGCGGGGGCTGCTCGCGCGGCGGAACGCGATCATCGAGCTGATGGATCACGAGGACCTGACCGACGCTCGGCAAAGCGAACTCTTCTCCGTTGTGCATGTGTGCGAAGACAAGGTCCTGAAGACCAAAGCCGGGACCGTTGATGACGCCGTGGTTAAAATGATCGCGGCCTTGCAGGTGGCGGCAGAAGGTCACGAGCTGGGGGAGGGCGAGGCGGCCCAGGCAGTTGCCGAAGCGCGCAAGCATTTCGGGATCGGTTACGTCCAGGATCATCATGGCCTGATGCCGGCCAGTCCGACCGGCGCCATCGCGGTCGCACCGTGGATCGACGCCGGCCCGCGCCTTGATGAAACACCGGGTAGTCTCGCCGCAGCCGTCCGCGACGACACTGACGGCGCGGTTCCACTGCCGCCGCTTCCGGTCGGCATCACGGACGCGATGGCGGACCTCTTCCAAGCCTACTTCGCGGCATACTTCTCACACGCAGAGGAGGCAGGGGACGAAGTGGTCGGAGCTGCCGACAACGTTCGCCTCTTCCCCGCGATGACCGTGCCCGATCTCGCGGCCAAACTGCTGGTCGCCGTGCATCACGCGCACCCGCGGTCGACCCCCGACGGCTGGCTCGCCGTGGATCCTGCGGACTTCCAATGCACACAGGCGGGAGAGATGATGCTTTCCGCGCTGACCGACGCTCTCCGCCTTGCCGAGAGTGGAGGCCCGACCGGGACTCGCACCCCGACCGATACGTCGATGCGGCGCACCTGGGATCGTAATCTTGCCGCTTATCGGGTGGCGAATGCCGCCTTCAGCGCAGCCAACGCCCCGTTCGCCTGTATGCACCCGGCAGACCCCGGCTATGCGGCAGCGGAAGCGGCAGTCGACCTTCCGATGGCCGCAGACACCGCGGCAGAAAACGTCCTGTTCGTCACGCCTGCGCCTGATCTGGCCGCGGCGCGGATCAAGTTCGGGATCGCTGTGGATGCGAATGTCCACACGGACGAGGTGCGTTCGCTTCTCGATGATCTCGAGCGGTTCGAAAGGGCTTACGCGCCATTGCAGGTGTCGGATAACGAGCAAGGGGCTTGGCCGGCCGTGTTGGCCTCGTTCGTTGCTGCCAAGACTGCCGAGCGGATCTACGACGAGACGACGTACCTTCCGGCGTTCGCGCGCTACGCGGCGAACGAGGCTGACATTCCGGGGGATATCGAAGAGCGCTCCGACGCTTTGATGAATGCCCGCTTTGCCGCCGAGGAAGCTTTGATGAGCGTCCCGGCACCTGACGCCGCAGCGTTCGCCTTCAAGTACCTGGTTGCTTACGCAGATGGACGTGAAGCCCACCAGTGGGACGCAGCGCTTGCTGCAGAGGCCGCGCGCTTTGTCCCCTACTTCCCGCGGGAGGCGGCACGGGCATGACCGAGAAATGCAATCGCTGCCGCTTCTGGCAGGTGGACGGCGCAACTGCGGTGTCGGGCAACCCGGATGAAGCTTTCGGTTCCTGCCGGCGGCATCCGCCTGTGATCGTCGACGCAATCGCCGATCTCCTTGCGGGTCTGTTGGCGGTCGGCAGCTACCAAACGAGCCGGGTACTGCCAACCGATCAGCTTGCCCAAGCGTCGAGGCAGCCCGCGACCCGCGCGGACGACTGGTGCGGCCACTTCGAACTCCCGCCGCATCGCAACCCCGCCAACCTGCCAATCTGTTGAGGATCTTAGCTATGTTATTTCGTAACTCACGCCAGACGCATCGCTATCCGGTCGCCAAGATCAAAAGCATCGGCCCGTACCTCGGAGGCACGGTAGAGTCGCGCCGGTATATGTCGGCAGTCCAGATGGACGACGGTAACGAGGTAATCATCTACGATAACGAGATACCTGAGGTATCGTACCTTGGGGTCATTCCGGCTACTCCCGGCTATTCCCTCGCCCGCTTTTTCTTGGACGAAGATCCCGTTTTCGTCAGACGGACGCCCATACTGGCGTGGTTCGCAACGCCTGATGGCAAACTCGTGCCTGCGACTGCCGAGGGGGTCTGGGACGGCGTCCAAGAGGACCAGCCGATCGAGTATCCCGACGGACGCGTGACGGACGGTTGCGACGGTGAGTATCCGAACGCTGATGAGTTCGCTCAAGCGAAACTACGGAACCAGAAGGTTCTGGCTGACATGAACCGCGCGCAGGCGTTCACCGCCGCAGCCGATAAGCCTGAGGCAGCTTCGTGATCGCCGGCATCCCCACTCAGGACGCGATCGCGGACGCCTGGGCTGAGTACAGCGCCGCCACGCAAAGACTGGTCACCATGGAACGGGAAGCTGCTCCATCCGCCGCGCGAAGGGTTGCGGCAATCAAGGCTCACCGCCTGCAGCGCGCTTTTACCCTGATGTCGGAGTTGGCGGAGATTGGGGTGAAGCTGGAACCGCCTCTGTCCCTCGTGCGGACAGCCGGAGGTCTAGGCGCAAAGGTCGGTAGCGCCGACGCTCGGCCCTGTAGGCCGCAGTCAGGCGCAATCACCAACGTTGAGCTGGTCAATAGCCGACTGGAACACCCCGTAGACCAGCTTCCAGATCAGACGGTCAGTGTAGTCTGCGATCATCGTACGAATCTCCCAAGTCCCCAAACCGTATCCGGCGCTGGTAGACACGGAGCATCACATGCGATGCTCAAAACGCTTAACGGTGATTTAACTGTAACTGATCCCGAAATGGGACGGAGTAAGACGTTATGACAATGTCCGATCGGCAGGCGGCGGGGCTGACCAGCGGGCATGGAAGGGCGGCCGGACCGACGTTCTTCAAGCTCTGGATGCCGTACCTGTTCCAGCGGGTCGACCATCCGAAGCGCAAGAACGCGTTCCTTCCGCTGAACCGCGACTATGTGCCGCTCGGCATGACGCGAGGCGAATGGATCGATTACGAGAAGGTGATGCCGACACACGGCGTCTTCTTTGCCCGCGACCCGGCCCACCTCGACGTCTGGTGGAACACGCGGGATGGCAAGCAACTCTGGCTGTACGACGACAGCGTCGCCAGCCGGCTGACGTATTTCGAGCGCTTCGAAAAGCTGATGCTTCGGCAGGTGGAGGTGATCCAATGACCGACAGCTTGGACAGGCTGCTGCCGATCGCGCGCGTCAGCGAAGTCGTCGGGCTTAGCCGTGCGATGATCTATCGGAAGATCCGCGAGGGGACCTTCCCGGCGCCCCACAAGCCGGGCGGGGTCGCGTCGCGCTGGTCGGAGACCGAACTGCGCGACTGGCGCGAAGAAGTTGCGCAGGCACGTATCGCTAGGTTGAGGGCGGCCTGAGACGACGCATACGGATTGGAAGGCGCGGGGCTCAAAAACCCGGCACCAGTTTATTTTGCTCCGGGCAAGGACTCCAGTTCGAACTCTGGCGCGCTGGTGCTGTTCCAATCTTCTAGAACTACCCCACACCCGCACTTGAAATCGTCTTGGTCCCTTGCTGCGTAATCATGCAGCGTGCGTCGGTAGATCCGGCCGCAATTCTGACATTCCGCATTGCCTCTGTCGCTCGTAGTCCAAGCTCTACCCACCATCTCTCTCCACCGGCTTATGCTTAACGAGTTTCGCTAAGTGCTCTTAAGCGCACGGGGTCGTCATCGGTTGCAAGGGCGCGCGCGACCTCCTTGAACGTTCAGATTTGGTAGGCTCGTAAGACATAGACCGTCGTTACGAGCGAAAAGGGCAGTCTGTTAGGGCCGCCCAAGTTTCTCCGCCGTCGGTGGTAAAGCTACGCTGCCATGGCGATCGGCGGGAACTCCTTCGCCAGCCGGATCAAACCCTTCGGCGTCACACGGACCTGCGTGATGGTCTTCTCTGACCCGTCCGAACGGCTGACGACCGTGGTCTTGTGTTCCAGCAACCCGCGCTGAAGCTGGATCTGGTAGGCGATGCTCTCGTTGCTACCGGCGCGGGTGTATATCCAGCCGTGCGACCGCAGGAATGCGAACAATGCTTTGGGCTGGACCTGCAACGTCTTGGCAGCGTCGGTGACACAGAGCGAGCCGTCCGAGATCGCGATGCGCTCCAAGGCCTGAACCTGGGGCCGCATCTCTTCGACCTCGCCTTGCAGTTCCAGCACCTTCTCCGTGTACGACAGGAGAATGCCGCGCATCGCCGCGGGATCGTTCAGCGCGGCCATGGGATCGACCACACCAAAACTTCCAGTTTTGCGGATCGCCGGAATGACCTCCGACGTGATCCACTTCTTGAACGCCTTAGCTTCGGGTTTCCGGCTAGTCAGAACGAGCGACCAGAGGCCGGACTCGTTGATGATAGTGAAAGCCTGAACCTGCGGGCCGGCGATACCCTCATCATTAGTGAGGGTATCCTTTTCATCATCGTCCAGCCGGGTTGCCGCCTGCGACGGGTTGCCCATGCCAAGAACGGCGCACACGTCTGCCAGCATGAACCACGGATCACCGTTCTGGTCGATCACACGAACAGGCTGGTCGCCAAAGGAAAACGGGATTAGATTGGAATTGGGCATGTCAGATATGCCTTATGTAGCCTGCGTCGGTGACGAGGCGGGTTGCCGGAAGAGGTGGACGGAAGGGATCGCTTCCAAGGGCTAGGCCCTTCCGTCCTCTCACGCGGCTGGTGGTCCCTGCCGCGGTTACCTGCCGCCGATGGCGGGGCGTTCACCGGTCCTTCGTCATCCGACGATGGTAGACACGTACTTACCGTGCTGTTGAATAGCAGCATAGTTGGCGGTTAGGACCAACCCCAAGCGCAATAAGTAGCCAGCGGCCAACCGTTCGTCGCATTGGCTGTTTTGCGTCGTCTACCAACTCGGTATTTTGCGAACTTCCTCGTTGGCGTAGATGATGCCTAATTGCACTCGTTGGTTTTACCGCCGTCAGACTCGCCAACAATGCTGAACGGTTTCGGTTTTTCGGGCAACTAGCAGACAGGGGGTGTGAAGATGTTGCCGGCCTACCGGTCCGCCAGCCTCAAGTCTGGATCACCCAGCTTTCTGTGCCTTCCAACCCAACCGCGCTCAGCCGCTCACTCGTGTAGGCGCCGGTATCAACGCCTATCCGGTTTGGCAGTATCTCGACCTCCTTGCTGGGGGTATGGCCGTGGACGATCCGTTTGCCATGCCAGCGTTTGCTCGTCAGAAACTCGTCGCGGATCCATAACTGGTCCTGCGCCGTCTGCTGCGTCAGCGCGATTCCCGGGCGTACACCGGCATGGACAAACAAATAATCACCGCATGGGTATCTAAGAGGCAAGCGGCTCATCCAGTCGATGATGCTGGGAGGCACATTGGCGAGCAGCGCGGCAAGCTGGTCTTCCTCGGTGCCCGCCAATGCTGCTTTGGTTACGCCAAACCCGCTGAGGGTCGCGGTGCCACCATGTCTCAACCACATTCGCAGCGCGGTGCGGTTGCCTTTCCACGCATCCACCATCGCGGCTTCGTGATTGCCACGCAGGCAAATGAGTCCAGGCTGCATATGCGAGGACAGTGTAGAAAGCAGCGGCGCCGCATAGGGGCCACGATCGATAATGTCCCCGAGCAGGATCACCGTCACGATCGCGCGCACACGTAATGCATTGTCGCACTCTATCTGGCGCAGCAATACGTCTAACAGGTCCGCCCGGCCATGGACGTCACCGATGGCGTAGATACGCCTGCCGTCGGGTATTGCGGGCGAGCGCATATGCTCAATGCGCAATTGTCTCGAGAACAAGCGGGACAATGTGCGCCACATCCGGCGCAGGTTATTCGATACCGTTAACCAAAGCGATCAGCGGTTTTTACAGAATTGCTCTTCCTTGTCCGGAGTCGTATTAGTTGGCGAGCGGCTTTGGATTTCCGATCGAGTACCGGATCGGCTGTCCCAGATGCACCTCCGGTGGCCACATGTCGGCCACGAGCATATCCGCCCAGGTCTGCGCCAACTCACGCCGGCGGGGCATAAAGGCGGCCCGGTTGTACGCGCTCTCGACCTTGTCCTTCGGCACGTGCGCCAGCATAAGGTCGATGACGGCGCGGTCGTCGGGATTGCCGGAATGCTTCGCCCACTCGTTCATGATCGTCGAGAACGCGGCGCGCCAGCCGTGCGGAACGTGCCGGTGGTGGTAGCCGGCACGGTTCAGCAGGTAGCCGATGGCGTTCTCCGACATCGGTTTGCGCACATGCCTTTCGTTCGGAAAGCAGAGCGGACCGGTTCCGGTCAGGCGGCGCAGGACGTCCAGCACCTCGACTGCCTGGTGGGACAGCGGGACGAGATGGTCACCGCCGGTCTCGGCCTTGCGTGCCTTCTCGCCCTTCATGCGCGCGCCGGGGATGCGCCAGAGCGGAGCGTTGATCTGCACGCGCTCGCCGGCCTTGACCGCGAACCGCGGTTCCAGATCCTCCATCTCGTCCCAGGCCGCGCCTCGTAGCTCCCCGGGGCGAACAGCCGTAAGGGCAAGAAAGCGCAACGCGAACTTCGTGACAGTGCGCGACCGCTCTGCCTCGGCATCGATCAACACCTGCCGGACGCCGGTCAGGTCGGTAATTGCAGGTTGCCGGCCTCTAAGGACGATCGGCTTCAGCGCGCCGCGTACAATCGCGGCCGGGTCGTTCTCAGCGATGCCGGACGCGATCGCGTAGACGAACACGGCGGACATGCGTTGGCGCAGTCGCTTGGCGGTCTCGACGGCGTCCCGGTCCTCGATCTTCTTCAGCACCTCCAGTACCTTCGACGCCGTGATGACTGACAGCGGCAGGTTGCCCAGCTGGGGGAAGACGTCGCGTGCCAGACTGGTGATCACGTCGCTGGCGTGGTGCGTCGACCAGCGCGGCACATTCGCTTCATACCATTGCCGCGCGATGCGCTCGAACGTGTTGCCGTCGGATAAAGTCCGAGCCTTCGCTGCGATCCGTCGCTCGACCGCAGGGTCGCGGCCATCACGCAAGAGATCCTTCGCAACATCACGGCGTTTCCGCGCCTCGACGAGTGTGAGAGCAGGGTAGGGGCCGAACGTCAGGGTCTTCTGGGCCGGCTTGCCTGACGCACCCACGCCGTAGGTGTAGTTCATCCGCCAGTGGCGTCCGCCGGTCGGAGTAACGTGGAGATAAAGCTGGTTGGAGTCGGTCAGCTTGTAGGGTTTCTCCCTGGGCTTCGCGGCCTTGATCTTAGCATCGTTCAGCACGCAACCCACATACCATGGATTGGCGTTTTGATACCATGGATTATCCATGGAAGTGAGTAGACGCCGGTAGACGACTGTCGATACCGCAGGCGTCAGAAACAGCAGAAAAGTGGCTTAAATCAAGGCCCTGTAGACGGGCATACATCGCTGGATATGGTATATTGGCGGAGCGGGAGGGATTCGAACCCTCGAAGGGCTATTAACCCTTACACACTTTCCAGGCGTGCGCCATCGACCACTCGGCCACCGCTCCGCGTCCTGGAAAGCGCGCCCTATCGGGTGATGTGCGCTTCCGCAAGCGCCATTGACATGGCATGCTTCAGAGATGATCCTGCCCTTGCTCTTCATGTTGGCGATGCAGTCGCCGGTTGTGGCCGCCCCGGCCGCTTCGGATGCCGCGAAGCCCGTGACGCCGGGGAGTGTGGTGGCGGGCGCGCCGGCGTCGGCGTGGGTGGACGTGCCAGCGGACCGCGTGCTGGTGATGGAACTGACCGGCGGGCGGCGGGTGACGATCGCGTTGTCGCCGGATTTCGCGGGGCCGCATGTTGCCAACATCGTCGCGCTAGCCCGCGCGCACTGGTGGGACGGGACGAGCATCAACCGGGTGCAGGACAATTATGTCACGCAGTGGGGCGACGCGACGGAGGCGAAGCCGCTGCCGCCCGGGATCAAGGCGCCGGTTCGTGACTATGACCGTCCGGCGGCGGGTCTGGCGTTCCGGGCGATGCCGTACCGCGACAGCTATGCCGCGGCGGTGGGGCATGTCGGCGGCTGGGCGGTGGCGGAGGACGCCGGGCGGGCGTGGTTGCCGCATTGCTACGGCATGGTCGGGGTGGGGCGGAACCCGGCGCCGGATACGGGGACGGGGGCGGAGTTGTACGTCGCGGTCGGTCATTCGCCGCGGCAGCTCGATCGTAACATCGCGGTGGTCGGACGCGTGTTGTCTGGGATGGAGGTTATGGCCGCCCTGCCGCGCGGGACGGGGGATCTGGGGTTCTACACCGATCCGGCGCAGCGCACGGGCATCGTCCGGGTGCGGTTGATGAGCGAGCTGCCGACGGGGGAACGGCAGGTCTGGCAGGTGATGGACAGCCGGTCGCCGACGTTTGCGGACTGGATCCGGGTGAAGGCGAACCGGAAGGACGATTTCTACGAGCGTCCTGCGGCCGGGCTGGATATCTGCAACGCTTTGCCGCCGGTACGGGTGCGGCCTTGAAACAGGCCCAAGCCGTGGCAGGATGGCAGGATGGCAGGATGGCAGGATGGCAGGATGGCAGGATGGTGAGTAGAGCCGGAGCGCGTTCCACACTGTCCACCTAAGGGGCGCTGTTGGCGTCTCGGCTGCGTTCGACGGGTCCCTCGACTTCGCTCGGGATGGACGGGTTGAGTAACAGCATCATGGCGTTCGGATGATCGGCTGCGACTAGGTTTGGTGAGAGCTTGTCGCTGACGTTGCGCAACGTTCTCGACAGGCTCGAACCGAACGGGATTTGCGGTTCTCCGAGTTGGTTCGGGAAGTGGTAAGCGCGGCAGGATATCATTCCGCCGCGCTACCCGATGTCCGTACCGACGCGGCACCCTGTCAGCGTACCGCGACATCCAGTGGCGGGGAGCGACACTCCCCGCCGTCATGGTCAACGCTGCCGCTGGACGCGGTTCTGGATGCGGCCCACGATGCCGTCGCGGCGACCGCCGCCGCCACCGTTGCTGAAGTTGCGCGGTGGGCGACCGCCCCCGTCGGCGCGGGGAGGGCGGGCGCCGCCGTTGTTCTGGCGGAACTGCTGGCGGTCCTGGCGGCGTTCCTGACGGAAGTCCTGCCGATCGCCGCGGCGATCCTGGCGGAACTGGTCCTGCGTCACGGTACCGTTGCGCAGCCCGCGGCGATCTTCGCGCCGTTCCTGGCGGAAGTCCTGGCGGTCATCGCGACGATCGCCGCGATAGGCCTGGCGCTGCTGCTGCCAGTAACGCTGCTGACCGCTGTTCCAACGCGAACGACGTCCGCCGCGGTCATAAACGTAGTAGCCGTTGCCCGGATAATAGTAGTTGTTATACCAGCCCGAGCCGTAGCCGCCGGCCAGACCATATCCCGGTCCGCCGTAATAGCCGTCGTTGAACCCACCGTATCCGCCGCCGTAGCCGCCATAACCACCCGCGACGCCGTAGCCTGCGTTGATACCGCCATAGCCATAATCGTCATAGGCGCAGCCGCCGAGGGCAAGCGAGGCGACCATCAACGCGCCGGCCGCAAATGTCTTTATGGAAAAAACCATGTCCGCTCCGTTCGTCTTCTATCTGTGTGATGGGCACTTCTTCGCACATCCGCGTTGAACCGCCGCTGAACTACGATTGAGCGATCGGTTGCGATATCGGTTCCGCTTTTGTCCGCGGCGGGGGCGGTACGCGGAGCGGGTGGCGAGGAAGACGCATTGACCCAGTGCGCCCCGCGCCCTTCCCCAAACGCCCCCCCCTTGCTATGCGCCCCCTCAAACGTCGCAGATCAAGGATACTTGCATGACCGCCATCGGCCAGGACACGCTCGGCACGCGCACCACGCTGGAGGTCGGCGGCAAGACCGTCTCCTATTATTCGATCCCGAAGGCGGCGGAGAAACTGGGCGACGTGTCGCGCCTGCCATTCTCGATGAAGGTCCTGCTGGAAAACCTGCTGCGGTTCGAGGACGGCAAGACCGTCACGATCGACGACCTGAAGGCGATGGTCCAGTGGCTGACCAACAAGACGTCGGAGCGCGAGATCCAGTATCGCCCGGCGCGCGTGCTGATGCAGGATTTCACGGGCGTCCCCTGCGTCGTCGATCTGGCCGCGATGCGCGATGCGATGAACGCGCTGGGCGGCGACGCGCAGAAGATCAACCCGCAGGTGCCCGTCCACCTTGTGATCGATCACTCGGTCATGGTCGACGAATTCGGCACACCCAAGGCCGCCGAGCAGAATGTCGAGCTGGAATATCAGCGCAACATCGAGCGTTATGAATTCCTCCGCTGGGGTTCGATGGCGCTCGACAATTTCAAGGTCGTGCCGCCCGGTACCGGCATCTGCCACCAGGTGAACCTGGAGAACCTCGCGCAGACCGTCTGGACCTCGGTCGACGCGAATGGCGAGACCGTCGCCTATCCCGACACGCTGGTCGGCACGGACAGCCACACGACGATGGTCAACGGCCTGGGCGTGCTCGGCTGGGGCGTCGGCGGGATCGAGGCGGAGGCCGCGATGCTGGGGCAGCCGGTGTCGATGCTGATCCCCGAAGTCGTCGGGTTCAAGCTGACCGGCACGCTGGCCGAGGGCATCACCGCGACCGACCTGGTGCTGACCGTGACGCAGATGCTGCGCGCCAAGGGCGTGGTCGGCCGCTTCGTCGAATTCTACGGCGAGGGGCTCGATGCGCTCAGCCTCGCCGATCGTGCGACGATCGCCAACATGGCGCCGGAATATGGCGCCACCTGCGGCTTCTTCCCGGTCGACGATGCGACGCTCACCTATCTCCGCCTGACGGGCCGCGAGGACGACCAGATCGCGCTGGTCGAGGCCTATGCCAAGGCGCAGGGTTTCTGGCGCGATGCGGCGGCGCCCGATCCGATCTTCACCGACACGCTGGAACTCGACATGTCCGGCGTGCTGCCGTCGCTGGCGGGGCCGAAGCGTCCGCAGGACCGCGTGCTGCTCGATGCGGTGGACGAGAATTTTAACGGCGAACTGCTCAACGGCTACAAGAAGTCGGGTGACAGCGACGTCCGCGTCCCCGTCGATGCAGATGGTGACCGCGCCGCGCATGACCTGGGCCACGGCGACGTCGTGATTGCGGCGATCACCAGCTGCACCAACACGTCGAACCCGAACGTCCTGATCGCGGCCGGTCTGGTCGCGCGCAAGGCGAACGCGCTCGGCCTGATGCCGAAGCCGTGGGTCAAGACCTCGCTCGCCCCCGGTTCCCAGGTCGTCACCGACTATCTCGACAAGGCTGGGCTCAGCGCCGATCTCGACGCGCTCGGGTTCAACCTGGTCGGCTATGGCTGCACCACCTGCATCGGCAATTCGGGGCCGTTGCCGGCGCCGGTGTCGAAGGCGATCCACGACAATGATCTGGTCGCGGCGTCCGTGCTGTCGGGCAACCGCAACTTCGAAGGGCGCGTGTCGCCCGACGTGCGCGCCAACTTCCTGGCATCGCCGCCGCTGGTTGTCGCCTACGCGCTGAAGGGCACGGTCCGCGAGGACATCACCACGACGCCGCTCGGCCAGGGTCGCGACGGGCAGGACGTGTACCTGCGCGACGTGTGGCCGACCAACCAGGAAATCACCGACATGGTGACGTCGCACATCGACAGCGGCATGTACCGTTCGCGCTATGCCAACGTGTTCCTGGGCGACCGCCATTGGCAGGGGATCGCGGTCGAAGGGTCGGACACCTACAGCTGGGCCGCCGGCTCGACCTATGTCCAGAACCCGCCTTATTTCGAAGGCCTGTCGATGACGCCGGCACCGGTCGCCGACATCGTCGAGGCGCGTCCGCTGGCGATCTTCGCCGACAGCATCACGACCGACCACATCAGCCCGGCCGGATCAATCAAGGCGGACAGCCCCGCCGGCAAGTATCTGTCGGAGCATCAGGTCAGCCGCGGCGACTTCAACAGCTACGGCGCGCGGCGCGGCAACCACCAGGTCATGATGCGCGGCACGTTCGCCAACATCCGCATCAAGAACCAGATGACGCCGGGGATCGAGGGCGGTGTCACGCGCTACATCCCGACCGGCGAGACGATGGCGATCTACGACGCCGCGATGCGTTACAAGGAAGACGGCACGCCGTTGGTCGTGCTGGCCGGCAAGGAGTATGGCACCGGTTCGTCGCGCGACTGGGCGGCGAAGGGCACGATGCTGCTTGGCGTGCGGATGGTCATTGCCGAGAGCTTCGAGCGGATCCATCGGTCGAACCTGGTCGGCATGGGCATCCTTCCGCTGCAGTTCGCGGTCGGCGAGAGCCGCGAGACGCTCGGCTTCGACGGGACGGAGACCTTCTCGGTCGAGAACGTCGCCGGCCTGCGCCCGCGTCAGCAGGTGACCGTGACGGTCGGGCATGCGGACGGCCGCACCTCGACGTTCGAGGCGCGTTGCCGGATCGATACGGTCAACGAGCTCGAGTATTTCCTGAACGGCGGCATCCTGCAGTATGTGCTGCGGAAGCTGGCGGCTTAAGAACAGACGGCGGCGGGCGTGGGGCAGGGTGCCTCATGCCCGCAGGCTTGGGAGTGTTTCTCAGCGACGGAACAAATCCGCTCATAGTCCGTAACAACTACCCCCTCGCCAGCCGGGACGTCATGCGCTACGCTCCGGCTATCGTCGCAGTGTCAAAGCAAGCATCCGGCGACTGAGAGACGGTTCGTGCTCCCGCTTGAATCAGGAGCAGCGCCATGAGCACCGTCGAAGATTATAGCGCGAAAGCCGCCGAGAGCCTGGCCGCTGCCGAAGCCGCGACCAGCGAGCGCGACCGCGCCTTCCATCGCCGCGCCTACAGCATCTATCGCAAGCTCGTCGCCAATGTCGGCGAAGCCGAAGCGCGCGCCGCCGAGCGCGTCCCCGCCCGCGTCGAAGCCGCCAAGCGCGCCGCCGCCGCCAGCGCACTCCGCCAGCGCTGAACCAAGGAACATCGAAATGGCCAAGGGTCAGAAGAAGAGCAACAAGGAAGTCCGCAAACCGAAGAAGGAAGCGGACAAGAAGATCGTGCCGTTGGGGACCGCGATCGGGATGAAGGATTGATTTGAGGCGGTGGGCCTGCGGCCCGCTGACTTGAAGTCCGGAGCTTCCATTTAACTCCTTACGATTGACCGGACCGCTGCCCGTTTGGTTCGAGCCTTTCGAGAACTCCGCACGAGATTCTCGACAGGCTCGAACCAACGGGTTTCTTGTTAGAAAAACATAGCGTCCTCTGCCCGGCATTACTTCAGGCTGCGCGCGGCCGCTCGACCTCCGACTAGTCGGTCTTATTTGGACGGGTGCCCGTAAGCCGTCCGCGTCTTCGTCTTCTGATGGGATCCAGACGAAAGGCGTGTGATGCGGTTGATGACCTCGGCGTTTCGCCGGGGATCGGTTCGGCCAAGCCACTCCCCCTCTCCCAACCCTCTCCCCAAGGGGGAGAGGACTTTCTGTTCGTCATGAAAGAACGAGCGCGTCACCGGCGCAGCAGGCTCCCTCTCCCCTTCGAGGAGAGGGGTTTTGGGTAGACCGAAGCCCGCCTCAAGCCGCTTGCGCCTCGAACAACGGTGATGCCGACCAGCGAAGAGATATTACTCTTCCGCCAATACCCACTCCGGCAACGCCCCCTCCGGCAACCCCTCGACCCGCCGGTGCATCACGGCCAAACCAAGCTCTGGATACCAAGCCCGAGCATCCGCCGGCTTCGCGTCGCGCCGTTCCACCAGCAGTCGCCGGTTCACCTTGCTTCGGTGATGCATCCGGGCGGTATTCTCCTGCCCAACATAGCAGCCCTTGACGAAGCTTACCCCGTTCAGCTCGCGGGCATTGGCCTCCAGCCAGAGCGTCCGGTCGCTGCCGAGTTCTGCGATTCCCTCCGTCACGCCGAGCGACAGGCGGTGCGCCAGCCAGCCTGTCGCGGGTGCCGTCGGCGGCGCGATCCAGCGGTGGCCGAGCGCAGCCAACCGCGGATCGGGCACGCCCGCATCCCCATCCAGAGCCCAATGCACGGCCAGCCCTTCGTCCCGCCCAATCGTGATCGGCCGGCGCAGGCGGTAGAGCGACAACCGCCGGACTAGCGCGTCGGCTTGGTCCGCCTCGACATCGAGCAGCAGGTCGTCGCCGTCCGCCCAGACCATGAAATCGAACAGCGCCTTGCCCTGCGGGGTCAGCAGGCCGACCCAGACCGGCAGCGGTCCCATGACGTCGCCCGTCACAAGCCCCTGGAGGAACCCGCGGACGTCGGTACCGGACAGGTGGATAACGGCGCGGTCGGACAAGGTGGTAGGATCCATCCCGAACAGGTAAGGCGCGAGCACGGCATTTGTAACCCGCATCGCGCACCGCCCGAGGAGACCACACCATGGCCCATTACGACATGATCCTGCGCGGCGGCACGGTCTGGACGCCCGGCGGCCCGGCCGAGACGAGCGTCGCGGTGCAGGACGGCCGGATCGCGGCAATTGGCGTCGACGGCGACGCGGGCACGGTGATCGACTGCACCGGCCTGACCATCCTGCCTGGCGTGATCGACAGCCAGGTCCATTTCCGCGAACCCGGCCTCGTCGCGAAGGAGGATCTCGAAAGCGGCAGCCGCGCGGCCGTGCTGGGCGGCGTAACCGCGGTGTTCGAGATGCCGAACACGAAGCCGAACACCGACAGCGCGGCCGCGATCCAGCAGAAGCTCGACCTGGCGCGCGACCGGATGTGGTGCGACCATGCGTTCTACGTCGGCGCGACCAACGCGAATGCGGCGGAACTGGCCGAGCTGGAGCGGATGCCCGGCACGGCGGGGGTCAAGATCTTCATGGGCGCATCGACCGGCGACCTGCTGGTGTCGGAGGATGCGCGGCTGGCGGCGGTGCTGGCGTCGGGCAAGCGCCGCGTCGCGATCCATGCGGAGGACGAGGCGCGGATGCAGGCGCGGCTCGACGAGCGGGTGCCCGGCGATCCCGCGTCGCACCCGGTCTGGCGCGACGACGAGAGCGCGATGATCGCGGTGAAGCGGATCGTGGCGCTGGCCCGTGCGGCTGGGCGGCGGATCCACGTGCTGCACATCACGACGCCCGCGGAACTGGAATATCTGAGCGCGCACAAGGATCTGGTGACGTGCGAGACGACGCCGCAGCACCTGACGCTGGCGGGGGAGGAGGCCTATCCGCGGCTTGGCACCTTCGCGCAGATGAACCCGCCGATCCGCTCGGGTGCGCACCGCGACGGGTTGTGGCACTGGCTGGAGCAGGGCGTGGTCGACGTGCTTGGTTCTGACCATGCGCCGCATACGCTGGCCGAAAAGGCGCTGCCCTATCCGCAGTCGCCGTCCGGCATGCCGGGCGTGCAGACTCTGCTGCCGCTGATGCTGGACCATGTCGCGGCGGGCCGCCTGACGATGCAGCGGCTGGTCGAGCTGACCAGTGCCGGGCCGCAGCGGATCTTCGGCATCGTCGGCAAGGGGCGGATCGCGGTCGGTTACGACGCGGACTTCTCGATCGTCGACCCGCAGGCGCGCTGGACCGTGACCGAGGACTGGCTGGCGTCGCGTTGCGGCTGGTCGCCCTACACGGGCATGGAACTGACGGGCAAGCCGGTCGGCACGATCGTCCGCGGCGAGCGCGTGATGTGGGACGGGCAGCTGGCGGAGCGCGCGACGGGCCGGCCGATCCGGTTCGAAGGGACGATCGCGCCGCAGGGGTGAGGCTTGTTTCGCGGCCTACCGCGCGACGAACAGTTGCTCGGTAGGTCGGTGCAGACCCAATCGTCATCCCGGCCTACGCGAGGATGACGATTAACGGGACGCTACGCCGACCCGCGCCGTCGGGCGGCAAGCCTCAGAACGGCAGGACCTTCGCCTTCTCGCTGAACTTCATGTAGCCGACGTTCGCGCCCAGCCGCCAGCCGACGCCCAGCCGGATCGGGATCAGCACGACGTCGCCGCGGCGCAGGTAGCTGATGTTGAACCCGCCGACGAGATAGGCCTGGCCCTCCACCGCGGGGAAGCGCTTGTAGAGTTCCTGGCTGTCGTAGAGGTTGTAGACCAGCACGAAGGTCTTGGCGCCGCTACCGCCGAAGTCGATGCCGAGCGACGGCCCCGTCCAGTAGACCGGGCGATCGCCCTCGATCTTGTGGTGCATCGTGCCCGATCCGTAACGCAGCCCGACGACGAACGCGCCGCCGACCTCGCGCCCGGCGATATAGGCGTTGGGGCGGCCCTGCTTGCGCAGCACGCTCTCGATCGCCTTGGCGAGGCCCTCTGCACCGCGGCCGAACACGCCCTCGGCTGCACCCAGGATGTCGTCGTCCTGGTACACGCTGGTCGGGTCGGTCTTGGATGCCTCGCCGGCGATCGCGGCGTCGACCGGGCCCTGCGGTCGGCCCGACCCGCTGGTGTCCCCGCTCGTGGTGGTGGTGCGGAGCGGGACGGTATCCTCGACCTGCGCGGAGTCGGACGTGGGGACGGTTTCGCTGCCGTAATCCGCGACTTCGGCGCGCGGGGCGGGCGCTGTCGTCCGCGGCGTACCGCGCGATCCGGCGACGGACGGGGCGGACGGATCGACCGTGCGGATCTGCGCGGCGATGCCGGCCGTCGGCAGGGCGACCGGCAGCACCGCCAGCCCAACCATCGCCGCACGCATCATCTTGGCCAACATCGTCATCGCGCGCTCCCCCGGGGCATCCGGTCTGTGTTGCGGTATCTAAGGCGCAATATGGCTGTCCCCGCAATGAACATCGGGCGATTTTCGATGAATCATGCCCATTCGCGTACGACCTGTTGATCCGCCGCAGGACACTGGCTATAGCCGCCGCTTGCCGACCCGGAGACGTGGGTGAGTGGCTGAAACCAGCGGTTTGCTAAACCGCCGAGCGGGGTTTACTCGTTCCGAGGGTTCGAATCCCTCCGTCTCCGCCAGCTGTCCTAGAAAACCGTCTATTTAACAGAGGGTTCTGTGGTTTGCTGTCGCGCCTCCCCACCCTCAGCCCCACTGGCCGCTGCGACTAGGTTTTGTGTTGCTGGGATTTCCTGTAGCCCAGAGCGGCGCGCGGGTTAGCGCTTACCTATCTTTACCCGTCGAATGGGTAATGTGGTGGGCAGCGGCCTGTCCTCTTTCGGGGGATCCGGCGAAGTAAGTCGCCGTTCGTTCAGGTGAGGGGGGGCAGGGGCCGCTGGAGCATGCGAATGGTGGGAAACGGCCGGTTCACTATCAGGCGGCGATCGACGATGAGTAGCCGTTCGTTCGACGGCAGGGTGCGGGCCTGATCTGCATTGCCTGGTGAAGAAGGCTTGGCGCGATCGGCCGAAAAATCTTCATGAATAGCCGTTTGCTTTGGTTGAGAGGCGGTAAGCTAAAAGGCCGCTTTCGCTATCGTGCACTTGCGCCGGGTCAGGGTTGCCAGGCGGCAACGTGCCGGTGATAGAGATCCTGGGAATTTGAAGGAACGTTTGTTGAACCATCAGGCGCTGTCGGCTTTCATCTGGTCTGTGGCCGACCTTCTGCGCGGCGATTACAAGCCGGCCGACTACGGCTCGGTGATCCTGCCCTTTACGGTCTTACGGCGGCTCGACTGCGTCCTGGAGCCCACCAAGGCGGACGTGCTGGCCGAACTTGAGAAGCGGTTGAAGGCTGGATTCGACCCGGAGCACTTTTTACGACGTAAGTCCGGCACACACTTCTTCAACACCTCGCCGATGGACCTCCAGAAGCTGCTGGGAGACCCGGACAATATCGCCGCGAACCTGACGTCGTACGTCCAGGGCTTCTCGGAGGAGGTGCGGGACATTTTCGAGAAGTTCGAGTTCCACAACCAGATCGACAAGCTCGCCCGCGCCAAGCTGCTGTTCCTGGTGACCGAGAAGTTCGCCGGGATCGACCTGCACCCGGACAAGGTGGCGAACAGCCAGATGGGCCTGGTGTTCGAGGAGCTGATCCGCAAGTTTGCCGAGGCCTCGAACGAAACCGCAGGCGACCACTTCACCCCGCGTGAGGTGATCAACCTGATGGTCAACCTGATCTTCGTCGAGGACGACGCGGCGCTCTCCAAGCCCGGCGTGGTGCGGACGATCTACGATCCCACCGCAGGCACCGGCGGGATGCTCTCGGTTGCCGAGGAGCATCTGGCGGAGCTCAACCCCGGCGCGCGCCTGACCATCTCGGGGCAGGAGCTTAACCCGGAGTCCTACGCGATCTGCAAGGCGGACATGCTCATCAAGGGGCAGAACGTGTCCAACATCGCCTTCGGCAACACGCTGTCCGAGGATGGCCACCCCGGCCAGACCTTCGACTATATGCTGGCCAACCCGCCGTTCGGCGTCGAATGGAAGAAGGTCGAGAAGGAAGTCCGCCGCGAGCATGAGCAGCAGGGCTTCAACGGGCGCTTCGGCCCCGGCCTGCCCCGCGTCTCGGACGGCTCGATGCTGTTCCTGCTCCACATGCTGGCGAAGATGCGGCCAGCGACCGAGGGCGGCTGCCGTTTCGGCATTGTCCTCAACGGCTCCCCACTGTTCACTGGCGGCGCCGGCAGCGGCGAGAGCGAGATCCGGCGCTACATGTTGGAGAACGACCTGGTCGAAGCCATCATCGCGCTGCCGACCGACATGTTCTTCAATACCGGCATCGCGACCTATATCTGGATCGTCTCGAACCGGAAGCCGGCCGGCCGCAAGGGGCAGGTGCAGTTGATCGATGGCTCGGGCTTCTGGCGCAAGATGCGCAAGTCGCTCGGCTCGAAGCGCAAGGAACTGGGAGAGGCGCATATCCGGCAGATCACCCAGCTGTTCGGCCGCGCGGAAGCGGCGGAGATTGCGACCGTGCTCGACGCCGCTGGCAAGGAAGTGGCGCGCGAGATCGTCTGGGCCGGCGAGAAGGCCCCGGAGGCACCGCAGGGCGGCAAGGTGAAGCGCGCGCCGCTCTCCCGCCTCTTCCCCAACAGCGCCTTCGGTTATCGCACCATCACCGTAGAGCGGACGTTGCGGGACGCGGCAGGCAAGATCGTCCTGGGCGAACGTGGCAAGAACAAGGGCAAGCAGCAGGCGGACAGCGCGCTGCGCGATACCGAGAATGTGCCGCTGGCTGAGGACGTCGACGCCTATTTCAAGCGTGAGGTGCTGCCGCACGCGCCGGATGCGTGGATCGACGAGAGCAAGACCAAGGTCGGCTTCGAGGTGCCGTTCAATCGGCAGTTCTACGTGTTCGAGGCGCCCCGGCCGCTGGAAGAGATCGACGCGGACCTCAAGGATGTTACCGACCGGATTAAGGCGATGATCGAGGAACTCGCAGCGTGAGTTTTCCGCCTTACCCAAGCTATCAGGATAGCGGCGTCGAGTGGCTGGGAGCCGTGCCACGTCATTGGAGGGTCGAGAGGCTCGGCAATCTCTATCGCGAAGTTTCGGAGGCTGGATCCCCCGAACTTCCCGTGCTCAGCGTATCGATCCATTCGGGCGTGTCGGATGAGGAAGCCGCCCCCGAGGACAACGAACGCAAGATCGTCCGCAGTGAGGACCGCTCGAAGTACAAGCGGGTGTCCCCCAACGATCTCACCTACAACATGATGCGTGCATGGCAGGGCGGCTTCGGTACAGTGCAGGTCGAAGGCATGGTCAGCCCTGCGTATGTGGTCGCACGGCCGCGCACTGAGGTCCCGTCAAAATACATTGAGCTGTTGCTGCGGACGCCCGGTGCCGTCGAGGAAATGCGGCGCCACTCGCGCGGTGTCACCGACTTTCGGCTCCGACTGTATTGGGACCAGTTCAAGGACATCCGAGTTGCGCTGCCGCCACAGGAGGAAAGGAACGCGATCCTCGCTTTCGTCGACCGGGAGACGAGCAAGATCGATGCGCTAGTGGATGAGCAGAGACGGCTCATTGGGCTGCTTCAAAAGAAGCGACAGGCCGCCATCTCGCATGCGGTAACTAAGGGGCTCGATCCGACGGCACCCATGAAAGACTCCGGCGTGGAATGGCTGGGTGAAGTGCCGGCACATTGGGTAGTCACTGCCCTCAAGCGCTACAGCATGAAAGTCACAGACGGTGCACATATCTCGCCAGAAACGGAAGGAGGCATTCACTGTTTCGTTTCGACGCGAGATGTATCGGACCAAGGAATCGATTTCGAAGGATGCCTGCGGACGACGCCACAAAGCTTCGACTATTTGGTGAAGACTGGCTGTAATCCGGAGTTTGGTGACGTTTTGTTCAGTAAGGATGGGACGGTGGGAAGGACGACTGTTGTTCGCGATGCGCCAGATTTTGTTGTTGCATCATCGCTAATTATCATTCGACCCAGTCCTGAAATCTTGAATGCCGAATTCCTGGACCTCCTGTGCAAATCTGATGCAGTTCAACAGCAGGTCGCCAGCTACGTGAAGGGTGCAGGTCTTCCTCGCTTGTCTATTCAAAATTTGTTACGAGTGATTGGTGTTTTTCCTCCGATTGACGAGCAGAGCCAAATCGTTGCAGCCACTGCCCCGCAGCTTGATGCTATCCGTCAACTGCATGCAGCTGCTGACGCTGCAACGGCTCTGCTGAATGAACGACGCTCAGCATTTATTAGGGCGGCAGTTACGGGCAAGATCGACGTGAGATATGTTGACGTGCAACAAGCAGAGGCAGCATGACCCGTACCGTCGGGCGTTCTCTTGAACTCTACTACATCGATGGTCGGCCGGACGGGATGCTGACGGCTGAGCTGTTCAACTGGACCGGCCACGTCCTGATGGCGCCGCGTACCCAAATCGCCGAAGCGCTGGCGCGACTGGAAGCGAGCTATGCGGGCGTCTACCTGCTGATCGGTGAGCAGGATGGCGAACCGCGCGCCTATGTCGGCGAGGGCGAGGACATTTCCGCCCGCATCCGCAGCCACGACGTTCGCAAGGAGTGGTGGACGAGCGCGGTCCTGATCACCGCAGCCGCCAACAAGCTTAACAAGGCCCATGTCCGCTATTTGGAAGCGCGGCTGATCGCCGAAGCCCGCTCCATCGGTCGCGTACCGCTGGATAACGGCACGAACCCCACCCTGGCCGCGCTGAGCGAAGCGGACGTGGCAAAGATGGAAGCGTTCCTGGAGAACCTTTTCATTGTCCTGCCGGCTGTCCGAGTCGACATGTTCATTCGACGCACCCGCCCCACAACGAAACCCTCGACGCCCGAGGTTTTGCTTCCAACGAGCACGATTGCCGATGCATTCTCTCCCAGCCCCCGCTTCGTCTTGGAAACCCGCAAGCACGGCCTGCGCGCTTCGGCAGTCCTCCGTGATGGTGAGTTCATCGTCGAGGCGGGCTCAATCGCGCGCGGCAACTGGGCTGGGCCAGCGTCTCACAATTATGCCAATCTCCATGCCGAGTTGATCCGCAGCGGCGTGCTCGCACCAGAGGGCGCTCATTGTCGCTTCACAGAGGACTACGCTTTCCGAAGCCCCAGTGCTGCGGCAGCGGCGGTGAACGGACGCCCGGCCAATGGGCAAGTGGAGTGGAAGACAGATCCAGGCGGATTCACCTATCGCGATTGGGAGCAGAGCCGGCTCCAAACATCGAAGGGTACCCACGAATGAGCCGCCTGCACGAGGAGATCAGCTTCGAAAGCGAGGTCTGCACCATCCTCGATTCCAAAGGCTGGCTATATGAGGCGGGCGATGCGCAGGCCTATGACCGCAAGCGCGCGATGTTTTCGGCCGATCTGCTCGCCTGGATACAGGAGACCCAGCCAAAGGCTTGGGAGAGCCTGACCAAGCTGCACGGCGCCTCGGCGGAGGCGCTGCTGCTCGACCGCGTGCGCAAGTCGCTGGACGACCGGGGGACGCTCGACGTGCTGCGCAACGGCGTCGACACCATCGGCGTGCGCGGCACGATCCTGCTCGCCCAGTTCAAGCCGGCGATGGGCATGAACCCGGACATCGTCGCCCGCTACAGCGCCAATCGGCTGCGGGTGGTGCGGCAGGTCCGCTACAGCCTCGCCAACGAGAACTGCATCGATCTGGTGCTGTTCCTCAACGGCCTCCCCGTCGCCACCGTGGAACTGAAGACCGACTTCACCCAATCGGTGGAGGACGCGGTCGACCAGTACAAGTTCGACCGGCTGCCGCAGCAAAAGGGGCACGAACGCGAGCCGTTGTTGAGCTTCCCATCGGGGGCGCTGGTGCATTTCGCCGTTTCGAACAGCGAAGTGATGATGACGACCAAGCTCGCGGGGCCGGCCACGCACTTCCTGCCGTTCAACCAAGGCGACCATGGCGGCAGGGGCAACCCCACGCTGCCCTTCGGCCATGCCACGTCGTACCTGTGGGAACAGGTGTGGCAGCGTGACAGCTGGCTTGAACTGCTCGGGCGCTATCTCGTCACGCAGCGCGACGACAAGAAGGCCATTCGGGCGATTATCTTCCCGCGCTATCACCAGCTCGACGTGACGCGAAAGTTGCAGACTGCAGTCCTCGAAGAAGGGGTGGGCGCCAAGTACCTCGTCCAGCACTCGGCGGGATCGGGCAAGACCAACTCCATCGCTTGGACCGCGCACTTCCTATCCGAGCTCCATGACGCGAACGACGAGAAGCTGTTTTCGACGGTTATCGTCGTTTCCGACCGGAGGGTGATCGACGGACAGCTCCAGGAGGCGCTGTTCGATTTCCAGCGCACCACGGGCGTTGTCGAGACGATCAAGAGCGACAGCGGCAGCAAGAGCGCGCAACTGGCCGACGCGCTCAAGGCCGGCAAGAAGATCATCGTCTGCACTATCCAGACCTTCCCCTATGCGTTGCAAGCCGTCCGCGACCTTGCGGCAACCGAGGGAAAGCGCTTCGCGGTGATCGCCGACGAGGCGCACAGCTCGCAGACGGGCGAGGCAGCGGCGAAGCTCAAGGAAGTGCTCTCGCCCGAGGAGATTGCGGAGCTCCAGGACGGCGGTGAGATCGACACCGAAGACCTGCTGGCGGCACAGATGGCGGCGCGGGCGAGCGACACCGGCGTGACCTACGTCGCCTTCACGGCAACCCCGAAGGCGAAGACGTTGCAGCTATTCGGGCGCCCCAACCGGCCGGGCGGCCTGCCGGAGCCGTTCCACGTCTATTCGATGCGGCAGGCCATCGAGGAGGGCTTCATCCTCAATGTGCTCAAGAACTACACGCCGTACAAGCTCGCGTTCCGGCTGGCGCATGACGGCAAGGAACTGGAGGACGCCGAGGTCGAGCGTTCGGCGGCGACGAAGGGGATCATGCAATGGGTAAGCCTGCACCCCTACAACATCGCGCAGAAGGTCCAGATCGTCGTGGAGCACTTCCGCGAGAATGTGCAGCCACTGCTCGACGGCAAGGCCAAGGCCATGGTGGTGCTGGCGAGCCGCAAGGAAGCGGTTCGGTGGAAGCTAGCCATCGACCGGTACATCAAGGGCAAGGGCTATCCACTGGGCACGCTCGTTGCCTTCTCGGGCGAGGTGAACGACCCCGACTCTTCGCCTGAGCCGCTGAGCGAGACGAGTAAGGAGCTCAACCCGAACCTGAAGGGCCGCGACATCCGCGACGCCTTCAAGGTCAACGAGTATCACCTGCTGCTCGTGGCCAACAAGTTCCAGACCGGGTTTGACCAGCCGCTGCTGTGCGGCATGTATGTCGACCGGCGCCTGGCTGGCGTCCAGGCGGTGCAGACGCTGTCGCGCCTTAACCGCGCCCATCCGGGCAAGGACACGACCTACATCCTCGATTTCGTGAACAGCTCTCAAGAGGTGCTGTCCGCGTTCCGCACCTACTATGAGACGGCCGAACTCGAAGGCGTCACCGATCCCAACCTCGTTTACGACATGCGTGCTAAGCTCGATGCCGGCGGCTGGTACGACAGCTTCGAGGTGGATCGCGTGGCGAACGTCGCGATGGACCCGAAGTCCACTCAGGGGGACCTTGCTGGGGCGCTGGGGCCGGTCGCAGATCGCCTGCTGAAGCGCTTCGCTGCAGCCAAGGCGGCCAAGGGGGCCGCTGAGGCGCTTGGGGACGACAAGGCTGCGCAGACGGCAAGCGACGAGATGGGCACGCTGGCGCTCTTTAAGACAGACGCGCAGACCTTTATCCGCATTTACACCTTCCTCAGCCAGATGTTCGACTACGGCAACACGGATATCGAGAAGCGCTTCCTGTTCTTCAAATACCTCGTACGGCTCCTCGATTTCGGGCGGGAGCGCGTGGCGGTGGATGTGTCGCAGCTGCAACTCACGCACCACTTGCTGAGCAAGCTTCACAAGCAGCCAATGCAGATGGGCGGAGAGACCCCGAAACTCGCGCCAGTAGGCGACGCAGGGTCGGGGTCGATACAGGAGAAGCAGAAGGCTCTCCTCCGCGAGATCATTCAGCGCGTGAACCACCTATTCGAAGGCGAACTTACCGACGGTGATCAGCTCGTCTATGTGAATGACGTCATCAAGGGCAAGCTGCTGGAGTCCGACGAGCTCGTCACACAGGCCTTGAATAATAGCAAATCGCAGTTCGCCGCGTCGCCGACCCTGGATAATGAGCTGCTCAACGCGGTTATTGAGGCGCTCGACGCCCACCAGAAAATGAGCCAGCAGGCGCTGGGTTCGTCCGCGGTCCGAGCAGGCCTTAAGGATGTCCTGCTGGGCCCTGGCCAACTGTACGAACTGCTTCGAGATCGCGCTCCTGAGACGGGGGGAATCAGTGACTTAAGCCGAGTCAGATTGAGGGTACCTAAACGTGCTGGTGAGCAAGACATCCCTGCAGGAAGCACCGGCACGGTAGTCTACGTTTATAAAAAGTCGCTCGCCTATGAGGTGGAGTTCTCCAGTCCCTTCCACGCTGTTGTAACCTTGGAGCGCTCAGACCTTGACGTCGTCCACTAAGCTCCTCGGTGAGCGTGACATCCCGCCACAGAAGATCACCGGCTATCTGCTTGACCCCAATCATCCAGAGGGCGGTGGGAAAGCAAAGTTTTTGATGGCTCATGGATTCCATGCTAGGCAACCACAACTCTTGGCGAATGCCATCCACGCACATGCTGAATTAAATTACATCGAAGAAACTGTCCACAACAACTACGGTACGAAGCACATCGTTCGGTGCCGCATTCCGACACCAGATGGTCGAAACCCATGCATTCAAGTAATTTGGATCCGTGAACACGGCTGCGAGACGCATCGCCTCGTGACCGCCTATCCTTCCGAGCTTAAAAGGGCACCGACGAGCTAAAAGAGGCAAACCTTCGTTTGCCGGAACACGATAGAACGGCGCCAATCCTAATAAGGTCGTCTATTTTATTCTCAACCGAACGAGGGGTGCAAAACGGCAAATGCTATGCAACAGCTACAGTTGCGTGCCGGATAAACCGGTGGCTGACCCACGGTTCGCCACCCCTACACCCTCCATCACTGCTCGACGTC
This sequence comes from Sphingomonas prati, assembly GCF_014643515.1. Lineage (GTDB taxonomy): Bacteria > Pseudomonadota > Alphaproteobacteria > Sphingomonadales > Sphingomonadaceae > Sphingomonas_R > Sphingomonas_R prati. The sequence continues at coordinate 473,446 of NZ_BMJP01000001.1, read as the reverse complement.
GTGGAGCGTTGAGCGGCGCAGAGGTCACAGGACAGCGCTTCGCTCCGGGCATTCGCCGGTGTCGCGTCTGCGCTATGGCTTTGCGACGCTTCGAACCAGGCGCAACCCGACTAATATGTTGCGAGGCGCGCTCACAGTCCTGCGCCTTTAACCCGATGCTGCGATCATCGAGCCGAGGAAGCCCGACGAACGGCGAACTGTTGCGTGCCATGCACTGCGATAACCCATTTTCGATCATCTGCGGGAAGGGGGGCTCCAACTGGTGGATTACAGCCTGACCGCTTCGGGCGGCAATCGCAGGTAAGCATCCGTTCGTTCAGGTTGTGGGCAGGGGGCCTAATCAGCTAATTTCTGGTGGAAATCGGACTGCACGGTGTCCCGGATCCGCTCCCTGATCGCTCTCGCCGATCAAGGAACCGCCTGCAGGATTCCGCTCGCCATGCGGTTCTTCAGCCAATCATGAATGGCGTCAGCGCCCATGCCTTCCTGTTCGAAGCGTTCGGCAGCGTTCGCCCTCCAGACCAGATCGCCGGCCTGTCCGAACGTTCGCCTAAGATCGCGCAGCGCGCTTAATGCCTTAACGGCCCAAGTCCGGAACGATGCGATTTCCCAGAGGGCCACGGTGTGGAGGTGCGGCACGGCGCCAGATTTCGCTTTTGTCACAGGCGAGACAAGCACAGGCATGATCGTGGCAGAGTCAGGCAGTACGACGTGTTCGCGGATCCAATTTGGATGCGAGAAGGCCTGCCTCGCCTTTGTTGCGTCGAGTACGTCGTTGGTCGCGCCCGCATGATCCTCGAAGACGAAGCACAGATCACCGACTGCCCACCAGGGATCTGGCGACGCATCGACCTCGCGTTTACCCGAAAGGAAGCCGAGCATCTCCCCTAGACGCACTTGGGCCTGCTCGAAGGCGTCCGGTGAGGCGAGACCCTCCAGGATCTAACGCTCGCGTTTGTTGAATTCTCGATCGGTCACATTTCCTAAGCGCTCGAGCACGCCTTCGACGCGCTCGATCTGTTCAAGCAATCGCGGACTCCGGCCGGATGATGGCTCGCCAGGCGTCTGATAGCGCGCCAATTTTACGAGCCACGGCAGATCCACGGCAGCCCGCTTCGCCAGACTGAAGTGGCTGCGCGCCTTCATGCCTAGCGAAGCGATACCGGCACGCTCCCCATACCAAGCTGCGGATCCAGCGAGGTAGTGCCAGAGCGCCCGGTACCCCCGCAGATCCGAATCCGTGAGATTGCCCAACGCGGATTCTGCTGCCTCGACGGCGCCCTCGTAGTCCCCCTGCCAAAGCCTCGCCTGATAATCGATCTCGGAGCCGACGATAGTCTGCAGTTCTCCGAGAGCCGGGAACGGCAGCTGGACAGCAACTGCACGCTTGCGCAGAATGTCGTTGTTGGCCGCATCCCAGCGCGCGTCGTTCGCTAGGAAGATCTCGAAGTTCTCGATGATGTCAGCCATGGTTGTGCCGGCCGACTGCTCGCTGCCGAACTCGAGCTCGGCCTGAAGTTCGGGATGGAGGTGAACCCTTCGTCGTCGATCCGCGAGATAGTCGGGAAGCTCCTCACCCGACACCACCACAGCGGAGTAGTCCTGTAGAGATCGCGTGCAGCGACCTATGGCCTGCAGCACTCGGGTCTGCACGCGTTCGTTGAAGAGTTGCGACGCACCCATCCGAAGCATGATGAAGCGTTCCTGAAGGTTAGCCGCCCGCGGAAGACCCTCTATGAATAAAAGCCGGCAGTCGTTGCCCGGGAAGTCGATGCCATCATAGCGGTTCGCGATGACCGCCACGGCCTGCGCCATCGCGACAAAGGGCTCTTTCGACTCCTCGATGGCATCGGCCCCAAAGGTGTCAAAACCGAGATTGGTTTTCACATCCTCGCGGATCTCGTCAGCCTGCTGTTCACTCGGCACCAGTACGAGGCTCCTGCCCGCGCGTTGCATCAACTGGTGGCGCAGTGTCACAGCGTCGTCTGCTTCAAGAGAGCTGTCGGGGAAGATGAAGAAGCGGCGCCCGATGCCTTGACGGTCCCAGCCCTCAGGCACCTGCAGCCGCTTGATGCTGCGCCGACCGGTCAACCGCTCGAGATCGCCACCAGAGCCAAGTGTCGCGGACATGAAGATCCGCTGTCTGGCATTCTGATAGGGTGCGTGTTGCCACGTCGGCGACAGCAGCGGCCGGACGAGCAGTTCGGTGGCCGAGATGTAAAGGTGGCAGGCCGCGAGGTGGCTGCGGATCATTGACCACGGCCATCGTATGTCCAGATCGTCCGCGTGGGCATCGATCACCGCGGAAAATTCGTCGGCGATTTCCGCAAAGACCGGCGTCGGTAGCTTGTCGACCCATCGTCGGTCTTCGGGATTGCTGTCCCACCGGCCAGTGAGGCGCGAAAAGTCGTGGCCGTCCAAATGCGGCCTGAGGACACCTGTGAGCGCCTCGAAGAGTACTCGATGCTGGAGTCTGGTCCTTTGAACGCGAACCGTCCACATCTCGCCGATGTAATTTTCGGCCGCGTGGGCGTCATCAATAATGACGATGTCGGGGTTCGAGAAGAACGGGTTGGTGTTGAAGAGCGAGTTGTATGTCGTAACTGCGACACGGTCGGCGTTTTGATATTCCGCCTTGGCCTGCGGATCATATTCCCGCTTACCTCCCGTGAATCCGTTGACCGTCAGTCCATACTGGTCCCGCGCTTGGCCCACGGCTTGATTTACCAACTGTCTCGTCGGGCAAAGGTATACGACCCGTTCCCTGAACTTGCGGCGCCGCCATTCGGCGATCATCAGTCCGACCAGTGTCTTTCCGCTGCCCGTAGGGAGCTGCAGCGCGACGTCAGGCTCGGAGACAGCTTGGCTTGCATAGCTCCTCATGATCTCGCCTTGATGCAGGAGCACACCGGGGATCGTGCGGCGGGGAAGCGTTAACAAAATCTCCTCGGGGCTCGTGGGCACGATTTCGGCTGGTGCCGCACTTTTGAATGCCATCGTTCGCTCTCCTGCCGGACGTAACCCTTACCAACTATCCGCGGAGGGCTCCAGCCGCGCGCCTGGGTATGTGCATTTGCCCACGGCCTTGGCGGGGCCAATGAAGGCCGCCGAAACGGGTAGCACGGTCGTTGGCAGTTAATCCGCTCGACCGTGCTGCTCGACGGTGCCTTGTATTTGGCCAGAGGATTGGCATACCTTAATTCATGGGGGGTGTCATTGAGCAACGGGGCTAACCAGTTTACGGCGGGAGCGTCCGCAGTCGGCTATCTATACCAAGCTCGGCTCGCGCTGCTCTTATGTATTCCGCATGTGAACACGGGTGTAGAGGTCGAGGTATCGATCGAACGCTTTGATGATGTGTCCTTTCAGAAGGGCACCGCATTGGAGCTGCTGCAAACAAAGCATCACATCGATCGTGTGGCCAGTCTGAGTGACTCGAGCGAAGATCTCTGGAAAACTTTACGTGTTTGGTCGGTCGCCGCAAAGGATGATCCGTCATTGCCATCTCGGGCGAGATTGGCATTGATAACGACTGGATCGGCGCCCGTGGGGTCCGCCGCATCTCAGCTCCGACCGGCTGGTGCATGTGCCCCGGGTGCGAACCGTAATCCGAAGTCCGCCAATGAACGGCTGACTGAGGTGGCCCAAACATCCAGGAACAAGGCGTTGGAGCCGGCGTTTGCCGCGTTCTTAGCGCTCTCGGAACCAATGCGGTCAGCCCTGTTGAGCGCTGTGGAAGTGCTCGACAATCAGCCCTTAATTACCGATCTAGATGGCGAGCTGGAGCACGCCTTGCGTCTTGTCGCACCTCCTGGAAAAGCCGCATCTGCGCGCGAGATGCTGGAGGGATGGTGGTGGCCGTTGGTTTGCGGGGCCCTCATGACGAGCCCGCCTACACCCATTGCAATCGGCTTAGTTGAGGCCAAGCTCGACGACATTCGTGAAATGCTCAGGAGGGGTTCCCTCGTTGCAGACTTCGAACATGCTGAACCCGATGAGCTCGAATACGCAGGATACGACGGATTTCGTTTCGTGCAGCAGCTTCAGGTCATCGGGCTCGGCGGTAGCCGTATGCGCTTCGCCAAGCGGGATTTCTACAGAGCGTTTGCTCAGCGGTCGAAATGGACGCGCGAGCATGTTGTGCTTGACGATGAGGTCGAGAAGTTTGAGCAGCGGCTGGTCGAAGAATGGCAACCGCGGTTCGAGGCTATGTGCGATGGCCATGCTGACAGCGCGGAGGATGAGGCCGCCCTGAAGCAGGGCGGCCAGATCCTATATCAGTGGGTCGAGAACGAAGCGAGATTTCCGTTTCGCTCGCTCACGGCCCGCTTCCTGAATGTTGGATCCTACCACATTCTGGCCAACGACCTTCGAATTGGCTGGCATCGAGATTATGTCACCATCTGCGTGGGGGAGCCCTGAGATGCCGGGCCAAACGCGGTATGAGCTCCTGTGGCGCGACCGGCCGCAAGAAGAAGCTGCTCACTTCAATCCCGCATTCTGCGGTGAGCTTCTGGCCCGAACCACCAATGAGTTTCGCAAGCAGGCAGGTCGGACGATGCCCCTGGCCTACGCTTTTCTAGTCGCGCCGCTGGTCCTGCACCCCAGCGCTCGAAAAGCACTCCCCGGCAGGGCTAACACCGCCTTCGCGTCTTGGGCTGGAGACAATGCCGACACCGTGAGCACGCTCGCGGACAGGACCTTGCGGCTCCGGCCAGTGACCCGGGAGGCGCTGTTATTCCTTGTTCAAATTGGAGCTGTGGAGATCAGCGGCGATGGCGTCGGGAACGGCAACCGCCCGCTAAAGCTGAGTGCCAAACCTTCGGTGTCAACGGATGAGGTCGATGAGATGCGACGGGCTTCCGGAATGCTTGGTAGGTGGTTTGGCAACCAGGCCGATCCCGCGGCTGTCTTGCAAACTATGGGAGTCCGGGTGTGACCCTTCAGATCAGAGCGATCGCAATCTACTCTCATGACGGCGAACGTCGCGATGTCCGCTTCAATCTAGGCGCGCTGAACATCGTCACCGGCGCATCCAAGACCGGCAAGTCCGCGCTGCTAGACATCGTGGACTATTGCTGGGGTCGTTCGGAATGCACCATTGCTGAGGGTGAGATCCGGCGTGGTGTTTCATGGTTCGCGGTGATCTTCGACAATGATGGCGAAGGAATTCTCGTCGCAAGGCGCAATCCCGGACCGGCCGGCAAGGCCAGCGACGAGATTTACTTCGAACGGAATGTTGAGGACTTCCCAGAAACAACTATTCCTATCGTCAAAAACTCCACCGCTGATGGACTTCGCCAAAGGCTGTCTGCGATCCTCGGCGTGGCGGAAAACCTCTATATCCCTGAGCCGGGCGCCACCCGTCGCCCGCTGGACGCATCTGCCAGCCAAGCAATCTTCTTCTGCCTCCAGAACCAAGACGAAATCGCCAGTCGCCGCCTCCTTTTCCATCGGCAGGGGGAGGAGCGGATCCCCCAAGCCATCAAAGACACCCTTCCATACTTTGTTGGCGCCATGGGTGAGGATCACTTCCTCAAGCAGAAACGGTACGAGGACGCTCGTCGCCGATTGAGGGCCCTTGAGCGAAACTACGCGGACGCGCTAGCCCTGACCGATGAGGCCTCGGGCACTGCGCGTAATCTCCTTCAGGAGGCGAAGCGCATCGGATTGCTAGACCTCGATGCGTCGGCCGATTCCCTTGAAGGTGTTCGGGTCTTGTTGGGGCAGGCTGCGGGGCCCAGGAGCCTGGAGTACGCTAAAACCGACGATCCAGCAGCGGATCTCACCGACTTGGAAGAACGACGCCGTCGTATTCGGATTGAGCTCCAGGAGCTGCGCGACGACATCAAAGATCTCCAACGCCTGACGAGGGAGGCCTCAGAATTTGAAACGGAAGCTCGGGAGCAGCAGGCCAGACTGGCCTCTATCGAACTGGTCGCCCACGATGCGGCCGGCCATGAAACCTGCCCGCTATGCAATAGCCATCTCGCCGTAGCGGTCCCTGCGGTAGACGAAATTCGAAAGTCACTCGGTCGCTTGGACCGTCAGCTGAGCACCGTGCGCCGGGATAACCCTCGACTCCAGGGACAAATCGCCGAGCTGGAAACGAAGCGGACAAACCGTGAAGTTGAGCTCGCGATTGTTCAGGGAGACATCTCTACCCGGATTGCCGACAATGAGCGGCTTCGTATTGAGCAGGATCAGTTTACTGAGCAGGCCCGCGTTGCTGGCCGCATTGGCTACTATCTTGAGAACGCGCGCGCGCTCTCTGACGGTGAGGGCCTCCGCTTGCAGTTGGCCCGGGTTAGGGCAGAAGTTGGAGAGCTCGAGGCCGCCCTGGACCAAGAGGCCATGGAGGAACGGCTAACGACCGCCCTCGGATTGATCGGTCGCGACATTACCGACTACGCTGGGCGGCTGGAGCTTGAACATGGCGAAAACAGCCTTCGCCTTGATCGCAAAAATCTTACTGTAGTGGCCGATACGATCAACGGACCGCTTTTCCTCTATCAAATTGGCAGTGGCGAAAACTGGGTTGGCTATCACGTCGCCGCGCATCTCGCATTGCATAAGCTGTTCCGCAGGCTAGATCGCCCCGTGCCAGCCTTCGTCATGCTCGACCAGCCTTCCCAAGCTCACTATCCAAAGGAAAAGGACGTCGGCGAAATATCTGGTGCAGAAGATGAGGACCAGCTTGCGGTCGCCCGTCTGTATCGATTGCTGCTTGATTACTGTGTAAGCATGGCGCCCAGCATGCAGATCATTGTGGCTGACCATGTCGATTTACTCCAAGAATGGTTTCGAGAAGCGACAGTTGAGCGCTGGAGAGACGGGATCAAGCTCGTTCCCATGACTTGGCTACGCTAGTGGCAATCGTGCTTGGTACATTGATTGATAGTCGGAACTCTACGGCCGCAATTAGCAACGGTTTCGCGGGACAGCCGTCCAAATGTGCGCACAGGCGGCCAGCTAAACAAGCGGCCGGTTCTTCCGATTGGACGCCTAAAAGCCGCTGATCAGCAACCCGCCCAGCCTTGGCGGCCGGACAACACCTGGACCAACGGCCGGTTTGAGGGCAAATTAAAGCTGCCACGGCGTCGCATCGTGGGTCGGTTAGGTCAGTGCGTTCGCCGGTGTCCACTGGGGCACCTGCTGATCTTGCCATAGTCGCAGGCGTCGCCAGTCCAGCGCATCGTAGACAGTTGCGGTCCCTACAGCATCGTTGAGTGGCAGTGCCGCAGCGGCCTCACGCAGAAAACGAGGTCGAAGCGCGTCATTCTCCAGATACGCTGTCTCCCACCAGCCGATGATGCGATTCCACGCATTCGCCATCAGCCCTGTGCGATGGCCCCTGTCTTCGTGTCGAACGTCAACTCCTCGTAGGCCGTCATGGCCAGCCAAGGATCATGCAGATCATCTGCCTCAGCGTCGTCGTCGACGACGTCCTCGTTCTCGGCGAATAATACGACGGCATTCCCACCGTCCTTCGTGCTCGCATAGATGACGCCTTCAATTGGAGCGTCGTCGAAGAGGACCATAGTCCTGAAATACTCAGTGATGATCTGGGTCGGTAAGTAGTCAACGTGCGGCAAGCGTTTGCGATCGATGGGTGCCTGAAAATCGGCAATGAAGGAATGCATGAACATGGCGATCGAGCGATCGCGCGCGTGCTCGGAGTCGAAGAGGCTTGGCACCGGTGGAGCCGCGCGCACATCGAGCACAATCACGTCCCGTTGCGCCGCGAACCGTCCCGCCGCGAAGCGCCCGGGCTCTTCCGCCACTTCGGCAAGCGCAGTTTCCCGCGTTTCGGCCCCGTAGAACATCGGCACCCCCGCAGGGCTCATGCGGTTGGGGAGCGTGGCGAAGCCATATGGCGGCGGACCCATGCGGCGAGGGCCGAAGGTGCTTTCACCTTCGCCCATTTCCTGGCACCTGATCCAGGCCGTCCCCGCCGGCATCGCCGTCAACATGCCATGGGTCTTGGCGAACTTCGCAATCCGCTCAAGCAATTCAGGGATCTCGTAGGCTGCCTCGCCCCACGCGAGGTCGCGCTCGAGCGCGCGATCGGGCTGTGCTAGAAAGAAAAACCTACGCCTGTGCTTGATGACCTGCTTAAAGGCCGCCCAGCTATTGCCGATCGCCTCGCCTTCCGGTGTGCCCAAGGGATTCAGCAGGCACCAATCCTGCTCGGGCAGCGTCTCGGCGAGGTGGGACATGAGCGCGCCGTCGTCATTCGGCAGCTCCAGCTCGATGTGGTTCTCGAGCAACTCGGCGGTGTCGAACTCGTCTTCCGGGAACATCCGGTCCTTGGTCTCCGGATCGTTCGGCAGTGACTGGTCGGCACTCGCATACTCGGTGTCGATCTGCATGAGCATATACTCGGCGACGTCTTCCAGCGGGGCTGCTCGCACGGCTTCCCCTTTGGCGCCGCAATAGTCGCAGGCATGGCTGTCCGCCTGCCTTTCGATTTCTTGCTTCAAATGGGGGTCGGCGAAGCAGTTCGAGCAGACGCGCCGCCCATCAGCGCCCTCGGGACGGATGCGACGCTCATCCATCATGATCGACAAGTCGCTGAAGTGTCCCAACCTCTAAAATCTCCATTCCGGCGATACGTGCCCGACCCTAGGCGGTTGCCTTTGCCCCGTACCCTACCTGCCCGCCGGTCCCGAGTCCGCCAACTTTTTTGTCAGTCGCAGCAATCGCGGCGCGTCATATCTCCGCAATAATAGACTGGAGGCGACCTCAGTTCGGCTAAGATCTTGCGGTGATGAACGAACGGCGGGTTTGGGGCATCGGGAATGGGCGGTCGAATGACCGCAACTGGGTCCGAGCAGACGTACCGCGATTCCGCCACTCGGCCGCGCGCGACGCGCTGATCGGCACTGCGGACACAGTCGCGGCCCTGGCCGCCCTCGGCGAGGCGGAGCCGGGTCGCGTCTTCGTTAGTTTCATCGACGGTCGCATTGGCGATCAGTCGAACTAGGATGCCGTCACCGGGCATACCAGCTATCGTGTCGGTGGCGCACGGCGGCGACGCCGCTGATTGCCATCGCGGGACGCCAGTCTAATTGAGGCTACATGGAACAACACGATCACGCGAAGTGCCCCGCGATCGAGGTGACGATTGAGACCAAGCAGATCGTGCCGGCCTCGGTCGCCGGCGAACTGCTGGAGGAGATCGCTCGCGGTTTTGAGCGGCACGCCCGCGGGAAGGGGCGTCGCGACCTGCGGCTGGGCGTCAGGCGCGTCGACATCGGCAGCCTCATCATGGAACTGGCGGTGATCGGCGCGGCTCCAGGTGCGCCGTCCGCGGAGGTGGTGACGCGCAGCTTCCTGGTTGCGACCGGCGAGCTGCTCCGCTCCGCCCAAGGCCTGGCGCCCGGAACAGTCAGGAAGAGCGACGCGCGCCTGATCGACGCCCTGCGGGACCCGGTTGCGGACGGCCTGGCCGACAGGGTGATCCTCGGTAGGCGCGGCGGAGCGGCGGAGGCGGTCGTCGACCGTGAGGCCGTGCGCCTGATCGACGCCTCACGCAGCCGACCCACGGCCAGATCGGAAGTTCGCGTCTCGCGTTCGCTGCCCGCACCCGACGACGTACTCCCGCCTCCGCCGGCGCGTCGCGAGTTGCGTGGCGCGAACGGGACGGTGCTGGACGTAAAGGGCCGGTGGTACGTGCGCCTCGAAGGCGAGGGCGGCGTGCTGAACCCACTGGAGCCCGGGCCAGGCGTCGCGGTCGTGGACGAGGCGGTCTACGAGTTCGACGGTTCATGGGAGGGGAGGAGCTACCGCATCCGGACCGCCCGCCGCATCGCCTAGCGGCTGCCGCGAACGATCCAGCCGACGAAGGTTCCGGGCCACGCGTCCGAGAAAGACATCGCACAGGAGTCCTCAAGTGTTCTCGCCTTTCGACACTTCCCTGGAAAGCCTCGCCGCCCCCGATCTCGAGCGGCTGAGGGACGTGGCGGAGGGCTGGTACGTCGAGTACAAGTCCGAGCTGTCGAAGGCCGTCGACATCGCCAAGTCGATCTCCGCCCTCGCCAACACGCACGGCGGCTGGGTCTTCTACGGGGTCATGGAGAAGTCGAAGGAGGAGTCGGTCGCGGGATCCTTCCCCGGCATAGTCGCCAAGGACGCCGACGGGTCGCTCCAGCGGATAAGGCAGGCTGTCGCCCAGCACATGAATCCCGCCGCCCACTTCGACGCGCGGTCGGTGGCCGGCAACGGTGGCAGCGTGGGGGTGGACCGCGTCGTCATCTGCGTGCGCGTGCCGCGGAGCCTCGCTGCCCCGCACGTGCACTCGTCAGGCAGGATATACCGCCGGGTCGCGGACGGCTCCGAGCCTGTGCCGGAGAACGACCGGCACCTGCTGGAGCAGCTCTTTAGGCGGGCCGACGACCTCAGAAAGGACTTCGCCGACTGGGTTGGCAGAGACCCCGAGTTCTCTGAAGGAGAGAGGAAGGCGCCCTACCTCCGGCTAATGCTGATCGCCGATCCGTGGGGCGACGAGCTCCCTTGGCTGGAGACCAGCGTGGCCAAGCTCAAGCCGATGTTCGCGGAGACCACCGGTCTGGTGGGCTCTGCGCCATTCGACACGATCTACACCTCGTCCCGCGGCTTCGTCGCCCGGCAGGCGCGCAACAACGATCCTCACAACCTTGGACTCACCTGGCGTCTGCGGGAGTCGCTGGTGAGCGACATCTACCTGCCGCTGAACCTGCACGCGGCCGACAGTCCGGAATGGCTGCTCGACGTCCTGCGAGGATACGAGCAGGCCGAGCGGTTCGTCCGACTGCTGCAGGCGAAGAGCTACTCGTCCCCGAGGGTCGTGGACCTGAACTTCGTCTTCAGTCTGCTCGTAGGGGTGGTCGAGATACAGCGTCGGCTGCTAGCCGCGGCCGATTGGACGAAGCCGTACTTCGTCAAGGCGAGGCTGCTCAACGTCTGGCGGACAGTCCCCTTCCTGGACGTCGATGCCGTCCTAGAGGGCTTCGAGGCCGACGGGCTGCCGGTCTGCCTCGACGACGTGGTGACGGCCCCTAGCGGCACCGACCCGGAGACGTTCCAGGAGATCTCCCAGATGGCCGAGGTCAAAGGCGAGGAGGCGCGCATCCTCCTCCAGGCGCTCGTCATGCTGGTGCCGATAGCGCGGGCCTGGGGGCTGCCGCTGCAACTGGATCGCCAGATGGAACCTCCGCTCTTCCAGCGCCTCCAGGAGGCGGGGAACCGGGCCACGGCGGTGCAGGCGCGCAAGGCGAACGAGCAGGGGGATGGCGCTCGACGGGTCTGACCGGGGGCCAGGGTTGCGCGTCGGTGCGGTCGCTCCGCGTCCGCCGGCAGAGGGATGCGCGGTCGTCCATGATCCAGTACCAAGGTGCGAGCACGTCTAGGGGGATAGGTCGCCACGTCAGACATTGCGGATCGCCAACGGCAAGAGGAGGTCGCGTTCGCCGCTTGCGCCGCGCGCATGCTCGGAGAGGTGTGGCATCTTACCAACCAGACCCATCCCGATTTCGACGTGGACGGTCCCGACGGGTCCTTCGGTCTCGAAGTGACGAGCTGCCATGCTGGTCGGTAAGCGTGGCGTAAAGACCTCCACCCAACCAGTCGAACCAGCACTCGTACGACCTGTGTCAGACCGGAAAACGTCTCACGCTACCGACCACGCGCTGATCGACATCAAGCAGGCGGTCGCGCCCTTGGCGCCCGCCGTGAAGAATGTGGCTATTGATCACTCAGTGCTACTTGAGCAGACCCGACAGGAGCCCCGTCAGGTGACATGGAAGGTCACTCGCGAAGACTCTCGCCGCGAGTCTTGTCAGGAGTGCTTCAGCTCAACCTACAGTTCGGCCCGGCTCAGTATGTCGGACGTGCGTAAGCCCAAGCCATCTGCGATTCTGACAAGGTTGAGCAGCGTGACGTTGCGCTCCCCTCGCTCGATGCGGCCGAGGTGAGACCTATCGAGACCTGCCTCGTCAGCTAACGCTTCCTGGGAGATCCCGATACGCTGACGCTCATCACGGATCGCCTCTCCCAGCCGGACGAGCCTGCCGTTTGGATCCAGTTTGCCGGAAATACGTGCCACTCAGGCCACTTCCCGCAGCCGACCACCTGCGACCACGGCATTTACGGCCCATCTTTACTGTGCCATCCCTGTTCGTGACCTAACGGGAGAGGCCTATGGAACAGCGATACGTACGAGGAACGTCTCCTTCGCCGATCCGTGTCACGGCACCACCGCCAGCGCTTTCTTCACGGGCAGCGACTGGCTGGGCAGCATTTCGCGTCCGGGCTGGCGGTGTGGCCCGATGACCGGGGGGGGACGCCAACATGGCGCCGCCGCTTCTTCCCGTGGGGCATCGGAGCGGCCTGGCTTGGCTACGCGACGCTCCAATATCGTATCGCTGGTGACAGGGTAGAGGAATGTATAGACTTCCTATCAGGGGCCGAGCACGACATCTGCATCCGTCACGCAATGGAGCAGCGCGACAATGTGCCGCTGTGGGCGATTGGGATACCACTCGTCCTTCTCATTATCGTGGGAGCGCTTCAGCACGCAAGGCAGCAACCGTGAACAACGACTTACCGAGTAACGACGACAGCGCCGGTCCACGGCAGGACCACTGGGAGCGCTAGCCCGCGTTCATCGACGTCTGGCCGAGGAGTGTGCAACTTCGGAGGAAGCCACATACCGTCAATCGGTCGCCGTTCACCTTGACCGGCTCGTTGCTACGAACAGGACTTCCGAACGAGGCGAGAGCGAGACGACGCGCTGAGCCAGGATCCGCGGTAACCAGTGGGGCGCCTGGTCGATCGGCGGGGCGTATGAGAATGTCACTCGTATGCGATTTTCGGTAATAACCGATAGAAAACCTTGGAAATGCGTCGCTGCAGGTGCAAATTACCGGAAACTTTTGGCGGAAACGTTTCAGTCTGCGGGAGGGTAAGCGACCCTCAGTCCTACGTGACACCCTCCATGGCCGATGGTAGCTAGCGGGTCGCAAGACGCGCCTGCGGAGCCAGGTTGCGCGAGCACCCGGTGCGCTGGCCGACCACCAGACCAGACCGGGCCCGCTCTGTGAAATTGAGTTCTCGCGCAGTCTCAAAACTACAATATTTAAGGATGTAATTCGAGACAAACCGATGATGGGCTGCGAACGCACCGCTGTCCTGCGCTCGGCGGAGATACGCGGTACGGTGCTTGCCGACATGCTTGGTCTTGCGAATGCCTTTGGCTGACCGGCCACCGGCCTTCTTCACCCAGCCACCCTGAAGCTGCGAGAACCGCTTGGCGAGATCGTGATCCAAGTGCATCAAAATGTGCACGTGGATGCCGACCGTTAGACAAGGCTCGATCACCCAAATGTAGGCGAATGCCCGGTCGTGGGAACGGCAAAAATCGGTCGCGAGCTTCAGGAAGGTCCGAGTTGCCGCTGCGGCATCGTCGACGCCCGCCCGCTCCCAGTCGATCGTGACGAACCGGTTGAGCGGCAACTCGGCAAGAGCATAGTCGGCTTCTGCAATCACCTCATGAACCTGTTTGTCGCTCAGCCTCTCGGATGTGCCCCCCTGTCGAAGCTTGGAATCAGCGGGGTTGAGAGATAAACTAGAAACATACGCGCGTGAGGCCGTACGTTCCAAATCGCTCGGAATGGCGGTTTTCTTGGGATTCTGCTTTTTCATTTGGCTCGATGGCTCCATCGGCTTTCGCGTTCTCGAAGGTGGCGTTCAAGACCCACAGTTTTGGGCTCGCTCAACAGGGCGAGCGCGAACAACCAGCTGATAACGGGGGGCAGTGAGCGTCTGGTCGACTGCCGTTAGGCAGTCTGGTCGACTGCCGTTAGGCGCGGCGCCTTGCTCTAGGCAGCAATCAACTGCTCGAGCGAGTCCAGCCGGACAAGCCGGCGGCGACCAATCTTGACGGTTGCCAGCTTGCCGCGATCGATCAGACGGTAAAGCGTTGCCTGGCTCAGGCCGGAAATCTCAACGGCGTCCGCGATGGAGATAGTGACTGCACGCATAATGTTTGTTCCCAGAACGAATCATGACGTGCCGGGAGCTAGCAGTGATGTTCAGGAGAGGACTCCCGGCTAGAATTCAGAACGACGTTCGCCGCTCTGAACGACCATGGATTGTTACTCCAGGGCTGTAAGCCTCCAGTTCGATCCTCAGTGCTTCCTCTGCGACGCCGTGCAGCGCAGTACAGCTCTTTCTGCCAGCAGCCTTGGCAACGGCTTGAAGCAAAATTACGAACGGCCGTTCTTTCTCCGAAGTTGGCGTACCCGGCACATTGGCACTGAATATTCGAGCGAGCGCTACAGCACTCAGCACTAAGGAATCGTCGGGCGGGCGACGACTTCCTACTTTGGGCAGGGCAGATTTGAGGGTAGTTAGACGGGCTCGATCGCAAACATTCGGCATCTGTTCGCGAACATACGCCATATGATTCAGGCCAATCTGGCTCAGCCTCGGCATCGGTTCACCTCGGTCCAGAGCGTCGATTGCCGCCTTTGCCTCTGCTAGACGGGCTTTGTTGGTACGCTCGTAATCAAGAGTTTGCATGCAACGGAGTGCACGCACTTCCCAAACGATATCTGCGAAGAAGGCATTGGGATCTTCCGCACCCTCAATAATTGTTTGAACGTCATCGCGCAGCCGTCGCCGTTCAGAAGGCACCAAGTCGTCCGAGGAGACCACGTCGACGACACCGTGAAATCCAGGATACGACTGGTTGAAATTGGAACCGCTGGTCACGGCAACGCCTCTGGCTCGCCGAAAAGGAACTTCGCCCAATCCTCCATCAGTGCTCTGCGCTTTTCCAAAAGGTCGCCGCGTCGGTAGGCGCGTTCGACAGCATTAACGACCTGGTGGGCTAGTGCCTTTTCAATAGTATCCTTGTCGACACTGGTTTCTTCGGCGCCCCAGTCGCGAAAGGTCGACCGCCAACCATGGACGGTCGCGGTACTACCCATCTCCCGCATGACTTTCGAAACTGCTACGTCGCTGATGGCTCTGCCAGTGTACGAGGGAAAGATCAGATCAGCCTCGGTTCGAAAAGCGTGTAGGCGCGACAGCAAGGCATGCGCTGGAGCTGACAGAGGGACCCGATGCTCCTTACCCATCTTGATACGGTCGGCCGGGACCGTCCAGATTGCGCGATCGAGATCGACCTCGCTCCAAGTCGCACCGCGGATCTCGTTCGAACGCCCTGCCGTCAGAATGACGAGCTGCAGGACTTGCCGGCCCAGCGTATCCTCTGCCCCACAAAGTGCCGTCATGAATGCCGGAGCGTCGACATATGGTATCGCCGCATGGTTCTTCTTGGTCTTAGTTTGTGGGGGAAGACCCATGAGGATCGACTTCATCGGAGCCTCATTGTCGCAATAACCATGTGCAGCCGACCACGCGATCACAGTCCCGATACGTTGCAACGTCCGGCGCGCGGTTTCCGGCTTCTCCGACCAGATTGGTTTCATGGCCTGAACGATCATCGGCCCCGTCACCTTGTTGACCGGCAGGTTGCCGAAGTGCGGATAGGCATAGTCCCGTAGCGTCGTGATCCACTGCGCTGCGTGCTTCCTGTTCCTGAAGCCTGCGGTGCGCTCGCCATGAGCCTTTTCGGCGGCGTCCTTGAACGTTGGCGTAACTTCGCGTGCCTTGCGCTTCTCGACGACTGGATCGAGGCCGTCACGTACCTGCTTGCGTAGCGCCGCACCGCGCTCACGCGCTTCCTTAAGCGAGATTTCCGGATACTGACCCAGCCCGATATCCCGTCGGCGTGAGTTTGCGTCACGTATGCGCGCCAGCCAGGATCTGGATCCGCTTGCCCCCACTACCAGCAGTAGCCCGTCACCAACGGAATGACGACCGGGCTCGCGCAGCGCGTTGAGCTCCGCGATGGTAATTTTGGACTGGCGGCGGACGGTGGGGTCAGGTGTCATAGCCCCACCAGAACTCCCACCACGCGGCTGCGCTGTCAAGATAATTCAGGAAAGCCCCAGCGACAGAAAGAGGCCGTTTCACCTCTGTGCTGAACCAGATGTGCGCCGCCGGGATCTGTCCAGATGATTACGTTAGGCGGACTCCGTCTCCGCCAATACTTACCGTTTTACTAGTGAACCTAGGAAAACTGGTGTCTCGCTGCAGTCCCGAAGTGTCGCGTCGGACCAGCAGTATCTCGGTACAGACGTTCGGATTTATGCGGTCATGCTGCCTGCCGGGAACCGACCGGAACCAAGGTCCGGCCGACTCCCGGCACGTAATTCGCCCGATCAGAACGTGATGCGCGCGACACCGCTGACCTGCCGGTCGCTCATGATCAGATCGCGCGGCCGGGTGGTGATGCCGTAATAGGTCGACCGCACCGTGTTGGTGAGGTTGGTCCCGTTCAGCGTCAGCGAGAAGTGCGGCGTGATGTTGGCGGTGATCGAGGCATCGAGCTGCCCCGACGCTTTCTGGAACTGCGGCAGGTTGCCCGTGCCGTTCGCGGAGGTCGTCACGAGGAACTCGCTGCGCCAGTTATACGCCACGCGGGCCGAGATCAGGCCGCGTTCGTAGATGCCGATCAGGTTGTAGTTGTACTTCGACAGCCCTTCGAGCGACAATTGCGTCACCGGACCGTCGCTGGCCGGGCTTGGCGCCTGTGAATCGACATAGGTGAAGTTCGCCTGGACCCCGAGACCGCCAAGCGGACCCGGCAGGAAATCGAAGAACTGCTGATACGCGATTTCGGCACCCTTCACCTTGGCCTTGCTGGCGTTGTTGTAGGTGGTGACGTCGTAGGTGGCGGTGACGCCGTCGGTAAAGGTGACGTCGCGTTGCGTGATGACCGTCTGGATGTAGTTCGAGATATCCTTGTAGAAGCCCGCGACAGTCAGCGACCCGCTCTTCGCAAAATACCATTCGAGCGACGCATCGAAGTTCGTCGACTTCATCGGCTTCAGATACGGGTTGCCGGTCGACGTCACGTGCTGCTGGTCGATCTGCGCGGTGCCGGGCTCGGTGATCGTCAGGCTGGGATTGAGCTGGTTGAAGTCGGGCCGCGAGATGTTCTTCGACGCGGCAAGGCGCAGCTGGAGCCGGTCGGTCAGGCGCCCGCGCAGATTGAGGCTCGGCAGGACCGACGTGTAGCTGTTCGCTTCGTTGATCTCGGTAAAGGTCGGAGCCGCCGTTGACTGCGTGCCGTCGGGCGCGGTGATCAGGTCCACCTGCTGATAAAATCCCGAGACGGCGACCTTGCTCTGCACCACCCGCACGCCGACGTTGCCGTCGATCGGCACCGGCAGGTCGTCCGCCTTGAAGAACGCCGCGGCGTAGCCGGTGTAGGTCTTCTGTGCCTGCGTATTGGTGCCGCTCGGGACATAGTCCGGCGTCGTCGTGATGCCGAGCGCCGCTCGCGTGGCGTCGTAGTCCAGAACGGTCGGAAGCGAGAAAGCCTGGATATCACCGAACAGATCCGCCTGCCCGCGGAAGAAGCCGCTGAGGTCGACATATTGGAGGTTGGTCGCCGCGCCCGTCAGCCCGGTATATCGGTAGCCGGTATCGCTCGTCCGGTTGCGGCGATCCGCGAACCGGAAGCCCGCCCTGATCGAGCTGAGGATACCCCCGTCGAAACGATATTCGGCGTCGAGGCGACCGACCTTGTCGGTGCCCTTCGAGTAGTTGAGGTTATCAAGGTAGAAGGCGTTGCTGTACGTTGCGGCGTTCGTGAGGCCATCCGCCGACGTGATCTGGAAGGAGGGCACCCCGCCCGAGATATCCTGCGTCAACGTGGTCGCGACACCGCTTAGCCCGACGATCGAGTTCAGGTTGTCCGTCTTTGAATCGACATATTGAAGATCGCCCGTGACCGTCAGGTTGGTGTTCGGCTTCCATTTGGCGTTGAGTGAATAATCGGTCGTCACGGAATGGCGCGTGCCGATCGAGGTGTTGTTGCCGATCGGTACGTCGGTGAACGTTCCGCTCTGAAAATCACCGTTGGGCGCGTACGTGAACGGAGCCCCCGCTTGCGGCGTGATCGATGCGCCGCTGGTGTAGGCGAAGTAGCTGTAGCCGTAGGACCACAGCTTGTAATCGTTGCGGAAGAGTTCGCCGGTGAATTCCAGCGTATCGCTCGGGCGCCACTGCAGCGAGACGTCGATCCCGAGACGTCGGCGGTCGCCGAACACTTCGCCGATGCCGGTGCCGTGCGGCAGCGTGGTGGTCTGGCCGGTCCGGCCCAGCAGGGCTGCGGTGGCGACGTCCGACGGGCTGTTCGGCGTCCCGTCCGCCTTGAGGCTTTCATCCAGCGTATAGAATGGCTCGGTCGAGATCGTATCCTGGCGGAAACTGGTCTTCTGATATGAAGCGCTTGCGAGGATGCCGATTTCACCGATCCCGGTGTCCCAGCGATTGCTGACGAGCAACGATGCCGCCGGCTGGCTCTTCTTGACCAGGTCGTAATAGGTGTTCGCCACCGAACCCGAAATCTTGAACCCGTCGAAGTCGAACGGCTTACGCGTGCGGAAGTTGATCGTCCCGCTGAGCTGGCCCTCGATCAGGTCGGCGGAGGGGTTCTTGTAGACGTCGATCCCGGCGAGCAGCTCCGAAGGCACGTCTTCCAGGCTGAGCGAATTGCTGGAGTTGTTCGCGGTGAAGATGTCGCGCCCGTTCAGCTCGGTCCGAACCTGCGTGAGACCGCGGATCGCGACCGAACTGCCTTCGCCGAAGTTGCGTTGGATCTGGATGCCAGAGATACGCTGCAACGCCTCCGCAATGTTCCGGTCCGGCAGCTTGCCGATATCTTCCGCGACGATCGAGTCGACGATCTGCGCCGAGTTGCGCTTGATGTTCTGGGCGGACTGGAGGCTCGCGCGAACACCGGTGACGACGATATCGTCGCCGGCCGCCGCTGCGTCAACGGGTGCGGACTCGACCGCCTGACCCTGATCAGCGCTCGGAGCGGCGGTGCCGCTGGTCTGTTGCGCAGTGACCGTGCTTGCCGGCGGCACCGGCGTCGGCGCACCATCTTGTGGCGTCGCAGCCTGCGCGGTCGAACCGACTGCTACGAGTGCTAGCAGTGACACGGTCGTGCTGAGACCCTTGATGGGGCCATTGTAAGTCATGAAACGCTTCATCACATCCTCCTCCAGCTGGTCTGGTCCCGACGGACCGCCTGCTTTTTGACGCTTGGATATCGTCCGCGGTGCGCCGCTGCCGTATCGTCCGCCACGCGTAGCGAATGATCTGACGCCCTCATACGATCGATCGATATACGCAGACAATTTCTCGGAGATCATAGCAAAAATGTCGCATGACGAGCGGTTGGTCGCGGGATCCGCAGCCGTCAACATTGCAGATCTCAAGGCGGCGGAGTTGCAAGCAAACCAGAAAATAGCCGGGCATGTCCGTAGATCTCAGGAGCCCTTCAGCACATTGCACCTTCGTAATTGTAGGACTAAAAACGGAACATTTGTGTCGTTTTCGTCGATGCGTAATCGGTGCTCCGCACCAGGATTTGAGCTGTCGAACAGGGAGACCCGGTGACGTCCGGTAAAGACGCGGTGCTGCACGTATGACCCGAATCTGGGTTCGGCCGGGGGGCAGGCGGGTAGGGGCCTAGGCCGCCGTTGCTGGCGACCCCGTCACTCCCGGAAACCGGGCCAGAGCCTTCGACGGTTCGATGCCATCGCACGGCCGGTCGATGTTCGATGTCGGCGAGTTGGCCAGATCGCCCGCGAGTTCGCTGGCTGAGGGCGATCGCCGCGTGCACGACCGGAGGCCGCAATAGGGATCGTCCAGTCGTGCCCCCCTGCCTGGCATCCGGCGGCAACGAGAGAGCGGCCTTTATGGTCTCTCGGGAACGCGGCCGAAGCGGCAGGGGGTTTATCAGTCCGTTTTATCTGGCCCGCGTCAGTTCGCTCCCGCAGCTGGCTGGATCACCTTGACCAAGCCGGGCAGCGCCTGTCCGGTGGGGAGGCGGCCGCTGGCGGTCAGGCGGCCGGTGCGGTCGTCCCAGCGCAGCGTGGCGGACTGGCCGCCCTGGCGGTAGGCGTTGGTGACGCCCTCGTCGTCGTAGAGCGCGAAGCTGGTGTCGCGGCCGGGGTAAACCATGACACTTTCGAGCGGCTGGCGGGTCGCGGTGCTCATCACGGGGGCGCCTATCGGGACGATCGATCCGGCGCGGACGAACAACGGGATCTTGTCGATCGGTGCGGCGACCGTGACCGTCTGGCCGCCCGTATATTTGCGGTTGGTCCAGTAGTCGTACCAGTCGGCACCGGCGGGCAGGTAGACCGGTCGGCTGGTCTGGCCCTGTTCGGTGACGGGGGCGACGAGGAAGGCGGGGCCGAACATATACTGGTCGCCGATCGTCGCGGCGGCTGGGTCGGCCGGGAAATCCATGAACAGTGCGCGCATGAACGGCGCGCCGGTGTCGTAGGTGTGGCGGCCCATGGCGTAGAGATAGGGCATCAGCGCGTAGCGGAGCTTCAGGAAGTCGGCGATGACCGGTTCGGCCGCCTTGCCATACTCCCACACCGCGGTACCGGGCCGCTGGCCGTGAATGCGGAGCGTGGGGGTGAACACGCTGTAGGCGAACCAGCGCGTGAACAGTTCGGGATAGTCGCGGTAGTCGGGCGCCATCGCGGTGGCGCCGGCCGGATCGAGCAGCACGGGCCGTGCCGCCGCCGGTCCGCTCGGCCACTGCCAGCCGCCGATGTCGCTGCCCCAATAGGCGTGGCCGCTGGCGGTGAAGCCGAGGCCGGTCGGGATCTGGCGGCGATACGCCTCCCACGTCGATTTGATGTCGGACGACCAGAACAGCCCGCCATTGCGTTGCGTGCCGAGATAGGCGGCGCGCGACAGGATCAGGTTGCGCAGGTTCGGGCGATCGCGCGCCGATCCGTCCGCCACGCCGCTTGTATGCACGAGCGGGAAGAGGTTATGATAGCGGTCGCCCGAACCGATCGAGAACAGGTTGCCGTCCGGCACCAGGTCCGGCTCGGTTTCGTCCAGCCAATACCATTCGAAGCCCTGCGACGCGATGTTGTCGCGGATCGTCTGCCAGTACCAGGCGCGCGCATCCGGGTTGGTGCTGTCGATCAATGCACCGGCGCGATCCGCCCGGATGGGCAGCCCGTCGACGACATTGCCGTCATGATCCTTCAGCAGCCAGCCCTTGGCCGCGAGCATGTTGTAGTAGCGCGATTCGCGTTCGAACCGCGGCCACACGCTGATGATCGAGTGCATCCCCATCGCGCGCAACTTGTCGTTCATCCCCTTAGGGTCGGGGAAGTAGGTGCGGTCGATGTCGAGCTGCCCCATGCGGGTCCAGTGGAACCAGTCGAGCACCATGATGTCGAGCGGGTAGCCGCGGCTGCGATAGCCGTCGGCGATACCGAGCAGTTCGGCCTGCGTTTCGTAGCGCGCCTTCGACTGGATCAGCCCGAAGGCGGCCTTGGGCGGCAGCGGGGTACGTCCGGTCAACTGGGCATAGCCGGCGTAAAGCGCGTCCGTGGTGGCGCCGGTAATCAAGAAGAACGACACGCGTTCGCCGACGTTCGACTGGAAATGCGTCCCGTTGTGCAGGCCCGGCGACACGGTCAGCGCCGACGGATTGTCCCAGACAATGCCGTAGCCCTTGTTGGTCACCATGAACGGCACGCAGACCGTCTCGCCCGCCGGCGCATCGTAATTATGGCGGCAGTCGATGGTGCGGCCGCGCAGGTCGAGCGTGCCTTCCTGGTTCTGGCCGAGGCCGTAATAATGGGTGTCGGGCGTGTCGGCGAAGCTGGCGCCGACGCGGAACGTTTTTTCCCCGTTCACGGTGTGCGGGGCCATTTCCCAGCCGTCCATGCGGGTGAGCACGCGGCCCGCGCCGTCGGCGATGGAGAGCGACACGGGCGGCAGCGATGGCGCAAAATATCGTTCCATCTGGCTGGGCGCCTTCGGCCAGGGCTGAGCGTTCACGGTCAGCGTCATGCCGGACGATGCGAAGATGTCGCCCGTGGTGTCACTGCGGCGGGTCCAGCCGGCGGCGTTCGATTGCGCGTTCGGGCCGGGGCCGGGCGCGGCATTGGCCAGCGTGCGATCGAGCGCGATCGTGACGCGCACGATGTTGGGCGCATAGGGTTCGACCGCGACCAGGCTACCGTTGCGATCGAGCGTCGCCATCGGCTCCGCCAGCGCCGGGACGGTGGCCAGCGTCGCGAGCAGCGATGCCCCGGCCAGCGTCAGCATGCGACGGCGCTTTGTGATGCTCATCAGGGTCCCTCCCGTCGGACAGGCGAACTGAGGCCGCCTTTGAATTCCGGACTTCGGCTTAAGAGACAAGTCTTTACAGATGCAAGCGTAACCGTGATTGGCCGTTGCATGGGCCGGGGGAGATGGCATTAGTCTTATCCCATGCTGACACCCTTCCAAATAACACCGCGCCACCGCCGGGCGGCCGCGCGCCGGGTTGGCTTTCCGTACCTTCTCGCGCTTGCCGCATTTGGCATGGTGGCGCCGGCTGGTGCCGCCGGTTCGCCGCCTTATGAATGGCGCAACGTGACGGTGGGTGGCGGCGGGTTTGCGCCGGGGATCGTGTTCAGCCCAGCGGAGCGCGGCCTCGCCTATCTGCGCACCGACATGGGTGGTGCCTATCGCCGCGATGCGCGGGCGGACCGCTGGGTCCCGTTGCAGGACGGCATGGCGATCGGCAGCTACATGGGGATCGAGAGCGTCGCACCCGATCCGGTCGACGCGGATGTCGTCTATCTGGCCGCGGGGATGGGCGCGCGTGCGCCAGCCGCGATCCTGCGATCGGCCGACCGCGGCGGGCATTGGCGGATCACCCCGGTTCCGTTCGCGATGGGCGGGAACGAGGACGGGCGCGGCATGGGAGAACGACTCGCGGTCGATCCGCATAGGCGCACGACGCTGTTCTTCGGATCGCGTCACGACGGGTTGTGGCGCAGCGACGACAGCGGCGCGCGCTGGCGGCGCGTGTCGGCGTTTCCGCTGGCGGGGCTCGGCCAGCCCACGGAACCGCGCAAGACGCATGGCGGACTGAGCTTCGTCCTGTTCGACCCTGCGCAGGCGGGGCGGATGTTCGTGGGCAATGCGGACCCCGGCGACCGCCACCTGTTCCGGTCGGACGACGGCGGGCAGAGCTGGCGCGCGGTGCCTGGCGGCCCGGCGGCGGACATGTTGCCGGTCAAGGCGGTGGTGGGCGGCGACGGCGTGCTGACCATCAGCTATTCCGATGCGATCGGGCCGAATGGCGTCACGCGCGGCGCGGTCTGGCGGCACGTGATCGCAACCGGTGCGTGGACGGACGTGACGCCGGACCGCCGCGCCGATGCGCCACCGGGCGGCTATTTCGGGGTCGCCGTGTCGCGCCAGAACCCGCGCGTCATCGCCGTCAGTACCGTCAACCGGTACAACCCGATCGACACGGTGTGGCGGTCCGTCGACGGGGGCACGCATTGGGACGAACTGTACCGTCGCAGTACGCGCAACGTGGCGGCCAGCCCGTTCCTGAAACTGAACGGCGAAGAGGCGGATTTCGGCCACTGGATCGCCGGGCTGGGGATCGATCCGTTCGACGACCGCCATGCCGCCTACACGACCGGCGCGACGTTGTACGACACGCGCGACTTCGCCGGACCGGGCCGCATGACATGGCGGCCATGGACGCGGGGGATCGAGCAGACCGCGATCATCACGCTGACCAGTCCGACCGGCGGTGCGCCGCTGGTTTCGGGGTTCGGCGACATCGCCGGGTTCCGTCACGACGACCTGACGGTGTCGCCGCCGCATGTCCACCGCAACCCGTATCTGACCAACACCAACACGCTCGACTATGCCGGACTGGCGCCGTCCGTGATGGTGCGCAGCGGCAGTACCCACACCAGGATCGTGCCCGGGCCGTCGCTGGCCTGGTCGGCCGACGGGGGCGGCAGCTGGCAGCCGCTGGTCCCGCGCGCGATCGCGCCCGTGCGGCCGCTGGCTGGGCCGCCGCCCGTCGCGACGGGCGACGCGCCGATTGTCGTGTCGGCGGACGGCCGGACCTTCCTGGCCGGCACGATTATGCCGGTGCTGACCCGCGACCGCGGCGCGAGCTGGGTCGAGGCGATGGGACTGCCGCTGCGCAGCCGTCCGGCGGC
The DNA here is from genome assembly GCF_014643515.1 of Sphingomonas prati. Lineage (GTDB taxonomy): Bacteria > Pseudomonadota > Alphaproteobacteria > Sphingomonadales > Sphingomonadaceae > Sphingomonas_R > Sphingomonas_R prati. The sequence continues at coordinate 449,318 of NZ_BMJP01000001.1, read as the reverse complement.
GGACAAGGTCGATCCGCGGCTGTTCTACGTGGTGGATGCGGAGGCGGGCCGGTTCCTGCGCAGCGACGATCGTGGCGCGCATTTCACGGTCGTCGCTGCACGCGGGTTGCCGCGGGACCTGTCGAGCGTGCGCAACACGTGGCGCGAGGCGCAGAACCCGCTTGTCGCGACGCCGGGGCGTGCGGGTGCGCTGTGGCTGCTGATCGACGGCACACTCTACCGGTCCGAGGATCGCGGGGACAGCTGGGTACGGGCGCCGGGGGCCTTGAAGATCGGCTATTACGGGCTCGGCAAGGCGGCGGTCGGCAGCCGGTGGCCGGCGCTCTATGCCATCGGCGAACGCGACGGGATAAAGGCGGTCTGGCGGTCGATCGATGGCGCGACGGACTGGGTGCGGATCAACGACGACGCGCACCAATGGGGCATGCGGTTCCGCGTCATCGGGGGCGATCCCAAACTCTACGGCCGGGTTTATATCGGCACCGATGGCCGCGGAATCGTCTACGGGGACCCCCGCTAGGGCAGGACAGAGCGCCGGGCGGGGGTCAGGTGGTAACACCCCGTCCATCGATCCGCACGACCGGTACGAACCCGCCATCGGAGCGTGCGGGCAGGTCGAGATGGAGGCCCGCCGCGTCCTGCCGATGACGGACCGGCCCACCGCCGAGCAGGGTGACGCGGCCAATGTTCGCGTTCCAGCGGCCGGCGGCAAGCGACGTGACGGTCGCGGTCTCCGTCGGCCATTTCAGGAACAGCAGGTAGAGCGCGCCCTTGTTGGTGGTGAAGCGCACGTCGCGCGGGGTGAACGGCTTGGCCGCGCCCTCGTTCTGCATGCCGGCGGCCAGCACGGTCGGCCCTTCGCCGAAACTGCGCCACGGGCGGGAGCCGAAGATCGCCTCGTCGTTGATCGCCATCCAGCCGCCCATCCGGTCGAGGATCCGCTCCTCCTCCGCATCGATCGAGCCGTTGCCGGGTTGCGGCACGGACAGCAGCAGGTTGCCGTTCTTCGACACGACGTCGGCCAGCCGCTGCACGACATCCTCGGCGGTCTTGTAGCTTTTATCGTTCAGCCGCGCGACGTTGTAGAACCAGTCGCCGAGACAGGTGTCGGTCTGCCACGGCTCCTCCCAGAGATGGTCGGAAAAGCCGCGTTCGACATCCTGCACCATGCCGAACCGCTGGTGCGGTTGCAGCTGCTTGCCCGTCAGCACGACGTCGATCTTGCCGTGCCAGTCGATCGAGCGGTTATAATAGTCCGCCGCCGCCTGCAGCCCGACCGGACCGAATGGCAGCCCGTAGTCGTCGAGATAGCAAAGGTCGGGTTTGTACTTCGTGATCAGGTCGGTCTGGCGCAGCAGCCAGTTGGCGACATAGGCCTGACCGCGCGCGCCGGGCGGCGCGGTTTCGAGCCATTGGCCGTCATGGATGTCATGCCAGCGGTTCATCGCGGCCACGCTATCGATCCCGTCGGGCATCGCGGCATAGGGGCCGTTGTACAGGGTTTGCGGATCGAGCCCGTCCCACCACAGGCCGCGACCGTCCGCCCGGGCCAGCCGCGACGCGTCGTAGCGCACGCCCTTCATCGGCCCGGTCGGGTCATAGCCATAGGCCGTCTGGTACCAGTGCCAGCTGTGCGCACCGTGGTTGGATACGCCGAATTTCAGCCCGGCTCGGCGTGCGGCCTTTTCCCAGATGCCGACCACGTCCTTCTTCGGCCCGACCCGCACGGAATTCCACGGATGGTAGCGGCTGTCGAAGCAGTCGAGATTGTCGTGATGGTTGGCGAGCGCAACGAAATATTTCGCGCCGACCTTCTTGTACCGCTCGATCAGCGCGTCCGGGTCCCACCGGTCCGCGGTCCAGCGGTGCATGATATCCTTCATGCCGGTCCGCGATGGATGGCCGTAGGTTTTCAGATGATGGTCGTACATCGGGTGACCCTGCATGTACATGAATCGACCATACCAATCGCCCTGTTCGGGCACCGATTGCGGCCCCCAATGCGACCACAGGCCGAGCTTCGCATCGCGAAACCAGTCGGGATAGCGGTAGTTCGAGACCAGCGATGGCCAGGTCGGTTGAACGGGCCCGCGCGCGACGCCCATTGGGCTTTGCGCGAGGGCTGTGCGGGCCAGACCGAGGGCAGCCGCACCGGCGAGGAAGGATCTGCGTTGCATCTCAGCGTCCACCCAGCGTCTTCGCGATCGCCGCCAGTGCCACGGGACGCATCGCCGCGTAGCCGGCGGGCGTCGGGTGGACGCCGTCGCTGGCCAGTCCCGGCTTCATGGCGCCTTCGGGCGTGGCGAGCACGGGATGATAGTCGACATAGGTGAAGCCGTTCCGCCGTGCGTAGTCCGCCAAGCGGCGGTTGAGCGCGGCGATCTGCGGCACCGGGCGCGTCCGAGGGCTCCAGCGGAAGGCGGCGGCGGGCGGGATCGACGCGATGATCACCTTGATGCCATGCGCCTTCGCCAGCTCCGCCATCGTCGCGATATTGCCTTCCACCGTCTCGATCGTGGCGGCGCCGGTCGACCCGCCGATGTCGTTGGTTCCGGCCATGATGTGAACCGCGGCAGGGCGGAGCGCGAGGACGTCTTGGCGGAAGCGCACCAGCATCTGCGGCGTGGTCTGCCCGCTGATCCCGCGATCCACCAGCCCGCCGGTGAAAAATGCGGGGTCGGCCCCGATCCAGCTGTCGGTGATCGAGTCGCCGAGGAACACGACCCGCGCTGCGGCGCCCGATGCGGCCAGGCGGGCATTGTCCGCGCGGTACCGGCATAGCTGGCCGAAGTCGCGGGTCAGCAGATGAAGGTTCCACATCTGCCAGCCGCCGGAATTGTCGATGGTACGGCCCGGCGGGCAGGGGTCCGCAACGATGCCGACGGGGTCGCTGACATACGGATCGCCGGGCACGTTCGTCTGCGCCAGGGCGGGCGCGGCGAGCAGGGCCACTGCCAAACTCAGTCCGTACGTCGATGTCTTCCGCATGCTTGTCCTTTCGATCGTCGTGTCGGGTAAGGTGCGTCCCGCTCCCATGGCGGCACTCACGGCCGGTCGAGCAGTTCGACGCCGTAGGGTGCCAGCGGCAGCGTCCCGGAAAAACGCTGTCCGCTGAGCAGGCCCTTCGCGGTGCCGGCGATCGTCACCGTCGCGGGCACGTTGGCGGTGTTCACGTACAGGGTCCGTCCGTCCACCACCCGCGCGGAAACGCTTTCGGGCGTCTGCGGTCCGGGCGTGATCCCGAGCGAGGGATAGAGCGATCGGATGAGCGGTCCGATCAGCCCGGGCTGGGCGGCCGTAGCGAGGTAGATCGCGCGGCCCTTGCCGTAGCGGTTCACCGTGATCGCCGGGCTTTTCTCGGGCGTGTTTTCGAAAGTGGCCAGCGTCTTTGCGGTCCCGGGTTCAAGGACCTCGTAATAGGGATCGGTGCCTTCGCGCAGCTGGCCGTCGAACCGGACCCGAAGCGGCTGTTCCGCGCGGTAGAAGGCATTGGTCCGCACGCCGAACACGTCAGTCAGGCGACCGGGCAGGGGCGTGTCGAACCATTTGCCGGTCTCGTCCGCCTTGGCGGAATAGCCCGTCATGACCACCGTCCCGCCGTTCGCGACATAGCGCCGGACGGCGTCGCCGGTCGCCTTGTCCATCAGATACGCGCTCGACAGCACGACCAGCTTGTACCGGTCGATCGGATCGTGGCCGATGTCGATGACGGCCGCGTCGATATTGTCGCGGTGGAACGGTGCGTAGGCGGCCTTCACCTGATCGGTGTAGTTGCCCTTGAAATATTCCTGCATCGTGTTGGGGCCGGGCGGCGGGCTGGTCAGCCAGCTCGTCTCGAACGAGTAATGGATCGCGACCTGCGGCGGCGCGTCGCGGGGGAAGCCCATGGCCTGCAGCGTCTTGAACTCGCGCGCGATCCGGCCGAACTCGGCGACTTTCCAGGACGGGCGGCCGTCATGATCGACCAGTCCGAACAGGGACTGTTCCTCCCCACCGATATGCGAATTGAACGTCCAGGCCAGCACCGTCTGCGCATAATGGAGCAGGCCGAAATAGGCCCACATGCGCGAACGGCCGGGCGTGCCGTAGTTGCCGCCGCCGCCCGCGACGAATTCGTTGAACCAGACCGGCGTCTGGTGCGCCGCCCGGTTCATCATCACTTCGAAGCCGGCACCCAGCGGATCGCCCGGATAGAAACCCTGCGCGCCGTAGGTCGAGACCTTCTCCCACGATCGGAGATAGTCGAACCCCTTGGTCCAGGCGGTCGGCCAGAAATTCGATGCGACCGGCAGGTTGGGGGCGAACCGCTTGCGCACCGCCTCCAGGTCGGTGAGCGCGCCAATCGTATCGTCTGACCAGAAACGCCGCAGATCGAGATAGCGCTCGTTCGGGCCGGGGCCGCGCATATAGGGCAGATCGACCTGATCCCAGCTGTTGATCCGGCGCGACCAGCGCTGCGTCGCCCAGGCGGTGTTGAGCGCGGCGATCGAGCCATATTTCTTCTGCAGCCAGACGACGAACCGCGCACGGTCCGCGGGCGAGTAGGACACCTGCCCATTGCCGATCTCGTTATCGTAACCGATCGCGATCACCGCGGGATTGCGGGCGTAGCGTTGCAGCATCCGCTCCGCCAGACGGGCGGCCAGCCGGCGATAGTCCGGGTCGGCGATATTGTCCCAGTAGCGCGTCGCGGCGTTGAGCCGAACGCCGTCCTGGTTGACAATATCGACACCGGGATAGCGTTTGTGCAGCCAGATCGGTGCCGGCTGACCCGGAATGTCGACGATGACGCGGATGCCCGCGGCGTGCATCTGGCGCAGCACGTCGTCGAACCAGCCGAACTCGAACCGCCCCTCCTCGGGTTCGAACGAGTCCCAGGACAGGTCGCCCATGCGGACCATGTTGAACCCCGCGCCCTTCATGATCGCGATATCCTGGCGGATCTGTTCGGGGGACCGATCGACCGGTTGATAGCAGGTGCCGACGAACAACTGCCCCTTGCCCGGCCATTCCGGGTGGCCGACCGCGCTCTGCGCCGCCGCCGGTTGCGGGGCGGCGATCGCGACCAGCAGGGAGGACAGCGCCAACGCCAGGACGGTGCCGGAGGACGGGGTGCCGGTCGGGTTCATGGGGCGGACTTTCCTGGAAGCGTGGCGGGCAGGCGGGAGGATGCGGGGCGGGGCGTTAGGCATAGGAAATGCGGAAAGCGCTGGCGTGCCGGGTGGGCAGCGTCGGCGGCACGGCGATCGTCAGGCCCTGCGCGGTCTGACGGAAGTCGATCGGTCCGGCGTGGCCGAGCAGCGCGACGTGGCGGATCGGACGCGGTTCGTGCCGGTTTCCCGCGGCGAGCGTCGTGATCGTCAGCGTACCGGACGGTTCGCCCAGCACGATCGCGAACAGATCGTCGCCGCGCGTCGTGAAACGCACGTCGCGCGGCGTATAGTCACCCTTCTCCGCGAACATACCGGCGGTCGTTTTGGTCGGTCCTTCGCCATATACGGTCCAGGGGCGGGTGCCGTGGATCGCGGCGCCGTTCACCGCCATCCAGTCCGCGAGTTCGGTGAGCAGCAGTTCGGATTGCGGCGGCAAACTGCCGTCCGGGTCCATGACGATGTTGAGCAGCAGATTGCCGTTCTTGCTGACGATGTCGGCCAGCATCGTCACGACCTGCGTCGCGGTCTTGTAAGGATGGGCCGCGTTGTAGAACCAGTCGCCGTTCGATGTATCGGTCTGCCAAGGAAGGGGGTTTATCCCGGCCAGGACACCGCGTTCGACATCCTGCACGGCCGCGCCGCGGTGGAAGCTGCCGGTGCCGTTATCCTTGCACGTGTAGACCGCGTCGAGCCGGCCCGAGCGCCGGATGCTGCCGTTGTAGAGGTGCTCGACGAGGCTGCGCCCGACGGCACCGAACGGCAGGCCGCCGTCGGAGTAGAGCAGGTCCGGCTGGTAGCTGTCGACGAGGTCGCGGATCCGATCGAACCAGCGCGCATGAAAGTCGGCGTCTACGGTGTACCAGGAGGTCGGCGTGTTGCGGTAGGGTTCGTCGCGGTTGCGGTGGTACAGATCCGCAAAGGCGGGGTCCGCGCCGTCATAGGCGACGCCGAGTTTCGGCCAGAACTGATCGTAGAGGTGGTTCGGGTACCACCAGCAATAGCTGGCTGCCAGATGTTCGGAGACGCCGAAGCGCAGTCCGCGGCGCGTTGCGGCGGTTTTCCAGGCGCCGACGATGTCGCGTTTCGGCCCCAACGCGACCGAGTTCCAGCGGTGATGCCGCGATCGCCACAGGTCGAAATTGTCGTGATGCACGCCCATCGCGACGAAATAGCGCGCACCGGCGGCGGCGAACCGGGTCATCAGCGCATCGGGATCGAACCGCTTCGCCGTCCAGAGCGGCAGGATATCCTTGTAACCGAATGTGGACGGGTGGCCGTAGGTCTTGACGTGATGATCGTAATGCGGGTGGCCGGGCACGTACATGAAACGCGCATACCAGTCGCCCTGACGCGGTACCGCCTGCGGCCCCCAATGCGCCCAGATGCCAAACTTGGCATCGCGAAACCAGTCGGGAACGCGGTAAGTTTCGAGCGAGGCGACCGATGCGTCGAACCGCCCCGGCGGGATCTTAGGCGCCGGGCGGGGCGCTGCGGTGGCCGACGATAGCCCCGCCGCACCGAGCAGCGGTGCCGCCAGGATCTCCCGCTTCGTGAAATCGGCCATCCCGTCTCCCCCCAACCCCTGTACCCTAGTTCGGATTGCCGACCGGAATGACGGGATTGCCCTTGTAGCTGCCCAGTTTCACATGCAGCACCTGCGGCCGCCCGGTGAAATTGAGACCATAGTCGGTCTGGTCGCCGTTCAGGACACGGTCGAACACCCAGTCGCCCTGCGCGTCGTAATGACCTTCCTCGATCCGATCGTACAGCATCGACCGGCCGCTTTTCGTGTCGGCCAGCGCGAAGGTGACGCGCGTGTCGAAGCCGGCGACAAGATATTCGTCGGGTCCGATCTCGGCGATCGCCAGGCCGCCGGTCGGTTGCGGGTTGCCGGTCGGCTTGTCGACGCCGAACTGGTACTGACCGAACGTCGCGGTGGCGCGGTATTTGCCCAGCTCCATCACCTGGCGATGCTCCGCCTTGGGATCGGTCGGTTCGGCGACGCCCCAGGTCTTGCCCGCAAAGGCCAGCCGCGCCCAGTGCCGCATCATCGGCGCGAACATGCGGTAGTTTCGCGCGAACAAATCCAGCGTCGCGGCGTCCAGCGTCCGCGCGCCCAGCGGGAAGTTGTAGTAGCCGGTATCGTCCATGCCGAACGGCGCGAAGCCGATTCCACCCTTGCCGACGACCGGATAGAAATAGCGCGCGAATTCGGCGGCGTTGCCCGTTTCGGGTACCATCAGCGCGTTGTCCGGCCGCCCGTAGAGCCGCAGATATTCGAGATAGGGGCCGTGGTCGCGCGCATAGATGTCGGGCGCGACCAGGTCGATCGACGGTGCGGCTGCCTTGTACACGTCGATGACGTGGTGGACGGGACCGCCGCTGGCGTAGCTATTGGCCAGCTGTCGCCCGAATGCCGCGGCCAGCGCGGCGTTGACGTACATCGGGATGGGCTTCACCGCCTTTCCGGCTGCCGCGATTTCATCGATATAATGCGCGACCGACCAAGCGTGGAAATATTCATCGGCGTCGGCACCGAACACGGTCTTCCAGTTGCCGGGGCGCTTCCCGAACCTGGTCAGCAACGCCTGCGGCACCGGGCCGTCGAACGCCTTTTGCGCGACGGGCGAGAAATCCCGGACGCTGCCGTAGGTGCCGGCTTCGTTTTCGGGCTGCACCATGATGACGGTATTCTGCGGATCGGCGGCCTTCAGATGCTCCATCAGCTTGACGAAGGCGCGTTTGTCCGCCTCCAGCGTGGCATGGGAATGCGGCGACAGCGCGTAATGCGTCTCGCCCTTTGCATTCGTCATGCGGGGGAAGCGCTTGTTGTCGAGCTTGACCCAGGACGGCGCATAGTTGGGCGAGGTGTTCTTCCACGTCGCGAACCACAGGATGACCAGCCGAACATTGTTCTGCCGCGCTTCGGCCAGCAACTGATCGAGGAACGAAAAGTCGAACTGCCCTTCCTTGCGCTCCACCTGTTCCCATGCGATCGGGACCTCGACCGTGTTGGCGTGCATCGCCCGGATGGTCGGCCAGACCTGCGGCAACATGGCGGGGTAGTTGCTGGAATTGTTGACCTGCGCACCCAGCATGAGCCACGGCGCGCCGTCGACCATCAAGGCGTGGCGCCCGTCGCGGGTGACGAGGGCAGGGACCGGGTTCGTGGGCTGCGCAGACGCGGTGCCGGCCAGCAGCCCGGCCGCGATCAGGCAGGTCATGCCCCGGAACAGGCGGTCCGTCATTGTCGATATCCTCTCATAAGCCGGGCGGTACGGGCGTTCATTGTTCGACGAACACGATGCCGCCCAGCCCGGACGGGACGCGGCCGTCGCTTTCGAGCAGGAGGGTGACGACGCGCTCTCCCTGGCCCGCCGGCAGCGGCACGGTGATCGTTTCCGGCGCAAAGCCGGTCTTAGTGGCCAGCCGCCGGCCGTCGATCCAGACTTCGCCGCGTCCGACGACGTCCCTGAACCGGATCCGGCCGCCCTTCGCCTGCACCGGGCGGTGCGGTGTAAGCCGGGCGCGGAGGACACTCCAGGTGCCTGTCCCCTGCGCGGGCTGGATTTCGCCGGCGCGCACGAAGAGCCAGCTGTTCATGTCGTTGTCGGCCAGGACGATGTCCGGCGACGGTTTCGCCGCCGATGCGGGTGATTGGCGCCAGTCCGGTATCATCTGCGTCGCAGGGGTGACCGGCACGAACGGCAGCGGCGGCGTCGCGAGCAACCGAACGGTGCTGCGCGCAGCCCGCAACCCGGTTGCGTCGGCGCGAAGCGTCAAGGCGCGCGCATCGCCGCCGTCGGCGCGCACGATGACCTGCGCCAGCCCATTGAAAAGACGGCGGCGATTGCCCTGTTCCGGTTCGTGGCTGACCGGGTCACCGTTGCCCAGTCCGATGATCTTGCCACCGGTCACGGCGAAGCTGACGTCGAGATTGCTCGTCGGCACATGGCGCCCGCGCGCATCGACCGCATCGATCGTGAAGGGCTGCACATCCTCGCCGTCGGCCGCCATCGTGCGGCGGTCGGGGGTGAGCCGGAGCGCGACCGGCGCACCCGTGGTCTCCACGACGCTGCGCGCGACTTCGCGGCCGCCGCGGTATCCGATCGCCTCCAGCCGGCCCGGCGCATAGGGGACCGACCAGACCGGCATGGTGTAGCGATCGACCGTCCGTTCGCCGACCGGCCGGCCGTTGAGCGTCAGCCGGACTGACTCGACGTTGGTGAGCGCCACGACGCGGACCGGCTGCCCCTCGCGCCCCGGCCAGTTCCAGTGCGGCATCAGATCGAGCAGCGGGACATCGTCGATCCACTGCGCGCGGTGCAGGTAGAAGGCCATCTTGGGAAAGCCGCAGAGGTCCATGATCCCAAAATAGCTGCTCGCCGACGGCCATTCGAACGGCGACGGCTCGCCATGATAATCGAACCCCGTCCAGACGAAAGCGCCGGCCACGAACGGCCGTTCGGCGATCGATTTCCATCCGTCACGGTGCGTGCTGCCCCAATCCGCCGGTTCATCGTCATAGGACGACATGACGTGTGAGGCGCCATCGGTTTTCCAGGCGCCGCGCGTCATGAACGCGCTGGTATCCTCCGAACTGGTCAACGGCAGCGTCGGATTGGCGGCGTGGAACCGGTCATACTGGTCGCGCTGATAGTTGAAGCCGACGACGTCGACCGCCTGGCTGACGTTGACGGGTGCGAACATCCCGCCGTTCATGGCCGCGGTGACCGGGCGGCTGTCGTCGAGTGCCTTCACCACGGCGGACATCCGCCGGACCATCTCGTACCCGGCGGGAGTGCCCTGCATCGGTTCTTCGTTGAACACCGACCACATGAAGACGCTCGGCCGGTTCCGGTCGCGCCGGACCAGCCATTCCAGCTGCTTCATATAGTCTGGACTGGTATTGAAGTTGCGGTTCTCGCTCATCACCAGAAAGCCCAACCGGTCGCAGGCGTCGAGCACTTCGGTCGCGATCGCGGCGTGCGCGAAGCGGATCGCGTTGCAGCCGAGCGCTTTCAACCGGCGCAGCCGCCAGTCCCACAACGCATCCGGCACGGCGACGCCGACGCCGGCATGATCCTGGTGATTGCACGTGCCCTTGATCTTCACGGGGCGGTCGTTGAGGTGAAATCCGGTGGCCGCGTCGAAGCGGAGCGTGCGAAAGCCGATCCGGAGCGTGCGTTCGTCCGCGACCCGGCCGTCGCGCAGCAGCCTGGTCTGCACGCTGTAGAGCGTCGGCGTGTCGATCGACCAGAGCCGCGGTGCCGGGACCGCGATCGACAGGGTGGCCGACTTGGTCTTCAACGGATCGATCGTGGCGGGGACGCGGGCCGTGCCGACCGTGCGCCCGTCCGGATCCCGCAACGTCGCCTCGACGGTTGCGGTTGCCGCCGCCTTGCTGATATTGCCGAGCGTCACGGTGACCGGCACGGTCCACGATCCGTCCGGAGCACGGCGCGGATCGGCATGGATGCCGTCGGTGGCGATGTGGACCGCGTCGCGGCGGGCGAGCCAGACATGGCGGTACAGTCCCGCGCCCTCGTACCACCAGCCCTCCATAGTCTGCGCATCGACCCGGACGACGATGCTGTTCAGATCGTCGCCGTAACGCGCAAGGTCGGTGATATCGACGTAGACCGAGGTGTAGCCGCTCCAGTTGTGCGCCACGACCGAACCGTTGAACCAGATCGTCGCGTTGGTCGCGATGCCGCCGAATTGCAGTTCGAGAAAGGCGCCGCGGTCGGCGGGATCGAGCCTGAGGGCACGTCGATACCAGCCGAACCCGCGCCGGCGGTAGCCTTGCGAAACGTTGGCGGTCTCGTCGAACGGCATCGCCGCGGCCCAGTCGTGCGGTAGGTCGATTTCGGGCCAGTCCGAATCGTCATACTGCATGGCGGCGGCGCCCTGCGCCTGTCCGGCCTTGGCGGCGTTATAGGACCAGCCGTGACCGCGGATCTCGGGCATCGGAATATCGCCGAGGTGGAAACGCCAACCATGGTCGAGCAGCAGCCGTTTCGGATCTTCGACATGTGCCCTCAGCGGCAGTGCGTCGCGGGGCGCGGGCATCGGCAGCGCGCCGGCCGGCGGCGGGGCTTCCGCGGTCGAGCCGAGTGCGCCTGCCACCGGCACGCCGACGCTCGCCGCCACACCGGTCCGCAGGAGCGTTCGTCGGTCGAGCGCGCTTCCGCTCCGCAGCCCGGTCATTCCCAATCCTCCCCTTCGGTGCGGCGGCACTTCACCATGCTCGCCGTCAACGATCCCAATATGTACGACTAATGTAAAGCCGTACAGCGCGCGAACGAAGCCGCCGACCATCCTACGGTTTCAAATTGCCGGTCGCCCAAGCGCGCGGGCGCGGGCTCGCCGGTGCCTCGTTCGCCATCGCCGTCACCAGCGGTCGTTGCAGCCGCGAAAGGTTGTTGCGGGATTGTTGCTCCGCTGTTACCGCGCGCTTCCCGGAATGCACAAAGTGCGCCGTCGGGCCCGTGAGGGCATGTACACCAAGGGGGGATGATAGAAATGCGCGCGATCCAGCAGCTTGTTTTGAAACGCCAGTTTCGGGCGCAGACCGGTGTATCGTTGATCGCGCTGCTCGCCGCCGGATACAGCACGGGTGCCGCGGCGCAGGCGGAGGTCCAGGCGATCGCGCCGGTTGCGACGCAGGCCGCGGCGCCGAGCGCGGACGTCGGTGAGCCTGCCGCGGATCAGACGGGTGGCGACACCGTCGTCGTGACCGGACGCCGTGCCGCGCTGGAGGCTGCGGTCGAGCGCAAGCGGCGCAGCGAGACGATCGTCGACTCCGTCGTCGCCGACGATGCCGGGAAATTGCCCGACAATTCCATCACCGAAGTGCTTCAGCGCGTTTCAGGCGTGTCGATCGTGCGTTTCGCCGCACTGGGCGATCCGGATCACTTTTCCGTCCAGGGTTCCGGCGTGCAGGTGCGCGGTCTGACCGGCGTCGCATCCCGCCTCAACGGTCGCGAAATCTTCAGCGCGAACAATGGTCGCGCGATTCTTTGGAGCGACGTGACGCCCGAGCTGATGGCCGCGGTCGATGTCTACAAGGCGTCGACGGCCGACCTGATCGAAGGCGGCACGGGCGGGCAGATCGACCTGCGGACGAAGATGCCGTTCGATTTCAACGGCAAGTTCCACGTTGCCGGCACGGGCGAACTGAGCCTGGGCGACATGGCGAACAAGGCCGATCCGATGGGTTCGGTTCTGGTGACGGACTCGTTCGACACGCCGATCGGTCGTATCGGGCTGCTGGCGGACGTGGCGTACAGCCAGTTCAGCTCGCTGTCGCAGTTCATCCGCACCGAACCCTATTTCAAGACGCGCATCGGCGATACCGACCGGTACATCCCGGGCGGATTCACCTACGGCGACGAAGCGTTCCAGTATCGCCGCAACGGCATCTACGGCGCGGCGCAGTGGGCACCGTCGGACAGTCTGACGTTCACCGGCACCTTCTTCCAGTCGCGGTACAAGAGTCAGTCGAGCGACTATGGCGCGCAGGTTTCGTCCCAGACGCTCGCCGTCGATCCGGCCACCAGCACGTTCGACTCGAACGGCCTGCTGCTCAAGACGGACTCGCTGTTCAACCGAGATCCCGCGACATTCCTGCCCGGCGGGCAGGTGACCAGCAGCGGCAACAAGGGTTTTGTCGAAAGCGACACGCGGACGCGGGACTATTCGCTGTCGTTCGCATGGGCGCCGCAGGATGGTCCGTTGACGCTGAAGGGAGCGATCCAGCGCGTCGATTCACGCCAGATATACGACCGGATCGATATCTTCCGCGAAGTGAGCTTCGGCTCAGGGTTCGGAATGGACCTGACCGGCGGACTGCCGCAGATCAGCGTCAGCCCGGCGACCCAGGCATCGTTCGCCGATCCGTCGAACTATTTCTGGTCCGCATCGATGCCGCACAACGAGCGGAACAAGGGGCGGCTCGACACGGCGCAACTCGACGCCGAATACAAGTTCGAATCGAGCTTCTTCCGATCCGTGAAGATCGGCGCACGCTACGCCGAGCGGACCGAGCGCGATCTGCAGAACGGCTATAACTGGGCGGCACTCGGTCGCGGGTGGAACGGCGACCCACAGCTGACCTATGCCAATGCCGCGCCGGGCGATGTCGCGCTCCATGCGTTCAAGGACTTCTTCCGCGGCGAAACGCTGCTTCCGGGCAATCTGCTGTTCGCCAGCGAGGAGCTGGCCGACCGGTTCAACGTCGATCGGACCGGCCTCGTCACGCCGCCCCCGGCAGGCTTCTGCCCGGCCGGAACGGAGTTCAACTGTTCGGCGTCGGGTCCGCTGGCGCAGACCGGTTATGGCGGCCTATCCGGCATCCGGGCACCGGGGTTCATCCTGCCGGGTGACCAGGTCGACAACCGCACGCAGAACCTGGCGGGCTATGCGCTCGTCCGGTTCGGGCCGCAGGGCGACGCCAACGGTGTGTCCGGCAACGTCGGTGTCCGCGTCGTCAACATCAAGAACGAGGGCAACGGCTTCATCCAGCAGAACGGCAACACGTTCATCCGCGACGGCCAGATCGTGACGCTCGGCACGCAGTTCGTCGCGCGCGGCGGCAAGGCGGAATTCACCCGTGCGCTGCCGTCGATCAACGTGGTCTATGCGCCGTCGAACCAGATCAAGCTGCGCGCCGGGTACAACATCACGATGGACCTGCCGAGCTTCAACGCGCTGCGCGCGTCCGGATCGGTGGGCGTCGCGACGACTGCCAGTGCGGTGCAGGGTCAGCCCGGGACGTTCACGAACTTCACCGCCGAAACCGGCAACCCGCTACTCAAGCCGACGATTTCCAACAATTTCGACCTGTCGTTCGAATATTACGGCCCGCGCGGGGTGACGTTCCACATCGCGCCCTTCTACAAGCGGCTGACCGATCTGCCGATCTTCTCGCTGACGACGCGGCAGGTGCAGGTCGTATTCTCTGACGGACGGTCGGAAACCGTGAGTGCGGCGGCATCCGACTACATCAATGCCGACGAGGCAGCGACGGTGAAGGGCGTGGAAGTGGGCGGCCGCTTCTTCCTCGACATGTTCGAAGGGCCGATCAGCGGTCTGGGGTTCGAGGGGAACTACACCTACATCGAAAGCAAGAACCCCGGCGACGTCTACCGCGACATCAACGGTGCCATCCGCAACGATGCACCGCTTGTCGGTCTTTCGAAGCACAATGCCAACGCGGCGTTGTTGTACGAGCGCAATCCCTTTTCGCTGCGCATCGCCTATTCTTGGCGGTCGAAATATCTCCAGTCGACCAACAGCAACGGCACGAACCCGACCTACACCTATTACTCGGCGCCGGGTGTCTCCACGGCGACCCAGATCGCGTTGCCGGTCTACAGCGATTCCTACGGGACGCTCGACGCCGGCATCCGTTTCAAGGTCACCAAGAACTTCTCGTTCGGTGTCCAGGGAACGAACCTGACGGCGGCGACGGCGAAGACGCTGATGGGCGGCTATCCCGGCGGCAAGCTGGTCGGGCGCAGCTGGTTCCAGAGCGATCGCCGGATCAGCACGGGCATCAACCTGGCTTTCTGATAGACCGTCGGACGAGCTCCACCGCGATCGGGATCAGTCCGGTCGCGGTGGACATTCCGGATCGATGACGGCGGGGAGTGGGGGGAATGAGACAGCGCATCCTGATCGTCGGTGGCGGGACGGCCGGCTGGCTGACCGCGGGTTACCTTGCCAAACGGTTGAGTGCCGATCTGCCGGGGGGCGTCGCGATCACGCTGGTGGAATCGCGCGACATCGGGGTGCTGGGCGTCGGCGAGGGGACGTTCCCCACGATCCGCCGGACGCTGGCCACGATCGGCATCGACGAGGCGGAGCTGGTCCGCCGATGCGGCGCGACGTTCAAGCAGGGCATCAAGTTCGCCAACTGGCGCAATGAGCCGGGCGAGGGCGCGACCGACCATTATCTGCATCCGTTCCAGGTCGCCGACCAGAGCAGCGGGCTCGAACTGCTCCCTTACTGGCTGATCGGCGCGGGCGGCCCCGAGGGCTGGGACGCGGTCGCGACGCCGCAGAAGAAGGCGGCTGACGCCTGGCGCGCGCCGAAGCTGGCGAGCCATGCCGACTATGTCGGGCCGCTCAGCTATGCGTTCCATTTCGATGCGATCGCGCTGGCTGGGTTGTTGCGCGACCAGGGGATCGTGAACGGGGTCTGCCATCTGGTCGATACCGTGACGGAGGTCATGCTCGACGAGGATGGTGCGATCGGCGGCGTGCGGACCGAGCAACACGGCATGCTGGACGCCGATCTGTATATCGACTGCACGGGGTTCCGCGCCGAGTTGATCGGCAAGGCGATGGGGATGCCGTTCCGGTCGTGCCGCGACACGCTGTTCTGCAACCGCGCGGTCACTGCGCAGCTGCCCTATCCGGACCCGAACGCGCCGATCGCGTCCTATACCATCTCGACGGCGCAGCAGGCCGGCTGGACGTGGGACATCGGTCTCGCGGCACGGCGCGGGATCGGTCACGTCTATTCGTCGGACCATAGCGACGACGAGACGGCCGAGCGTGTCCTGCGCGATTATCTGGGTCCGGCGAGCGCGGAGACCGAGGTGCGGCGGTTCAAGTTCGACGCCGGCTACCGCGAGATCAGCTGGCACAAGAATTGTGTCGCGGTCGGTCTGTCGAGCGGGTTCTTTGAGCCGCTGGAGGCGACGGGGATCGCCTTTGCCGAGGTGGCCGCCGGGTTGATCGCCAACCTGTTCCCGTGGGGCGGCGATCATGAGACGTCGGCGCGGCAGTTCAACGCGGCGCTGCGCCGCCGGTACGAGCGCGCGCTGGATTTCATCAAGCTGCATTATTGCCTGTCCGAACGGCGCGACACGGACTTCTGGCGAGACAATGTCGCCGCCGCGTCGATCCCCGACAGCTTGCAGGAGATGCTGGACCGCTGGCGCTTCCGCTGGCCGAACGAGCTGGATATCGACCCGCGGACGGAAATCTTCACCGAGCATAGCTGGCAATATGTGCTGTACGGCATGGGATGGAAGACCGACCTGACCGCCCGGGCCGGCGCGCTGCGCTACCATGAGGATGCCCGCCGCGCGTTCGCCGAGGTGCGCCAGCAGGCGCAGTTTGCGATCCGGAATTTGCCGAGCAATCGCGACTTGGTGCACTATGCGCAGGGTCGACGGTTCGGCGCGCAGGCGGCGGCGTGACCGGCGCGGCGACAGGCCCCATCCGCAAGGTGGTGATCGTCGGCGGCGGCACCGCGGGGTGGATGACGGCTGCGGCACTATCACGCGCCGTGTCCGCGGACGTGTCGGTCACGTTGGTGGAATCGGAGGAGATCGGCACGGTCGGCGTCGGCGAGGCGACGATCCCGTCGCTGCTCGATTTCAATCGCATCATCGGCATCGATGAGGATGCGTTCGTCCGGGCGACCCAGGCGACGTTCAAGCTGGGGATCCGGTTTCGCGACTGGGGACGGATCGGCGACGACTATCTGCATCCGTTCGGGACGCATGGGCGCGACGTGGCCGGCGTGTCGTTCCACCAATTGTGGCTGCGTGCGGCCGCGCGGGGTGAAACTGCAACGCCCGGCCCGATCGGCGACTATTGCCTGTCCCACGTCGCGGCCCGACTGGGGCGCTTCAATCGCCCGGTCGCGGACCCGTCGGCAGTCCTTTCGACCTTATCGTACGCGTTCCACTTCGACGCCGGCCTCTATGCCGCCTATCTGCGCACACTGTCGAAAGCCGCCGGCGCGACGCGGGTCGAGGGGCGCATCGCCGGCGTCGTGCGCAACGCCGAAACGGGTTTCATCGACGCGGTGACACTGGCCGATGGTCGCCGTGTGGACGGCGAGCTGTTCGTCGATTGCAGCGGGTTCCGCTCGCTGTTGCTGGGCGATGCGCTGGGGGTGCCGTTCACGAGCTGGCAGCACTGGCTGCCGTGCGACCGCGCCTGGGCGGTGCCGAGCACGCGGCAGGGGCCGCTGACCCCCTATACGCGCGCCACCGCGGACCGGGCGGGCTGGCGGTGGCGCATCCCGCTGCAACACCGCGTCGGGAACGGGCATGTCTATTCAAGCGCGTACAGCGACGACGACACCGCGGTCCGGGCGCTGCTCGACGGGTTGGAGGGAACGCCGCTTGCCGAACCGCGCCAGTTGCGGTTCGTGGCGGGCCGGCGCGAACGATTGTGGGAGAAGAACTGCGTCGCGATCGGGCTGGCCGGCGGTTTCCTCGAACCGTTGGAGTCGACCAGCATCCATCTGATCCAGTCCGGTATCACGCGATTGCTGAGCCTGTTTCCGGATCGCTCGTTCAATCCGGTTGAGATCGCCGAGTATAACCGGCTGCTGCTGCGCGAATATGATCAGGTGCGGGACTTCATCATCCTGCATTACCATGCAACGACGCGTAGCGATTCACCGTTCTGGGATCATTGCCGCACCATGACGCTTCCAGCGTCGCTGGCCGACAAGCTGGCACTCTGGGCCGGCAATGCCCGGCTGTTCCGCGAGGCCGGCGAGCTGTTCACGCCGGACAGCTGGATCGCGGTGCTGCTGGGGCAGGGGCAGCGTCCGACCGGTTGCGATCCGCTGGTCGCTGCACTGCCGGTCGGGGAGGCGGCCGCCTTCCTGGCGCATCTGCGCGATGTGATCGGCCGGACGGCCGCCGCGATGCCGACGCACGAGACCTTCATCGCGCAGCATTGCGCCGCGCCCGCCCTCCAAACCGCATGATCCAGTTGGGAAGAACTATGACGCGTCCGCTCTCGCTCACTCTGGCCGCGTCGTTGGTGGCGACCGCAATGATCGCCGTGCCGCATGCCGGGGCCGCGGCTGCCGTCGCGCGCCCCGCCGAACGCGTGATCGATATCGATGTGCAGAAGGCGGGCGCCCCGATGGACCAGTCGTTCCGGCTGTCCGTCGGTTCCGACTATGCCGGGACGCTCATCCGCCCGGACAGCATGGCGCAGCTCGATACCGCGGTGAAGGAGCTTGGTTTCCAATATGTCCGCTTCCACGCGATCTTCCACGACGACCTGAAGACGGTGCGCGTGGAGAATGGCCGGACGATCTACGACTGGACGAAGATCGACCAGCTGATCGACGGGCTTCTCGCGCGCAAGATCAAGCCGTTCGTGGAATTGGGGTTCACCCCGAACGCGATGGCCACGTCGCCGCAGACGATCTTCTACTGGAAGGGCAACACCTCGCATCCGGAGCCGAAGGCCTGGGCCGCACTGGTCGATGCGTTCGTGCGCCACCTGCGCCAGCGTTACGGCGAGGCCGAGGTGCGGAGCTGGTTCTTCGAGGTCTGGAACGAGCCCAATCTGGACGGTTTCTGGGAGAAGGCGGACCAGAAGGCGTATTTCGAGCTATACGAATCGAGCGCGCGGACGATCAAGGCGATCGATCCGCAGCTGCGCGTCGGCGGACCGTCCACCGCGGGGGCGGCGTGGGTGCCGGAACTGCTGGACTATGTGTCCCGGCGCAAGATCCCGATCGATTTCCTGAGCACCCACACCTACGGCGTCGACGGCGGTTTCCTGGACGAGAAGGGGCAGGACGACAACAAGCTGTCCACCAACCCCGACGCGGTCACCGCGGACGTGCGCAAGGTGCGCGCGCAGATCGATGCGACGGCCTATCGCGGGCGACCGCTCTATTTCACGGAATGGAGCGCAAGCTACAACCCGCGCGACCCGGTCCACGACAGCTATATCAGCGCGGCCTACATCCTGGGCAAGCTGCGCGCGACCCGCGGGATCGCGCAGGGCATGAGTTACTGGACGTATAGCGACCTGTTCGAGGAAGCCGGCGTGCCGCCGACATCGTTCCACGGCGGGTTCGGGCTGATGAACCGCGAGGGTATCCGCAAGGCGAGCTGGTTCGCATATAAATATCTCAATCAACTGCGCGGTCGCGAGATCGCGACCGGCGACGGGGAAGCGCTGGCGACGACGGGGAACGGCGGGACCAACGTGCTGCTGTGGGCATGGCGCCTGCCGGCCCAGTCGATCAGCAACCGGCCGTTCTTTACCAAGGTGTTGCCGACCACTGCGCAGGTGCCCGCGCAGCTGCGGCTGTCGGGACTGGCGCCGGGCACTTACCGCGTGACGCTGCGCCGGACCGGTTTCAAGGCCAACGACGCGCATACTCGCTACCTGGAGATGGGGTCGCCGAAGGATCTCACGCCGGTCCAGGTTGCGGAGTTGCAGGCGCTGACCCGCGACCTTCCGGAATCGACGCAGACCGTTCGGGTCGGACGCGACGGCCGTTACGCGGTGCGCGTGCCGATGCGCGCCAACGATGTCGTGCTCGCAACCGTCGAGCGGACGGACGCGACACCGCGATGAACACTGTTCCGGGGCCGCGCGCCGTGGCACGGATTGCATGAACCGCCGCGACGCCCGGGGGCCGGTCCTGAACGGCCGTGGCGCGCATGATCGAGGGGAACGACCATGAACAAGGCTCTTGTTGCTGCGCTGCTGATCGGCAGCGCCATTGCGTCACCGGCCTATGCGAAGGCCGGACGGTATGAGCGGACGGCGGACGGCATCGTGGTCACGCCCGCGACGGGACCGTCGTCACGCGTCGCACTGACCGTCCACGGCGACGGCATCATCCATGTCGTCGCCACGCCGCGTGACGCCACGACCGGTACGCCCGCGACGAGCCTGATGGCGCCGACGCCCCCGGCGGCTGGCGGCTTCTCCGTGCGCGCAACGGCCGGCAGCGTCGTCGTGACGGCTGCGCGGACCGTCGCCGAGGTCGAACTGGCGACGGGCCGGGTGATTTTTCGCGACGCCGCCGGAAAGCCGCTGCTGAGCGAGGCAGGCGCGACCGGTTTCGCGCCGGCCATCGCGGACGGCAAACCGTTCGTTTCGGTGTCGCAGCAGTTCAATCGCGGGACGGACGAGGGGCTTTACGGCCTTGGCCAGCATCAGGCCGGTCAGATGGACCAGAACGGCGAAGACGTCGAACTGGCGCAGCACAATATGGACATCGCGGTCCCGTTCCTCGTCTCCACCCGAGGCTACGGCATCCTGTGGGACAACAACTCGATCACGCGCTTCGGTAATCCCAAGCCGTACACGCTGGTCGGCGAGGGTATGCGCGTCACGTCGAACGGGAAGCCCGGCTTTACTGCCGAATATTCGCTGAACGGTCGGCCGGTCGTCACGCGGCAGGAAGCCACGGTGAATTATCAGTTCATCAAGGACCAGGTGAACTGGCCGGCCGCGGCGAAGGTTCAGACGACGGCGGCGGAAGGCGGCCAGAATACCGCCGGCAATGCGGTGCAGAAACAGCGCGTCGTATGGACGGGCGACCTGCAGCCGACCGTCGCCGGGATGCACCGCTTCCAGCTTTACGGATCGAGCTATTTCAAGGTGTTCGTCGACGGCAAGGAGGTCCTGAACCGCTGGCGTCAGAACTGGAACCCCTGGTACGCCAACTTCGACGTGCCGATGCGCGCCGGCACGCCCGCGCGGATCCGGATCGAGTGGGAACCCAATGCCGGCTACATCGCCCTGTTCCACAACGACCCCGTGCCGGAGAGCGATCGCCGGTCGATCCGGTTCACCAGCGAGGTGGCCCAGGCCAAGAACTACTGGTTCGTGCCCGGCGCGGGCAGCATGGACGGCGCGGTCGCGGGCTATCGTCAGCTGACCGGCAAGGCCGAGATGATGCCGAAATGGGCGTACGGCTTCTGGCAGTCGCGGCAGCGTTACGACACCGCGGCGGAGCTGACCGCCGTCGTCGATCGCTACCGCGAGCTGAAGATCCCGCTCGACAACATCGTGCTCGACTGGCGTTACTGGCGGGACGACGACTGGGGGAGCCACCGGTTCGACCCGACGCGTTTCCCCGACCCCAAGGCGATGATCGACGCGGTCCACGCCAAGAACGCGCATTTTATGATCTCGGTCTGGCCGAAATTCTATCCGACAACCGATACCTACAAGGAACTCGCGGCGGCGGGTGCGGTGTATCAGGGCAACCTGAAGATGGGGAACAAGGACTGGGTGGGACCGGGCTATGCCAGCACGGTGTACGATCCCTATTCGGCGGCGGGCCGGCGGACCTTCTGGCGGCAGATCGAGGATCGCCTCGCCAAGCTGGGCACCGATGCGTGGTGGGCGGACGCCAGCGAGCCCGACATGCATTCCAACATCTCCGTGCCCGAGCGGATCGAGACGATGGGCCCGACCGCGATCGGGCCGGCGGCGCAGTATTTCAACAGCTTCCCGTTGATGAACGCACGGTCGTTCTTCGACGGCTGGCAGGCTTTCAAGCCGGACGTCCGCCCGTTTCTGCTGACCCGTTCGGGCTTTGCCGGGTTGCAGCGTTACGGCGCGGCGATCTGGTCCGGCGACGTCGCCAGCCGCTGGTACGATCTGCGCGCGCAGATCTCGGCGGGCGTCAACGCGTCCGTGTCCGGCATTCCGAACTGGACGCACGACATTGGTGGGTTCGCGCTGGAAGATCGCTATTCGGCCAAGACGCCGGCCGCGGCCGATCTTGCCGAATGGCGCGAACTCAATCTGCGCTGGTTCCAGTTCGGCGCGTTCAGCCCGCTGTTCCGCAGCCACGGCGAGGCACCGTTCCGTGAGATCTACGAGATCAGCCCGGCAGGATCGCCGATGCGCGCGTCGATGGTCTGGTATACGCAGCTGCGGTACCGGCTGATGCCGTATATCTACACGGTGGGCGCCGACACCTGGGCGAAGGACGGCAGCATCATGCGGCCAATGGCGGCCGATTTCCCGACCGACCTTGGCGCACGCAAACTGACCGACCAGTATCTGTTCGGCGACGCGTTCCTGGTCGCGCCGGTCACCGAATATGGGGCACGTGTGCGCCCGGTCTATTTCCCGGGCACGGGCCGCTGGTATGATTTCACCACCGGCGCGGCGTATCGCGGCGGGACGACGGCGACTGTCGCCGCACCGTTCGAGCGGATGCCGCTGTTCGTGCGCGCGGGTGCGATCGTGCCGATGGGACCGGTCACGCAATATGTCGACCAGGACCGGGCGGCTCCCCTGACGATGGCGGTCTATACCGGCGCGGACGGCCGCTTCTCGCTCTACGAAGACGACGGGACCAGCCAGCAGTACAAGCAGGGTGCGTTCAGTCGCATCCCGATCGGTTATGACGACCGCACCGGCGCTGTGACGATTGGTGCGCGCGAGGGCAAGGGATGGGAAGGAATGCCGACAACCCGCACCATCCGCATCCGCTGGGTCGGTGAGGACCAGACCATGACGGACGCCAACGGTTTCGATGCCGAGATCAGCTACAGCGGCGGGGCACTCACGGTGTCGCGACGCGGTACCCCCCGCTGAGATCAAGCCACGCGGCATTAAAGGCGTTCGACCTGCCGCTGACGTGCGGTCAGATCGGCGATGTGCCGGGTTTGACGATCGCGACGGTGAGCCGACAGATGACGCGTCCGAAGGCGGCCGGGGTGATCGGGCGGCCGGGCCGTGACGATTTCGGACTGGGCCGCGTTCGCCGTCTGCGCCAACGCCGCCTGACGGGCGGTCGGTCGGCGCGGGGCAGCACGCCAGCGCGTTCTCAAGGTCGGCGCGCGCCGTGCTGGTCAGCTGGGTGCGACGTGCTCCCAGGCGGAGCTCGATACCGGCATCAGCAGGAAACTGTTCGCGGACTTCGATGTGAATATGTCGATATCGACACCAGGGCGCTGCTTAGGTTCGGGGCGTTGTTCAACCGGGCCTCCGCCGGGATCGGCATGCGGTTCTAGACCGCAATCGGGAAACGGCCGGGTCCGCTGGATGTCCGAGGCTCGAACAGCTGGGGCCTCCACTGGTCGACTCACCGGGACTGATGAACTGGCTGGGCTGGCATGCTAAGGCGGCGGGCATGTCAAACAACCGAAGCAACACCGGGACCGTCGATGTCGACGGCCTCACCTACATCTGGGAACTCCAACGCGAGCCGCAATGGTCGGATGATGAGGGATGGAGGGGCATGGCGATCCGCCTGCTGCAAAAGGATACGCAGCGTGAGGCCTCGATCGAATTTCCGGCCCCGAAGCGCCTGATGAAGGGGCTGCCGCGGGGGCGTCTGCAGATTGACGATGCGACCCTCTCGCGTGGCGTTCGTGCAGCGCTCGCCGCGGGGTGGGACCCGATGTCGCGCGGCAGGCCGATGCTGTTCATGGTGGACGCCGAAGGCAACTGACGGAGCGCGATCCGCCGCCCTGGGTGCCGCTCGCTTTGGAGTGACGCAGGTGAACGGATCTGGCCGGCGGCCTTGTCCGACATCCGGTCACCCATCCATAGCCTGGCTTAGCCCCGACGGCGGCCTTCGCCGGCCACCTCTGCCCTCGAACGTTCAAGACGAGAAGCGCGGGGGGTCGATTGTCAAACTCGTCGCGACCGCATATGTCGGAGTAGAAATACTGAAACCGACCATCCGAACGGGCGATCCGCCCGGCCGGAGTCGGTGGCCCGGCCGGAACAACCGGCGGGCGGCGATGGGGAGAGTGCGACGATGGCTTCACGGGTTTGGGCGACGGGATTGATCGCCCTGATGCTGGCGGGGAGCGCGTCGGGACAGGCGCAGCCGGAAGCCGCCGCCCGTCGCGGGGCGCTCAACGCGCGGATGACGGGCGATATCGCGCCGGTCCACGACCCCGTCATGATCCGCGCCGGCAAAACCTATTATGTCTACGGCACCGGCCTCGACGGGCAGATGCTCAGCGCGCGGACGTCGACCGACCTGATCCACTGGACCGCCGGTACGCCACCCTTGTCCCAGCTGCCCGACTGGGCGACCAAGGCGGTTCCCGGAACGAAGGGGATGTGGGCGCCCGACATTTCACGCGGGGCGGACGGGCGGTACCGGCTCTATTATTCGGTGTCGACATTCGGGTCGAACCGCTCGGCGATCGGTCTGGCGACCAGCGCGACGCTCGATCCGGCCGCGCCGGGCTATGGCTGGCGCGACAAGGGGATGGTCGTGATGTCCACCCCGGCGGACGATTTCAACGCGATCGACCCCAACCATGTCGTCGACGCGGACGGCCGCCACTGGCTGGCGCTCGGCAGTTTCTGGAGCGGGCTGAAGCTGTTCGCGCTCGATCCGCGGACCGGCAAGCTGCTCGATCCCAAGGAGAAGCCCTTTGCGATCGCGCGGCGTCCGGCCCCCGCGGGCGGGCCGGACCCGGTGGAGGCGCCGTTCATCATCCGGCACGGCGGCTATCACTGGCTGCTCGCCAGCTATGATTATTGCTGCAAGGGCGTGAACAGCACCTACTACACCGTCGTCGGCCGCGCGAAGGCGATCACCGGGCCGTATCTCGGCAAGGACGGCAGTACGATGCTGAACGGCGGCGGCACGATCCTGCTGCGCGCCGACCTGCAGGAGCAGCAGCGGTTTCGCGGGCCGGGCCATCCGGGCGTGATGCACGATGCCGACGGGCGGGATTATGTGGTCTACCACGCCTATGACCGGACGAAGGACGGCGTGCCCACGCTCCGGATCGCGCCGATCGCCTGGGGTGCCGATGGTTGGCCGACAGCGGAGTATCAATGATGATCGCAGTTTCACGCCGCCTGTTCGTGGCCGGTGCCGGCGCAGTATCGGCCAGCGGCGCGATCGCGCGTCTGCCCGGCGGGGCGCCCGCGGCCGCGCCGGTACCGAGCAATCCAGTGGTGCGCCAGCGGGCGGATGCACAGGTGTTCCGTCACGACGACGGCTATTACTACATGACCGGATCGGTCCCGGAATATGACCGGATCGTGCTGCGCCGGTCGCGGACGCTGGCCGGGCTGACGACTGCGCTGGAACGCGTGCTGTGGCGGCATCTGGCCAGCGGGCCGATGTCCGGCTTCCTGTGGGCGCCCGAGCTGCACCTGATCGACGGCAAGTGGATCGTGTATTTCGCCGCGGGGCCGAGCGGGGGCGGGGAGGACGTGTTCCGCATCCGCACCTATGCCCTGGTCGCGGACGGGGCTGATCCGATGACGGCGCGCTGGTCCGTGCTGGGCCAGTTGAAGACGCCGTGGGACAGCTTCAACCTCGATTCGACGTCGTTCGTCCATCGCGGCACGCGCTATCTTTGCTGGGCGCAGCGCGAACCGGGGATAGAGACGAACAGCAACCTTTACCTCGCGCCGCTCGCCACGCCGCTGACGCTGGCGAAACCGCCGATCCGGCTGGCCGTGCCGACGCTGGACTGGGAGATCCAGGGGTACAAGGTTGCCGAGGCGCCGTCGCTGCTGACGCGCAACGGGCGGCTGTTCATCACCTATTCGGCGAGTGCGACCGACGCGCGCTACTGCCTCGGCATGCTCAGCGCGCGCGCCGATGCGGACATCATGACCGTGGGCTCCTGGACGAAATCGCCGCTGCCGGTGTTCGTCTCCTCGACGGTCACCAACGTCTACGGGCCGGGGCACAACAGCTTCACGGTGGACGAGCAGGGCCGCGACGTGCTCGTCTATCACGGGCGCGACTATGCCGCGATCAAGGGCGATCCGCTGTTCGATCCGAACCGCCACACGCGGATGCAGCGCTTTTACTACAAGCCCGACGGCACGCCCGATTTCGGCATCCCGGTCGGCAACGGACCGCTGCCGGACCGGTTCGCGGCGGTCGGCAGCGATGCGGGCTTCCTGCGCCATGACGGCGACCGCGTGTCGGTGGGGCAGGGCGACATCACGTCCAGCCAGTTCCGTCAGGTGCCGGGCATTGCCGGGCGGGGCAGCGTGTCGCTGGTGCCGATTGATGCGCCCGACCGCTATCTGGTCGCGCAGGGCGACGGGCGGATCGCGCTGGCGGCCAAGAACGGCGGCCGCGGGTTCGCGGAACAGGCGAGCTTTATCGCGCGGCCGGGGCTGACCGATCCACGGGGCATCACGTTCGTGGCGGCGGGGCGGCCGGGCATGGCCATGCGGCGCGGCGACGGCGGGTTAATGCTCGGCACCACCGCGACGCCTGCCGAGCGCGCGTCCGCCACCTTCCTGGTGCGCTGAGCCATGATCGCGCCGGTCGATCGCCGCACGCTGCTGGCCGGCGCGTTCGCCGCGACCGCGATCGGCGGGGAAGGGGTGGTGCGTGCCCAACCCGCGCCGCCGTCGCGTCCGCCGCTGCTCGCGCCGACCCCGCCAATGGGGTGGAACAGCTGGAACAGCTTCGCGACGACGATCACCGAGGCGCAGGCGATCGAGACCGCGCGGATCATGGCGGCCAGGCTGCTGCCCGCGGGCTACGACATCTTCACCGTGGATATCCAGTGGTACGAACCTGAGGCGCAGAGCTACACGTACAATGCCCGCCCGACGCCGGCGATGGACGGCCATGGCCGGTTGCTGCCCGCGCCGAACCGGTTTCCGTCGAGCGTCGGCGGCAAGGGGTTCCGCCCGCTCGCCGACCGGGTCCATGCGCTGGGCCTGCGGTTCGGCATTCACCTGATGCGCGGTATCCCGCGGCTGGCGGTCAAGCGCAACCTGCCGGTGCTGGGGACGCGGTACCGCGCGCGCGACATCGCCGATACCACCAGCATCTGCGCCTGGAACCCCGACATGTACGGCGTCGACATGCGAAAACCCGGTGCGCAGGCCTATTATGACAGCGTGTTCGCGCTTTACGCGTCGTGGGGCGTCGACTTCGTCAAGATGGACGACATGAGCCGTCCCTATGATGCGCACGCGGCCGAGATCGAGGCGGCGCACAAGGCGATCGGCGCGACCGGCCGGCCGATCATCCTGAGCCTGTCGCCGGGCGAGACGCCGGTGCCACGCGCCGACCATGTCCGCCGCTACGCGCAGATGTGGCGGATCAGCGACGATTTCTGGGACGAATGGGCGTTGCTGGAGGCGCAGTTCGTGCGGCTGGAGAACTGGAACGCGCACCGTGCGCCGGGGGCGTGGCCGGACGCCGACATGCTGCCGCTCGGGCGGCTGGCGCTGGGCGCGCGGGACACGAAGTTCACGCCGGACGAGCAGCGGACGCTGATGACGTTGTGGGCGATCGCGCGGTCGCCGCTGATCATGGGCGGCGACCTCCGCCACCTCGACGACGCGACGCTGGCGCTGCTGACCAATCCGGAAGTGATCGCGGTCAACCAGCGCAGCGACGGCAACCAGCCGCACTACATCGCGGACGGGATCCGCGTCTGGTCGGCGCGGGTGCCGGGTACCGAAGATCACTACCTTGCCTTGTTCAACACTGACAAAAGCAAGCGAACCGTGTCGCTCGATCTCGCGTTGCTCGGACTGTCGGGCCGGCTCGGCGTGCGGGATCTCTGGACGCGGCGTGACGAGGCAACGGTGTCAGATCGCATCACACGGACCATTGCATCGCATGGCGCCGCCCTGTACCGGCTGACGCCCGGCCGCTGAAACGGCAGGTTTGGCGGCGTCCGCCCCTCGCTCGGGCCAAATATTTCGCTGTGCGACAGACCCGTAACTTACCGCTTGCGTAAAGCCCCAAGCAGGCATAGCGGCTGTCGGAGTAATGGTAGGCCGACAACAAGGCCACGATAACGAATCGGGGAGAGGTCGCATGGCGATCAAGGCATTCAAACTCTGTTCTGCGTCCGTTCTCGCGCTGGTGCTTGCCTCACCGGCCTACGCGCAGGCGGTGCCCACCACGCCGCAGGATCGCCCGGACTCCGCACCGACCGGCACCCCCGCACGGACCGACAGCGCGCCTGCGGTCACCACCACTGCCGACACCGAGCAGCCCGCAGCCGGCGCCGCCGCACCCGCCGTGGACGGCAGCGAGGAGGCGATCGTCGTCACCGGCGTGCGCGCCAGCTTGGTCGGGGCGCTGAACGTGCGCAAGAATTCGATTCAGATCGTCGACTCGATCGTGTCGGAGGATGTCGGCAAGCTGCCCGACAACAATGTCGTCGAAGCGTTGCAGCGCGTGACCGGTGTGCAGGTGACCAACCGCACGGGGGGCGAGGCCGCCGCGATCTCGATCCGCGGCCTGCCCGACGCGCTCACCACGCTGAACGGTCGCAACATCTTCACCGCGGCGGGGCAGGCGTTCGCGCTGCAGGACATCTCGGCCAACCTCGTGAAGCAGGTCGACGTGTACAAGACGCGCGCGGCCGAGCAGATCGAGACCGGGCTGGCCGGCCAGATCGACGTCGCCACGCGCCGCCCGTTCGATTTCGACGGGTTTGCGATCTCGGGCTTGGCGCGCGGGATCTACAACGAGCAGGCCGACAGCTATAATCCGAACGCCGCGCTGCTCGTCAGCAACCGCTGGGAAACCGGCATCGGCGACATCGGCCTGCTGGTGAACGGGAGCTACACGCGCACCAAATATCGCGACCAGACGATCACCGCCGGCGCGTTCGTGCCGTTCGCAACCGAGACGCCGCCCGCCGGGTCCGGCCTCGCCCCGCTGGAACGGATCTTCCCGGGCGCCACCAACGGCAACTGGACGCCCGGGCTGGACCGCGGCCTGCCGACCACGCCGGGTTCGACGCTGAACATCAACGGCGTCACCACGCCCTATTATCTGTCACGCGACGCGATCTTCAGTTCGGACCTGTACGGCAAGCGCGAGCGGCCGTCGGCGAACATCGCGCTGCAATGGGCGCCGAACAGCAGCTCGGTCTACACGGCCGAGGCGTTCTACGCCGGGTTCCGGGGCGAAACGTTCAACAGCTTGCAGTTCAGCTTCGTCGATTTCTGGGGCAATCCGCAGCCGGTGACGCTGTACGACGGTACCAACATCGTGAAGTCGCGCACCGCCAACAGCGTCTACGGGTTCAACAGCGGCGACTATACCAAGTCGAAGACGGACAGCTTCGTCTATGCGGTGAACGGCAAATGGGATCTCGGGTCGAGCGGCAAGATCATCGGCGACGTCGCATATCAGACCAGCAAGGTCACCACGTCGTTCAACGCGATGCGGACCGAGCGGACCGCCAACCAGATCAACGTCGACTTTAACGCGGGCGGCGGCATTCCGTCCTATCATTTCGACAATGACGCGCTGCTGACCGACCCCAGCATCTGGAACGTCGCGCAATTCTACGACAACGCCAATCGCGACAAGGGCAGCGCGCTGACCGGCACGCTCGACGGCTATTATGGCTGGGACGAGGGCTTCCTGCGCCAGATCAAGGCGGGCTTCCGCTACGACAACCGCAAGGCGGCAACGTCGGTCCGGACGCAGGACGCCGCCAATCTTGGCCGCACCCTGTCATCGCTGCCGTCCGAAGCGCAGTTCACCAACAAGGACTTCTTCGACGGTCGGAGCGACAGCCCGACCAGCTGGGTCCTGCCGAACGGTTACTGGCTGCACGAGAATGCCGACACCGTCCGCGCGCTGTATGGGTTGAAGACGTCCGACCAGCTGGCCTTGCAACGCGTGTTCGACATCACCGAAACCACGCTCGCCGCCTATATCCAGGCGGATGCCGAGCTGTCGATCTTCGGCCGGCCGCTGAAGCTGCAGGCCGGCGTGCGGCACGTGACGGTCGACACCGATTATAATTTCTTCGATCGGTACGCCAACGGCGCGCAGACCTTCGTCTCGACCGGTTCGGCGAAGTGGCTGCCGAGCTTCACCGCGCGGTACGAGATCACCAACAAGCTGCGCGTGCGTTTCAACTACGGCCAGACGCTGCGCCGGCCGAGCTTCTCGGACATCAACCCGAACTTCGCGCTGACCGGCGATCTGACCAATGTCGGCTACGGCAGCGGCACGGCGGGTACCGCGACGCTGCGGCCCACGGAGTCGAAGAATTACGACGTCGCGGCCGAATGGTATTTCGATCGCAACAGCGCGATCTTCGTCACCGGGTTCCGGCGCGAGGTCGACGGCCTCGTCGTGCCGCTCACGGTGCGCGAGACGATCCTGAACAACGGGATCGTCGCCGGTGCCACCAACTCGTTCGCGATCACGCGGCCGGTCAACGCGTCCGACGGCGTGCTCAAGGGGATCGAGGCGGGGCTGACCTATTTCCCAGATTATCTGCCGGGCCCGTTCCGCGGCCTGGGATTCCAGGGCAGCGTCACCGTGCTGGATTCGAAACAGAACATCCCGCTGTCTGATGCGGCCGGCAACATCACAGGGCAGGCGACGTCGCCCTTCTTCGGCGTGTCGGATCTGTCGTACAATACGACGCTCGCTTATGATCGCGGGCCCATCGGCGCGCGGCTGTCCTACATCTGGCGCAAGGCGTTCCTGGCCAACAACGAGGCGCGGCTGTTCGCCAACCCGATCGGCGTGTGGCGCAACCCGGAAAAGAGCCTCGATCTCCAGCTGACGCTGAACGTCAACGACCGGCTGGGGCTTACGTTCGACGCGGTGAACCTGACCAAGTCGAAGCAGCAGACCTACTACAAGTTCGAGGATACCGGCGGCCCGGAACAGTTCAACCTGGGCACCACGTTGCTCAGCCGGACCTTCGCGATCGGCGCGCGCTACACGTTCAAGTGAGGCTGTGTCCCCCCGGTCGTGCGGCCGGGGGGACAATCGAATTCAGGTCGGGCCGCCCGGCAGGATACCCTGCCGCGTCGCGAACGTGACGAACAGGTTGGGCCAGGCGGATGCCGATTGCGTCGCGGGCAGTCGCGTGCCGAAACCGTGGCCGCCATCCTCGAACACATGCATTGCAACCGGTCGCTTCGCGGTCCGCATCGCATCGAACATCGCGATGCTGTTCGCCACCGGCACCAGATCGTCGTCGGCGGCGTGGACCAGGAACACCGGCGGGGTGGCGGCATCGACGCGCCGCTCGACCGATCGCGCCCGCAGCGCGGCGGCGGGTGCATCCTTCCCGAGCAGATTGTCGCGCGAACCGCCATGCGTGAACGGCGCATCCAGGCTGATGACCGGATAGATCAACCCGGCCAGGTCCGGCCGCGCGCTCAGCCGGTCGGTCGCGTCGATCGGTGAATAGACCCGCTCCGCATGGCGCGTCGCGAGCGATCCGGCAAGATGCCCGCCGGCCGAGAAACCCAGCACCGCGATCCGGTCCGGCCGGATGGCGAAGCGCTGTGCGCCGGCGCGGATCGTCCGCATCGCGCGCTGCGCATCCTGCAACGGCACGTCGCCGCGCCCGTCCCAGCCCTCCGCGGGCAGGCGGTACATCAGGATGAAGGCGGTGATCCCGCGCGCGTTGAGCCACTTCGCCTGCTCCTCGCCCTCGTTATCGTAGGACAGGAAGCCATAGCCGCCGCCCGGCATCAGCAGCACTGCCGACCCGTTCGGTCGCGTGGGGCGCCGCACCACCAGCAGCGGGCGCGCGATGCCGCGGACCCAGCGGTCGGGGTGGGCGGGATCGCGCCCCTTCTGCTCGATCGAGCGGGTGATCGTGGTGCCGCGGCTGCCGGGCGGCGGGCCGGGCCAGAGTTCGATCACCTCGTCCTGCGCAGTCACCTGTCCGGCAAGCGGCGTCGCGGCGAGCGCCAGCATCGCACCCCCGCCGAGTATCGCGCGACGGGATGGTGGCGTCATGACGGTCTCCTGTTGCCTCATGGGCACCTGACGCGCCCTGGTTCCGAGCCGATGTATGCGCGTTCCGACCTACCGCAAAGGGCCGGCATCACCCGACCGGTATCAGCGCCTTCAGCGGGACGGCGGCGTCGGCGAGCAGGGCCGGGGCGATCTCCGCACCCGCCACCACCAGCGCGCGGCCCTGGACATAGTCCTTCACGCTGTTGACGCAGTCGAGCGCGATCACCCGCCCGTCGCGCAGATAGACGACCGAGAAGCTACGCGTATCGGGATCGCCGCGCAGCACCGCCAGATCATGGCCGGTCGACAGCCCGACGGTCTGGAGCTTCAGATCATACTGGTTCGACCAGAACCACGGCACCGCATGATAGGGTTCGGCCGCCCCGGTCAGCCCCTTTGCGACGATGGTCGCCTGGTCGTTCGCGTTCTGCACCGATTCGAGGCGGATCGCGGCACCGCCCGCAAACGGGTTGGCATGGCCCGCGCAATCGCCGATCGCGAACACATCGGGCAGGGTGGTGCGGCAATGGTCGTCGACCGTCACGCCATCGCCGCCCGCCGCGCCCGCCGCCAGTAGCGGTTCCACCGCAGGCACGATGCCGATGCCGACGATCACCATCTCGCACGGCAACACCTCGCCGTCCGCCAGCCGCACGCCGGTGACCGCGCCGTCGGCTTCCTCAAGACAGGCGACTGTGACGCCGAGCCGCAGGTCGACGCCCCGCGCGCGATGTTCGGCGGCGTAGAAGGCGGACAGCGGCGCCCCGGCCACGCGCGCCAGCACACGGTCCTCCGCCTCCAGCACCACGACCGGCTTGCCGAGCTTGGTCAGCACCGCCGCCGCCTCCAGCCCGATATAGCCGCCGCCGACCACCACGACGCGGCGCACCGCGGGCAGTTCGGCCATCATCCGGTCGACATCCGCCCGCGTCCGCACGCCGTGGACACCGGCCAGCGCATGGCCAGAACAGCTCAGCCGCCGCGGCTGGCCCCCAGTTGCCCAGACGAGCGTGCCGTAGCCGACCGTCCCGCCATCGGCGAGCGTCACGCGGTGCCCCGCGGGATCGACCGCCACCACCCGCCGGCCCGGCAAGAGCGTAATGTCGCGCGCGGCGTAGAAGCTCTCCGGTCGGATCAGGATGCGCTCGAACGGCTTGTCGCCCGCCAGATAATCCTTCGACAGCGGCGGCCGTTCGTAGGGCAGTTCCGGCTCGTCGCCGAGCAGCGCGATGCTGCCCGCATAGTCGCGCTGCCGCAACGCGATCGCCGCCTGCGTCCCGGCATGGCCCGCGCCGACGATCAGGACGTCGTAACGGATCGCTGCCTCTCCGGCCGGTGCCGGGATATTCGATTCAAACACGCTGTGCATACTCGCAGGCCAGATGATGGCTCTGCGCTATCACATCCGGCCGGTGATGCCAGTCATCGTGCGGCGATGGCACGGACGCCGCTTCACCGCGCGGGCAAACCCCGCTATTCGGCGGTCCGCGGCTGCGCGGCCCCGCGACGATGCGGGGGGCCGGAGCGCGGGATCGCAACTGGCAGAGGAGCCCCGGCATGACCCGGCGTCTGGAATTGCACCCCGATCGGCTGTTTCCCGCCGATCCGACGACGCGCGCCATCGCGCGCAGCCTGTATGCCGGCATCGCCGACCTGCCGATCGTCAGCCCGCACGGCCATGTCGACCCGAACTGGTTCGCGGACGACCATCACTGGACCGACGCGACCTCGCTGCTGCTCGCGCCCGACCATTATCTCTACCGCATGCTCTACAGCCAGGGCATCGATCTCGACCGGCTGGCGATCCCGCGGCACGGCGTCGCGCCCGAGACGGCGATGCGCGAGGCATGGCGCGTGCTGGCCGAGCATTATCCCCTGTTCCGCGGCACGCCGTCGCGGATGTGGCTGGACCATGTGTTTGCCGAGGTGTTCGGGATGGACGTGGCGTTCGAAGCTGCGACGGCCGACCTGTACTTCGACACGATCGGCGCGAAACTGGCGACCGACGCGTTCCGCCCGCGCGCACTGTTCGACCGGTTCCGGATCGACTTCCTCGCCACCACCGAGGGCGCGCACGACAGCCTCGACGCGCATCACCGCATCCAGGCGAGCGGCTGGAACGGGCGCGTCGTCAGCACCTATCGCCCCGACGGCGTGATCGACGTCGAGCATGAGCAGTTCGCGGGCGCGATGCGGCGCTTCGCCGAACTGACCGGCGAGGATGTCTACAACTGGCACGGCTACCTTGCCGCGCACCGCAAGCGGCGCGCCGATTTCCGCGCGGCCGGGGTCACCGCGACCGACCACGGCCACCCGACCGCGGCAACCGCGAACCTGTCGCCCGCGGAATGCGAGACGCTGTTCGCGCGGATCGTCGGCGGCGACTGGACCGCGGCCGATGCCGAACTGTTCCGCGCGCAGATGCTGACCGAGATGGCGGGGATGAGCATCGAGGACGGCATGGTGATGCAGATCCACCCCGGATCGGTGCGCAATCACAATGCCGGCCTGTTCGCCAGCCACGGCCGCGACAAGGGCGCCGACATCCCCGACCGCACCGACTATGTCCACGCGCTGAAGCCGCTGCTCGACCGGTTCGGCACCTCGACCGAACTGTCGATCATCCTCTTCACGCTTGACGAGAGCACCTATTCGCGCGAACTGGCGCCGCTCGCCGGCCATTATCCCTGCCTGAAACTGGGGCCGGCCTGGTGGTTCCACGACAGTCCGGAGGGCATGCGGCGGTTCCGCGAGATGACGACCGAGACCGCCGGTTTCTACAACACGGTCGGGTTCAATGACGACACGCGCGCCTTCCTGTCGATCCCGGCGCGGCACGATGTCGCGCGGCGGATCGACTGCGGTTTCCTGGCGCGGCTGGTGGCGGAACATCGGCTGGAGGACTGGGAGGCGGCCGAGTTGGCGCAGGAACTGACGAGCGGCCTCGTTCGCCGGGCGTACAAGCTGTGAGACTGTCGCGCGAAACCTTGTCCGCGCTGTCCGGCGATGTCGTGCGGACTGTCGAGGGAAGGGGTCCGGTTCGGCGGATCGTCCACCTCGGCATCGGCGCGTTCCACCGTGCGCATCAGGCAATCTATACGCAGGATGCGGCGGCCGTGGGCGAGAACTGGCGGATCACCGGCGTGTCGCTGCGCTCGCCGGCAGTGCGCGATACGCTCGCCCCGCAGGACGGGCTCTACACCGTGACCGATCGGCAGAACGGCGCGGGCGAGACCCGGCTGGTGACCGTCATCGACACGCTGCTGGTCGCGGCGGAGGACCCCGACGCGGTGATCGCTGCGCTTGCGGACCCCGCGACGCATGTCGTCACGCTGACCGTGACGGAGAAGGGCTATTATCGCGATCCCGCCACCGGCCGGTTGCGGACCGACGATCCCGCGGTCGCCGCCGACCTGCGCGGCGACACGCCGCAGACGATCTACGGCTTTCTCGCCGCCGGGTTGGCGCGGCGTCGCGCGGACGGGGCGGGGGGGCTGACGCTCGTGTCGTGCGACAATCTTTCGCACAACGGCACGCTGCTGATGGCCTTGCTCGGCGCGTTCCTCGACGCGTCCGATGCGGGCCTGGCGGACTGGACCCGCACGCATGTCGCAGCACCCGATACAATGGTCGACCGGATCGTGCCCGCCTCGACCGCCGCGGACCGCGCCACGGTCGCCGCGACGATTGGCGTCGAGGACGCAGCGGCGCTGGTGACCGAGCCGTTTCGCCAATGGGTGATCGAGGACCGCTTCGCCGGCCCGCGTCCGCGCTGGGAGGCGGCGGGGGCGCAGATCGTCACGGATGTCGCGCCGTTCGAACTCGCCAAGCTGCGGCTGCTCAACGCCAGTCATTCGACACTGGCCTATGCCGGGCTGCAGCTCGGTCACGACTATGTCCACCAGGCGATCGCCGACCCGCTGCTCCGCGCCTTCGTCGTGGCACAGATGCGGACGGAAGCGGTCCCCGGCCTGACCCCGGCCGCCGGGCTCGACCCGGAGGCGTACATTGCCGCGATCCTCGACCGGTTCGGCAATGCCGACCTCCACCACCGGCTCGACCAGATCGCCATGGACGGATCGCAGAAGCTGCCACAACGCTGGATCGCGACGGTCGCGGACCGGCTGGCGAGAGGGCAGGCAAGCCCGTTCCACCTGATGAGCCTCGCGGCGTGGATTGCCTACACGGCGGGCGCGCCGGCGATCGCGAGCGATCCGTTCAACGCGCGCTACGCCGCGATCTGGGCCGAGGCCGACGATGTGGGCGTTGTGGTGACGCGGTTCGCCCGAGAGCTGGGCATCTTCGCGCCCGCGATCGGGGCGTCCGAAGTCACGATGGCGGCGCTTGTCGAAGCTGTGACGAAATGGCGGACGGACGGTCCCGGCGCGGCGTTGCAGGATGCGATAGCGGCTTCCTGAACCGTTTATCTCGAGCGCAGTCGAGAAGCCCACAGCGCCCCTGCCCGCGCTCGGCATGACGGGGTGAGAGGGTATGTGGGCGCGTTGAGCGCGGAATCTTTAGCGAGACCCTAACTCCTCTCCCGTTTGGTTCGAGCTTGTCGAGAACTCTGCGGACGGTTCTCGACAAGCTCGAACCAAACGGGTCCGGGGCAACTGATGCGACCCGATGCGCGCGCCCCAGACCTAGATCAGCTGTTCGCGGTCGATGCCTGCGTATCCTGCTGCGGTGCCTCGAACGTCGCCCAGTCGCCGTCCTCGCTCGGCCGCGGCGGTTCGCCCGCGATGCCGTCGGGCTCGACCTTCGCCCCGGTGCGGCGGCGGTGCAGGTGGACCTTGGCGATCATGTTGGCCGAGATCGGCGCGGTGATGAACAGGAACAGCGAGATCAGCAGCTCGTGCGCGGACCAGATCCCGCGCGACTGGAAGAACAGCACGCTCGCCAGCAGCAGCGCGCCGAGCCCGAGCGTCGTCGCCTTGGTCGGCCCGTGCAACCGCTCCATCGTGGTTGGCAGGCGGACGAGCCCCCAGCTGCCGATCAGCACGAATGCCGCACCGAGCAGCAGCAGCGCCGCGACCGCGATGTCCAGCAGCGCGCTCATTCGACGATATCCCCGCGCAGGACGAACTTGCAGTAGGCGATCGTGCTGACGAACCCGACCATGGCGAGCAGCAGCGCCGCCTCGAAATAGGTCGCCGTGCCGTCTGCAATGCCGATCAGCAGGATCACGCCGATGACGTTGATCACCATCGTGTCGAGCGCGACGATCCGGTCGCCGAGCGCAGGCCCCTTGAGCAGCCGCCAGCCGTTCAGCAGCAGCGCGAGCGCGATCGCGACCGCGGCGATATATAGTGCCACCGTGATCATCGGAAGATCCTCAGCAGGGGGGCCTCGTAGCGCGCCTTGATCCGCGCGATCTCCGCCGCCGGATCGGGCACGTCGAGTGCGTGGACCAGCAGGAAGCGCCCGTCCGCGGAGACGTCGGCGGAGACGGTGCCTGGTGTCAGGCTGATCGTCCCGGCCAGCACGGTGATCGCCTCCGGCGTGGTGAGCGCGATGGGGATCACCAGCCAGCGCGAACGCAGGCCGTCATTGCGGCGGAACAGGATCAGCCCGGCAACGTGGAAATTGGCGACCACGATGTCGAACAGCACCGTGACGAGATAGATGAGCAGCGCCCGCCCGAACCGGATGCGCGGCCGATCCGGCCAGAACGGTTCAGTGAATTTCGGCAGCAGCACGCCGAATAGCGCGCCCAGCACGACGCCGCCGGCGGTAATGCCGTTCGCCATCAGCAGCCAGACGACCAAGAGCATCGCCGACAGCGCGGGGTGCGGCAGGATGCGCTTCATCATTTCTGAGCCTCCCCCAGCACCGCGGCGATCGTGCGCTCGGGCGCGTAGACCTGCGCCGCGGTTGCCTGCATCTGCGCCGTGACCCAGCCGGCGCCGATCGTGAGCAGCGCGAGGAGCGCGATCAGCGTAGCGGGCGCGATGAACTCCGCGCGCGGCCGTACTGGGCCGGTGATCGGCGCGGAGTCGGGGGCGGACTTCCAGAACAGACGGCTGCCGCTCTGCGCGAAGCCGATCACGCCGATCAGCGTGGTGCCGAGCACCGTTGCCCAGATCACCCACCAGCCGGGCAGCGCGAAGCTCGACTGGAGGATGAACAGCTTGGCGACGAAGCCCGACAGCGGCGGCAGACCGACGGCACCGACGGTGGCGGCCAGGAACAGCAGCCCGGCCGCCTGTTGCCCGGCGAAACGCGGCGTGGGGACCAGCGCGTCGCCATATTGCCCGCGCCGCCGCTGCGTCACGTCGGCGACCAGGAACAGGGCTGCGCCCGCGATCACCGCGTGGACGAGGTATGTGAGAGCCGCCGCGGTCGTGGTCGGCGTCCAGCACGCGACCGCCAGCAGCAGCGTGCCGGTCGATCCGACGATCGCGAACGCCGCCTGTTCGCGCATCGCGCGCGCCGCCAGGATGCCCGCGAACCCGATGACTGCGGTCAGGACGGCGGCGGGCAGCAGCCACGGTGCAGGGACCCATGCCGCGGCCCCGGCACCGTCACCGAAGATCAGCGGGATGACGCGGATCATCGCGTAGACGCCGACCTTCGTCATGATCGCGAACAAGGCGGCCACCACCGGCGCGGTCGCGGCATAGGTGCGCGGCAACCAGAGGTGCAGCGGCACGACCGCGGCCTTCAGCGCGAAGACCGTGACGAGCAGCAGCGCCGCGATCCGCAAAAGCCCCTGATCCGCCGCGCCCAGCGTTGCCACGCGCACCGCCAGATCGGCCATGTTCAGCGTACCGGTTAGCCCGTAGAGCAGCCCCAGCGCGATCAGGAACAGCGCCGATCCGACGATATTGACCACGACATAGGCGACCCCCGCCTTCAGCCGGTCCGCCCCCTGGCCGTGCAGCATCAGGCCGTAGGACGCGATCAGCAGCACCTCGAAGAACACGAACAGGTTGAACAGGTCGCCCGTCAGGAACGCACCGTTCAGGCCGAGCAGCTGGAAATGGAACAGCGGGTGGAAATGCCAGCCGCGCCGGTCCGCCGCGGTGATGACCGCATGGATCATCACCACCAGCGCCAGCACCGCGGCCAGCACCAGCATCGTCGCGGACAGCCGGTCGAGCACCAGCACGATGCCGAACGGCGCGGGCCAGTCGCCAAGCGGATAGGCGCGGATCGCATCGTCCTGCGCGATGCCGAACAGCGCGAGCGCCGCGGCCAGCATCGCGACGCAGCCCGCCAGCGACAGCGCGACGCCGACCCGCCGCCGGCGCCGCATCGCGAGCAACGCCAGCGGCGCGACGATCGCCGGGATCACGACCGGGGCGATGACGAGATGGTCGAGCACAGTCATTCGGCTTCGTCCCGCGTCGGATCGGCGATGCCGTCGACCTGGTCCGACCCGCTTTCGAGGAACGACCGCAGCGACAGGATGACGACCAAGGCGGTCATGCCGAACGTGATGACGATCGCGGTCAGCACCAGCGCCTGGGGCAGCGGATCGGCATGGTCGGTCACGCCGGGCGCGTAGAGCGGCGGGCGATCGACCATCAGCCGCCCGACCGCGAACAGGAACAGGTTCACCGCATAGGACAGCAGGGTGAGCCCCAGCACGACCTGGAAAGTCCGCGCCCGCAGCGCGAGATAGATGCCGCCCGCGGTCAGCACGCCGATCGCGCTGGCGATCAGGAATTCGAGGCTCATCGCGGCGGCTCCGCATCCGGTTCGCGGTATTTCGCGGCACGTTGCGCGACATGGCTCAGCTGGGCGAGCGCCATCATCACCGCGCCGACCACGACGCAGGCGACGCCCGTGTCGAACAAAGTCGCGGTCGCCAGCTCGAACTCGCCGACCAGCGGGAGCGTGAAATGGCCGAAGCTGCTCGTCAGGAACGGCTTGCCGAACGCCAGCGAGCCGAGCCCGGTCGCCGCCGCGATCAGCACGCCCATGGCGATCAGCGGATGCTCGCCGATCTTGCGCCGGTCGTCGGTCCAGTCGAACCCGGAGGCGAGATACTGGAGCAGGATCGCGATTGCGAAAACCAAGGCCGCGATGAACCCGCCGCCCGGCTGGTTATGCCCGCGCAGGAAGATGTAGATTCCGACGAGCAGCGCCAGCGGCAGCAGCAGCCGCGTCGCCATCACGAACATCATCGGGTGGCGTTCGGGCGAATGCGGCATGTCCGCGCGCCATTCGCGCAGCCGCCGGCCGGCCGCACCGCGCGCCGCGGGTTCGAGCAGCGCGTAGATCGCGAGGCCGGCGATGCCGAGCACGATGATCTCCCCCAGCGTATCGAACGCGCGGAAATCGACGAGCGTGACGTTGACGACATTCTTGCCGCCGCCGCCGGAGTAACTGTGCGCCCAGTGCCAGGACGAAACCGACGTGCGCGTCTCCCGCGTCATGATCGCCCAGGCGGCCCAGCCGGTGCCGATCCCGGCCGCGATGCCCAGCACCGCATCGCGCACCCGGCGCGGCGTGTCGGACAGCCGCGGCGGGATCTTCGGCAACAGATGGAGCGCGAGCAGCATCAGCAGGATCGTCACGACCTCCACCGCGATCTGCGTCAACGCCAGGTCCGGCGCGGACAGCCGGATGAAGGCGAGCGCCATGACCAGCCCGATGACGCTGATGAACACCAGCGCCAGGAACCGCCGGCGCTGCGCGATCACCACGGTGCCGGTCGCAATGACGAGCGCGAACCACGCGACGATCGCGATGGGGGAGGCGGCCTGCGTCGGGCGGGTACCGACGGGCAGGCCGCCGGTCGTCAGCGCGCCGTCGATCCCGCACGCAACCGCGACCGCGAACAGCATGAAGAGATAGCGTTGCAACGACGGCTTGTGGACCGCGAGCGAGACACGCCGCGTCACGCCGACGACCGCGGCCATGGCGGTATCGAACAGGACCTTCGCGTCGGGCCTGCGCTGATCCGCGACCCAGCGCGCGATCGGCGGACGCCGCCAGAGCAGCAGCGCACCCGCCGCGACGGCGACGATGCTCATCCCGAGCGCCGGGTTGATGCCGTGCCACAGCGCCAGATCCAGCCCCGGCGGCGCGCCCCCGATCACCGCGCCAGTCGCGGCCCGGACCAGCGGCCCGGCGATCGTCATCGGCAGCATGCCCAGCACGAGCGCGATTATAACCAGCCCCACCGACGGT
This sequence comes from Sphingomonas prati, assembly GCF_014643515.1. Taxonomy (GTDB): domain Bacteria; phylum Pseudomonadota; class Alphaproteobacteria; order Sphingomonadales; family Sphingomonadaceae; genus Sphingomonas_R; species Sphingomonas_R prati. Next base: position 408,560 of record NZ_BMJP01000001.1, on the reverse strand, counting down.
CCGATCATCGCCAGGCCCGGGTCATGCGGCGCCGCGATCTCGCCCGTCCGCCGCGCCCCGAAATATTGCGTGGCGTAACGCAGCGAGTAGGCGGCCGACAGCAGCGCGGCGAGCGTCGCGAGCAGCGGGACGAGCCAGCCGTCCCCCGCGTGAAGGCTCTCCTCCAGCATCATTTCCTTCGAGATGAACCCGCCGAGCGGCGGCAGCCCGGCCATGGCGGCGACCGCCAGCGTGCCGAGCGTCGCGGTGATCGGCATCAGCCGCGCCAGCCCGCCCAGCCGCGTGATGTCGCGCGTGCCCGTCTTGTGATCGACGATCCCGGCGTTCATGAACAGCGCCGCCTTGAACGCGGCATGGTTCAGGATGTGGAACAGCGCGGCTGTCACCGCCGCGGCGGTGCCGAAACCGAGCAGCATGACCATCAGCCCGAGCTGGCTGATCGTCGAATAGGCCAGGATCGCCTTCAGGTCGTTGCGGAACAGCGCGACCGCCGCCCCGAACAGCATCGTCGCCAGACCCGTCGTGGCGACCAGATCGAACCACAGGTCGGTCCCGCTCAGCACCGGCCACAGCCGCGCGAGCAGGAACACGCCCGCCTTCACCATCGTCGCGCTGTGCAGGTACGCGCTGACCGGCGTGGGCGCGGCCATCGCGTGCGGCAGCCAGAAGTGGAACGGAAACTGCGCCGACTTGGTGAACGCGCCGAGCAGCACAAGCACCAGGATCGCGGGGTAGAGCGGTGACGCGCGGACCAGATCGCCGCGCGTCAGGATCGTCGCCAGATCATAGGTCCCGGCCGCCTGGCCGAGCAGCAACAGCCCGCCGATCAGCGCCAGCCCGCCGCCGCCCGTCACCGCCAGCGCCATCCGCGCGCCCTGTCGCGCATCGGCCCGGTCCCGCCAGAACCCTATCAGCAGGAACGACGACAGGCTCGTCAGCTCCCAGAACACCAGCATCAGCAGGACGTTGTTGGACAGCGCGATGCCGACCATCGCGCCCTGGAACAGCATCAGGAACGAGAGGAACCGCCCGGTCGGCTCGTCCTTCGCCAGATAGCCCTGCGCATAGATCACGACGAGCAGGCCGATGCCCAGGATCAGCCCGGCGAACAGCAGCCCGAGCGGATCGAGCCACAGGCTGAAATCGAGATCGATCGCCGGCACCCAGCCGATCCGTAGCGTGAGCGGCGTGCCCGCCAGCACCCCCGGCGCGGCGTGCAGCAGCAGTCCGAGCCCGACCGCACTCGCGGCCCCTGCGATCCCGATATGAACGCCCCGCGACGCACGACCGCACAGCGCCAGCAACAGGGCGGCGAGGAACGGGAGCGTCGTCAGCGTCGTCAGGATCATCAAGCGTTATCCGTGCGGTAGTGCGATCCTCTGGCACGATGCACGCCGCGGGTCGATGCCTTCACGGCCCGATATCGATCGCCTTCGCCTCCACCTTGCGCGCCGCGTTCGGCGTGAAGCCCAGCCGCTCGGCAACCGGGTCGTTCCAGCCATAGGCGTCGGTCCGGAACGCGACCCGCCCGGCATCGTCGACGAATACGGTGTGATAGAGCAGCCGCACCGGGATCCGCGTCGGGATCGGCACGAACTGGGTCTCGCCCGACGCCTGCGCGACATACCATTCCGACCCGATCCCCTGATCCTCGGCGATCATCTGCGCGAAGCCTTGCGCATCCTCCACTCGGACGCAGCCATGGCTCAGGTGGCGCTGGCTGCGGCCGAACAGCGCGGGTGCGGAGGTGTCGTGCAGGTAGATCGCCTGGTCGTTCGCCATGTCGAACTTGACGAGGCCGAGCGCATTGTCCGGCCCCGGCTGCTGCACGATCCAGCCGTCCTTCAGCACCATGTTGTGCGCGGCCAGATAGGCCTCGTCGGTGTTCGCCATCTCGCCGTTCTGGATCGATTTCGGTACGGTCCAGGTCGGGTTGGCGACCAGCCGGAAGATCGGCGAGGCGAGCGGCGGCGTCTCGTGCCCCGGCTCGCCGACGATCACCTTGCGCTCGTCCGCCAGCGTGCTGGCGCGGTAATAGCGCAGCTGCGCCGCCGCGGTGTTGACGTCGATCCGCGTCTCGGGCGTCGTGCGCGACAGCCAGCGCCGCCGTTCCAGCGCCACCGCGATCGCGCGTGCCCGGTCGCCGGGGCCGAGGTTGATCACCTTCAGCGTATCGGGGCCGACGACACCGTCCGACGCGATCCCGTAATCGTCCTGCAACGCCTTCAACGCATCGGCCATCGCCTGCGTGTAACGGACCGGTCCGGTCCGTGCGGCCGCCGTCGCGGGCGTGAAATAGCCGTTCTCGGTCAGCTGCTCGACCACCGCCGCGACGCGCGCATCGCGGTCGCCAACCCGGATCAGTCCCGCCGCGATCGGCTGCGCGGCAGGCGCGACCGACGCCTTGGCGCGGAACGTCAGGTAGGCGGCGGACAGCTGGCGGTACTCGTCGTCCTGCGGCGCAAGCCCGTCGAACCAGGCGGCGAGCCGGTCGACTGCAAGGGCCCCCGCCAGCCCGGCGGCGAGGTCCGCCTTCGCCTTCGGCAGCGTGTAGACGGTATGCAGCGTGGCCGGATCGACGCGCCCGTAGGCCAGCGCCGCGGCATAAGCCAGCGCAGCCTCCGTCCGCGCGATGTCCGCCGCCACCGGCGACGCCGCGGGCAGCGGGTCCGGCAGGAACGCCACGCGGTCGAGCCCGTGCCGCCCGCGATCCTCCAGCACGCGATCGAACGCCGCGATCAGCCCGGGCGTCCAGATCGTCCGCCAGCCCACCTTGGCATAGACGTTCGCCACGATCGGACCGGTGACCGCGGTCTTGGCGACCGGGATGCTGTCGGTCGAAGGCGTCTGCGCCATGCCGCCGTGCGGGATCGAGATCGCGGCCAGCGCCGCCAGAACCATGGGCAGCGTCCGCCCTGCATGGGTGCGTCGCACCCGCATCGTCTTCAACTTCATGCCATCGCAACGTCCCGGCGGTGCGATCGTCGCAATTTTGGCCCGAAATTCTCGCAAGTCGCGTTGTCCGTTCTTCATGGTCGTGACGTCCGTGGTCTGCGGGCGAGCGGGGTGCAATGCGCAATATCGATTTCAGTTCGTGGCAGAGCGTGTTCGCGACACTGTTCGGGCTGGTGCTGGTCACGTTGATCGGCGTCGGTATCCGGCTGGTCACGATGATGACGATCCAGCAGCGTCGCGAGCGCATGAACCGCCAGATCAACGAGCGGCTCCGCACGCTGATCGCGGCGTACAAGACGCTGGGCGGATCGTTCACCGGCAACCTGACGGTTGATCCGGCGCATCTGCGCGACCTGCGCCGGCAAGGCGAGGCGACTGAGGCGACCGCGATCGACCTCACCGTTGCCGGGACTGGCGCCGCCGGGTCGGACCGGACGCGCCGGATCCGCGACGCGGTGGAGGCCGCACTGTCCGACATCATCCTGCTCGGCACCGATGCGCAGGTGCAGCTTGCCGCGACGGCCGCGCAAGAACTGGTCGCCGGGCGGCCGGTGCCGACCCATGACCTCGTCGTGTCGCTGCGCGATTTTATCCGCGCTGCACTCGATCTCGACCCCGTGCCGGCCGGGCTGGTGTTGCCGCCGCAGGGTCCGGCGCGGCCGTCCGGGTCGAGCGGGCGCGGGGGAGGGGATCGGTCCGGGCGCGGCGGCGGCGGTGGTGGTGGCGTGGGTGGCGGCGGCGGGATGATGGCGGGCGGCGACGCTCCGACCGACCCGCACCCGTAGAAATCGACACGGGACATCCTGTCCCGATGACAGCGCCCGGCAATCGCGGTAGCGGTCCCTCCGTGTCCGCACTCCGCAGCCTCATTCTAGCGTATCGTCATATCGCCGTGCTGGTCTGTCTGGCGGCGCTGGCGCTGAAGCTGATCGTGCCGGCCGGGTACATGGTGGCCAGCCAGGATGGGCGCGTCACCATCACACTGTGTTCGGGCGTCGCACCCGCCGCGATGCCGGCGATGCACCCCGACATGGCGGATCACGAGAAACCCGGCGACCACGGCCAGACCGAAATGCCCTGCGCCTTTACGGCGCTGAGCGCCCATGCGCTCGGTGGGATCGATCCGATCGTCCTGCTGGCGGCGATCGCGTTCGTCATGGCGGCGGCGTTGCGCCCCGTCCGAACGCCGGTCCGGCCGGGCACGCCCTACCTCCGCCCGCCGCAGCGCGGACCACCCGCGACCGTCTGACCCCCACGCTACGCAGTGCGCCCGGTCCCGGTTGGGGCCGTGCGCCGTCGTTGATGGCAGGCAGTCCCCAGGGATCGCCGCCGGTCGAAGGTCTTACCGATGTTCCGCCTTACGCTGACCGCGTCGGTGGTGGCTGTTGCCGCCGCCACACCCGCATTCGCACAAACCGCCATTTCTCCCACACCGTCGCCTGGCGTGACGGACGGCGACACCCGTTTCACTATCGGCGACATCGTCGTCACGGCACCCAACATGGCGCGCGCCGCCGATACCGTCCTGACCTCGGTCGACGTGCTGGGCGGCGACATCGCGCAGCGGCAGTCGGTCGACAATGCGTGGGAGCTGTTCGCCCGGCTGCCCGGCGTCGTGCTGACCGATTTCAACCAGGGGACGACTTCCGGCCGCTTCTCGATCCGCGGGTTCAACGGGGAGGGGGAGATCAACGCGGTCAAGCTGCTGATCGACGGCGTGCCGACCAACGACAATGCCGGCGGCATGACCGGGATCGACATGGTGGCACCACTCGACATCGCCGGGATCGAGCTGGTGCGCGGCACGTCCGACCCGCGCTGGGGCCTGCACAACATCGCCGGCAACGCGAACATCCTGACCCGGATCGGCGGCACCTATCTGGACACGCGCGCGATCGTCGGCGCGTTCGGGACCTATGAGGGGCAGGTGTCGGCCGGCTATGAACGCGGCGGGTTCAGCCAGAATTATCTTGTCAGCTACCGCCGGACGGACGGCTACCGCGACCATGCCGATCTCGAACGGCTGAACCTGACGGGCAAGTGGTTCTACGATTTGGGCGGTACCCGGCTGGGTGCGATCGTTCGGCGGTCGACGGCCACCGCGCAAGAACCGGGCTATCTGACCGAGGCGGACGCCTATACCGACCGGCGCAAATCCTACCCGCTGTCCGAGACCGACGGCGGCCGGCGCCGGATCGGGCAGTACAGTCTGCACCTCGATTCCGACCTCGCCGATACGCTGGCGTTGAGTGCGAAGGGCTATGCCAACAGCCTGCGCGACGACCGCTACGTCCGCTATTCCGCCACCGTCGCGCAGCAGCGCCGGCTGGCCGACGAATGGCAATATGGCGGCACGGTCGCGCTGCATTACCACCCGCCGGTCGCCGGGCTGCACAGCCTGATGATCGAGGCGGGCGGCGATGTGCAGGTGCAGGACAATCAGAGCTCGCGCTGGACCACCGACCGCCGCGTCCTCGTCCACCGGACGCGCGACCAGGCGTTCGACCTGACGGTCTACGGCGGGTATCTTCAGGCGGTGATCGAGCCGAACGGCTGGCTGACGATCACGCCGGCGTGGCGGATCGACCGGGTGGAGGGAGACTTCCACGACCGGCTGTCCGCCGTCACCGCGCCGATCAACGATTACGGCACGATCAGCCAGCCCAAGCTGAGCGTCGCGGTCGTGCCCACGCCTGGGCTCACGCTCTACGGCAATTACGGCCGGACGTTCCAGATCGGGGCGGGCTCCGGCGCGTATCTCGTGCCGCCGCGGGTGACCGATGTCGCCGCATCGGTCAATGAGGGGTATGAGGGCGGCGTGAAGCTGACCCGCGGGCGCTGGCTGGAGGCGCGCGTGGCGCTGTGGCAGCAGACGGCGAGCGGCGAGTTGAAGCGCCGCCTGAACGATCCGTCGGGCGATTTCGACAATCTCGGCCGGACCCGGCGGCGCGGCGTGGACGTGCAGATCGACGTGAAACCGGTCCGCGGCGTGGCACTCTGGGCCAGCTGGTCGCGCCAGTCCGCGCGGATCGTGACGCCCGATCCGACGACCCCGTCGCAGGCCGGCAACCGGATCGATCATGTCCCCGGCAACGTGTTCAGCGGCGGGATCGACCTCGACCCGGCGGCGCGCGTCCGGCTGTCGCTGTGGGGCAATGGGCAGTCGAGCTACGAACTCGACCCCGCCAATTCGCAGGGGCGCTACGGCGACTATGTCGTGCTGAATGCGGAGCTGGCCTATACGCTGACGCCGCAGGTGACGGTGTCGGCGCAGGTCAAGAACCTCGCAAATGATCGCTACGAATATGTCTGGTACGACGGGGCGCAGCGGCTGCACGCGCCGGCCGATCCCCGCTCGCTGCTCGCCACCGTCCGGGTCGGGTTCCGGTGAGTGCGGGCCCCGCGCCGCTGCGCGTGACGGCGCGGCGCGTTCACCTCTGGCTCGGGCTGACCATCGGCGCGCTGTTCGCCTTCGCCGGGCTGACGGGCAGCGCCTTGGTGTTCTATCCGGAGATCGACGCCGCGCTGAACCCGGCGTTGCGCGCGGTTCCGGGCGATGCGCGCCCGCCGTCGTGGCAGGCGGTGGTCGATACGCTCCACCGCGACCATCCGACCCGCACCGGGGCCTGGCGGATCGAGGTGACTGAGGCGGGCGGCGCGATCCCGGCGCGTTACTACAAGCCGAGGGAGACCGCGGGCCGCGCGTTCGCGCCGCTGCTCGTCTGGATCGATCCGGTCGCGATGCGGACGATCCGCACCGGGTTCTGGGGCGATACGGTCGTGACCTGGCTCTACGACCTGCATTACCGGCTGCTGCTGGAGGAGCCGGGCGGGATCGCGATGGGGATCGCCGGGCTCGTCATGCTGCTGCTGATCGTGAGCGGTATTTGGGCATGGTGGCCGCGGCCCGGCGGCTGGTGGCGCGCGCTGCGGTTCAAGCGCGACGCCGCGCCGATCCGCCGGCTGTACGACTGGCACAAGCTGAACGGGCTGCTCGGGCTCGTCCTGCTGCTCGTCGTCACAGCGACGGGGGCGATGCTCGACCTGCCCGATCAGACGCGTGCGGTCATCACGCTGGCCTTGCCGATCACCACCCCGCCCCGCCCGACCGTAGCGGCGGGGCAGGGCGCGGTCCCGGTCGACCGGCTCGTCGCGATCGCGCAGGCGCGGTTTCCGGACGGCGCGCTTGCCTGGATCGAGACGCCGACCGGCGCGACCGGCACGGTGCGGATCAACCTGTCGCGCCCCGGCGAACCCAGCCGGCGCTTCCCGCGCACCAACGTCTGGCTCGACCCGCACGACGGCCGGATCGTCGCGGTGCGCGACGGGTTGGACGGCAGCGGCGGCGATACCGTCATGAACTGGCTGCACCCGCTGCACGGCGGCGAGGCGTTCGGCCTGACAGGGCGGGTGCTCGCCTTCGTCGCCGGGCTGCTGCCGGCGATCCTGTTCTACACCGGGCTGCGGCGCTGGCTCCGGCGGCGGAGCCAGTCCGTCAGAGCGTCGTCGCGTACAGCGTGTGATGCGCCAGGATGAACAGGGTCTGTCCGTCCGCCCCGCCGATCACGAGTTGCAGCGGGCGTTCCGGCACGTCGATCCGGCGAGTAAGCGTGCCGTCCGGCGCGTAGACGAACACCTGTCCGTTCGCGACGTACAGGTTGCCGGCCGCGTCGCGCGCCACGCTTTCGCCGCCGCGGTCCGCCGCGATCTTCAGGTCCGTCACCCGGCCGCCGTCGCCGACCAAGCCACTGTAGGTGCGGTTCTCCGACGCGTTGGTCAAGAACACGCGCGACCCGACCGGCGCGCCGACGAAGCCGTGCGCGTCGAGCGTATCGGACCAGCGCCAGCCCTGATGATCGTCCGGCCCCTGGTTCCACACGCGGAACGCGGGCAGCACCAGCGACCCGTCGGGTGAGACATATTCCTGCGGTTTCGGCTCGCCCAACCCGCGCGTGAAGAAGTCGGCCAGCGTCGGGAAACGGTAGGTCACCGGATCGATCCGGTCCGCGAATTCGCCGTTCGCCCAGACGTTGACCGGCAGCAAGGTCGCCGCGCTCCGTCGCGCGCGCACCGGCGTCGGCGGGATGACGCGCACGTCGGCGGGCTTGGCCGGATCGATGCTGTAGACCGTGCCGTCGCGCCCGGCCGAAGACAGCACGAGCAGGTCGCCTAGGCGGGCCACGGCCAGGTTGACCGGATCGAGCGTCGCGTCGCTGACGATCGACAGCCCCTCCGCGTCCGTCCAGCCATGGATGCGCTGGAACTGGCGGTCGATGAAGTACAGCTTGCCCTTCGCATCGGTGGCGGCGCCGGCGATCGAGTAGAAGCCGCCGGCGAGTTTGCGCACGCCCGGCGTCACTGGGATGGCTGGGGCCTGCGCCGCCTGTGCCGGAGCGGCGGGCACGTCGAGGCTGGCGAACTCGCGCTCTCGGACCTCCTGTTGACGCGTCATGTCCTTGATCGCGTTTTCGAACGGGAACTTGCTCGCGCGGACATAGGTCCCGCAGCCCTTGGCGTCGCAACTGGCGAACGCGCTTTCGGCGTTCACATGGACGTTGCGGAACCGGATGTTGCCCGAATTATAAAGCTTCACCGCCGCATCCATCGGCTTGGCGGAGCGCGTGACGCGGTAGCCGTGATAGTTGGCGAACAGGATGTTGCGCGAATTGCGGAACTCGGTCGAAATCGCGTCGACGCCGTCGCGCACCTCCTGCTCGGTCTGCGGCGCGAGGAACTCCCAGTTCTCCACATTATCGAGCACGATTTCCGCTCGGTAATGATGTTCGGCCGACAGCTCGTAGACATGGCCGGGCGTCTTGGTGTTCGACACGTAGAAGCCCGCCGACGCCAGTGTGTTGGGGGACCAGACCGCCGCGAACGTGCCGCCGCCGCCGTCGGTCACCCAGATGCTGGGATGCTGCCCGTCGAACCGCGCTTTCGGGTTGCCGAACCCGATGGGACTGCCCTTGGTCAGCACCGTGCCGCCGCCGCCCTGGATCTTCACGTCGTTGACCATCGACGCCTCGCCGGCGCGCCAGACGAGCGCGCTCGCCCGCGGGTTCACGCCGCCGGTCCAGAGGCCGACGCCGTGGACGATCGCGTTGCCGCCGCGCGCCGACTCGATCAGCCCCTTTGCCGCGCCGACACCCATGAAGGCGGGCGTTTCGTCGGGCAGGTAGATGTGCGTCAGGCTGGGGTGCAACGCGATCAGTACGCTGTCCGGCCGCAGCCGCAGCGTATCGGACACGCGGTACCGCCCCATCGGCAGGTACACGACGCGGTGCGTGTCGATCGCGCGCTGGAACGCGGCGGTGTCGTCCGTCGTGTCGTCGCCCTTCACGCCGAAGTCGCGGACGTTTGCCCAGTCCTTGACCGGCGGGAGCGCGCGGATCGCGGGGGCGGGGCGGGCGAGCATGCGTCCGAGCGGCGCCATCCTCACGTCGGTCGCGAACGCCCCGATCGTGCCGAGCGCGGGCAGTTTCAGCCCGTAGGAGAAGTCGGTGACCCGGTATTGCCGGCCCTGGCCCGCCACGGTGCGCCCACTGTCGCGGAACCGCGCGAACGTCGGCGTCCCGGTCGCCACCGCATTGTCGAACCCGATCTGCGTCAGGACATTGTTCTCGTTCGAGATCAGCACGCCGGCCTGCGCGACATTCTCGAACCGGACGTCCTTGCCCCAGAGCGAATCGGAATAGCCGTTGTCGATCTCGATCCCGACCGGCGTGTTGCGGATCGCGACGTTGACCAGCGTCAGCCCAAGCTCATGTTCGCGGATCGCGGCGTCGCGTTGTCCATCAAACGTCGAATCGATCAGCGTGAACTGCCAGGCGGGCGACGTCTTTTCGGAGATGATGCCGTAGCGGCCGCCGTGGAAGTTCAGGTCCTCGAACTCGTTGCCCGCCTGGTACACGCCGGCCAGACCTGACCCGGTGTGGAAATCGATGTGGCGCAGATAGCCGTGCTGCGCGACGCGGAACCGCACCGCGACCGCGCCGGCATTGCGTTCGCCGATCGCGAAATCGACGTTGGACAGCGTGGAGTAGAAGGTGCTCGACGTCGCGTCGAAGATCGCCGGATCGAACGGCACGCTGGTGCGCGGCGGCACGGGCGCCTTGCCGACGCGGTACTGGTCCTCCCCGGTGAAGCTGACCATCGCCGCCACGCCGGATCCGTAGCCCGGCGTCCCGTCCGCCAGCAGGATCACCGGCCGCGTCTTGCCCACGCCGAACACCCGCACCGCCGTTTTGACGAAGATCGTCCGGGTGATGCGGTACCGGCCCGACGGCAGGAACACGACGCCGCCATGGCCACCTGCGGCGGCGGCATCGATCGCCTGCTGGATCGCGGCACTGTCGTCCGCACGGCCGTCGCCCACGCCGTGCACGGTGATCGCGCGCGGATCGGCCGGCGCCTGGAGGTAGACGGAGGTCGAGCCCGCCGTCGCCGCGAGGGCAGGGACAGGCAGCAGCAGCGCCGCGCCCGCAAGGCACCATGACTTCATCGATTCTCTCCCCCGAAATTCTATCGTGCCGGCGGTCGGCCCGTGCAGTCGCGCGGTCAGAGCGACAGCGACATCCGCTGCGCAGCGATCGCAGCCTGCGTCCGGTTGCGGACGTTCAGCTTGCGCATCAGCGTCGTCATGTGCGCCTTCACGGTCGCCTCGGCGATGCCCAGGTCGTACGCGATCTGTTTGTTCAGCTGCCCCGAATGGACGCCGCGCAGCACCTTGATCTGGGTGGGCGTGAATTGCGTCGCCGGCCCGCCGTCCGCGTGCGCGGTTTCCGGCATCGGCGCGATCGCGCTGTGGGCGTTCCTCTCCATCGTCATCCTCTCGTCCCTTTTCCCTGTCCGGTCGCAGCCGTCAGACCGTTCCGTCAGCGCGACTCCGTGCCCCCGTCCGACATTCCGGTGATTCCGGATTCTGTTGGACAGATATCCATATGATCGCCTCTTTTGATGGCTCGGCAAGCCTTTTATGGTGTTATTCCCGAAATAGCTGTCCTACAGCGTTCACGTTAACGAGCAGGCGAATGCGCCGCGGGGGAGGACGAACATGACGGTCAGGACCGATCCCGTAGCGACGCCCGGATTTCGCCCGTGACCGGCGCCGATACCCGACTCGTCCTGGCGGCACTGGCCGGCATCATCCTGGCCGTCGTGATGATCGTGCGCGGGCGGTTGCACCCGTTCATCGGGCTGCTGTGCGGCGCGTTCACCGTGGGCATACTCGCTGGCCTGCCGATCGGCGAGACGGCCAAGGCGGTGCAGAAGGGCGTCGGCGACATCATCGGCGGGACCGGGCTGGTCGTGGCGCTTGGCCTGTCGCTCGGCGCGATGCTGCATCTGTCGGGGGGGGCGGCGTCGCTCGCGACCGGTGCGTTGCGGCTGACCGGTGTGCGGGCCGCGCCGTGGGCGACGCTCGGGATCGCGATGGTCATCGGGCTGCCGCTGTTCTTCGAGACGGGGCTCGTCCTGCTGCTGCCGATCGTGGTTGCCGCGGCCGACGCGATGCACCGTGACGAGGAAAGCGGCGCGGTGCGCGATGCGGGCAAGCTGCGGCTCATCATGCCCGCGCTGGCCGGGCTGGGCGTGGTCCACGCGCTTGTGCCGCCGCATCCCGGGCCGCTGCTCGCGGTCGAGGCGCTGGGGGCGAACCTTGGGCTTACGATGTTCTACGGAATCCTGATCGCGATCCCGACCGCGATCCTGGCGGGGCCGGTGCTGGCGCGGTTCGTGACGCCGGGCGTCCGGCTCGAACCGCTCGCCATCACCGAACCGACCGTCACGATCGCCCCGCCGGGGCGCGCCGTGTCGCTGCTCGTCGTGCTTTTGCCCGTCCTGCTGATCGCGACCGGGGAGCTGGGGCAGTTCGTGCCGGGTCTGAAGGGTGCCGCCGGTCTGGTCGCGGCGAGCAACCCGGTGGTGGCGCTGCTCGTCACCAACCTCGTGGCACTTCCCCTGCTGTTCGGGCGGCGGCTCAGCGAGGCGGCGATCCAGGATGCGGTCTGGCACGAAACGATGATCTCGGCCGGCGCGATCCTGCTCGCGATCGGCGCGGGCGGCGCGCTGAAACAGGTGCTGGTGACCGCCGGCTTGTCCGATCTGCTCGCCCGACTGGTGTTGATGCACGCGATCTCGCCGCTGCTGCTCGGCTGGCTGGTAGCGGTCTGCATCCGGCTGGCGGCGGGATCGGCGACGGTCGCGACGATCACCGCGGTCGGCGTGATGTCGGGCGTCGTCACCGGGTCGGGCGTGTCGCCCGAACTGGTCGTGCTGGCGATCGGCGCGGGATCGGTGTTCTTCAGCCACGTCAACGATCCGGGTTTCTGGCTGGTGAAAAGCTATGTCGGGACCAGTACGGCGGACACGTTCCGCACCTGGTCGATGCTGGAGACCGTCATCTCGGTCGCCGGCCTGGCGTTCGTGCTGCTGCTGAGCCTAGTCGTGTGAGCGGGCGGGGACGGCCATGAGCGAGGGGCGGCTCGCCGATCGCGCCTACACCGCGATCGCGCAACTCATCAACGATGACGCGCTGGTCAGCGGCGACCGGCTGCCGTCCGAGGCGCGGCTGGGCGAGATGTTCGGCATGTCGCGCACGATCGTGCGCGAGGCGCTGGTCCGGCTGGCAGCGGACGGCATCACGGAGGCGCGGCGCGGCGCCGGGTCCTACGTCAAGCGGCGGCCGTCCGAACGGCTCGGCTCGTTCATGCCGATGCACGCGCTGTCCGCCACGCTCGGCACCTACGAGGTGCGGTTCGTGCTGGAGGCGGAGGCCGCGCGGCTGGCCGGGCAACGCCGCTCGGCGGACCAGATGGATGCGATCGAGGAGGCGTTGCAGGCGCTGCGCGGGGCGCTGCTGTCCAACGCGCCGGCGCATGACGAGGACTGGCTGCTCCACCGCGCGATCGTCGAAGCGACTGGAAACCCCGCGTTTATCGAGAGCTTCGACCATCTGCGCGACGGCGTGCTGCGCATCCTGAAGGCGGGGGTCGAAATCTCGCGCTCCCGCCCGCCGGAGGTGATCGGCGCGATGATGGAGGAGCATGACGCGATCGTCGAGGCGATCCGCGCTCACGATGCGGACGGCGCGGCGCTCGCGATGCGCTGGCACCTGTCGCAGGGCCGCAAGCGGTTGATGCCGTGACGCGCGGTTCAGCGCGGGGGCAGCGCGGCCCGCATCCCGCCGATCCAGTCGAGCGCAGCGCTGCAGAGCGCGTCCTGCGGCCGGCCCGCGTCGAGCGTCACCGCGCGTTCGTCCGGCGCGGGGCGTTCCAGCGTGGCGATCTGGCTGTCGAGCAGGCTGGCCGGCATATAGTGGCCGGGGCGATGCTCGATCCGCCCGGCCAGCGCGCCCGCGTCGCCGTCGAGCAGCACGAACAGCAGAGGCACGCCGGCCGCGCTTTCGAGCCGCTGGCGGTAGCTGCGTTTCAGCGCGGAACAGGTCGCGACCACGATGCCGCCGTCGCGCGCGCCCGCACCGATCGCCGCGCCCAGCCGGTCGAGCCAGGGCCAGCGATCGTCGTCGGTCAGCGGGTGGCCGGCGCGCATCTTGGCGACGTTCGCCTCGCCGTGGAACGCGTCGCCTTCCAGGAACGGGCAGGCCAGCCGTTCGGCCAGGCATGCCGCCAGCGTCGATTTGCCGCTGCCGCTCACCCCCATCGCGACGATGGCGCAGGGGGCGGTGTTGGTGCTGTCCGGTCGCATCATTTTCTTTCTGTCGCGTCGGTGCCCGACCCGGCATCGCTATCGGTGGCGGCGGGCGACCTGACTATCGCGACCTTTGTCGCGGTCGCGGATCGCGCGGCAAGCGGGAATAGACAGGCCGGACAGGGAGCAGGACGATGGCGCGCGACGGAATGAAGACGGGTATTGCGGCCGGGCTGCTCGCGCTTTTGCTGGCGGGTACGGCCGCGCCCGCCATCGCCGCATCGGGCGTGTCGGCGTTCGGCGCCGCGACCGACGACCCACGCGCCGTCACCGTGCGGGGGCGCGGCGACGGCGTGGCGGACGACAGCGCCGCGATCCAGGCGGCGATCGACGCGGCGGAGGCGAAGGGCGGCGGCGGCATCGTGTTCCTGCCCGCCGGCCGGTACCGCATCACGCGCAGCCTGTTCCTGTGGCCGGGCGTGCGGCTGTTCGGCGTCGGGCGGACGCGACCCGTGATCCTGCTCGCGCCCGCCACGCCGGGGTTCCAGACGGGCGTCGGCAGCATGGTGTTCTTCACCGGCAACCGGCCGGGCGGCGCATCGCCCGGCCCTGGCGGAAAGGTAGCGACCGGCCCGGTGCCGGTGCCGCCGCCGACCAGCGTGCCGTTCGACCCGCGGATCGGCGATGCCAATTCGGGCACATTCTATTCCGCGCTGTCCAACGTCGATTTCGAGATCGGCGACGGCAATCCGGCCGCCACTGCGGTGCGGTCCCACGCCGCCCAGCACGCCTATCTCAGCCATATCGATTTCCGGCTCGGGACGGCGCTGGCCGGGATCTACCAGGTCGGCAATCTGGGGATGGACCTGCATTTCCACGGCGGCCGCTACGGCATCCTCACCGAGAAACCGTCGCCCGCGTGGCAATATACGCTGCTCGATTCTACGTTCGAGGGGCAGCGCGACGCCGGCATCCGCGAACATGAGGCGGGGCTGACTTTGGTCAACACCAGCTTCCGCAACATGCCGGTCGGGGTCGAGATCGACCGTGGCTATGGCGACTGGCTGTGGGGCCGGGACGTGCGGTTCGAGAACGTCGCCAAGGCCGGCGTGATCGTCAGCAACGAAGGCAATGCCTACACCCAGATCGGGTTCGAGAATGCGACCGCCAGCGGCACGCCGGTGTTCGCCCAGTTTCGCGACAGCGGCCGGACAGTGGCCGGCCCCGCGGCGCAGTACCGCGTCCGATCGTTCACCTACGGTTTGACGCTGAACGGCACGGGGGCGGGGGCACCGACCACCGGCACGTACGAGACCCGGATGGACGCCGCAGCGCTGTCCGCCCGTCCGCGTACGCCGGCGCCCGCGATCCGCGCGTTGCCCGCGGTCACGACCTGGACCAACGTCCGCACCCTCGGCGTGCGCGGCGACAACAGCGCGGACGACACCACCGCGATCCAGCGCGCGATCGATCGCCACCGCGTGCTGTATTTCCCGAGCGGCTTCTACCGCGTCACCGATACGTTGAAGCTCCGCCCCGACAGCGTGCTGATCGGCCTGCACCCCAGCCTGACGCAGATCGTGCTGGCCGAGGACAGCCCGGCCTATCGCGGCGTCGGCAGCGCGCGTGCGCTGATCGAAAGCGCGAAGGGCGGCGCGGCGATCCTGTCCGGGCTGGGCCTCGCCACCGGCGGCCGCAACCCGCGTGCGACCGCGCTGCTGTGGCGCGCGGGCGAGGCATCGCTGGTCGACGACGTGAAGTTCCAGGGCGGCCACGGCACGAACCTGCCCGACGGCACCCGCTTTGATCCGTATAACGCCAACCACACCGCCGACGCGGACCCGGCGAAGCGCTGGGACGGGCAATATGCCAGCCTGTGGGTGACCGACGGCGGCGGCGGCACGTTCAACGGGCTGTGGACGCCCAACACCTATGCGCAGGCCGGGCTGTACGTGTCGGATACCGACACGCCGGGCCATGTCTACGAAATGTCGGCCGAACATCATGTCCGCGCCGAGATCGTGCTGGACCGCGTGCGAAACTGGGAATTCCTGGCGCCGCAGACCGAGGAGGAGGCGGGCGAGGGCCGCAACACCGTCGCACTGGAGGTCCGCAACTCGCGCGACATCCTGTTCGCGAACCTGCACGCGTACCGCGTCACGCGCTCGCTGCAGCCCGCGCCGGCCGCGGTGACGCTGTATAATTCGACGAACATCCGGTTCCGCAACGTCCACGTGAACGCCGAAAGCGGCTTCTCGACCTGCGACGCGAACGGCTGCGGCACCTATCTGCGCGCGAGCAAGTTCCCGTACGAGAATGCGATCCGCGACGTGACCCGCGGCACCGAGATCCGCGAGCGCGAGTTCGCGGTGCTCGACGTCACCGACGCGCCGACCCCGGCCGCGACGCCGTCGCTCGCGCCGGTCCGGAAACTGGCGGACGGCTTCTATTCGATCGGCGGCGGGGCGGTCGATGCGGCGGGCAAGCTCTACTTCGTTGATCGGCAGTTCCAGCGCATTCATGGCTGGTCCGCCAGGGAAGGCCTGTCGATCGTGGCGGACGCGCCGCTCGATGCGGTCAACCTGGCGGTCGATCGCTCCGGCGACCTGATGGTGCTGTCCTCCGCCGGCCCCGCCGCGACGGTTTACAGCATCGACCCGCGCAAGCCCGCGGAGGTGCGGCTGATCGCGCCGACCGCGGCCGCCACACGGCGCGGGGCGAGCGTCGCGCTGCCCGGCAGCTTCTGGAACAATGGCGAATTCCGCGACCAGTATGACGCGGCGACCGACCGTTTCCCGACGCTGGCCGACATGTTCGCGCGCGACATGGCGGTGCCCAAGGCACGCGACTATGTCTCGCCGGACGGCAGCCTCGTGCTGCCCGCGTTCCGCGTGTGGCAGCAGGGGCCGGCCGATCACATCGGCTGGCGCTTCTCCGATACGCTCGACACTTACGGCCTCGTCACCGGCAAGGTGGGCCAGCGCATCCACGTCGCCAACGCGTCGGAGAACCGGACCTATAGCGGGCTGCTCGGGGCCGGCGGGGCGGTGACCGACCTGCGTGCCTTCGCGCCGCGCGGCGGGGAGAGTGTGGCGACCGGGCCGGACGGGCGGGTCTATGTCGCGAACGGGCAGGTGTTCGTCTACGCCGCGGACGGCCGCGAACTGGGGCGGATCGACGTGCCGGAACGCCCGCTGCAACTGGTCTTCGGCGGGGCGGACGGCCGCACTTTGTTCATCCTCGCCCACCACGCGCTGTACGCCGCGCAGCCGTGATTTCCGGGCCACACGCGACCATGGTCGCGGGTGCCGCACCCCCCGCAATCCGGTAACTCGGAGGTAATTAGAACAAGCATCGCACGACGGTGCACGACAGGGGATGAACCATGACGACCGAACAGGGGATTCGTACATCGACCGTTGCATGGCGTGTCGCCGGCAGCCTCGCGGCGCTGGCCGCATCGCTCGCCAGCGCACCGGCCTTCGCGCAGGCGACACCCGTCACGCCGCCGGCCGACGCGGGCGTCCCGGCCTCCACCCGCACCGCCGATCCGGCCGCGCCGGACCAGTCGATTGCGCCGCGCACCACGCCCGCCGAAGGGCCGCAGGACGCCGGATCGATCGTCGTCACCGGCACGCGCATCACATCGAGCGGGTTCGCCGCGCCGACGCCCACTACGGTGATCGGCGAGGACGCGATCCTGAAGAATGCGCAGCCCAATATCTTCAACACCATCGCCCAGCTCCCGTCCTTGCAGGGATCGACCGGCGCATCCACCGGCACGTTCAGCACGTCCAGCGGCACGCAGGGGCTTAGCTCCTTCTCGCTGCGCGGCCTCGGCGCGATCCGCACGCTGACGCTGCTCGACGGGCAGCGGGTGGTGGGCGCCAACGTCACCGGCGTGCCGGACATCAGCATGTTCCCTCAGCTGTTGATCAAGCGCGTCGACGTGGTGACCGGCGGCGCGTCCGCATCCTATGGGTCCGACGCGGTCGGCGGCGTGGTCAACTTCATCACCGACACGCGGTTCAAGGGGTTCAAGGCCAACGTCCAGGGCGGCGTGACGCGCTACGGCGACGACAAGCAGGCGCTCGTCCAGGCGGCCTACGGCGCTTCGTTGTTGGACGACCGGCTGCACGTGATCGTCAGCGGGGAATATGACGACGAGGACGGCGTCGGCCCGGGCGATTACGGCACCGACTTGGCCAAGGGGCGCAACTGGTATCGCGCGTCGACGTTGCTCAACACCGGACAGACCAACAACGGCCTGCCGCAGTTCAACTATCGCGATTTCGCGCAGCCCTATCAATATGCGAAATACGGCCTGATCAACAACGGGCCGCTGCAGGGGATCGCGTTCGACCAGAACGGTGCGCCGTATCAGTTCAACTACGGGTCGAACGGCCGTCCGACGGGTACCGGCGCCGTCACCAACTGCTTCCCCGGCAACAGCTTCTGCGTCGGTGGCGATCTTTCGGGGGCTCCTGGCTCGGGCGCTTCGCTCAAGTCGTCACTCGAACGGCTGATCGGCTTCGGCCGGATCGGTTATGACTTCGCGGAAAGCAGCGAGGCCTATGTCACGGTCAACGTGGCGCAGGTGAAGACCAGCAACCAGCCGAGCCCGGGCTACAACCGCCCCAACCTGACCGTGCAGTGCGCCAACCCGTATCTGCCGCAGCTCGTCCGCGATCGATGCGCCACGGCGGGCATCACCCAGTTCAATTTCGGCAGCAGCAACGCGAACTTCCCCAACCCGCTGGTCCAGACAGATCGTCGGCAATATCGCTTCGTCGCCGGCCTGAAGGGCAAGTTCGACGTCGGCGGCACCGACTGGACCTATGACGGCTATTACGAGCACGGCGTCACCAAGGCGGCGATCGATGTCGAGCGGACCGTGTTGCAGAACCGTTATGTTGCCGCGACCAACGCGATCACGCTGAACGGCGCGATCGTCTGCGCCGATGCGGCGGCGCGCGCGGCGGGGTGCCAGCCGATCAACATCTTCGGCGGTGCGACACCGTCGGCGGCGGCGCTCGCCTATGTCACCCCGGCCAACGGACCGTTGCAGCGCACGACGCTGAAACAGGACGTCGCCAGCCTGAACTTTTCGGGCGAGCCGGTCGAACTGTGGGCGGGGCCGCTGTCGGTGGCGTTCGGTGCCGAATATCGCCGCGAATATTACCGCGTCCGCGGCGACCCTTACGGTGCCGGCGTGACCGACGTCAGCCCAAACAGCGAAGCCTATCCGGCCGATCCGCTGCTGAACTCGACGCTCGGCAGCAACTGGGCGGCCGGCAACTACAAGAACGGGACGGGCAAGTACGACGTCTATGAAGGGTTTCTCGAACTCAACCTGCCGCTGTTCGACAGTGAAGCGATCGGCAAGGCGAACGTGAACGGCGCCGCCCGCGTGACGCGCTACAGCACGTCGGGCACGATTTGGGCGTGGAAGATCGGCGGGACGTGGGAGACGCCGCTCGACGGCATCCGGCTGCGTGCCGTCACGTCGCGCGATGTGCGCGCGCCGAACCTGTCAGAACTGTTCGCCGCACCGACCGTCACGACGCTGCCCAGCTTCACCAATCCGTTCGGCGGCCCTGCCGTGCAGATTTTCCAGAACACGGTCGGTAACACCGACCTGAAGCCTGAAATCGCGCGCAATACCGAGGCGGGCATCGTCCTGTCGCGTCCGTCCTGGCTGCCGGGGCTCAGCCTGTCGTTCGACTATTACAACATCAAGCTGAACGGCGTCGTGTCCACCCTGTCGGCGGACCAGATCGTGCGCTTCTGTTTCGAAGGGAACCAGGCGTTCTGCGGCGGCTTCGAACTGAACAGCCCGACGCAGGGCGGCAATTTCGTGAACGTCCAACCGTTCAACCTGGCATCGTGGAAGACCAGCGGGTTCGATATCGAGGCGAGCTACGCCTGGAAGCAGCCGCTCGGCCTGCCGGGCAGTTTCACGATCCGCGCGCTCGGCACTCATGTGCGGGAATTCAAGGTGGCGGCCGGCATCGCGGGCGTCGCCACGGTCGACCAGGCCGGCGCCAACAACGGCGCGACGCCCAACTGGAAATGGCTGGCGACGCAGAGCTACGACAACGACCTGTTCAGCATAAACGTCCAGCAACGCTGGTTCTCGGACGGCAATTTCGGCAACCAGTATGTCGTCTGCACGACGGGCTGTCCCGCCTCGACCGCCAACAATCCGACGATCGACTACAATAAGATGAAGGGTGCCTTCTATGTCGACGTCGGTGGATCGGTGAACCTGACCAAGCAGGTCAGCGCGTTCGTTCGCGTGGAAAACGTGTTCGACCATGATCCGGCGGCCGCACCGCAGACCAATACCGGTTTGGACGTTAATCCGGCGCTGTACGACACGCTCGGCCGCTTCTACCGCGCCGGTGTCCGCGCCCGCTTTTGACGCGTGATCCCGCCGGTCCCCGGGGAGGGACCGGCGGCTTCAATTTCCTACCGCCGCGCGTGCAGCAGCTGGATCAGCAGCGCCGCGGCGGACAGCGTACCGCCGAACATCGACACCGCGGTCCAGCCCGCGCCCCAAGCCCAGATCGCGGTGGCCGAGCCCGCAGCGCCGCCCAGGAACATCGCGCCCATGAAGATGGTGTTGAGCCGCGCCCGTGCTTCGGGCCGCAGCGCGAACACGATATGCTGGTTCGACACCAGCGCGCCCTGCACCCCGAAATCGAGCAGGATCACGCCGACGATCAGCCCGGCGATCGAAGTCCACAGCCCGAAGATGATCCAGGCGACCAGCGTCAGCGCCGCGCCCAGCAGGATCACCGGCTTCGGCCCGCGGCGATCCGCGATCCGCCCGGCGATCGGCGCGGCCAGCACGCCGACCGCGCCCACCACGCCGAACAGCCCGGCGACGTCCGCGCCCATACCGAACGCCGGCGTCTGGAGCAGGAGCGCCAGGATCGTCCAGAACGCGCTGAACCCGCCGAACAGCAGCGCCTGCGTCACCGCCGCACGGCGCAGCGCGGGGAAGGTCCGCCATAGATCGGCCAGCGACGCGATCAACGCGGTGTAGCGCATCTCCGCCGCCGGCATGCTGCGCGGCAGCCGCATCGCCATCACAGCCGCCGCGCCCAGCGCCATCGGCACGCCCAGCCAGAACATCTCCCGCCACCCCGCATGGGTCGCGACGAACCCGGCAAGCGTCCGGCTGAGCAGAATGCCGCAGAGCAGCCCCGCCATGACGGTGCCGACCGTCGCCCCGCGCCGTTCCGGCGTCGCCAGATGGGCGGCGAACGGCACGATCTGCTGCGCGACGGTCGCCAGCACGCCGACAAGCAGCGAGGCGACCAGCACCAGCGCCGCACCGGGCGCCGCCGCCACCATCGCCAGCGCGGCCGCCAGCCCGATGAACTGCACCACGATCAGCCGCCGCCGTTCGACCAGGTCGCCCAGCGGGACGAGCAGGAACAGCCCGGCGGCATAGCCCAGCTGCGTCGCGGTCGGCACCAGCGGCATGATCCCGCCGGGCAGGTCGCGCTCCATCACGCCCAGCATCGGCTGGTTGTAGTAGATGTTGGCCACCGCGACGCCCGCCGCCGCCGCCATCGCGAACGTCAGCCCGCGACCGAGCGGGGCCGCGCCCGCCGGCTGTTCCGTCGATGTCATGCTCACCCTTCCGTTGCGGCCGAGCCGCGTCGCGCACCCCATAGCCCAAGGTGGCGGCGGCATGCACCGGTTTGATCGAACGCCGCGGACAACAAAAAGGGCCGCCGCCGGTCCCGAAACCGGCGGCGGCCCGCTCGCACCTCGCTACGTGGGATCAGGCGGCGTTGCGATCCGCGACCGGCGCTTCGATCCGGTCGTTGGCCGCGGTGCTCGCGCTCGCGATCTCGATCCGGCGCGGCTTCATCGCCTCCGGCACCTCGCGGCGCAGCGCGATGCGCAACAGTCCGTTGTCGAACCGCGCGCCCTGCACCTGCACGAAATCGGCGAGCTGGAAGCGTCGCTCGAACGCGCGGGTCGCGATGCCGCGGTGGACGAAGCGGCCCTCGTCGCGCTCGTCCGGCCGGCGCCCGCTGACGGTCAGCTGGTTGTCCTGCGCCACGATGTCGATGTCCTCGGGCCGGAACCCGGCCACCGCCAGCGTGATCTGGTAGCTGTCCTCACTCTCGCGCTCGATATCGAACGGCGGGTAGCTGTCGACCGTCTCGACGCGCGCATTGGTTTCGAGCAGGTCGAACAGCCGGTCGAAACCGACCGTGGACCGCCGATAGGGAGTGAAATCGAAGCTCGTCCTCATATCCAAATCCTCCTCATGAGCAATCTGAGCACAAGGAGCACCGGGAGAGCCGGTGCCCTCAACTTGGGTGCCGGACCGATCAACGCATCCGACGGCGAGCGAGATAATTCGAGTGTCCCGACCGTCAAGAATGTCGCCGGAAAATTTTTTTGGGTCACCCCTTTTTCGTCTCCGGCATCGCGATTGCGTAGAGCGCGAGACCCGCCACGGCGATCCCGGCGAGCGTCAGGAACCCCGCGGCATAGCCCGCCGACACGATGATCCCGCCGGCCAGCGATGCGGACAGCGCCGCACCCAGCCCCTGCGCGCTGGCGACCGCGCCCTGGCTGACGTTGAACCGCCCGGTCCCCTTGGTCAGGTCCGCGATCAGCACGGGGAACAGCGCGCCGAAGATGCCCGCGCCGACCCCGTCCAGCGCCTGCACTCCGACCAGCCACCAAGGATTGTTCGACACGGTGTAGAGCGCCCCGCGCGCCGCGAGTACGCCGAACGCGACCAGAAACAGCGGCTTCGTCCCCCAGCGATCGGTGTTGCGCCCGACGATCACCGCGACCGGCACCATCACCAGCTGCGCCGCGACGATGCACGCGGCGGTCAGCGACGTCGCCTGGTCCTTGCCCACCGTGCGCGACAGCAGCTGGCTGACCGACGTCAGCATCGCGGCATTGGCGAGGTGGAACAGGAACGCGATCACCGCGAACAGCAGCAGCGGCCGGTTTTCGACGAGCGCCTTCCACCCGCTCAGCTCCTCGCACCCTTCCTCCGGCTCGCACTCGAGCCCGCGTGCGACCGCATTGTCGATGTCCGCGTTGCGGATCCGCATGGTCGTGACGATGCTCGCCACGGTCAGCCCGCCCATCAGCCAGAACACCACGACCGGCCCGAAATTCCACGCGAGGACGCCGGCCAGCGCGGCCGACACCGCGTTGCCGGCATGATTGAACGCCTCGTTCCGCCCGACCCGTCGCGCGAACAGCTTGGGCCCCACCAGCCCCAGCGTGATCGCCGAGATCGCGGGTGCGAACACCGCGCCCGCCACTGCCGCCACCGATTGCGTGATCGCGACGAACGTGAAGCCGGAGACAACGGGCAGCGACAGGCTGCTGATCGTCACCAGCAGCGCGGCGATCATCACGGTCCGCGGCTTGTTCCGGCTGCGGTCGATCAGGCTGCCCGCGGGCGTCTGGCCGAGCAGCCCGACGATCCCGGCGATCGTCAGGACGAGGCCGACCGTCGCCTCGTTCCAGCCATGTGCCGGGCCCCGGACTGCGAGCAGGTAAATGGCGAGATACGGTCCGAGCCCGTCTCGCACGTCCGCCAGGAAGAAGTTGAGCGCATCGAGCGTGCGCCCCTGCGACGGGTTGGGCTTGGTGTCTGCGGCCATGGCTGTGCGTCCGTTCGGGGGGAGGGTGCCGGGGGAGGGGCCGGTAGAGGGGGGCGTCATCCGATCAGCAATCGGACGCCGAGTGCCGCGACCAGCGCGGGCACCATCGTGACGAGGCCGACGCGGAAGAATTGCCAGAAGCCGACATCCTCGCCCTCCCGCCGGATCGCCTGCAGCCAGAGGATCGTCGCGAGCGAGCCGGTGATCGACAGGTTCGGGCCGAGATCGACGCCGATCAGCAGCGCGTCGACCACGATCCGCGGCGGCTGCGCCTGCGCGACCGCACTGCTCGCGATCAGCCCGGCGGGCAGGTTGTTCATCAGGTTCGACCCGAACGCCAGGATCGTGCCGGACACCGCCGCCGCGCGCGCCGGATCGGCGGACGCGGTGCGCAGCGCGCCGGCAACGCGGGCGATCACGCCGGTCCGGTCCAGCGCCTCGACCAGTACGAACAGCCCGGCGACCAGCGGCAGGACGCTCCACGACACGTCCCGCGCAACCGCGATGGGCGAACGTCGGGCCAGCGCGCAGACGACCAGCGTCGTCGCCACGCCCGCTATGCAGGTCGGCAGCCCGAGGTCGACCCCGCGCAACGACATGACGAGCAGCAGCACGGCGGTCGCGACGATCCCG
The DNA here is from genome assembly GCF_014643515.1 of Sphingomonas prati. Classification (GTDB taxonomy): domain Bacteria; phylum Pseudomonadota; class Alphaproteobacteria; order Sphingomonadales; family Sphingomonadaceae; genus Sphingomonas_R; species Sphingomonas_R prati. The sequence continues at coordinate 384,663 of NZ_BMJP01000001.1, read as the reverse complement.
GCGAATGCCAGCTTCCCGCCCCAGCTCAGCGGCGCGCGCTCGACCGTTGTGGTGCAGGTGCCGGCGATCCGGTCGCGCTGCACCCAGCGCAGCATCAGGAACGTCGCACCGATCGCCGCGACCGAGGGCAGCGCGAACGACCCGAACCACTCGGCCAGCGGCGGCATCTGCCCGCCGTACAGCACGAGGTTGGCGGGGTTGGAGATCGGCAGCACGAAACTGGCCGCATTGGCGATCAGCGCGCAGGCGAACAGCAGCGGCAGCGGATCGGCCTTCGCCTTGCGCGCGGCGGCATAGACCGCGGGGGTCAGCACGACCGCGGTGGCATCGTTCGACAGGAATGCGGTCGTGACGACCCCGGTCGCGAACACCAGCGCGAACAGCCGCGGCGACGATCCGCGCGCATGGATCGCGGCGGTCGCGGCGATCCAGTCGAACATCCCCTCGGCCCGCGCGACTTCGCTGAGCAGCATCATGCCGACTAGGAACAGATAGACGTCGAGGCCCTTGCCGACCGCGCCGGCCGCCGCGCCCCATGGCATGAACCCGCCCGCGATCAGCAGCACCGCGCCCGCCACCGCCCAAACCGCCTCCGGCCAGCGGAACGGCCGCACGATCACGCCCGCGGTGGCACCAGCGCAGATCGACCAGACGGCGGCGGTCGCGATCATGCGGAGCGACGTCCGGCTGGGGCGAAATCAGGCATGCGGCAGAGTTCCCCGGTCCGGTCGTTCGCGGCTCTTATCGGCGCGTATCGGTAAACATACGTCAAGTGCGGCCCCGCGGTTTCAGCGGAGCTGATTGTCTGCCCTGGTTCTACGGACGACGAACAAATGCGCCCTGAACGGGGCTGTTCAGCTTCGGTTCGGGCGGCGAGCACGTACCGTGTGAGGTTGGTAACCGGTTGGACAACGCTCGAACGAAAAGCGGCCACACCCGGGGTCCGGGTGCGGCCGCTCGATTAACTTACGAAAAGAAAGCTCAGCCGATGCTGTGCTTCAGCGCGCTCATCTTGTCGTGGCCCTCCTTGACCGAAGCGAAGCCGTCCTTGACCGCTGCCAGCGTCGCCGGGGAAAGGTCGGCTTCCTGCATCGCGGCTTCGTACTTGGCCTTGATCACGTCTTCGCCGCGCTCGACTTCCTCGATGATCGCCTTGTCGTCCTTGCCGGTGATGGCCTGCTTCAGGTCCATGAACGAACGGTGCGCTGCGGCCAGCAGGCTCGAGTCCATTTCCGGCTCGCCACCCAGCGTGCGGACCTGCGCCTGCAGCTTCATCGCAACGGCGCTGCGATCACGTGCGAAATCGGCGAACATCGTCGCGAACTGCGTGCTCTCGGCGTCCTTGGCCGCTTCTTCGTAACCCTTCATGCTGTCCAGCGTGGTTTTGATCAGGCTGTTCAGGACGGTGACGTCGGTCGTGTTGCTCATGATGGCTCCTTTCGAGAGAGCCGGTAGAACGCGCACGTTCGAATTAGGTCCCACGCCAATAAGTACTATGAGCCGACTAGATATCGCTCGGTCGGGACTTCATCCGGGACGGTCGGGGTGGGCGCGGGCCGGTTGGCGGCCTCGTGCAGCCATTGCGGTCCGTTCGGGCGGTGGCGGGTCGAACCGTCTGACCGCGTCGCGACCTTGCCATAGACCGGCGCTTCGTCTCGCGCCGGCGCGCCGCCGTCGAAGGACGATGCGATGTTGCCGTAGGTCGACGGATCGCGCCCGTCGAGGCTCAGCCGGTCATTGAGGTAGCAGGCCACCGCCCACGCGGCCTCGGGATCGGCGGTCATCGCGATGATCCGCTTGCCCCAGTACATCCGCAGATTGTTGTGCATCCAGCCGTCGATCAGGAACTGGCGCTGGCAGGCGTTGAACGTCTCGTCCTGCGTCGTGCCGTGCAGGATGTCGGCGAGCGTCTCGCCGTCCCAGCGGCGGTCGCCGGCATGCGCCTCCAACGTCTCGCGTGCCCAGCCTGCGATCCGGTCGTAGCGCTCCGGTGCCGCCAGTGTCCGTGCGCGGTAGTGGAACCACTCGCGCCAGCTCAGCAGCTCGTCGGCGAACTTGTCCTTGCATGCGGCGGGCGCTTTGGCCGCGTCGACCGCGTCCATCACCTCGCGCGGACCGATGACGCCGAAATGCAGATAGGGCGACAACATGCTCGCGCCCTTCGGCCGCGTCGCGTCGTTGCGCGTGCCCGCATAGCTCGGCAGTACGGCGCCGACCAACCGCTGCAGTCCTTCCAGAGCACCCGTCCGCCCGCCGACGAACAGCGGGCTCGGCGGTACGCTGTGATCAATGTCGGCTGCGGCGACGAGCGCGTCGAGGTCCGCGTCGGACATTGCGCCGAGATCGTCGGGCAAGAACGGCAGCGACCCGTCGTAGCGTGCGACCGCCGGCACCTCCGCGGTCGCATGCTGCCACTCCGCGCGCAGTGGTTCGTGCCGACGGCGGAAGGCGGAAGTCGAGCCGATCCCGTCGCCGAGGACGGCCGGCGGGACGAGGCAGGCCGCGTTGACCGCCAGCACTGCGCGGTCGGCCCGCGCCGCGACACGCTCCGACTGCCAGCGCGCGACGAACGTCGGCTGATCCTCGACCAGCACCGCCGCGCTGTCCGCGGCCAGCCGGTACACCAAGCCCTTCTCGCGCATCCCCGCCCGGTCGACATGCTGGACGCACGCGATGCCGCGCGCAGCACAGTCCCGCGCCAGATCGCGCCCGGCGGCGAGCATGAACCCGTGCAGCCGGTCCGACGCGTAGGGATAATCCTCCCGCACGCCCTGATAGACCAGCACCGGCAGGCCGAGCGCGTTGCCCAGCCGGATCGCCGCGTCGATCACCGGATTGTCGTTCGCCCGCAACGCCTGTTGCAGCCAGCACAGCACGTAACGTCCGTCGGCCCGGACGGCCTCGGCGTTGAGCGGGCGGACGCGTGGCGCCTCGGACCAGGAGGCGAGCGGGGCGGGGAGGGGAGCGATCATCCCCGCCCAACGGTCCGGCCCGTATCGCGATCCATCCGCGCGGGTTGCGATCGGTGCGATCCGCGCCGATATGCGGGCAAGGCATTCCCAGGGTTGGATGGTACGGATGAACACCGCGTTGGCGCATATCAGGCACGGGTTCCTCTCGTCCCCCGAAGAACTGATCGACGAGGCGCGCAACGGCCGCATGGTCATCGTGGTCGACGACGAGGACCGCGAGAACGAAGGCGACCTCATCATCCCGGCGCAGATGGCGACGCCCGATGCGATCAACTTCATGGCGCGGTTCGGCCGCGGGCTGATCTGCCTGGCGATGACCAGCGAACGCACGACGCAGCTCGGCCTGGAGCCGATGACCCGCGCGAACGGCACGCGCCACGGCACCGCCTTCACCGTGTCGATCGAGGCGAAGGAGGGCGTGTCGACCGGCATCTCCGCCGCCGATCGTGCGCGCACCATCGCGGTGGCGATCGATGCGGGCAACGGGCCGGACACCCTCGTGTCGCCGGGCCACGTCTTCCCGCTGATCGCCAAGGACGGCGGCGTGCTGGTCCGCACCGGCCACACCGAGGCTGCCGTCGATATCGCGCGGCTCGCCGGGCTGAACCCGTCGGGCGTGATCTGCGAGATCATGAAGGACGACGGCACGATGGCGCGGCTCGACGACCTCGTCGCCTTCGCGCAGCATCATAATCTGAAGCTCGGCACCATCCGCGACCTGATCGCCTATCGCCGGCGCTACGACCATCTGGTCGAAAAGCGTGCGGAGGCGGACTTCGCCAGCCATTGGGGCGGCGACTGGAAGGCGATGACCTTCTGGAACCGCGCGACCAACACCGAACAGCTGGTGCTGGCCAAGGGCACGATCGACCCCGACAAGCCGACGCTTGTCCGGATGCACGCGCTGTCGCCGTTCGCCGATATCTTCAACGATCTCAGCGGGCGTGGCGGGCTGCTGCAGAAATCTATGGAGATCATCGGCGCGGAGGGTGCGGGCGTCATCGTCATCATCAACAGCACCGATCAGGACGCGTTCACCACCGCGCTGCGCGTCCGGTCCGGCGAGGCGAGCGTCGCCGAGATGGAGGCGCTGCGCGACTACGGCGTCGGCGCGTCGATCTTGACCGAACTCGGCGTGCAGAAGATGGTCCTGCTGACCAACACGCACCACACGCTGGTCGGGCTCGACGGCTACGGCCTGTCGATCGAGGGCGAACGCCGGATCGACTGACCGGTTGGCGTTGTAACTGACGTCGTTCCCCCGCGCTTGATGTTCGCGACTAGACCGCTGAACTTCGAGCGGAACCTACGCCGGTTTGGCGCTGTCCTTTGCAAACGCCGGACGGCGAACCGGCATTGCCGTGGGCCGGCGCGTCCGGCGGCGCAACGGGACGGGATCGGTCGGCAGGCGGGTCCGCGGGCGTAGCCCGGCGAGGAACTGGTCGGTCGATGCCGCCCAGCTGAACCCGCGGCCATAGTCCGCGCAGGCCACGCGATCCGCCCACATCGCGCGGTCGATCGCGACCCCGAGGTCTTCGTCGAGCGCGCCGATCGGTCGCGTGCCGCCACTTAGCCCGACGCCTTCGATCCCCACCACGTCGAGCGGCCCCTGCACAGGATAACCCGCGACCGGCACGCCGCTCGCCAGCGCCTCCACCATCACCAGCCCGAACGTGTCGGTCCGGCTCGGGAACACCAGCACTTCGGCCGCGCGGTACACCGCGGCCAATTCCGCGCCGTGCAGCGCGCCTAGGAACAGCACGTCGGGATGCGCCGCCCGCAAAGTTGCGAGCGCGGGGCCGTAGCCGACGACGATCTTCGTCCCCGGCCGATCGACGTCGAGGAATGCGCCGATATTTTTCTCCACCGCGACGCGCCCGACATGGAGCAAGAACGGGCGGGGCAGGTCGGTCAGCGCGGCCGGCACCGCATCGCCCGGCGTGAACAGGCTTAGGTCCACGCCGCGCGACCAGCGGTGCGTGCGTAGGATGCCGCGGCCGTGCAGTTCGTCCTCAAGTCGTGCGGTGGCCGCCAGCACGTTGGCCGCCTCCCCGTGGAACCGGCGCAGCAGCGGCCAGAACCAGTCCGCCGGCAACCGCGTGCGCAGCGCGACATAGTCCGGGAAGCGCGTGTGGAACGACGTCGTGAACGGCATGCCGCGGTCGATGCACCAGCGCCGCGCCGCCCAGCCGATCGGGCCTTCCGTGGCGATATGGACCGCATCTGGGTCCGCCGCCGACAGCGTCCGCGCGACGGCCCGCCCACACCCCAGCGCCAGCCGGATCTCCGGATAGCTGGGGCAGGGGACGGTCCGGAACAGATCGGGCGTGATCATGTCGACGACATGGCCACGCGCCACGACCTCCGCCGCGGTGGTGCGCAGCGTGCGCACCACGCCGTTCACCTGCGGCGCCCACGCGTCGCTACAGATCGCGATCCTCATGCCGCGACGACGGGGCGCTTTGCCTCGGCGCGGCGGGCGGACTGCTGCGCACGGGCGCGCTCGTGCCAGTCGAGCACCTCCATCCGGCCGTCGTCATGTTCGACCAGCGCGGTGCAGCTTTCGACCCAGTCGCCGTCGTTATAGTAGGTCACGTCGTTGAACTGGCGGATCTCGGCGGTGTGGATGTGGCCGCAGACGACGCCGTCGACCCCGCGTTCGGCCGCGGCATGCGCCACCGTCTCCTCGAACCGGCTGATGAACTGCACCGCGTTCTTCACCTTGCGCTTGGCATAGGTGGACAGCGACCAATAGGGCAGGTCCAGCCGGCGGCGCACCGCGTTGTAGACCGCATTCGCCTTCAGCAGGAAGGTGTAGGCCGAGTCGCCGAGGAAGGCGAGCCAGCGCGCGTAGAGCACGACGGCGTCGAACGCATCGCCGTGAACCACCAGCAGGCGGCGTCCGTCGGCGGTGACGTGAATATCCTCGGGCAGCAGCTCGACCCCGCCGAATTCCAGCCCGACATAGTCGCGGAACGCCTCGTCATGATTGCCCGGCAGGTAGACGACGCGCGTGCCTTTCGTCGCGATCTTCAGGATGCAGCGCACGACATCGTTATGCCCCTGCGGCCAGTACCAGCCCTTCTTGATCTGCCACCCGTCGACGATATCGCCGACCAGATAGAGCGTGTCGCATTCGATCGTGCGCAGGAAATCGAGCAGCAGGTCCGCGTTGCAGCCCGCGGTACCCAGGTGGAAATCGGACACGAACACCGTGCGGAACCGCATGCGGTCCTTCGTCGGCGGCGTGTCGGCCGGATCCTCGGCAGCCAGCCACGTCGGCAACGGAATGCGCGGCCGGCGGCCACCGCCACCGATGCCCGAACCCGGAGCTCGATCCCGGGTCGGTGCCAGCTTTGCCGTGCTGTCGTCGAACATGGTCGCCATGGCGTTTCCCCTGTCGCTGCCGCCGGCCGGTCGCCGCTGCGGTCCGTTCATGATTAGTGCAGGTTCGCGTCGTGGCGGTTTCGGCTGCGTGACGGTCCTGTCACCGTCCTGCCACCGCATGTTCACCGATCCGCAACCGGTTCGTCATGGTTCGTGGCCACCGTGGTTATCGGCCGATCTTTCCGGCCGCATGCGGTGACGGGATGCGTGTCGATATGGTGAAAACACTCGCAAAGCAGGCCGGTTCGGTTGGCAAGCCGGCCGACAAACAACTCGACAAGCAGGTCGTGACCGCGGCCTACGATCGCTGGGCGCCGGTGTACGACATGGTGTTCGGCCCGGTGTTCCGCCGCGGCCGACGCGCCGCGATCGTGGCCGCCGAGAAGGTCGGCGGGCGCATCCTGGAAGTCGGCGTCGGCACTGGCATCTCGTTGCCCGACTATGCGTCGACCAGCACGCTGTTCGGCGTCGACATCTCCGAGGAGATGCTGGAACGCGCACGCACCCGCGTGACGCAGCTGAAGCTCGCCAATGTCGAGGGTATCCAGGTGATGGACGCCGAGGCGCTCGATTTCCCGGATGCCGCGTTCGACGTGGTCGTCGCGCAATATGTCGTCACCGCGGTGCCCAACCCGGAACGCGCGCTCGATGAATTCGTGCGCGTCGTGCGGCCCGGCGGGCTGATCGTGATCGCCACGCGGATCGGCGCCGAAGGCGGCCTGCGCGGCGGGATCGAACGCGCGTTGATGCCGGTCACCAGCCGGCTCGGCTGGCGCACCGAATTCGCGTGGGAACGCTATGCCCGCTGGGCCGGCGGCGCGGGGGTGGAGCTGGTCGAACGCCGGCCGCTGCCTCCGCTCGGCCACTTCGCCCTCATCTGTTTCCGCCGGCGCGACGTGCCCGTCGCCGTCGCCGCCTGACCCCCCCCGAAAGGACGAACCGCATGCCTGCATTTCTCGCGTCGTTGCGCGAACAGCGGTGGGACGATCACCGCTACTACCATCACAGCCTGGTCAATCAGGCGCTCCATTTCGTCAGCGCGACGACGTTCCTGTGCGCCTATGTCGTCCTGTTCATCGATCCCGCGCTCGCCAGCCTGCTCGGCTGGCTGGTCGCGATGACGACGCGGCAGTCGGGCCATTTCTTCTTCGAACCCAAGGGCTACGATCACGTCAACGACGCGAGCCACGAGCACAAGGAAGAGATCAAGCTCGGCTACAACCTGTTCCGCAAATGGGTGCTGGTCGGCATCTGGGCCGCGACGCCGATCCCGCTGCTGATCGATCCGACGCTGTTCGGGCTGTTCACCCCGCATGACGGCTTCGTCCAGTTCGCGCGTCACCTGGGTCTGGTCTGGCTGGGCCTTGCGGTCGCGGGCCTGCTGTTCCGCATGGTGCAGCTGTTCGTGCTGTACGACGTGCCGACCGGGGTGACCTGGGCCACGAAGATCCTCACCGATCCGTTCAGCGACTTCTGGCTCTACCGCAAGGCACCGCTCCGCCTGCTCCGCGGCGAGACGATCGACGCGCGGCTGGTCGAGGCTGCGCGTCACTAAAACGTGACGTTCGGCGCTCGATCACCAACGCCGTTTGGTTCGAGCCTGTCGAGAACCCTGCGCAGAGTTCTCGACAAACTCGAACCAAACGGACTCTGAGCTTTGAGTTTGCCGGGGGAAGCTCGGTGCTAACCCGTCTGCCCGAACCGCGCCGCCAGCGTCTCGCGCAGGACGCGGCGGCGGACCTGCTTGGGGGTGATGCCGGGTTCCACCCACCACCATCCGTCCGCCTGCATCGCTTGCGCCGCCGCGACGAACCGGGTCGCGACCTCCGCGAACGCCGCATCGTCATAGTCCAGGCTGAAGATCAGCCGGCCGGTCCCGACCCAGCTGAGCGCCAGCCCTTCGGCGCGGAGATAATATTGCAGCATCCAGTTGTAGCGCGACGGCACGTCGTACAGCACGGTCCAGACGGTCGACATGTTGGCAACCTTCACCGGCACGCCCGCAGTCGCCAGCCGCTGGTTCAGGTCGGCCGCCCGCGCATCCCAGCGTTCGTCGATCCCGTCGTAGAGCGCCAGCACCTCGGGCGTCTCGATCCGATCGAGGAACGCCGCCATCGCGCCCATGACATAGGGGTGCGCGTTGAATGTGCCGCGCGCGAAGCAGATGTCGACCGGCCGGTCCTCGCGGTACCGCTGCATCAGGTCGCCGCGCCCGCACAGCACTCCGACGGGCAGGCCGCCGCCCAGCGTCTTGCCGTACGTCACCATGTCCGGCCGCACGCCGAAATAGGCGGCCGCCCCGCCCGGCGCGAGCCGGAAGCCCATGAACACCTCGTCGAAGATCAGCACGATGCCGCGCTTCGTGCACACCGCGCGCAGCTTGTGCAGCCAGGCGGTGTAGGCCTCCCGATCGAAATGCGCGCGCCGGCTGCCGTCGACCAGCGTGCCGTCCGAGGGCGCGCCGCCATTGGGGTGCAGCGCCTGCAACGGGTTGATCAGCACGCAGGCGATGTTGCGCCGCGTCGCCAGCACCTTCAGCGTGCGGTCCGACATTTCGGCGAGCGTGTAGGTGCCGTCGGCCGGCGTCGGGTTGCCGATGCCGGGCTGCACATCGCCCCACCAGCCATGATAGGCGCCGCAGAACCGCACGAGATGGCTGCGCCCGGTGTGGTAGCGCGCCAGCCGTACCGCCTGCATCACCGCCTCCGTCCCCGACATGTGGAACGAGACCTCGTCCATGCCGGAGATTTTGCGGAGCCGCGCGACATTGCCCTGCACGACCGGATGATAGGCACCCAGCACCGGCCCGAGCGCCTCGACCCGCGCCGTGCCGTCCGCAATGCAGTCGCGGTAGAAGCCGTAGCCGAACAGGTTGACGCCGTACGACCCGGTCAGGTCGTGATAGTGGTTGCCGTCGAGATCGGTGACCGTCGTCCCCTCCGACGAGGCCAGGAACGCGCCGACCGGCAACCGCTCGCGCACGATCCGCGCGAACTGGAACGGCACGCGGTAGCGGCTGGTGAATTTCAGGTCGGAATAGCCCTCCCGCAGCGCCGCCGTCTCGGCCAGCGTCTTGGGGCAGCGGCCGCGGAACAGGTCGGACAGCCGCGCGAAGCCGGCGGTGCGCGCCGCCACGACGTCGTCCGGCGCATCGTCCGCGCGGAAGAAGCGGTCCTCGCCATAATCGTAGAACGGGATCTGCCCCGCGACGCGCCGGCCCATCCGCGCATGGCCGGCGAGCGACCGATGTTTCGCGCGCGACAGGGTGAGCCGCGGCACGCCCTTCAACCAGGTGGTTCCAACGATGGCGCCCGCGCCGACGAAGCCGAGAAGTGTCATGTTCATGACCGGCAGCGTTATGACCGAACGGGGAAAATCTCATGACAGTCCGCAGCGCCATCACGCGTTTCCTGATGCAGGAGGATCTGAATTTCCTGCTGACCAACCGCATTCCGCGCCGCGTGGCGACGACGTTCATGGGGCGGGTGAGCAAGATCGAACAGCCGCTGGTCGCGCGCGCCTCGATCGCGGCGTGGCGGTTCTTCTCCGACGTCGACCTGGGTGACGCGGCGGAGGCAAAGTACCCGAGCCTCCACGCCGGCTTCACCCGCGCGCTGCGCCCCGGTGCGCGGCCGGCCGATCCGGATCCCGAGGTGCTGGCCAGTCCGTGCGACGCGATCGTCGGGGCGTGCGGGCGGATCGACGGCGACATGCTGATGCAGGTGAAGGGCTTTCCCTACACGTTGACCGACCTGCTCGGCGATGCCGCGCTCGCCGCGCCGTTCCGCGACGGCAGCTATGTCACGCTGCGGCTGACGGCCGGCATGTACCACCGCTTCCACGCGCCGCACGATGCGGAGGTGCAGGAGATCCGCTATCTGTCGGGCGACACCTGGAACGTGAACCCCATCGCGCTGAAACGCGTCGAGCGGCTGTTCTGCCGGAACGAGCGTGCGGTGCTGCGGCTACGGCTGGCGCAGGGCGGCTGGCCGGTGTTGCTGGTGCCCGTCGCGGCGATCCTGGTCGCGGGCATCCGGCTCCACTGCCTCGACACCGAACGGCTGCTGCGCGACGGCGGCCCGCGGCGGATCGCCTGCGCGGTGCCGGTGGCGAAGGGCGCAGAGATGGGCTGGTTCGAACATGGCTCGACCATCCTGGTGTTCGCCCCGCCGGGCTTCGCACTTTGCGTGGCGGAGGGCGAGCAGGTGCGGGCCGGCGTCCCGCTGATGCGCCTGCCGGGGACTGACGCGGGGCTGTGTAGCGATCCGGCCTGACGGCACGCCGACAAACCTGGGCCGACCCACTCGGTTATAAGCATCGCAACCGGGTTTTTGTGGCATGGGGGCGGAAAGTCCGGGCTTTCCGTCCGTCCGAATCCCCGAAAGCCTCCACCGCGATGCGTTATCTCCTGCCGTTCCTCGCGCTCGCCACGCCGGTCGCGGCCGCCGCCCAGACGCCGATCACGAAGGCGGAGGCCGATATCCTCGTGCTCGGGTCGGGCCTGCCGCTGCCACCCGGTACGCCGGCCTACGGATCGACGATCATCGACCGCGACCGGCTGACCAACGAGGCGTCCGACCGCGTCGAGAATGTCCTGAAGGACGTCGCGGGGTTCCAGCAGTTCCGCCGGTCGGACAGCCGATCCGCCAACCCGTCGGCGCAGGGCGTCACGCTCCGCGCGCTGGGCGGCAACGCGTCGAGCCGCGCGCTCGTACTGCTCGACGGCGTGCCGCTGGCCGATCCGTTCTTCGGCTACATCCCGTTCAACGCGCTCAGCGGCGACCGGCTGTCCGCGGTGCGCATCACGCGCGGCGGCGGGGCGGGGCCGTTCGGCGCGGGCGCGGTGGCCGGCACGATCGAACTGGCCAGCGCCACGCGCGCCGACCTGCCGCCCTATTCCGCCAGCGCCTTCTACGGCAGCCGCGATTCGATGAGCGTCGCCGGCGCGGTCTCGCCCGATGTCGGCGGCGGGTTCGTCACGTTGTCCGGCCGGTTCGAACGCGGCGACGGGTTCCAGACGACACCGCGGGACCAGCGTGGCGCGGCCACCGTGCCGGCGCGCTACCGCGACTGGTCGATCGGCCTGCGCGGCGTCGCGCCGATCGATGCGGAGACCGACCTGCAATTCCGCGGGCTCGTCTACGACGACCAGCGCACGCTGCGCTTCGCCGGCGCGGACAGTACCTCGACCGGGCAGGACGCGAGCGTCCGCCTCGTCCACCGCGGCCCGTGGCAGGTCGACGCGCTCGCCTATGTCCAGGCGCGCAATTTCAGCAACCGGGTCATCAGCGCGACGAACCTGCGCCTGACGCTGGACCAGCGCAATACGCCGTCGACCGGCCTCGGCGGCAAGATCGAAATCCGCCCGCCGGTCGGCCCGGACCATGTCCTGCGGATCGGCGTCGACGCGCGGCTCGGCGACGGCGAGCTGTTCGAGGATGCGTACAGCACCGTCACCGGCCAGGTCACCACACGCCGCAACGCGGGCGGCCGGACCAGCACGACCGGGCTGTTCGTGGAGGACGACTGGACGATCGGCCGGCTCGTCCTGACCGGCGGCGTGCGCGCGGATCGCTGGACGATCACCGACGGCTTCTTCCGCGAACGCCCGGCGGCGGGCGGGGCGGCCACCGACCAGAGCTTCGCCGACCGCGACGGCGTGACCGCGACGGGGCGGGCAGGGGCGCTGTTCCAGGCAACGTCTGCCGTCGCGCTGCGCGTGGCGGGCTATACCGGCTTCCGCCTGCCGACGCTGAACGAGCTGTACCGTCCGTTCGTGGTGTTTCCGGTCACGACGCAGGCGAACGCCGACCTTGGGCTGGAGAAACTCCGGGGCGTGGAGGCGGGGATCGACCTGACCCCAGCGCCGCGCACGCGGATCGGGCTGACCGTGTTCAGCAACCGGCTGAACGATGCGATCGCCAACGTCACGATCGGTACCAACCTGCGCCAGCGCCGCAATGTCGACGCGGTCGTCGCGCGCGGCGTAGAACTGACCGCCGCCGCCGCGCTGGGGCAAGTTTCGTTCGACGCCTCCTACGCCTATAGCGACGCGGAAGTCCGTGGATCGGGCGAGTCCGCCGCGCTGGACGGCTTCGTCCCTTCGCAAAGCCCGCGGCACAGCGGCAGCGCGACGATCGCCTGGACGCCCGCACCGGACTGGTTGCTGTCCGGCACAGCGCGCTATGTGGGCAAGCAATATGAGGACGATCTCGAAACCGACGTTCTGCCCGACGCGGTCACGATCGACGCGGTCGCGCGGATCGGCATCACGTCGCACATCGCTGTCGTCGCGCGGGCGGAGAACCTGTTCGACGAGACGGTGGTGACCCGCAACCAGGGCGGATCGATTGATCTTGGGACCCCGCGAACGCTCTGGATCGGCTTGCGGCTGAACTAGGTCGCCACCGATTATAGGTGGTCACAAAACCGAGTCCCGTTTGGTTCGAGCCTGTCGAGAACTCTGCGCAGGGTTCTCGACAGGCTCGAACCAAGCGGGTCGGAGAATGGGTCGGACTGATACGGTTAAACTGTGAGGAACGGGGGCACCTGAACCAGCACCCCCGTCCATCAAATTAGGCCGTAACCTGCTCCGCGCGCGGGTTGATGCGCGATTCTGCCATCTTGGTCAGCTTGTCGTCGGTCGCATATTCCTCGTCGAGCGTCAGCTTGAGGATCGCGGCGCTGTCCTCGCGGCCGAGCTGGCGGGCCCACGAGATCAGCGTGCCGTAGCGCGTGATCTCGTAATGCTCGACCGCCTGGGCCGACGCGATCAACGCGGCGTCGAGCACGGCCTTGTCCGAAATCTCGCCCGCGACTTCGTTGGCTTCCTTGATGATGCCGTCGATCGCCGGGCAGGTGACTGCCTTCGGCTTCTCATTGTGGAGCGCGAACACCTGTTCCAGCCGCGCAACCTGCGTCTCGGTTTCGCGCAGGTGCATTTCGAACCCTTCCTTCAGGTCGGCGGCGGTCGCCTTCGCGGCCATCTTGGGCAGCGCCTTCAGGATCTGGTGCTCGGCATAATAGACGTCCTGGAGCTGGTGGATGAACAGGTCGTCGAACGTCTTGATGTCGCTGCTGAAGAGACCCATGCCAAATTCCTCGTCTGCCGATGCCGGGACGGCGGTCGGTCGTGGGTGCGTAACGACCCCGACGGCGGGAGGTTTCCGCCCCGCATCGTCCTTATTGCGCTTCCGTCGCGGCCGCGGTCCGGCCTGTCGCAACGCGGCAAAACCGGCATTTGTCCCTCGTCATCGAACCGTCGCGGGCCTGTCACCGAACCGACATGGATGGGGATGATGCGCGGTAGCGGCGCGAGCCGAGAACGCTCGCAGAAGGGGCTGGCATGACCGACGAGAACCGATATCCGGCCGACGCCGTGACGATGTCCCGCTTCACCCGCCGCGGGCTGATCGGCAGCGCGGTCGGCAGTGCCGCCCTAGCGCTGGCTCCCAAAATGGCGACGGCGGCGACCGCCCCGAAGGTGCCGCTCGTCATCGCGCATCGCGGGGCCTCCGCGCTCCGCCCCGAACATACGCTGGCGGCCTATGCCAAGGCGATCCAGGACGGCGCCGATTTCATCGAGCCCGACCTGGTCGTGACGAAGGACGGCGTGCTGATCGCGCGGCACGAGAACAATATCGCCGAGACGACCGATGTGGCGCGCCACCCGGAATTCGCCGCGCGCCGTACGCGCAAGACGATCGACGGCGAGGCGCAGGATGGCTGGTTCGCGGAGGACTTTACGCTGGCCGAGTTGAAGACGCTGCGCGCGGTCGAGCGGCTCGGCAAGATCCGCCCGATCAGCGCCAGCTATGACGGCCAGTTCCAGATTGCGACGTTCGAGGAGATCGTCGATTTCGCCGCGGCCGAGGCGGCGGCGCGCGGGCGGACGATCGGGCTGATCCCCGAGCTGAAGCATGGCAGCTATTTTGCCGGCATCGGCCTGCCGACCGAGGACCGGTTCCTCGCCGTGCTGGGCGCGCACGCCTATACCAAACGCGCGCCGGTCGAGGTGCAGTCGTTCGAGATCACCAACCTGCGCGACCTCCGCCGGAAGCTCGGCCGCCCCGCCAATATCCGGCTGGTGCAGCTGATCGGCGACGGCGCCATCCGCCTGCCCGACGGGCGGGGGGCAGGCGGCAGCATCACCTTCGCGGAGATGACGACGCCCGCCGGACTGCGCGAGATGGCGACCTATGCCGATGTCGTAGGGCCAGGTATTCGCGCGATCATCCCGCTGCGCCCCGACGGACGACTGGGTGTGCCGTCCCCGCTGGTTCGCGACGCGCATGCCGCCGGGTTGCAGGTCATCCCGTGGACGTTCCGCCCGGAGAACAGCTTCCTCGCCGCCGACTTCCGCAACGGGGCGGGCAAGGACGCGCGCAATCCGGCCGGCTCGATCGCCGAGATCCGGCGCTACATCGCGACCGGGATCGACGGGTTCTTTACGGATGATCCAGCGCTGGGGCGGGCGGCGCTGGCTAGCTGAGCACTGTCCATCGCGAGCGAAATCGAGAAGCCCACAGCACCCCTCGACTGCGCTCGGCATCGACGGATCAGAGGCAGTAACCGCCCTTACAGGCAGCTATAATAGCCCGCCCGCTGCATCTTCGGCACGCGCTTCGCGATGTTGTTGCCGTAGCGCCGCGTGAACCCCGTCGGCGAAATCGCACCACGCTTCTTGGGCAGCGGCAGGACCGCGGCGATCCGCGATGCCTCCGCCATGCTCAGCTTCGACGCGTCGTGGTGGAAATAGCGCTGCGACCCGGCATTGACGCCGTAGGTGCCGATCCCGGTCTCCGCGATGTTCAGATAGAGTTCCATGATCCGCCGCTTGGGCCACGTCGCCTCGATCAGCACCGTGAACCATGCCTCCAGCCCCTTGCGGAAGAAGCCGCCGCCCTGCCAGAGGAACGCGTTCTTCGCGACCTGCTGGCTGATCGTCGATCCGCCGCGCAGCCGGTGGCCGGTGGCGTTGTTGCGGATCGCGCGGCCGATCGCCGTCACGTCGAACCCGTGATGGCGGCAGAAATTGCCGTCCTCCGCCGCGATCGCGGTGCGCGGCATGTCCGGGTCGATCCGGTCGATCGACATCCAGTCCTTGTCGATCCCGCGCCCGGCGAACGCATCGCCCAGCATCGTCGCGGTGACGGGTGGCGGCACGAAGCGATAGGCCAGCACCCACAGCACCGACACGACGACGAAGATCACCGCGGCTCGCAACACGAACCGCATGATCCGCGCAAAGACGGACCGGGTCGGGGCGGGGCTTGGCGGCGCGCTGCTCATCCGCCCCGCGTAGCCGATCAGTCCGGCGGCGTCATCCTGTCGCGCGCAGACTGATCGCAAGCGCTTGCGACGCAGCGAAACTTGGCGGATGGCCGGGACATGACCCAGCCCCGAATCTGCCTCCTCGCCGTAGCGGCGCCCATGTTGTTCGCGCTGTCGCCCGCACCGGCGGCGGCGCAGGCGTCGGACGCGCCGACGCGGCCCTATTGCCCGACGCGGCCCAGCCTGGGCGCGGGCGCCTGCATCACGGAGATCGGCCATCCCATGCTGGAAATGGGCGTCGCGGACTGGCAGCGCGAGACCGACGCCGGCACCCGCACCGACACGTTCCTGACCGGCGACACGCTGGTCCGCGTGGGGCTGGGCGAGACGACCGAGGTGCAGCTCGGCTGGGAGGCGCTAGGCCAGGTCCGCGAACGCGACGCGACCGGCATGGTCGATCGCCGCACGCGGATCGGCGACGTGTCGATCGGCCTGCGCCAGAACCTGCGCAACCCGGACGGATCGGGGTTCAGCCTCGCGCTCCAGCCGTTCGTGACGCTCCCCATCGGCCGCCAGCCGACCGGCGAGGGCACCTGGGGCGCGGGCCTGACCGTGCCGATGGGCTATGAACTGAACGACACGGTCCAGCTGCAGCTGACCGCGGAGGTCGACGCGACCCCGGACGAGGACGGCATCGGCCGACACCGTGCCTATTCCGCGATCGGCGGCATCGCGCTGACGCTCAGCAAGGCGGTCTCGGCCACCGTCGAGCTGTCCGCCGCGCGCGACCGCGACCCGGACGGCGCGCAAACCTTCCTGCTCGCCGCGCTGTCAGGCGGTTACCAGGTCAGCGACAACGCCCAGGTCGATTGCGGCACCGCGATCGGCCTGAATGCAGACAGCCCGGCCGTGCGGATCTTCGCGGGCTTTTCACGCCGCTTTTAAATTACTGAACTCCGTTCGGTTCGAGCTTGTCGAGAACTCCGCGCTGGAGGTCTCGACAGGCTCGAACCAAACGGGGAGCGCAAATCAAGCCGACTTCAGCCCCGCCAGCAGCGCCGCGTATTCGGTATCCTGCGCCTCGCCCTGCGCGATCGATGCCGCCCAGATCCGGTCCAGCCGCGCGGTATCGATGACCTTCGCCGCCTGCGCCCGGTCAATCCGCAACTGGTCCAGCGCTTCCGTCACCTTCGCGGTCCGCTCGCGAATCGCATCGAGCCGCGACACCGACTGCTGCGCCACGATCCAGCCCTCGCTGCCAACCGCAGCCCCACGCGCCCGCTCGACCGCCGCGCGCGTCGTCGCCGCGGTGGACGACCATTCCGACGCGGCGCTCTGCAACTCGGTCTCAAGCGCGGTCACCTGCGTTTCCAGCGCACTGTCATTCACCGGGACCGGCGCGGTCACGATCCGCTCCGACTGGCGGGCAATGGCCTCGATCGGCCGCGGAGCGAGCGAGGGGAAGGCGGTATCCCCGGCGCACCCCGCGAGCAGCGCGAGGGCGGCACAGGAGAGGGCGGGAAGGGCGGCGGTGCGGGGGCGATATGTCATGCCGCCTTATGCATCATCATTTTACCGTCGCAACGGGGTTGCACGATCTGCATGTGGTGGCTAGAGACCCTCCCACGGCGCACCCATAGCTCAGCTGGATAGAGCATCAGACTACGAATCTGAGGGCCGGGCGTTCGAATCGCTCTGGGTGCACCAACTCATACCGCCGGAAACGGCAGGGCCGGTCCTTTCGGGGGCCGGCCTTTTTCGTATGTGCTGCGGGGGTTTGAGGCGGGGCTAGTGTTCGCCGCTGAAGGTTGGCTGCATAACCAGCTGCACCGATCCTGATCCCCCAATCCGTTCGTGCTGAGTAGAGACCGAGTAGCGCCGCTTGGCGCGTATCGAGGGCTCGTATCGAAGCAGCTGCACAGGGCCCTTCGATACGGCCTTCGACTGCGCTCAGTCCCTACTCAGGACGGACGGGTGGCTAGGATTCGAGTTCGCTAAGGTCGAGTTCGGCAAGAAGCGCGGACCGCGCCGCTTGGATCGCTTGGTGCAGTTCCGGATCACCCAGCGCATCCGGCACGATCCGTTCCGGCCAATTGCGCTCGATAACACCTGCAATCCGATCGAGCCTCGCCCCATCCACCAGAAACCGCGGATCGACCGTCGCCGGATCGCACAGCACGCGCAGCCGCAGGCACGCCGGCCCCCCACCATTGGCCATCGATTCGCGCACATCGACGAACTGCACGTCGCGGATCGGTCCGTTGCCCGCGACCAGCGCGTCGACATAGGTCCGCACGCTGTCCACGTCCTGCGCCTCGCGCGGCAGGATCAGCACCCCGCCGCCCGCGGGCCGCGTCACGAGCTGCGCATTGAACAGGTAGCTGCGGATCGCATCGGCGAGCGGCACCTGCGGGGCCGGGACCTCCACGATCTCGACCGCGGGGAGCACGGCGCGCAGCGCGTCGAACGCCGCCGTGCGGTCGGCGAACGCCTGTTCATGCGCGAACAGAATCGTGCCGTCCGCCACGGCGACGACATCGTTGTGGAACGCCCCCGCCGCGATCGCCGCGTCCGACTGCTGCCAGAACAAAGTGTGCGCCGGATCGAGCCCATGGCGTCGCGCAACCGCACGGCTCGCCTGCTCATGCTGCCGTGCCGGAAATTCGCCGCCCGACCGGCCGTAGACGAAAATCTCGACCCCTGCGGTGCCCGCAGAAGCCAATCGCATATGATTCGCCGCGCCCTCGTCGCCGAATGGGGCGGGGACCGGACCGTGGACGGCAAAGGCCCCGTTCGCGAACGCCACCCGCAACTGCGCCAGCGTCGCGGGCCATTCATGCGCACGGTGCGGCATCGTTAGCAGGTTCGCGACGCTCAGGTGGCAGCGCCCGTCCGCGCTGTCCGCCGCGGGCGACACCGTCGCGGCGTTCGCGGCCCACATCGCCGACGCGCTCATTGCGTTCGCGATCAGTAGCCGGTCCGCGGTCTCGGGCGTCGTCCCCAGCGCCGCCAGCCAGTCCGCATCGGGGCGCGGATGGGGCAGCAGGATGCCCTGCGTCAGGCCGAGCGACAGCGCCGTACGCATCTTCGCCACCCCCTCCAGCGCCGCATCGCGCGGGCGGGATACGCGCCCGGCATTGCCGACCGCCGCCAGGTTGCCGACGCTCAAGCCCGCATAATTGTGGCTCGGCCCGATGATCCCGTCGAAATTGATCTCCACCACGGCATCAGCGCGCGACATGGACGAACCCCCCGCCGACCGGCAGTTCCAGCGCCCGCGCCGCCGCCGGCTCGACCGCCATACCGCCCGCAGAAGGCGCGATCCGCCCCCACGCCGCGCGGAACGTATCGTAATGCCCCGTCGCGAGCAGCGCCGCGCGTCCGCCGTCGGCGGCATCGCCCGCCGCACGGGTCGCATCGGTCGCACCCTGGATCGTCGCGATCCGGTCGGTCTGCGCCGCCATCGTCGGGCCACCGTCGAAGATGTCGACATAACCCTCGTGCGCGAAGCCCTCCTTCTCCAGCATCCGCATCGCCGCGCGACCGGTTGGGTGCGGCAGGCCCAGCACGTGGCGCGCCGGCTCGCTCAGCATCGCGAGGTAGACCGGGTGCTTTGGCATCAGGTCCGCGATGAACTGCGTCCCGTGCGTCGCGTTGAATTCGTCCGCGTCCTGAAACCCCATGCCGAAGAATTTGGCGCCCAGCCCGTCCCAGAACGGCGATCCGCCCGCCTCGTCGATCACGCCGCGCAGCTCGGCGATCACGCGGTCCGCGAACCGAGCGCGATGCTGCCGGATGAACAGGTAGCGGCTGCGCGCGAGCAGCAGGCCAAGCCCGCCGGCCCGTTCGCGCGGGTGGAGGAACAACCCACCGACCTCGGACGCGCCCTCGTAGTCGGTGGTCAGCGACAGCATCTCCGCCTTGAACGTGCGGCCCAGTTCGCGGCTCGTCTGGCTGAGCGTGCCGAGCCGGTAGCTGTAGAAGGAGCAGGTCATGCCGACGCAGCTGAAGATCTGCGCGGTGCCGGCGATGCGCCCGTCCTCGGCATTTTCCAAGATCAGCAGGAACAGGTCGTCGCCCGGCGCATCATCGGTGCGCCCGAACGCGGCAGCCGACCGCGCCAGCTTGGCGGTCAGCGCGGGCCGGTCCGGCGGCAGGTTGGTAAACCCGCCGCCGGTCAGCTTCGCCATCTCGTACAGCGCGTCGATATCGTCGGTGCGCGACGGGCGGACGAAGAACGTCATGGCCGGCCCCCCGTGGCCAGCCGGTGCAGCACCAGCGCGGAAAGTCGCGCGCGTTCGGCCAGGCTGTCGATCATCAGAAACTCCGCATCGCTGTGGATCGCCCCGCCGCGCGCGCCCATCGTGTCGACCACCGGCACGCCGCATGCCGCAATATTGTTTCCGTCGCACACCCCGCCGGTCGCCGACCAGCCGATCGACAGCCCCAGCTCCGCCCCGCAATCCCGCACCAGCGCGAACAGCCGTTCCGCGGCGGGATCGAGCGGCTTCGGCGGCCGCCCGAACCCGCCGTGCAGGTGAATGGTGACGTCGTGCGTCGCCGCGACCATCGCGATCGCCGCGTCGAGATAGGACCGCGCGCGTACCTCGTCCTCCGGCGTCGCGGGGCGCATGTTGATGCGCAGGATGGCATGGTCGGGGACGACATTGTTCGGCCCGCCACCCTCGATCCGCGCGGGGTTGACCGACAGCCGCGGCCCCGCCGCCTTCGACAGGCGCAGCGCCAGATCGGCCGCCGCGACGACCGCGTTGCGCCCGTCCTCCGGATTGCGGCCGGCATGCGCGCTGCGCCCCGTCACGATCGTGGAGAAATTGCCGCTCCCCGGCCGCGCGCCGGCCAGCGTCCCGTCGGGCAGCGCCGGTTCGTAGGTCAGCGCCGCCGCCTTGCCGCGCGCCGCCGCCGCGATCAGCGCCGCCGACCCGCCGGACCCGACCTCCTCGTCCGCGTTCAGCACGACCTCGTACCCCAGCCGCTCGCGCACCGGATCGCCCTCGATCGCGGCGAGTGCGGCCAGCATGATCGCGATCCCGCCCTTCATGTCCGCCACTCCGGGGCCGTTGAGTCGGTCCGGTGTGATGAGGCGGGTCGCCTGAAACGGATGATCCGCGGCGAACACAGTGTCCATGTGGCCGGTGAGCAGGATCTGGACGGGGGCCTCGGGCCGGACGCGCAGGTGCAGGTTGGCCCCGTGGGGTTGCTCTGCCCGCGTCCCGTCGGGGAGGACCGCGTCGACGGGCTCGGGCGGGACGAGCGCGATCTCGCCCGGCAGGACGGCGAACGCGTCGGCCAGCAGCCCGGCCATCGTGGCTAGCCCGGCGAGGTTCCGCGACCCGCTGTTGACCGCGGACCAGGCGAGGACCTGATCCAGCATCGGGGCAGCGGCGGCACGGTCGAGCAGGGCGGTGTGGAGCATGGGGGGACTGTAGGACGGGAGCGGGCTGAGTGAAACCTGCGATGCTCCGGGGGAGGTTCGTCGGCCTATCGCTCCCCTTTTTGCCCTGGCTTGAGGCTGCGCGCGGACAGTCAAACCCGGAACCAAACCCCCGTCCGTCCCGAGCGCAGTCGAGGGACTCCTTCGAGCGAAGCCGAGAAGCCAACAGCACCCCTCGGCTACGCTCGGGGGAGCGTGCCTCGACTGCGCTCGGCATGGACGGGTTACTGAGGTTTGGGTTTGGGTTTGGGTGGTGTCTTTAGTTTCGAGGTCGTTCGACCCACCCCCCACCCCGTTTGGTTCGAGCCTGTCGAGAACTCAGTGCGGAGTTCTCGACAGGCTCGAACCAAACGGGGTGGGGGAAGGAGCGGTCAGGGGTGACGAAGTAGGTCGACCCCAACTCCGCCCCCTAAAACCCGTAGACCAGCGTTGCCCGCCCCAGCGTATCGACCGACCGGTTCCGCGTCGGCGCGGCGCGCTCATACTGCACGTTGTAAGAGAAGCGCGCCTTCAGCGATCCCAGAATTGTCGTGTCGAGCGACGTACTCGACGTCGCACTGCGGTTGTCCGGCTCCAGATAGAATGACGCGTTCTGGGTCAGCACCAGCCTGGGCGTCACGTTCCACGTCATGTTGAGCGATCCGCGCCCGGCGATGCCGCTTTCCTCGGGCAGTTCGACATAGTTGGTGCGGCGCAGCGCCGGCCCGCCTTCGAGGTCCAGCTTGATCGGTCCGGTGCGGAACACGCTGTACCCGATCCCGCCGCCCGCGGTCAGACGCGTGGTGTAGCCGAGCAGCCGATCGCGCTCATATTGCGCGAGGCCGTAGACGTAGAGCTGCTCGTCGATCTTGTAGTTCGGCTGGTACGCCGCGTTGAACCGCTCCGTGCTCGTCACCCCGTCGGTCCGCTGGTAATCGATCCGCCCGGTCAGCTTGTGGCGCCAGTCGATCCCCTCGCGCGTCGCGGCGGCGCCCGCATAGACGCCCAGTGCATCGGTGTTGCCGGTCGATCGCGACGCGCCCAGTTCGACCGAACCCTTCCAGTAATCGAGCGGCCCGGCGAGCATCAGTGCGTCGCGCTTCTCGCGCGCCTCCCGTGCCTTGCGTGCGGCGACGCGGGCGAGATACGCCTCGTTGATCCGGTCGATCTGCACCGCGGTTTCGGGGTTGGTGGTCTTGGCGAACTTCACGACCGCCGCGACCGCCGCGGGATCGCCGCTGCTGACCGCGGCATTCACCACCGCGCGGATCTGTTCGGGCAGCACCGGCGGCGCATCCTCCGGCCGGCGCGGTTCGAGCAGCGGTAACGGATCGGGCGGCGGTGGCAGGAAGAACACCATCACGGGCGGGGGCGGCGGTGCCGGCGTAACCGGTTCCAGCAGCTCCGGCGGCAGGGTCAGCACCTGCGCGGCGAACAGAATCAAGGGGGTCATGGGCTACTCGGGCGACAAATGATCGGCGAACTCGCGTAGCACGTCGCGGTACAATTCTGCCTTGAACGGCACGATCATGTCCGGAAGTTCGCGCGGTTCGGCCCATTTCCACGCGCGAAACTCCGGATGCGGGGTCTCGATGTCGATTTCATCGTCCTGGCCCAGGTAGCGCATCAGGAACCAGACCTGCCGCTGCCCCCGCCATTTGCCGCGCCAGAGCGACCCGGCCAGATCGGTCGGCAGGTCGTAGCGCAACTCGCCCCGCGACCGCGCAATGATCTCCACCAGCCGCGCCGGAATACCGGTCTCCTCCTCCAGCTCGCGTAGCGCACCCGCTTCGGCATCCTCGCCGGGGTCGAGCCCGCCCTGCGGCATCTGCCAGGCATCCAGCGTGGTATCGAGACGCTGCGCCACGAACACGCGGCCGTCGCGGTTGAGCAGCATGATGCCGGCGGCGGGGCGATACTGGTCGGCGCTCATCGCGGTGCCGCCTGCGCCATCACGCGGTTGGCCTCCGCCTCCGCGATCATCGGTTTCAGCACCGCCAGGCACATCGCCAGATCGCCCTGCGACGACGGGATCGCGCGACGCAGGCTGATGAAGCCGTGCACGTTGCCCACCGCTTCGCGGTAGATCGTCGGCACACCGGCCTGGATCGTCTTGGCGGCATAGGCACGGCCCTGATCGCGCAGCGGGTCGAGCCCGGCGGTCACCACCAGCGTGGCGGGCATGTCGTGCTGCGACGCGATCAACGGCGATCCGCGCCAGTCCGCGACGTTGGGCGCGTAGCTGTCGTGAAACCACGCCATCCCCTCGCGCGTCAGGAAATAGCCATCGGCGAACTGCGCGAACGACGCATATTCGGTCGCCTTGTCGACCGCCGGATAGATCGGCCACTGCGCCACGACCGGCACGTCCGCCGCCCGGTCGCGCAGCGCGAGCGCGGTGACGACGGTCAGCGTGCCGCCGGCGCTGTCGCCGGCCAGCACCAGCGAGGTGACGCCAAAACCGAGGTCCGCCGGTCCCGTCGCGACCCAGCGCGCCGCCGTCTCGCAATCGTCGGGCGCCGCCGGCCACGGATATTCGGGGGCCAGCCGGTAATCGACCGACACCACCGGCATGTCGAGCGTCCGGGCGATCTCCGCACAGGCCGGCTCGTGCGTGTCCAGATCGCCGATCACGAAGCCGCCGCCGTGGAAGAACACCATCACCGGCCCCGGCGCCCGCGACGGGCGCGGATCGTACAGCCGCAGCGGGATCATGCTGCCGTCGGGCCGCGGGCAGGACAGGTCGCGGAGCACCGCGAGCGGCCCGACGTCCAGATCGACCAGCGACCGCGAATCGCGCATCTGCTGGCGCGCTGCGACCGCGCCTATCTCGTGACTGCGCGGGCCGGGCAGGGCGTTCAGATAATCGAGGAACGCGCGCACATCTGGGCGCGCGGGGGGCAGGCCGTCGGTCGTATAGGCGGGGGGCTGTCTCATATCGGTCATGCACTTCTCTCCGCAGCGGCGCGTGCCTACCTAGTCCGCGATGCTGCACGTCGTCCACCACCCGGCCTATGTTTCGCCACCACCGCCGGGATCGACGTTCACGTTCGACAAATACGGGCTCGTCATGGAGGTGCTGTCGAACGGCGGCTATCCGCACATCGTCCACACGCCCGATCCGATGCCGCGCGACTGGGTCGAGGCGGTCCACGACCCCGACTATGTCGAACAGGTGCTGTCCTGCACCGTGCCGGCCGACAAGACGCGGCGGATCGGTTTTCCCGTCACCGAACGCGTCGCGCGGCGGGCCTTGCTGTCGCCGGGCGGCACCTGGCTGGCGGCGAAACTGGCGATGCGCCACGGGTTTGCCGCCAATGCCGCGGGGGGCAGCCACCATGCGCTGTACGACACGGGCGCGGGCTACTGCGTGTTCAACGACCTCGTCATCGCCGCCAACCGGCTGATCGCGGAGCGCGACGTCGACCGCATCCTGATCCTCGATCTCGACGTGCATCAGGGCGACGGCACCGCGGCGTTGACCACGGGGCGCGACGACATATTCACGCTGTCGGTCCATGCGGTGAAGAACTTCCCTGTTCGGAAGGTCGCCTCGTCGCTCGACGTCGACCTGCCCGACGGGGTGGGGGACGAGGCCTATCTCGCGATCCTCGACGATCATCTGCCACGCGTGATCGACGGGTTCGCGCCCGACCTGATCCTGTACCAGGCCGGCGTCGATCCGCACCGCGACGACCGGCTGGGCCGGCTGGCGCTGAGCGACGCGGGGCTCGCCGCGCGAGAACGGCATGTCATCGCCGCGGCGCGCGGGATACCGGTCGCCAGCACGATGGGCGGCGGCTACGGCAATGACCGGCTCGCGGTGGCCACGCGCCACGTCGCGGCGATGACGACGCTGGCGGGGGCTGCGCGCGGATAAGCGCGCGCGGATAAAATGCCGGAGAAAATGGCGGAGTCAGGCGTTTCCAGCGCCTGTTCGATACGGAGCCGTCCTTTTATGACCACCCCATCCATCGTCTGGTTCCGTCAGGACCTGCGTCTGGCGGACCAGCCGGCGCTGGCGGCCGCCGCCCATGACGGGCCCGTGGTGGGGGTCTATGTACTCGACGACGACGCGCCCGGCGCGTGGAAGATCGGCGGCGCGCAACGCTGGTGGCTGCACCACAGCCTGACCGCGCTGGCCGCGGACCTGAAGAAGCAGGGCGTGCCCCTGATCCTACGCCGCGGCGATGCGGTGGCCGAGATCGCGAAGCTGGCCAAGGAGGTTGGCGCGGAGACGGTCCACGCCGTCCATCATTACGAACCCTGGTGGAAGACGGCCGAGGACGCGCTTGGCAAGGCGCTGACGCTCAAGCTCCACGGCGGGATGCTGCTCGACGATCCGGACAGCATCCGCACCGGATCGGGCGGCCGCTACCGCATGTTTACCGCGTTCTGGAAGGCGCTCCGCGAACGCATGCCGCCGCCCGAGCCGATCGCCGCACCGCGCAACCTGTCCGGTCCGTCCGGCAAGATCGCGTCCGACGATCTCGCCGACTGGAAACTGCTGCCCACCACGCCCGACTGGTCGCCCGGCTTCGCCGACTGGAAGCCCGGCGAGGCCGGAGCGCATGCGGCGCTGAAGGCGTTCGTGCCGAAGGTCGGCGCGTACGATATCGCGCGCAACCTGCCATCCGAGGAAGGCACGTCTCGGCTTTCCCCGCACCTCCATCACGGCGAGGTTTCGCCCGCCGCGGTCTGGCACGCGGTGGCCAAGGGGAAGGGCGACACCGAACCCTATCTGCGCGAGGTCGGCTGGCGCGATTTCACCTCGAATGTCATCGACATCCTGCCCGGCTATGCCGACGCCAACGGCCGTAACGCCTATGACGCGATGCCGTGGCGCGAGGGCAAGGACGCCGACGCCGACTTCAAGGCGTGGACCGAAGGCCGCACCGGCTACCCGCTAGTCGATGCCGGCATGCGGCAGCTCTGGACGCATGGCTGGATGCACAACCGCGTCCGGATGGTGGCGGCCAGCTTCATGATCAAGCATCTGCTGCTCGACTGGCGGCGCGGCGAGGCGTGGTATTGGGACTGCCTGATCGACGCCGACTACGGCAACAACAGCGTCAACTGGCAATGGGTCGCGGGGACCGGCATCGACTCCAACCCGTTCGGCCGCATCATGGCGCCACTGACCCAGTCGCCCAAGTTCGAGGCCGCCGACTATATCCGCACGTGGGTGCCCGAACTCGCGGGCCTGTCCGACGGCGCGATCCACGACCCGGAGGAGGCCGGGTGCCGCCCGGACGACTATCCCGAAAAGATCATCGGCCACCGCGAGGCGCGCGAGCGCGCGCTGCAGGCGGTGAAGAAGGTGACCGCGCGCGACCCCGGCGCGCCGGACTGACTAAGCCGCCGACAAACCCGCTTCCGCTTGCATCCCGTCCCGCACGACGCCACTGAGCGCGCATGACGACCGATACCCCGCGCCGGGGCGACCATCTTGTCCGGGCCGATCGCGGTTTTTCGACCGGAGGCGGGCGGGTCTCGCGCTTTCTAGCGCCCGCCTTCCACCGCGTGCTCGACCGCGTCGACCGCGGTCTGGCGGAGGGCGCAATCGAAGCGACCTTGCCCGACGGGCGGAAACGCCGGCTTGGCGGTCGCAAGCCCGGCCCCGTTGCGATCGTCACGCTGCACGACTGGCGCCCGCTGATGCGGCTGATGCTGTCCGGCTCGGTCGGCTGGTATCGCAGCTGGGCGGACGGCGAGTGGTCGAGCCCCGATCCGGTGCCGCTGTTCGACCTGTTCATGCGCAACCGCGTGCCGCTTGGCGCGACCGCGCGCGCGCATGGCTGGGGGCGGATCGTCAACCGCATGGCCCACGCCTGGCGGCGCAACGACCCGCGCGGCGCACGCCGCAACATCGCGTTCCATTACGACCTGGGCAACGACTTCTACGCCGCCTGGCTCGACCCGGGCATGACCTATTCCAGCGCGATGTTCGGCCACCCGGACGAACCGCTCGAACAGGCGCAGCGGCGCAAGATCGGCGCGCTGCTCGACCGGCTGGGCACGCGGCCCGGCCAGCGATTGCTCGAGATCGGCTGCGGCTGGGGGGCGCTCGCCGACGTCGCGGCGCGCGACTACGGCCTGACCGTCACTGGCCTGACGCTGTCGGCGGAACAGAAGGCGTGGGCGGACGCGCGCGTGCCGGACGCCGTCACGATCGCGCTGCGCGACTACCGGGCCGAGACCGGAACCTACGATGCAGTCGCCAGCGTCGAGATGGTCGAGGCGGTCGGCGCGGAATATTGGCCGACCTACATGGCGGCGATCGCCCGCGCGCTCAAACCCGGCGGGCGCGCCGCGATCCAGTATATCGCGATCGACGACGCGGTGTTCGAGAGTTACGCCGCGAGCGCCGACTTCATCCAGACCTATGTCTTCCCCGGCGGCATGCTGATCTCCGAATCGCGCTTCCGCGCGGCGGCCGCGGCGGCGGGGCTGGACTGGCAGGACCGCGTCGGCTTCGGCCCGGACTATGCCGAAACGCTGCGTCAATGGCGCGTCCGCTTCGACGCCGCGGTGGCGGAGGGACGCCTACCGCCGGGCTTCGACGACCGCTTCGTGCGGCTCTGGCGCTACTACCTGTTGTACTGCGAAGGCGGCTTCCGCGGCGGCGGGATCGACGTAGCGCAGGTGACGCTGGTGAAGCGCTGACGCGCTACAGCTTCGGCAGCGTCACACCGCGCTGGCCCATATATTTGCCCGCGCGGTCGGCGTAGCTTACCTCGCACGGCTCGTTGCCCTTCAGGAATAGGAACTGGCACGCGCCTTCGTTGGCATAGACCTTCGCGGGCAGCGGCGTGGTGTTGGAGAATTCCAGGGTCACATGCCCCTCCCAACCCGGCTCCAGCGGCGTCACGTTCACGATGATCCCGCAGCGCGCATAGGTCGACTTGCCGAGGCAGATCACCAGCACGTCGCGCGGCACGCGGAAATATTCGACCGTCCGGGCGAGCGCGAAGCTGTTCGGCGGGATGATGCAGCAGTCCGTCTGACGATCGACGAAGCTGTCCGGATCGAAATTCTTCGGGTCGACCGTGACCGAATGCACGTTGGTGAAGATCTTGAACTCGTCCGCCACCCGCGCGTCGTACCCGTAGGACGACAGCCCGTAGCTGATGCACCCGTCGCGCCGCTGCGCCTCGACGAACGGTTCGATCATGCCATGCGCCTCCGCCTGTTCGCGGATCCAGCGGTCGGATTGGACGGTCATGAAGCCTCTTTCTTCTGTCTGGCCCTCTCCCCTCCGGGGAGAGGGTTGGGAGAGGGGGCAACGGTTTCGGTTTGCGGTGAGGTCGTCTCAAGCCAAACCCCTCTCCCCAACCCTCTCCCCAGGGGAGAGGGGGCAGGTGGCGCTACACCACCACGCCCAAATCCCGCGGCCCGAACGCGTACGGGATCAGATCCGACAGATCATGCCGCTCGATCTCGTCCCCCGTCGCCGACCCGCAATAGACCAGCACGTCGCGCCTGCCGACCTGGGCCGCCTCGTTCAGCACCTGGCGGCAGCGCCCGCACGGCCGGATCGGCGCGGTGCCCTCGATCCGGTCGCCGCGGATCATGCCGCCGACGATCCCGATCGCGACGACATCGCGCAACCGCCCGGCCATGTTCACCGCCGCCAGCGCGACCGTCTCCGCGCACAGCGACAGGCCGTAGCTCGCATTCTCGAAATTGGTGCCCGGCACGATGCTGCCGTCAGTCAGCAGCACGGCGGCGCCGACCGCGAAGTTGGAATAAGGCGCATGCGCGTTCGCCGCCGCGGTGCGCGCCGCGTCGATCAGCACCTGTCCGGCGACCTCGGTCATCGCCACCTCAACCACGGATGTGCAACATGCAGATCAGCGTGAACAGGCGGCGGGCGGTGTCGAAATCCACGTCGATCTTGCCTTCCAGTCTTTCTTTCAGAAGCTCCGCGGCATCGTTGTGGATACCGCGGCGGGCCATGTCCACCGTCTCGATCTGCTGCGGCGTCGACGCGCGCAACGCCTGGAAATAACTGTCGCAGATCGCGAAATAATCGCGGATCGGCCGGCGGAACCGCGCCATCCCCAGGATCAGCGTCTCCAGCCGCTCGCCGCCGGTCGCCATGATGTCGATCGCCAGCCGCCCCTCCTGCGTCGCCAGGCCAATCCGGAACGGCCCGGCATAGTCCTCGGGATAGGGCCGCAGCGGGCGGAAGTGGTTGTTCTCGAGCAGGTCGATGATCGCAATCTGCCGCTCCTGTTCAATATCGGCATTGCGCCACAGGATGGTCTTTTCGTCCAGATCGACGGCGATGATACGGGGATCGGACATGGCAGCCTATCCGCCTAGCCGAGCCTGCGGGCCGCCGCAATCGCAGCGCGGCTTATCCACAGGACAGCGATTAGCTGTGGGCGACCGCGACCAAGCGGTTGAGGGTGCGGCCAAAAGCGCCGATGATGCGCGCATGGCCACTGCATTCCCCTACACCGTTGCATCCCCGCCGCCCGAACAGACGCTGCCCCACAATGTCGAGGCGGAGGCGGCGCTGCTCGGCGCCCTCATGATCGACAACCGCCTGATGGAGGACGTGCAGCTTAAGCTCCGTCCCGATCATTTCTACGAGTCGCTGCACGGCCGGATCTACGAAGCGATCATTCGCATGGTCGACAAGAACATGATCGCCAATCCGGTGACGCTGCGCCCGCTGTTCGACGCGGACAGCCAGATGCGCGAACTGGGCGGGCCGGGCTATCTGGCGCAGCTGACCGGATCGGGTGCCGCGCTGATCGGCGCGCGTGATTTCGCCGCGCAGATCTACGACCTGGCTTTGCTCCGCGCGCTGATCGGCGTCGGGCGCGACATGGTCGAAACCGCGTTCGACACCAGCGAGTCGGTCGATCCGAAGGGCCAGATCGAAGAGGCCGAAACCGCACTCTACAAGGTGGCGGAGGAGGGCGGCGAACAGGGTTCGGTCAAGACCTTCGCGCAGGCGACGCGCATGGCGGTCGAAACCGCCGAACGAGCGCTGCAATCGGGCGGGCACCTGTCCGGCATCACCACCGGTCTCGACAGCGTGAACAGCAAGATGGGCGGCCTGCACCGCTCCGATCTCATCATCCTGGCCGGCCGTCCCGGCATGGGCAAGACGTCGCTCGCCACCAATATCGCGTTCAACGCGGCGATGCGGCTGGTGCGCGACCGCAACGACGGGATCGAGGATGCCAAGTCGGTCGGCGCGGCCGTCGCGTTCTTCTCGCTCGAAATGTCGTCGGACCAGCTGGCGACGCGCATCCTGTCAGAGCAGTCGGGGATCAGTTCCGAAAACCTGCGCATGGGCAAGATCAGCCAGCAGGATTTCCGCAACCTGGCGCGCGCCGCAGCCGAGCTGGAGAATCTCCCGCTCTATATCGACGACACGCCCGGCCTGACGATCGCCGCGCTCCGCACCCGTGCGCGCCGGCTGAAGCGGCAGCGCGGCATCAACCTGATCGTGGTCGACTATCTCCAGCTGCTCCAGGGGTCCGGCAAGGCCAGCGACGGCAACCGCGTGCAGGAGATTTCGGAGATCAGCCGCGGCTTAAAGACGCTCGCCAAGGAACTGCATCTGCCCGTCATCGCGCTGTCGCAGCTCAGCCGCGCGGTGGAGAGCCGCGAGAACAAGCGCCCGATGCTGTCCGATCTGCGCGAATCCGGCTCGATCGAGCAGGACGCCGACATGGTCTGGTTCGTGTACCGCGAGGAATATTACATTAATTTTGCGAAACCCAAGGAGGCCAGCGCGGGCGAGGGGGACAGCCTGGCATCCGTCGCGGAGTTCGAGGACTGGCAGCGCAAGATGGCCGACGCGCACGGCAAGGCTGAACTTGTGATCGCAAAACAGCGCCACGGCGCCACCGGCACGGTGACGTTGAAGTTCGAAAGCAAGATTACACGCTTTTCAGACTTGGCCGACGAGAGCTTCCGGTCGCTAGAGGAGTGATCATTCCTTACAAAAACTGTCAGCCGCGGTTCAGGCAGGACTGATAGACGCTGCGCTCCTTGAGTTCCAAAGGAGGACATTCGTGCATAAATCCGTCGTAACCGCCGCCCTCATCGCCGCCGCCACCGCGCAGGTCGCGTTCGCGCAGGACACCACCACGCCCGCGCCCGACCCGACGACCGCCACCGCGCCGGCCACCGACGCACCGGTGACCGACCCGGCGATGGCCGCGCCCGCGCCGACCGATCCGTCGACCGCCGCACCAGCCCCGACCGACACCGCCGCGCCGGCCCCGGCACCGGCCGACACCGCCGCCAGCTACACCAAGGCGAGCAGCACGGGCGGCAACGGCACGTCGTTCCGCGGTTTCCGTGTCGAAGGCCAGGTCGGCTACGACCGGTTCCAGTCGCAGGGCACGAACGACAGTTCGATCGGCTATGGTGGCCTCGTCGGCTTCGACGGCCAGATCGGCGACAAGATCGTCGTCGGCGCGGAAGGCACGATCTGGAACAGCGACGGCGAGAATTGCACGCCGGGCGTGTCCGGCGGCACGGTCTGCCACAAGAGCTTCCAGGAATATGGCGCCGCGGTCCGCGCCGGTTACCTGGTGACGCCGCAGGTGCTGGTCTACGGCAAGGCCGGCTTCGTCAACAACGAACAGCGCAAGAGCTTCAGCGGCGTCAACGGTGCGGGTGGTTTCTACGATCACTTCAACACCGATGGATACCAGCTTGGCGGCGGCGCGGAATATTCGCTTAACGACAAGTTCTACGTCAATGCCGAGTATAAGTACTCGCAGTATAGCGACCACACCGCCCGCCAGCGCGCACTGCTGGGTGCGGGGTTCCGCTTCAAGTAAGAGGGGTCGGGGGCGCAACGTCCGGTCGGACGTTCGCTCCCGCAAAGCCGGCCATCGGTATCCCCGCGGATGCGGGGATACAGCTTGGCGTGCGTGACAAACCTATGAGGCGAGACCCCCGCCTGCGACCCAGCTGGATCCCGGCCTCCGCCGGGATACAAAACCGAGCCACATTCAGGCCCTCAGAATGCCGGCTCTTCTCCCGGCAGTTCGCTCACATGGATCCCGCATTCCATCTTGTCCCACCCGCGCCAGCGGCCCGCACGCGGGTCCTCGCCCGGGCGCACCTTGCTCGTGCAGGGCTGGCAGCCGATCGACAGATAGCCCTGCTCGACGAGCGGGTGGGGTGGCAGCTTGTGCTCGACGAAATAGGCGTCGAGCTCCGGCTTGGTCCAGCTCGCCAGCGGGTTGATCTTCAGCCGGCCGTACCCGTCCGTCTCGTCCAGTTCGAAGCGCGGCAGGGCGGTGCGGGTCTTGGCCTGGAACCCCTTCCGCCCGCTGATCCAGGCATCGAACGGCGCCAGCGCGCGCGCCAGCGGCTCCACCTTGCGGATTTCGCAGCAGCCGTCCGGATCGTAGGACCAGCGCAGACCCGTGCCGTCCTTCTTCGCCAGCGCGGCCGGATCGGGGCGATAGACGCGCAGGTCGGTAAAGCCCAGCTGCTCGGACAGCGCGTCGCGGTACGCCAGCGTCTCGCCGAACATCTTCTGCGTGTTGGTGAACACCAGCGGCACGCTCCGGTCGATCTCCGACACCAGGTGCAGCAGCACCGCCGACTCCGCGCCGAACGAGGATACCAAAGCGATCCGCCCGGCCAGTTCGCCGGTTACCAGTTCGCGCAGCATGACGTCGGTCGCCACGCCGTCGTAGCGCGCGTTCAGTGCCGCGACGTCTGCGGCGGTGAACGCCGGGGCGGTATCGATCATGTCGATCCGGCGCGCGGGCTCACCCATGTCGCAAGGCCCAGACCGGACTTCGGCCGTCGGCTGCCTTCTGATACACGTTCGGGTAGCGGTCGAGCGTGCGGGCCAGCGCCGCCTCGTCGACCGGCACGTCGGGCACGAACGAATCGAACCCGCAGCGCCGCATCAGCGGGATCTGATCCACGAGCAGATCGCCCTGCGCACGGAGTTCGCCGAGATAGCCGGCCTCGCGCAGGATCCGCCCCGCGCTATACCCGCGCCCGTCGCGGAACTTGGGGAAAGCGACCTCGATCAGCGCCAGCCGATCGAGGTGCGGCAACAGCGCGCGCGCATCGTCGGTCGGTTCCAGCCGCACCGCGGTCGCGTTGCTCTCGCCGACGAACTCGGCCAGCGGGGCGGGGGGCGCGTCGTGGGCGACATCGTCACGGAAACGGATCATGCCACCGGCTCCCGCACCGGCGTCGTGGAGCCGGCGTCACCATAGATCGCGGCCTTGAACGGTTGCAGGCCGACCCGGCGGTAGGTGTCGAGGAACCGCTCGCCCGGCTCGCGCAGCCCGCGGTATGTTTCGACCGCCTTCTCGACCGCGTCGACCACGCCGTCCTCGGAAAAACCGGGGCCGATGATCTTGGCGATGCTGGTATCCTCCGCCGCCGATCCGCCGAACGAGAGCTGGTAATTCTCCTCGCCCTTCCGGTCTACGCCCAGGATCCCGATGTGGCCGGCATGGTGGTGGCCGCACGCGTTGATGCAGCCGCTGATCTTCAGCTTCAGCTCGCCGATATCGCGCTGCCGGTCCGGATCGGCGAACCGTTCCGTGATCTTCTGCGCGACCGGGATCGACCGGGCATTGGCCAGGCTGCAATAATCGAGGCCCGGGCAGGCGATGATGTCGGTCACCAGATCGAGGTTCGCGGTGGCGAGCCCCGCGGCGACCAGTGCATCCCAGATCGCACGCAAATCCTGCCGCTGGACATGCGGCAACACGACATTCTGGCTGTGCGTGATGCGCATCTCGTCGAAGCTGTAGCGTTCGGCGAGGTCGGCGATCAGGTCGATCTGGTCCGCGGTCGCATCGCCCGGAATACCGCCGGTCGGCTTCAGGCTGACCGTCACGATCGCATAACCCGCGGCCTTGTGCGCGGCGGTATTCTGGTCGACCCAGTGTGCGAAGCCCGCGTCGCTGCGGTCGATCTCGGTCGGCAGGCCTTCTGCGAACGCGGGCGGGGCGAAGAACGCCGCGATCCGGTCATACTCGGCCTGCGGCGGATCGAGCCCGAGCGTCTTCACATGCGTCCATTCCTCCTCGACCTGGCGCGCATATTCCGGCGCGCCGAGTTCGTGGACGAGAATCTTGATCCGCGCCTTGTAGATATTGTCGCGCCGGCCGTAGCGGTTGTAGACCCGCAGGCACGCCTCGACATAGCTCAGCAGGTCGGCCGCCGGGATGAAATCACGGATCACGGATCCGATCATCGGCGTCCGCCCCATGCCACCACCCACCAGTACGCGGAAGCCAAGTTCGCCGGCGTCGTCGCGCCGCATCTGCAACCCGATGTCGTGCAGCTGGATCGCCGCGCGGTCCTGCTCCGCCCCGATTACCGCGATCTTGAACTTGCGCGGCAGGTAGCTGAATTCCGGGTGGAAGCTCGACCACTGGCGCAGCAGCTCCGCCCACGGCCGCGGATCGCCGACCTCGTCCGCCGCCGCGCCCGCATATTGATCGGACGAGATGTTGCGGATGCAGTTGCCCGACGTCTGGATGGCATGCATCTCGACGGTCGCCAGCTTGGCCAGGATCTCGGGCGTATCCTCGAGCTTGATCCAGTTGAACTGCAAGTTCTGGCGCGTCGTGAAGTGGCCGTAACCGCGGTCGTAATCGCGCGCGATCGACCCCAGCATCCGCATCTGCCGGCTGTCGAGCGTCCCGTACGGGATCGCGACGCGCAGCATATAGGCGTGAAGCTGCAGATAGAGCCCGTTCATCAGCCGGAGCGGCTTGAACTGGTCCTCGGTCATTTCGCCCGACAGGCGGCGCGCGACCTGGTCACCGAAATCCGCGACGCGCGCATCGACCAGCGTCTGGTCGTAGGTGTCGTACTTGTACATCTCAGTTCGCCTTCACTTCGGACGGGGCGTCGGCGTTGTTCTCATGCTGCGCGGGCGTCTTCAGGATCGGAATTTCGGGATGGATGCCGAATGCGGGATGCACGGTCGGCCCGGCCGCACGGATGCGATCCTTGATGTGCGCCGGCATCGGCCCGTCCGCGGTCTGCGTCGCGTCGATCACGTAAGGAACGTTGACGCGCAGCGCCTTCTCCTCGGCCGCGGCGATCGCCGGCCCCGCGTCGCCCACATCGACCGCATCGAACAGGTGCAGCGACCAGCCGCTGCCGGTCCACCACGTCACGTCGCCCGATGCCAGGTCCTGGCCGGTCAAGATCTTCATGCGAACGCCTCCGCTGCTTGGGTTGCGATTTGGTGCAGCCGGTCCTGCGCGTCGGACAGCAGCACGACCTGACCCACCACGATGATCGCCGGGCTGGCGATCCGTTCACGCACCGTCATGTCGCCCAGGTCCGCCAGCAGCGTCCGCATCGCGCGCGATCCGGGCAGGGTGCCGCGTTCAAGCACCGCCACCGGCATGCCGGGCGAAACACCGTCCGCCATCAGCTTGTCCGCGATCGCGGTGGCGTTCGCCAGGCCCATGTAGATCACCAACGTGCGACCCTTGCCCGCCAGCCCGGCCCAGTTCTGGTCGGACAGCCCCTTGCACTGCCCCGCGACGAAGCTGACCGCCGACGACCAGTCGCGGTGCGTCAGCGGCAGCATCGCTTCCGCCGCACAACCCAGCGCCGCCGACACGCCGGGCACCACATCGACGCGCAAGCCGGCGGCACGGACGGCCTCGACCTCCTCGCCACCGCGCCCGAACACGAACGGGTCGCCGCCCTTCAACCGCACGACCACGCTGCCCGCACGGACATGCGCCACGATCAGGGCGTTGATCCCCTCCTGCGGCACCGTATGGCGGCTGCGCTGCTTGGCGACCGAGATACGCTGCGCCGATGCGGGCGCGTGATCGAGCACACGCGGATCGATCAGCCCGTCATGCACGACGACGTCGGCCGACCGCAGCGCCTCCACGGCGCGCAACGTCAGCAGATCCGGATCGCCCGGGCCGGCCCCTACCAGGATGACGCGTCCACGCGCCGCAGGATCGAGAAGATTTGCCATGACCGGCAGATGGGCCACCCGCGCCACCGCCACAATCTCCGATTGCTTGACGGGAGCAAAGCTGGGCTTCCGACCCCGCGGCCAGATGCGCTTTATCTCGCGCACCCTATATCGTCAGGAGGATCGGAGAATGCGGTGATGAAGAGGTTTTTGCTAAGCTGCGCCATGCTGGCCGCCATCGTGACGGCCCCCGTCGCCGCACGCGACCGCCAGACATTGGCCGAACGCGGGCAGGCGGAACTTGCCAAGGCCACCAAGGGTCTGGTCCGCGGCGAACCCGTCCGCTGCCTGCCGCTGTCGTCGGTCCAATCGACCCAGGTTATCACCGGTGTCGGTCTGCTCTACGACGTCGGCGGCGGCCGCAAATATCTCAACGCGCCGCAATCGGGCGCGAGCTGGCTCGACTGGAACGTGATCCCCGTATCGACCCTGTACGGCGGTTCGGCCTGCCGACTCGACGCGGTCCGCCTGATCGACCGCAACACGCGCATGCAGGGCGGCTTCGTGGTTCTGGATGATTTCGTGCCCTACATGCGACCTGATCGGGCGAAATAGGCGGGGAGGCGGGTCGGACCAGGTTTCAGGAATTCGTCACGAATCCAAACGCTAAGGCGTCCTCAAGCCGGCTGAATGAAGCTGTCCAGCACCCGCTTCCGCCCCGATAGCTCGAAGTCGATGTCCAGCTTGTTCCCGTCGATCGTCGCCACCGCCCCGTAGCCGAACTTGGTGTGGAACACTCGCATCCCCACGGCGATGTCCGCCCGCGGTTTCGCCGCAAAGCTGGTCGGCGAGGTGCGCGCCTCCACCACCCGCGCCGGCCGCAGATCGACCCCGGTCGCGGCCGCCCGCTGCCAGCCGGGGCCGCGACCTTCGCTGCGCCCGAGATGCGCGAACGGGTCTTGATGCTCCGACCACTGCGCGCGCCACAACGACTCGCCGCCCGACATCGTCGTTTCCTGATCGACATGGTCGGCGGGCAGCTCGCCCACGAAGCGCGACGGGATCGACGACGTCCACTGCCCGTAGATCCGCCGGTTCGCCGCGTGGAAGATGAAGCATTTCCGCCGCGCTCGGGTGATCGCGACATAGGCGAGCCGGCGCTCCTCCTCGACCGCCGCGGTCCCGCCTTCGTCCACCGCGCGCTGCGACGGGAACACGCCTTCCTCCCACCCGGCCAGGAACACGGTGTCGAACTCCAGCCCCTTGGCGGCGTGGATCGTCATGATCGTCACCTTCGCCTCGTCCGCGGCGGCATCGTTGTCCATCACCAGGCTGACATGCTCGAGGAACGCGGACAGCGTCTCATACTCCTCCATCGCACGCGCCAGCTCGGTCAGGTTCTCCAGTCGCCCGGCCGCCTCGGCGGAGCGATCCGCCTGCAGCATCGCGGTATAGCCGCTCTCGTCGAGCATCTGCCGCGCCAGTTCGGCATGGCCGAGCGAGCCCAGCCGGTCGCGCCAGCGCGCGATATCGCCGACCAGATTGCCCAGCGACTTGCGCGCCGCCCCGGTCAGCTCGTCCGTATCGAGCAGCCGCGCGGCGGCATAGGACAGCGGCAGCCCCTGCGCGCGTGCGACCATGTGGATCTTGGCCACCGCCTTGTCGCCCAGGCCGCGTTTCGGCACGTTGACGATCCGTTCGAACGCCAGGTCGTCCGCCGGCTGGCTGATCACGCGCAGATAGGCGAGTGCGTCGCGGATCTCGGCCCGTTCGTAGAAGCGGAACCCGCCGACGATCCGGTACGGCATGCCGATCGCGATGAAGCGGTCTTCCAGCTCGCGCGTCTGGAACTGTGCGCGCACCAGGATCGCGACCTGGTCTAGAGTGCCTCCCCCGCGCTGATGCCCCTCGATCTCCTCGGCGATGCGGCGCGCCTCCTCCGGCCCGTCCCACACGCCGACGACCTTGACCGGATCGCCCTGCGCCTCCTTCGTCCACAATGTCTTGCCCAGCCGGCCGCCATTATGCGCGATCACGCCCGATGCGGCGGCCAGGATGTGCGGCGTGGACCGGTAATTCTGTTCCAGCTTGATGATCGCCGCGCCCGGGAAATCCTTCCCGAACCGCAGGATGTTCTCGACCTGTGCACCGCGCCACGAATAGATCGACTGGTCGTCGTCCCCCACGCAGCACAGGTTGCGGCGCTCCTGCGCGATCAGTCGTAGCCAGAGATACTGGCTGCTGTTGGTGTCCTGATATTCGTCGACCAGCACATATTTGAAGCGCTGCTGATAAAGTGTCAGCACGTCGCGATGCGTCTTCAGGATGACGAGCATGTGGAGCAGCAGATCACCGAAATCGCACGCGTTCACGCCGCGCAGCCGCGCCTGATAGGCGGCGTACAGCTCCGCGCCGCGGCCGTTGGCGAACGCCTCCGACTCCGCGGCGTCGATATCGGCCGGCACCCAGCCCTTGTTCTTCCAGCGATCGATCAACCCGGCCAGCATCCGCGGAGTCCAGCGCTTCTCGTCGATCTCCGCCGCGACGATCAGCTGTTTCAGCAAGCGCAGCTGGTCGTCGGTGTCCAGGATCGTGAAATTGCTCTGCAACCCGACCAGCTCGGCATGACGGCGCAGCATCTTCGCCGCAATCGAGTGGAACGTGCCGAGCCACGGCATCCCCTCCACCGCATCGCCCAGGATCCGCCCGATCCGCTCGCGCATCTCGCGCGCCGCCTTGTTGGTGAACGTGACCGCCAGGATCTCCGACGGCCAGGCCCGCCGCGTCGCGACCAGATGCGCGAGTCGCGCGGTGAGCGCGGACGTCTTGCCGGTCCCCGCACCCGCCAGCACGAGCACCGGGCCCTCGGTCGTCAGCACCGCCTCCCGCTGCGGCGGGTTCAACCCGCGCAGATAGGCGGGATCGGCGGGCGAGGGAGAGAGCGGCTGGTTCACCCGCGAACAGGTAGGGAACGCGGGCCGCGGGGGCAAGTTTGTTGGGGGTGGGTGGGGACGAGCCGCAAACGAAGCCCCTCCCTTTCAAGGGAGGGGGTTGGGGGTGGGTACTACCTCTTCACCAGCGGGACAGCGAAGGCTTGCCGGTACCACCCACCCCCAGCCCGTCCCTTGAAAGGGAGGGGGGCTAATGGCGTCCGAGGTCAGTCCTCAGCTTCGTCTTCAACTGCGTCCTCCTCGTCGACCGCCTCAACCTTCGCCGCAACCGGAGCCTCATCACCCCCAACCCAGCGCAACAAGGTCAGCTTCGCCTTCCCGTGCACCCGGTCGGTATCCTGCTCGAACCCCTTCGCCGCCACGACCTCCGCCTTGCCGGTCTCGACCGACACCAGCGCACCCGGCGCGAACCAGCCCAGCCGCGCCAGCCGCTCAAGCAAAGCCCCGCCGCCGCCCGACAGATAGGGCGGGTCGATCAGCACCAGATCGTAACGCGATCCGTAGAGCGGCCCCAGCGCCTCGACGCCCTGGCCGCGGATGTCGGTCGTCCCCGGCGCGGCGAGCTTCGCGACATTCACTTTCAGCACGTCCAGCGCCTGCCGCTCGCGCTCCACGAACGTGGCATAGGCCGCTCCGCGCGACAGCGCCTCCAGCCCCAGCGCGCCTGTCCCGGCGAACAGGTCGAGCACGCGCACGCCTTCGAAACTGCCGAACCGGCTGGCGAGCATCGAGAACAACGCCTCGCGCGTCCGGTCCGACGTCGGCCGCGTGTCGTCCCCCTTGGGCGATACGATGGAACGGCCGCGCCAGCTGCCGGCGATGATGCGCATGGGTGTGATATCCGATGATGAATGCAACGAGGTGCGTCACGACACCCCCTAAACCGTTCGGTTCGAGCCTGTCGAGAACGGTGCGCCACCTCGCCCCGTTTGGTTCGAGCTTGTCGAGAACGCTAGCGACCTCAAAATCCGTTTGGTTCGAGCCTGTCGAGAACTTTGCGCAGAGTTCTCGACAAGCTCGAACAAAACGGGGTGGGGGATGGGCACACTCGGGGTGAGGGCAGGACCGAAACCGAAGGCTAATCCTTCAACGTCTTCCGAAACGCGACCAGATCATGCTGCTTGATCTCGTCTACATACCCCGCCGGCAGGTCGTCCAGCGGAAAAGGCCCATAGCTCGTCCGGATCAGCCGGCTGACCTGGAGTCCAAGAAACTCCAGCACGCGCCGGACCTCGCGGTTCTTGCCCTCGCGCAGGCGCATCTCGACCCAGCCGTTGCGGCCGGTGCGGCGTTCCAGGTTGGCGTCGATCGAACCGTAGCGGATGCCTTCGATCTCGATCCCGTGGATCAGTTCCTCGAGCTGCTTCTGGCTGATGTCGCCGAAGACGCGCGCGCGGTACGTCCGCTCGACACCCGTCGCGGGCAGTTCCAGCTGGCGCTTCAGCCCACCGTCGGTGGTCATCAGCAACAGCCCCTCGGTATTGAGATCGAGCCGCCCGACCGGCACCAGCCGCGGCAGACCCTCGGGCAGCTTGTCGTAGATCGTCGGCCGCCCCTTGGGGTCGCGCTCGGCGGTCAGCAGCCCTGCCGGCTTGTGATAGCGGAACAGCCGGGTCGGGGCGGGCGCGTTCACCTGCTTGCCGTCCACCGTCACGCCGTGGAGCGAGGTGAGGATCGTCGCGGGCGTCTCGATCGCCACGCCGTCGATTGCGATGCGCCGTTCGTCGATCATCCGTTCGATCTCGCGCCGCGACGCCACGCCGGCGCGCGCCAGCAGTTTCGCGATGCGTTGCGGGTCGCCCGCCTGCTTCTTCAGCGCGCGATCGGGTTCGCGCGCGGGCTTGGGCGGGGGCGGTGCGACGGGGGTTGCGGCGGGCGAAACGGGTGCCGCGGGGCCGGGGCGGCGGGGAGTACGCAAGGGTCAGGTCGTCCGATCTGGAAACGGGTATAAAAGCCGGAAATAAACCGGAACCGAAACATCCGCCAGACCGTCTGATCAACTTACGGCGGGACTCGTGTGGGGGCGTAACGGTCAAATGCTTTTCGGCAAGCGCAAACGCTCGATCCAGCGCATCCTGATCGTCGAGGACGAGCCGCTCGTCGCGTTCGACAACGAACATTTCCTGCGCGACGCCGGGTTCGACATCGTCGCGACCGTCGACCGCGTGGAGGAAGCGCTGCGGTTCATCGATACCGAGGGCCTGCACCTCGTGCTCGCCGACATCAGCCTGTCGGACGGCAGCGGCCTGGACGTCGCGCGAGCGGCGCGGGAGCACGGCGTACCGCTGCTGTTCGTCACGGGCCAGTGCCCGCCCGAGGCCCGCGACCTCGCGCTCGGCGTCCTGAACAAGCCGTACAACCACCGCGAACTGGTCGCCGCCATCGAGGCCGTCGATGCGAAAATGGCCGGCCGTACGATCAAGCGCCCACCGCCGGGGCTCGACCTGTTCTAGACCGGACGACGATATTGCAGGGCCGGCGCATCGCCGCCCGGGCGGCGATGCGGAGGGTGTGGAGGCCAGTAAGCAAATGCTTCGGGCCTCACGTCGCGAGGGCATCGGCTATCAACCAGACGGCGCGGCCGCCGAAATTCCAGTAGCCGATCGGGGGCGCGTCGTTATGGTCGCCTGATGACAGTAACCCCCCGCTTCGAAGGCCCGCTGGCCGCGATCCGTCCTTATCTGGAGGCGGGGCCGATCGCCGCCCTGTTCCTGGGCATGTCGTCGGGCTTTCCCTTCGCGATGATCGGCGCGACGCTGACCACGCGTCTGGCGCAGGACGGGATCGACAAGAAAAGCGTGACCGCGTTCACGCTGGCGTTTCTCGTCTACAATTTGAAACCGCTCTGGGCCTGGGTCGTCGACGGCGTCCGGCTGCCCATCATCGGTCGATTGGGACAGCGTGTTTCGTGGATGCTGCTGGCCGGCTTGCTGGTGATCGCCGCCGTCCTTAACCTGGCGGTGGTCGATCCGTCCGCCAGCCTGATCGCCACGGCGCAGGCGGCGGTGCTGCTGGGGTTCGCCGGCGCGACGTTCGACATCGTCATCGACGCGTACCGGATCGAGCTGCTCGAACCGCGTCAGCTGGGCGTCGGGGCGGGCATGTCGCAATATGGCTGGCGGATCGGGTCGGTGGCGGCCGGCGCGCTGGCGCTGGTGCTGGCCGCGCGGGTCGGCTGGCAGGTTGCCTACATGGCCTGCGCGGTGTTCGCGCTACCGGCAATGATCGTCGCGCTGACGATGGGCGAGCCGGACCGCCACCGCGAACCCGTCGGCAGGCGCGGTCTCACCGAACTCGGCCGATCGATCTGGGGGCCGTTCGCCGAGTTCCTGCGGCGGCCGGGCGCGGCACTGGTGCTGCTGTTCATCCTGATCCACAAGGTCGGCGATACGCTCGCCAACCTGACGTTCCGGTTGCTGTTCGAGGATCTGGGCTACACCAACGACGAGGTCGCGATCTACGATGTCGGCTTCGGTTTCTGGGCCTATCTGATCGGCATCTTCATCGGGGGGATCCTGTACGCCCGGCTAGGTCTCAAACGGTCCGTGCTGCTCAGCCTGGTGCTGATGGCGGTGTCGAACCTGTCCTTTGCGGGCCTTGCCGCGTCCGGCCACAGCAACTGGGCGATGGCCGGGGCGATCGGGTTCGAGAATATCGCGAGCGGGATCGGCGGGGTCACGGTCATCGCCTACTTCTCCGCGCTGTGCGACCTGCGCTTCACGGCTGCGCAATATGCGCTGATTTCCGCGGCGGCCAGCATCGTCGGGCGGCTGGCGACCGGCACGACCGCCGGGGGGCTGATCGAACGGTTCGGCTATGTCGACTTCTATGTGCTGACCACGGCGCTGGCGTTGCCGGGCGTGGTGCTGTTCTGGGTGATGATCCGGGCCGGCCTGGTCGACGCCTCGATCGGCAGTGCCGGCGCCGAAGAGGGGGATCCAGCCTGACCGGATGCTGAGCAGGGGGCTTATCCGACGCTCAACGGATGCCCCAGATCGCAGAACGACTCCGCCAGCGCCCGCGCAGTCTCGCCCGCCACATGGCAGTGCCGCACCCCGATATGCCGCGCCAGCCGGTCATGCCCGGCGCGCGGATCGCCGCCCGCCTCGGCGATCGCGGTCAGCAGGCCATGCTCGTCCGCTGTCGTGCGCGGGCAGCAGCAGGGCGCCACCATCAACGACCGTGCCGACACGCGCGACACCTCCGCCATCATCGCGCGCAGCAGCACCAGCGGCCGGCGGAAGCCATGCCCGAAATGGGTCAGCATCGCGTTGGCGGCATAGGCATCGTCGATCCCGCCCTGCGCCATCCGCCGGATCGCGAACAGCAGCAGCCGGTCCGCCGACGCCGCGGGCATCGCGTGTGGCAGCATCTTGGTGGCTTCGGAAATCTCACTGCGGGGGCCGGGCATGTCGCTGCACTCCATCAACGTCAGGAGCGCAACTAAGCATCGCCGCTATTGCAAGTCAATCGCATTAGCAGAGTCGACGATGCGATCTCAGTCGGGTGGTGTTCCGTTCGCGGCGAGCACGGTCCCGGCCAGATAGAGCGAGCCGAGCACCACGACATGCGGCGGCCGAGCCGGATCGGCCTCCGCGATCACCCGCCCGAACGCGGCGGCGATGTCGGGCTCGGCATCGGCCCGCACGCCGAGTCCCCGCACCGCGTCCGCCAACGCGACCGGATCATGCGTCGCGTGGCCCGGCACCGGCACCGCGATCAGCCGGTCCGACACACCCGCCAGTGGACCGAGCACGCCGTCCGCATCCTTGTTGGCAAGCAACCCGACGACCACCACCAGCGGCCGGCCATCCCCGCGCAGCGCCGCCAAATGTGGCGCGATCGCCATCGCCGCCGCGGGATTATGCGCCCCGTCGATATGCAGGTCCGCGCCCGCGGGTAGCCGATCGAACAGCGCTCCGCGATCGATCCGCTGCATCCGCGCCGGCCACGAAGCACGCGGCCCGGCCGCAACGAGCGCCGCGTCCGGTACCGCGATCCGCCGCTGATGCCGCAGCATCGCCACCGCCAGCGCCAGATTGGCCGCCTGATGCGCCCCGTCCAACGCGGGCGGCTCCAGCAGCAATGTGCCGTGAGTATCGGTGTAGCAAACGCCGTCCGCCTCCGCTGCGAAGAACCACTCGTCGCCAGCCCGCAACAGATCCGCCCCGGCCGACCGAGCCGCCCCGGCGACACGCTCAGCCGGCCCCGCCGCATAGGCCATCGTCACCAGCGGCACGCCGGCCCGCGCGATCCCGGCCTTTTCCGCCGCGATATCCTCGATCCGGTCGCCCAGGAACGCCTGGTGATCCACCCCCAGCTGCGCGATCCCGCACGCCGCCGGGGCCG
This sequence comes from Sphingomonas prati, assembly GCF_014643515.1. Lineage (GTDB taxonomy): Bacteria > Pseudomonadota > Alphaproteobacteria > Sphingomonadales > Sphingomonadaceae > Sphingomonas_R > Sphingomonas_R prati. The sequence continues at coordinate 340,383 of NZ_BMJP01000001.1, read as the reverse complement.
CCAGCACGTTGGTCGCATCGAGCCGCCCGCCGAGCCCGACCTCGACGATGCACGCATCCGCCGGCACCCGCGCGAACGCCAGGAACGCCGCCGCGGTCGTGACCTCGAAGAAGCTCGGCGAAATGTCGCCTGCAATATTGAGCACCTCGGCCAGCAACGCGGCGAGCAGCGCATCGTCGATCAGCGTGCCGGCCAGCCGGATCCGCTCGTTGAACCGCACCAGATGCGGGCTCGTATAGACATGCGCGGTCAGCCCCGCGCCCTCGATCGTCGCGCGCAGGAACGCGCAGGTCGATCCCTTGCCGTTCGTCCCCGCGACATGCAGCACTGGCGGCATCCTGAGCTGCGGATCGCCCAGCCGTGCGAGCAGTGCGGAAATTCGCTCCAGCCCGAGGATGTCCGCGCCCGGAGACAGCGACGCCAACCGATCGAGCTGCGCCTGCACCGCAGGATCGGACGAGATTGCGTGATCGGCCATCGGTTACGCTCCGGAAACGCGTCGGTTCCCCGGCGCCAAGCCGGGGCCTAGGTGAAACGCTCTTCCCCAGGCCCCGGCCTCCGCCGGGGAACGATATGCTGCTTGAAGGAAGCTGGCCCTCAGGCCGCCTCATCCACGCAAAGATACCCGATCAACCGCGCCAGTTCCTCGCGCAGCTTGTGGCGGTGAACCACCATGTCGAGCATTCCGTGGTCGAGCAGATATTCCGCGCGCTGGAACCCTTCGGGCAGCTTCTCGCGGATCGTCGATTCGATCACCCGCTGCCCCGCGAAACCGATCAGCGCGCCCGGTTCGGCCAGCTGTACGTCGCCCAGCATCGCGTAGGATGCCGTGACACCACCCGTCGTCGGGTCGGTCATCACGACGATATAGGGCAGCCCCGCCTCGTGCAGCATCGCGATCGCGACGGTCGTCTTGGGCATCTGCATCAGCGACAGGATGCCCTCCTGCATCCGCGCGCCGCCGGCCGCGGTGAAGATGATGTAGGGGCAACGGTCCTTGATCGCCGCCTCCACGCCGGCCAGAAACGCGGCACCGACGCCGAGCCCCATCGATCCGCCCATGAACGCGAAATCCTGCACGCCGACGACCGCGCGGCGGCCCTCGATCGTGCCGCGCGCGTTCATCAGCGCGTCGGTTTCGCCGGTCGCGGTGCGCGCCGCACGGATCCGGTCGACATAGCGCTTGGTATCGCGGAACTTCAGCGGATCCTCGCGCACCGTCGGGATCGGCAGCGGCGTGTAGAGCCCGCCGTCGAACAGCGCATCGAACCGCTCGTCCGGCCCGATCCGGCCATGATGGTCGCATTTCGGACAGACCGACTGGTTCTCCTCGAACTCCTTCTTGAACACCATCTGCCCGCAGGACGGGCATTTGTGCCAGAGTTCCTCGTCCGTCTCGCGCTTGACGACGAACGGCAGCGACTGGCGGACGCGGTCGATCCAGCTCATGCGATGGCCTCCTGGCGGGCGGTGCGGACGGCGGCGGACAGCCCGCCGACATAGTCCATGATCGCGGCGGCCGGGTCGTGCCCGCCGGCATAGGCCGCGGCGATGGCCTCGACGATCGCGGAACCGACCACGACGCCGTCGGCGGTCCGCGCGATCGCTGCGGCCTGTTCCGGCGTACGGACGCCGAACCCGACCGCCACGGGCAGGTCGGTCGCTGCCTTCAACCGCGCGACGGCCGCATCGATCGATGCGGACGCCGCCTGCTGCTTGCCGGTGATCCCCGCGACCGAGACATAGTAAAGGAAGCCCGACGCGTTCGCGAGCACCGCGGGCAGCCGCACGTCATCGGTGGTCGGCGTCGCCAGCCGGACCAGATCGATCCCGGCCGCACGCAGCGGCAGGCCGAGTGCTGCATCCTCTTCCGGCGGCACGTCGACGCAGATCACGCCGTCCACGCCTACATCGCGGCACCGGTCCGCGAACCATTCCGGCCCGCGCCGCACCATCGGGTTGGCATAGCCCATCAACACCAGCGGCACGTCCGGATGCCGCGCGCGGAACCCGCGCACGATCTCGAACAGCGCGGCGGTCGTGGTACGGCTCCCCAGCGCGCGCAGGTTGGCGAGCTGGATCGCCGGGCCGTCCGCCATCGGATCGGTGAACGGCATGCCGAGTTCGATCACGTCCGCGCCGGCGGCGACGAGCGCATCGAGGATCGCCGGCGTCGCGGCCGGGGCAGGGTCCCCGCCCGTGACGAAACACACGAGCGCGGCTCGGTTCTGCGCGGCGCACGCCGCGAAGGTAGTGGCGAGGCGGGTCATGCGCGGATGCCCTTGCGACACACGCTGCGTACCCCCGCGAAGGCGGGGGTCCAGGTCGGAGCGTGGAACTGGATCCCCGCCTCCGCGGGGATACCGGACGCCGTCATATCTTCACCCCCAGCGCATCGGCGACGGTGAAGATGTCCTTGTCCCCACGCCCGCACAGGTTGGCGATGATGATCTGGTCGCGCGGCATCGTGCGCGCATGCCGCACCACGGCGGACAGCGCGTGCGCAGGTTCCAGCGCGGGAATGATCCCCTCCGTCCGGCACAGGAACTGGAACGCGTCCAATGCCTCGCGGTCGGTACAGCTTTCATACTGCACGCGCCCGGTTTCGTGCAGCCAGCTATGCTCCGGCCCGATGCCCGGATAGTCGAGTCCCGCCGAGATCGAGTGACCCTCGGTGATCTGCCCGTCCTCGTCCTGCAGCAAGTAGGTGCGGTTGCCGTGCAGCACGCCCGGTTCGCCACCGGCCAGCGATGCGGCATGTTCGACGGTGTCGAGCCCGTGACCCGCCGCCTCGATCCCGACCATTCTCACGTCGGCATCGTCCAGGAACGGATGGAACAGCCCGATCGCATTCGACCCGCCACCGATCGCGGCGACCAGCAGGTCGGGCAGGCGGCCCTCGGCCTCCATGATCTGCTCGCGCGCCTCGCGGCCGATCACCGACTGAAAATCGCGGACCAGTTCCGGATAGGGGTGGGGGCCGGCTGCCGTGCCGATGATGTAGAACGTGTCCTCGACATTGGCGACCCAGTCGCGCAGCGCCTCGTTCATCGCATCCTTCAGCGTCTGCGCACCCGCGGTGACCGGCACGATCTCCGCACCGAGCAGCTTCATCCGGAACACGTTCGGCTGCTGCCGCACGGTGTCGCGCGCACCCATGTAGATGGTGCAGGGCAGGCCGAACCGCGCGGCCACGGTGGCGGTGGCGACGCCGTGCTGGCCCGCGCCCGTCTCCGCGATGATCCGCGTCTTGCCCATCCGCTTGGCGAGCAGGATCTGGCCGATGCAGTTGTTGATCTTGTGCGCGCCGGTATGGTTCAGCTCGTCGCGCTTCAGATAGACCTTCGCGCCCATCCCCTCGGGCGCGTCCGCACGCACCGCTTCGGTGAAGCGCTCCGCATAATAAAGCGGGCTGGGCCGGCCGACATAATGTTTCAGCAGCCAGTCGAGTTCGGTCTGGAACGCCGGATCGGCCTGCGCGGCACGATATTCGCGTTCCAGGTCGAGGATCAGCGGCATCAGGGTTTCGGCGACGTAGCGTCCGCCGAACTGGCCGAAATGGCCGTCTGGCGATGGCTGCGCACGGTAGCTGTTCTGTATGGTCATGACCGGGCGACCGATTGCAGGAAGGCGGCGATCTTGTCCACATCCTTGACGCCCGGGGACAATTCGACCCCCGAAGAAACGTCGAGCAACGTCGCCCCGGTCACCTGCACCGCCTCGCCGACCGACGCGGCATCGAGACCGCCCGACAGCGCCCACGGCAGCGGGTGGACATGACCCTGCAACAGCCGCCAGTCGAACCGCAGCCCGAGCCCGCCCGGCAAGTCCGCTCCGCGTGGTGGCTTGGCGTCATAGAGAATCAGGTCGGCCGCCCCGCGATACTTCGCCGCCGCGCCGAGATCCTCCCGCGTCCGCACGGCAACCGCGCGCCACACGGGCAGGGCGTAGCGCGCCCGCACCGCAGCCACACGCTCCGGCGTCTCGCTGCCGTGCAGCTGGATCGTGTCGACCCCGGCCGCGACGGCCCGCGTCAGCAGCGCATCGTCCGGATCGACGAACACGCCGACCTTGGCGACACGGGGCGGCGTCCGGGCGATCAGCGCCGCGGCGCGGTCCGGATCGATATCGCGCGGGCTGCGCGGGAAGAACACGAACCCGACATGCGACGCGCCATGCGCGATGGCGGCATCCAGGCTGGCCTCGGTGGTCAGGCCGCAAATCTTGGCTGTAGGCATGAACCGCAGGTAGGGAATGTCGGTGCGCTTTGTCAGCCCCCGCGTGCGATTGATGAGGATGCATCGGCCCGCCCAGTCCCGGAAACACTTGACGGACGCGGCGCCGCTTCATAGGAGCGACCACCGGAACGGCCCCTTCGTCTAGCGGTTAGGACGACGCCCTCTCACGGCGTAAGCACGAGTTCGATTCTCGTAGGGGTCACCACCGCTCTTCCCATCACCCGTCCGACGGTCTGATCGCCGAGTGCGTTCGTTGACGTGGCTCACCGTGCGCTCTTTCGTTTTCGAGGCCGCTTCGCCTTGAATGCGTGATGTTAGGCGATCGTCCGGGCCTATACACAACCTTGCCTGGTCCCGAACGCACCAGTTCGTACATTCTTGCTTTCCCCCTGAGATCCGGCATTGTGGCGAGCAACAGGCGCGCAAGACCACATGCAATCGGGACAGGCCATCATGATGAACGCGATCGCCACCGTGTCGCTCAGCGGGACGCTAGAGGACAAGCTACGGGCGGCGGCGGCGGCCGGGTTCGGCGGGGTCGAGATTTTCGACACCGACTTCCTGGCGTCAGCGATGACGACGGCGGAGGTGAAGGCGCTACTCGACGAACTCGGCCTCGCCTGCGTGCTCTACCAGCCATTCCGCGACCTGGAAGGGATGCCCGAACCCTACCGAGCGCGCGCCTTCACCCGCATCGCCCAGAAGTTCGGCGTGATGCGCGAACTGGGCTGCGACCGGATCCTCCTCTGCTCCAACTGCTCGCCCCATGCCCTGCCGGACCGCGACCGGATCGTCGCCGACCTGCGCGAGCTGGGCGACCTGGCCGATGCGCACCGCATTACCGTGGGGTATGAGGCGCTGGCGTGGGGTCGGCACGTCAACGACCACCGCGTCGCGTGGGAGATTGTCGATGCGGTCGATCATCCGCGCATCGGCATCCTGCTCGACAGCTTCCATTCGCTTTCGCGCGGCATCCCCAGCGTGTCGATCCGCGCGATCCGGCCGGAAAAGCTGGTGTTCGTGCAACTCGCCGACGCGCCGCTGCTTGACATGGGGCACCTGTACTGGAGCCGCCATTTCCGGTGCCTGCCGGGGCAGGGCGGCATGGACCTGACCGATTATGTCGCCGAGATTCTGCGGCTCGGCTACGACGGCCCGCTGAGCCTGGAGATCTTCAACGACCGGTTCCGCGCCAATTCCGCCGCAATGGTGGCGCGCGATGGCGTCCGCTCGCTCGATGCGCTCCGCGACGGCGCGCGCCGGGCGATCGGCGAGGCGCCCGCGATGCCCGCCCGGGCGCAGATCGAAAGGATCGCGTTCGTCGAGGTCGCGGTGGCACCGGACGACCGCGACCCGATCACCGCGATGCTGCAATCGGCCGGCTTCGCCTGCGCCGGCCGCCACCGCAGCAAGGCCGTCGAACATTGGCGCTGCGGTTCGGCTGACATGGTGCTGAATTACGAGGAGGGCGGGTTCGCGGCGGCCTACCGCACGACGCATGGCACCGCGATCTGCGCGATGGGGCTCGTGGTGGCGGACGGCGCGGCGACGATGGCGCGCGCCGATGCACTGGGCGTCGCGCGGCATGTCAGCGACATCCGCACGATGCCCGCGCTGCGCGGCGTGGCGGGTACCCTGGTCTATGTGCTCGACGTGGAAGCCGCCCGGACGATCTGGATCGACGAGTTCGACGCGGTGGACGACCGGGTGGCCGCGGCGCCCGACATCGGCGTGACCGCGTTCGACCATCTCGCCGCAACCGTACCGAACGACGAGTTCCTGTCGTGGCAGCTCTACTGGCGCGCGCTGTTCGACGTTCACGGCGCGGGCGCGCAGGACGTGATCGACCCGAACGGCCTGGTCCAGAGCCAGGCGATCCAGAACGCCTCGGGCAGTTTCCGCATCACGCTGAACAGCACCGACGCGCGCGACGCGCTGTCCGCGCGGTTCCTCAGCCAGTCGTTCGGGGCCGGGTTCCAGCATGTCGCCATGCGCGTGCGTGATATGGACGTGGCAGCGCAGGCGCTGGCCGACCACGGGCTGGCGCGGCTCCCGGTACCGCAAAACTATCATGACGACGCGGTCGACCGCTTCGGGCTCGACCCCGCCGCCGTCGCAGCGATGCGGGACCACGACATGCTCCTGGACGAGGAAGGCCCCGGCGCGCGGTTCCGGCAGATCTACAGCCGCGCCTTCGCCAAGACATTCTTCTTCGAATATGTCGAACGGACTGGCGGCTATGACGGCTACGGCGCCCCCAACGCCCCAATCCGCCTCGCCGCGCAGAACCGTTTTCGCGTGGAGGCTGTGATGGACTGAGGGACGCGGCCGCGCGAGCCCCCTCGTTTGCTTCGAGCCTGTCGAGAACCTTGCGTCATGTTCTCGAAAGGCTCGAACCAAAACGGAACCGGGACCAGGCAGCCGCGCCTAAAGCGTCGCCTCGATCGCCCGCGCCGCGGCGTCCGGGTCCTCGGCGGCGGTGATCGGCCGGCCGATCACCAGGATCGACGCGCCTGCGCGGCGTGCCGCGGCCGGCGTCATCATGCGTTTCTGGTCGCCCGCATCGCCACCCGCGGGCCGCACGCCCGGCACGACGAAGAACCCCTGCGGCCAGGCCTTCTTCGCCGCCGCCACTTCCGCGCCGGAACATACGATGCCGTCGATCCCGGCCTCGCGCGCCAGGTTCGCCAGCCGTGCGACCTGCGCATGCGGATCGTCCGGCACGCCGATCGCGGCCAGGTCGCTGCCGTCGAGCGAGGTCAGCACGGTCACCGCGACCACCTTCGTCCCCGGCGGGGCGGCGGCCTTCGCATCCTCCATCATCGCGCGGCCGCCCGCGGCGTGGACCGTCAGGATCGCGGGATCGAGCGGGCGGAGCGCCTGGATCGCCTTGGCCACCGTGTTCGGAATATCGTGCAGCTTCAGGTCGAGGAACACCGGCAGGCCCAGCGCCGCCATCTCGCGCACCCCGGCCTGGCCGTTCGCCATGAAGAATTCGAGGCCGAGCTTGATCCCGCCGACATGGTTGCGGACCTTCGTCGCGATTGTCTTGGCACGGACAAGGTCGGTCGTGTCGAGCGCGACATAGATGCAGCCGCTCATGCCGATGGACCCGATGCGAGCGGGGGCGGGGAGTAGGCGGTCGGCATCGGCGGATCGATCGGGTCCGGATCGGGAAACAGCGGCTCGCGCGTCGCGGCGGGTGTCGCCGCCGCCGGGCGCAGTTCGGCGATCGTCCGTTCCGCGGCGTCCAGCCGGCGGCGCAGGTGCCAGCGGCTGGCATGGTACAGGATCGTCGGCGGCACCACGCCGATCAGGTACGCGATCAGCAGCAGCACCGGCAGCTTCACGTCCGCCACGATGCCGCCCCACAGGTTCACCTGCGAAGTCGTCCAGTTCTTCGTGGCGAAGATCACCGCGATCACCGCGAGCACCACCCAGAACAGGGTTCTCAGGAATTGCATGGCATCGCCCTCCGCGTCATGCCGCTTCTTCTACGGCGATGCCGCCCCAGAGCAAGAGGGCGCGCAAGAGGTGGCATCTTCACCCGATCTCGCGCTCCAGCGTCGCGAACAGTTCGGGGATTGCCGTCAACCGCCCGCGCTCTTCCGCCAGCACAGCGCGAAACGCCCGCGTCTTGAGCATTGCGACATGCCCCGGCGGCAACGTCGTGCCGGCCGGCAGCGTGGAGATCAGGATGTCGACCAGCCGGTCGATCCCGTGCAGCCGCCCCCACAGATAGTCGTTCTCGCGCCACGCCCGGCTGAAGAACGCGCCGAAACTGTTGAACGCGATCCCCTTCAGCGTCGCCTCCGCCCCGCCGGCGCGGATCGCACTCGCGTCATCGGGGGCGATCCGGTCGACCTTCACCGGGTTGAACTCGTCGCGGTGGTCGCCGCGCAACAGCGGCAGCGTGGCGATATCGTAGAACGGGAAACCAAGATAGGCGAGCAGGATACGCCGTCGCTCGGGCCGTGGCAGGGGCAACAGCGCCGCGCACAGCGTGGCATCGGCCCGGTCGTCGATCGCGCGCAGGTCGGTTGCCTCGGCCAGCGCCGCCAACGCCGCGGCGGGATCGTCCAGCACGTCCGCCATGTCGCGCAGCTTTGGCGCGCGCTGATCCAGATACGGAGCAAGCGCCGCGAACAACGCGCTGCGCATCGCCTCGATCAGGTCCGCTGGGCAACCGGGCGGCGGCACGTCGGGCACCTGTTCCGCCACGAACCGCAGCCGCCGCACACGGAACTCCAGGTCGTGCGCGCGCATGAACTGGACGAACGCCGCATCGTCCGCGCCCGGCCCGGCGATCCCGACCGCGCGGACATGCACCCACAGCGCTGCGCGCACGGCATCGCGATCCTGCGCGCCACCCTCCGCGAACAACGTCGCCAGCCGGTCGATCACCGACGCCAGCTTCAGATGGCCGTAGCCAGCAAAGGTGAACCCCGCGCGCTTCACCGCCAGCATGTTCGCCTTCGCCCGCCACCCCGCGATCCGCGCCGGCGTCGGCCGCGTCAGGAATATCGTGCCGCCCAACGCATCGTCGATCGCGGCCTCCACCTCCGGGCGGACAGCTGCGATCGTCGCCGCGGCATCCGCGATCCGGGCGGACCGCGCCGCGATCGCTTCGAGATTGTCGCGGATCGGCTGTTCGCGCGGAATGTCGGACATCGCGCCCAGGATGGTCTGGAAGAAGCCCGGCGGCTCGATCCCGTCGCCGCCGGTCATGTGCACCGAGCGGATGTTGGGCTTCGGATCGATATAGACGAAGCGCCGGTCCACCTCCCGCGCCGCCGGCCGGTTGCGCAGCGCCTCGATCGCCGGGCGGAACGGCGCATTGCTCAGCACCGATCCGTCGATCAGCACCGCGCTCTCGACCGCATCGATCGCCGCCAGCCGCGGCAACGCACGCGTCAGGAACGCCCCACGCCCCGGCCAGTCCTGCCCACGCTCCGCCAGCACCGCGTCCAGCTCGCCCACCGTGAACGGCGGGAACGCTCCCGGAAAGCTCGCCGTCGCGCGCCCCGCGAACACCAGAGCCGGGATCTCGCCGAGCGCCGCATCACCTTCATCGCGCGTCGAGAAAGCCAGCGTAAGGCGATGCTCCGTCTCGACAATCTCCGGCGGCGAATGCAGCGTCAGACGCTCCGGATGCCCGCGAAAATCGGTGACCGTTACGAACAGGTCGAGCGGGTGCCCGTCGGGCAGCAGTGACCGCCCGTCGCCCGTGCCCGCCATCGCCCCCATCGCATCGAGCAGCAAAGTCGTGAACCGCGCGCCCCCGAACGGCGGCGCGAACCACCGCGCCTGCACGAACTGGGTCAGCTTCGCGCGGACCTCCGCCTGCACCGCCGGATCGAGCGCCTCGGTCGCCGTGCGCCCGGCGGCATAGCGCGCGAGCGGCGACGCCCAGAGCCGCGACAGCCGCTTCGATATCGCGCCCGCCGGCCGGTCGTCCGCCATCAGCCGGTCGACATCGGCATTGTTCAGCCACAGGTCGGTCAGCGGATCGAGCGACTGCCCCGTCGCGATCGCCTGGCTGAGGAAGATCCCATTGATCCCGCCCGCGCTCGCCCCCGCCACGATATCGACCAGCACGCGTAACCGGGTGCCGGTCGCCGCCTCGATCTCGCCGATCAGGTCGCGGTAGACCGCCTCGCTCGCGCCACCCGCCGCCTCGCCCGCATGATAGGCCCGGCTGGCGCGGGCGAGATGCCAGATCTCGCGCGTGATGCCGTGCATGTACACCGCCAGGCTGATCCCGCCGTAGCAGACCAGCGCCAGCCTCAGTTCCTTCTCCCGCATGGCGGCAAGGTGGCACGCCGCGTGCCTCAGCGAAAGTGGTCCCACGCAAGGGGGAACACGGTCAGGACTGGAAACCCGCTCCATTCCCCGCTACGTTCCCATTTCGTTCCAACCGGAGTTTCCATGGCCAAGCCGCAGAAGCGTTATGTCTGCCAATCCTGCGGGGCGGTGGCGAACAAGTGGCAGGGGCAGTGCGTCGACTGCCTGCAATGGAACACGCTGGTCGAGGATGCGGGCGGGGCCAAGACGCCGTTTTCCGCCAAGCACAACCTGCGCGGCGGCGGCAATCTCGTCATGATGTCCGCGCTCGATACCGACGTCGCGCTGCCCGAACGGATGCCGACCGGGATCGCCGAGTTCGACCGCGCGCTGGGCGGCGGGTTCGTGGCCGGCTCCGCGACGCTGATCGGCGGCGATCCGGGCATCGGCAAATCGACCTTACTCCTCCAGGCCGCGGCGAAACTTGCGCTGGCCGGCAAGTCGGTCGCCTATGTCTCGGGCGAGGAGGCCGCCGATCAGGTCCGGCTCCGCGCCCGCCGGCTCGGCTGCGGCAACGCGCCGGTGCAGCTCGGCGCGGCCACCTCGGTCCGCGATATCCTGACCACGCTGGAACGCGCCGAGGCGCCCGACATGCTGGTCATCGATTCGATCCAGACGATGCACAGCGACCTGATCGAAGGCGCACCCGGCACGGTCAGCCAGGTCCGCGCCTCCGCCCACGAACTGGTCCGCTACGCCAAGGAAAGCGGCTGCGCGCTCGTGCTGGTCGGCCATGTGACGAAGGACGGATCGATCGCCGGCCCGCGCGTGCTCGAACATATGGTCGACACCGTGCTGTCGTTCGAAGGCGAGCGCAGCCACCAGTACCGCATTCTGCGCGCCATCAAGAACCGCTTCGGCGGCACCGACGAGATCGGCGTGTTCGCGATGGCCGAAGCCGGGCTCGACGAGGTGTCGAACCCGTCCGCGCTGTTCCTCACGACGCGCGGCGAATCGGTGTCCGGCGCCGCGGTGTTCCCGGCGATGGAGGGCACGCGCCCCGTGCTGGTCGAGATCCAGGCGCTCGTCGTGCGGCTCGCCTCCGGCGCCACGCCGCGCCGTGCGGTCGTAGGCTGGGATTCGGGGCGGCTCGCCATGATCCTCGCCGTGCTGGAGGCGCGCTGCGGGCTCAGTTTCTCGACCGCTGAGGTCTATCTCAACATCGCGGGCGGCTACCGCGTGATCGATCCCGCCGCCGATCTGGCCGTGGCCGCGGCCCTGGTCTCGGCGCTGGCCGAACAGCCGATCCCGTCCGAAATGGTCGCGTTCGGCGAGGTGTCGCTCTCCGGCGAGGTCCGCCCCGTGGCTCACGGCGGCCTGCGGCTGAAGGAGGCCGCCAAGCTCGGTTTCACGCAGGCGCTCGTGCCCGCATCGCTGGCGGAGGCGCCCTCCGGCCTGTCCATGCGCGGCTACTCGACGCTTGCCGCGCTCGTTGACCGGCTGCTGGGTCGGGGTTAGCGGTAGGCGCATGCCAGCGCTCACCGCCCTCGATATCGTCGTGATCCTGCTCGTCGGCGGCGGCGCGATGCTCGGTATCCTGCGCGGGTTCGTGACCGAAGTGCTCTCGCTGTTCGCCTGGGTTGCCGCGATCCTGGCGCTGAAATTCTTCCACGCCGCACTGGCCGAGCTGCTCGTCGGCCCGGTCGGGACGCGCGCCGGGGCCTCCGTTCTGGCCTTCGCGCTGCTCTTCCTCGTCGTGTTCGCCGGCGGCAAACTCGTCGCCCGCGCGCTCGGCCGCCGCACCCGACAATCGGTCCTTGGCCCGCTCGACCGCCTGCTCGGCTTCGGCTTCGGCGCGCTCAAGGGCCTGATCGGCGCGACGTTGCTCTTCCTGGCGGTCACTTTGGTCTACGACACCCTCTACGGCGGCGCCGCAACCCGCCCCGACTGGATCCGCGACTCCCGCAGCTATTCGCTCCTCAACGCCAGCGGCAAGGCGATCGTCGACTATGTCGCGGCACGTCGGAAGGTGGACGCGAGGCCTGCGACGACCGAGTAGATCCGACTTGTTTTTAGCTTATCTGCAGCGCGAAAGTCGATGATATTTTGGGATAGGGATGCGACCGGACCGGAAGATTGCGACCTACGCGCCGCGCCGCCCGTCCATTCCTATCCGGCCGCGCGACTGCGATCGACGCGGAAAAGGGCGTGGTATTTTAGACTATCAACAATAAAGCCAAATCCGGCGAGCCTTTCTACGGACTGACTCGCCGGCGTCCTTAAGCTTACTCGCCGACCGTCCGAGGTAGCGAGTTGGTTAGCATCTCCATCTCGTAGTGCGAAACCCGTACGCGAATTGGTCCTGTACCAGTGAAAGTGATCTCCACTTCATCGCCAAACCCTTCCCACCATAAAACTTGGTTGAGATTATAGGTCCGGTACCGGTCTTCGTCGACGAGCTTCATCTTGATGAAAGACATGTTCGGCATCCTCGTTGTTTTTCTTGTTTTTGACACTTCATCCCGCGGCAATGTCCGGCGTGTGGTTGCTTTGCCGGTCCGGGGGAATCGGAAAAGCCGAAAATCGCCGTCCTGTCTAGCGCCTTCCTCAGCTCGGCGGGCGCTTCGGTCGCTTGGCTTACAACGGCGACATTGGGTGTTGGGCACCACTCCTTTGCGCCCTACATACCGACCCATGTCAGCACCGCTCTACAACCAGACCATCCTCCGGCTCGCGACGAGCATTCCGCATCAGGTCCGGCTCGAGGCGCCGGGCGGGACGTCCGAGAAACGTTCGCCGGTATGCGGCAGCCGGATCATCGTCGACGTCGCGCTGGACGGGGAGGGGCGGGTGACCGCGATCGGTCAGGAAGTGCGCGCTTGTGCACTCGGCCAGGCATCCGCTTCGCTGATGGGCGCTGCCGCAATGGGCCGCACTCCGGCGGAGCTGGAGGCCGCCCGCGCCGACCTCACCGCTTACCTCGCAGGCGATCGCGAAACCCCCGGCGAATGGCCCGGCCTCGACATCTTCGAACCGGCACGGCCCTACACCGCGCGTCATGCCTCGATCCGGCTCGCGTTCGAGGCGGTCGCCGACGCGGCGCGGCAAGCGGAAGCGAAGCCGTGAACGAGGCACACAGCGCCGCGAACTGGGTGCATGACGGTGTCATCATGCTGGGCGCCGCGCTGCTGTTCGTCCTGCTGTTCCGCCGGCTCGGCATCGGTGCCGTGCTGGGCTATCTCGTCGCCGGCGCGGTCATCGGGCCGCAGGGCCTGAAGCTCATCGGCGACGTGGAGGGCAAGTTCGGGATCGCCGAACTCGGCATCGTGCTGCTGCTGTTCCTAGTCGGGCTCGAACTCCATCCGACGCGGCTGTGGCGGCTGAGACGCGACATCTTTGGCTTCGGCCTAGGCCAAGTCGTCGCCTGCGGGCTGGCGATCAGCGGCATCATCCTGGCGTTCGCGGGGTTCAGCTGGGAAGCGGCGCTTGCGCTCGGCCTGCCGCTCGCGCTTTCCTCCACGGCGCAAGTGCTGCCCATGCTGCGCTCCGCCGGCCGCATGAACACCCCGTTCGGCGAACGCGCCTTCTCCGTCCTGTTGTTCCAGGACCTGTCGATCGTCCCGCTCATCACGATCATCGCGGCGCTGTCTCGCGCGCCGGCCGATCCAGCCGCGCCGCCGGGCTATATGCTGGCGCTCTACACCGTCGGGGCGGTGGTCGGACTCGTGCTGGCCGGGCGCTACCTGCTCAACCCGCTGTTCCGGCTGATCGGACATCTCGGCGAGCGCGAGCTGTTCGTCGCGGCCGGGCTGTTTACCGTGCTGGCTGCGGCGGGCGTGATGGAGGCGCTCCATCTGTCGACCGCGCTCGGCGCGTTCATTGCCGGTGTCATGCTCGCCGACTCGCCCTACCGGCACGAGCTCGAGGCCGACGTCGAGCCGTTCCGCACCATCCTGCTCGGGCTGTTCTTCCTGTCCGTCGGCATGATGCTCGACCTGAACGTCGTCATGTCGCGTCCGCTGTTCGTCATCGGGCTGGCGATCGCGGTGATCGCGGTGAAGTCGGGCGTGATCTTCGGCCTCGCCCGCGTGTTCGGGGTGGAGACGCGCCCCGCACTCGCGCTCGGCCTGCTGCTCAGCCAGGGCGGCGAGTTCGGCTTCGTGCTGTTCGCGCAGGCCCGCGCGGCGCAGCTGATCCAACCGGAGGCGGCGAGCCTGTTCGGCGCGGTCATCACGCTGTCAATGGCGACGACGCCGTTCCTGATGATCATCGCGCGCCGGTTCAACCGCGGCGGCACCGGCCCGGAACGCGACGATCTCGACGGCCCCAGCGCCGCGATGCCAGCCAGCGCGATCGTCGTTGGCTATGGCCGTTTCGGCCAGACTGTGGCGCAGATGCTGATGGCGAAGGCCGTCTCCGTCACGCTGATCGACGTGTCCGCGACGCAGGTCGACCGCAGCAGCGATTTCGGGTCGAAGGTCTTCTACGGCGACGGCACGCGGCTCGACCTGCTGCGTCAGGCCGGCGCCGACGACGCGCGCACCATCGTGTTCTGCATGGACGGCGATCCGGTCTCCCCCGAAACGCTCAAGCCCGTGCTGGAGGCGTTCCCGCACGCCGCCATCCTGGTCCGCGCGTTCGACCGGCGGCACCTGATCCGGCTCAACCGGCTCGACTTGGCCGGCGTCACGCGCGAGGTGTTCGAATCCGCGGTCTGCATGGGCCGCAAGGCGCTCGAGGCGGTCGGTGTCGCCGACGATGCGATCGACCGTGCCGAGGCGGAATATCGCAAGCGCGACGCACTCCGCCTGACCGAGCAGGGCAAGTCGGGCGACCTCCATTCGGGCAAGGAAATGATGTTCACCCCAGAACGCTCGATCCGCACCGTGGAGCCTGAGGCATGATGATCGGTGGATTGGCCGCGCTGTCGGGCGCGATCGCGGTGATGGCCGGCGCACGCGGCGCGCACGGCGCGGTGGGCGAGGCGGCGGAATGGCTGCGGACGGGCTCGCACTATCAGATGGTTCACGCGGTTGCCGCCCTGGTCGTGATGGGGATGCCGGGCGGGCGCTGGCCGGCGGCCCTGTTCGTCGTGGGCGCCGCTTTGTTCTCAGGCTCGCTCTATGCGATGGCGTATGGGGTGCCGGCGAAGGCGATCTGGTTCGTGACGCCCTTGGGTGGGCTGGTGCTGATCGTCGGTTGGTTGTGGCTCGCCGTCGCGATGCTGCGCGGCTGAGCTTAAACCCAGACGGAGAGGGTAGGGCCGCTAACGTTCGTCGGCCCCACGAGATCAAACCCCGCCGGCCTGCTGCCACCCGCCACCCAGCGAGCGGAACAGATCGACCTGCGCGGCGGCGATCCGGGCGTCCGCGGTTGCCAGGTCCGCGTCCGTATCGGCAAAGGTCCGCTCCGCATCGAGCACTTCGAGGAAGTCGATCTGCCCCTCGCGCTGGCGCGCGCGGGTGATGCGGGCGGCGCGTTCGGCGTTGTTGCGCGCCGACTGAAGCTGCGTCCGCCGGTCCAGTTCGCGCGCATAGTTCGACAGCGCCGTCTCGGTTTCCTGCAACGCATTCAGCACGTTACCGTCGAACGTTGCGAGCGCGCCGCGGGTATCGGCCTCCGCCCCCGCGATCCGCGCACGCGCTGCGGACTGGTTCAGCGACCAGTTCAACAGCGGCCCCAGCAACCAGCGGATCGGCCCGCCGGAGAACAGATCCCCCGCATCGATCGCGGTCGACCCGACCTGTCCACCGAGCGAAATGCGCGGGTAAAGGTCCGCCGTCGCCACGCCGATCCGCGCCGTCGCCGCCGCCAGCCGCCGTTCGGCCGCGCGCACGTCAGGCCGGCGGGCGAGCAGCGCCGCGCCGTCCCCGATCGGGATCGGCCGGTCCAGCCGCGGCGTCGTCGTCCGCGCCCCTGCAGCGGCGGGCAGGTCCTGCGGCGCGCGCCCGGTCAGCGTCGCCAGCCGGAACAGCGCCGCCTGCCGCTCAGCCGCGATCTGCGGCACCAGCGCGGCACGCTGGTCGCGCAACGCCGCGATCCTGACCTGGTCCAGCCGCGCCGCACGCCCCGCATCGACGCGCTTGCCGGTCAGCACCGCCGACCGGTCGAGCAGCCCGACGATCCGCTGCGCCACCGCCAGCCGTTCCGCGGACGACGCCGCATCGACATAGGCGCGCGTCGTCTCGGCCACGATCGACACGCGGACCGCATCGGCATCGGCCGCCGCGGCACCCACGTCGCCGCGCGCGGACTCGATGTTACGGCTGATCCGCCCGGCGAGGTCGACCTCGTAACTCACGTCCAGCCCGACATCGTAAGTGGCGCGGTTCCGATCGAAGCCGGGCAGCGACTGGAGCTGCGAGGCGCGGCCATAATTGCCGCTCGCCCCCAGATCGACCTGCGGCTGGCGCTCGGTCCGCGCCCCGCGGAGCACCGATCTCGCCCGGTCAAGCCGTGCCACCGCGACGCGGATATCGGTGTTCGCCGCCAGCGCATCGGCGACGAGGCCGTCGAGCACCGGATCGCGGTACATCCGCCACCAGTCGTCGGCCGGCGCCTCCGCGGTCGCGGCCGGCGTGACGGTGGAGAAGGCGGCGGCCGCACGCGGCGGCGTCACCGGTGCGCGGTAGTCGGGACCCGCGGCGCAGGCGGCGAGCGCCAGCGTCGACAGCGTGGCGAGGAGGGCGGTCTTCATCTTATTCTTTCCCTATTCGGCGGGCTGGAGGGTCGGTCTCGCATCCGGCGTCCGGCGGCGTTCGAACCGCAGGGCCAGCGCACGCGCGACGACGTAGAAAGTTGGCGTGAACAACAGGCCGAACCCGGTCACCCCGATCATGCCGAAGAACACCGCGGTCCCCAGCGCCTGGCGCAACTCGGCACCCGCGCCCTTCGCGATCACCAGCGGCACGGTGCCCAGGATGAACGCGAAGCTGGTCATCAGGATCGGCCGCAACCGGTCCCGCGCCGCGCGGACGGCGGCCTCCATCGGGGTCAGCCCGTCGCGGTCCTCCGCCTGCTTGGCGAACTCGACGACAAGGATCGCGTTCTTCGCCGCCAGCGCGATCAGCACGACCAGCCCGATCTGCGTCAGGACATTGTTGTCCATCCCGCGCAGGTTCACGCCGGTCATCGCGGCGAGCAGACACATCGGCACGATCAGAATGATCGCCAGCGGCAAGGTCAGGCTCTCATATTGCGCGGCGAGCACCAGGAAGACGAACAGCACCGCCATCCCGAACACCAGCGCGGCCGTGCTGCCGGCCGACTTCTGCTGGAACGCGATCCCGGTCCACTCGCTGGCATAGCCGGCGGGCAGAGCGGTCTCGGCCAGCTTCTCCATCGCGACCAGTGACTGGCCGGACGAGAAACCGGGCGCGGTGTCGCCGTCGACCTCGACCGCGGGGAACAGGTTGTAGCGCACGACGCGGTACGGCCCGGTCTTGTCGCGGAACGTGGAGACCGACCCCACCGGCACCATCGCGCCGCTGTTCGACCGCGTCTTCAGGTTGGCGATGTCCGCCGTCGTGGCACGGAACGGCGCATCGGCCTGCGCCGTCACGCGATATGTCCGCCCCAGCAGGTTGAAATCGTTGACGAATGCCGATCCCAGATAGACCTGCAACGCCTCGAACACACGCTCCGGCGGGACACCCAGCAGGTTGGCCTTGGCACGGTCGACGTCGGCAAAGATACGCGGCGTGGCGGTGTCGAAGAAGGTGAAGACCTGCGCGAGCCCCTTCGTCTGGTTCGCCTGGCCGATCAGCGCGCCCGCGGTCTTGCCCAGTTCCTGATAGCCGTGGCCACCCTGGTCCTGCACCATCAGCCGGTATCCGCCCGCAGAGCCGATCCCCTGGATCAGCGGCGGCGGGATGATCAGCAGCCGCGCTTCGGTGATGTCACCGGTCGCCTTGCGCGCCTCGTCCATGATCCCGGCGAACGTCACGCCAAGCTCCTGTCGTTCCTCGAAGCTTTTCAACGGGATATAGGCTGCGGCTGAATTCGGTGCGAGCGTCTGCGACGGCCCGTCGAACCCGGCCAGCATCACCGCGCCCTTCACGCCGGCCAGCGGCAGGATGCGCTTGGCAACCTTCTGCATCACCGTATCGGTCCGTTCGACCGAGGCACCGGACGGCAGCTGGATGACGGTCAGGAAATAGCCCTGATCCTGCGCCGGCACGAACCCGGTCGGCGTCACCGCGAACACCACGGCGGTGACACCGATCAGCGCGGCATAACCGATCATCATGCGCTTCGGCGCGGCCACCAGTCTGGCGGTCAGCCGCGCATAGGCGTCGCTCATCCGCTCGAACCCGCGGTTGAACCAGTCGCCCGCCCGGCGCGTCACGCGGACCAGCCGGTTGCCGCTCCCGCTCGTCTCGTTCGGCTTCAGCAGCATCGCGGCGAGTGCCGGCGACAGCGTCAGCGAGAGCAGCAGCGAGATGATCGTCGCGGTCGAAATGGTGACCGCGAACTGGCGGTAGAACGCGCCGGACAGACCGGTCAGGAACACCGTCGGCACGAACACCGCACACAGCACCAGCACGATCGCGACGAGCGCACCCGACACCTCGTCCATCGACGTCCGTGCCGCCTCGAGCGGGGTCAGGCCGTGCTCTAGGTTGCGCTCGACATTCTCGACCACCACGATCGCATCGTCGACCACGATGCCGATCGCCAGCACCAGCCCGAACAACGACAGGTTGTTGAGCGAGTAGCCCGCCGCCGCGAGCACCGCGAAGGTGCCGATAAGCGAAACCGGGATCGCCACGATCGGAATGATCGCCGCACGCCATTTCTGAAGGAACACGAGGATGACGAGCACGACGAGGAACATCGCCTCGATCAGCGTGTGCTTCACCGCATCGATCGACTGCGCGATGAACTCGGTCGGATTGTAGATGACGCGATATTCCAGGCCCTTGGGAAACTTCTTTGACATCGTTTCCATCTCGGCATTGACCGCTTCGGCCGCCGCCAAAGCGTTCGATCCGGGCCGCTGGAACACCGCGGCGATGACCGTCGGCTCGCCGCTCAGATACGTATTGGCGCCGTAGTCCTGCGCACCCAGTTCGACCCGCGCGACGTCGGACACCCGTACCTGACGGCCCGACGCATCGCTGCGGATCACCACGTCGGCGAACTGCTTCGGATCGGTCAGACGGCCTTGCGTCTCGACGTTCAGCTGGAACGCGGCGCCCTGATCATAAGGCGGCTGCCCCAGCGTCCCGGCTGCGACCTGGACGTTCTGCGCGCGCAATGCCGCGACGATCTCGCCCGCGGTGAGGTCGAGCGCGGCGGCCCGGCCCGGATCGATCCAGACGCGCATCGCATAGTCGCGCGCGCCGAACAGCCGCACGTCGCCCACGCCGTCGATCCGGCTCAACCGGTCGCGCACCTGGGTCAGCGCATAGTTGGAGATATAGCCGCGATCGAGCGACCGGTCAGGCGACACGAGGTTCACCACCATAAGGAAGTCGGGCGACGTCTTGCGCGTCACCACGCCCAGCCGCTGCACATCCTCCGGCAGGCGCGGTACGGCAACCGAGACGCGGTTCTGGACCAGCACCTGGGCTGCATCCAGGTCGGTGCCGATCTTGAACGTCACGGTGATCGTGACATTGCCGTCCCCGGTCGATTGCGACGACTGGTACAGCATGTTGTCGACGCCGTTGATCTCCTGCTCGATCGGCGCGGCCACCGTTTCGGCGACCGTTTCGGCCGACGCACCCGGATAGGTCGCGCTGACCGTCACGGTCGGCGGCACAATGTCGGGATATTGCGACACCGGCAGCGCCATGTAGGCGATCGCGCCCACGACGGTGATGATGACCGCGATGACGGCCGCAAAGATCGGCCGGGTGATGAAGAAACGCGAGAAGCGCATGGTGTCTGTCCTCGAACAGGAGGGAGCGCGGTCCGCCGTTCCCCGCCCGGGTGGGCGAGGTCGGGAGGTCGATCAGAGTGGGCTGAAGGCTAGGTCAGCTGGCCAGCGTGGCCTCGCCCGCGACCGGCTGGACCGCCGTCGGCGTCGCCACGGAAGCCTGCGGCGTGATGCGCCCGAGCTTGGGCTGCACCGGCGATCCGGGCATCGCCATCTGCGTGCCGGTAATCACGATCCGGTCGTCGGGTCCAATGCCGGACCGCACGATGCGCAGGCCGCCGACCACCGGGCCGAGTTCGACCGGCTTCGCCACCACCATGTTGCGGCGGTCGACGGTCAGCAGGATCTTGCGCGCCTGGTCGGTCTGGACGGCATCGTCGGGCACCAGCATCGCGGTCTGCGTGCCGGCACTGGCCAGCCGCATGTTGCCGAACATGCCGGGCGTCAGGAAGTAGTTCGGGTTGGACAGCACGGCCCGCCCGCGGATCGTGCCCGATCGCTGGTCGAGGCCGTTGTCGGTGAAGTCGAGCCGCCCGTGCCAGCGATGCTCGGCCTCGTCCTGCAACCGGATCTCGACCGCGGCGGGGGCCGCCCCGGCACGCCGTGCGCGCTGACCCTTGAGGAACAGCGCCTCGGACCCGTCGAACGTGAAGTAGATCGGGTCGAGCGCGTTGATCGTGGTCAGCACGGTGCCGCCGGTACCTTCGCCGCCCGCCACCTGGTTGCCCGCATCGACGCGGCGGTCGGAAATCCGCCCGCCGATCGGGGCGCGAACCTGCGTGAACGATACGTCGAGCGCGCGCGCCCGGACGCGCGCCTGGGCCGCCGCGAGTGCGGCCTGCGCCGCCTGCAACCGGCCGCGCAACGCGTCGACCTCACCCGCCGACACCGCCTCGTCCGCGACGAGCCGCTGCGCGCGACCCAAATCGGTGCGAGCGAGCGTCAGCGCACTCGCCGCGCTCGCGGCGTTGGCGCGCGCCTCGGCCAGCGATGCGGCGAACGGGCGTGGGTCGATCGTGAAGAGCAGTTGCCCCTTGCGGACGATCTCGCCGTCGCGGAAATGAACGGCGGTTACTTCGCCCGCCACGCGCGGCCGAATTTCCACCGTGCGACTGGGGGCGAACCGCCCGACATAATCGTCCCACTCGCTTACCTGGCGGACGAGCGGCGCCGCCACCGTCACCGCGGGCGGGGCAGGGGCCGCCACCGCCGCGTTCGGCTGGTCGAACATCTTCACGCCAACCGCGCCGAGCAGGGCCACCGGCACCAGCACCATCGCGCCACGCTGCCATGCGGGCCGGCGGCGGCGCACATCGGGCTGCACCGCGTCCGTCCGCGAAATCGGGGTATCCATGTTCATGCCGATCCGCTCCGCTTCGTCGCACCAACGCGCATGCCGGTCACGCTGGTGACCAATGTCTCGATCTGCTGTTCCGCAAACCCGGCGGACAGGAACCGCTCGATCTCCGCCTTGGGCAGCGCGAAACCGTGCCGCCATGCGTAGACCGCCATCCGGCGCAGCGCCTCCAGCCGCGGGTCGGCGAGCCGCGAGGGCGTCTCCTGCCCGAACAGGCTCCCCATCGCGCGCGACAGACGGCTCGGTTCGCTCAGGCTCCGCAGCGTGTCGCGCTTGGCCAGCGCGATGACGCTCCATTCCAGCGGGCGGAAACCCGCGTCCGCCGTTGCGGCGGGGCTGATCGTGGCGGCTGCGGGGGCAAAGCTGCGGGCGGCGGGTGCGAACATGTCGTCGATGTCCAGATAGGCCATGGGGAAATTCCTCGCGGTTCAAGGCGGATGGGCGGGGGACGCAAGCCGGCGGCCACCGACGGACGATCCGTCGGCGATGCGCCGTTCGGCGGACGCAGAAGAACACTCGCAATCGCACGGGCGACACGCGGTATCCGGTCAATGATGGGTGTTGGATACGGCCGGAGCCGTAAGGTCAGGTGCGGATGTTCATTGCTGTTGGTCCCCCGGTTGCGGACCCCGCAACGGGGGACTGCTTCGATACCAGTCGGTATATAAACCTGAGGTTCATCGCGTCAATCGGCTTTTGTACCGCGCGGTAGATTTATTTGGTGGGCCAGACCGCCATGCTTGTTTCGGCGAGCTGGCGCAGCTCGTTGCAGGTCGCACCCGACCCGCCCTGCAACGCCATGCCCTGCATGATCGCGAACAGGTAACGGACGAGCGCCGCGGGCTCGAGGCCCTCGGGGAACTCGCCGTCGGCCTTCGCCTGCTCGAATCGCCGGACGATCGCCGCCTCGGACGACGCGCGGCGCTTCATCACCTCCGCCTTGATCGGTTCGGCCTCGACTCCGCAGGCCGCGGTGCTGATGACGCCCAGGCAGCCCTTGGGGTCGCAAGTGCTCGTCTGCATCTGCAACGCGCCGTGCAACAGCCGCTCGGCCACCGCACGCGCGGTCGGCGCTTCGACCGCGGAGGTCATGTAGGCCAGCTTCTCGCGCTCGTAGAGGTCGAGCGCCTTGTGGAACAGCGCCTCCTTGTTGCCGAACGCGGCATACAGACTCGGCTTGGTGATCCCCATCGCTGCCGTCAGTTCGGCCATCGACGCGGCTTCATAGCCGTTCTTCCAGAACACGCGGAGCGCGGCCGCCAGCGCGGTTTCGAGATCGAATTCGCGCGGGCGACCCTTGCAGATCGAGATCTTGGACAAGCTATTCATACCGAACGGTATATAGTGCAGCCGCAGCGCGCGTCCAGTGTGACACTTCGGTGTCGGGGCGCGACCCCGGCCTCACGCATCGATCGCGTCTTCGTCCAGCTTCGCGGCGTTCGCCTGGATGAATGCGAAGCGGTGCTCGGCATGCTTGCCCATCAACCGATCGACCAGGTCGCGCACCGCGGACCGCTCCTCATAATCCGCCGGCAGCACGATTTTCAACATCGACCGGCTCTTCGGGTCCATCGTCGTCTCGCGGAGCTGCTGCGGGTTCATCTCGCCGAGGCCCTTGAAGCGCGAGACGTCGACCTTCTTCCCCCGGAAATCCTTGCCCTTCTCCAGCACCGCACGGTGCGCATCGTCGCGCGCATAGGCGGACTTGCCGCCCGCGGTCAGCCGGTACAGCGGCGGCTGCGCCAGGTGCAGATGGCCGCGCCGCACCAGATCCGGCATCTCCTGGAAGAAGAACGTCATCAGCAGTGTCGCGATATGCGCGCCGTCGACGTCGGCGTCGGTCATGATCACGATCCGCTCGTAACGCAGCAGCGTCGGGTCGCACGTCTTGCCCGTGCCGCAACCGAGCGCCTGGATCAGGTCGCCGATCTCGCTGTTCGCGCCGATCTTGGCACGGTTCGCGGAGGCGACGTTCAGGATCTTGCCGCGGATCGGCAGCACCGCCTGCGTCTTGCGGTCGCGCGCCTGCTTGGCCGAACCGCCCGCGCTGTCGCCTTCCACGATGAACAATTCGGTGCCGGCGGGGCTGTCCGACGCGCAATCGGTCAGCTTGCCGGGCAGGCGGAGCGAGCGTTTCGACGTCGCCGTCTTGCGCTTCACCTCGCGCTCCGCCTTGCGGCGCAGCCGGTCGTCCATCCGGTCGAGCACGAAGCCGAGCAGCGCACGGCCGCGCGCCATGTCGTCGGTCAGATAATGGTCGAAATGGTCGCGCACCGCATTCTCGACAAGTCGCGCGGCCTCCGGGCTGGTCAGCCGGTCCTTCGTCTGGCTCTGGAACTGCGGATCGCGGATGAAGACCGACAGCATCAGCTCGCAGCCGACCGCGATGTCCTCCGCCTGGATCTCGGTCGCCTTCTTCTGCCCGACCAGCGCCCCGAACGCGCGGATCCCCTTGGTCAGCGCCGCGCGCAGGCCCTGCTCGTGAGTCCCGCCATCGGGCGTCGGGATCGTGTTGCAGTAATAGGTGTACGACCCCTCCGACCACAAAGGCCACGCGACCGCCCACTCGATGCGCCCAGCGGTGCCGGGAAAATCCTGCTTGCCCGCAAAGAAACTGGTCGTCGCGGTCTCGCGGTCGCCGAGCTGTTCGGCCAGATAGTCGGACAGCCCGCCCGGAAACTGGAACACAGCCTCCGCCGGCGTCTCGTCGGTCAGCAGCGCGGGGTCGCAGCGCCAGCGTATCTCGACGCCCGCATAGAGATACGCCTTCGACCGCGCGAGCCGGTACAGCCGCGCCGGCTTGAACCCCGCCGCCTCGCCGAAGATCTCCGTGTCGGGCGTGAACGCCACGCTGGTTCCGCGGCGGTTGGGCGCGCCGCCGACCTCGATCAGCTCGCTCGTCGGCAGGCCGCGCGAGAAGCTCTGGCGGTACAGCGCCCGGTTGCGCGCGACCTCGATCACCGTATCGGACGACAGCGCGTTCACCACCGACACGCCGACGCCGTGCAGCCCGCCCGACGTCGCATAGGCCTTGTCGCTGAACTTGCCGCCCGAATGGAGCGTGGTCAGGATCACCTCGAGCGCGGACTTGCCGGGGAATTTCGGGTGCGGATCGACCGGGATGCCGCGGCCATTGTCGACGATGGTCAGCCGGTTGCCGGCACCCAGCGCCATGTCGATACGGTTGGCGTGCCCCGCCACCGCCTCGTCCATCGCATTGTCGAGGACCTCGGCCGCCAGATGGTGGAACGCGCGCTCGTCCGTCCCGCCGATATACATGCCGGGCCGGCGGCGAACCGGTTCCAGCCCCTCCAGCACCTCGATCGACGACGCGTCATAATCGCCCGAACCGGTGGCGGGCGCTGCGGCAAAGAGATCGTCGGCGGACATTACGGAGGACCATAGCGGGAACGAATGCGCCTGTCAGCCTCCTCCGCTCGTCCGATCCGGACTGGCGCGATGGGCCTCCGCCACGCTACCGACGGTGGAGACTGACCGGGAGGAACGAACATGATCGGATCTGGATGGCGCTGCGGCGTCGCGCTGGCGGCGATGCTTGCGACAGGGGCCGCTGCCGCACCCGCGATCTCGCCCGAACGGATGTCCGCCTCGGTCAAGGTGCTCGCGTCCGACGCGTTCGAGGGCCGCGCACCCGGCACCCCCGGCGAAACGCGCACGGTCGACTGGCTGGTCGGCCAGTTCAAGGCGATGGGCCTGCAACCCGGCGGCCGCGGCGGCAGCTGGACACAACCCGTGCCGCTCGTCCGCACGCAGGTCGCGCCCGGCGGCACGATCGCGGTCGCGGGCCAACCGCTGGTCCGCGGCCGCGACATCTATGTCAGCACGGTCCGCCCGGTCGACCGTGTCGCGATCGACAAGGCCCCGATGGTGTTCGTGGGCTACGGCGTGTCCGCGCCGGAGCGCCAGTGGGACGATTTCAAGGGCGTCGACCTGAAGGGCAAGGTCGCGGTGTTCCTCGTCAACGACCCCGATTTCGAGGCCGTGGCGGGCGACGACGCCAAGGGCAAGTTCGGCGACCGCCGCATGACCTATTATGGCCGCTGGACGTACAAGTACGAGGAGGCCGCCCGCCGCGGGGCGATCGCCGCCCTGATCGTCCACGACACCGCCGGCGCCGGCTATGGCTGGGACACTGTCACCGCGCCGGGCGGGGAGAATTACGACATCATCCGCACCGATCCGAACGCGCGCGTGCCGTTGCAGGGCTGGCTCTCGGGCGATGCCGCCACCGCTTTGTTCGCCCGCGCCGGGCTCGACCTCGCCGCCGAACGCGTCCGAGCGCGCAGCCGCACGTTCCGCCCGGTGCCGATGCGGGCGCTGACGTTCAGCGCCAACCTGTCCGTCAAGCAGGAACGCGTCGAAAGCCGCAACGTGCTGGCCCGCATCCCCGGCACCAGGCGACCGGACGAAACAGTCATGATCGGCGCGCATTGGGACGCGTACGGCAAGGGTACGCCCGACGCGCAGGGCCGCACCGTCCGGCCGGGCGCCAACGACGATGCGCTCGGCGTCGCCGGCGTGCTCGAACTCGCGCGCGGTTTCGCGGCCGGGCCGAAACCCGCGCGCAGCCTGGTGTTCGCGCTCTGGAGCGGCGAGGAGCGCGGCCTGCTCGGCTCCGAAACCTATGCGACCGACCCGATCTACCCGATCGATCGCACCGTCGCGAACCTAACGCTCGACGTCCTGCAGACCGCGGGGCCGGCGCGCGACGTCATCCTGGTGGGGCAGGGTCAGAACCAACTGGAGGACGACCTCGCCCGCGCCGCCAACGCGCAGGGCCGCCGCGTGACGCCCGAGTCCCTTCCCGAACGCGGGCTATTCTACCGCGCCGACCATTTCTCGCTCGCCAGGCGCGGCGTGCCGACGCTGCTGCTGATGGCGCTCGGCGGCGGGCCGGACCTCGTCGCGGGCGGCCGCGCGGCCGGCGACGCCTGGCTGCGCGACTATATGAAATGCTACCACCAGACCTGCGACGCGTGGGATGCCAAGTGGGACCTGCGCGGTGCCGCCGCCGACACCGAATTGGTCAGGACGATCGCTGCGAATCTGTCAAACGACACACGCTGGCCTGACTGGCGCGCGGACTCGGAATTTGCCGCGATCCGAAGCCAGAGCGCGGCTCAACGCAGGCAGGCTTCTAGTCAACCGTTCAAATAAGAAGCGAACGATCGTTTCGACCCCGTTTCGACCCTCGTCTATTGATGGTTTGATAACCAATATCAGGCATCGGTACCGCATGAGCCCGGCATCCATTTCGCGTCCTCGCCGGCGCAACCGCGAAAGGCCGCGTGTGTTTCAACGGCGACCGCTGTTCTGGATTGCGCTGGGAGCTATCCTGTTCGGCCTGTTGCAGGCCGGCGCACCACTCGAACATATGCTCCGGTTCCTTCGCGATCGCGTCCGGGACCATCCGGTCTCGGGGCAGATCGTCGTCGTGGCGATCGACGACCGGACGATGAGCGCGGCACAACAATGGCCTTTGCCGCGGCGGTTCTACGCAACCCTGATCGACCGCCTGAACGCGGACGGGGTCCGACGCATTTTTATCAGCGTTAACTTTACGACGCTGTCTGATCCCGTGGACGACGCTTTGCTAGTCAGTGCCATGCGACGGTCGAAAGCACCGATCATCCTGCCCGTCGGGTTCACGATCGATCCGATCACTAGAGTGCGCGCCTATTTCGCACCCGCGCTTATGTTCAAGCCGGTTGCTAGCGTATCAAGCATCAATCTGAATTTTGATGCCGAAGGGACGGTCCGCCGTCTGCCCTACGCCATGAAGAGCGACATGGGCGTAACCCCATCCTTCTCGGCTCTCCTGGCAAATCGGGAGGGCTCAGCGGGAAGCCAGTATCCGATCGATTACGCGACTAACCTGTCCTCCATACCGATCCTCAATGCACAAGACGTGCTGTCCGGGGTGGTGCCTACACGGGCCATCGCGGGACGGGACGTCGTTGTCGGCCTGACCTCCGCACGGGCCGGGAACAATTTCCTAGTCCCGAACATCGGTTTGGTTTCCGGCGTCATCCTTCATGTGCTCGGCGCGGAGACGCTGCGTAACGGATCGGCGACCGACATTCCCTGGTTCGTCCCGCTTGGCGCTGCGCTCATCGTTGCGTTCATGGCGTCCTTAATCCGACGGCGGCGCTTTCTAGTCATCGTCTACATTTTGGGGACAATCGCCGCTGTCGCCGCACCCTTCATGCTCGATCGCGAACTGATCTTTGTGGAGATCGTGCCGACACTGGCGCTGCTGGCGGCCATCGGTGGCACGTCGCTTTGGTTCGCCTATCGCGAGGCGGCCCGTCGCCGGTCGGTCGTCAACGTGGTCTCCGGCCTGCCCAATCTGAATGCGTTGCGAGCCGTCGACAACGCGCCAGACGTGGCGCTGGTGGCCGCGCGCATTCGGAACTTCCCGGAGATTTCAGCGACTCTGCCGGAAGAGAAGGAACGCGCATTGGTCGAACAGATTGCGCGCCGCCTTGCACTTGGCAGCGGCGGGGCAACGATCTATCAGGGCGACGAGGGCATTTTCGCTTGGCTGATGCCGTGCGAAACGGTTTCGTTCACGTCGGACCAGTTCGATGCGCTCCACGCCCTGTTCCGCAATCCGATCTCGATCGACGATCGTCGGTTCGATCTGGCCATCACATTCGGTCTGGCGTCCGATCCGGTCTCGTCGCCGTTCAACCGGCTGGGCGGCGCCCTGATGGCAGCCGACGCCGCCGCGGACGCCGGTCTGCACTGGAAGCTGCACGAGCCCGAGCAGGAAGACGACTCCGCGTGGCGCCTGTCCTTGCTCGGTCGACTTGATGCCGCGATCGACTCCGGCGAGATCTGGGTCGCCTATCAGCCTAAGATCGACCTCTCGTCCGGTCGCATCGTGGGGAGTGAAGCGCTGGTCCGATGGAGCCATCCGGAGAAGGGACCGATCAGTCCGGTCGATTTTATCCCCATGGCAGAGCAGCAGAACCGGATTGGCAAGCTCACCTATCACGTCCTCGAAACCGCCATCCGCGCGGCGGCGGCGATCAACAGCCACGGAATTAGTTTCGGGATCGCGGTCAACCTGTCCGCGCGACTGCTGGACGATCCCGAGCTCGTCGTGCGCGTATCGTCGATCCTGACCGAGCATGGTCTGGCATCCAACCTGCTGACGCTCGAGATTACCGAAACAGTCGCCGTGGCGAACAGCGCGCACTCGATCGCCGTGTTGAACCGGTTGCGGCTGATCGGCGTCGTGCTTTCGATCGACGATTACGGGACGGGCTATTCGAATCTCGAAAATCTGCGGACGATCCCGGCCACCGAGATCAAGATCGATCGTAGCTTCATCGACGCAATCGATCACAGCCGGAGCGATGCGGTGATGGTGCGATCAACGATCCAGATGGCGCACTCGCTCGGCCAGAGCGTCGTCGCCGAGGGCGTGGAGCGCGAGGAAACGCTGCGGGCCTTGCGCGTCATGGGGTGCGACCTCGTGCAAGGCTATCTGACCGGTCGGCCGATGAAGTTTGGCGCGCTCAGCCGCCTGCTGCTTAAGGAACGGCGGCGCACGGCGGCTTAATTGGTTAATTTGTTGGTAACCATATTGTCGAACCAGTAAATTCCTCTCTGTCGTTGCGAGTCGGTCGCACGACAGTTCAGGGGAATTTGCGATGAAGAAGCCAGCACAGCTCAAGTGGGGCATCTGGGATTGGTGGTATGGCGACAACCACGACGGCATCGGCGGCGGCCAGGAAGGCTGATCCCATGGAAGCCCCGGAGCGATCTGGGGCTTCCTACCAATTCCGGTCGGATGATTGTGACAAAATGAATTTTTCGTTTTGACCGCGGGGAAACGGTCAAAGCGAATTTAGTGGTTTTCAGGTCAACGCAGCGCGAGCCGTTCAAGATGCGAGCAGTCCGCATCCGGCGCGCGAACGCCACGCCCCTCGTCACCGCGGGTCCGGATTGTTTTTAGGACCATGCCGATCTTGCTCAGCAGGCCGCGCCTGTGGCCGACCGGATCAGGCGGGGTGACGTCGAGCTTCGGATCGGCGAGCGTGCCGGACACCCGCACGGGCGCCGCGGACTGGATTAGGTCCGGCCGCTTCGACCGCCCATCGAACATCAGCGCCAGCCGCTCCGTCGCCAGGTCTACGCTGCCCCGCGCATCGGCGCGCATGACCGGTGTATCGATCAGCACCGGCGCTGGCGACATCCGTCCGCCGCGCACCGTGAACCGCCCGATCAGACACCGGATCGGCACGGTCGCACCATCGCCATCGATCGCCAGCACCGCACCGCGCAGCAGGTCCCCCGCCGCCAGCGTCGCGAGCGTCCGCGCGACCCGGCCTTCGCGCGCGACCAGTCCGATCGTCCCCGACGACCGCCCCAGCGCGGACCTGAGCGTCGAGCCGCTGCCGTCGAGCGCGATCCGCCCCTCCAGCGGCCCCGACGCCTCCGCCACCGTGGTCAGCACCTCCTCGATCCGCGCGCCGCGCATGGCCAGCCGCATCGCGAGCCGCGGATCGCCGCCCGCCCGGTGGTCGACCGCGATGCTCCCGTCGAGCGCCCCATGCGTCATGCCCACCCGCAAAGGTGCTACCACCAGCCGCTGCCGATCGAGCGTGAGCGTCGCGGACAAGCTCCGGAAGCGGCTCCCCGGCGGCATCACCAGCCGGTCCGCCACGAACCGTAGCCGCCCGTCGGTGTGGGCCAGCTTGTCGAGCCCAATAGGCGTATTGGGCAGCACCCGCCGGCCCGTCACGCGCTCCCGCGCCGCCGCCCGGGCTTGCGCGGCATCCGACGCCAGATCGTCGAAATCGAACCGCCGCGACCGCACCGTCGCATCGAGAAAACTCCGCCCCGCGTGCTTCGACACCGTCAGCGTACCTGCCACGTCGGAATGGCCGAGCGTCCCGACCATCCGCCGAAAGGCCCAGGTCGATCCGTCACGTCGTACATCGGCGCGCAGCACATAGTCCTGCGTGGCGGGAATGCCCGCCTGGACGATCGCATCGAGCGACTTCAGGTCATCCCCGCGCGACGTCACCCGCGCCGCAAGATGCGCCACGTCCAGCGGATGATCCATCACGCCGCGGGCTTCGAGCGTCACCGCCGGCGACGCCACGGACAGTCCAAACGGATAGCGCGCATCCGGATCGAGATCGTTCAGCGCACCGCCCGTTGCCACGACCCGCACCGCTCCACCGCGCAACGTCCCACGTCCCGCGATCCGCACCCCGGACCGTGCATCGGCCGACAGGTTCGCCTCCAGATCCAGCCGCCGCCGCGCATCGACGATCCGCACCTCGCTGTCCCGAACCCGCAACTGCCGGATGCGCGGAATATCGCCGCTATCGTCGCCCGCAGAACCGCCGCCATCCAAGTTCCAGCACCCACGCCCATCGCGCACCGCCACCAGCCGCAAACCCGCCACATCGACCGCCGTCGGCAACAGCTTGCCGCGGATCAGCGGCCCGATCGGAAACCGCACCGTCGCCTCCGCGACGCGTAGCATGTCGCCGCGCCCGGCCCAGCCCGGCTGCGGAACCCGCACATCCCGGATCCGCACGGTCGGCGAAAAACCGAACGCGTCGACCCGGTCGATCCCGCCGATTGTCACCGGTCGCCCGACCCGCGCGGACAGGCGCTGCTCGATCGGCCCGCGCAACACCCCCCACGGGAATGCCCCGACCGCCACCACGCCCGCCGCCGCGACGATCGAAACACCGGCCAACAGGCGGGCAGGGCGGGTGAACTTGATCTGCGTCATGTCCTGTCAGGACGCAGCGCAGCCCGCGTCGTTCCGTCAGCCCGCGAGCATGCCCCCGCCGAGCAGCAGCAACAGCTTCACGTCGATGACCATCCCCGCCGCCCGCGCGTCCTCGACGAACGCCGCGATCTCGCCAAGCGGCACGCGGTGCACCACGATATCCTCGCCCGCCACGCCGCCACCGTTCGACACCCGGACCAGCCCGGTCGCGCGCACCAGCATGAAGGTTTCGGACACCATCCCCGGCGACGACGCGAACCGCCCGAGCGCCTCGACATGCTGGGGCCGGTACCCGGTCTCCTCTTCAAGCTCACGCGCCGCGGCGACCTCGACCGGCTCGCCCTCGCTCTCGTCCCCGACCAGCCCGGCCGGCAGTTCCAGGCAGCGCGCCTGCAACGGCACGCGATATTGTTCGACCAGCAGGACATGCCCGTCGTCGATCGCCACGATCACCGCCGCGCCGATCCCACGTGCCCGCCCGACATATTCCCACGGCCCGCTCCGCCGGACGACGATGTAACGCCCCTCCCACATCGTCTCGACGGGTGCATCGGTCATAGCTGGATCAACCTGTCCGGGAGTTCGGGCGCATCGCGCGCGGAATGCGGGAAGTGCGTCGCCAGCGTTTCGCCGACCGCCTCGATCGCCGCGACCATGCCATCGGCGGCGCGGCCCGCGCTGACCTCCTCGAGCAGCGCGGAAAGGATATCGCCCCAGCGCTCGTTCGGCACCACCGCGTGGACCGCCGCATCCGCGACGATCTCCGCCCGCCGCTCGGCCAGCGAGAGGTAGAGCAGCACGCCGTTGCGGTTGGCGGTATGGGTCTGCACCCCGACACGGAACAGGTCGACCGCCCGCCGCCGCACGCGCCGCGCCTTGGTCGCGCCTGGCGTTACCGCATAACGCAGCGCCGGCAGACCGATCACAAACCGCAGGACCAGGAACAACGCGACCACCAGAAACAGCAGGATCGTCAGCCGAGGCGCCGCCTCGATCGACCAGCCGCCGCGGAACAGCGCGTCGATCGCGTCGAGCAGGGCAGGGCGAACCGCCGCGACCGCCATCGCCACCAGCGCACCGAGCAACGCCCAGTGCAGCACGACATCGCCGTAACTGTCCGACCGCGCCGCGACGATCGGCACGATCTCGCCGTCCGTCGCCGCCTCCGCGGTAGTCACCGCCTGCGTGATCCGCGCGCTGTCGGCCGCGGAGAGGGCGAACATCACCATTGCCCCGATGCCCCGCCGCCGCCGAACGATCCGCCGCCGCCGCCCGTGAACCCGCCGCCCATCCAGCCCCCGCCGGACGAACCACCGCTGTCCCCGCCGCCGCCAAAACCGCTGCCACCGAAACCACCGCCGAGCCCCGGTCCCCACAGGATCACCGGCATCCCGCCGCCACGATGCCGCCGCCCGCCACCACCGCCGCGCCCGCGCATCATCGATAGCAGCACGAACAGCAGCACCAGCCCGACGAAGATCATCTCCACCGGGATCCCGCCGCCGCTCTTATGCTCCGCGTCATACTCCTTCGCCGCCGCTTCCGCCTTGGCCTGCGCCGCCGCATCGGGCAGCCGCAACTGGGCGATCAGCGCGTCCGTGCCCGCCGTCAGCCCACCCGGAATGTCGCCAGCCTTGAACCGCGGCAGGATCACCGTGTTCACAACGATGCTGGAAAATGTATCGGTCAGCACCGGGGTCAGGCCGTAACCGACCTCCACCCGCACGACCCGCTTCCCCGCCGCGCCGTTGGGCGCCACGAACAGGATCGCGCCATTGTCGATCTTGCCGAGCCCGACGCCCCAGGCGCGCCCGAGCCGGTAGCCATAATCCTCGCCACTATACCCCTGCAGGTCCGCGATCGTCGCGACGACTAGCTGCCGCCCGGTATCCTTCTGCAACGCCTGCAGCTTGGCGGTCAGCGCCGCCTCGTCCGCCGGCGGGATCACGTTCGCCTGGTCGACCACCAGCCCCGTGAACTTCGGAAAGGTCTGCGCGACCGCGGGCAGGGGGGCCAGCGCGACCAGCAGCGCCGGCACCGCCCGCCACGCGCGCATCACGCCGGTTTCGGCGAGAAATCGATGGTCGGCGCGGTCTGCGCGCCCGGCGTCGTCGCCTCGAACGGCGTCATCGGCTTCGCGCCGTAGAAGATCTTCGCGCCGATCGCGTCGGGGAAGGTCCGGATGCGCGTATTATACGCCTGCACCGCCTCGTTATAATCGCGCCGCGCGATGCGGATCTGGTTCTCGGTCCCCTCCAGCGTCGCCTGCAACGCCAGGAAATTCGCGTTCGACTTCAGGTCCGGATAATTCTCCGTCACTGACATCAGCCGGCCGAGTGCGGCGGACAGCTCGCCCTGCGCCGCGCCGAACCGCTTCAGCGATTCCGGGTCGTCGGTCCGCACGTTGATCGCCGTCGCGTTCGCGCGCGCCTGCGTCACCTGGGTCAGCACGTCCTTTTCCTGCGTGGCATAACCCTTCACCGTGGCGACCATGTTGGGGATCAGGTCAGCGCGCCGCTGATATTCGTTCTGCACATCCGCCCAGCGCGCCTTGGCGGTCTCCTCCGCGGTCGGCACACTGTTCACGCCGCACGCGGACAGCAGCAGTGCGGCGAACGGAACGAGCAACCGGATGCGGCGACGGGTCGGATGCGGCATGATGTTCCCCTCGGAGGTCTCGGACGGCGGTCTACCGTGCGCCCCGCCGGCCCGCAATAACTGCTTGCCCGCGCAGTACCGCCGATGCCAGATCACGGGCGAAACAGGGAGACCGTCGATGCTTACCGAATTCAAGGCGTTCGTCAGCCGTGGCAACGTGCTCGATCTGGCGGTCGCCGTGATCATCGGCGCCGCGTTCGGCCGGATCGTCACGTCGCTGACCGACGACATCATCATGCCGGTCATCGGCCGCATCTTCGGCGGGCTGGATTTCAGCAGCTATTTCCTCAAGATGGGTGCCGTGCCCGCCGACTATACCGGATCGCTGGACGACTATGCCGCGCTCAAGAAAGCCGGTGTGCCGCTGCTCGGTTACGGCGAGTTCCTGACCGTCGCCGTCAATTTCCTGCTCGTCGCGTTCGTGATCTTCCTGGTCGTGCGCGCCGTCAACCGCGCGATCCCGAAGGCGCCGGAACAGCCCGCGGTCGTGGTCGAATCGACTGAGATCCTGCTGCTCCGCGAGATCCGCGACGCCCTGCGCAACGGTCGCCCGCCCGTCGTGTGACCGACATGTTGCGAACTGTTGCGCACCCTCCTATATCTCCGGTGCCGGGTTCGCCCGGCTATGGTGATAAATGATGTCGTGACATAGACGCAGCGGACCCGGGGGCAGTACCCGGCGGCTCCACCATCATCGGCGCACCCGACCCTAGACGGGCGGCGCCGATTGTGACGGGGCCGAACTAGGATCGACGTGTGTTGAAAGACGATATTTTTGCCCGGCCTGATTGAGCCGTAAAACCGATCACAACCACAAGTGCTAACGACAACGAGGCACTCGCGATTGCTGCGTAACTAAGTCCTAACGGACGAAGTTAAACAGACAAAAGCGCGGTTGGGGCCGCACCGGGCAACAGAAGCGGACACCGGCGGTACGGGGGGCGCCGAGCAACAGAAGCTCCCCACTTGTTTCCAATGTGGTTCAATATTTTTGGCTTAGTCCCCTTAGGCGCATCTGTGCCGTCGGTATAGCGAGCCTTTTCGCCGGAGGCCTCGCTCATACCACATGAGAACTCTGCATCCCGAGCGGGATAGAAACACCCTCCGAGCGATGTCGGGAAGCCATCAGCTTCCTAGGCTGCGATCGTCGAACATTGAAATGATGCGGCCGCCGGTGGCGTGAAACACATCGTCCGAAGCACCACTAGATCATGGTTGCGAGCAGGTCGTCGATCGGGACCGTGGCGAAGGTCGCGAAGTTGTCGGACACGCCGTAAGGCAGCAGCAGGGTGCGGTCATGGACCAGCGCGCCGCAGCTGTAGACGACGTTGGGCACGTAGCCGTCGCGTTCCTTGGGGCTGGGGTGGACGAGCGGGAGGCGCATGCGCCCGATCACGCGCGTCGGGTCGTGGCGGTCGAGCAGGCAGGCGCCGATGCAATAGGTCCGCACCGTGCCGACGCCGTGGGTCAGGACGAGCCAGCCCTCGTCCAGTTCGATCGGTGAGCCGCAATTGCCCATCTGGATATATTCCCAGGGATTTTCCGGGGTGATGATCTTTTGGCCGCCCTCCCAGTGATACAGGTTGTCGGAGGTCAGCAGCCAGATGTTGGCGTTGTCCTGTCGCCCAAGCATGACGTAGCGGCCGTCGATCTTGCGCGGGAACAGCGCCATGCCCTTGGCCACGCCGGCGGACCCGTTGAGCGGGCGGATCTCAAACATCTCGGTCCCGTCGCTGCTCAACATTTCCGAGCGCGCGGACGCCCCGTTGAACGCGGTGTAGGTGCCGAGGATCTGGACGCTGCCGTCGTCGTCGGTGAAGCGGACCAGGCGGAGATCCTCGATCCCTTGGCGTTGCGACGGGGTGATGGGGAACAGCACGCGTTCGGACGGATCGGTGCCGTCGGGCCAGCGGAAGCAGACCGCCCCGTTGGCGATGTCGCCATCGATCGATTCGATGCGCGGCGACACCACGGTCGGACGGGGCGGATCGATCACGACCTCCCCGCCCGGCGCCCATGTGCCGGTGCGGAACGTGACCGAGGAGACATGCCCCTCCCCGATCCCGCGCAGCGACAGGACGAAGCGGATCGTGTTGTCCGGCAGGCCGGACTGATCGGGGTGGAGGATCACGCTGGGGTTAAACAGCGCGGCCGCCTCGAACGAATATTCCTCGCTGAAATAGGCGCCAATCAGCAGGGCGGTGTCGCGCGGCGTGGCGGCGCGGTCGATCGTCAGGCCGGAGATTTCCTCGAACCGGCGGAACAGGACGTCCTCGACCCCCATGTGGCGGCTGTGGAGCGACGCCAGGACGCGATCGAGTTCGATGCGGCGTTCATCCTCGTCGAGCCGCAGGATGTGATCGACGATCCGCTGGGCCCGCGACCGATCGGGATCGCCGAACCCGTCCGGATCGCCCACGTCGAACGGGCGCAGGACGGTGCGGGACGGATCGGGATGCAGTTGCACCGACGAATGGGTCATGATGTCCGTACCGCTCATCGCATACTCCTGCATCCGCGGAGCCAAGGCAAGTCAGGTGTCCAGCGTCCCTACCGGATCAGTCAGTCCTTGTGGAGTGCGTCCGGCTTGTGCGCGGCTTGTTTGCCCTTGTCAGTTTCGACGATGAACTGCGGGTCTTCCTTGGTCGCGGCGACCTTGTGACCCTTGATCTCGGTTTCGCTCGTGACCTTTTTCACGACCTTGCCGTGCGCTTCGCCGCCCGAGCTGTTCCAGCTGACCTTGTCGCCCTTTTTCGGTTCGTCCGTCATGATCGTCTCCTCTGTCCGCCAAACCCGCGGGCGGGGGCGGAGTTGCCTGCACGTCGCCGCTTTTATGCCGGGTCAGATCAGGCCGAGCGCCTTGAAGCTGGCGTGGCCGGTGTTGCCGATGATGATGTGATCGTGAACCGACAGGCCTAGCGGGCGGCAGGCGTCGACGATGTCGCGGGTGAGCGAGATGTCGGCGCGGCTGGGCTTCGGGTCGCCGCTCGGATGGTTGTGGACGAGGATGATCGCCGCGGAGTTGAGTTCGAGCGCGCGCTTCACGACCTCACGCACATGGACGGCGGCCTGGTCGATCGAACCTTCCGACACGAGTTCGTCGCGGATCAGCTTGTTGCGGGTGTCGAGGTGCAGCACGCGGACGCGTTCCGTGGCGCGGTGGGCCATGTCGGCGTGGAGATAGTCGAGCAGCGCCTGCCAGTTGGACAGGACCGGCCGGTTGGCGATCGGCGAGCGGAGCAGGCGGAGTGCGGATGCCTCGGCGATCTTGATCGCGGCGACCGCGCCTTCGCTCAGGCCGTCGACCTTTGACAGGGTCACCGGATCGGCGCCGAGCAGTGCGCCGATGCTGCCGAATTCGGCGAGCAGGGTGCGGGCGAGCGGTTTCGTGTCGCGGCGGGATGGCAAGCGCGAGGAGATATTCGACGAGTTCGTGATCGAGGAACGCCTCCGGCCCGCCTTCCAGCAGGCGGCTGCGCAGGCGGGCGCGGTGGCCGGAGGCATCGTCGGCAGGAGCGATCATCGCGACGGTGTAGCGTGGGATCGCAGGGTTGGCATCCGCGATCTGCCGTGCGGAAAAAGCACGCGCGCGGCGTGTTTCGAGTGGAACCGTTCATCATCCGGCGGGTAACTCCGATAGATGGACGCCGTACCCGCCCGCCGACGCAGCCGCGTCCGAATCGCCGTGGCGGCGGCGTCGGGTGTAGCGACGCTGGCGGTGGTCGGGCTCTGGACGCAGCGGACCGAGGTCGCGGCGCACTATATCGATGCCGAACTGGCGGGGCGTGGGGTGAGGGCGACCTACGACATCACGCGGTTCGGGGTCGGCAGCCAGCGCCTGGAGAATGTCGTGATCGGCGATCCGGCGCGGCCGGACCTGACCGCGAAGCGGGCCGACGTGACGATCGGCTATGGCTGGTCCGGGGCGTATCTGGCGGCGGTTTCAGCGAGCGGCGTGCGGTTGCGCGGCAAGCTGGTGGATGGTCGCGTGACGCTGGGCGAGGTGGACCGGTTGCTACCCGCGCCGACGGGGGCGCCGTTCAGCCTGCCCGACCTGCGCGTGGCGTTGTCCGATGCGTCGTTGCGGTTGGAGACGGCGGGTGGCGTCGTCGGGCTGGCGGTGGACGGGTCGGGGCGGCTGTCGGACGGGTTCAGCGGGCAGATGGCGGTGGCGGCGCCCGACCTGCGGTTCGGCGGATGCCGGGTGCGGAACGGGCGTGGGACGGTCGACCTGGCGATCGCGGAGCGCCGACCGCTGCTCGACGGGCCGGTGGCGGCGGATGCGGTGACGTGCGGCGACCGGCTGGCGCTGACCCGGCCGGCGGCGACGATCGACCTGGCGTTGAGTGCGGCGCTCGACCGCTGGACCGGCGGCGCGTTCGTCGATGTGGCGGGCGTGCGGTCGGGCGCGAACCGGGTGGTGCGTTTGAAGGGGAGAGCGGGGTTCGACGGCACAGCGAATGGCACGCAGGGCACGATCGCGCTGGCGGCGCAGGACGGCGTGACGACGGGGTTGACCGCGCGGCGGATCCGATTCGACGGGCGGTACCGGACCGGGCCGGCGTTGCAGGTGACCGGCGATGCGAAGGTGACCG
Source organism: Sphingomonas prati (assembly GCF_014643515.1). Classification (GTDB taxonomy): domain Bacteria; phylum Pseudomonadota; class Alphaproteobacteria; order Sphingomonadales; family Sphingomonadaceae; genus Sphingomonas_R; species Sphingomonas_R prati. The sequence goes on along the minus strand of NZ_BMJP01000001.1, from coordinate 302,084 downwards.
GGGCCGCGGTCGATGCCGCGACGCGTGGGGCGATCGTCAGCGCCGGGCGGTCGGCGGGCGGGACCCCGCTGGCGCCCGTGGTGGCGGCGATGAGCGCGGCTGCGACGCGGGCGGTGTCGGCGTTCCAGGCGAGCGGTACGATCGATTTCGCGCAGGGGCGGGAGGGCGCGCAGCTGCGGATCGGCGCGTTAGCGGCGACGTCGGACAGCGGCGCGCGGCTGACGATTGCGGATGGTTCGGGGCTGACCGTTGATACGGCGCGCGGCGGGACGCAAATCGATGGGCGGCTGGCGCTGGCGGGTGGTGGACTGCCGACCGTCGATTCGACGCTGCGTCAGGCGGGGATCGATGCGCCGATCACGGGGAGCATGCGGATCGCGCCCTATCGTTTGGCGGGCGCGGCGCTGAACCTGACGCCGGTGCGGTTCAGCGTTGCGCCGGGTGCGACGCGGTTCGATACGGTTGCGACGATGGACGGGCCGGTCGCGAGCGGGACGATGAGCGGGCTGGTGATGCCGGTTGCGGGACGGCTGGGGCACGGCGGGTCGTTCGTGGTGAACCCGGGGTGCGTGCCGGTGACGTTCGATCGGCTTCGGCTGTCCGGGCTGTCGGTCGGGCGGACGCGGTTGACGGCGTGTCCGGCGGGGATCGGGATGCTGTTCCGCGGGGCGAACGGGCGGGTCGGCGGCGGCGGACGGGTGGCGCAGCCGGTGCTGGTCGGCACGCTGGGCGGATCGCCGGTGCGGATCGCCGCGGCGGCGCTGGCGTTCGACATCGCCGGGCCGGACTTCGTCGCGGACGGGGTGTCCGTGGGGCTCGGGCCGGTGGATGACCGGACGTTGCGGATCGATGCGGAGCGGCTGGCGGGGAATTTCATCACCGGTGGCGTGGGCGGGCGGTTCGCCGGGCTGTCGGGGCAGATCATGGCGGTACCGCTGCGGCTGAGCGATGCGGTGGGCAACTGGCGGCTGATCGGTGGCGCGCTGGCGATGGGCGGCGATACGGTGACGGTTTCGGACACGTTGGCAGATCCGCGGTTCAAGCCGTTGGTATCGCGCAATTTCAAGCTGACGCTTGCGGACAATCGCGTAGTGGCGGGCGGGCGGTTGCAGACCCCGGCAGCGGGCGTCGCGGTGACCGACGTGGCGATCCGGCATGATCTGAATACGGGGGCCGGTACGGCTCGGTTGGCGGTGCCGGGGATCACGTTCGGGCCGACGTTGCAGCCGGAGCAGCTGACCCGGCTGACGCTGGGCGTGGTGGCGAACGTGAAGGGGACGGTTACCGGGCAGGGCGACATCGCCTGGACGCGTCGCGGCGTCACCAGCACGGGCACGTTCGGCACCGACGCGCTGGACCTGGCCGCCGTGTTCGGGCCGGTGACGGGCCTGAAGACGCGGGTGACGTTCGACGATCTGCTCGCCCTGCGCAGCGCGCCGGGGCAGGTGGCGACGGTCGCGGAGATCAACCCCGGCATCGCGGTGACCGACGGAGTGGTGCGGTACAGCCTGCTGCCGGATCAGCGCGTCCAGGTGGAGGGCGGGCGGTGGCCGTTTTCCGGCGGGGAGCTGACGCTCGACCCGACCCTGCTCGATTTCGGCGGGTCGACGGAGCGGCGCATGACGTTCCGCATCACGGGAATGGACGCCGCCCTGTTCGTGCAGCAGTTCGGGTTCGACAATATCGCGGTGACGGGGACGTTCGACGGGATGATGCCGATGATCTTCGACGATCGCGGCGGGCGGATCGCCGGCGGTCGGCTCGCGGTACGGCCGGGCGGCGGGACGCTGGCGTATGTCGGCGAGGTATCGAACGCGAAGCTCGGCATGTTCGGATCGCTGGCGTTCGATGCGCTGAAGCGGATGAAATATCGCGACCTCACGATCCTGCTCGACGGGGCGCTGGACGGTGAACTGATCAGCAAGGTCGTGTTCGACGGGACGAACCAGACGCCGCGCGAGGCGATCCGCAAGAACGGGTTGCTGTCGGCCTTTTCCAACCTGCCGTTCCGGTTCAATATCGTGATCAAGGCGCCGTTCCGGGGGTTGCTGAACAGTGCGCAATCGCTGAACGATCCACGCGGCCTGATCCGGCGGGCGTTGCCGTCCAGCGACGCCGCGCCCGCAGAAACCCTCCCGGGGTCCGGCCCCGTTCAGCCCAAGGAAAGCAAACCCGTGCGATGAACCAAGGCATGATGACGGGAGGACGTTCGACAGGGATTGGCCTGGCAGGTGCAGCGGTGCTGCTGCTGGGCGGCTGTATTTCGGTCAAGGCGCCGGACAAGCCGATCGAAATCAACCTGAACGTCAATATCCGGCAGGAGGTGGTGGTCAGCCTTCGCAAGGACGTGCAGAATCTCGACCAGCAATATCCGGGAGTATTCTGACATGACGCGACGGATGAAATGGTTGGCGGCCGGTGGCCTGGTGGTCCTGCTGGGTACCGCGCAAGTCGCGCTGGCGCAGGGCGACGACGGCGTGGTGGCGGCGGCGCGGGCGAGCGGCGACGTCGGCGAGCAGGCTGACGGGTATCTCGGTTTCGTGACGTCGCCGTCGGGCGCAGTGAAGTCAGCGGTCGACGCGGTGAACATCAAGCGGCGCGCGATCTACACCGATATCGCCGCGCGGCAGAAGGCGACCGTGCAGGAAGTGGCGACCGCACGCGGATGCGACCAGCTGGCCAAACGCGTGGCGCCGGGCCAGAAATACAGCATCGGCGGCAGCTGGCAGACGCGTGGCGCCGGGCCGATCGCGTTGCCGGCGGTGTGCGGCTGAGGCCACAAGCGGCGCAGGTTCGGACCATGGCGGGCGCGCCGGGGCGGGCCTGTGTTGACTTGGTTCCGTCGCTTTCCTAAAGGGACCGGGCCTTGGCGGGGCTGCTCGCCGACATTGTCGTGCGCGCTTCTTAGGGGAGGGTGACGACGTGGCGGCAGGCGATCCCGGGCAGGACCCGACCGGCGGAGACGACCGGCTGACGTCGCTCGACGAGCGATTGAAGCAGGCGCGTCACGCCGAATCGATCAGGACCGGCAAGACCGAGCGGCCTTCCACCAAGGGATATTCCCAGGGAAACCGCGTGCTTGCTGAGTTGATCGCGGGACCTTCCGGCGGCGCGTTGGTCGGGTGGTTGTTGGACCGCTGGCTGAACACCGCGCCCTGGGGCCTGTTGGTGCTGATGGTCCTCGGGATCGGCGTCGCCTTCAGAAACATCATACGGATTTCGAACGAGCGTCCGGAGTAGTTTCCGGGCGCTTGTCGCATGAACAGGGATTGAGACGTGGCGGCAGAAGGCGGCAAGATCGATCCGATGCACCAGTTCACGGTCGAGCCGCTGTTCGGCACGATCAACTGGCATTTTCCGTTCACCAATTCCGCATTGTGGATGGTGATCACTCTGGTGTGCCTGTGGGTGTTCATGCTGGGCGGCATGAAGCGCGAACTGGTGCCCGGCCGCTGGCAGGCCGCGGTCGAAGGCGTGACGGGCTTCATCAACGGCATGATCGCGACGAATGTCGGGCCGGAGGGCAAGCGGTTCGTGCCGCTGGTCTTCACGCTGTTCATGTTCATCCTGCTGTCGAACATCCTGGGCCTGTTGCCGATCGGCATCACCGGCGCGCATCCGTTCACGTCGACCAGTCACTTCACGGTGACCGGCGTGCTGGCGCTGCTGGCGTTCGGGACGGTCCTGGTCGTCGGGTTCGCACGGCACGGGTTCCACTTCTTCTCGCTTTTCATCCCGTCGGGCACGCCCAAGCTGATGATCCCGCTGATGTTCGTGATCGAACTGATCTCGTTCATGGTGCGGCCGTTCAGCCTGGCGCTGCGACTGTTCGTGGCAATGACCGCGGGGCACATCCTGCTGAAGGTGCTCGCCGGGTTCATCATCAATTCGAGCGGTGCGGGGCTTGGCTGGGGTATCCTGGTCGGCGGCCCCAGTTTCGTCCTGATGGTCGGCATTTCGGCGCTGGAACTTCTGGTCTGCGTGATACAGGCCTATGTGTTCGCGCTGCTGACGTCGTTGTACCTGAACGACGCCGTCAATCTTCACTGAGTTTTCGTTTCACCTCGTAACTGTTTCAACAAAGGGAATTTATCATGGATCCAGTCGCCGCAAAGCTGCTCGGTGCCGGTCTTGCTGCCATCGGTGTGGGCCTCGCCGCCCTCGGTGTCGGTAACGTCTTCGCCGCGTTCCTGTCGGGCGCGCTGCGCAATCCGTCGGCCGCCGACGGCCAGCAGGGTCGCCTGTTCATCGGTTTCGCCGCAGCCGAGCTGCTCGGCCTGCTGGCGTTCGTGATCGCGATGGTCCTGGTTTACGCCGTCTGATCGCATGACCGGCAAGGGCGTACGCGACGTGCGTACGCCCGCGCCCTGACAGGATACCCAGATGCCACAGATCGCACAGATCTCAGCGACCTACGCATCGCAGATCTTCTGGATGCTCGTGATCTTCGCGATCATCTATTTTGCGATCGGCAACGGCATGGTGCCCAAGATCGAGGCCACGGTGGACGCGCGCGATCGCAAGATCGCGGACGACCTTGCCGCCGCCCACGCCGCCCGCGCCGCCGCCGATGCGACCGAAGCCGCGTATCGCGCGCGGATGGATGCGGCCCGTAACGGCGCCCGCGTCGAAACGGAAAAGGCGAAGGCCGACGCGCTGCTCGCCGCCGAAGGCCGGGTGAAGGCCGCGGACGCTGAACTGGCGACGCAGTCCGATGCCGCCGAGGCGGACCTGCGCGCCGTCACCGATCGCGCGCTGAGCGGGATCGAAAGCGTTGCGGCGGAAGCGGCACGCGACATCGTGTTCCGCCTGTCGGGTGCGCAGGTTGCGCCCGAAGATGCGACCCGTGCGGCACGGTCCGCGCTGGCCGCATGATTTTCAAGGACGCCCTATGAGCATCGAAGCACCCGCAACGGTGACCCGCAACCTGGAACATCCGACGCAGGCCGAAGGGCTTGAGCCGACGCATGTCGGTGCGACGTTCGCCCAGGGCACGGAAGTGGCGCATGCCGATCCGACCGCGCTCGGCATGAACGGCACGGCGTGGGTCGCGCTGGCGATGATCGTGCTGATCATCATCATGCTATGGAAAAAGGTGCCCGCCGCGATCGGCGGCGCGCTCGACCGCAAGATCGTCGGCATCCGCGCGCAGCTCGACGAGGCGCGGCAGCTGCGCGCCGATGCCGAGAAGCTCAAGCTGGAATATGAGGCGCGGGCAGCCGCGGCGGCGTCCGAGGCGGATGCGATCGTGGCGCAGGCACATGTCGATGCGCGCGATATCGTCGAGAAGGCGCAGGCCGACGCCGAGACGCTGATCGAACGGCGTCGGCGGATGGCCGAGGACCGGATCGACGCGGCCGAACGTGCCGCAGTGGCCGAAGTGCGGGCGAAGGCGGCGAGTGTCGCGGCGTCCGCGGCGGCGATGCTGATTTCTGAACGGCACGATGCCGGGGTGGACAAGGCGCTGGTCGACCAGACGATCTCCGGCCTGGGTAGCGCCCGGTTGAACTGATCGGGTTCGGTCTGAATGGGTTTGGGAAGGCGGTCTCTGCGGAGGCCGCCTTTTTTCTGTTCGTTGGACTGACGGGGGCGCGCTTGCAAACGGGGCGTGCGCGATTGCCGCGGTCGAACAGAACGGCCGGGGATGTTCGAACATCCCCGGCCGAAGCATATTACATCCAGGAGCGGCCGTCGGTGGCTGCGCAGCCATAGGGGGGAAGCTGGCCGGTGAAGCGAGCCTGGAGCTTGTGGCAGCCCCAGCTGCGGAGCGCGCCGGGCATCTTGCCGTTGAGGGCGATGCCGACCTCGTCATACGGGCTGTCGGCGAACGCGACGTAGCGATACCAGCGGAAGCCGAAAATTACGGCGGCACCGATCAGCACGACGCACAGGACCTGGACCAACTTCTTCATTGCGACCTCAAAATCGTTTCGGGTCGGGTCCGATTGCAGGTCAGTCGTCTCAAGGCAACAACGAACGTGTGCCGTAGGGGAAGCTAGATGTCAGCAGAAGCCCGGCCGGGGCGATGCCCGGCCGGTTTCGGTTCAGGCCATGCCCTTGATGACCTTGTCGAGCGTCAGCGGATAGTCGCGGATGCGGACGCCGCAGGCGTTGTAGACCGCGTTGGCAATCGCGGCGCCGGCACCGCAGATGCCGAGTTCTCCGACGCCCTTGGCCTTCATCGGCGAAGACTTCTCGTCGAGTTCGCTCAGGAAGAAGACGTCCTGCTTCGGGATGTCGGCATGCACGGGCACATGGTACTCGGCCATGTCGTGATTGACGAAGTAGCCGAAGCGCGGATCGGGCACGGCGTCTTCCATCAATGCCGCGCCGACGCCCATCGCCATCGCACCGATGACCTGGTTGCGGGCCGACTTCGGGTTGAGGATGCGACCGGCGGCAAAGGCACCGCCCATGCGGCGGACGCGGATCTCGCCGGTCGCCATGTCGACACCGACCTCGGCGAAGTGCGAGCCGAACGTGGCCTGCGCGTACTTCTTGGACAAGTCGCCGAATTCAATCTTGTCCGTGACGACGGTTCCGGTCGCGCCTGCGGCCTCACCGAGGCTGACCGATCGGTTGCCCGAGGTGATCTTGCCGTCCGCGAAGGTGGCGTCCGCGTTGAACCCGGCCTTTTGTGCCAGCTGCGTGCGGAGCGTCATGCAGGCGGCGTAGACGCCGGCGGTCGAACTGTTCGCGCCCCATTGCCCGCCCGACCCGGCCGAGGCGGGGAAGCGGCTGTCGCCTAGCTTGACGACGACGCCTTCGAGCGGGACGCCCATCATCTCGGCCGCGGTCTGCGCGATGATCGTGTAGGTGCCGGTGCCGATGTCCGTCATGTCGGTTTCGACGGTCACGAGACCCTTCGAATCGACGCCGACGCGGGCGCCGGAGTCCATCGTCACGTTGTCGCGGAAGGCGGACGCCATGCCCATGCCGACCAGCCACTTGCCGTCGCGGACCTGGCCGGGCTTCGGATTACGCTTCGACCAGCCGAAGCGGTCCGCGCCCACCTTGAGTGCCTCGACCAGCTTCCGACTGGAGAAGGGGCGGGACTCGCCCTTTTCGGGGTCGAACTGCGTATCGTTGACGATGCGGAGCTGGACCGGATCCATGTTCAGCTTCTCGGCCAGCTCGTCCATCGCCGCTTCGAGTGCAAGCAGGCCGACCGCCTCGCCGGGGGCGCGCATCGCGTTGCCTTCGCCGAGGTTGAGCACGGCAAGACGGTGCGACGTCATGCGGTTTTCGCCGCGGTAGAGCAGACGCGTCGCGTTCGCCGCGGTCTCGGGCGAACCGCCTTCGAGATCGCCGGACCAGACCTCATGCGCGATCGCGTCGATCCGGCCGTCCTTGCCGGCACCGATCCGCAGGCGCTGGATCGTCGCGGGACGGTGCGTCGTGTTGTTCATGATCTGCGGACGGGCCAGCGTGACCTTGACCGGCCGACCGACGGCGCGGGCACCGAGCGCCGCCATGACGGCGTCGGAGCGGACCCAGAGCTTGCCGCCGAAGCCGCCGCCGATGAACGGCGAATCGACGCGAACATTCTCGCGCGGGATCATGAGCGTGGTGGCCATGTCGCCGACCGCCCAGTCGATCATCTGGTTCGAGGTCCAGAGCGTCAGCTTGTCGCCGGTCCACGATGCGATCGTGGCGTGCGGCTCCATCATGGCGTGGCTGTGGTCAGGCGTGGTGTAGGTCTCATCGACCTTGACCGCGGAGCGCGCGAACGCGCCGGCGAAGTCGCCGACCGCGGTGTCGGGCTTGCCACCCTTCGGCTTGATCGCGCTGTCCTTTTGCGCGGCGAGATCGCCCTTGGGCGTACCCTGTGTGTACTGGACGCGGACCATCTTGGCGGCGTCGCGGGCCTGCTCGAACGTCTCCGCCACGACGAGGGCGACGGCCTGGTCGTAATGTTCGACCATCGGGCCGGCCAACATGTGGGCGGTGTGGTTCTTGGCCTTGGCGAGCTTGCCGGCGTTTTCGTAGGTCACGACCTTCAGCACGCCGGGGGCGGCAAGCGCGTCGCGGCTGTCGATCGAGACGATCCGGCCGGTTGCGATGGCGGAGCCGACGATCCAGCCATAGGCGGCGTTCGGCGCCATGCCGTTGCGCTCATAGGCATAGGGCGCCGTGCCAGTGACCTTGGCCGGGCCGTCGATCCGGTCATGCGATCGGCCGATGACCTTTTGCTGGTCGATCGGATTGAGGGCGGTTGCGGGGGTGTCGAACTTCATGGTCAGGCTTTCGCTTCCGTAAAGACAGCGGCGAGCGTCCGTTGGACGAGCGGCACCTTGAAGGCGTTCTGGGCGGTCGGGTTGGCACCGGCGAACGCGGCGGTCGCGACGGCGGCGGCCCCCTGCGACGCGCGGGCGTCAGCTGCCTCGACGCGCCACGGCTTGTGCGCGACGCCGCCGAAGGCGAAGCGACCGCTGCCGTCGGGCTGGAGCACCGTCGCGATCGAGATCGTCGCGAAGGCGTAGGACGCGCGGTCGCGGACCTTGCGGTAGATCTGCATCCCGCCGATCGGCTTGGGCAGCGTTACGCCGGTGATGAACTCGCCGGGCTGCAGGCTGGTCTCGATGTTCGGCGTGGTGCCGGGCAGCCGGTGGAAGTCGGCGATCGGGATCATGCGCTTTGCGCCGTCCGGGTTCACGGTCTCGACAGTGGCGTCGAGCACGCGCATCGCGACGGCCATGTCGGACGGGTGGGTGGCGATGCACTGGTCGCTGACGCCGATGACCGCGAGCGAGCGGCTGTAGCCACCGATCGCCGCACAGCCGGAGCCGGGCTGGCGCTTGTTGCAGGGCTTGGTCGTGTCGTAAAAATAGGGGCAGCGCGTGCGTTGCAGCAGGTTGCCGGCGGTCGTCGCCTTGTTGCGCAGCTGGCCCGAGGCGCCCGAGACAAGTGCGCGGGACAGGACGGCATAATCGCGCCGCACGGTGCGGTCCGCAGCAAGATCGGTGTTGCGAACGAGCGCACCGATGCGCATGCCGCCGTCACGGGTCTTCTCGACCTTGTCGAGGCCGAGGTGATTGACGTCGATCAGGTGCGCGGGCGTTTCGATCTGCAGCTTCATCAGGTCGAGCAGGTTAGTGCCGCCCGCGATGAACTTGGCATTCGGGTTGGCGGCAATGGCGGCGGCGGCAGCTTTCGCGCTGTCCGCCCGCTCATAGGTAAAGGGCTTCATGCGCGTTCCCCCGCGACATCGCGAATTGCGGTGACGATGTTCGAGTATGCGGCGCAGCGGCAGATGTTGCCGGACATGCGCTCGCGGATTTCATCCTCGGTCGGCGCGATGCCGGCGGCGAGGTCGGCGGTGACGTGGCTCGGAATGCCATCCTTGATCTCGGCGAGCGTCGCGACCGCGGAACAGATCTGGCCCGGGGTGCAGTAGCCGCACTGGTACCCGTCATGCGTGACGAACGCAGCCTGCATCGGGTGCAGGTTGCCCGGCTGGCCAAGGCCCTCGATCGTGGTGACCGAGTCGCCGTCGTGCATGACGGCGAGCGTCAGGCAGCTGTTTATGCGGCGGCCCTCGACGATGACGGTGCACGCACCGCACTGGCCGTGGTCGCAGCCCTTCTTAGTTCCGGTCAGGTCAAGATGCTCGCGGAGCGCGTCGAGCAACGTCGTGCGCGGATCGACGTCGATCTTGCGCGTCTTCCCGTTGATCTTCAGCGAGACCGGCAGCGTCGCGGCGGGTGCGCGCTGGGCCAGGGCGGGTGCGTCCTGCGCACCGAGTGGGGTGGAAGCGACGGCCGCGGTTGCGACGCCACCGGCAATCAAACTGCGACGCGTCACGTCGAGTGGGTCATTGGCATGCATGGATGGTCCCCGTGCGGTTGGGACATTGAGTCCCTACCGATCGGTATGAATACGCATAGATCAATGACTTTGATCCTCCTGCGAGTGATTTGCAGTCGGTGACGCGCCGGTCGCCTGTTACCTTTCGCGGGGCAACAGGGGGGATGATCATGGCGGGCAGGCGATATGCGATCCGGGTGAAGGGGATCGCGACCAATGCGATCGACGATGTCGCGGGGCTGCTGACGCTCTACATCGGCTGTATCTTCGTCGCGGCGGCGGTGTTCGCGCCGACGGAGGGCAAACCGTTCCGCGAGGCGCTGTGGTGGGCGTTCGTGACGGCGATGACGATCGGGTATGGCGACATCTATCCGGTGACGACGACGGGGCGGATCGCGGGGATCGCGCTGATGCACATAGTCCCGCTGTTCATCATCCCGCTGATCACGGCGCGGATGGCGTCGCGGCTGATCGTGGACAGCGACGCGTTCACGCACACGGAGCAGGAGGAAATCAAGGCGCTGCTCCGTCGGGTGGATGCGAAGCTGGACGAGCGGCCGGACTGACCTAGTCGGGGGCGACCTGCGTCAGGTGGTGGAGGACGATGCCGCTGGTGGTGGCGACGTTCAGGCTGTCGACGCCGGGTGCCATCGGGATCGAGAGCGGGCGCGCGCGGGCGAGGAGGGCGGGGTCGAGGCCGGGCCCCTCCGCGCCAAGCAACACGGCGGTGCGCGCCGCCGGGCGGTGGCGGGCGAGCGTGGCGGCGGCTGACGGAGTGAGCGCGACGGGCTCGAACCCGTGGCGTTCGAGGAGGGCGATCGGGTCGGTGCCGCGTGGGAGTTTCGCGAAGGGCACGGTCAGCGCGGCGCCCACCGAGACTCGGATCGCCTTGCGGTAGAGCGGGTCGCAGCAGTCCGAATCGAGCAGGATCGCGGGGACGCCGAACGCGGCGGCGTTGCGGAAGATGCCGCCGAGATTGTCGTGGTTGGCGATGGCGGAGAGCAGCAGGATGGTCCCCGGGCCCTGCACGCGGGCGAGCAGCGTGTCGGCGTCGGGCGTGTCGTTGCGGCGGCCGACCGCGAGGATGCCGCGGTGGATCGCGAAGCCGGCGATCGCGTCCATCACCGGTTGCGCGGCGGCGTAGACCGGCACGTCTTCGGGCACGCGGACGAGCAGGTCGGCGAGCGATTCGATGCGGTGTGCGGCGATCAGGAGCGACACGGGGCGGTAGGCGGCGGATGCGAGCAGCATGTTGAGCACGACCCGGCCCTCCGCGACGAACAGCGCGTCGCGGCCGACGAGGTCGCGGTCGCGGATGTCGCGATAGGGCTCGATCCGCGGGTCGGCCGGGTCGGTGATCGGGACGATCTCAGTCACGGCGCGCGCCGACATGTGGTTCGCCGCGGGCCTCGGCAAGGGTGACCTGGCGGTGGCGTTCGGCATAGCCGGCGCGTTGGTCGGCATCGCGGGCGTCGTGGCAGGCGGGGCAGGCCTGCCCCTCGACGAACAGCGGCGAGTCGCGGTCGGCGGGGGATACCGGGCGGCGGCAGGCGCGGCACAGGCCGTGCGTGCCGGGGGCGAGGCCGTGGCCGACCGCGACGCGCTCGTCGAACACGAAGCATTCGCCCTGCCAAAGGCTTTCGGCGGCGGGGACTGTTTCGAGATATTTCAGGATGCCACCGTCGAGGTGGTGGACGTCGTCGAGCCCTTCGGACTTGAGGAAGGCGGTGGCTTTTTCGCAGCGGATGCCGCCGGTGCAGAACATCGCGATCCGGGTGTCGGGCGCGATGCTGTCGCGGTTGGCGCGGAACCAGGCGGGGAAGTCGCGGAAGCTCTGCGTCTTCGGGTCGACCGCGTTGGCAAAGGTGCCGATCGCGACCTCGTAGTCGTTGCGCGTGTCGATGACGAGCGTCGCGGGGTCGGCGATCAGTGCGTTCCAGTCGGCGGGCGCGACATAGTGGCCGACGCCGTCCAGCGGGTCGATCGCGGGTTCGCCCATGGTGACGATCTCGCGCTTGATGCGGACCTTCATGCGGTGGAACGGCGTGGTGGCGGCGTCGCTGAACTTGACCGTGATGTCGGCACAGCCGGGGAGGGTGCGGATGTGGTCGAGGACCGCCGCGATCCCGTTCGCGGGACCGGCGATGGTGCCGTTGATGCCCTCCTGCGCGAGGAGGAGCGTGCCTTTCACGTCGTGATTGGTGCAGGTGGCGAGGAGGGGGTCGCGCAGAGCTTCCGGGTCGGGGAAGCGGGTGAAGCGGTAGAGGGCGGCGACCTGGATCATGGTGCGGGCCCTTAGCAGGGCGGACCTGTGTCGTCATCTTTGCGGGGGTGAGGTTCTCTTCGGTTTGAACGTTCCCCGGCCTTCGCCGGGGAACGCTTTGCGCTAGGCCAATCTCAGCAGCATCGTCCGCCGCCGGCGCTGCCGTAGCGGGCGTCCTGGCGGTTGCGGAAGAATGTGCGTTCGGACATCGGTTCGCGGTCGGGGTGGTGGGCGGCCATGTGCGCGCGGTAGGCGTCGTAGCTCGGCACGCCGACCATCAGCCGGGCGGTGTCGCGCAGTGCCTTTATGATGCGGGCGGTGCGGGTCATTCCGCGGGCGCCAGGGCGGGGAGTTCGGACACGGTCGGGCGATCGACCGCGCGGGCCGCGATGCAGGTGCGGATGCCGTAGAACAGGATCGCGGCGACAACGGCGAGGAAGATTGCGCAAAGGCCGGCATCGATCCGGTCGTTCATGACGATCCGGCTCATGTCGCCGATCGACTTGGCCGGTGCCAGTACCTCGCCGCGGGACAAGGCGTCACCGTATTTCGCGGCGTGGGAGAGGAAGCCCACTTTCGGATCGGCGGAGAACAGTTTCAGCAGGCCGGCGGCGGTGGTGCAGAGGATCAGCCACGCCGCGGGGACGATCGTGACCCAGGCGAAGCGGTGCTGCTTCATCCGGAACAGCACGACCGTGGCGAGCGTCAGCGCGATGGCGGCGAGCATCTGGTTCGAAATGCCGAACAGCGGCCAGAGCGTGTTTACGCCGCCGAGCGGATCCGTGACGCCCTGATACAGGAAGAAGCCCCACGCCGCGACGCATAGCGCGGTCGCGACGAGGCCGGGGGCGACCGCGGAGGTATCGCGGAACCGCGGCACGAGGAGGCCGAGCAGATCCTGCAGCATGAAGCGGCCCGCGCGAGTGCCGGCATCGACCGCGGTCAGGATGAACAGCGCCTCGAACAGGATCGCGAAATGGTACCAGAAGGCCATCATCGCCTTGCCGCCGATCACGTGGCTGAAGATCTGCGCCATCGCGACGGCGAGCGTGGGGGCGCCGCCGGTGCGCGAGATGATGCTCGCCTCGCCCACGTCGCGCGCGGTCTGTGTGAGCGTCGCGGCGTCGATCGGGAAGCCCATGGCGGTGACCGCAGCGGCCGCGCTCAGCGCGTCGGGGCCAAGCACCGCGGCTGGGCTGTTCATTGCGAAATAGATGCCGGGATCGAGGATCGAGGCGCCGACCAGCGCCATGATTGCTACGAAGCTTTCCATCAGCATCGCGCCGTAGCCGATGAACGGGGCGTCGCCCTCGCTGGCGATCAGTTTCGGCGTCGTGCCGCTGGCGATCAGCGCGTGGAAGCCGGACACCGCGCCGCACGCGATGGTGATGAACAGGAACGGGAACAGCGAGCCCGACCAGACCGGGCCGCCGCCGCCCGCGAACACGGTGACCGCCGGCATGCGGAGCGGCGGGGCCATGATCGCGATGCCGATCGCGAGTGCCGCGATCGCGCCTATCTTGAGAAAGGTCGACAGATAGTCGCGCGGGGCGAGCAGCAGCCAGACCGGCAGGACGGAGGCGACTGCGCCGTAGCCGATCAGGATCCAGCAGAGCTGGACGGGCGTGTAGGTGAACAACGGGGCGAGCGTGGGCGATGCGGCGACGTTCGCGCCGAACACGATCGCGGCGAACAGCCCGATCATGCCGAGCGCGGAAACCTCACCCACCCGGCCGGGGCGGATCCAGCGTGTGTAGGCGCCCATCAGCATGGCGAGCGGGATCGTGGCGGCGACGGTGAACAGGCCCCACGGGCTTTCGGCGAGCGCGCGCACGACGATCAGCGCGAGGACCGCGAGGATGATGACCATGATCATGAAGGCGCCGAACAGCGCGATCGTGCCGGGGATCGTCCCCATCTCCATCCGGATCAGTTCGCCGAGCGAGCGGCCGTCGCGGCGCATCGAGATGAACAGGATCATGAAATCCTGGACCGCGCCCGCCACCACGACGCCGGCGAGGATCCAGAGCGTGCCGGGGAGGTAGCCCATCTGGGCCGCGAGCACGGGGCCGACCAGCGGGCCGGCCCCGGCGATCGCCGCGAAATGGTGGCCGAACAGGATGTTGCGGTTGGTGGGGACATAGTCGAGCCCGTCAGCGCGGCGGTGCGCCGGGGTGGTGCGGGCGGGGTCGATCCGGAGAACGCGGTCCGCGATGAAGCGCGCGTAGAAGCGGTAGGCGATGAGGTAGACCGAGATTGCGGCGGCGACGATCCAGAGCGCGTTGATCTGTTCCCCGCGTGACGTCGCGACCACCGCGAGCGCGCCGGCCGCGAGTGCGGCCATGGCGGCCCAGCCGGTTTTCTGGATGATGGTCATGCGCCGCCCCTCTGTTTTGTGGTGAACCTAGGCGCGGTTTGGGTTGGAGGGCAAGCTTGGGGGGAACTGTGGGCTCTTCGCTCTCCCTTCCCGCTGCGGAACGGGTAAGGAGGCGGAGCGAAGACAGGGGAATCAGGTGGACGATCCGAACATGAACCGGCGCGTGCTGTGGGCCAGCTTGGTCGGGACGGCGGTTGAGTTCTACGATTTCTATATCTATGCGACCGCGGCGAGCCTGTTCTTCGGGGCGATGTTCTTTCCGGCCACCTCGGCGGCGGCGCAGCAGATGGCGGCTTATGCCAGCCTGGGGCTCGCGTTCGTGGCGCGGCCGGTGGGGGCGGCGGTGTTCGGCCATTATGGCGACCGGATCGGGCGGAAATCGACGCTGGTCGCGTCGCTGCTGCTGATGGGTGGATCGACGACGCTGATCGCGTTCCTGCCGACATATCAGGTGGCGGGATGGTGGGCGCCCGCGTTGCTGTGCGTGCTGCGGTTCGGGCAGGGGTTCGGGCTGGGCGGCGAGTGGGGCGGGGCGGCGTTGCTGACGGTCGAGAATGCGCCGCCGGGGTGGCGCGGGCGGTTCGGCATGGTGCCGCAGCTCGGCGCGCCGGTCGGGTTCATCGCGGCGAACGGGTTCTTCCTGCTGCTCGGGCTCACGCTGACGCCCGACCAGTTCCGCGACTGGGGCTGGCGCGTGCCGTTTCTGGCGAGCGCGGTGCTGGTCGGGTTGGGGCTCTGGGTGCGGCTGAAGCTGACCGAGACGCCCGCGTTCAAGCAGCAGCTGGCCGAGGGGCCGCCGGAGGCGGTGCCGTTCGCGACGGTGTTCGCGCGGCATCTGGGGCCGACGCTGGCGGGGACGTTCGGCGTGGTCGCGTGTTTCGCGCTCTACTATCTCGCCACGGCGTTCGCGCTCGGGTGGGGGACGGGGACGCTCGGCTACTCGCGGACCGAGTTCCTGCTGATGCAACTTGGTGCGATCCTGTTCATGGCGGCGGGGATCGTCGCGGCGGGTGTGCTGTCGGATCGCTACGATCCGCGCCGCGTGCTGATAGGCGGGTGCCTGGGCACCGTGGCGGTCGGCATGTTGCTCGCGCCGCTGTTTGGCAGCGGGTCGGCGGTGGGGGTGTTCTTGTTCCTGGCGCTTGCGTTGCTGGCGATGGGGTTCGTCTATGGGCCGCTCGGCGCGTGGTTGCCGGGGCTGTTTCCGGCGGGGGTGCGCTATACCGGCGCGTCGATCGCGTTCAACGTCGGCGGGATTTTGGGCGGCGGGGTGGCACCGCTGGCGGCGCAGGCGATGGCGGAGCGTGGCGGGCTGGCACCGGTCGGCTGGTATCTGGCGGGGTGTGCGGCGGTCAGTCTGGTTGCGCTGCTCGCGGCGTCGCGGTCCGGGACCGCTGTCGACTGACGGTTAAAACGTGGAGCGGGTAGCGGGGATCGAACCCGCGTCACAAGCTTGGAAGGCTAGTGCTCTACCATTGAGCTATACCCGCGTCGGGTGGTTCCCTGCCATTCGGGCGGGCGGTTCGTCAACCGTCTTGGCGTGCGGTCAGGCATGGGCCGGTTCGCGGGCGGCGGCCAAGTCCGACCGGGTTCGGCGGGGCTGCGCGCCTTCGTAGAAGCCGGCGATCGTGATCCAGTCCATCCGCCATTCCATGACGATGCGGTCGTCGGTGATGTGTACCAGTGCGGCCCCTTCGTCGACGAGCCGGAACCCGATCCGCCCATGCCGATCGGGCGTGCCGAGGATGCGCGACCCGTCGCTGGTCGCGATCCAGAAGCGGTCCTCGATCCCGGTATCGGGGATGCGCAACTGGACGTCGATGTCGCCGGTGACGGCGATGCGGTCGGAACGAATCGGTCTGATGTCGATGCCCATGGCGGCCTCCTTTCGGAACAAAGGAAGAACATGGACGAAGGCGGGTTTGTAGGAAAGCGCAAATCCTACTGCGACGGTGCTTTCCTGGGGTCGCTGCCGATGAAGCCGAAGAAGATGTCGTGCGATAGCAGGTCACTGGCCGCCATGACGTAGGTGACGCACTCATACTGCGCCGGCGTGGCGGCGGCGCCTTCGACCCCGGTGGCGGTCAGATGCCCGAGGCCGCCCTTGGTAAAGGTTATGGTCCGGTCGTCGACCGCGACGAGCAGCGCGCCGGGGCGCACGCCGCAGAATTGTTCGACGGCCTTTGTGAACCCGGCCAGCGGGCGACCGCGCTTGATCGACGGCGCGGTTTCGAGCCGGTTCTGCTGCTGCAACCACCCGCGTGCTTCGGCGACGTCTCCGGTGTTTGCGATAGTCGCATAGATTGCGGAATAACGCTTCCACTCCGCCGCCTCGCGGAAATAGACATAGTAGGACGTCCGGCGGGACGCGCGTGCGATGCAGGACAGCATGGTTTTTGCGAACGGTGGCTTGCCGCTTGCGATCCACACGACGTCTTCCTGCATGTCCTCGTCGTACGACACGCTGACGCGATCCGGTGCCACGCCGCAGCCGATCACTGCGCTGCGAGCCTTGTCCGGTAATGGCGAGGTGACGGGGGCCGGCGCCGAGCCGTTCGACGGCAATGCGGGTGCCGCCAGCAGCAGCATCGAGCCGATCAGGTCGAACATGGCCATCCCCTCAGTCTGCCCGCGTGTCGCGGCGCTGCTCCGGTATAGCAGCTTCGGGGTGCGGCGGTGCGTTCGGCAACGGCTTCGCGATTTCTGCACGAATTGACGCTATGCCGGCCGGATGACGGAACGGGATCAGCGGCCGCGGTCGGCAGTGAGCGGTTGGGTTGGGCTGGCCGGCATGGTCGGGCTGGCGGCCTGGATCGCAATCGCGGCGCATTGGGGCATGGACGGGCCGATGGCGGGGATGGCCGCGGTCTTGGCGTGCGGGCTGCCGATGGTGGCGTGGTCGCTGTTCGTCGACAAGGTGCATCGGCGGCCGTCGACCGGGATCGACTGGTCGCTGCGCCGGCCGTGGGCCGAGGTGCGCGAGACTGCGTTCGCCAAGATCGCCGGGCTGTGGGTGACGTGGGCGGCGATCGCGGGCTTCTACGCGCTCGGGCGGTGGTATTGGCAGGGCGGATATGTATTCGCGATGCAGGTGCTGGCGGGGGTCGTGACGGCGTTGTTGCTGTTGTCGGTGCCTTACATCCTCTGGATCGACCGGCGGCTGATCGAGCCGCGCGACGGGGCCTATGCCTTCGGGCAGTGGTTGAGCGGGCGGGCGCATGACCGGGATGCGGTGCTACGGCATGCGCGAGCGTGGGCGGTGAAGGGGTTCTTCACGGCGTTCATGCTGTCGATCGTGCCGGGGAACTGGAACGAGCTGATGCACCGCGATCCGTCGGCGATGCTCGTCGACCCGATGGCGGCGGCGTTCGGGCTGATCACGCTGATGTTCCTGATCGACGTGGCGTTCGCGACGGTCGGCTATGTCCTGACGATGCGGCCGCTGGATGCGCATATCCGGTCGGCCAACCCGTATCTGGGTGGCTGGGTGTCGGCGCTGGCGTGCTATCCGCCGTTCATCCTGATCGCGCGCGGCGGGCCGGTGGATTACGAGACGGGCGGGGCGAACTGGTCCTGGTGGCTGGCGGGGAGCCCGCGGCTGACGTTCGTCTGGATGGTGCCGCTGGTGGTGCTGACCGGGGTCTATGCCTGGGCGACGGTGGCGTTCGGCTTGCGGTTCTCCAACCTGACGCACCGCGGGATCATCACCAACGGGCCGTACCGGATCACCAAGCACCCGGCCTATCTGGCGAAGAACTTGTTCTGGTGGATGTCGGCGATGCCGTTCCTGGCGGTGTCGGGGGACCTGGCCACGGGGGTGCGCAACACGGTACTGATGGGGGTGGTGAGCGGCGTCTATTACTGGCGCGCGCGGACCGAGGAGAAACATCTCGGCGCGGATCCCGACTACCGCGCGTATGCCGCATGGATGGACCGGCATGGGCCGGTGCCGTGGCTGTTGGGGAAGGTCGGGTTGCGGACCGGGGGGTGGTGATGCCCCTCTCGTTCATGAGAGGGGCTTAGCCGGTCAGAAGCGCATCTCTTCGTAGATGCGGCCGAGGTCGCCCTGCCATTCGCCGTGGTAACGTTCGAGGAGGCGGTCGGCGGAGGTCTTGCCGCTGGCGACGATGTCGCGGAGCGGGCTGAGATAGCCGGTTTCGTCATCGCCGATCGCGTTCAGCCGGGCGCGGGCCTTGAGGCCGGCATGGGCGATGTCGAGCACCTGCGCGCCGAGCTGCTGGAACGTGCGGCCGCGCGGGCCGACCGTTTTCAGGCCGAGCCGCGGCACGTCGGCGCGGATGCGGGTGTGGTCGGCGATCGTCCAGTGCTTGACGAGGTCCCACGCCGCATCGAGCGATGCATCGTCGTAGAGCAGCCCGACCCAGAAGGCGGGGAGCGCGCAGATCGTGCCGTGCGGGCCGCCGTCCGCGCCGCGCATTTCGAGGAAGCTCTTCAGTCGCACTTCGGGGAAGGCGGTGGAGAGGTGATCCGACCAGTCGGTGCGGGTCGGCTTGTGCCCCGGATAGACCGGCAGTTCGCCGCGCAGGAACGCCTTGAAGTCGTGGCCCGCGGCGTCGATGTACTGGCCGTCGCGGTACACGAAGTACATCGGCACGTTCAGCATGTAGTCGGCGTAGCGTTCGTAGCCGAACCCATCCTCGAACACGAACGGCAGCATGCCGGTGCGCGCCGGATCGGTATCGGTCCAGATGTGGCTGCGGTAGCTCAAGTAACCGTTCGGCTTGCCTTCGGTGAAGGGCGAGTTGGCGAACAGCGCGGTGGCGAGTGGCTGCAACGCGAGGCTGACGCGGAACTTCTTCACCATGTCGGCTTCGCTGCCATAGTCCAGGTTCGTCTGGATCGTGCAGGTGCGGAGCATCATGTCGAGCCCCATGCTGCCGACGCGGGGCATGTGATCGAGCATGATCCGGTAGCGGCCCTTGGGCATGATCGGCAGTTCGGCGCGGGTCTTGTCGGGCCACATGCCCATGCCGAGGAAGCCGAGGCCGAGCTTGTCGCCGATCGCCTTCACCTGTTCCAGGTGGCGGCCGGTTTCGGCGCAGGTCTGGTGCAGATTGTCGAGCGGGGCGCCGGACAGTTCGAACTGGCCCGCTGGTTCCAGGCTGACATTCCCGTCGCTGCCGGCCAGCGCGATGACGTTGCCGCCCTCCTCGATCCCGGTCCAGCCATAGTCGCCCATGCCGGCCAGCAGATCGCGGATGCCGCCCGTCTCGGTGTAGGACGGCGCGCGGCGATCGGCGGTGCGGAACACGAATTTCTCGTGCTCCGTGCCGATCCGCCAGCGGTCCTTCGGTTTTTCACCGTCGGCGAACAGGCCGATCAGGTCGGCGCGATCGGTGATGGCCGCGGTGCTGAGGGTGTCGATCATGCTGCTCATGAACGCGCCCTTACGCGTGGGCGGGGATGCGCGCCAGCGAGCATTTTAATGTCGGTCACCAGTCCCCGGCGTGCGCCATCCAGAGCGCGACTGCGGCCGCCATCGCGGTATCGGCGCGCAGGATTCTGGGGCCGAGCGTAACGCCCGTGGCTTTTGGGATTGCACGGATCGAGTCGCGTTCCTCGGGGGTGAAACCACCCTCCGGTCCGATCAGGATCGCGGCCGGGCCGGGGCGGACGGCCTGCCCGAACGACTGCCCGCCGGTTTCGTCGGCGAACAGCAGCTGGCGGTCGTCGGGCCAGGCCTTGAGCAGCGTGTCGAGCGGAGTGAGGTCGGCGAGATCGGGCAGCGCGGTGCGGCCGCATTGCTCTGCCGCCTCGATCAGGTGGGCGCGGAGCCGGTCGTGGTTGAGGCGGTCGACGATCGTGCGGCGGGTGAGCACGGGCACGATCCGCGCGACGCCGAGTTCACAGGCCTTCTCCATCAGCCAGTCGATGCGGCCCTTCTTGATTGGCGCGGCGAGCAGCCAAAGGTCGGGGACGGGCTCGCGATCGCGCAGGTGGCGGGTGACGGCGAGCGTGACGGCGCGACGTTCGGCGGTAACGATCTCCGCGAGCCATTCGCCGGTGCGGTCGTCGAACAGCTTCACCTGTGCGCCGGGTTTCAGGCGGAGGACGGCGCCGAGATAGTTGGCTGCCGGGCCGTCCAGGGTGAGGTGGGCGTCCTGGGCAAGAGGTTGATCGAGGAAGAGGCGGGGGAGGGTGTTGGGGGGCCAGGCTGGGGTGGCGGGCATTTGCGTGGGGCTTTCGGTTTCTGGCGAGTCGCCTGTGACCATAGAGCCCTCCTCCCACCGGGGGGAGGGTACGGTGGGGGGCTTAGGCTGGACGGGACTTATCCCACATGCGTTTCACCCAGTGACGCCCCCCACCGTACCCTCCCCCCGGTGGGGGGGAGGGGGCTTTGTTCGGCTCTTCCGGACAGGTAAGGCCTCCTAATGACGACAGACATTACCCCCGATAGCGAGCAGC
Organism: Sphingomonas prati; assembly: GCF_014643515.1. Classification (GTDB taxonomy): domain Bacteria; phylum Pseudomonadota; class Alphaproteobacteria; order Sphingomonadales; family Sphingomonadaceae; genus Sphingomonas_R; species Sphingomonas_R prati. The sequence goes on along the minus strand of NZ_BMJP01000001.1, from coordinate 281,211 downwards.
GTGGTTTCGTGCGGTTGCTGCCTGCTGCGATCCGGCCGTTCTGGTTGCTGGCGCGGTTCGATCGGCCGATCGGGGGGTGGTTGCTGTTCTGGCCGGGGGCGTGGGCGATCGCGCTGGCGGGGGCGGGGTGGGCGCGGGTCGACCTGATCCTGTGGTTCCTGCTCGGTGCGTTCGCGATGCGCGGGGCGGGGTGCGTCTATAACGATATCGTCGACCGCGACCTGGATGCGCAGGTCGAGCGGACGCGCAACCGGCCATTGCCGAGCGGGCAGGTTTCGGTGCGGGCGGCGTGGATCTGGCTGGTGCTGCTGTGTGCGGTCGGGCTGGTCGTGCTGATGCAGCTGAACCTAACCGCGGCGATCACCGCGGTGGCGAGCCTGGGGGCGGTGGCAGCCTATCCGTTCATGAAGCGGATTACGTGGTGGCCGCAGGCGTGGCTGGGGATCGTGTTCAGCTGGGCCGCGCTGGTGGGGTGGCCCGCGGCGACGGGGACGTTCGCGCCGGCGCTGGTATGGCTTTATGCCGGGTCGATCGCGTGGGTAATCGGGTACGACACAATCTATGCGTTGCAGGATATCGAGGACGACCAGATTGCAGGCGTAAGGTCCAGCGCGCGGGCGCTCGGCGGCCACGCGCGGGCGGGGATCGCGATCTTCTATGCCGTCGCGGTGGCGGCATGGTGCGTGGCGATCTGGCAGGTCCGGCCGCAGGGGCTGGCGTTGCTCGCGCTGGCGCCGGTCGCGCTGCATCTGATGGCGCAGGTCGTGTCGCTGAAACCCGCGGACGGTGGCGATGCGCTGGCGAAGTTCCGGTCGAACCGCTTTGCCGGGCTGCTGATGTTCCTGGCCTGCCTGGTGGTGGGCAGCGCGCGCTAGCCGGGACGGCCCTTTCGCCGGGGCCGCCGCAGCCCTAGATGTCAATCATGCTGACATCCTCTTCCGCCGCGGCGCGTGCCGCCGATCTCGTTGCCGATGCCGTTGCGGCCGGTGCCGACAGTGCCGACGTCCTCTATGTGCGCGATGCCTCGACGCAGGTGTCGGTGCGGCTCGGCAAACTCGACGATGTGCAGCGGTCGGACGGCGAGGAGATCGGGTTGCGGCTGTTCGTCGGGCGGCGGTCGGCGAGCGTGTCGTCATCCGACCTGTCGGCCGATGCGATGCGTGCGCTGGTCGAGCGGGCGGTTGCGATGGCGCGGGAGGCCCCGGAGGACCCCAACGCTGGGCTGGCGCCGGCCGAGTTGCTCGCAACCGGGACGGTGCCCGATGTCGATATCGACGATGGCGGCGGGGCCGGCCCGGCCGAGCTGAAGGCACGCGCGCTGGAGGCCGAGGAGATCGCGCGGGCGCTGCCGGGCGTCACGAACAGCGAGGGCGCGGGGGCGAGTGCCAGCCGGGCGACGATCGCGCTGGCGACCTCGACCGGGTTCGCGCGCGAATACACTACGACGGCCTATGGCTGTTCGGCCAGCGTGATTGCGGGGGCGGGCGGCGCGATGCAGCGCGACTATGCCAGCCACAGCGCGCGGCATCTGGCGGACCTGGAGGCGGCCGACACGATCGGACGGCGCGCGGGCGAGCGGGCGACGGCGCGGCTGAACCCGGTGCAGCTGCCGTCGGGGCGGATGCCGGTGGTGTTCGATCCGCGGGTCAGCGCCGGGCTGCTCGGTCCGCTGATCGGCGCGATCACCGGGTCGGCGATCGCGCGGCGGACGAGTTTCCTGCTGGACGCGATGGGGACGCAGCTGTTCGCGCCGGGGATCAGCGTGATCGACGATCCGCACCGAGTGCGCGGGCTGCGGTCGCGGCCGTTCGATGGCGAGGGGCTGCCGACTGCGCGGAGCGAGATCGTGGCGGACGGGCGGCTGACCGGGTGGATCGCCGACTCCGCGTCCGCGCGGCAGCTCGGGATCCAGCCGACCGGCCATGCGAGCCGCGGGATCGGCGGGTCGCCGGGGGCGGGGACAACGAATTTGCATCTGGCGGCGGGGACGTTGTCGGTCGAGGAACTGATCGCGGACATCGCGCTGGGTGTGTGGGTGATCGAGCTGATCGGGAGCGGGGTCAACGGGTTGACCGGTGATTACAGCCGGGGTGCGGCGGGCTTCGCGATCCGCGACGGCAAGCTGGCGGAGCCGGTGGCGGAGATCACGATCGCGGGCAATCTCAAGACGATGTACCGCGAACTTGTGCCGGCGTCCGACCTGGTGTTCCGCGGCGGAAGCAACGCGCCGACGGTGCGGATCGAGGGCATGACGGTGGCGGGTGCCTGACCGGCTGATCGACGCGGTCGCCAAGGTCGCGGCGGAGGCCGGGCGGATCGCCATGGCGAGCTTCGGCGGCGGGTACAACCGGTGGGAGAAGGAGCCCGGCCACCCGGTGTGCGACGTCGATCTGGCCGTCGATGCGATGGTGCGCGCGCGACTGCGCGAGATCGACCCGGAGGCGGGCTGGCTTTCCGAGGAAACGGTCGACAATGCCGAGCGGTTGATGGGGGTCCGGACGTGGGTGGTCGATCCGATCGACGGGACGCGCGACTATCTGCGCGGGCGGCCGGGCTGGGCTGTGTCGATCGCGCTGGTCGAGGGCGGGAATGTCGTGTTGGGCGTGCTCGATGCGCCGGTGCGGGGCGAGCGCTGGTCGGCGGTGCGCGGGCACGGGGCGACGCGGAACGGTGTGGCGTTGCGGGCCGGTGGGCGGACAGAGCTGGTGGGTGCGCGGACGCCGGCGGAGGCCTTGCCGCGGGCGGACCGCGAGCTGACGATGGTGGAGCGGCCGAATTCGATCGCGCTCCGGATCGCGATGGTGGCGGCGGACGAGGCGGACCTGGTCGCGACGCTGCGCTGGGGACATGAATGGGACATCGCGGCCGCCGCGCTGATCGCGCAGGAGGCGGGGGCGGTGGTGACCGACGGGTTCGGTGATCCGCTGCGCTATAACTCGACCAAGGGCGAGGCGTTCGGGTGTATCGCGGCGGTGCCGGGGATCCATGCCGCGGCGGTGGCACATCTGGGGCCGCGCGCGACTGCGGCGGTAGCTCGGTAGCTCGGTAGCTCGGTAGGATCAGCGTCCGGCGACGAACTGGTCCGTCGATACGGCCTTCGACTTCGCTCAGTCCCTACTCAGGACCAACGGTCTGTAAGTTGAAACGCCGGGTCGTTGTGCGACCCGGCGTTTCTTGTGGGAAGATCAGCTCGGCTTGATGGCCGAAATCATTTCGATGTGGTGCTGGACGATCGGCACGGCCTTGGTGGCGGCGGCCTTCAGCGCGGGCTGCGTGCCGGACGTGCTGTAACCCTGATGCAGCGCGAGTGCTTCCTGATGCGCGGTCGCCTGCTGCTGCAGATACATTGCATCGCGGGCCGGGCCGGTGGCACCGTTCAGGTCGGCGATTATCTGCGCCTTCGGGGCGTCGAGCTTCGGCGGGGCGGGGCGGATGCCGGCGGTCTTGGCGGCGGCCATGACGGTCGCGGTCGTCTTGCCGTGGTCGGTGATCATCATCTGCGCGAACTTGCGCACACCGGCATTCTTCGTCGATTTCAGGACGATCTGGCTGGACTGCTTTTCGTACAGATCGCCGGCGCCGGCCTTCATGACGAAGGTGGCGGGAGTCTCTGGTGCCTGGGCAAGGGCGGGAGTCGCGACGAGCGCGGCGAGGATCAGTGCGGGCTTGAACATGGTTCGTCTCCATCCGATGCGGCGTTTCACCACAAGAGATGCCCCAACGGGCCATATTGACGAAGTGTTCACCAATATCGCCAAGTAACAACCTATATCAGGACGATTATGTCTCGGACACCGGTGGCAGTCCGAGCCGCGCGATTTCGATCTTCGGGCAGCGATCGACGACGACCTTCAGCCCAGCCGCTTCGGCACGGGCAACGCCGGCATCGTCTTGCACGCCGAGTTGCAGCCAGACCGATTTCGCACCGGCGGCGATCGCCTGGTCGATCGCGGCGCCGGCGTCCGCCGACTTGCGGAAGATGTCGACCATGTCGATCGGCTCGCCGATCTGCGCCAGTTCGCGCCAGACATATTCGCCGTGGACATGTTCGCCGGTGATCTGCGGATTGACGGGGATCACGCGGTAGCCGTGGTGGGTCAGGAACTGCCCCACGCCGTAGCTCGGCCGATCCGGGCGGTCGGATGCGCCGATCATCGCGATGGTGCGGGTTTCGCGCAGGAGAGCCGCGATGTCGTCGTTGGATGTCAGGGGCATGCCGGTCTCCGTCAGATAGTGGGCGCGAGCGCCGCCGGTTGGGTCAGCCAGTCGGCGATGCGGTCCGCGATGGCCAGGAATGCGGCGGCCTCGGGTCCGTCGCCGGCGGCCGGCGGGGTGCCCGCATCGGACGCGGTGCGGATCGCGATGTCGAGCGGCACGCGGCCAAGGAACGGCAGCGCCAATGAGGCGGCGGCCGCCTCCGCACCGCCGCGACCGAACGGGTCGGAACCTTCGCCGCAATGCGGGCAGATGTAGCCGGACATGTTTTCGACGAGACCGATGAGCGGCACCGACGCCTGACGGAACAGGTCGATCGCCCGGGTGGCGTCGATCAGCGCCAGGTCCTGCGGCGTCGAGACGATGACCGCGCCGGCCGGTTTGTGCTTCGAGATCATGCTGAGCTGCACGTCGCCGGTGCCGGGCGGCAGATCGAGGATCAGGACGTCGATATCGCCCCAGTCGGCATCGACGAGCTGGCCGAGCGCACCGCCGACCATCGGCCCGCGCCAGGCGATCGCGCGGCCGGGTTCGACGAGCTGGCCCATCGACAGCATCGGGACGCCGTATTCGGTGGGCACCGGGTTGAGCCACTTGTCGAGTGCGGTGGCCTTCCGGTCTGCGGCGTTCATCAGTTGCGGCTGCGACGGGCCGTAAATGTCCGCATCGACCAGCCCGACCTTCACGCCGCGCCGGGCAAGTGCCACCGCGACGTTGGCGGACAAAGTGGACTTGCCGACGCCGCCCTTGCCGCTGCCGATCGCGATGATGCGGCGGGTCTTCTTCTCCGCGGTCATGGCGACACGGACGGTCGCGACGCCGGGGACCGCGAGCAGGGCAGCGCGGATGTGATCTTCGACGGCGGTGCGGTCCGCGTCGCTGTAGCCGGTGACGTCGAGGATCACGCTGGCGGTCGTGCCGGTCATGCGCGGTGCGGCCGCACGGGCGGCGGCGATGAGGCCGCGGCCGGACGCCGGGTCGACGACCAGATCCAAGGCGTGGGCGAGACGGTCGGTGGGATCGGCGGGAGACTGCATATGATGGACATAAGGCCCATAGGCAGCGTTGCCACTGTTTTTCCCCGGGCGGACACCTATAAAGAATGGATGAGCGACACAGCAGGCGGACAAATACCGGGGCGCAGCCTTTTGAACGAGGCGGGCGGCGGCCCATGGGGCGGTGGAGCCCCGGGTGGCGGCTCCGGCGGCGGCAAGGGCGACGGCGGCAAGGGTGGTGATGGCGGCAAGGGTGGTGATGGCGGCAAGGGCGGCGACGGCGGCCTTGGCCCGCGCAACCCGTGGGACCAGCCACCGCGCAAGCGCCCGTCCGGCGGCGGGAATGGCGGCAAGGGGCCGAACGGGCCGACCGCGCTCGACGAACTGCTCCGTCGCGGACGGCAGGGATTCAACAATGGCCTGCCGACGCCGCAGGGGCGCAAGGTCTGGACTTTGGTGGCGGCGGCCATCGTGCTGCTGTGGATCGTGACGACGTCGTTTCACCAGGTCGGCGCGCAGCAGCGCGGCGTGGTGACGCGGTTCGGCAAATATGTGACGACGATGTCGCCGGGTGTCGGCTTCACGCTGCCCGCGCCGATCGATCGCGTGACGAAGGTTTCGGTCGACGAAATCCGCGAGATCAACATCGACGCGTCGGACACGAGCGGTGCCGCCGCGGGCGGTGCGCAGAACCTGATGGTAACCGGCGACCAGAACATCATTGACCTGGCCTATTCGGTGCGCTGGAACATCCGCGATCCGGAACTTTACCTGTTCGAGCTGGCCGATCCGGACGACACGATCCGCGAAGTTGCCGAGAGCGCGATGCGGGCCGAGATCGCACGCGTGACGCTGAACGACGCGATCGGGCCGCAGCGCAGCCAGATCGAGGGCCGTGTGCAGCAGCGTGTCCAGGCGATCCTCGACGGGTACAAGGCCGGCGTGCTGATCCAGGGCGTCGCGATCAAGCAGGCCGATCCGCCCGCCGCCGTCGTGGCCGCGTTCAAGGACGTGTCGGCTGCCCAGCAGGAGGTGCAGAGCTACCTCAACAATGCGCGCGCCTATGCGCTTCAGCTGACCGCGAAGGCGCAGGGCGAGGCGGGTGCGTTCGACAAGGTGTACGACCAGTATCGCCTGGCTCCTGAAGTGACGCGCAAGCGCATGTATTACGAGACGATGGAGGATGTGTTGGCCAAGACCGACAAGACCGTGGTGGAGACGCCGGGTGTCACGTCCTACCTGCCGCTGAACCAGTTGCCGCGCCCGGCAACGACGCCCACGGCGCCCGCCGCGCCCGCGATTCAGGAAGGGCCTGCGCAGTGAACCCCGTGACCAACCTGTTCCGCAATCCGATCAGCTGGGCGATCGCACTGGTTTTGGCACTGATCGTCGCTGCTTCGGTATTCGCAGTGGTGCCGGAGACACGGCAGGGCCTCGTCGTGCGGCTCGGCAAACCCAACCGGGTGATCAACGGCTATGTGCCGGGCCGTCCGTTCGGGCAGACAGGAGCGGGCCTCGTCGCACGCTGGCCGTTCCTCGAGCAGATCGTCTGGATCGACAAGCGCGTGCTCGATTTCGACATGCCGCGTCAGTCGGTCCTGTCGACTGACCAGTTGCGGTTGGAGGTCGATGCGTTCGCGCGGTACCGGATCGTCGATCCGCTGCGCATGTATCTGCGCGCACGTGGCGACGAGAAGCGAGTTTCGGATGCGTTGCGTCCGATCCTAGCGTCTTCGCTGCGCAACGAGCTCGGGCGGCGGTCGTTCGTGGCGTTGCTCAGCCCGGAGCGTGGCCAGCTGATGGACAATATCCAGGCGCGGCTGAACATCGTCGCGGCGCAATATGGTGCCGAGATCGTCGATGTGCGGATCAAGCGCGCCGACCTGCCCGACGGTACGCCGCTGGAGAGCGCGTATCAGCGGATGCGGTCGGCGCGTGAGCAGGAGGCGCGGTCGATCCGGGCCGAGGGCCAGAAGCAGGCGCAGTTGATTACGGCGCAAGCCGACGCCGATGCGTCTCGGGTCTATGCCAACTCATTCAACCGCGACCCGGATTTTTACGATTTCTACCGCGCCATGCAGTCCTATCGCCACACCTTCGGGACGGACGGCAGCGGCGCGACCGGTGGAACGTCGATGGTGCTGTCGCCCGAAAACGAGTATCTTCGTCAGTTCCGGGGCCGGCGCCCCTGATCCGTCGGGCGGGCCGTCCATCGGCCCGTCGTTCAAACACCGTTCATCCGGGAAACGGCAGCGACACGCTGTCCGCCCGGTGCCACAAGGCGGAAACTGACTCCCTGAGGAGGATTGCGATCGTGCGTTACGCCTATGCCATCACTGCCGCCATGCTTGCCGGCGGTGCGACGGCCACACTCGTCGTAAACCAGCCGCTCGGCGCGCAGGTCGCGCAGAACGCACCGGGCACCGTGCCCGCCGTGGCGCCGCGACCCGGCGCGCCGATGAGCTTCGCTGATCTGGCCGCCAAGTTGCAGCCCGCGGTGGTCAACATCTCCACCACGCAGCAGGTCTCGCTGCGCGGGAACCAGTCGAACCCGTTCGCCGGCAGCCCTTTCGAGGATTTCTTTAAGCAGTTCGGCGGCCAGGGCGGCGCGCCGGGCGACGGTGGCCGTCCGCAGACGCGCGAGGCGACTTCGCTGGGCTCCGGCTTCATCGTATCGGACGACGGTTATATCGTGACCAACAACCATGTAATTTCGGGCGGGCGCGATGCGGCCGGCCAGGGCACGACGTCGGTCGTGTCGTCGATCACCGTCACGCTGCCGGATCGCAAGGAATATGTCGCCAAGGTCGTTGGCCGCGACGTCAATTCCGACCTGGCGGTGCTGAAGATCGAGGCGCGCGGCCTGCCGTTCGTGCAGTTCGGTGATTCGAAGCGGGCGCGGATCGGCGACTGGGTCGTGGCGATCGGCAACCCGTTCGGGCTCGGTTCGACCGTGACCGCGGGCATCGTCTCGGCACTGCACCGCGGGATCGGCACGGGCAGCGCCAATGATCGGTACATCCAGACCGACGCGTCGATCAACCAGGGCAATTCCGGCGGCCCGATGTTCGACCTTAACGGCAACGTGATCGGCATCAACACCGCGATCTATTCACCGACCGGCGGCAATGTCGGCATCGGCTTCGCGATCCCAGCTGAGGAAGCCAAGCCGATCGTCGATGCGCTGCGCGCCGGCAAGCGGGTGCGCCGCGGCTATCTGGGCGTGGGCATCCAGCCGATCGACGACAACATCGCCGAGTCGCTCGGTCTGCCGAAGAATGTCGGCGAGCTGATCCGTTCGGTCGAGCCGGGCTATGCCGCCGCTCGTGCCGGCATCCGTCAGGGTGACGTGGTCGTGAAGATCGGTGGCACCGAGATCACGCCGGACAGCACGCTGAGCTACACCGTCGCGAACCTGCCGATCGGCAGCCGCGTGCCGATCGAACTGATCCGCAATGGCCAGCGCACGACCGTGACCGCGGTGATCGGCGAGCGTCCGCCCGAGGACCAGCTGGCCTCGGCTGGTTCGGGCCAGGGGCTGAACGACGATGATGATTCCGATCCTTCGACGCCGCAGGCCCAGCCGACGCGTGCGTCGCTCGGCCTCAGTCTGCAGGCGCTGACGCCGGAGATCGGGCGCTCGATCGGTCTGCCAACCGGGGTGCGTGGTGTGGTGATCTCCGCGGTCGATCCGTCGAGCAACGCGGCATCGCAGGGTCTTGCCCGCGGCGACGTGATCCTGTCGATCAACCAGAAGCCGACGACGACCATCCAGGAGGTGATCGCTGCGGTAAACGCCGCCAAGGCCGCCGGCCGGCCGAGCGTGTTGATGCTGGTCCAGCGTCAGGCGACGCCGCCGCGCTACCTAGGCGTGGAACTCGCGAAGAAATAAACCGGTCCTAGAACCGGACAAAAGATGAGCACCCCCTTTCCACGCGGAGAGGGGGTGTTTGCATGAGGAGGGCAAGCGATGGCGGACGGCGAGATCCTGATCGGGGCATCGGCAGACGGGGTGCGGCAGGTGATGAACCTCAAGCGCGCGAACCGGCACGGGCTGATCGCCGGTGCGACGGGCACGGGCAAGACCGTGACGCTGCAAACGATCGCGGAGCAATTCTCGCAGGCCGGCGTGCCGGTGTTCGTGTCCGACGTGAAGGGCGACCTGAGCGGGATCGCGATGGCCGGGTCCGCCGCGACGCCGATGCATGCGACGCTGGCAGCGCGGGCGGCCGAGATCGGGCTGACCGACTGGGCCTATGCCCCAAATCCAGTCGTGTTCTGGGACCTGTTCGGGAAGCAGGGGCACCCGATCCGCACCACGGTGTCGGAAATGGGGCCGATCCTGCTCGCGCGGCTGATGGACCTGAATGCGGTGCAGGAGGGTGTGCTGGCGATCGCATTCCGCGTGGCGGATGAGGGCGGGATGCTGCTGCTCGACCTGGCGGACCTGCAGGCGATGCTGGCGCATATCGCCGAGAATGCGGCGGAACTGACCGCGAAATATGGGAATGTCACGCGGCAGAGCGTGGGCGCGATCCAGCGGCAGTTGTTGCAGCTGGAGTCGCAGGGTGGCGACGCGTTCTTCGGCGAGCCCGCGCTCGACATTCACGACTTCATTGCGGTGGACGAGAATGGCCGCGGCAATATCAATGTGCTCGCCGCCGACAGCCTGATGGCGAGCCCGCGGCTGTACGCGACGTTCCTGCTGTGGCTGCTGTCCGAACTGTTCGAGACGCTGCCGGAGATCGGCGATCCGGACAAGCCGGTGCTCGTGTTCTTTTTCGACGAGGCGCATCTGCTGTTCGATGCCGCCCCGCCCGCGCTGATCGATACGATCGAACAGGTCGTGCGACTGGTGCGGTCGAAGGGGGTGGGCGTCTATTTCGTGACGCAGAACCCGATCGACGTGCCGGACGACGTCGCCGGGCAGCTGGGCAACCGTATGCAGCATGCGTTGCGCGCGTTCACGGCGCGGGACCAGAAGGCGGTGCGCGCCGCGGCGGAGACGTTCCGGGCAAGCCCTGGCGTCGATGTCGCGACCGCGATCACCGAGCTGAAGGTCGGCGAGGCACTGGTGTCGATGTTGCTGCCGGACGGATCGCCGAGCCCGGTGGCACGGACGCTGGTCGCGCCGCCGGGGTCGCGGCTTGGGCCGGTGACCGACAAGGAACGCGCGCTGCTGGTGTCGGTGTCGCCCTATGCGGGCAAGTATGACGAGGCGATCGACCGCGAAAGTGCGGCCGAGATGCTGGCGGCCAAGGCGGGCGATGCAGAGGCGGCGGTCGAGCGGGCGGCGGCCGATGCCGCGGCCGCGCGCGAGCAGGCGGCGCAGGCGAAGCTGGATGCGGCGCGCGAGAAGGACGACGCGCGGCTGGCGCAGGTCGCCGATCGGGCGGCGGCCCGTGCGGAGGCGGCACAGGCGAAGGCCGAGGAACGCGCGCGGATTGCGGCGGAACGCGAAGCGGCGCGGCCGACGATGGTGGACAAGATGGTGCAGTCCGCGGCGCGGTCCGCCGCGTCGTCGGTCGGGCGGCAGGTGGCCGGGCGGTTCGGCGCGCAGCTGTTCCGCGGACTGCTGGGCGGATTGTTCAAGGGATGAGGCATCACGCCCGGTTGGTGGTTCGGGCGGGATGGCTTATCTGGAAGGAAAGCAGGACAGGACCGCGATGATTACCGAAATCGAACCGACGACCACCACCGACGCGATCGCATCGCTTTCGCTGACCGACAGCAGCACCGATCCGCAGCGTTTCGCCGATGCGCTGGGGCGGTCGTTCGAGACCTATGGCTTCGCGGTCGTGCGCGATCACGGGATCGATGCGGCGATCATCGCGCGTGCGGAGACGGCGGCGAAGGCGTTCTTTGCGCTGCCCGAGAATGTGAAGCGGCAGTATCATATTCCCGGCACCGGCGGGGCGCGCGGGCTGACGCCGTTCGGGATCGAGACGGCGAAGGATGCGACTGCGGTCGACCTGAAAGAATTCTGGCATGTCGGGCGCGAGCTGGTCGCGGGGCATCCGTTCAGCGCGCAGATGCCGCCGAACGTCTGGCCGGTCGAGGTCAGCGACTTCCGCGACGCGATGCTGGCGATCTTCGCCGCGTTCGATGCGGCCGGGGCGCGGATCCTTTCCGCGATCGCGTTGTATCTGAAGCTCGATCCGGACTTCTTCGTCGATACGGTGCGCGACGGCAATTCGGTGCTGCGCCTGCTGCACTATCCGCCGATCGGCGCGGACAGCCCGAGCATCCGGGCGGGCGCGCATGAGGACATCAACACGATCACGCTGCTGCTGGGCGCCGAGGAGGCCGGGCTGCAGTTGCAGAAGAAGGACGGCGACTGGATGTCGGTTGCGATCGGCGCGGGGGAGTTGGTCGTCAATGTCGGTGACATGCTGCAGCGGCTGACCAACAACGTGCTGCGATCGACGACGCACCGCGTGATGAACCCGCCGCCGGAACGCCGCGGCGTCGCGCGTTACTCGATGCCGTTCTTCCTGCATTTCCGGCCGGACTACATGATCCGCACGCTGCCCGGTACGATCAGTGCGGAGCGGCCGGACCAGTATCCGGAGGGCATCACCGCGCATGATTACCTCATGCAGCGGCTCCGCGAAATCAAGCTGATCTGACCGGCGACAGGGGCGTCAGCCGCGGCCGCGATAGCCCGGGACGCCCTGATCCGGCAGCCAGAGGCCTTCGGGCACGGCACCCGATTGCCAGAACACGTCGATCGGGATGCCGCCGCGCGGGTACCAGTAGCCGCCGATCCGCAGGAAGCGCGGATGCATCTCGTCGAACAGCCGCTGGCCGATGCCGACCGTCACGTCCTCGTGGAAGCCGGCGTGATTGCGGAAGCTGCCGAGGAAGAGCTTGAGCGATTTCGATTCGACGATCGTGTCGCCGGGCGCATAGTCGATGACGAGATGCGCGAAGTCGGGCTGTCCGGTGACCGGGCAGAGCGAGGTGAACTCGGGCACCGCGAACCGGACGAGATAGAGCGATCCGACGCGCGGGTTCGGAACATAGTCGAGAGCGGCCTCCTCCGGCGATGCAGGGAGCGTGCTGGCCTGGCCAAGATGAAGCGGTGTCATGCGTGCGGCCTTAGCGGTTTTCGGAGCCCAACTATACCATTGTCGTCGCGCGATTGAACGGGTGGCGGGCGGGGGTTAGGGTGGCCGCGAACCGAGGGAAGACGCAGATGGACGCGCTGGTATCGACCGAGTGGCTGGCGGACGCGATGGGGGCGGACGATCTGCGGATCGTAGATGCGACCTATTTCGCGACCGATCCTGCGCGTGATCCGGCTGCGGAGTATGCGGCCGGACATATTCCGGGGGCGGTGTTCATGGATCTCGGCGGGCTGGCCGATCCGGACAGCGCGCTGCCGGGCATGGTGCCGCCCGCGGCGATGTTTGCGGAGCGGATGGGGTCGCTTGGGATCGGCGATGGGGTGCGGGTGGTGCTGTACGATGCGGCGCCGCACCGGACGTCGGCGCGGGCGTGGTGGATGCTGCGGATGTTCGGGGTGCGCGACGTGGCGATCCTGGACGGTGGACTGGCGACGTGGGTTGCCGAGGGGCACCCGTTGGCGACCGGGGGCGAGGAGGCGGAGCCGGGGCGGTTGAGCGTCCGGCAAGATGAGACGGCGGTGCGCGATCTCGGGCAGATGAAGGACAATCTGGCGTCGGGAGCGGAGCAGGTGGTCGATGCACGCTCCGCCGCACGGTTCAGCGGGGCGGAGGCGGATCCGCGGCCGAGCGTGGCGTCTGGGCATATTCCGGGGAGCGTCAACATTCCCTACGACCGGCTGTTCGAGGCGGACGGGACGTGGAAGCGCGGTGACGCGCTGAAGGCGGTGTTCGACGAGGCGGGGGTCGATCTGGCGCGGCCGATCGTGACGACCTGCGGGTCGGGCGTGACCGCGGCGGTACTGCTGTTCGGCGCGCATCTGCTCGGCGCGCGGCAGGTGGCGTTGTACGACGGGAGTTGGAGCGAATGGGGCGCGGACTCGACGACGCCGAAGGCCGTGTCCTGAGCGCCCCCGTGGATCCCGCGCGGCCGATCGGCGCGCAGACGCAGCTCGTCGAGGGCGGGCGATGTAAGGAATGGACGCAGGGGATCGTCAACCCGGCGGTGTGGCGCGCGTCGACCGTGCTGTTCGACAGCGTGGCCGATCTGCGCGCGGCGTCTGCGCGGCCGAATGACGGGCTGTATTACGGACGGCGGGGCACGCCGACGCAGTGGGCGCTGGCCGAGGCGCTGACCGCGCTGGAGCCGGGGGCGGAAGGGACGATGCTGTACCCGTCCGGCGTGGCGGCGGTGGCGGGGGCGCTCCTGTCGGTGCTGAAGCCGGGCGACGAGTTGCTGGTGGTGGACAGCGCCTATGAGCCGACGCGGTCGTTCTGCCGGACGGTGCTGGCCCCGATGGGGATCACGACGCGGTTCTACGATCCGATGGTCGGCGCGGGGATCGCGGAGCTGATCGGCGAGCGGACTGCGGCGATTTTGATGGAAAGCCCGGGAAGTCTCACGTTCGAGGTGCAGGACGTGCCGGCGATCTGCGCGGTGGCGCGGGCGCGGGGGGTGGCGACGGTGTTGGACAATACCTGGGCGACGCCTTTGCTGTTCCGGGCGATCGAGCACGGGGTCGACCTGGCCGTGCTGGCCTGTACCAAATATGTCGTCGGGCATTCGGATGCGATGCTGGGGTCGGTGACGGCGGGGCCGGGGCGGTTCAAGCGGTTGCGCGATCTGGTCCATGCGTACGGCATCCATGTCGCGCCGGACGATGCGTTCCTGGGCAGCCGGGGGCTTCGCACACTAGCGGTGCGGATGCGGCAGCATGAGGCGGGCGGGCTGGCGGTCGCACGCTGGTTGGCGGAGCAGCCGCAGGTCGCGCGGGTGATCCATCCGGCGTTGCCGGGGTGTCCGGGCCATGACGTGTGGAAGCGCGATTTCAGCGGGGCGTCGGGGCTGTTCGGGTTCGTGCTGGCGGGCGGCGACGATGCGGCGCGGACAGCGCTGATCGACGGGCTGGTGCATTTCGGGATCGGGTATAGCTGGGGCGGGTATGAGAGCTTGGCGATCCCGGTCGATCCGGTGGGGTTGCGGACCGCGACTGCGTGGAATGCGGCGGGGCCGATGGTGCGGTTGCATATTGGGCTGGAGGATCCGGATGATTTGATTGCGGACCTCGCAGCCGGGCTGCGGCGGTTCGATGCGGTTGTTGGGTCGCGGTAAGGCGAGGGCTTGCCTAAACCCTGTCTGCGCCGGGGAACCGACGGTCTTGGGGAAGCACGATAATATCAAGTGGCGTGATTTATGTGCAACAATCAGCCCCCGAACTTACCCGCTGTCGCAAATTCGTCATTGTGCGGTGCGGCGATATCGCGGACATACATTGCATCGCCGGCCCGTCGCCCCCCGCAAGGAGAGAGGATCGACGCTGCGATACGCAGTGGAACGAGCTATTTTCCGCATAAGGGGCTTTCGCCATGCAACCGTTCCATATCCTGCTGCCGGCCGCGCTTCTGGCCGTTGCCACCCCTGCGTTTGCGCAGGATGCGGCGCCCAGCCCAATCACGATCAGCGGATCGGCAGGTCTGGTGTCCGACTACCGGTTCCGAGGTGTCTCGCAATCCGACGAAGACATCGCGGTGCAGGCCGGCCTGACCGTTACGCATGAGAGCGGCTTCTACGTCGGCACCTGGGGGTCGAACCTGTCCGGCTGGGGCACGTTCGGTGGGTCCAACATGGAACTCGACCTGTATGGCGGTTACAAAGCGAAGGTCGGCTCGGGCACGCTCGACGTCGGGCTGTTGTGGTATATGTACCCGGGCGGCGCGAGCAAGACGGACTTCGCCGAACCCTATGTGAAGCTGTCGGGCGTGGTCGGGCCGGTCACGCTGACCGCGGGCGTCGCCTATGCCCCGAAGCAGGAAGCGCTGGGGCGCTGGTACAGCACCGGCGAACTCTATGTCGCCGGCACGCCGGATCGGCCGGGTAAGAAGAACGACAATCTCTATCTGTCGGGCGACGCGCTGGCCGCGCTGCCCGGCACGCCGGTAAGCCTGAAAACACATATCGGTTATTCCGACGGCAATCCAGGACTTGGGCCGAACGGGACGAGCGTTGCCCCAACCGGGACCTACTGGGATTGGATGATCGGTGCGGACACCACGTACAAGAACCTGACGTTCGGGGTATCCTATGTCGATACCGACATCAGCTTCGGATCGTTTGGGGCGCAGCGGATCCAGCCGAGCTTTTCCGAAGGGCAGGACGGGACCGGGTCGATCGCTAACGGCAAGGTGGTGTTTGCGGTGACCGCTGCGTTCTGAGTGTGATGGCGTCGCCCTCCGGGTTGGGGCGGCGCTTGCGCTTGGTGACTTGAGGGTCCTCGACTGACGGAATATCCCGCTTTCGCCGGGGTAACGTTCGGGGCGTGTCTGCAGCCAACAAACGAAAAACCCCCGCGGCGATAAGCCACGGGGGTTTTTTGTTCGCGATCGACGAGGATCAGTTGGGGGTCGGGGTGGCCGGTGTGGGGGTGGCGGCCGGCGTGCCGCTGGTCGCGGCGGCGTCCGCGCCCGCACCGACGGGGGCGGCGAGGATGTCGCGGGTGACGGCGCCCTTGTCGACGACGGTGGTGTTGCCGTCGGTCTCCGAACGGATGCCGGCTTCGCCCGAGCGACCGGCGGACCCGATCAGGCCGGCTTCACCGGCGCTGCGCGCAGCCTGGCCACCGAACATCGCGGTCAGTGCCTGCGTGCTGCTGTCCGCTTCCTGTGGGCGGGGGGCACCGGGCTTGGGCGGGGTGAGCGCGAAATCGGGCGGAACGACGAGCGGCGCGCGGCGGGCGACGGCGAATTCGTCGGGGCCGGAGCGGCCGGCGAACACGCCGCCCTTGTTGTTGCCACCGCAGGCCGAGAGGGCCAGCAGGGCGAGCGCGGAGCCCGCAACGATCGACTTACGCATGCACATTCTCCGAACGATCGGCCCCGTCGCGCGTCAGGAAGGCGCGGAGCAGCAGCAACAGGACGCCGATGGTAATGGCGGCGTCGGCGACATTGAAGACCAGAAAGGGATGCCAGTCCCCGAAATGCAGGTCCAGAAAATCCGCGACATAGCCCAGCCGCACCCGATCGAGGATGTTGCCGAGCGCGCCACCCAGGACCAGACCAAGCGCCACCATATCCGGCGTCTTGCGTTCGCGCCAGAGCCAGACCGCGACACCGGTGGCGATCACGCCGGTCAGCCCGACAAGGAGCCAACGCGAGGTGTCGGTGCTGGCGGTGAGCAGGCCCATCGACACGCCGAAGTTGCGGACCCAAGTCAGGTCGAAGAACGGCAGGAGACGGATCTGGAGCTGCTCGGGCAGGCGGAGCGTGTCGACGACGTACCATTTCGACAGCTGGTCGATGGCGAACACGGCGATTGCGATCGCGTAGCCGAGCGGGCGGGGGCGGGTCACTGGACCAGCTCCGAACCCATGAATCCGTTTGGTTCGAGCCTGTCGAGAACTTCGCGCAGGGTTCTCGACTCCGCGTCTCGGCTACGCTCGACACTTGCTCGAACCAAGCGGGGTTGGGGGGTTTGGCACCCCCCATAAACGGAAGAAGCCATCACGCGCGGACCACTTCGGTACAGCGATCGCAGAGGTCGCCGTCCGTGGTGACCTCCGGTAGCAGGCGCCAGCAGCGGCCGCATTTGGCGTCTTCGCTGCGGTGGACGATGACCGTCGGGCCGTGGAGCGTATGTTCGAAGCCGACGTCGGACACGATCAGCAGCTCGGCCAGTTCGGCCGTCGTCGCGCGCGGGCGGTCGAGTTCGTCGGGGTAGCCGATCGTGACGCGCGCTTCGTTGCTGGATCCCAGCTCCTTGGCGCGGCGCTTGGGCTCGATCTCGGCGTTGACGACGAGGCGGAGCGCCATGACCTTGTCCCACTCGGCGCGGTCGACGCCTTCACCCCAGACGGGGTCGAGGATCGGCCAGGTGAGCAGATGGACCGACCCACCGTCCGGGTAGCGCGTGCCCCACACCTCCTCCGCCGTGAAGCAGAGGATGGGTGCGGCGTAGCGGACAAGCGCGTGGAACAGGATGTCGAGCACGGTGCGGTAGGCGCGCCGCTTCGGACTGTCGGCGGCGTCGCAGTACAGGCTGTCCTTGCGGATATCGAAGAACAGCTGCGACAGGTCGTTGTTCGCGAAATCGGTCAGCGTGCGGGCGTAGCGATTATATTCGAACGCATCGGTCGCGGCGCGGAGCGTGCGGTCGACGTCGAGCAGCCGGTCGAGGATGTAGCGTTCAAGGTCCGGCATGTCCTCCGGCGCGACGCGTTCCTCCTCGGTGAAGCCTTCGAGCGCACCGAGCAGGTAGCGGAACGTGTTGCGCAGCTTGCGATAGGCGTCGGACGTGCCGGACAGCACTTCCTTGCCGATCCGGACGTCCTCAAAATAGTCGGTGCTGGCGACCCAGAGCCGCAGGATGTCGGCACCGGATTCGCCGATGATCTTGAGCGGATCGACGACGTTGCCGTCCGACTTGGACATCTTGCGCCCCTGTCCGTCGAGCGCGAAACCGTGGGTCAGGACCGCGTCATAGGGCGCGCGGCCACGGGTGCCGCACGATTCGAGCAGCGAGGACTGGAACCAGCCGCGATGCTGGTCGGACCCCTCGACATAGAGGTTGGCGCGTGTGCCGAGCCCGTAGCGCGCCTCGATCACGAAGGCGTGCGTGCTGCCGCTGTCGAACCAGACGTCGAGGATGTCCTTGACCGGTTCATAGTTCGCCGCGTCGTACGCGTCGCCGAGCAGAGCTTGATGGTCGGTGGTGTACCATGCGTCAGCGCCGCGCTCCGTCACGGCGGTGACGATGCGCGCATTGACGGCGGGGTCGCGGAGATAGTCGCCGGTCCTGCGGTCGACATAGAGCGCGATCGGGACGCCCCAGGCACGCTGGCGGCTGATGACCCAGTCGGGCCGGCCGGCGACCATCGCGTGGATGCGGTTGCGCGACTTTTCCGGCACCCAGCGCGTGCGTTCGATCGCGTCGAGCGCGGTTTCGCGGAGGGTGGCGCCGTTGGTCGCGGACGCGCCCTCCTCCCCGGTGGTGGGAGGGCTCTGCTGCGTTCCGGTCGCGGCATCCATCGGGATGAACCACTGGGGGGTGGCGCGGAAGATCAGTTTGGCCTTGCTGCGCCAGCTGTGCGGGTAGCTGTGCTTATAGTCCGCGGAGGCGGCGAGGAGCGCGCCGGCTTCGCGCAGCGCGGTGCAGATCGGGCCGTCGGGGGCGTTGAACTTCGGGTTGATGACCGAGCCTTCGCCGCCCAGCCAGCCCCAGTCGGCGCGATACTTGCCGTCGCCTTCGACCGCGAACACCGGATCAATGCCGTGCGCCTTGCACAGCTCGAAATCGTCCTCGCCGTGATCGGGCGACATGTGGACGAGGCCGGTGCCGGCGTCGGTCGTGACGAAATCGCCGGGCAGCATCGGGCGCGGCTTGGCGAAGAACCCGCCGAGCGCGTGCATCGGGTGGCGGACGGTGGTGCCGGCGAGGTCTGAGCCGTCGCCAGACCAGACAATCGTCCAGCCATCGCCATCTGACAGCCAAGGCGAGCTTGTGATACCAAAACGCCCCATCGACTCTACTAGCAAGTCGCTGGCGAGTAGGAAGATCCGCTTGTTTGTCCTGACAGCGGTGTACTCAACCTCCGGCCCGTAAGCCAAAGCCTGGTTGACCGGGATCGTCCACGGCGTGGTCGTCCAGATGACCGCGTGCGCACCGATCAGTTCCTTGATCGGGCTGTCGACGATCTCGAACGCGACGTCGATCTGGGTGGAGACGATGTCCTCATATTCGACCTCGGCCTCCGCCAGGGCGGTCTTTTCGACGGGGCTCCACATGACCGGTTTGGCGCCGCGGTAAAGCTGACCCGTCTCGGCGAACTTCAGCAGTTCGGCGACGATCGTGGCCTCGGCCTCGTACTTCATGGTGAGGTACGGGTCGGCCCAGTCGCCCATGACGCCGAGCCGCTGGAACTGCGTGCGCTGCACATCGACCCAGGTTTCGGCATAGGCGCGGCATTCGGCGCGGAACAGGACGGGGTCGACCTCGTCCTTGTTCAGCTTCTTCTTGCGATACTGTTCCTCGACCTTCCATTCGATCGGCAGGCCGTGGCAGTCCCAGCCCGGCACGTAAGGCGCGTCCTTGCCGAGCAGCGATTGCGACCGGACGATGATGTCCTTCAGGATCTTGTTCATCGCATGGCCCATGTGGATGTCGCCATTGGCGTAGGGCGGGCCGTCATGCAGGATGAAGCGCTCGGCGCCTTCGCGCGCCTTGCGGAGCTGTCCGTAGAGATCGGCATCGGCCCAGCGTTGCAGGATCGCCGGCTCCTTGGCGGCAAGGCCGGCCTTCATCGGAAAATCGGTCTTCGGCAGGAAGACGGTGGAGCGCCAGTCCTGCGCGGGCGTATCTTGGGTGTCGGTCATCGCCTGCGGCCTTAGCGCAGGGTGGGGCGGGGGGGAACAGGCGTGTTTCGCTGCGCTCGCTCGTTTCGTGCATCGGTATCCCCGCGGGGGCGGGGGTACGTCAGGTGGAGGCGAGGATCGTTTTCGCCTTCGCGCTGTCCCGGTCCATCTGGGCGATCAGCGTGGGGAGGTCGTCGAACTTCGCTTCCGGGCGGAGGTGGGCGATCAGGTCGATCTCGATCGTCTGGCCGTAGAGGTCGCCGTCGAAATCGAAGAAATGCGGTTCGAGCAGTTCCTTGGGCGGCGTGAACTGCGGCCGGATGCCGAGGTTGGCGACGCCGTCGAGCGTGCGACCGTCGGGCAGGTGGCCGCGGACCGCGTAGATGCCGTAGGCGGGGCGGAGATACTTGCCCATGTCGAGATTGGCGGTGGGGTAGCCGATCGTGCGGCCGACCTTGTCGCCGTGCTGGACGACGCCCTGGATCGCGTAGGGGCGGGTGAGCAGTCGCGCGGCCTCTTCCGGACGGCCGGCGCGGAGCGCGTCGCGGATGCGGCTGGACGAGATCGGGCCATCGGCGTCGGCGATCGGGCCGACCGCTTCGCTGCGCAGGCCGGCGGCGGTGGCGCGTTCGGCGAGGATGGTTGCATCGCCCGACCGACCGGCGCCGAAGGTGAAGTCGGCCCCGGTGACGATGCACGCCGCGCCGACGCGGTCGCGCAGCCAGTCGGCGATGAAGTCCTGCGCCGTGACGGCGGCGAGCGCGGCGTCGAACCCGAACACCAACATTGCGTCGGCCCCGGCCGACGCGAACAGGCGCTGGCGCTGATCCAGCGTGGTCAGGCGGAACGGTTCGGCGTCAGGGCGGAAATAGCGGACCGGGTGCGGATCGAAGGTAGCGACGATCAGCGGGCGGCCCTCCGCCGTGGCGATGGCACGCGCCCGGGCGACAACCGCCTGGTGGCCGAGATGGAACCCGTCGAAATTGCCGAGCGCAACGACGCCGCCGCGATAGGGGGCGGGGATAGGTTCGTTGGTGGTCAGCCTCTGCATGACCGCGGGCTATAGGTAGCGCGGGCGGCGGCGACAATGGTGCGGCGCGTGGCGCCTACCCGCGGCGCAGGTAGCGGGCGAAACTGTAGGCGGGGCGGGTGCCGTCCGCGGGGTGGTCGGTTCGCGTCGCTTCGTGCCAAGTGGCGGGGTCTGGGAGCGGCAGGACGGTGTCGCCCGACGGTTCGGCGTGGACGTGGGTCAGCTCGATCCGGTCGGCGAGCGGCTCGAACAGCGTGTAGACCTCTGCGCCGCCGATGACGGAGAGCGTGTCGCCCGCGGTGGCGAGCGCTTCTTCGACGGTCGCGACAGGTTCGGCGCCGGGGGCGGACCAGTTGCGGTCGCGGGTCAGGACGATGTGGCGGCGGCCGGGGAGCAGGCCGGGCAGGCTGTCGAACGTACGGCGGCCCATGATCATCGGTGCGCCGGCGGTGATGGCCTTGAAATGGGCGAGGTCGGCGGGCAGGCGCCAGGGCAACCCGCCGTCGCGACCGATCACGCCGTTGGTGGCGCGCGCGACGACCAGCGTGATGCGGGGGCGGGGGGCGGCGGGATCGGACATGGTCTGCGCCCTATGCCCGGCAGGTTGGCGGAGCAAGCCCGCTTGACCCCGTGCCGCCCATCGCCAATACGACCGGGATGGCGGAACAGACGGACAGCATCGGCGACCTTTCGTTCGAGGACGCATTGAAGCGGCTGGAAGCGATCGTGCAGCGTCTGGAGGGCGGCGAGGCGTCCCTGGACGAATCGATCAAGCTTTACGGCGAAGGCGACGCGTTGAAGCAGCAGTGCGAAGCGCGGCTGCAATCGGCGCAGGCCCGGATCGAGCGGATCGTGGCCGGCGCGGACGGCAAGGCGACGGGGACGGCGCCGTTCGATGGCGACTGAGACCATGAGCGACGGCGCGATCCTGCCGGCCGCGTTCGCGCGGGTCTCGGGTGAGATCGACGCGTTCTTCGATACGCTGCTCGCGGTGCCGGACGACGGGCGGGCGCAGCTGTATCGGGCGATGCGGCATGCGGCGATCGGCGGCGGCAAACGGTTGCGGCCGTTGCTGGTGTCTGCGGCCTGTGCGCTGTTCAATTTCGATCGGGATCGCGCGATCCGGGTCGGCGCGGCGATTGAGTGCATCCACGTCTATTCGCTGATCCACGATGACATGCCGTGCATGGACGATGACGACATGCGGCGTGGCAAGCCCACGGTGCACCGCGCGTTCGACGAGGCGACCGCGGTGCTGGCGGGCGATTCGCTCCATGCGCTGGCGTTCGAGGTGCTGGCCGATCCGGCGACGCATCCCGACCCCTATGTGCAGGTCGAGCTGATCGCCGAACTGGCGCGGGCGAGTGGGCCGGTCGGCATGGCGGGCGGGCAGATGATGGACCTGGCGGCGGAGACCGCGGGCGACACATTCGACCTGGCCGCGGTGACGCGGTTGCAGCAGTTGAAGACCGGCGCGCTGATCGGGTTCTGCCTGGAGGCGGGCGCGATCATGGGGCGGGTGCGGCCGGAGGGTCGGACCGGCCTGCGCGGTTATGCGCACGACATCGGGCTGGCGTTCCAGATCGTCGACGACCTGCTCGATGCGGAAGGCGATGCGGCGGCGGTCGGCAAGGCCGTCGGCAAGGATGCGGGCGCGGGCAAGGCGACGTTCGTGTCGCTGATGGGCGTGTCGCGCGCGCGGGCACAGGCGGCGATGTTGGTCGACCAGGCGGTGCAGCATCTGCATGCGTTCGGGGCGGAGGCGGACCTGCTGCGCGCGATCGCGCGGTTCGTGCTGGAGCGTGACCGGTGAGCGGCCCGCGCATCGGCGTGTATCCGGGGACGTTCGACCCGATCACGCTCGGTCATATGGACATCATCCGGCGTGGTGCGAAGCTGGTCGACCGGTTCGTGGTGGGAGTGACGACCAACCCGTCCAAATCGCCGATGTTCACGGTCGAGGAACGGTTGGCGACGGTCCGGCGCGAAGTGGCATCAATCGGCGGCGACATCGACGTCGTGGCATTCGATTCGCTGCTGATGGATTTCGCGGAATCGATGGGCGCGAGCATCATCGTGCGCGGGCTGCGCGCGGTCGCGGATTTCGAGTATGAGTATCAAATGGCTGGCATGAACCAGCAGCTGAACAACCGCGTCGAAACCGTTTTCCTGATGGCCGACGTGGCGTTGCAGCCGATCGCGTCGCGGCTGGTGAAGGAAATCGCGCTCTACGGCGGCGACGTCACCAAGTTCGTGCCGCGTGCGGTGATCGGCGAGATCCGCGACCGGGTCGAGACGATCGGCCGCAAGGGCAGCTGACATTCAGGCTTTGGACAGCCGCGCGCGGGTAGCGCACGGCCGAATTTTTTCGGGATACGGAATGACGATGCGCAACAGCTTCCTTCTCGCCGCCATGGCCGGCCTGCTGTGTTCGACCGGCGTGCTCGCGCAGGCGCGGCCCGAACCGACCGAGGCGACCGAGCCCAAGCCGTTGCCCAAGACGCTGCAGGCGACGCCGGTCGAGGCGTTCCTGCCGCCGGCGCTGACCGCGGAGAACACGCTGAACTTGGACCTGTCGACCGGCGGGCGCGTCGTGATCCAACTGCGACCGGACAAGGCGCCGGAGAATGTCGCGCGGGTCAAAACGCTAGCGCAGCAGGGTTTCTACAACGGGCTGCCGTTCCACCGCGTGATCGACGGGTTCATGGCGCAGGGCGGCGATCCGAAGGGCGATGGCACGGGCGGTTCGCCGCTGCCGGACCTGAAGGCGGAATTCAACGACATGCCGCACGTCCGCGGCGAAGTGTCGATGGCGCGCAGCCAGCAGCCGAACAGCGCGAACAGCCAGTTCTTCATCATGCTGGCCCCGAACCTGGGCCTCGATGGCAACTATACCGCGATCGGGCGGGTGGTGTCGGGGATGGAGTATGTCGACCGGATCGAAAAGGGCGAGCCGCCGGCGAACCCGTCGAAGATCGTGAGGGCCACGCTGGGCGCGCCGTTCGTGGCGTCGGCGGTGCCGCCGGTTGCGGCGGTGCCTGCTGCTGCGCCTGCCGTGCCCGCGACGGAGCCGGCACCGGCCGCAACGCGCGTGCCCGATGCGGCGCCGGCGCCTACGCCGCCGCAGTAACGGTCGCTAGCCCCCGGGCGTCGCGCAATGAGCGCGGGATCCCGGATCAGATTTGGCATGACGGGGACTGGGTTAGTCCTCCAGCATCGCGATAAGGGCAGGACTAAGGTGCTCGGTGACGATGCCGGCATGTTGTTCGATGATTCGGGTGGCCAGGTCGTGTTTCGTCGCCAGCGCGAGACCGGCTTTCCCCCCGATGACGGTCAGCGCGGTCGCCCATGCGTCGGCGTTGCCGGCGCGGGCGTGGATGACGGTTGTCGAGATGACGCCGTTCTTCACCGGATGCCCGGTGCGCGGGTCGAGGGTGTGGTCGCCGCGGATGGCGTTGCCAGAGGTGGCGACCGCGAGCTCGTGGAGCGCGAGGCGGAGCGGGGCGATCGTTGTGCCGGGCGGGGTTTCGGGGTCGACCCACCAGGGGTCGCCGTCGGGGCGGATGCCGCGGCCGGTAAGTTCCCCGCCGATCTCGACTAGGCAGTCGTGAATGCCTTGCGTGGCGAGGAGGTCGGCGACGGCGTCGACCGCGTCGCCCTTCGCGATCCCAGCCAGGTCTAGCGCGAGGCCGCCGGGTTGGCGGAGGCGGCGGGTGCCGGGTTCGAACTGGAGTTTCTGCCAGCCCGCGGCGGCATGGAGGGTCGCGACGTGCTGGGCGTCGGGAGTGGGCATCGGGCCGGGTGGCCCGTAGCCCCAGAGGTCGACAAGGCGGCCGATCGTGGGGTCGTAGGCGCCATCGCTCGCCTCGGCGATCGTCAGTGCCGTCGCGACGACGCGGGCGAAGTCGGGCGGGAGCGATAGCCAGCGGCCGGCGGGGGCTTGGTTGAATTCCGAGAGCAGCGAGGTGCGGTCCCAGTGGCTCATCTCTCCGACGAGACCCGTAAGGCGGGTGATGATCGCGCGTTCGATCGTGTGTGGGTCGGTCGTGCGGGGGCAGGCGAACAGGACGCGCCAGAGAGTGCCCATTGTCTCGCCATGGAGCGTGACGATGGGCAGCGACGGGTTGCGGCGGGCGAACGCGTACGGCGCAATCCGGGGGGGCAGCGCGATGCGCATGGGGGTCAGGGCGTCAGCACTTCCAGCGTGGTGGTGTA
Organism: Sphingomonas prati; assembly: GCF_014643515.1. Lineage (GTDB taxonomy): Bacteria > Pseudomonadota > Alphaproteobacteria > Sphingomonadales > Sphingomonadaceae > Sphingomonas_R > Sphingomonas_R prati. The sequence goes on along the minus strand of NZ_BMJP01000001.1, from coordinate 256,285 downwards.
GGAGAGGCGGCGTTCGGTGGCGCGTGGGACGTTCGTCTTCGCGTCGGTCAGGTTGGCGTTAAGCCAGTACATGCCGGCGGTCGGCCACGTCACGGTCAGCACGCCGTCCGCGCCGGTGGTGAGGTCCATGCCGTTCTCGGCGTCGCGGTAGCGCTTGCCGCCGGGGATGACAGTGACCTTCAGGCCCGCCGCAGGCTTGCCGTCGACGAGGAAGCGGAAGCGGGCCGCTTCGCCCGCGACCAGTTCGTCGGGGTGGGTGATGGGGCTGAGTTCGAGGCCCTTGCCCGTCGTGCGGAAGACCGTGGTGGTGGGGGCACCGGCGGTGACGAAGATCTCATTGCGGCCAGACGATTCGGTCAGTTTCACGTCGGTCGCGTTCGCGGGAATGTCGGCGACGGTCAGCGGGGCTGGGGCGCCGGGTTGTGGGGGGCCGCGGCGGCCGATGCGTTTCTCGACGCCGTCGACCTTGAAGCTGCCGCCGACGCCGCCGTTCTCCGAACCGATCTTCCAAGTGCCGGGCTTGTCGAGCTGGACGTCGAAGACGGAGCGGTAGCGGCCGGTGGCGCCGTTCTGGAGCTGGCCTGCGGTGCCGTCGGGTTGCCAGACCTTGATCGATTCGAGCCGACCAGGCTGGTGATCGAAGAAGAACAGGTCGTTGGAGACCGCAGCGTCGACGGTGACCCAGCTGTCGGTGCCGGAGAAGACGGTGGCGGACGGGAGCAGCCACATGCGGTGCGCGGAGCCGGCGGCGGGCAGCGCCAGCAACGCGGCGGCGGCGATCAGGTGGCGGGTGATGTTCTTCATGGTCATGATCCTCAGCGGGCGGCGAGCGTGACGGCGCCGAGTTCGGTCTTGCCGGTGGTGCGGGCGGTTCCGTTCGGGACGGTGAGCGGCACGGTGACCAGTTCGCGCCCGCCGGTTTCGCGCGCGGCCTCGACATTCAGGACGTAGGCGCCGGGGCGGAGGTCCGCGGGCAAGGCGACGCTGTACTGGCCGGGCGCGCGGGTGGCGCCGCTGATGCCGTTGGCGGGCAGCGCGAGGCTGCGGCCGCCCTTGCGCCACCAGGCGCGCAGGTCGGACAGCCATTTGGTGCCGGGTTCCTTGCCGCCCTTCTTCACATCGTACCAGACGGCCAACGTCCGCGCCGCGCCGCCGACCGCCGGTTCGAGCCAGATCGCGACGTAGGGCCGATGATATTCGGCGACCGGCAGGCGCGGGATGGTGACCGTGACGGTGCCGGCGGTGGCCGGTGCGGCGATGACGCCCGCGAGCAGCAGATAGGATGAGCGCATGACGGGACCCCCTTTTAGTGGACGAACAGGACGGCGATGACGATCGGAGTGGCGAGGCCGGCGGCAACGATGGGCCACGTCATGGGCCGGCGGCGCGCGTGGAATTGCAGCAGCAGCAGGCCGGTCAGCGTGAACAGGATGCAAGCCGCGGCGAAGATGTCGATGAACCAGAACCACGCGGCGCCGGCGTTGCGGCCCTTGTGGAGGTCGTTGAGGTAGGAGACCCAGCCGCGGTCGGTGGTCTCCGCGGTGATCCGGCCGGTGGCGCGATCGATGCTGACCCAGGCGTCGCCGCCAGGGCGCGGCATGGCGACATAGACTTCGCCGTCGGACCACTCGGCCGGGCGGGTTGCCGGGTCGAGGCCGACCGCCCGTTCGACCGCGGCGGCGACCGCTGGTGGCAGCGGGGCGTCCGCAACTGGTGTTTTGGGCAGGAGCGATACGGACAGCTGCCCGGTCTTGTTCATGACCACCGGCTCGGCCGCGATCGAACCGGCGTGGTTCAGCGTGATGCCGGTGATCGAGAAGAGCAGCATCGCGACAAGCGACACGGCGGCACTGACCCAGTGCCAGTTGTGGAGCTGTTTCAGCCACCAGCCGCGCCATTTGCGGTTCGGGATGGGGCGGGCGGCGGCGGGTGGAATGACGATGACCCCGATCAGGACGGCGGAAAGTCTTCTAGGCCGCTAATGCGAGGCATTGTCAACTAGCTTCCGTCCTACATCAGCGTGTCGATGACGCCGCCGTCGACGCGGAGTGCCGCACCGGTGGTGGCCGACGCCTGTTCCGACGCGACGTAGACGATCATGTTGGCGACCTCCTCGACCGTCGCGGCGCGCTGGATGATCGAGGTTGGGCGCTGGCTGGTGACGAAATCCGTCGCGATGTCGGCGATGGGGCGGTTGGTGCGGGCGCGTTCGGTTTCCAGCATCGCCTCGACCCCTTCGGACAGCGTCGGGCCGGGCAGGACGGCGTTCACGGTGACGCCGGTGCCGGCCATCCGCTTGGCCAGACCGCGGGCGAGCGCCACGTCAGCGGTTTTGCTGACGCCGTAGTGGATCATGTCGACTGGAATATTGAACGCCGATTCGGAGGCGAGCATGATGAAACGGCCCCAGCCCTTGGCCTCCATACCGGGCAGGTAGGCGCGCGCCAGCCGGACGCCCGCCATGACGTTGACCTGCCAGTGGCGGTCCCACGTGGCATCGTCCGTGTCGAAGAAGTCGGCGGGCTGGAAGATGCCGAGGTTGCTGACGACGATGTCTGCGGCGGGGATCGCCTTTACCAGCCGGTCATGGCCGTCGACGGTGGCGAGGTCGGCCGCGACACCGCGCACGTCGGAGCCGAGCCGTGCGACCGCGGCGTCGACCTTCTGCAGCGTGCGGCCGTTGATGACGACGCTGGCGCCCGCGTCGCGCAGCCCGGCGGCGATGGCGTAGCCGATGCCCTCGGTCGATCCGGTGACGATGGCGGTCTTGCCGGTGAGGTCAATATGCATGGGGCGGTTTCCGATGAGGCGCGAGGTGTGAGCAGCGTCGGGTAACGCGTCGTCGCGCAATTCAGTGCCGTGCGATCAGGCGGCAGCGCGGATCGCCCGCTGAAACAGGTCGTAGCCCATGCTGTCGGCGAGGCGGGCGGCGGAGGCGGGGGCGACGACGAAGCCGATCCGCCGCCGCACGTCGAAGCCGGCGAGTGCGACCATCGCGATCCCGTCATCCGCGAAGCAGCGCGGCATGACAGTCATGCCGAGGCCGGCGCGGACATAGGCGACCGCGCGGTCGTCGCTGGTCGTGCGGGCGGCCATGAACGGCCGGACGCCGCGGCGCGTGAAGAAGCGACTGACGTCGGCCAGCGCCTCGCAGTGGCGGCGGACGATCATCGGTTCGGCGGCGATGTCCTGCGCGTCGATCATGGTCCGGTCGGCAAGCGGGTGGTCCGCGGCCATCGCGACGGCATAGCCTTCGTCGAAGAGTGCCGACGGGCCGTCGCCGACGTCGCACAGGACCGCGTCGAGTGCGCCGCGATCCAGGCGGGGGCGCAGGTCCCGGGCGCGGCCCTCGAGGATTTCGAGGCGGTCGGTGCAGCCGGCGTCGTGGACCGCCCGCAACGCGCGCTCGATCCAGTGTGAGGGCAGGGTCGGGACGATGCCGAGCCGGATGTGCCGCCCGGCCTCCGTTTCGCGGACGGAGCGTTCGGCGGCGGCGAACTCCGCCTCGATCCGCCGGGCGTGAACGGCGAAGCGCGTGCCGGCGGCGGTCACCTCGACCCGGCGGTTGGTGCGGTGGAACAGTGGGCTGCCGAGCAACGCCTCCAGCTTGGCGATGCCGACCGACAATGTGGGTTGCGACACGCGGACATGCTGTGCCGCGCGGGTGAAGTTGCCCTGGTCGATCACCGCCAGGAAATAGCGCAGCAGGTAGCGATCGATCATAGACCGGACCTATGCCATGCATCGCGCGGTTTCAATTTCTGTGCGCGTGCCCGAAGTGGTACGGACCGGAAAACAGATCAACCGGAGAGGCCGAATGGCACCTGATTTCGATTTCGCGCTGGGCGAAACCGCGGACATGATCCGCGAGACGACGCAGCGTTTCGCGGCGGAACAGATCGCGCCACTGGCCGCGCGGATCGACGCGGACGACTGGTTCCCGCGCGAGCTGTGGCCCGCCATGGGCGCGCTCGGACTGCATGGCATCACGGTGGGCGAGGACGATGGCGGGCTGGGGCTCGGTTATCTGGAGCATGTCGTCGCGGTCGAGGAGGTTTCCCGCGCTTCAGCGTCGGTGGGGCTCAGCTATGGTGCGCACAGCAATCTTTGCGTCAACCAGATCAGCCGGTGGGGCAATGCGGCGCAGAAGGCGAAGTATCTGCCCAAGCTGATTTCCGGCGAGCATGTCGGGAGCCTCGCGATGTCCGAGGTTGCGGCCGGATCCGACGTGGTGTCGATGAAACTGTGCGCGCGGAAGACCGACGCGGGATACGTGCTGGACGGGACGAAGTTCTGGATCACCAACGCGGCTTATGCCGACACGCTGGTCGTCTATGCCAAGACGGGCGAGGGGAGCCGCGGGATCACCGCGTTCCTGATCGAACGCGACATGCCGGGGTTCAGCATCGGGCAGAAGATCGACAAGATGGGCATGCGCGGGTCGCCCACCGCGGAGCTGGTGTTCAACGGGTGCGAGGTGCCGGCCGACGCGGTGATGGGGCCGGAGAATGGCGGCGTCGGCGTGCTGATGTCCGGGCTCGATTACGAACGCGCGGTGCTGGCGGGGATCCAGCTGGGCATCATGCAGGCGTGCCTGGACGTGGTGATCCCCTATGTTCGCGAGCGTCAGCAGTTCGGGCAGGCGATCGGCCAGTTCCAGCTGATCCAGGCGAAGGTGGCCGACATGTATGTCGCGTTGAATTCGGCGCGGGCCTATGTTTATGCGGTGGCGCGGAGCTGCGACGCCGGGCGGACGACGCGGTTCGACGCGGCCGGCGCGATCCTGCTGGCGAGCGAGAATGCGGTGAAGGTGTCGCTGGAGTCGATACAGGCGCTGGGCGGGGCGGGCTATACCAAGGACTGGCCGGTCGAACGCTATATGCGCGACGCCAAGCTGCTCGACATCGGGGCGGGGACGAACGAGATCCGGCGGATGCTGATCGGGCGCGAACTGATCGGGGCGCCGCCGAAGGTGATGCAGTGAGCGCACCGGTCCTGACATCCGCGCTGTCGCCCGACGCCGAGGGGTTTCGCGCGAACGCGGCGCATAATCGGGCGTTGGTTGAGCGGCTGCGCGGGGACGTGGCGCGCGCGGCGCTCGGCGGGAGTGCGGCGGCGCGGGAGCGGCATGCGGGGCGGGGCAAGCTGTTGCCGCGCGATCGGGTGGAGCGGTTGCTCGATCCGGGATCGCCGTTTCTGGAGATCGGCCAGCTGGCGGCGAACGGACTATACGACGATGCGGTGCCGGGCGCGGGAGTGATCGCGGGGATCGGGCGCGTCGCGGGGCGGCAGTGCATGATCCTGTGCAACGATGCGACGGTGAAGGGCGGGACTTACTATCCGCTGACCGTGAAGAAGCATCTGCGCGCGCAGGAGATCGCGCAGGAGAACAGGCTGCCGTGCATCTACCTGGTCGATAGCGGCGGGGCGAACCTGCCGCATCAGGCGGAGGTGTTTCCGGACCGTGAGCATTTCGGGCGAATCTTCTTCAACCAAGCGCAGATGTCTGCGCTGGGTATCCCGCAGATCGCTTGCGTGATGGGGAGCTGCACCGCGGGCGGGGCCTATGTGCCGGCGATGTCGGACGAGACGGTGATCGTGCGCGGGCAGGGGACGATCTTTCTGGCCGGGCCGCCGCTCGTGAAGGCAGCGACGGGTGAGGTCATTTCCGCCGAGGAACTGGGCGGGGCCGATACGCATGGCCGGCGGTCGGGCGTGGTCGATCATGTCGCGGAGGACGACGACCATGCGCTGGCGATCGTGCGCGATATTGTGTCGATGCTGCCACCGCAGGTGTCGGCGCCGGTCAACATGGCTGAGCCGCGGCCGCCGGCGTTCGATGCGGAGGAGCTGTACGGCATCGTGCCGGCCGACGTGCGCGCGCCCTACGATGTTCGCGAGGTGATCGCGCGGATCGTCGATGCGTCGGAGTTTCACGAGTTTAAGGCGTTGTACGGGACGAGCCTGGTCTGCGGGTTCGCGCATGTCCATGGGATGCCGGTCGCGATCCTGGCGAACAACGGCGTGCTGTTCAGCGAGAGTGCGCAGAAGGGCGCGCATTTCATCGAACTGGCGTGCCAGCGGCGGATCCCGCTGCTGTTCCTGCAAAATATCTCCGGCTTCATGGTCGGTGGGCGGTACGAGGCGGAGGGGATCGCCAAGCATGGTGCGAAGCTGGTCACCGCCGTCGCCACCGCGACCGTGCCGAAGATCACGATCCTGATCGGCGGGAGCTTCGGCGCCGGCAATTACGGGATGTGCGGGCGGGCGTACGGGCCGCGCTTCCTGTTCAGCTGGCCGAACAGTCGGATCAGCGTGATGGGCGGTGAGCAGGCCGCGTCGGTGCTAGCGACCGTCCACCGCGACGCGGACAGCTGGACCGCGGAGGAGGCGGAAGCGTTCAAGGCGCCGGTCCGCGCGAAGTACGAGGACGAAGGCAACCCGTGGTACGCGACGGCGCGATTGTGGGACGACGGGATCATCGATCCGGCGCAGACCCGCGACGTGCTGGGCCTGGCGCTGGCCGCGACGTTGAATGCCCCGATTCCCGAACGCACCGCGTTCGGCGTGTTCAGGATGTAGCCGCATGATCGCATCGCTTCTGATCGCCAATCGCGGCGAAATCGCCTGTCGCATCATCCGGACCGCGCGGGCACTCGGGATCCGTACGGTCGCGGTGTATTCCGATGCCGATGCGCAGGCGCTGCACGTCGCGCAGGCTGACGAGGCCGTGCATATCGGCGCGTCGCCGGCGCGCGAGAGCTATCTGGTCGGCGAGCGGATTATCGCGGCGGCGCTGGCCACGGGGGTGGAGGCGATCCATCCGGGCTATGGTTTCCTGTCGGAGAATGCCGAGTTCGCGGAAGCCGTGATCGAGGCCGGGCTGGTGTGGGTCGGGCCGCGGCCGGACAGCATCCGCGCGATGGGGCTGAAGGATGCCGCCAAGCAGCGCATGATCGCGGCGGGCGTACCGGTGACGCCGGGCTATCTGGGCGCGGACCAGTCGCCCGAGCGGTTACGCGCGGAGGCCGATGCGATCGGCTATCCGGTGCTGATCAAGGCGGTCGCGGGCGGCGGCGGCAAGGGGATGCGGCGCGTGGAAGAGGCGGCAGCGTTCGACGATGCGCTGCTGTCCTGCCAGCGCGAGGCGGCGGCGGCGTTCGGCAATACCGACGTCCTGATCGAAAAATACATCCTGTCGCCGCGCCATATCGAGGTGCAGGTGTTCGGCGATACGCATGGCGACGTCGTCCATCTGTTCGAGCGCGACTGTTCGTTGCAGCGGCGGCATCAGAAGGTGATCGAGGAAGCGCCCGCGCCCGGCATGGACGCCGAGACGCGTGCCGCGATCTGCGACGCGGCGGTGCGTGCGGCCAAGGCGGTGGACTATGTCGGGGCGGGGACGATCGAGTTCATCGCGGACGCGAGCAAGGGGCTTCGCGCCGACCGGATCTGGTTCATGGAAATGAACACGCGGTTGCAGGTCGAGCATCCGGTGACCGAGGAGATCACCGGCGTCGACCTGATCGAATGGCAGCTGCGCGTCGCGAGCGGGGAGCGGTTGCCGAAGCGGCAGGACGAGCTGGCCATCAATGGCTGGGCGATGGAGGCGCGACTGTATGCGGAGGACCCGGCGACGGGGTTCCTGCCGAGCATCGGGCGGCTGGACTATCTGTGCTTTCCCAAGCCCTATCGTGGGCGGACCGTGCGGATCGAGACGGGGGTCAGGGAGGGCGACGCGGTGTCGGCTTTCTACGATCCAATGATCGCGAAGCTGGTCACGCATGCGCCGACCCGGGCGCTGGCGATCGCGAACCTGGAGCAGATGACGGCGCGGACGCGGTGCTGGCCGGTCAGGACGAATGCCGGGTTCCTGACGCTTGCGCTGCGCAACGCGGGGTTTGCGAGTGGCGAGATCGATACCGGGCTGATCGCGCGGGAGGGTGAGGCGCTGATCCCGGCGGCACAGCCTTCGGATGCGGTGTTGCAGGCGGTGGCGCGGGTTGTCGTCGGGCGGCAGCCGAGGGGTGATCGGCATCGCCGCCGGACGTCCGGCAAGAGTGGTTTCCGGCTGAACGGGGACGCTGCGCCGATCATGGTTCGGCTTGCCGAGGGCGGTCGGTCCTATGACGTTGTCGTCGGCAAAGATGACGCTGACCTGCCGCGCGTGACGCGGATCGATGCGGGCTGGGCGGTGACCGAGGACGGCGTGACGCGGGTGTTCACGCTGTATCGACCGGGCGGGCCTGAAGGGGCTGTCGCGGGCGACGGCGCGATCCTGTCGCCGATGCCCGGGCGGATCATCGCGGTCGATGTGGCCGAGGGCGCGGCGGTGACGAAGGGGCAGAAGCTCGTCACGCTGGAGGCGATGAAGATGGAGCATGGCCTGACCGCGCCGTTCGACGGGGTGGTGGCGGAGCTGCATGCGGTGGTGGAGGGGCAGGTGCGCGAAGGCATGCTGCTCGTCCGGATCGAGAAGGACGCCTGATGGCCGGGCGGCATTATGACGCATGGCGGGTCGGCGACCGGATCGTGCACGAGATCCGCCGGACCGTGACCGAGACGGACAATCTGCTGTTCTCGGTCATGACGCACAATCCGCAGCCGCTGCACATCGATGCGGAGGCGGCGAGGGCGAGCGAGTTCGGGCAGATCCTGGTGAACGGGACCTTCACCTTTGCGCTGATGATCGGGTTGTCGGTAGGTGACACGACGCTGGGGACGCTGGTCGCGAACCTTGGCTATGACGCGCTGGTGATGCCAAAGCCAGTGTTCATCGGCGATACGATGCGGGCGGAGACGGAGGTCACCGCGCTGAAGGACAGCCGGTCGCGACCCAAGGCTGGGATCGTGACCTTCACGCACCGGTTGCTGAACCAGCGTGACGAGGTCGTGTGCCAATGTTTGCGGACCGCGCTGCTGACGCGAGCGCCGGCATGAGGTTGCGGTCGCTGCTGTTCGTGCCGGCCGATCGGCCCGAGCGGTTCGACAAGGCGGCGGCGAGCGGGGCGGATGCGATCATCCTCGACCTGGAGGATTCGGTCGTGCCGGCGCGTAAGGACGCAGGCCGGGCGGCGGTGGCGGCGTATCTCGACACGCCATGCGATGTCATTCGGATGGTGCGGATCAGTCCGTTGGACGCGGGTGCGCTGGACGCGGACCTGAGCGTTGCGCGCCGGGCGGATGCAATCATGCTGCCCAAGGCGGCGGGCGCGGCGGACGTGCGGGCGCTGGTGCGGGCGGCGGGGGCGGACTGCCCGCCGATCCTGCCGATCGCGACGGAGGTGCCGGCGGCGATCTTTACGTTGGGCGAATATGCAGGGGTAGCGGAGCGGCTGTGCGGGCTGACCTGGGGGGCGGAGGACCTGCCCGCCGCGATCGGGGCCGCGACCAGTCGCGAGCCGGACGGGTCCTATACCGCGCCGTATCAGATGGTGCGCGCGCTGCTGCTGTTCGGCGCGCACGCCGCGGGGGTGGCGGCGATCGAGACGGTGTATCCGGCGATCAGCGATCTGGAGGGGCTGGCGGCCTATGCGGCGCGCGGGTGTCGAGACGGGTTCACCGGCATGATGGCGATCCATCCGGCGCAGGTGGCGGTGATCAACGCGGCCTTCACGCCGGATGCCGCGACGGTCGTGCGGGCGCGGGCGATCGTCGCCGCGTTTGCTGCGGAGCCGGAGGCGGGCGCTTTGCAACTCGATGGGCAGATGATCGATGCGCCGCACCTTCGGCAGGCGCTGACGACGATCGAGCGGGCGGGTGACGCCGGGGCGTAGCGCAGGCTGGGGGACGCTGGCATAGTCGGGCCGTTCGGGGTGGGGAGCGGTCTGTGTCTGCGTGGCTGAGCCTCGTCCTGCAAACGGCGGTGCCGTTCGATCTTGCCGCGGTTGCGAAGCCGGTGGACCTGAGCGCGATCCAGCAGTGCGGCGCCGCCTCGTCCGGCGAGATCGTCGTGTGCGGCGGGCGGAGCGAGCAATATCGCCTGCCGCTGCCGAACGAGCGGGTTGCCGGAGCACGGACCCGCGGCGATGCGCCGACCGGCACGGCTGCGCTGACGCCGCCGGCTCCGTGCGGCATCTTTGCGGGGGAGCGACGCTGCGGCAAGCGCGAGGCGGCGGACTATGGCTATAGCGGCGGGCGGGACCCGATCACGGCGCTGACGCGGGTTGTGACGGGTCTCGTCGACCCGGACGCGAACTAGCGATGCGCGCGGACCTGTGCATGATCGGGCGGGGCAGGATGAGGGAGTCGGAAATGGATCACCGGGCGGTTGCGATCATTCCGAGCGGCGATCTGGACGCCAGCACCGCTTTCTATCGTCGACTCGGGTTGGAGGTGCTTGGCGACTATGGCCATTACCGGATCCTGGCCGACGGGCGGGGGTGGCACCTGCACCTGAACCTCATGTCGGGCTGGCCGCGGCAGATCGAGGACAACCCGTTCGGGCTGTACCTGTATGTCGACGATGTCGATGCGGTGGCCGCGGCGGTGCGTGAGTTGATCATCGATCCCGCCACGCCGCATGTCACGCCGTGGGGGACCTATGAGTTCGCGGTGAGCGATCCGACGGGGCTGCTGGTCCGGGTCGGGCGGGTCGTCGATCAGGCGTAGGTCGGCGCGTCAGTCCGGGAGCTTGCCGGTCGTCGCCAGCCAGCGGTCGCGCGTGCTGGCGTGGTCGGCGAGCGTCGTGCCCGGAAGGTGCGAGCAATCGAGCCAGGCGGGCAAGATCGTTTCGATCGAGACATTCTGGTCGGGGACGAAGCGCGCGGGATCGTCGAACGAGCCGATCGTCAGGTCCATCATGTCGCTGTCCGGATATTCGAAGGTGAGCGGCGTTCCACAGGTCCGGCAGAAACCGCGTTGCGCGATCGCGGAGGAACGGTAGCGGTCGGGCTCCTCCGTCGTCCAGGTGACGTCGGCCCTGGCGATGTTGCGGAACGCGATCGAGACACCGCCGGTCGCGCGGCGGCACATGCCGCAATGGCAGAGGTAGGCCGCGTCCGAATCGATCCGCGCAGCGTACCGCACCCGGCCGCATTGGCATCCGCCCGTCATGATCTGCATCGTCGGCCTCCGTTTCGCAGACAGGAAGGTACCGTGCGCGTCGCGTCGATGGCAATCCGGATGACCGTCACCGATGGAAAGGACGCTTGACAGGTATCGGACTGGCTGTAAAAGACGCTTTACAGGAGACGGTCCATGTCTCGAGCCCGGCGCTACATCATCGAACTGAGTGCGGCGATGCTGCTGTACGGTGTCCTGCTGGTCGGGGCGGCTTCGGTGGAGCGGGCGATCAAGCCGGTCAGTGCGCTGAAGCTGGTCATCAACCTTGTGCCGATGATCGGTGCGTTCGCGGCGGCCTTGGCCATCCGGCGCGGGTTGTGGCGGATGGACGAGATGCAGCGCCAGATCCAGTTCGATGCGATCGCCATGTCATTCCTGGGCACCGCGCTGATCACCTTCCGCTGGGGGTTTGCCGAAGGGGCGGGGTTGCCGCAGCTGCGTGCCTTTGCCGTCTGGCCGATCATGGGGACGTTGTGGGGCCTGGGCATGGTCGTCGCGCAGCTCCGCTACCGGTGAACAACCGGATCAAGGAACTGCGGCTGGCCCGCGCGTGGAGCCAGGGGAACCTGGCCGAGGCGCTGGCCGTGTCGCGCCAGACGGTGAATGCCATCGAGAACGGGCGGTACGATCCGAGCCTGCCGCTCGCCTTCACGATCGCCGCGGTCTTCGGGCTGCGGATCGAGGACGTGTTTCAACCTTAGGGCAGCGAAGGGGGACATCATCATGTGGACGCGTATGCTCGCGGCGATCGGGATCGCCATGTCGTTACCAGGAGCCGCCGTTGCAAAACCGGCGCAGGCGGGAAGTGCCGCGCGTGAACGGATCGCGGTGATATCCGAGGGGACCGGGCCGGACGTCGTGCTGATCCCCGGGCTCGCGTCGTCGTCGACAGTCTGGTCCGATCTGGTGCGGCAGCTGAAGCCGAAGCATCGGCTGCACATCGTCCAGATCGCCGGGTTCGCCGGGATGCCGGCGGTCGGGGGAGAGGACGACCGCGTCGCGGCGCCGGCGGCGGAGGCGATCGCGGACTATATCCGGCGGGAGCGGATCGCGGCGCCGGTGGTGATCGGTCATTCGCTGGGCGGCGAGGTCGCGCTGATGCTCGGCGCGCGGCAACCCGAGCTGGTCGGGCGCTTGATGGTCGTCGACGCGCTGCCGTTCTACAGCCTGCTGATGAACCCAGCGGCGACGGTCGCCATGGTCACCCCGCGGGCGGCGGCGTACCGCGATGCAATGCTGACCGCTACTGCGGAACAGCGCGAGGCGGCGCAGGCGGCGACGATCGCGCGGCTGGTGAAGACGGACGGAAAGCGGCGGGGGCTGGTCACTTCGCTCGAGCTGTCGGACCGCAAGACGGTGGCAAATGCGACCTATGAGCTGATGACGACCGACCTGCGGCCCGAACTGCCGCGGATCAGGGTGCCGGTGGCGGTCGTCTATGCCTATGATCCGCTTTACGGCGTACCGGCGGCGGCGATTGATGCGACGTTCCGCAACGCCTATGCCGGGACGCCGGACGTGCGTTTCCGCCGGATCGACGGCAGCTTCCACTTCGTCATGCTGGACCAGCCCGCCGCGCTCGCGCAGGTCGTGACGGACTTCATCGACCGGCCGGTGGCGAACTAGCGTTGCGCCCAGCCGAGCATGGCGCGGAGCTGGGCGGTGCGTTGCCGCGTCACTTCGGCCAGGCACTGGCTGGCGGTGAAGGGCTGCATCGTGCCGCCGCGCCATTCGTAGCTTTCGATGCGGCACTCGGCATTGCGGAAGGCGAGCCACGCGCGTTGCGACGCGAGCAAGGCGGCGGCGTAACCGGGTTCCGAGGTGTTCACGCCCATCGATAGGGTGCGGTCCGCCTGCTGCATGGCGGCGTAGGCCTGTTTCCAGATGCGGTTCAGGTTAGCATCGGCCTGCGCGGCGACCGCCCGCTGGCACATCGTCATCGCGGTCTGGTTCGGCTTGTCGCCGCAGTTGCCCGCGGTTGCGGCGGCGAGCGCCATGAGCAGAACGATCATCGTTTACGCCGTTCCGGATGTTGACGGGCAGCAGGGCTTCGACGGTCGGTCGACCACCCGGAATCGGTCATCGACGCCGGGGCGATCGATGACCGATCATTCTCAGGCGGCGTCGCGTTCGCGCAGGCGCATCTCGTCGTTGAGCATTTCGGCGAGCAGGAAGGCGAGCTCGATCGACTGGCCCGCGTTGAGGCGCGGGTCGCAATGCGTATGGTAGCGATCGCCAAGGCTCTGTTCGGTCACGTCGATCGCGCCGCCGGTGCACTCGGTGACGTTCTGGCCGGTCATTTCGGCATGGATGCCGCCGCCATGCGTCCCCTCCGCACGGTGGACCGCGAAGAAGCCGCGGACCTCCGCCAGGATCCGATCGAACGGGCGCGTCTTGTACCCGCTGGCGGCCTTCACGACGTTGCCGTGCATCGGGTCGCACGACCAGACGACCGGGCGCCCTTCGCGCTGGATCGCGCGAACCAGCGTGGGGAGGTGCTTCTCGATCTTGTCATGGCCGTAGCGCGTGATGAGCGTGATGCGGCCGGGGATGCGCGCCGGATCGAGCGTGTCGAGCATGCGGAGCAACGCGTCCGGTTCGAGCGTCGGCCCGCACTTGATGCCGATCGGGTTGTGGATGCCGCGGAGGAATTCGACATGCGAAGACCCTTCGAACCGCGTGCGATCGCCGATCCAGAGGAAGTGCGCGGACAGGCCGTAATAGTCGCCCGTCAGGCTGTCCTGACGGGTGAGCGCCTGTTCGTAGGGGAGCAGCAGCGCCTCGTGGCTGGTGAAGAACTGCGTGCCCTTCAGCTGCGGCACCGTCTCCGGGTTGATTCCGCAGGCGGCCATGAAATCGAGCGCCTCGCCGATCCGGTTGGCGACGTCCTGATATTGCGCGGCCCACGGGCTGCGGCCCATGAAGTCGAGCGTCCAGGCGTGGACCTGGTGGAGGTTGGCGTAGCCGCCCTGGGCGAACGCGCGGAGCAGGTTGAGCGTCGCGGCCGACTGGCTGTAGGCACGGATCATGCGTTGCGGATCGGGCTCGCGCGCGGTCGCCTCGAACCCGATGTCGTTGATGATGTCGCCGCGGTAGCTGGGCAACGAGACGCCGCCGATCTCCTCCATGTCGGTCGAGCGCGGCTTGGCGAACTGGCCCGCCATGCGGCCGAGCTTCACGATCGGCAACTTGGACGCATAGGTCAGCACGACCGCCATCTGCAGGATGACGCGGAAGGTGTCGCGGATGTAGTTGGGGTGGAATTCCGCGAAGCTTTCCGCGCAGTCGCCGCCCTGGAGCAGGAACGCCTTGCCCGCGGCGACTTCGGCCAGCGAGGACGTCAGATCGCGCGCTTCGCCGGCGAAGACCAGCGGGGGGTAGTGGCCGAGTTCGGCTTCGGCCGCGGCGAGTGCGACGGGGTCGGAATAGGTCGGCAGCTGGCGCGCTTCGGCCTGCTTCCAGCTGTCGGGAGTCCAGTTGTGTGCCATTTACGTTTCCCAGTGTTCGCAATTTCCTTGCGTCGGACATGACCGAAACGCAACCTTCGTCGACGGCAGCCCGTCAGTCGCCGAGCAGCGGACGCCATTCCCAGCCGAGCGGATCGCCGTCCATGACCTCGACCCCGCCGGCCCCCAGTTGGTCGCGAAGCGCGTCCGATGTCGCGAAATCGCGCGCGGCGCGGGCGGCGGCGCGGTCTGCGAGGAGGGTGGCGACGTCGTCTTCCTGAAGCGTCGCCGCGGCGGGCCGGAGCGACAGTGCGCGGCGGTCGAGCGTGACGAGGCCGAGCCCGAGGACGAGGTCCATGCTGCCGACGAGGCGGAGCCGTTCGTCCGCAGGGATGGCCTTGTCGGCGATCGCGTCTTCCAGCACGGGGAGCGCCTGCGGAGTCATCAGGTCGGCGGCGATGGCGGCGTCGAATTTGGCGAGATAGTCGCGTGCCTTCGTGCCGAGCGGCTGTTCGATCTCGTCACGCTGATAGGTGGTGGCGGCACCGCGCGCGTCGGTCGCCTCGGCCAGGACGCGGGTCCAGCCGGTGTCGGTCGCCTTGGCGCGGAGGGCAACGACCGCGGAGACGAGCCGCTTGAGTCGGGTCAGCGCGGCGCCGAGGCCGTCAGCGGAGAAATCCAGTTCCGAGCGGTAGTGCGACGACAGGCACATCATGCGGTAGGCGAGCGGCGACACGCCGCGCTCGACGAGCGAAGCGAGGGTCGCGAACCCGCCCTTCGACTTCGACATCTTGGCGCCGCGATCGACCAGGAAATTGTTGTGCATCCAGACGTTCGCGCCGGTGGCCGACGTGCAGGTGAACGCCTGGTTCTGCGCGATCTCGTTCACATGGTGGATTTCGCGGTGGTCGATACCGCCGGTGTGAATGTCGAACTGCCGCCCGAGATATTTCAGGCTCATTACCGAGCATTCGAGGTGCCAGCCGGGCGCACCGGGGCCCCAGGGGGAGACCCATTCCATCTGGCGGTCGGCCCCCGGCGCGGAGGTGCGCCACAATGCGAAGTCGGCCGCATTGCGCTTGCCCGCGACCGCATCGATCCGTGCGACGACATCGTCCGGGCGCGCGCCGGCGAGCAGGCCGTAGTCGGGGACACGCGAGGTGTCGAAATAGAGGCCGGTGTCGAGCTGGTAGGCAGCACCGTGCCCCTCGATCGTGCGGGCGAAGGCGATCATGTCCTGGACATGCTCGGTCGCGACACTCCACAGCGTTGGCGCGCGCACGCCGAGTGCCGCGAGATCGGCCTTGAACGCGGCGGTGTAGAAAGCGGCGATCTCGTGGATGCTGCGCCCGGTGGCGGTCGCGGCGGCCTCCATCTTGTCGTCGCCGGCATCCGCATCCGACGTCAGGTGGCCAACATCGGTGATGTTGATCACGTGATTGACCGCATAGCCCTTCCAGTTGAGCATGCGGCGGAGCGTATCGGTGAAGACATAGGCGCGCAGATTGCCGAGATGCGCGAAATTATAAACAGTCGGCCCGCAGCTGTAGATCCGGACGAGGTCGGGATCGATCGGCACGAACGGCGCGGTCGCGCGCGTCATGCTGTTGAACAGGGTCAGCGGAGCGGGAGCTGTCATCGGTGGTCCATAGGCGTGGCGGTGTGTCGCGGGCAAAGAAAAAGGCGGGGGTCCGCGATGGACCGCCCGCCTTCAAACCGTCTGCTCCGGCCGCAAGGCCGGGGCAGCCACGATCACATCGCGTTTGCGGCGTTCGCAGCAACGGCACCGTTGTCGACAGCGTCTTCGACGTTGTCGGCAGCTGCGGACATGTTGTCAGCAGCGTTCTCGAGAGCGGCTTCGGTCGACTCGTTCGTCGCGTTGTCGGCAGCGTCTTCGAGGTTGTCGGCGGCGTTGTCCATGGACTCGGCGACGTTCTCGGCGGCGTTTTCGGCCGGGGTATTGTTCGTGCAGGCGGCCAGAGACATCAGGCCGGCGGCGACGACGAAGCTGAGCTTCTTCATATGTGCTGCTCCAAGAAAGGCAAACGGAAGGGCCGGCCCGAATGCCGCCCCCTGTTCGTCTGTAGCGGCGTCATCTCTTCCGTCAACGTAGAAATAGCGTGAACGGTGCGCGGTTCGTCGCATTTGACTGATGTGGTTCATGCAGGCGCAACCTACGTGTGTCGCGAACGTTTGTTCATCAACAGCGCCGGGTTACGCCCGCTGCCGCTAACCCATCATTCCCAAGGTAGACATCCATGGCATCCACCCCGACCGATCCGAAGATCGAAAACCGCATCGAACGGATCGCGATCGTGGGCAATCATCCGCCGCGGCTGTGTGGCATCGCCACGTTCACCCGCGACACGGCAGTCGCGTTGCGCGGCGCGTTCCCGGACTTGGCGATCGACGTCTATGCGATGAACGATGTCGGCGCGGCGCACGACTATGCCGGATCCGTGGTCGCGGAGATCGGGCAGGACGATATTGCCGACTATCGCGCGGCGGCCCGGCTGATCGACGAAAGCGGCGCGCAGGTCGTGATGGTGCAACATGAATATGGTATCTTCGGCGGGCCGGCTGGCGCCAACCTGCTGACGTTGCTCGACCGCGTGACGGTTCCGGTGATCGTGGTGCTACACACGGTGTTGGAAACACCGAATCCCGAACAGCGCGCAGTGATCGAGGCGCTGGCGCGGCGCGCGTCCAAGCTGATCGTCATGGCCGAGAAGGGCCGCGACATCCTCCAGCACGTCCACGGCCTGTCGCGCGATTCGATCGAGGTCGTCGCGCACGGCGTGCCGGATCGGCCGTTCGATCAGGGTGCCGCGAAGAAGACGCGATTCGGGTTCGACGGGCGCAAGGTGCTGATGACGTTCGGACTGCTGTCCCCCAACAAGGGGATCGAGACGATGCTGCGCGCGTTGCCGGCGATCGTCGCGGCGAACCCAACCGCGCTGTACGTGATCCTCGGGGCGACGCACCCGCATCTGGTGGCGCGTGAGGGCGAGGCGTATCGCGACGGCCTACGCGCGCTGGCGGACAAGCTGGGTGTGCTCGACAATATCCGCTTCGTCGACGGGTTCCTAGAGCAGGAACTGCTGCTCGATTATGTCGAGGCGGCGGATATCTACGTGACGCCTTATCTGAACGAGGCGCAGATCACGTCGGGCACGCTGGCTTATGCGGTCAGCCTAGGCAAGCCGGTGGTGTCCACACCTTACTGGCATGCGAGCGAATTGCTGTCGAACGGGACGGGCATTCTAGCCGCGTTCGGCGACAGCGACGCGTTTGCGCGTGAGATCAACGGGTTGTTCGCGGACCCTGAGAAGATGCGTGCGATCGCCGAGCGTGCCTATGCGATCGGCCGTGGCATGACGTGGGAGACCGCCGCACACCGTTACATGGCGATCATGCGCGCCGCCGTCCGTCGGCAGCCGGTGCGGATGGTGCAGCGACCGGTGGCCGAACTGCCGATCGTGGCACCGGACCTGACCGGGGTGGAGCGCATCACCGACGGATGCGGGATGATCCAGCATTCGATCTTCTCCGTGCCCGATCGCGACCATGGGTATTGCGTCGACGACAATTGCCGGGCGCTGATGCTGATGCACCGGATTGAGGGCGACGCATCGGCGCGGGCGGACCAGCTTGCGACGGTCTATGCTTCGTTCGTCCAACATGCCTGGAACGGCGAGACCGGGCGGTTCCGCAACTTCATGGGTTTCGACCGCAGCTGGATGGAAAGCGTCGGATCGGAGGACAGCTTCGGCCGGTCGCTCTGGTCGATCGGCGACACCGCGGCGCGAGCGCGCAAGTCCGACCTGCGGCGCTGGGCGCTGCATCTGTTCGATCAGGTTGCGCCCTATGCGCATGAGCTGGGCAGCCCGCGGACTTGGGCGTTCGCGCTGCTCGGGGCGGATGCGGTTCTCGAAGTGCACCCGAGCCATGCGGTGGCGCAACGGCTGGTAAAATATTTCGGCGAGAAGCTATCGCGCCGGCTGGCCGATGCCCGGCGTGACGACTGGATCTGGTTCGAATCCGTGCTGGGTTACGACAATGCACGTCTGCCGGAAGCACTGATCCGCGCGGCCGCGCGCACCGGGAACTCCGCCTGGATGGCGGATGGCCTCGCCTCGCTGGAATGGTTGGAACACATCCATACGGGGCCGGAGGGCTATTACCGGGCGGTCGGGACCGAGAGCTTTGGGCGGGAATATGTCGGGCCGCTGCGGTTCGACCAGCAGCCGCTGGAGGCGTGGGCCTCGATCGATGCAACGATGACCGCCTACCGCATGACAGGCGCTGAGACGTGGCGCGATGCCGCGATGCGGGCCTATCGCTGGTATCTCGGCGCGAACGACGTCGGCATTCCGCTCGCGTCGATTATCGACGGTGGCTGCTTTGACGGATTGATGAGCGACCGGGTCAACCTTAATCAGGGAGCCGAATCGGTGCTGGCTTTCCAGTTCGCTTGCTGCGCCATGGCGTCGTTGGCGCTGGAACCAGCTCGGTCCGCGGACGATCGGTCGAGCAAAGTTTCCTAGCTCGACAGCGTCCGCGCCGCGAAAGGGTACGGACGCTAGTGATCGATGTCATACACGCCCCGTTGAAGTTGGCGGCCGACCCCGCCCGTGTCGTCGTGCGGCCGTTTCATATTCCCATCGAAGCGGGGAAGGTTCCGGGGCGGCCCGGCCGGGTGCGGCGGATCGTCGATGCGGTGATGGCGCTGAACCCGGAGCAGACCGAGGCGGAACTTGATCTGGTCCTACGCGATTTCGAGGCACGGCACTGGCAGACGCGCAACGTGTTTGACCTGCGTTATGCCGCGATCGAACGCGCGCTAGAACTGGACGGGGCGACCATCCCGCACGCCAAGCGGCAGCTGATCGGTGCCTATTTCTGCCACGAGTATAGCTACGCCGCCGCTGCGCTGATGAACCCCAGCATCATCCCGCATCCCGACCAGACGGGTTTGAGCGGCGGTGCGATCCGGATCGCGATGTCGTTGCGCGCCGTGGGGGAGGGGCACATTTCCTCTGTCGCGTTCCGCGAGGGCATACTCGGGCCTGGCGCAAACTTCGAATTGATGGCGGAACCGCCGTTCGCGACCGCGGCCGATATGGCGCGCGAGCTCGATCGCGGCGCGGTGGAGGTGAACCGCCATCCCGACAGTTCGCTGTCGGGTACAGTGCTGTTCCCGGTGACCGAGGCGCAGCGCAACGGGCTGGAGGATCTGCGGCTCGTCGAATTCACGCATGACGACGGCACGGTCGAGTGGCTCGGGACGTACACCGCCTATTCCGGATCGACGATCCGGTCCGAACTGCTGCGCACCACGAACTTCCGCAGTTTCATCTTCCAGCCGATGAGCGGGCCGGCGGCGCGCAACAAGGGGATGGCGCTGTTCCCGCGCAAGATCGGCGACGAATATATGATGATCGGCCGGCAGGACGGCGAAAACCTCTATCTGCTGCGGTCCAAGACGATCGATTTCTGGGGCGAGGGCGAGCTGCTGCTGACGCCGCATTATCCGTGGGAAATGGTGCAGATCGGCAATTGCGGATCGCCGATCGAGCTGGACGAGGGCTGGCTGCTGCTGACCCACGGCGTCGGCGCGATGCGGAAATACTCGATCGGCGCGGTGCTGCTCGACAAGGATGATCCGTCGAAGGTGCTGGGCCGGACGTCGCAGCCGATCCTGACGCCGAACGAGGACCGCGAAGGCTATGTGCCGAACGTCGTCTACACCTGCGGCGCGCTGAAGCAGGACGACATGCTGTTCGTGCCTTACGGTGTGGCGGACAGTTCGGTGGCGTTTGCGTGGGTGTCGATCCCGCATCTGCTGGCGGGGATGAAGGCGGACTGAGGCGACAGACTGCGTTTAGCGGGACGGGGCATCAAACCCTGTCGGACGACGATCGAGGGCTTTGACAAGCGCGATCGTCTCGACCGGTGACCCGCATTCCATTGCCGTGTAACGCTCCGCCTCCGTCCAGCCATGGTGGCGATAGAAGGCGAGCGCATCACGGTTGAAGACCCTGACCTCGAGCCGGGCGCTGCCATGCGACTGACCGACCTGCTGTTCGGCATGGGCCAGCAGGTCGGTGCCGATGCCGGATCGCAAGGCGCGCGGATCGACCTCGATCGACAGGATGCAGTCGCCGACAACGTGCAGCACACCGACGATCGAGCCAGCACGAGCCGCGACCATAAACTCGGCCCAATGCGTGCTGACGTAGGCGGTGACCGGGTCCTGCTCGACGAAGACCCGGACCGTATCGAACGGAAGCGCGGGCGCCCAGGTTCGCAGCCAAGACCGCCGCAAAAGGTCGATCAGCGCGGGGCGATCATCGCCGACCGCCGGGCGCAGGGCGGTCGGCGGATAGGTCATGATGGCTTCTACTCCCCGCCGCCCTTCTCCACCGGGCCGAGTTCGGTCGGGTCGTTAGCGACCACCGCGAGCAGCGTCGTCCAGGCGGCGACGTTCTGGCGGAGTTGGGCCGGGTCGACCTTGTCGAGCGTGTCGTCGGGGGTGTGGTGGATGTCGAAATAACGCGTGACGTCCTGACGCAGGCTGACAATCGGGATGCCGGTGGCGGCGAGCGGGGTGATGTCGGAGCCGCCGGACGCGCTGTTGTTGCCGCGCGCGATGCCGAGCGGGGCGAGCGCGGTGGCGATGCGGTCCATCACGGGGATAGCGGCGGGGGCGACCTTCGTGTCGAATTTCCATACGCGGTCGGCGCCGGAGTCGGACTCGGCCATCAGTGCATGCTTCTCGTTCGGGTGCGCCTTGGCATATGCAATGCCGCCGAACGCGCCGACCTCCTCCGCGCCGAACCAGACGACGCGGATCGTGCGGAGCGGGCGGCCGGCGTCCATGACGCGCTTGGCCGCGGCGGTGGTGATCGCGAGGCCGGTCGCGTCGTCGATCGTGCCGGTGCCGAGGTCCCAGCTGTCGAGATGACCGCCGACGACGATCACGCCGGCCTTGGGATCGCGCCCCGGAACCTCGCCCACTACATTGCCGGACTGGCGCGTGCCGATCTGCCGCGGGGTGAGCAGCAGGCGCATCCGCACCGGGCGGCCGCGCTTCAGTATGCGGTCGAGCTGCTCGGCGTCGGGGATGCTGAGTGCGGCGGCCGGGATCGGCGCGGCGCCGTCGGCGAACATCTGCACGCCGGTGTGGGGCGCGCGGTGATGGTCGGTGCCGATCGAGCGGATGACGATCGCGGCGGCGCCCATCTGCGACGCGACGGTCGGGCCCTGGCGGCGGACGATGCCGGACGCGCCGTAGCTCGACCCGTCCTGCGTCGGCATCATGGCGTGCGTCAGGTAGACGATCCGGCCGCGGACCGCGGCGGGGGGGGCGGCTTTCAGTGCGGCGATCGAGGGAAAGGCGACGACCTCCGCCTCCAGCCCCGACGCCGGGGTGGCGCCGCTGTTGCCGAGTGCGGTGAGCGACAGGTTCTGCGGGAAGGGGCTCAGGATCTCGCCGCGTTCCTCGCCGCGGACCCAGACGGGCATGTCGTAGGTCTCGATATGGACGTTCCGGAAGCCGAGCGATTTCAGCTTGGCGACGCCCCAGGCGCGGGCGCGGGCCTCGGCATCGGTGCCGGCCAGCCGTTGGCCGACCTCGGTCGTCAGCCCTTCGGTGATGTCGTAGGCGATGTCGTCGGTCAGCGCGGCGTCGCGGAGTGCCGCTACACGGTCCGGCGTAGACGGTCCCTGCGCGAGCACGGCGGCGGGGAGGGCGGCGGCGCACAGCAGCGCGAGGGGGATGGTCTTCATGGGCTCCTGCCTATCGCCCATGTCCTCGTTTGCCAACGGTGCCGCGACCCCTTACATCGCGGACGAAATTCGACAGCCTTACGATATCGGAGACCGCGCCAGATGGCCGTTCAATACAGCTATGTGATGAAGGGTCTGACCAAGACCTTCCCCGGCGCGGCGAAGCCCGTGCTCAACAACATCCACCTGCAGTTCCTGCCGGGCACCAAGATCGCGATCATCGGCGTCAACGGCGCCGGCAAATCCACGCTGATGAAGATCATGGCCGGGTACGACAAGGACTATGTCGGCGAGGCATGGGCCGCGGAGAATTTCCGCGTCGGTTACCTGAGCCAGGAGCCGCAGCTCGACCCCGACAAGGACGTCCGCGGCAACGTGATGGACGGCGTGCGCGCGACGGCCGACCTGGTCGACCGGTTCAACGCGATCAGCGACCTGATGGGCGACCCGCCCGAGGACGCCGATTTCGACGCGCTGCTGGCCGAGATGGGCGAGTTGCAGGAGAAGATCGACGCGGTCGACGGCTGGACGCTCGACAACCAGCTGGAGATCGCGATGGAGGCGCTGCGTTGCCCGCCGGGCGATGCCGACGTCACCACGCTGTCGGGTGGCGAGCGCCGCCGCGTCGCGCTGTGCAAGCTGCTGTTGTGGAAGCCGGAAATCCTGCTGCTCGATGAGCCGACCAACCATCTCGATGCGGAAAGCGTCGGCTGGCTGGAGAACCATTTGAAGGAATATGCGGGGAACGTGATCCTCGTGACCCACGATCGCTACTTCCTCGACAATGTCGTCGGCTGGGTGCTGGAGATCGATCGCGGCCGCGGCCTGCCGTTCGAGGGCAATTATTCTTCGTGGCTCGAAAACAAGGCCACCCGCATGGCGCAGGAGGACCGCGAGGAGGAGGGCCGCCAGAAGGCGATCCAGCAGGAACTCCAGTGGATCCGGCAGAGCCCGAAGGCGCGCCAGACCAAGTCCAAGGCGCGTATCCGCGCGTTCGACGAACTGGTCGAGAAGCAGAATGACCGCCGGCCGGGTGCGGCGCAGATCCTGATCCAGATCCCGCAGCGGCTGGGCGGCAACGTGATCGAGGCGAAGGGGCTGACCAAGAGCTTCGGCGACAAGCTGCTGTTCGAGAATCTCGACTTCAACCTGCCGCCGGGCGGGATCGTGGGGATCATCGGGCCGAACGGCGCGGGCAAGACGACGCTGTTCAAGCTGATCACCGGTCAGGAACAGCCCGACGGCGGCGAGATCAACATCGGGTCGACGGTGAAGCTCGGCTATGTCGACCAGAGCCGCGACCACCTGAACCCCAACAAGAATGTCTGGGAGGAGATTTCCGACGGGCTCGACCGGTTCACGTTCGGCAAGCACGACGTCGCGACACGGGCCTATGTCGGCGCGTTCAACTTCAAGGGCGCGGACCAGCAGAAGAAGGTCGGCCAGCTGTCGGGCGGTGAGCGCAACCGCGTCCACATGGCCAAGATGCTGAAGGAGGGTGGCAACGTCCTGCTGCTCGATGAGCCGACCAACGATCTGGACGTCGAGACGCTGCGCGCGCTGGAGGAGGCGCTCGAGAGCTTCGCAGGTTGCGCGGTGGTGATCAGCCATGACCGCTTCTTCCTCGATCGGCTGGCGACGCACATCCTGGCGTTCGAGGGCGACAGCCATGTCGAATGGTTCGAGGGGAACTTCGAGTCCTATGAAGAAGACAAGAAGCGCCGGCTGGGCGATGCGGCGGATCGGCCGACGCGTCTGGCTTACAAGAAGCTTACGCGCTGAGGGTTGGGGGGCCTCTTTTGAACCCCTCTTCTTCAGGGGAGGGATTTGGGTGGGGGCAACAGCACCACCCCTACGACCTCACCGGCGTGAAGATGTCAGCCCCACCCCAACCCCTCCCCTGAAGGAGAGGGGCTGATGGGCTTTTAGTCGCGCTTTAGCTTCAACTCGCTCACCACCACGCTCGACACGATGAGTACCGCGCCGACCAGCCCGAACTGCGTGAAGCGTTCGCCGGCGATCCAGCCGATCAAGCCGGCATAGACCGGTTCGGCGGCGTAGATCAGCGTCGCGCGCGCCGGGGCGACGTGGGCCTGGCCCCAGTTCATCGCGACCTGGATCACTGCGCTGGCCACGCCGAGCGCAAGCGCGCAGGCGATCAGTGGCGACGTCAGTGCGGGCAGATGCTCGCCCGTCAGAGGCATCAGCGCATAAGAGCCGATCGCGACGGTCGCGAGCTGGACCAGCGCCGCGCGGCGCGGATCAACGACGCCGGCGAAGCGGCCGATGAACAGGATCTGGAACGCGAAGGCGAGCGCCGACAGGATGCTGAGCAGTTCGCCGTAGCCGAGCGTCAGTGTCGCGATCGTGGCCGGCCCGGCGAGCAGGACGAGGCCGAAGAATGCCATGACGATGCCGGCCCAGACCATCGCGCCCGGTACACGCCGGAACAGGACCAGTTGCAACAGCGGTACGAAGGGCACGTAGAGCGCCGTCAGGAACGCCGACATGCTGCTCGGGATCGATTGCAGGCCGGTTGTTTGCAACGCATAGCCGGCGACCATCGTGCATCCGATCAAGGCCGGAGCGAGAATGTCTCGCACGGTCCAGCCGCGCAGCAGGCCGGGTGACAGGACCGCCAGCAGGATCGCGGCGATGGCGAAGCGCGACCCGACGAAGAACAACGGCCCGCTGTCCGCCAGGCCGATCTTGGTGACGAGGAATGTGCCACCCCACAGGATGGTGATCCCGACCAGCACCAGTTCCGGGAGGAAGCGGCGCGGGGCCGCATCCTCCCGTTCCCGTGCGATCATGCGGGGTTGAACGCCCCAGTTTCCGGATCGCGGACGAGCAGGTCGCCCTCGGCAATGCCGAACCATGCGCCGTGCAGCTTCAAGCGGCCGTCGTCGAGCCGGTCCTGCACGAACGGGAAGGTCTTGAGGTTGTCGAGGCTGACCCCGACCGCGCGATGCTCCATCTCGGTCACCGCTTCGGCGCCGGCATCTGGGCCCTTCTCCGCGATGACCTCGTCACGCACGTCGGCGAGCATCGAGATCCAGGAGTCGATGAAGGCGCCGTGGCCGTGATCGGACCCTTCGAAGGTGCGGCTGAGCGCGGCCTTGCAGCCGCCGCAGGAGGCGTGGCCGAGCACGAGCACGTCGGTCACCTCGAGCTGCGTCACCGCGAATTCGATCGCGGAGGAGACGCCGTGGAAGCCGCCGCCGGTTTCGTAGGGCGGCACGAGCGCCGCGACGTTGCGCACCACGAAGGTCTGGCCGGGCGCGACGTCGAAGATGGTCGCGGGATCGACGCGGCTGTCGGAGCAGGCGATGATCATGATCTTGGGGCTCTGCCCCTTGGCCAGCGTCTCCCAACGTTCGCGCTGATCGTCCCAGCCGGTCTTCTTGAAACGACGATAGCCGTCGATGAGCGGGGTGATTCCAGTCATACTATCTCCCTTTGATAACGGGCAGGGGTGGCAAGCCGCTCCCGCTGCCGCTATCTAACGTAGCATGAACCAGATGGTGCCCAACCCCGCTGAAGCCCTCGTCACGGGCCGCGTCCGCAAACCCGACTGGATCCGCGTGAAGGCGCCGACCGGTGCGGTCGTGGCCGCAACGCGCGCGCTGATGCGATCCAAAAGCCTGACCACGGTGTGCGAGGAAGCGGCCTGCCCCAACATCGGCGAATGCTGGAGCAAGAAGCACGCGACCGTCATGATCCTGGGCGACACGTGCACGCGCGCATGCGCATTCTGCAACGTGAAGACGGGCATGCCGCGCGCGGTGGACCGGATGGAGCCGCAGAACGTCGCGGATGCGGCGGCGCAAATGGGGTTGCAGCATATTGTCGTGACGTCGGTCGACCGCGACGACCTGCCGGATGGTGGCGCGAGCCAGTTCGTGAAGGTGATCGAGGCGCTGCGCCGCACGACGCCGGGCACGACGATCGAGATCCTGACCCCCGATTTCCGCAACAAGGCGGACAGCGCGATCGAGGCGATCGTGGCTGCGCGCCCCGACGTCTATAACCACAATCTCGAGACGGTGCCGCGGCTGTACCCGACGATCCGGCCCGGCGCGCGCTACTATGCCTCGCTGCGGCTGCTGGAGCAGGTAAAGCGGCTCGATCCGTCGATCTTCACCAAGTCGGGCGTGATGGTCGGGCTGGGCGAAGAGCGACTGGAGATCCATCAGGTGATGGACGACATGCGCTCCGCCGGGATCGATTTCCTGACGATGGGACAATATCTGCAACCGACGCCGAAACACGCGAAGGTCGCAGAATTCGTGCCACCGGCCGCGTTCAACGCCTATGCGTCGATCGCGCGGGCGAAAGGCTTTGCGCTGGTCGCGGCGAGCCCGCTGACGCGGTCGAGCTATCATGCCGGTGACGACTTCGCGAAACTGCGCGCCGCGCGCGAGGCCAAGCTGGCCAAGCGCTGATGCCGCGGCATAGCGAGACGCGGCACCTGCCGTACAGCCCGGAGCAGATGTTCGACCTGGTGGCCGACGTCGGGCGGTACCGTGAATTCCTGCCCTGGGTAGTCGCGGTGCGGGTGCGTTCGAACAGTGGGACCGAGATGATCGCGGACCTGGTCGTCGGGTTCAAGGCGTTGCGCGAATCGTTCACGTCGAAGGTCACGAAGACGCGTCCTGAGCGGCTCAGCGTGGAATATGTCGACGGGCCGCTGGAGCATCTGATCAACGACTGGACGTTCCGGCCGGACGGTGCCGGCGGGACGCTGATCGATTTCAAGGTCGACTTCGCTTTCCGGTCGCGGATCTTCGAGGCGATTGCGGGGCAGGTGTTCGAACGCGCGCTGCGCAAGATGATTGGCGCGTTCGAGGAACGGGCGGCGGTGCTCTACGGGTCGAGCGATGCGCCCGGCATCAGCAAGTCGAGCGCACACAACGCCGCGTGAAGGCGGATGCCGGCGCGGCCGGTGTCTTCGAACTGGCGCATGTCGGCGGTGACCTCGTCCGGGTCGCTGTCCTTGTCGGCGCGGGCGAACACAACGGTGCCGACCGGCTTCTTGACACTTCCGCCGTCGGGGCCGGCGATGCCGGTAATGGCGACCGCGACGTCCGCCCGGCTGCGGGCGAGCGCACCGCGTGCCATGGCCCAGCCGACCGCGATCGAGACGGCGCCGAACGTTTCGACCACTTCGCTGCTGACGCCGAGCAGGTCGACCTTGGCAGTATCGCCGTAGGTCACGAAGCCGGCCTCGAACACCGCGGACGAGCCGGGGATCTCGGTCAGCGCCGCGGAGACGAGCCCGCCCGTGCAGCTTTCGGCGACGGTGATGCGCCGGCCGAGCGCGAGGTTTGCGGCGACCACGCGGCGCGCGGCCTCGACCAGTTCGGGGGGGAGGAGGGTGTCGGGCATGTCAGCGCGCTCCGGCCGTGGACGTCGGGCAGATCGAAATACCGGTGCGCGACGCGAGGCTGCGGTCGAGCTGGACCAGCCCGACGAGCAGCGCCGCGACGTTGCCGATCGGCAGCGGGCTGATTTGTTCGGCGATCCGGCTGACCGCGGCGCAATCGCGCGTCGCGACGGCGGTCCCGATCCGGTCGGAGATCAGCTTTTCGACGATGTTGGTGACGGTCGACGGGTCGAGCATGTCGGGGACCTGCTGCCCGGACAATTTCTCGAACACCGGCAGTGCTGCGGCCGCGTTGCCGCCGCCGTCGCGCCGGTAGCGTGCCGCGAGGCTGGCGCCGCCGCGGTTGAGCCAAGCGGAGGCGGGCAGGGCCGGACGACATCGTGCCGCCGTCGCCTCGATCGCAGCGGGCAGCGCGTAGGCGACGACGGAGCGGCCCTCCGCCTCGGTCAGGCAATCGCTCTGCGCTAGGGCCGGGCCGGCGAGCGTTGCGGCAAGCAGGAGTGCGATAGGGGTCTTCGACGGCATCTATTCGTCCTCCGGCAATCGCACGGTGGCCACGGCCTGCGCCGCGATCCCTTCGCCCCGGCCGGTGAACCCGAGCCGTTCGGTCGTCGTCGCCTTCACGCTAATCCGCTTCTCGGAAAGCTGCAACAGACGCGCGATGTTGGTGCGGATTGCGGCGCGGTGCGGACCGACCTTCGGCGCCTCGCAAATGATCGTGACGTCGACATGGTCGAGGATGCCGCCGCGTGCGGTAAGGAGCTCTCGCGCGTGGACGAGGAAGCGGTCGGACGCGGCGCCCTTCCACTGTGGATCGCTCGGCGGGAAATGGTCGCCGATGTCGCCGTCGCCGATCGCGCCCAGGATCGCGTCGGTGATGGTATGCAGCACGACGTCGGCATCGCTGTGGCCGAGCAGCTTGAACCCGTGCGGCACCGCGACGCCGCCCAGGATGACATGGTCGCCGGGCGCAAAGGCGTGGACGTCGAACCCGGAGCCGACGCGCACGACGAGCATCCGCGAGCGGGCGTTGGCGAGATCCTGCGGATGGGTCAGCTTGTCGAGCGCGGGGTCGCCCTGAACGGTCGCGACCGTGCCGCCGGCGGCGCGCAGCATCTGAGCGTCGTCGGTAGCCTCGTTCGCAGGGTCCCATGCGGCGTGCGCGGCGACGATCGCGGCGAGCCGGAACGCCTGCGGGGTCTGGACGCGGACGAGGCCCGCACGAGGTGTGACGGGGCCGAGCGTCTCTCCACCAGCCGCCAGCGTGTCCGACACTGGCAGGACGGGGACGGCGCCGTCATTGGAGTCGAGCGCCGTCAGCAGGCGATCGATGACCGCTGCCGGGACGATCGGGCGGGCGGCGTCGTGGATCAGGACGCGATCACCGCTGACCGCGGCGAGGCCCGCCGCAACGGACTCGCGACGCGTGGCGCCACCGACGATGGGCGGGGGTAGCGGGCGGTCGCCGATCGCGACGGCGTAGGCGGCATGCTGGTCCGGGCCGATCACGACACGGATCGCGTCGATCCCCGGGTAGCGCAGGAACGCGTCGATGGCCTGGGCCAGGACGGAAGACGCGCCAAGTGGCTCATATTGCTTCGGACCGCCGCCCATGCGGAGACCGGATCCGGCGGCGACGATCAGGGCGGTGGTACGCGGATGCTCCATGCCGCGTGCCTAGCGGAGCCGGGTGCGGGCCGCCAGCCGGTTATCCATCTGGCGCTCTGCCTCATTTTCGGGCATATGTGCGCGGTGCCTGCCATGCTGTCCCCGATCGACATCGGTCCCGTGCGGATCGAGAACCCCGTCATCCTCGCGCCCATGACGGGCGTCACGGACCTGCCGTTCCGGCGGATCGTACGGCGCTACGGGTCGGGGCTGAACGTGACCGAGATGATCGCCAGCCAGGCGATGATCCGCGAGACGCGCCAGTCGCTGCAGAAGGCGGCGTGGGACCCGGTCGAGGAGCCGGTGTCGATGCAGCTGGCCGGCTGTACTGCGCGGGAGATGGCGGAGGCCGCGAAGCTGAATGAGGATCGTGGGGCGGCGATCATCGACATCAACATGGGCTGCCCGGTCCGCAAGATCGTCAACGGTGATGCGGGGTCGGCGCTGATGCGTGATCTGGTCAATGCAGCCGCGATCATCGATGCGACGGTCAAGGCCGTCAGCGTGCCGGTGACGTTGAAGATGCGGATGGGGTGGGATCACGACAGCCTGAACGCGCCCGAACTGGCGCGGATCGCGGAGGGTCTGGGCGTCGCGATGGTGACCGTCCACGGGCGGACGCGGAATCAGATGTACAAGGGCACCGCGGACTGGAAGTTCATCCGCCGGGTGAAGGATGCCGTCAAGATCCCGGTGATCGCAAACGGCGACATCAACAGCATCGACGATGCGGTCGAGGCGCTGGACCAGTCCGGCGCGGACGGCGTGATGATCGGACGCGGCGCTTACGGGCGGCCGTGGCTGCTGTCACAGGTCATGCGCTATCTGGCGACCGGTGAGCGTCGGGCGGACCCGTCGATTGCGGAACAATATGCGATGATCGTCGGGCATTACCACGCGATGCTCGACCATTATGGCAGCGAGATCGGCGTCAACATGGCGCGCAAGCACATCGGCTGGTACACCAAGGGCCTCGAGGGATCGGCCGAGTTCCGCAACCGCGCGAACCAGGAAGCCGACCCGAAGGTCGTGCTGGCGATGCTCGAACAGTTCTACGAACCCTGGCTGTGCCGCGCGGCGGCGTGAGCGCCGGACCGCTTGCAACCGCGCTGTTCGCCGCCGGGCCGATCCCGAGCCTGGCGATCGACGAGGGCGATTATGTTCGCGAGGCGAACCCGGCCAGCGAGACACTGTTCAACCTGTCGCGCCACATGCTCGTCGGGCGGCGGATCGACGATCTGATCGGTCCGGGGCCGACGGGGGCGCCGGTCGCTGCGCCCTATGCGGCCTATGATCAGGTCCTGACCCTGCCCGGCGGGCGGCGGGTGGTGGCGGACGTGACCGCGGCGCCGCTGGCGATCGAGGCCGGGTGGCGCGTGCTGACGGTGCATCCGCGCTCTGCCGGGCCGATCGGGGCACGCCGCGACGGTGGGCAGCGCAGTGCGACCGCCGCCGCCGCGATGCTGGCGCACGAGATCAAGAACCCGCTGTCCGCGATCCGCGGGGCGGCCCAGTTGCTCGACCGGGCGGACGAGGCGACCGCGTCGCTGACCCGGCTGATCCGCGACGAGGTCGACCGGATCGCGCGGCTGATCGACCGGATGGAGGGGTTCACCGACAGCCGGCCGCTGGTTCGGTCGCCGCAGAATATCCATGCGATCCTGGCGCATGCCCGCGACGTGGCGGAGCAAGGCTTTGCCGGCGCGGTGCGGATCCGCGAATATTACGACCCGTCGCTGCCGCCCGTGCTCGGCGACCGCGACGCGCTGGTCCAGGTGTTTGTCAACTTGATCAAGAATGCGGTCGAGGCGCTCGACGGGCGCGACGGGGAGATCGCTTTGACCACGGGGTATCGTTCTGGGCTGACCAAGCGGACGAGCGCGGATGCGCCGCAAGCGTTGCCGATCGAGGTCTGCGTGATCGACGACGGGCCGGGCGCGCCGGACGATATCGCCGACCATCTGTTCGATCCCTTCGTGACGTCGAAGCGCAGCGGGAGTGGGCTGGGTTTGGCGCTGGTCGACAAGCTGATCGCCGATCATGGCGGCGTGGTGGAGTTCGTGCGCGAGGGGAACCCGCCGAAGACGGTCGTGCGGATGCTGTTGCCCCGGGTCGGGGCGCGGGCATGAGCGGGCGCATATTGGTCGTAGACGACGATGCGGCAATCCGGACCGTGGTGCGGGAAGCGTTGCGGCGGGCGGGGCATAGCGTGGAGCTGGCCCCGACGTTGGCGGCAGCGCGGGCGCGGATTCCCGCGTTCGAACCGGACGTGCTGATCACCGACGTGATCCTGCCGGACGGCAATGGGCTCGATATGCTCGCCGGGC
The DNA here is from genome assembly GCF_014643515.1 of Sphingomonas prati. Lineage (GTDB taxonomy): Bacteria > Pseudomonadota > Alphaproteobacteria > Sphingomonadales > Sphingomonadaceae > Sphingomonas_R > Sphingomonas_R prati. The sequence continues at coordinate 224,603 of NZ_BMJP01000001.1, read as the reverse complement.
TCATCGCGTTGCGGCCGCAGATGCCCGCGATCGTGATGTCGGCGCAGAACACGCTCGCGACCGCGGTGCGCGCGACCGAAGAAGGCGCCTTCGATTACCTGCCCAAGCCATTCGATTTGGCTGAACTTTGCCGATCGGTCGAGGCGGCGCTGGCGATCGGGCGGCGCGACGCGATGGCCCCGGACACGGATGTCGACACGGACGGGCTGCCGCTGATCGGCCGGTCGCCGGCGATGCAGGATGTGTATCGTACGATCGCGCGGGTGGTGGCGAACGACCTGACCGTGCTGGTGCTGGGCGAAAGCGGGACGGGTAAGGAACTGGTCGCGCAGGCGATCCACGACCTGGGACCGCGCGCGGCGCGGCCGTTCGTGGCGATCAACATGGCGGCGATCCCGCGCGACCTGATCGAGAGCGAGTTGTTCGGGCATGAACGCGGCGCGTTCACCGGGGCGGCGCAACGCAGCGTCGGGCGGTTCGAACAGGCGCAGGGGGGCACGTTGTTCCTCGACGAGATCGGCGACATGCCGATCGACGCGCAGACCCGGCTGCTCCGCGTCTTGCAGGCTGGCGCGTTCACGACGGTCGGCGGCACGCGGCAGATCGTGGCGGACGTGCGGGTGATCGCGGCGACCCACAAGGACCTGACCACGCTGATCGCCGCGGGGCGTTTCCGCGAGGACCTCTATTACCGGCTGAACGTGGTACCGGTGCGCTTGCCACCGCTTCGTCAACGTGGCTCGGACATCATTGATTTGGCAAGACATTTCCTTGACCGTGCAGCGGCGGACGGACTGCCGCGCAAGCATCTGAGCGAGGAGGCCTGCGCGCGGCTGTTGCGGCACGACTGGCCGGGCAATGTCCGCGAGCTGGAGAATGTCATGCGCCGGACCGCGGTGCTGGCGCGCGCGGACGTGATTGCGGCGGCACTGCTCGACCAGGAACTGGGCGGTGGGACGGGCGTGTCGGAGGAGGCCGGCGATCCGGACGGCGCCTTGGCCGACGTGATCGATCGGTGGCTGGCGGGGTGGTTCGGCGGGGGCAACGCCTCGCCCGACGCGGACGATCTGTACGAGCGGTTGTTGCCGGCGTTCGAGGGGCCGCTGCTGCGTCACGTGCTGGTCGCGGCGCGGGGGAACCAGTTGCGCGCCGCGCGGATGCTCGGGATCAACCGCAACACGTTGCGCAAGAAGTTGAGTGCGCTCGGGATCGAGCCGTCCGATCTGCGCCGCGCGGACGCGGGTGGAGACGCGTGATCGGGCCCAGTGCAGGCGGGTGTGGCAAAGGCGCAACAACCTGATATGACTGTGAGTCGATGACGGCTTTACCTATCCGGCAATTGCGACGCGCGCCCCGCTGGCGCCGACTGTTCACGCTGATCCGTCAGCGGCGCATGCTTCGGCTGATCGAGATCCTGGTGGTGATCGCCGCGATCGGTATCGCGCTGGCGAGTTATTTCGCGATCGCCCAGGGCGGCAACCAGGATCGCCTGCTGACCCCGCCGATGGTGGCGCTGCTGCTCGTCGCCAATCTGGTGCCGATCATTTCGCTGATGGTGTTGTGGGCGCGGCGCGTGGCGATGCGGCGCGCAGCGGCCTCGCCGATCGGCGGGGGCGGGCGGTTGCACGTCCGGCTGGTCGCGCTGTTCTCGGTCGTGGCGAGTGTGCCGACGCTGCTGGTGGTGATCTTCGCGTCGCTGCTGTTCCAGTACGGCGTGCAGTTCTGGTTTTCGAACCGCGCGCGCGCGGTGCTGGAGAACAGCGACAAGGTGGCGCAGGCCTATATCAGCGAGAACGGCAAGCGGCTGGCCGAGGATATCGTCGCGTCGCGCACCGATTTCCGGCTCGCGGCCAGCCAGGTGCCGTTGCAGGACCAGCGCATGCAGTTCTTCGTCGCCGAACAGATCGCCTACCGCCAGTTCGGGGAGGTCGCGCTGATCCAGGTCGGGATCGACGGCGTGCCGCGCATGCTGATCGGGTCGCTCGACCAGCGGCCGCTGGAGAAACGGCTGCCCCCATCGGCGTTGCCGAAGCTCCGCAACAATGAGCCGCTGACGTCCTTTGCATCGGGCGACCGGGTCGAGGGGACGATCGCGTTCGATCCGGCCAGCCGGACCTATCTCTACGCGTCGCGCTCCGTGAAGCCGCTGGTGCTGCAGCAATTCTCGCGCGGGCGGGAAGCGTTGACCGAGTACAACACGCTGCTCGACCGGTCGAAGTCATTGCAGTTGCAGTTCAATGCCGCGCTGCTGCTCGTTTCGCTGCTGATCGTCGGTGGGGCGATCTGGGTTGCGCTGGCGGTGGCGGACCGGTTCGTGCGGCCGGTCGGCGAGCTGGTCGGGGCCGCGCGGCGCGTAGCGGGCGGCGACCTGTCCGTGCGGGTGAAGATGCCGCGCGGGCAGGACGAGGTCGGCACGCTCGCGATGGCGTTCAACCGCATGACGCGCCGCCTGTCGGAACAGACCGGCGCACTGGTCGCCGCGAACGAGCAGGCGGAGAGCCGCCGTTCGCTGATCGAGGCGGTGCTGTCCGGTGTGACGGCCGGCGTCGTGTCGGTCGGGGCGGACGGCCATATCCGGATCGTCAACACGACCGCGTCCGAACTCCTCAAGACCGGTGGGCTGAGCCCGGTCGGTCGTCCGCTCGGGGCGGTGTCGCCGGAGCTGGAGTCGTTCCGCCGGTCGGGCGACCGGCAGGCGGTGGTGCGGATGGCCAGTGCCGGCGACGTCCGGACGCTGGCGGTGAAGCGCGTCCGCACGGCGGAGGACGACGTGCTGACGTTCGACGACATCACGCAGCAGCTGCTCGATCAGCGTCGCGCCGCCTGGGCGGATGTCGCGCGGCGGATCGCGCACGAGATCAAGAATCCGCTGACCCCGATCCAGCTGGCGGCCGAGCGGCTGCAACGCCGGTACGGACGCGAGATCCAGTCCGATCCGGCGACGTTCGAACGGCTGACCCAGACGATCGTCCGGCAGGTCGGTGACCTGCGCCGGATGGTGGACGAGTTCAGTTCCTTCGCGCGGATGCCCAAGCCCGTGTTTCGCGACGAGGAGGTCGCCGAGATCGCGCGGCAGGCGATGTTCCTGCACGAGGTTGCACATCCGTCGATCCGGTTCGTCGTCGATGCGGCCGAACCCTCGCCGCACCTTGTCTGCGACCGTCGCCAGATCGGTCAAGCACTGACCAATATCGTCAAGAACGCGGCCGAGGCGATCGAGGCGCGGCCGGCGGGGGCGGAGGAGGGCGAGATCCGGTTGCTGGTCCATCCGATGGCGGACGGGGACGAGCGCTTGCTGATCGATCTGATCGACAACGGGATCGGCCTGCCGCCGGAGCGTGAGCGCATCACGGAACCGTATATGACCACGCGGACGCGCGGCACGGGGCTGGGCCTGGCGATCGTGAAAAAGATCGTCGAGGAACATCACGGAACGATCGGCTTCGAGGATCGCCCGGGCGGCGGAACGGTTGTAAGGCTGTGTTTCGACGCAGCGACACTGGCACCCATGTCCGATGCCGATGTCGACGAAGAAGATACCGACGGGGGCGGACGCGATGCGCCGTTTCCCGAGCTTACTCGAACGAAGGCCGATTGATCGATGGCGTTGGACGTATTGGTAGTCGACGACGAACAGGACATCCGCGAACTCGTCGCGGGTGTGCTGGAGGATGAGGGGTACCAGACGCGGGTCGCCGCCAATAGCGACGCGTGCCTGGCCGCGCTGGACGAACGCCGCCCGTCGCTGGTGCTGCTGGACGTGTGGTTGAAGGATTCGAAGCTCGACGGGCTGGACCTGCTCGACGAGATCAAGCGGCGCGATCCGTCGCTCCCCGTGCTGGTGATTTCCGGCCACGGCAATATCGATACCGCGGTGTCCGCGGTGCGGCGCGGGGCGGCCGATTTCATCGAGAAACCGTTCGAGGCGGCCAAGCTGCTGCTGCTCGTGTCGCGCGCGACCGAGACCGATCGGCTGCGGCGCGAGAACGCCTCGCTGCGCGCGCAGATCGGGCAGGAAGAAGAGCTGACCGGCAGCTCGATCGGGATCAACGCCGTGCGCGCGACGCTGAAGCGCGTGGCGAGCACCGGTAGCCGCGTGCTGATCACCGGCGGGGCCGGCGTCGGCAAGGAGGTCGCCGCCCGGCTGCTGCACATGTGGAGCACGCGCGATTCGGCGCCGTTCATCGTGGTGTCGGCCGCGCGCATGACGCCGGAGCGGGTCGAGGAGGAACTGTTCGGCGTGGAGGACGGGGACGGCACCGTCCGTCCCGGCCTGTTCGAGCAGGCGCACGGTGGCACGTTGTTCCTGGACGAGATCGCCGACATGCCGCTGACCGCGCAGGCCAAGATCCTGCGCGTCCTGACCGACCAGAGCTTCGCCCGCGTCGGTGGGCGGCGGACGGTGAAGGTGGACGTGCGCGTCGTGTCCGCCACCGCGCGCACGCTGCCGACCGAGATCGCCGCCGGGCGGTTCCGCGAGGATCTCTATTATCGGTTGAACGTGGTGCCGGTTCACCTGCCGTCGCTGACCGACCGGCGCGAGGATATTCCGGCGCTGGTCGATCATTTCGTCGCGCGCTACGCCTCCGAACGGCGGGTCGCAACGCCGAAGGTGTCGGACGAGGCCTATGCCGCACTGCAATCCTATGACTGGCCGGGCAATGTCCGCCAGCTGCGCAACATCGTCGAGCGGACGATCATCATGGCGCCGGGCGACCGGATCGGGCGGGTCGACGTCGACATGCTGCCGCCGGAGGTGATGTCCGACCAAGAGAAGTTCGCGCCGACCAGCGCGTCGAAATCGATCATGGGAACGCCGCTGCGGGAGGCGCGCGAGACGTTCGAGCGCGAGTATCTCCGCGTCCAGATCCGGCGCTTTTCCGGCAATATCTCCCGCACCGCGACGTTCATCGGGATGGAGCGGTCGGCGCTCCACCGGAAGCTCAAGACACTCGGTCTCGCCGAGGCGAAGGAGGAGGGCGGCGAGTGATCGCCGCCCGGGCGTTTACGTTTCGGCCCACCCACCCTACATATTAAGCGTCGGGACGTGGTGTCCCGGCGTACCGACACCTGTCAGGGTGCACCCCGCGGGCTTACGGCCCGCCAAGACCGGAGACCGGCACCATGGCCGAAAAGGTCAACAATCTTCAGGACATCTTCCTGAACACCTTACGCAAGACCAAGACACCGGTGACGATGTTCTTGGTGAAGGGTGTGAAGCTGCAAGGCATCATCACCTGGTTCGACAATTTCTCCGTGCTGCTGCGGCGCGACGGGCAGTCCCAGCTGATCTACAAGCATGCGATCTCAACCGTCATGCCCGCGCAGATGGTCGATCTGAGCGAAGTCGAGGCTTCGTTCGAGGAACGCAAGGCGACGTTGCTGCAGGAGATTTTCCTGTCGGCGGTGCGCAAGCAGCGTGAGCCGGTGACGATGTTCCTCGTCAACGGGGTGATGTTGCAGGGTGAAATCGCGGCATTCGACCTGTTCTGCATGATGTTGCGGCGCGATGGGCTGTCGCAGCTCGTCTACAAGCATGCGATCTCGACGGTGCAGCCGGCGAACCCGATCTATCTCGGCGGCGTGGACGATAGCGCGGAGGATGCGGATTGAGCGGCTTCGATCGTGATGCGGACGGCGTAACGCGTGGGGCGAGGGCGATCGTCGCCCTGCCCGAACGCGGTGAGAATGCGCGCACGACCGAGGCGCGGCTGGCCGAGGCCGCGGGGCTGGCGGCGGCGATCGGGATCGAAGTGGTCGACCGGATCGCGGTGAAGTTGCGCGAGCCCAAGGCGGCGACGTTGTTCGGGTCGGGGCAGGTCGAGAATCTGGCGACCGCGGCGCGGATGGCGGAGGCCGAGCTGGTCATCGTCGACGCGGCGCTGTCGCCGATCCAGCAGCGTAACCTCGAAAAGGGGCTGTCCGCGAAGGTCATCGACCGGACGGGACTGATCCTGGAAATCTTCGGCGAGCGTGCCGCGACCGCCGAGGGCCGGTTGCAGGTCGAACTGGCCCATCTTGACTACCAGGCCGGGCGTCTGGTGCGGAGCTGGACCCATCTCGAACGGCAGCGCGGCGGCTTCGGCTTCCTCGGCGGCCCCGGCGAGACGCAGATCGAGGCGGATCGCCGGTTGATCCGCGACCGGATCGCCAAGCTGAAGCGCGAACTGGAGCAGGTCGCGCGGACGCGAACGCTGCACCGCTCGCGTCGCCAGAAGGCGCCGTGGCCGACGATCGCGCTCGTCGGCTACACCAATGCCGGCAAGTCGACGCTGTTCAACCGCATGACGGGTGCCGCCGTGATGGCGGAGGATCTGCTGTTCGCGACGCTCGACCCGACGATGCGGCAGATCGGGTTGCCGGGCATCGACAAGGCGATCCTGTCCGACACGGTGGGGTTCGTCTCGGACCTGCCGACGCAGTTGGTCGCGGCATTCCGCGCGACGCTGGAGGAGGTCGTGGCGGCCGATCTGATCCTGCACGTCCGTGACATGTCGCATCCGGACAGCGAGGCGCAGGCCGCCGATGTGCTGACTGTCCTGGGCGAGATCGGGATCAGCGGGGAGGAGGGGGCTCCGATCTTCGAGGTCTGGAACAAGATCGATCTGCTCGAACCTTCGCTGGTGGACGCGGCGGCGAACGAGGCGGCGTTGCGCGACGATGTCGCGGTCGTGTCGGCGCTGACCGGGGATGGCGTCGCGGCGTTGCGCGATGCGGTGTCCGCGCGGCTGACGCAGGGCGCGCGGTTGCGGCATCTCGATCTGGATGCGGGCGACGGAGCGGATTTGGCCTGGCTTCACGCACATGGCGACGTGGTGTCGAGCGATCCGGAGGGTGACCGGATGCTGGTCGATGTGCGGATGACGGAGACCGAGTGGGACCGGTTCCAGGCGCGGCGTCAGGTCTGAACGGGCAGCTCGGCACGTTTGACCTGAATCCATAAGGCTTCCTGCTCGTCCAGGTTGCGCTCCGCGAAACCCGCGTCGAGCGCCTCCATCGCCGCGAAGCGCCGTTCGAACTTGCCGTTCGCGGTACGGAGGGCGGCCTCGGGGTCGACGCCGAGGTGACGAGCCCAGTTAACCATGGCGAAGAGCAGGTCGCCGACTTCCCCGGCACGATGGTCGGGATCGGTCGCCTGTTCGACCTCGGCCAGTTCCTCGTCGATCTTGGCGCGTGGGCCGACCGCATCGGGCCAGTCGAACCCGACGCGGGCGGCGCGTTTCTGAAGCTTGGCGGCGCGGAGCAGGGCGGGCATGCCGAGCGCGACGCCAGCCAGTGCGCCGGTCACCTGTGCGTCGTCGCGTTCACCAGCCTTGAGCGTTTCCCAGTCAAGGCGCGGGCCGTCGCCGAAGATGTGCGGGTGGCGGCGTTCCATCTTGTCGACGATGCCGGCGAGCACGTCGTCGATCGTGAACGCGCCGCGGTCGGCCGCAATGGCCGCATGGAACACGACCTGAAGCTGCAGGTCACCGAGTTCGTCGCGGAGCGCGGCCATGTCGTCATGCGCGATGGCATCGGCGACCTCATAGGCTTCCTCGATTGTGTACGGCGCGATCGACGCGAAATCCTGCGCACGGTCCCAGTCACAACCGTTTGGACCACGCAGGGTGGCCATGACTTGGACGAGTTTATCGAACAGGTTCATCCATCACCTTAAGTCTGATAATATATATTATGTTAAATCAACGCCTTCGGAGTGAGGATCAGCGTGCGATCCTCGACGCCCCAGCGTTGCAGCCCGGACAGGAAGTTCATGCCGAGCACGTTGATGCCCCCGAACCCCGACGACGTCACTGCGCCCAGATCCTCGACGCGGATCGACCCAACCGTCAGCAGCGGGATCGTCAGCCGGTCCGCGCGGATGTCGCCGTTGGCGGTGCGCAGGATCATCGGCCGGCGATCGTCGGTCTTAATCCCGGCCTTGGCCACCGTCTCCGCCGAGATGGCGGTCATGGTCGCGCCGCTGTCGACGAGGAAGCGGACCTTGTCGCCGCCAATCGTGGCATCGACCCAAAAATGCCCGTCGGGCGACATCGCGATCCGCACAGTCTTGCCGACGATCTGTGGTGTCGCCGGTCGCAGGTCGGTCGTGACCCGGTCGAACATCGGGCGGAACGCATCGCGGTTGACGAACAGCAGATAGGCCCCGGCGATGATCGCCGCCCAGGACAGCAGATAGCCGATCACCCTCCCCAGCGGCAGCCGCCGTGCCGCAAGCGACAGCAGAACGAACACCAGGATCAGCGCGAGATAGCCCGCCTGCACGCCGTCGTCGGCCGTCATACGATCTGTCTCGTGAGGCTATCATGTCCGGGCACAACACCAGCCGGCAGCGTCGCGATCAGGTCGGCATAGTCCATCGACTGGTCCATATGGGTCAGGATCGCCTCCCCCGGTCGGCACGCGGCGATCCAGCCGAGCGTCTGATCGAGCGTCGGGTGGCTCGGATGCGGCGCACGGCGCAGCGCATCGACGACCCAGAGGTCGAGGCCCCGATACAGCGTGGCCATATCGTCCGTCATGTCACTGAAATCGGTGGCATATCCGATTGTACTGCCGGGTTGCGAGAAGCGCAGACCAGCGCTTTGGGTGCGTCCGTGGGGCTGGTCCACCGCATCGATCACGATGTCGCCGATGACGGTTCGGTCGCGCAGTTCCTGGCCGGCGAGCGTGGCCGGATACCCGGATTTGCCGTCGAATGCATAGCCGAACCGCGTGGTGAGCGATGCCATCGTGGCGGGCCGCGCATAGGCCGGGATTCGCGAGCGGCGGTTGTGAAAGACCTGTCGCAGGTCGTCGATCCCGTGGGTGTGGTCGGCGTGGTCGTGGGTCCAGATGATCGCATCGAACGTGCCGACGTCCGCGCGGAGCAGCTGCTCGCGCATGTCGGGGCCGGAATCTATCAAGATGCGGGTCGTGGCGCTTTCGATCAGGATCGCGGCCCGCGTGCGGCGGTTCCGCGGCTCGGCCGGGTCGCATGCGCCCCAGTCGTTGCCGATCCGTGGGACACCGGACGACGTGCCGCAACCGAGGATCGTCAGCTTCACGCGGCGGCCTTGTCGAACAAGGTGAAGAAGTTGGCGCGGGTTTGTGCCGCCAGCTCTTCGACAGGCACGCCGCGCAGGCGTGCCAAGAAAGCGGCCGTGTCGGCGACGAACGCCGGTTCGCCGGGGCGGCCGCGGTGTGGGACCGGTGCAAGGAACGGCGCATCGGTTTCGATCAGAAGCCGGTCCGCTGGCAATGTCGTGGCGATCGCCTGAAGGTCCCTAGCGTTCTTGAACGTCACGATGCCCGAGATTGAGATATAAAGGCCTAACGCCAAGGCCTTGGTGGCGAACTCTGCGGACGCGGTGAAGCAGTGGATGACGCCGGGATAGGCCCCCTTCCCCATCTCGTCCGCCATGATTTCGGCGGTATCGTCCTCCGCATCGCGGGTGTGGACGATGATCGGCAGGCCGGTGTCGCGCGATGCGGCAATGTGCGCGCGGAAACTGCGGCGCTGCTGGTCGCGGTCGCTATGGTCGTAATGATAGTCGAGCCCGGTTTCGCCGATCCCGACCACGCGCGGGTGCGTGGCGGCTTCGATCAGCCGCGCGGTGCCGACGTCGGGATGCGCGTCCGCTTCGTGCGGGTGGATGCCCACCGTGGCCCAGACGCCCGGTTCGCAGTCCGCGGTGGCGATGATCGCGTCCCAGTCGCTTTCACGCGTGGCGATGTTGAGCATCGCGGTGACGCCGCGGGCCTGCGCCCGGTCGATCACCGCGCGCTGGTCCTCGACGAGGCCAGGATAGTTCAGGTGGCAGTGGCTATCGGCAAACATGCCCTGCAGATAGGGACTGCCCCGCGGCGCGTCACCCTGCCTTTTCGTCCTCCAGCCGGGGAAACACGCCCACGGGCGGCGGCAGCGGCGTGCCGGGGGCGATCGCGGTGCCGAGCGCGGCGAAATCTCGAGCCTCCGCGGGTTGGGCGAGCAGGTCGAGCAGGCGATCCGCGCTGGCCGGCACTGCCCAGCGGACGAGGATGGCAAGGCGGCGGACGGCCTCGGCCGTGTAGTAGAGGATCGTGTCGGCAGCGGCCGGGTCGGTCTTGCGCAGGCTCCACGGCGCGTTGTCGGCGAAGTAGCGGTTCGCGTCGCCGACCGCTTCCCATATCGCCTCGAGCGCGCGGTTGGGCGAGAGTTGCGCCATCGCCGCGTCGACCGCGGCGCGCGTGGCCTGTCCGGCCAAGTCGGGATCCTCCGAACCGGCGGCAGGTTCCGGGACCAAGGCATTGCAATTCTTGGCGATGATCGAGAGGCAGCGCTGCGCAAGATTGCCGAGCCCGTTGGCGAGATCGGCGTTCGAGCGCGTCACGATCGCGTCGGCGGCATAGCTGCCGTCCTGGCCGAAGCTGACTTCGCGGAGCAGGAAGTAGCGTACCGGATCGACGCCGTAGCGCTGCGCCAGTTCCTGCGGATCGACGACGTTGCCGAGCGACTTCGACATCTTGACGCCGCGGTCGAGGACGTGGCCGTGGCCGAAGATCTTGGCGGGCAGCGGCAGGTTCGCGGACATCAGGAAGGCGGGCCAGTAGACCGCGTGGAACCGGACGATGTCCTTACCGATCACATGCAAGTCGGCGGGCCACCAGCGCGCCATCCGCTCCTGATCGTCGGGATAGCCCGCGCCGGTCAGGTAGTTGGTCAGTGCGTCGACCCAGACATACATGACCTGGTCCGCGCTGCCCGGCACCGGCACGCCCCAGTCGAAATTGGAGCGTGAAATGGACAGGTCGCGCAGCCCGCCGCGGACGAAGGCGATTACCTCGTTGCGGCGGCTCTCCGGCTGAATGAAGTCCGGGTTGGCTTCGAAATGCGCGAGCAGCCGGTCCTGGAACGCGGACAGGCGGAAGAACCACCCCTCCTCCGCGGTCCACGCGACGGGCGATCCCTCCGGCGACAGGCGACCGCCGCCGTTGGGATCGTCGACCAGTTCCTTCTCGTCGTAGAACGCCTCGTCGCGGACCGAGTACCAGCCTTCGTAGCGGTCGGCGTAGATGTCGCCGGCGTCGGCCATGGCCTGCCACAGCGTCTGGCTGGCATGGTGGTGGGCGGCCTCCGTCGTGCGGATGAACCGATCATAGGAGATGTTAAACGTGTCCGCCATCTCACGGAAATAGCCCGACATTTCGTCCGCCAGCGTGCGTGCGTCGATCCCGCGGGCGCGCGCTGCCTGGTCCATTTTCAGGCCATGTTCGTCGGTGCCGGTCTGGAAATACACGTCGCGCCCGGCAAGCCGGTTGTAGCGCGCGATGGCATCGGTGACGATCGCTTCATAGGCGTGGCCGATGTGCGGACGGCCGTTGGGGTAGCTGATCGCGGTGGTGATATAATAGGGATCGGTCATGCGCGGTCCTTAGCCGAGCCGACGGCGGGGGCAAGGCTTGCCGCGAGCGTCGCGATCTCGAACGCGGTGGTTTGCGGGTCGAGCGACAGGCCGACGGCGGCGGCCGAGACGCCCCTCACCCGTTCCCACGCCTGCAGCGCCTGTTCGAGCGCCGGGCCGGTGCGGCCGCGCGCGGCGGAGGCAAAGCGGCTGGGCGCGCGATCGAGGAACGCCTCGAACCGCGGTTGCGCCGCCTTGGTGGCCATGGTGCGTGCGAAGCGATTGCGAAGCGCGTTGGTCGGGTCGCCGCGCGTGATGAGCTGGTCGAGCGTCTCGTCGATCGAGGCAATGTCGAGCCCGGCGAAACGCAGCGCGCGGCCGGGGGAACCGTCGCCGGCGCGGATCAGCGCAGCCAGCTCCTGCGGCGACAGGTCCGGCGCGGCTTGTGTCAGCGCTGCGGTCATCGCGCTGTCGTCCAGCGGGCCGAAGCGAAGCATGCGGCAGCGCGAGCGAATCGTCGGGAGCAACCGGCCGGGCGCGTGCGTGACGAGCAGGAACAGGCCGTCCGCGGGTGGTTCCTCCAATGATTTCAAAAGAGCGTTGGCGGCCTTTGCCTCCAGGTCGTCGATCGAATCGATGATGACGATCCGGCGTGGCGACATGCTGCCGGTGGTTGCGAACACGCCATTGAGCGAGCGGACCTGCTCGATCGAGATGTTGCGGGCATGGTCGCCGGTCTTCTCGCGGAACAGCCGTTCGGCGATGCGCAGGTCCGGGTGGCTGCCGGCCGCGATCAGTGCCGCGATGCGGTGCGTGGGATCGACGGTGAAGCCCGGTCCCGTGGGTCGCGGCCCGGCGGCGTCCGCAAGCAGCCAGGTCGCGGCGGCGCGGGCGAATAGCCCCTTCCCCACCCCTTCCGGTCCGGCCAGTAGCCAGGCGTGGTGGAGCCGGCCGCTGTTCGCCGCCGTCTGGAGCGCGGCGACGTTCGCGTCATGGCCGATCGGCTGGATCATGCCGGGGCGTCGATCGCGTCGAGCAGCCGCTGGGTGACCGTCGCGGCGGGTCCGCTGGCGTCGACGATACGGAACCGGGCGGGGTCGGCCTTTGCCAGCGCAAGGAACGCGTCCGATACGCGGGCGTGATAGTCCGGGTCGCGCGCCCCGAACCGGTCGGCGGCGCCAGCATCGCGTGCCGCGGCCCTGTCCGTCGCTTCGGCGAGCGGCAGGGTGAGCAGCAGCGTCCGGTCAGGGAGCAGCCCTTCGCTGCCGATCGTGTGCAGCATGCGGATCGCCTCGGCGCCGATGCTGTCCGCGCCGCCCTGATAGGCGAGCGAGCTGTCGAGGAAGCGGTCGGTCAGGACCCACTGCCCCGCCTCCAGCGCCGGGCGGATCGTGCGCGCGACATGGTCCGCACGGGCGGCGGCGAACAGCAGCGCCTCGGTCCGCGCGGTCCAGCGATCCGCGGTGCCTTCGAGCAGCAGCCGGCGGATCGCCTCGGCGCCCGGACTGCCGCCCGGTTCGCGGGTTTCGACGACGGTCAGGCCACGCGCGCGCAGGGCTTGGCCGAGTGCCCGGACCTGCGTCGACTTGCCCGCCCCCTCCCCGCCCTCGAGCGAGATAAAGCGGCCGGGCCCAGCGGGGCTCACGCCAACCCGAACAGTCGACGGAAGCCGGCCATGATCCGCCCGAAGAAGCCTGCCTCTTCCACAGCGGATGCGGTGACCAGCGGCAGGCGCTGCGGCGCCATGTCGGGGCCGGTGACGACGAGGTCGGCGACATGCTGCCCGGCCGCAAAGGGTGCCGCGATCGGCCCCTGGTACACGACGCGGGTGCGCAGGTCAGAGCCCAGGCCGGCGGGCACGGTGACGGCGAGGTCGTTTGGTGCAACGAGGGCGACGGTGCGCGCGTCGCCGCCCTGCACCTCGGCATCCTGGACATGCGCGCCCTTGCGGACGATCGGCTTCGACGACCAGGCGCCGAAGCCCCAGTTCATGAACGCGACCGACTGTTCCTGGCGCTGACCCGACGAGGTCAACCCGGCGATGACCATGACGAGCCGGCGGTTGCCCTGCTTGGCCGAGCCGGTGAAGCCGTAGCCGGCCTCCTCGGTATGGCCGGTCTTGAGGCCGTCCGCGCCCTCGACCCGGCCGAGCAGCGGATCGCGGTTCTGCTGCGTGATCGCCGCACCCGCGCCCATCGTCTTGCCCCAGGTGAACGAGGTGCGGCTGTAGAACTTTTTGTACAGATCGGGATGGTTCTGGATCGTCGCTTCGGCCAGCGTCCCAAGGTCCTTGGCGGTCACATAGGTGCGGCCGGCGTCGGGCCAGCCGTTCGACGTCCCGAACTGCGAATTGCGCATGCCGAGTTCGGCGGCGCGGCGGTTCATCAGCGACACGAACGCGGGTTCGGTGCCGGAGATCGCCTCGGCCAGCACGACGCAGGCATCGTTGCCGGACAGCGTCACGATGCCGTTCAGCAGATTCTCGACGCTGACCTGCTCGTTCGGCGACAGAAACATGGTCGATCCGGCTTCCGGACCGTGCCAGCGGCGCCACGTCTCGGGCCGCACGGTGACCATGCGGTTAAGCTTCAGCTCGCCCTTCTTGATTAGATCGAACGCGACGTAGACCGTCATCATCTTGGCCAGCGACGCCGGTGGCATGCGGCGATCGGCGTCCTTGGCGTACAGGACCGCGCCGGACGACAGGTCCTTCATATAGGCGACCGGGGCCGGCGTATCGAACGGCGGAGCGGCGGCCTGGGCGGCGGTGCCGAGCAGCAGGATCGCGGGAAGAAGACGCTTCATCGTGCAGGTTCCATGTTTGATATCGGAGCGGGATCGCGGACCAGCTTGGCGTCCTGATAGCCCGCCGCCCGGACCCGCGCCAGCGTCGCTTGCGCGTCCGCCTCCGCGATCGGGCCTATCCGGACGCGGACGAGGTTCCCGACGGCAAGCGTCGTGCCGCCGAGGTCGCGCGCCAGTTGTTCGGCGCGGTCGGGGTCGGACAGGGTGGCGACCTGGACGTGTAGCGCGCCGAGTGCCGGATAGGCTGGTGGCGGGGCTGGCAGGGGCGGCGGTGCGGTCGACCCAGCGCGGAGGCCGGTCGAGCGGCCGGCGCGGAGGGCGGCACGGTCACGCTCGCTGGGGAAGACGCGGCGGACGCGGACGCGGAACGTACCGGTCCGCTCGACGCCAAGTTGCCGCGCCGCCCCGCGCGACAGATCTATGATGCGGTCAGACGCGAACGGACCGCGATCGTTGACCCGGACCAGGATCGTGCGGCCGGTCGCCAGCGCGGTCACCTCGACATAGCTCGGCAGCGGCAGCGTGCGATGCGCGGCACCGATCCAGTCCGGGCGGAAGCGTTCGCCGTTCGCAGTCTGGCTGCCCGATTCGGAGCCGTACCACGATGCCATGCCGACCGCGTCGTAGGTCGGGTCCTCCGCCGGAACATAGGTGCGGCCGCGGACGGTGTAGGGCCTGCCGATCCGGACCGGTAGATCGGCGACCGGGCGGTAGCGGCGTGCCCCCCCGCCCCGGTCCGATCCGCCGGCACATCCGGCCAGCATCAACGCCGTGAGCAATGCCGCGCCGGTCGCCCGCTCAACGTTGGACGGCATCGGCCAGCAGACCCACGGACAGTGCGTAGAAATTGGAGCAGTTATAGTCGAGGATCGAGCGGTAGTTGGTGGTGAGTAGATAGGCGGTGACGCCCGGACCGTCCGGTTCGATCAGGCTCGCCTGTTCGCCGTCCGCGGGCACCGGGTAGCCGACGAACTGGACGCCCAGCCGCCGCCACTCGCCGATCGTCTGCCAGCGGCTCTGGCGGTCGTAGACGCGCGGGCAGCGCGGCGATGAGAGTTTCGAACGGAGCGCGGTACGGTCGAGATCGGCCGGCACGCGGACCGCGACGCCCCACGGGACGGACGGTTTCCACCCGGCCTTCGACAGGTAATTGCCGATCGATGCCAGCGCGTCGGGTTCGCTGTTCCAGATATCGACGCGTCCGTTGCTGTCGCCATCGACCGCGAGGCGCAGGTACATGCTCGGCAGGAATTGCGGGTAACCGGTGGCACCGGCCCAGCTGCCCTTCAGCGTGCTGCGCGGGATGCCGCTTTCGAGCAGCTTCAGCGTGGCGATGAATTCGGCGGTGAACAGTTCGCGGCGGCGCCCCTCGAACGCCAGCGTGGCGAGCGAGCGGAGCAGATCGAAATCGCCGACCACGCGGCCATAGCCGGTCTCATGACCGTAGATCGCCATCATGATCGGCCCCGGCACGCCGGTCTGCGCCTCGATCCGCTGCAGCCGCGGGCGGAGTTCGGCATAACGCGTCCGGCCGCGGCCGATGCGGTCGGCATCGACATGCGTGCGCTGATAGGGGGCGAAGGCCGGGATCGACGGCGTGCTGTTCGTGGTCGCCGGGTTGCCGCCGGGCTGGCCGCGATCGAGCGTGATGACGCGCGGGTTGAACGTGAGGGTCGGGAAGACCTGGTCGAGCGTGCGGGCGCTGACCCCGGCGGCCAGTGCGCGCGGCCGCAGGTTGGTCAGGAACGCGCGGAACGCGGCGTCGCGCGGATCAGGTGCGGTCTCGTACTGCCCGGAATCCTGCGCCTGGCACGCGGAGGCGGCGGGGAGCAGAGCCGCCAGCAGCATCGCCGCCACGATCGTCGAACGCATCATCATCCCCTGGTCACCCCGCAAGGCCACCTGATGCCACGTCGCGGGCGGCGCGATAACCCCGGTCGTCGCAGGGACGGCACGTCCGGCCTTCCCACCCCGCGGCAACCGCGCTAATTGGCGATGGCACCGGACGGGTGGTCGAGTGGTTTATGGCTACGGTCTTGAAAACCGTCGTGGGTTCACGCCCACCGTGGGTTCGAATCCCACCCCGTCCGCCAGCATTTCTGGAGTGTCCCATGGTAGCCGAACTCGACCGCATGATCGCGGCACGCGCCGCATGGGGCGACACCCCGATGGCGATCGCAACCGTCGTTTCCACCTGGGGATCCGCGCCGCGACCGAAGGGCAGCCACATGCTGGTCGCCGCGGACGGGCGGTTCGAAGGATCGATTTCCGGTGGGTGCGTCGAGAACGAGGTGCTGCAGGTCGCGAGCGAGGCCATCGTCGACGGGCGCAGCCGGTTGCTCGACTATACGATCGGCGACGAGACGGCGTGGGAAGCGCATCTGCCTTGCGGCGGATCGATCAGCGTGCTGGTCCAGCCTGTTTCGCAGGACGGGTATGTGCCGGAAATCTTCGAGGCGCTGGCCGAGGCACGGGTCGCCGGGCGCAGCCTGTCGGTCACCACCGATATCGAATCCGGGCATAGCCGGATCGGCGCGGAGCCCGCCGAGGGCCAGTTCGTGAACCGGTACCGCCCTGCGCGCACGTTGCTGATCGTTGGCGCGGTGCAGATCGCGCAGTCGCTGGTCGAGTTCGCCGCCCCGCTCGATACCCGCGCGGTGCTGATCGATCCACGCGAACGGTTCCTGACCGCGGCGCGCTTTCCCGGGATCGAACTCGATTCGCGCTGGCCCGACGAGGCGATTGCCGCGCGGATGCCGGGGCCGGAGACGGCGGTCATCACGCTCAGCCATGATCCGAAGATCGACGATCCGGCGCTGATCGCGGCGCTGTCGGCCGACACGGGCTATATCGCGGCTCTGGGCAGCAAGCGGAGCCACGCCGCGCGGCTGGAACGGCTGGCCGCGGCGGGCATGACGCCGGCGCAGCTCGACCGGATCGATGCGCCCGCGGGCCTGCCGATCGGGGCGCTGGGGCCGGCGGAGATCGCCCTGTCGGTTGCCGCGGGCATGGTGCGTGCGTTCCGGACGCACGGCTGACGGGCACAAAAAAGGCCGCGGCGGGATGATCCCACCGCGGCCTTTTTCGGTTTGGAGCTAGGCTTACTTCTTGCCGAGCGTCAGGCCACCGAAGCGCTTGTTGAAGCGTGCGACCTGGCCGCCGGTGTCGAGCATGCTGGACTTGCCGCCGGTCCATGCGGGGTGGACGGTGGGGTCGATGTCGAGCGTCAGCGTGTCGCCTTCCGCGCCGTAGGTCGAGCGGGTTTCGAACACGGTGCCATTGGTCATCTGGACCTTGATGACGTGATAGTCGGGGTGGATGTTCTTCTTCATGTCGCGGCTCCGATGTTGCGCTGGTTTCCGACCAGCCGGGCGAAGGCGCGCTGTTACCGTGCGATAGCCGGAATGACAAGCTATGAGACCGATGGGGTGTGATGCTCGTTCGCTTACTGGTACCGCCGCGCCGAAGGACCCGACCGAAATGAAGGCTGAACTTAGAGGCGAGACCAGTTGCGGGTGGGAAACCGAACGATGAAGACGCTCGGCGCGATTTTTGCGGGCGGTGCGGGCCGGCGGTTCGGTAGCGACAAGGCGCTGGCGTTGCTCGACGGTCGGCCGTTGCTGGACCATGTGGCGGGTGCGTTGCGTGGGCAATGCGATGCGGTCGTGGTGATCGGGCGCGACTGGGTCGGCCTGGACAGCGTGCCGGATCGACCAGCGCCGGGCCTGGGGCCGCTCGGGGCGCTGGCCGGTGCGCTCGGCTATGCGGCGGACAACGGCTATGATCAGGTTCTGACGAGCGGTTGCGATCTGCCGGAGCTACCGTCGGATCTACTGGTGCGGCTGCTGCCGGGGCCGGCGGTGGTTGCGGGTCAACCGTTGCTCGGGCTGTGGGCTGCCGACCTTGCGGCACACGCTGTCGCCTGGCTCGAAGCGACCACCGACCGGTCGATGCGAGCGTGGATCGCCGGGACCGGCGCGCGGGTGGTTCCGTTCGGAGATGCGATCGCGAACATCAATCGTGTGGACGATCTGGAAGCGCTTGTCGCCGTGCGGGGGCGTCTGTTGTCTTCAGAATAAGCTCGATGGTGCCACGGTTTGGGCCGGGTGGACGCGCTCAATATGGGCACATCATGGACGCCGAAATGAAGAAGGGGTTACAACTCTACGTTGCAACCCCTTCTGTACGCTTAGAAATCACGCAGGCGGATCAGCGATCATTGCCATAAAGCTAGCCTGTGCGGCGAGCTTGCCGTCAACCAGGGCGCGACCGGCGAACTTGCTTGCCGACTTGCGCATCTGGGTGAACTCGACCTCCAGCGTCATCAGGACGCCCGGCTCGACGGGCACCCGGAACTTCGCGTCGTCGATCGCCATGAAGTAGACGAGCTTCCCCGTCCCCTCCAGCCCGAGCGACTTGACCGCCAGCACGCCAGCGGCCTGCGCCATCGCTTCGATGATCAGGACGCCGGGCATGATCGGACGGCCGGGAAAATGCCCCTGAAAGAACGGCTCGTTGATCGTCACTGCCTTGATGGCTCGGATCGATTTGCCCGGGACGAGCGATGCGACCCGATCGACCAGCAGCATCGGGTAGCGATGCGGCAACGCCGCCATGACCTGCCGGATGTCCAGCGGGCCCATGGCGCCGTCCTCCCCGTCCGTCATGGACGTGTCGGTCACCGGCCCTGCGGACGGCGTGCAGCGGCGGCCGGTGCAGCGGCGGGGGCTGGTGCGGCACCACCCTGCGCGGATTGGCCGGGCTGCCAGCCGGCGGGCGGCGTGATCGCGACGGTCTTGACCAGCGCGTTCAGCTGCGTCGTGACGTCGGCGGTCAGGTCAGCGGCGGGCTGGATCGCGACGACGGCCTGCGGGTTGACGATGATGCCGATCCGCTTGGCGACCATCGCGGCGCGCAGGGCCTGGTCGAGCTTGGTCGCGACCTGCTCCTGAGCATAGGAGAGCGGGCGCTGGAACGGTGCGGCCAGCGGGGCCAGTTCGCGCTGGGCCGAGGCTTCGCGCGTGCGATAGGCCGTGACCTTTGCCTGCAACGTCGCGGGCGGCGTCGCAGGATTGGCCTGCAGCGTCTGAATCTCACGCGCCATCGGCTCGAGTTCCGTGCTGATCGCGGTGCGGCGCGCATTGAACGCGTCGATCTGCGTCTTGTACTGTGTCTGGATCTGCGTTTCGGCAGCCTTCAGCGCGGCCGAGTTGCCGAGTGCGCCTTCGAGATTGGCCGAGGCGACGCCCAGACCCTGGGCGGATGCCTGCGTTGCGATGAGCGGGGTCGCCGCCAGCGCCACGCCAAGCGCGATGGTCTTGATATGGTTGGTCATCAGAACTGCGTCCCTACGTTGAAAGTGAAGAGTTTCGTGTCGTCGCCCGGCTCCTTCAGGAGCGCCTTGGCGACATCGATCCGGAACGGACCGAATGGCGAGTTCCAGTTGACGCCGACACCGACCGACAAACGCGGCTTCGGCGAATTGCCAGAGTAGACCTCCTGGAAGGCACCGCTCTGGTCGGCCGCGAGCGTGGAACCACTCGGGCAGCCGTTGTTGTCGTCGGCCTTCTGCACGACGCGCGACGTCGCAGACGATGTACCGCTCGCCGGGAAGTCGCAGACGCGGGTATCGAGCGTGACCGGCCTGGTCAGCGAGAAGACTGCGCCAGCGTCCATGAACAGCGACGGACGCAAGCCTAGGTCGCGCGCACCGGCGCCAAGCGGAATCTCAAGCTCCGCACGGCCCAGATAATAAGCCCGGCCGCCGATCGCGTCGTCCTGGATCTGGCTGCGATCGACGCCGGTGTTGAGGGTCCCGTCTGCGTTATACGGAATACGCTGGATCCGCGGACCGACGCCGCGGATATCGAACCCGCGCAACTGCGGCTGACCGAGGAACCAGCGATCGACCAGGCGGACCTTGTCGACCCCCTCGCCGCGGCTCTTGTCGTAGGAGAAGATGTAGCCGCCCTCGATACCCACCGAGAAGACGAAGCCGGAGCCGAGGCCCCAATATTTGTCGGCGTCGATCTTGGTCTTGATATACCTCACGCTGCCGCCAAGGCCGGCGAAATCCTGCGAGAAGACGACGCGCTGACCCCCAGTGGGGCGGATCGAGTTGTTGAGCGTGCTGTAGACCAAAGAATAGCCGACCGACGAGGTGATCCGCCTGCCGATCGCATCGCAGAGATAACGGCCGGCCTGCAATGGATCGCAGGTGTCGCCCGCCGCATCGCCACGGACGCCGTTATTGTCGATATCGGTGTAGAAGCTGCTGCGGTCGAGCGTGACGTTGTCCTGGCTCAGGCCGTAGCGGAGCGCCAACTGCACGAACTCGGTCAACGGCACGCCGGCGCGAACCTGGAACCCGGTGGTCGTCTGACGGTACGTCGTGTTGCGGTCGTTGTTGACGTAGTTGAACGAGTTGTAGTCGCGCCGGAAGATATCAACGCCGACCGCAATGTTTTGGTCGAACAGATAAGGCTCGGTGAAACCCAGTTCGACGGACTTCGAATAGGTCGAGTAGCTGCCGCTTGCCCTCAGGACCTGGCCCTTGCCGCGGAAATTGCGCTGCGTGATCGAGAGGTCGACGATGAACTTCTCGAGGCTCGAATAGCCGGCCGACAGCTGGAGCTCGCCGGTCGACTTCTCCTGGACATTCGCTTCGAGCACGACGCGATCGGGGGCCGACCCCTGCTTGCGCTCGATCTCGAACTTGTCCTGGAAGAAGCCCAGCGACTGGATACGGTCGCGCGAACGCTTCACGCGGAACGAGTTGAACGCGTCGCCCTCTGCCAAGCGGAATTCGCGGCGGACGACCTTGTCCTGCGTCAGCGTGTTGCCGTTGACGTCGATCCGTTCGACATAGACGCGCGGCGCGTCGTTGATCTTGAAGGTGACGTCCATCGTGAGCGCCTCCTTGTCGGCCCGGAAATCAGGGCGGACATCGGGCGTGAAGCCCAGGAGGCCGGTCGTCTCGGTGATCGAATCGACGGTGTCTTCGATCTGCTTGGCGTTGTACCAGTCGCCCTTCTTCATCGGCAGCAGGTAGCGGAACGTCTCCGCCTTCACGTCACGGATGTCGCTTTCAAGGTTCACGTCGCCGAACTTGTAGCGATCGCCCTCCTCCACCACGTAGGTGACAATGAAGTCGCGCTTGTCCGGGGTCAGTTCCGCCACCGCCGACACCACGCGGAAATCCGCATAGCCGTTGGTCAGGTAGAACTGCCGCATCTTCTGCTGATCATAGGACAGCTTGTCGGGATCATAGCTGTCGCCCGACGAGAAGAAGCGGTAGAAACGCGACTGCTTGGTCGCCATTTCACCACGCAGCTGGCCGTCGGAAAACTTCTCGTTGCCGATGATGTTGATCTGGCGAACCTTGGACTTCGCGCCCTCCGTGATCTCGAACACCACGTCAACGCGGTTCTGGTCGAGCTGGACCATCTTCGGTTCGACCGTCGCGGCGAAGCGCCCCTGGCGGCGGTAGAGTTCGATGATGCGCGCAACGTCGGCACGGGCGGCTTCACGCGTAAAGATCTGGCGCGGGGCAAGCTTCACCTCCGGCCGGATCTTGTCTTCCTTGAGCCGCTTGTTCCCTTCGAACACGATCCGGTTGATCACCGGGTTCTCGCGGACCTGCAGGACGATGTTGCCGGTCTCGGCACCCACGATCGTCGCGTCGGCGAACAGTTGCGTCGCGTAGAGGTCCTTGATTGCCTGATCGAGCTGCTCGGTCGTGTAGGTCTCCCCGACGCGCAACTTGACGTAGGAGCGGACGGTTTCGGGCTCGAGACGCTGTGCACCGGTCACCGACAGCGAGCGGATGATCCGCGTCTGCGCCAGGCTGGGCGCGGCGGCCGCGGGCGTGCCGGCTGCCCCGGGGGTGGGCTGCACGGTGGGGGGAACGCGCGGGCCGGCCGGTGCCGGGGTCTGGGCTCCCGCCATCGATGCCGTTCCGCCAAGGATGGTGCCAAGCAGGAATACGGACGTCGAACGCCGCCCGAAATGATTGTTAATGACCGTCACGCAATCCCGCCCTCGATAAGGAAGTGTCGCCCCTGCCCCCGCGGGTGACGCCATAGTGCTGCCCTGCCCTATCAGGATCAACCGATCAACCCGGCAAGCTGCCGCCACAAGCCGAAAGAGCCCAGGTCGTTGACGGTCACGAAGACCATGAACGTCAGTAACAGGGCCAATCCGGATCGAAACGCCCATTCCTGCGCCACCGGAGCCAGCGGTTTCCGCCGCACGGCCTCGATCAGGTAGAAGAACAGGTGCCCGCCATCGAGCATCGGAATTGGAAGAAGGTTCATGAATCCCAGATTAATGGAGATCGCCGCCATGAAGTAGACGAAGTCCAGCCAACCGAGCGTGGCTACCTGGCCAGATAGCCGCGCGATCTGCAACGGCCCGCCCAGTTCGCGGACCGAGCGGCGGCCGGACACGATCTGCCATAGCGTATCGACCATCGTTCGGGTGATCAGCACGGTCTGCCGCGCGGCGGCGCCGGGAAGCTCGCTGAACCGCAACGGCACCTTCACCTGCTTGCCGGCCGCAATGCCAAGCATCCCGATCCGGAATTCATTGCCGAACCGGTCGCGTTGCAAGTCGGTTTCAGGCGTCACCAGCAGATGGATCTGCTGCTGCCCGCGATACACGTCCATCTTCAGCGTCTCGCCCGCGCGGTGGCGGACAAGGTCGCCGATATCCTCGAACCGGTACACGCCCTGCGACGCGATCATCGTGATGCGGTCGCCTGCGCGCACGCCCGCTTGCGCCGCCGCCGACCCGGGCAGGACCGCGGCGACCGTGGACGGCGTGCGCCCCTCCCCGACCACCGCGAAGATCGTCATGAAGATCAGCACCGCCAGCGCGAAATTGATCGCCGGGCCGGCCGCCACGATCAGGAAACGCTGCCAGACGGGTTTTGCCTGGAACGTCATGGCGCGTTCGGCAGGCGGGAGTGCCAGCCACGCCGGGGTCGGGACGCTGGCCGGGTTCATGTCGCCCGCGAACTTCACATAGCCGCCGAGCGGCAGCAAGGCCACGCGCCACCGCGTGCCGCGCCGGTCGGTCCAGCCGAACAATTCCCGTCCGAACCCGATCGAGAAGGTGTCGGCCTTCACCCCGAACGCGCGTCCGGCAAGATAATGGCCCATTTCGTGAATGAAGATCAGCGGGCCAATGAGCAGGAAGAAGCTCAGCACGGTCAGCGCGATCCCGGGGCTCTGCATCATGCGGCCATGTCCTTCATCACTCCGTCGGCGATCCGTCGCGCCTGCCGATCGATCGACAGGACGTCGTCGATCGTAGCGGGCACTGGCGGATCATAGCGATCCAGCACGGTCGCGACGATCCCCGCAATATCCAGGAAACCGATGCGCGAGGCCAGAAAGGCCGCGACCGCTATCTCGTTCGCCGCATTTAGGATCGCCGGGCGTCCGCCGCCCGCGACCGCTGCCTCGCGTGCGAGACGGAGCGCGGGAAAGCGCTGGGGGTCGGGGGCCTCGAAGTCTAGCCGGCCGAGCGTGGTAAAATCGAGTGGCGCCGACGGTCCGTCCATCCGGTCCGGCCAGGCGAGCGCATGCGCAATCGGCGTCCGCATGTCGGGCGTGCCCATCTGCGCCAGCGTCGAGCCGTCGATATAGTCCACCATCGAGTGGATGACCGACTGCGGATGCACAACGATCTCGATCCGTTCGGAGCCGATCGGAAAAAGGTGATCCGCCTCGATCAGTTCGAGGCCCTTGTTCATCATGGTGGCCGAGTCGATCGAGATTTTGGCGCCCATCGACCAGTTCGGATGACACACCGCCTCCGCCGGGGTGACGGTGCGCATCCGCTCGATCGTCGCGGTGCGGAACGGGCCGCCGCTGGCGGTCAGCAGGATGCGGCGGACGCGCTCGATCCGGCTGCCGGCGAGGCACTGGAAGATCGCATTATGTTCGGAGTCGACGGGCAGCAGCGTGGCGCCGGTGCGCGTGGTGGCGCGAATCATTAGGTCGCCGGCCGAAACGAGCGCTTCCTTGTTGGCGAGCGCAACGGTCTTGCCCGTCTCGATCGCCGCCATCACGGGCACGAGCCCGGCGCATCCGACGATCGCGGCCATCGTCCAGTCGGCACCGAGCCCGGCGGCATCGCGTACGGCGTCGGCCCCGGCGGCGTGACCTATCCCGGTGCCGGCTAGGGCTGTGGCAAGCGCCGGTCCTTGGTCGGGGTCGGCGATGACGGCAAGCTCGGCGTTTGTCCGGATCGCGGCAGCGGCGAGGCCCGCGACGTCGCGGTGGGCAGTCAGCGCCTTTACCTGAAACGCGTCCGGGGTGCGCTCGATCAGGTCGAGCGTCGAGCGGCCGACCGATCCAGTCGCACCCAGCACGGTGACGGTCCGGCGCGTCACAGCACACCACCCGCGACGAGACCGGACACGAGCACCGCAACCGGCACGACGCCGTCGAGCCGGTCGAGCGCGCCGCCATGGCCAGGGAGCAGCCGCCCGCTGTCCTTCACGCCGGCGCGACGCTTGAGCCAGCTTTCGAACAGGTCGCCGATCTGCGCCAGCACCGCGAGCGGGGGGCCGAGCCAGAGGCAGGCGGTCGGGAGCCCGGCGATCCAGGCGATCAGGCCGCCCACGATGAGCGCACCGGCCATCCCGCCGAACAGTCCGGCCCAGGTCTTGTTGGGGCTGAGCCGCGGTGCGAGCTTCCGCCCGCCGATCGCGCGGCCCGAGAAATAGGCGCCGATGTCGGTCGCCCAGACGATCGCGAGCGTCCAGAGCGTCCAGCCGATGCCAGCCGGCTGACCGCGCAGGAACAGCAGTCCCGCGGTCGGCAACCCGACGTAGAGCAGCCCCATACCCAGACGGCCCGAGTTGCCGACGACCATCACGAGCAGCGCGCAGGCGACAAGGATGGCAATCGTATCGCGGTTCGCCCCGCCGACCGCCGGCATCAGAAACAGCATCGGCACGCTGAAGAGGACAAGGGCGAGCACGATCCGCCGCGACGACGACCGCATGAGCCCCGCCCATTCGGCGAGCATCAGTCCGGCCGCCGCGACCGCCAGCAGCCAGAACGCCGTCCCGCCAAGTGCAAGCGCCCCGACCGCGACGAAGATCATCGCCGCACCCGCGAGGGCCCGGGTCGCAAGATCGGAACGACGCCGCGCGGGCGTCTGGCCGGGAACGACGGTCACAGGCCCCCGTATCGCCGTTCGCGCGTCGCGAAGTCCTGCACCGCGGTCGCCAGTGTCGCGGCATCGAAATCGGGCCACAACGTGTCGACGAACAGCAGTTCGGCATAGGCCGCCTGCCACAGCAGGAAGTTCGACAGCCGCCGTTCGCCCGACGTGCGGATCAGCAGGTCGAGCGGCGGCAGGTCCGACGTATCAAGCCGCGCGCCGATCGCGGCGGTATCGATGTCGGCCGGCGCGAGGCCGTCGGCGACGATCCCGCGTACGGCCCGAACGATCTCGTCCTGCGCGCCGTAGTTGAGCGCGATGACCAAAGTCGTGCCAGTGTTGCCCGCGGTCTTTGCGACGGCATCGTCGATCAGCGTGACCACGTCCGGTTCGAACCGGCGATAGTCGCCGATGATCCGCAACCGGATGCCGGCCGCCGCGATCTCCGCGATCTCGGCGCGGATATAGTGGCGCAGCAGACCCATCAGGTCGGCGATCTCGGACGCCGGGCGACGCCAGTTCTCGGACGAGAAGGCGTAGAGCGTCAGAACCTCGATCCCGAGCTGCCCCGCGCCGCGGATCGTGCGACGCAGCGCCTCCGCCCCGGCACGATGCCCGGCGATGCGCGGCAGCAGGCGCTTCTTCGCCCAGCGGCCGTTGCCGTCCATGATGATCGCAACATGCCGTGGCCCGCCGGACCGGCCGGTCGCCGGCCCGGGAACGGGCTCCGATACGGCCGGGACTCCGGTCACTTCCCGAGGATTTCCTTTTCCTTCGACGACGCCAGGCTGTCGATGTCCGCGATCGTCTTGTCGGTCAGTTTCTGGACGTCGGTTTCGTGACGCTTGCGCTCATCCTCGCTGATTTCGCCCTTCTTCTCGTCGGCCTTCAGCGTGTCCATCCCGTCGCGGCGCACATTGCGCGCGGCAATGCGGGCGCCCTCGGCATATTTGCTGGCGAGCTTGGCCAGTTCCTTGCGGCGCTCCTCGGTCAGTTCCGGGATCGGCAGGCGCAGCGTCTGGCCGTCGACGATCGGGTTGAGGCCGAGACCGGCGGCGCGGATCGCCTTGTCGACCGGGCCGACATTGGTCTTGTCCCACACCTGGACGGAGATCATGCGCGGTTCGGGCACGGACACGGTTGCGATCTGGTTGATCGGCATGCGCGCGCCGTAGACCTCGATCTGCACCGGATCGAGCAGCGAGACGGAGGCACGGCCGGTGCGCAGGCCCTGCAGATCGTGATGCAGCGCGTCGATGCTGCCGGCCATGCGCCGTTCGAGATCGGTCTTGTTATACGCCGCCATGCGGGGTCTCCTCGTTGCGGACGATCGTCGCGATCCCCTCACCCGCCAGAACGCGGGCAAGATTGCCACGCTCGCGGATGTTGAAGACGACGATCGGAATATTGTTGTCGCGGCACAGGGCAACGGCACTGGCGTCCATGACGCGCAGGTCGTCGCTCAGCACGCGATTGAAACTGACGGTGTCGTAGCGTTGCGCGGTCGGCACCTTCTTCGGGTCGGCATCGTAGACGCCGTCGACCGACGTGCCCTTCAGCAGCGCGTCGCACCCCATTTCCGCCGCGCGCAGTGCCGCAGCGCTGTCGGTGGTGAAGAACGGGTTCCCGGTGCCCCCGGCGAAGATCACGATCCGGCCCTTTTCCATATGCCGTTCCGCGCGACGCCGGATGAACGGCTCGCACACGGTGGGCATCGGGATGGCGGACTGGACGCGCGTATCGACACCGATCCGTTCGAGCGCGCTCTGTACCGCGAGCGCGTTCATGACGGTGGCGAGCATGCCCATATAGTCGGCGCTCGTCCGGTCCATGCCGCGCGCGGAGCCGGCCAGGCCGCGGAAGATGTTGCCGCCGCCGACGACGATGCACAGCTCATGTTCGCGCGCGACGCCGGCGATCTCCTCGGCGACGCGACCGACGGTGTCGGGGTCGATCCCGAACTGGCCGCTCCCCATCAGGACCTCGCCGGACAGCTTCAGCAGGATACGGTTGAAGCGTGGGCGTGTCATTACGGGCAGGGTATCCGATTCATGGGCGGGGCGGGCGTGGCGCACCTTAGGCAGTGGAACCCGCGGTGCCAAGGGATGCGATCGGTCTGGCGGCGATCGATCGACGGGCACGGGACATGAAAAAGGGGCGGATGGTCGCCCACCCGCCCCTTCTCCGTTCCTGATCGAGGATCAGGCCTTCGGGCCGACGCCCGATGCGGCGGCGACTTCGGCGGCGAAATCGCTCGTCTCGCGCTCGATGCCCTCGCCCAGCTGCAACCGGACATAGTTGGTCAGCGCGATGCTGCCGCCCGCATCCTTGGCCGCCGCCGCGACGACGTCCGCGATCTTGGTCTTGTTGTCCATGACGAACAGCTGGTTCAGCAGGCTGTTCTCCTTGCGGAACTTGGCGATCGCGCCCTCGACCATCTTCTCGATGATGTTGGCCGGCTTGCCGCTCTCGTTCGCCTTTTCCATCGCGATCGCGCGCTCACGCTCGACCAGGGCGGCGTCGAGGCCTTCCTCGGTCAGCGCCTGCGGGCTGGCGGCGGCGATGTGCATCGCGAGCTGCTTGCCGAGCGCTTCGATCTTGGCGACGTCTGCGTCACCCTCGAGTGCGACGAGCACGCCGATCTTGCCGAGGCCGGGGGAGGCCGCGTTGTGGACATAGGCGACGACCGCGCCCTGCTGGACCGAGACGGTGCGCGCGCGGCGCAGAGCCTGGTTCTCGCCGATCGTGGCGATGTTCGCGGTCAGCTTCTCCTCGACCGTGCCACCCGTCGGGTATGCGGTCGCCTTCAGCGCGGCGATGTCGTCACCGGTGGTCAGCGCAAGGCCGGTCACGGTGCGGACGAAATCCTGGAACTGCTCGTTCTTGGACACGAAATCGGTCTCGGAGTTGACCTCGACCGCGGCGCCCTTCTTGCCTTCGACCACGACGCCGATCAGGCCCTCTGCCGCGGTGCGGCCGGACTTCTTGGCGGCGGTGGCGAGGCCCTTGGTGCGCAGCCAGTCGACCGCGGCTTCCATGTCGCCGCCGGTTTCGGTCAGCGCCTTCTTGCAATCCATCATGCCCGCGCCCGAGCGTTCGCGCAGGTCCTTTACGGCCGCAGCGGTAATGTCCGCCATGTCATGTTCCTTATCGAGAGGGTCCAGGCGCGCCTTATGTGGCAGCGCCATGTTGCACATATGCGTACCCCCGCGCAGGCGGGGGTCCAGTTCGACAGGTCGGGACTGGACCCCCCGCGCGGGGGCACGAACGAGCGATCAGGCGGTCGCGAGCGCTTCTTCGACCGGCGGCTCCATCATGGCGCCGAGGTCTTCACCGCGGGCGGCACGGCCACCCTGGTTGCCCTGCGTCGCGGCCGTCGCAACGGCATCGCAGTACAGGCGCAGCGCGCGTGCGGCGTCGTCGTTCGCCGGGATCGGGAACGCGATGCCGTCGGGGCTGACGTTCGAATCGAGGATCGCCACGACGGGAATACCCAGCGTGTTGGCTTCCTTGATCGCCAGCTCTTCCTTGTTCGCGTCGATGACGAACATCACGTCCGGGATGCCGCCCATGTCGCGGATGCCGCCCAGCGAAAGCTCGAACTTGTCGCGCTCGCGCGTCAGCTGGAGCACTTCCTTCTTGGTCAGGCCGTGCGTGTCGCCCGACAGCTGCTCCTCAAGCGACTTGAAGCGCTTGATCGAACCGGAAATGGTCTTCCAGTTGGTGAGCATGCCGCCCAGCCAGCGATGGTTG
Source organism: Sphingomonas prati (assembly GCF_014643515.1). Classification (GTDB taxonomy): domain Bacteria; phylum Pseudomonadota; class Alphaproteobacteria; order Sphingomonadales; family Sphingomonadaceae; genus Sphingomonas_R; species Sphingomonas_R prati. Next base: position 195,504 of record NZ_BMJP01000001.1, on the reverse strand, counting down.
ACATAGTGCTGGCCCGAACGGCGAGCGGCCTCTGCAATCGGCTCCTGTGCCTGGCGCTTGGTGCCGACGAACAGGACCTTGCCGCCGTGCGACACGGTCTGGCCGATGAAGTCGAGCGCGCGCGCCATGAGCGGCACGGTCTGCGACAGATCGAGGATGTGGATGCCGTTGCGATCGCCGAAGATGTAGGGCTTCATCTTGGGGTTCCAGCGGTGCGTCTGGTGGCCAAAATGTGCGCCTGCGTCGAGCAGGTCATGCATCGAGACGGTGGGTACCGCCATGGGATAGTCTCCTTCCGGTTATACCTCTGCAGGGCAGTGACCGGGACGTATCACACGTCCGCAGCACCGGTTTATGACGCCCTGCATGGGGAATATGGCGCAACTAGCCGCGTTCGCAGCACAAATCAAGGCTTGATCAGGGAACAGAAAGGGAACATACGGAACCGTCAATGATCGCGGCGGTTAACCACTTCACGGCTGGCGGGATCACCGGATGCTTCGGCCAAGGAGAGTTTCGTGCTTCATTCCCTCACGTTCGCATTCTTTACGGTCATCCTGTTCGCTTCCGTCGCCGGTTGCATCGCGCAGTTGATGGCGTCGAAGACCTTGATCCTGTCCGCCTTGCAGCTGCCCCCCGCTGCCGTCTCCGTCGCGCCGGTGTCGGCCGGTGTAGCCCGTGTCCGGGTCCGTTATGTGGCAAGCGCGCGCCGCGTCACGCCGTCGCTTCGCGTAGCCGCCTGACCTTTCGATAGGCGGTCATTCCGAACGGGATGGCCGCGATATACGCGATGCTGGCTACAGTCAGCGTCGCCCACGGCGCGCTGATGAGTGCACCAGTCACCACCGCAAGTCCCACCAGGGCGCCAAACCGGACACCGTGGCGAAGGCGCAGCGCACCCCAGCTGAACGTCGCGATGTCCGAAACCATCAGGAATGCGACCGCGGCGATCCACGGTGCCACGACATACCATTCGCGGAAGATGCCGAGCCCGGTCCAGAGCCAGAGGTAGATCGGCAGGAACGCAAGACCCGCCGCCGCCGGTGCCGGGATGCCGGTGAGGAAGCCGGCCGACTTGTGCGGCTGTTCCTTCGTATCGATCGCGGCATTGAAGCGTGCGAGCCGAAGTGCGCAGCAGACCGCATGCGCGAGTGCGAACGTCCAGCCGAACTGCGGCATCATCTGTAGCGACCAGAGATAGATGACGATCGCGGGCGACACGCCGAACGCGATGACGTCCGACAGCGAATCGAGTTCGGCACCGAACCGGCTTTCGCCCTTCAGCATCCTCGCGATGCGGCCGTCGAGCCCATCCAGCACGCCGGCGAACAGGATCGACAGCAGGGCCTTTTCCCAGTCCCCCGCCACGCCGCCGGCCGCAGAGATCGCGAATCGCACGCCGGACAGGCCGAAACACAGCGCCAGCGCGGTGACGGCGTTCGGTGCGACCGCCCGCAGCGGGATACCGCGTCGCGGCCGATCCTTCAGCCCCACTCGGCGGACCGGCCTCACTGGGCCACCCCGGTGACGGTGATCGACTCGCCAACCTTCGCCAGCACCGTCTCGCCCGCCAGCGTCCGCTGCCCCAGCGTCACGCGCGGCAATGTTCCGGCCGGCAGATAGACGTCGACCCGGCTGCCGAAGCGGATCAACCCGACGCGCTGCGCCTGCGCGACGATGTCGCCCGGCTTCACGAACGGCACGATGCGGCGCGCGACCAGCCCGGCGATCTGCGTAAAGCCGATCCGCGTGCCATCGGTGCCTTCGACCAGGATGTGTTGACGCTCATTGTCCTCGCTCGCCTTGTCGAGGTCGGCATTGAGGAACGCGCCGGAGATATAGACGACCCGCCGGATCGTGCCGGCAATCGGCGACCGGTTGATGTGCACGTCGAACACACTCATGAAGATCGACACGCGCGTCATCGGCAGGTTGCCGAGCCCGTCCGGGCCCTCGAGCTCGCGCGGTGGCGCGACGGTGGCGATCATGGTGATCAACCCGTCGGCCGGCGCGATGATCAGCCCCTCCCCGCGCGGCGTGGTGCGGATCGGATCGCGGAAGAAGGCGGCGACCCACGCCGTGATGCCGATGAAGACGAAACCCAGCTCGTCCCAGATAAAGAACAGCAGCAGAACGGTGATCGCCGCGGAGATGAGGACGAACTTCCGACCGTCCGGATGGACGGAGGGAAAGCGCCATTTGATCGTAGTGGTGCCGACGTCCGGCTTTTCGAGCGATGTCATCGTGCTATCGTAGCAGCCCCGGGCCGTGAGACAATGACGGCGGTGCACCCGCGACGCACCGGGGACACCACCCTTCCCGCCCCGCGCCGGTTGATCCCGGCGGCACTGTCCCGTAAGCGAGCCGGGACTTTCCTCCCCCGGAACAAGGCGTAGCAACATGGCCAAGATCAAGGTGAAAACCCCCGTCGTCGAAATGGACGGCGATGAGATGACCCGCATCATCTGGGCCTGGATCCGTGAGCGGCTGATCCTCCCCTATCTCGATATCGACCTGCAATATTACGATCTGGGCATGGAGAATCGCGACGCCACCGACGACCGCGTCACGGTGGAGAGCGCGCATGCGATCCAGAAGTACGGCGTCGGCGTGAAGTGCGCGACGATCACCCCGGACGAGCAGCGGGTCGAGGAATTCGGCCTGAAGAAGATGTGGAAGTCGCCCAACGGCACGATCCGCAACATCCTGGGCGGCGTCGTCTTCCGCGAACCGATCGTCATCAAGAACGTCCCCCGGCTGATCCCGGGCTGGACCGACCCGATCGTCGTCGGCCGCCACGCGTTCGGCGACCAGTACCGCGCGACCGATTTCAAGGTGCCCGGCCCCGGCAAGCTCAAGATGATCTGGGAAGGCGAAGACGGCCAGCGGATCGAGGAGGAAGTGTTCAACTACCCGTCCGCCGGTGTCGCGATGGGCATGTACAACCTCGACGATTCGATCCGCGATTTCGCGCGCGCATCGATGAACTACGCGCTGCAGCGTGGCTGGCCGCTGTACCTGTCGACCAAGAACACGATCCTGAAGGCCTATGACGGCCGCTTCAAGGATCTGTTCGCCGAAGTGTTCGCCGCGGAATTCGCCGACAAGTTCCGCGACGCCAACATCGTCTACGAACATCGCCTGATCGACGACATGGTCGCATCGGCGCTGAAGTGGAGCGGCAAGTTCGTCTGGGCCTGCAAGAACTATGACGGTGACGTGCAGTCGGATCAGGTCGCACAGGGCTTCGGCTCGCTCGGCCTGATGACGTCCGTCCTGCTGTCGCCCGACGGCAAGACGGTCGAGGCCGAGGCGGCGCACGGCACCGTCACGCGCCACTTCCGCATGCACGAGAAGGGCAAGGCGACGTCGACCAATCCGATCGCGTCGATCTTCGCCTGGACCGGCGGCTTGAAGTTCCGCGGCCAGTTCGACGGCACGCCGGAAGTGACCAAGTTCGCCGAGACGCTGGAGCGGGTCTGCATCGAGACCGTCGAGCAGGGCGCGATGACCAAGGATCTGGCGATCCTGATCGGGCCGCAGCAGCCCTGGATGACGACCGAGCAGTTCTTCGAGGCGATCGTCCAGAATCTCGAGAAGGCGATGAACGTTCCCGCCTGACGGAACGCGTAACGGAATCCCCCGTTCTGGTGGGACGAACGGGGGATTACATGGCTAAAAGTACACGTGCTCGGCTGGAGGTGCGCAACGCACTTCCGGCCGATTCTGTCGCGATCATCGAGCTTATCAAGCGCGTCTATCCGCGCATGGGCAACTATGCCGAGGGCCAGATCCGCGGCCAGATCAACAACTTTCCCGATGGCCAGTTCGTCGCGGTCTATGACGACGATGTCGTCGGTTACTGCGCCTCGTCGCGGCTGGACGAGACGGTCGTCATGTCGCCGCACGACTGGGAACAGATTTCGGGCAACGGGTTCGGTTCGCGTCACGATCCGACCGGCGACTGGCTCTACGGGTTCGAGATGTGCGTCGACCCGGACCGCCGCGGTCTGCGGATCGGCAAGCGGCTGTACGAGGCGCGGCGCGCACTGGCGGAGCGGCTTGAGCTGCGCGGGATCGCGTTCGGTGGGCGGCTTCCGGGCTATCGCCGCGTGCGCGACCGGGTCGACGGGCCCGAGGGCTATCTCGCCGGGATCAAGGAGGGGACGCTGCGCGATCCGGTGATCGGGTTCCAGCTGGCGAACGGGTTCGAGCCGGCCGGAATTCTGCCGCGCTACCTGCCGGAGGACAAGCAGTCCGGCGGTGCGGCTGCGCTGATGATCTGGCGCAACCCCTATGTCGATCCGAACGAGGCGCCCGAATTCCGCGTGCCGCGCGGCATTGAGAGCGTGCGTTTGGCGACGGTCCAGTTCCAGACGAAGCCGGTCAAGGATTTCGCGGAGTTCATCAAGAACGTCGAATATTTCGTTGATATCGCGTCGGATTATAAAGCCGACTTCGTGGTGTTCCCGGAGCTGTTCACGCTGGCCCTGCTGTCATTCGAAAAGCAGGAGTTGTCGCCGATGGAGGCGATCGACCGGCTGACCGAGCATACCCAGCCGCTGATTACGGAACTCAGCCGGATGGCGCTGGAGTATAACGTCAACATCATCGGCGGGTCGCACCCGACGCGGACCGACGACGGCGATATCCAGAACATCACCTATGTCTGCCTTCGCGACGGGTCGGTCCACGGTCAGGAGAAGATCCACCCGACGCCGAACGAGCGTTACTGGTGGAAGATCAAGGGCGGCGACTCGCTGGACACGATCCAGACCGACTGCGGCCCGATCGGCGTGTTGATATGTTATGACAGCGAGTTTCCGGAACTGGCCCGGCGGTTGGCGGACGGTGGCGCGCGGATCATCTTCGTGCCGTTCTGCACGGACAGCCGGCAGGGTTATCTCCGCGTCCGCTACTGCGCGCAGGCCCGGGCGATCGAGAACCAGTGTTATGTCGTGATGTCGGGCAATGTCGGCAACCTGCCGAACGTCGACAATATGGACATCCAATATGCCCAGTCGGCGATCCTGACGCCGTGCGACTTCCCGTTCGCGCGCGACGGCATCGCGGCGGAATCGACCGAGAATGTCGAGACGCTGACGATTGCCGACGTGAACCTGGCCGACCTGACCTGGGCTCGCGCCGAGGGCACGGTGCGCAACCTGGCCGATCGCCGGTTTGACCTGTACGCGATCGACTGGAGCAACCGGCCGCACGGCGAACAGCCGCAGGTCGACAGCCGGCCGATGGGGAGCCGCGCACCCGGCGGCGGCTGACGCCTTACGTAACAGGAAGGGGTGACACGGCGCGTCGGATGTCGAATGGTCGCGCGATGGCGCTACCGATCAACTCCGACGCATTCAGCGATGCCCTCGTCATCCTCGGCGCGGCCGGTCTGGTCATTCCCGCCTTTGCGCGCGCCCGGGTCAACCCGGTCATCGGGTTCATCCTGGTCGGCATGCTGGTGGGGCCGGCCGGGCTCGGCGCGTTGTCCGGGCGGTTCCCGTGGCTCTACCACATCACGATATCGAGCCCGCACGCGATCGAGCCGTTCGCGGAATTCGGCATCATCCTGCTGCTCTTCTCGATCGGGCTGGAGCTGTCGTTCCGGCGGCTCTGGTCGATGCGGACCGACGTGTTCGGGCTCGGGGCGGCCGAACTCGTGGTGTCGGCTGGGTTGATTGGCGGCGCGCTGTTCCTGCTTGGGCAGGAACCGGCGGGCGCGATGGGGCTCGGGCTCGCGCTCGCGCTGTCATCGACCGCACTGGTGCTGCCGATCGCCGGGATGCGGAGCGCGGTGGGCAAGGCGGCGTTCGCAATGCTGCTGTTCGAGGATCTGGCGCTGGTGCCGATCATCTTCCTGCTCGGCGCGCTTGCACCGATGTCGGCCGATGCAGGGTGGGACGGGCTGGTCCGGACATTGCTGATCGGCGTGGCGACGGTCGCGGGCATGATGGTGCTCGGTCGGCTACTGCTGCCCCGGCTGTTCGCGCAGGCGGCGCGCACCAAGAGCCCGGAGCTGTTCCTGGCGGCCAGCCTGCTCGTCGTGATCCTGGCGAGCGTCGCGACGACGGCGGCCGGACTGTCGCCGATCGTCGGCGCGCTGCTGGCGGGCATCCTGATTGCCGAGACGGATTATCATACCGAGGTGGAGGCGATGACCGCGCCGTTCCGCGGGCTCGCGCTGGGCGTGTTCCTGATTACGGTCGGCATGTCCCTCGACCTGCGGTTGATCGCGGGCAGCTGGGTTCCGCTGGCGACTGCGGTTGTAGGTGTCGTGATCGCCAAGACGGTCGTCACTGCGGTGCTGCTCCGGCTGCGCGGGGCCACGCGCGGGCTGGCGGCGGAGGTTGGCCTGCTGATGGCGTCGCCGTCCGAGACGACGCTGATCGTGCTGGCCGCCGCGGCGCAGGCGCAGCTGATCCAGGCGTCGACCGCGTCCTTCTGGCAGATCGTGACCGCGCTGGGGCTGACCATCACGCCGCTGCTCGCACGCGTCGGCAGCGATTTGTCGAAGCGGGCGGAGCGCAACGTCAAGACGGAGCTGCCGGAGGCGAGCACCGACACCGAGCGGACGGTCATCATCGGCTGTGGGCGGGTCGGTCGGCTGGTCGCGCAGATGCTCGACGCACACAAGCAGCCCTATGTGGCGATCGAGGCGGATGTCGACGCGGTCGCTCACGCCCGGATGCGCGGCTATAATGCGCAATATGGCGACATCGTGCGGCCCGGCATGCTCGAGCGGTTGCAGCTGGAGACGGCGAAGGCGCTGGTGCTGACGATGGACGATCCGGTCCAGCTGGTGCGGATCACACGCAAGGTGCGGCTGATGCATCCGGCGCTCACGATCGTTGCGCGGGCGCGCGATCCGAACCATGCGGCCGAACTTTACCGCGCCGGCGTGACCGATGCGGTGCCGGAGACGCTGGAAAGCTCGTTGCAGCTATCGGAGGCGGTGCTGGTCGATCTGGGCGTCGCGATGGGCCCGGTGATCGCGTCGATCCATACGAAGCGCGCCGAACTGCGCAGCAAGATCATGGAGATGGGGGCGGTCGATCACGAGCCGCCGATCCAACGGCGGCGGCTGAGCGATCTGGCGGCTGATCCCGTGGTGGAGTGATCTCCGGGCGGAAATCAGGGTAAATTGCTCAATTGACCAACCCATCCATGCCGAACGCATTCTAGGCACAATCCCACTAGCGAAGCGGTTGGCTTCGCGTGGCATGGACGGGTTAGAAAAGTAGTGCCTAACCGACGATCGTTTCCGGCCTACGGCCGAGCGCGGTTGCGAGAATCTTGAGCCGACGTTCGACCGATTCGCCCGCCAGATCGCGGTGGTCCGCGGGCAAGGTCAGCGTGATCGCGTCGCCGGCGAGTGCGACGCTGCTGCCCGCCAGCGGACCGGCCACGCCGCCCGACAGGCGCTGACCGAGGCGCATCGCGTGGCCCCAGCGGTCGGCCATGGCCTTGTCCTCGGCCGTGAACAGGCGGTCGAGCAGCGGCACCGGCAGCGTCCCGCCGAAGCTGGTGTAGAGCGCGCGGGCGACGATCGCCCGGCCACGTGCGTCGATGCCGACCCAGTTGCCGTGCAATGCGGTGTCGAGGCCGCGGGCGGCGCGGAACTCGGGGTGCGCACGCCAGCCGACGTCGCCCAGCAGGCAGGCAGCATGGCGCAGGCGGGCGTCCTCTGCGCCTTCGTCCGGGAACAGCGGGGCAATCCAGTTATGGAGCAGGTCGCCATGCTCGGCGAAGCGGCCCTGACGCCCCCCCTCCTCCCGCGTTGCGGTAATGAGCGGATCCTGCCGCCGTTCCGCGACCGGCAAGGTGTCGTGCAACAACCCTTCGCGCAGGCCGTAGGCGGAGGCGACGAGGGAGCTGGTCTGCAGCTGGCGCACCACGACGCTGAGCAGGGCGGCGGCATCGGGCAATGTCGGCAAGCGCGATGCGGACAGGCCGATAACCTCGCGCAGCCGCTTGCGGTCGATCTGCGCCAGCACGCGGACAAGCCGTGCGGCACGGTCGGATGGCATGCGGTAATGATGGATGATCGGCAGCGGCCAATCCTCCAGATACATGTCGAGCCGGGCCAGCGCGCGCCACGATCCGCCGACGAGATAGAGCGGCAGCCCCGCAGGGATGTCGGTCCAGCCGGCTGCGTCCAGCCCGGCGGCGACGGTGCGTTGCAACGCGCCGGGCCCACGCGCGCGAATCGCAGCGAGCCGCAGGACGCCGAGCGGCAGCGACAGCTTCTCGTGCACCGTGCCGCTATGGACGCGGATCAGTTCGAGGCTGCCGCCGCCGAGGTCGCCGACGATGCCGTCCGCCCCCGGAATGCCGGCGAGCACGCCCATGCCGGCCATCGTGGCTTCCTGATCGCCGGACAGCAGTTCGACCTGCAGGCCAAGCGCCTTGATCTGTTCGAGGAACAGCGCGCCATTGCGGGCGTCGCGGACCGCGGCGGTGGCGACGGTGCGGAGGCTCGATACCTCCATTTGGCGGGCCAGCGTCGCGAACCGTTTCAGCGCGGTCATGCCGCGTGCGATTCCGTCCTGCGCGAGCGCGCCGTCCTTGGCCAGCCCCTTGCCGAGGCCGGCCATCACCTTTTCATTGAACAGGATGACCGGGGTGCGGGTCGGCGCGTCGTAGACGACGAGGCGGATCGAGTTCGATCCGATGTCGATGATGCCGATGCGGCCCGACGGGGCGGCCTCATCCCGGCGGCGAAAGATCGGTAAGGCCATGGCCGGGGAAGTAGCCGAGAAGGTCTGGTACTTCTACCCCTTGCGGCTATGTCCCGCGCTTCAAACTGAGCTTCGGCACCGCGCCGCTGCGCGCCTCGCCGCGGCCGGACAGCGACGGGTTGGTCATGAAATAACGGTGCAGGTTGAAGTGGCGGCGGCCGGTGTGGACCCGGTCGTAACTGCCGTCGGGCAACAGCTGCCACGTCTGCTCGTCGTCGATCAGGTTGGCGACCATCACCTGTTCCAGGATCTGCGCGTGGACGGTCGGATTCTCGATCGGCAGCAGATATTCAACGCGCCGGTCGAAGTTGCGCGGCATCCAGTCGGCGGACGAGATGTAGACCTTCGCCTGCTTGTTGGGGAGCGCTGCACCGTTGCCGAAGCACATGATGCGGCTATGTTCCAGGAACCGCCCGACGATGGAGCGCACGCGGATATTGTCGCTAAGCCCCGGTACGCCGGGACGCAGGCAGCAGATGCCGCGAATGATGCAGTCGATCTGCACGCCGGCCGCCGAAGCGCGGTACAGTTTCTCGATGATCGCCGGATCGACGAGCGAGTTCATCTTGATCCAGATCGACCCCTCGCCCCCTGCCCGCGCCGTGTCGATCTCCGCGTCGATCAGTTCGGCCAGCCGTTCGCGCATGCCCATCGGCGAGATGGTGAGCAGTTCCATGTCGTGCGGTTCGACATAACCGGTGATGTAGTTGAACAGCCGCGCCGCATCGCGCCCAGCGCGCGGATCGGCGGTGAAGAAGCTGAGGTCCGTGTAGATTCTGGCGGTGACCGGGTGGTAATTGCCCGTGCCGAAGTGGCAGTAGGTCCGGTAGGTGCCGTTTTCGCGGCGCACGACCATCGACACCTTGGCGTGCGTTTTCCAGTCGATGAAGCCGTAGACCACCTGCACGCCGGCGCGCTCCAGCTGGCTGGCCCACATGAGGTTCTGTTCCTCGTCGAAGCGCGCCTTCAGCTCGACCACCGCGGTGACGGACTTGCCCGCCTCCGCCGCGTCGACCAGCGCGCGGATGACGGCTGACTGCTTGCCCGCGCGGTACAGCGTCTGCTTGATCGCGACCACGTCGGGGTCCTGTGCCGCCTGTTTGAGGAAGGCGAGCACCACGTCGAACGATTCGTACGGGTGATGGACGACGATGTCCTTCGACCGGATCGCCGCGAAGCAATCGCCACCATGTTCGCGGATGCGCTCCGGAAAGCGCGGGTTGAACAGCGGGAATTTGAGGTCGGGGCGGTCTTCCTCGACCAGTTGCTCCAGATCGGCGATGCCCAGGAAACGGCCGGTGTCGGTGATGATCGCGTCGGCGCCGCCAATCTCTTCCTTGATCAGCTTTTCCAGATTTTCCGGCATGCCGACTTCCATCACCAGCAGGATCACGCGACCCTTGCGGCGGCGCTTGATGGCCGAGCGGAAGTAGCGGACGAGATCTTCGGCCTCCTCCTCCAGCTCGATATCGCTATCGCGGATGATGCGGAACGCGCCATCGCCCTTCACTTCGTAACCGGGGAACAGGATGTTGGTGAAGCGGCGGATGACGGTTTCGATCGCCACATAGCGCGCGCGCGGGACGATGCCGTCCTGCGTCGGCAGGTCGGGGAGCCGCACGAAACTGGGCAGACGCGCGGGGACCATCAGCAGTTCGCGGATCGGCTCGTCGTCGGACAGCCGGCGCAGGTCGAAAATCAGGCTGAAGCCCTTGTTCGGGATGAACGGGAAGGGGTGCGCGGGGTCGAGCGCCTGCGGGGTCAGCACGGCGAACACCTGTTCCCGGAAGAACGCCTCCAGCCACGGTGCCTCGTCGTCGCGGATGTCGGCGAGGTCGAGAACGTCGATGCCGGATGTCGCCAGCGCGCGACGGATCGCGGACCAGACACGCTGCTGCGCATCCATCAGCCGGTCGGCTTCCTCGGTGATCGCGCTCAACTGCTGCGCCACGGTCAGCCCGTCGGGCGAGCGAGTGTCGACGTCCTGGAGCAGCTGCCCCTTCAGCCCCGCCACGCGGACCATGAAGAACTCGTCGAGGTTGTTGCCGGAGATCGACAGGAAGCGCAGCCGTTCGAGCAGCGGGTGGGCTTCGTTGCACGCCTCGTCCAGCACGCGCTGGTTGAACGCGAGCCAGCTGAGTTCGCGGTTGAAATAGCGTTCGCGCAGCGCGATCGGTGCGGCGGGATCGGACGCCGCGGTCAGCGTTGCGTTGTCGGTGGGATCGGTCGTTTCCATGGCGCGGACTCTAGCCGATATCGGATGACTCGTCGATGAATCCGCAGGCGGCCAGCGCATCGCGAGCGAGCGGTACGGTCAGTCCGCGTTGCCGGACAAGTGCCGCGGTATCGAGCGCATCGACGATCCGCGCGATCGCGACATGCGTCCGGTCGATCCGGGCGAGGACATAGGTCGCGACCGCGGGCGGCAGCGCAAGGCCGCGCGCGCCGAGTTCCTTGTGAAGCAGCGCGGTCGCCAGCGCATCGTCCGGGTGGCCGAGCGTGACGACGGGGGTCGCGGCGAGCCGAGATTTGAGGTCCGGCAGCGTTGGCGACCAGAGCGGGGTCGGCTGGTCCGCGATCATCAGCAGCGGGCGGCGATCGGACTGCGCCCGGTTCCAGGCATGGAACAGATCCTCTTCGGACTGGCGATCCGCCGCGTCGATCAGGGTGCCCCCGCTCTGCGCGGCAAAGATCCGGCCGAGCAGGCTGCGGCCAGACTTGCGCGGCCCGACCAGGACAGTGGCCATGACGGGCCAGAGCGCGAGGTGATCGAGGTGGCGGACGGCGTCCGTGTTGGTGGGGGAGAGGATGAAGTCGTGCGCCGCCGCGTCCGCCGGCCAGAGGAGCGGCAGCGCGATCTGGTTCACGGCGTTGGGCCGGGTTCTGCCGCTGGTGGTGCCGCCGCCGCGGGCGCTGCGTCGCGGGTGGTGCGGCGCAGCCGGAAGCTGTTGTTGCCGGTCTCCTCCGCCCGGATGCCGCGCGCGCCGAGCGCGATCGACAGCGCGGCGGCGTCACCCTGGAACAGCACGCGGCCGATCGACAGGCCGCCGATCGCCAGGCTGGATGTGCTGAACGAGCGGACGCCGGGGATGGAGCGAATCGTCTGCTCCGTGGCGGTCAGAGCGGCAGCGTCGGGCGTGTCGATCTCGAGCGAAAAACTGGTGCCGGCGGTGTCCGCTGCGTCGCTGGCAGCGGTTTCGGCCGCGGCAGTGTCGAGCGCGTCCTCGATCGCCGGTTCCTCGACCAGCATTGAATCGGGATACAGCCCGCCCGTCCGCAGCGCATCGGCATAGGCGACATCGATCCGCCGGACGCCCTCGTCCAACAGGCGCGGGATGCTGGCGGATGTTTCGGTGCGCAGGACGAAGCGGTCGATCACCGTCCCGTCGGGACCGTGCCGCGCAGTGAAGGTGGCGACGACCGGCCCACCGGGGAAGCTGCGCTTGATCGACACCTCCGGCACCAGCACGTCGGATGCTCCATATTGATCGAGCAGCATGCGCCACCACGCACGGCCCGGCCGACGCGATTGCGCGACGTTCAGGAGGAGCGGGTCAGCCCCCGTCCCCACCGGCCGGACATAGTCGATCGGACTGCCGCCGGTGCGGAACCGCGCCCAGGCCTGCTGCCACTGAGTGCGCAGTTCGAAACTCTGCGGCGCGCCGCCGGACCACATGACCGGGATGGTCAGCATCGGCGCGGACCGCCGCACCTGCCCGCCGACGCCGAGCAGCGCCCCTGCCCGCCCGCGATCGAACAGCACACCGAGCCGGCCGATATAGCGCCGTGCGCTGATCTGTTCGTCCTCGACCACGATGCCCGCGACGATCGAATCGAGCGTCGAATCGGGCAGCCGGGGCGCGGCGGCGAACGGTACGCCGTGGACGCGGGCGTAGAGCATGCGCCAGCCCTTGCGCTGCGCCTCGCGCCAGCCGCCGGCGCGTGCGGTGTCGGCGTCCTTGCCCGAAACGTCGACCGTGACGCCGCCGATCTCGTAGCTGGACGTGCTATCGATGGGCGCCACGCCGCGGTCGCCCTGTTCGATCTGGCTGACGGCGATGCCGCCGGCGACGAGCGATGCCGCGCCGGCGAGCGCGATCAGGATGCGCGGAGGGGTCAGAAGTCGGGCCACGAACGCGCTTGTGGCGAGTTGGTCGTGGAAATCCAAGCGCGTTATGTCTAATCGCGCGGACATGGCCACAGACGACACACCTTATACCTATGCCCAGGCGGGCGTTTCGATCGCGGCGGGCAATGCGCTCGTCCGGGCGATCGGCCCCCTGGCGCGGTCCACGCGGCGGCCGGGGGCGAATGCGGAACTCGGCGGTTTCGGTGGGTTCTTCGACCTGAAGGCGGCGGGTTACACCGATCCGCTGCTGGTCGCCGCGAACGACGGGGTCGGTACCAAGCTGAAGCTGGCGATCGACAGCGGGCAGCACGACACGGTCGGGATCGACCTCGTCGCGATGTGCGTCAACGACCTGATCGTTCAGGGTGCGGAGCCGCTGTTCTTCCTCGACTATCTGGCGTGCAACAGCCTGGACGTGGGCCAGGCCGAGACGGTGGTCGCGGGAATCGCCGAGGGGTGCCGCATCGCGGGCTGCGCGCTGATCGGTGGCGAGACGGCGGAGATGCCGGGCATGTACGCGCCGGGCGACTATGACTTGGCCGGCTTCTGCGTCGGCGCGGTGGAGCGGTCCGACGTGCTGGACGGCGACCGGGTTCGCGCCGGCGACGTGGTGCTGGGGCTCGCGTCGTCAGGGATCCACAGCAATGGTTATTCGCTCGTCCGGCGGCTGGCGGCGGACAAAGGGTGGAAGCTCGATCGTCCGGCGCTGTTCGACCAGGACGTGATGCTGATCGATGCACTGATGGCACCGACGCGGATCTATGTGAAATCGCTGCTGCCGGTCGTGCGGTCCGGGCGGGTCCATGCGCTGGCGCATATCACCGGCGGCGGGTTGCTCGAGAATATCCCGCGCGTGTTGCCGGACGGGCTGCACGCCACGATCGATGCAGACGCCTGGGTGCAGCCGCGGTTGATGGCGTATCTGCAGGCACAGGGGAATATCGAACCGGGCGAGATGGCGCGGACGTTCAACTGCGGCATCGGCATGGCGGTCGTGGTGGCGGCGGACGATGTCGACGCGGTGACTGCCGAACTTGAGGCTGCAGGCGAGACGGTTTTCCGGATCGGCGCGATCGACGCGGGTGAGAAGGGCTGCACCGTGCGTGGTTCGGCCGAGAGCTGGAGCGGGCGCGGCGACTGGTCGGCCACGTTCCATGGCTGATCCGCGTGTGCCGGTCGCGATCCTGATTTCGGGTCGCGGGTCGAACATGGCGGCGCTGATCGCGGCGGCGGAGGCGGACGATTGCCCCTACCGTGTCGTGCTGGTCGCGGCAAACGATCCGGCCGCGGGTGGGCTGGCGATCGCCGAGGCTGCCGGGATCGCGACCTTTGCACTCAGCCACAAGGGCATGCCGCGCGCCGCGTTCGATGCGTTGCTCGATGCGGAGATCCGCCGCGCCGGGGCGGAGTGGATCGCGCTCGCCGGTTATATGCGCGTGCTGTCGGCGGAGTTCATTTTGGGTTGGGCCGGGCGGATCGTCAACATCCATCCCTCGCTGCTGCCGCTGTACAAGGGGCTCGACACGCATGCCCGCGCAATCGCGGCGGGCGATGCGGAGGGCGGCTGTTCGGTGCATATCGTGACGGCCGAACTGGACGACGGGCCCGTCGTCGCCCAGGCCCGCGTGCCGATCCTGCCCGGCGACGATGCTGATACACTGGCGGCGCGCGTGCTGCCGGAGGAGCACCGGCTCTATCCCGCAACTCTGGCCGAACTGGTGCGCCGATGACCGATCGTCAGGACAAGGCCGAGGCCGCACGGGTCCGCCGCCGCTGGGTGACGATGGGCGAGGTGTTGGCGGTGGCGGCCGTCACCATTTCCGGGCTGACGTTGTGGAACAGCTATACCGAGCGGCAGGACGTTCGCGTGGAGAAGGCGGGCGAGGTCGCGAAGGCGAGCGTCGCGAACCGGACGTTGCTGTTGAAGGCGACCGCGGACCGCTCCGCAGCGACGCTCGACATGACGCCGCTGAACGCGGAGCAGAGCATCCAGAGCCAGACGATCGCGTTCCCGTCCGCCCTGGGCGTGGCAGCGGTCGATACGACGGGCGATGCGCGGATCGAGGCCGGCTGGTTCGACGATGCGCTGGTCCGGGCGCGCAAGTCGGCCGGGTTGCAGGCCGAGACGCGTGGGGACGAGCGGCTGCCGGTGCTGCTGACGACGCGGTACCTGGCGGAGGGTGTCGCGATGACGGATCGGGCGATCTACGACATCGGCTATGCGACCGACACGGCGTTCCTGCAGGGCACGGATGTGCGGTTGCGGGGATTGTCGCTGGTGGCGCGGGTGAAGGGTGACGATGGGGTGAAGCGGGTGGATGCGCTTTGGGCGCGGAAGGCGCGTTGATCGTCTGAGCGTTGCTTGGAAGCTTGGTTAGCCCAAGCCACTCCCCCTCTCCCAACCCTCTCCCCGTTGGGGAGAGGGCTTTGATGGTGGGGAGGTAGCGCTTCACTGACGCGACGGGCTCCCTCTCCCGGCCGGGGAGAGAGGCTTTGGCTGGACCGAAGTCCGAACCAAAGCCCAACTCATCACCCAACGATTTCTTCTGGCTTAAAGAAGTACGCGATCTCGATCGCGGCGTTCTCGGCGCTGTCCGAACCGTGGACGGTGTTGGCTTCGATCGATTCGGCGTGGACCTTGCGGATCGTGCCCTCGTCGGCGTTGGCCGGGTTGGTGGCGCCCATCACTTCGCGGTTGCGAGCGACGGCGTTCTCACCTTCCAGAACCTGGATCACGACCGGGCCGGAGACCATGAAACCGACCAAGTCGGCGAAGAACGGGCGTTCGGCGTGGACGGCGTAGAAGCCTTCGGCCTGTTCGCGGGTCATCTGGATGCGGCGCGATGCGACGACGCGCAGGCCGGCTTCTTCCAGCATCGCGGTGACGGCACCGGTCAGGTTGCGACGCGTGGCGTCGGGCTTGATGATCGAAAAGGTACGCTCGGTCGCCATGGCCGGACGGGCTCCTGTATTAGCGATTGGGGATGGCGCCGCTCTAGTCGGGCGTTGCGTCCCCGGCAAGCGCGGTCGCGCGGCCTTTCAGGCGACGCGCGTCCAGCGGCCGTCCTCGTCCTGCCGCCAGAAACGCCGTTCCAGCCCCTCGACGTCGTTCAGCGATCGCCACGCCGCGCGCGCCGCCTCGATCGAGTCGTCGTCGAAGAAGTGGAAGCTGCGGTCATAGTCGAGCGCCTCGGCCCGCCAGCGCCCGTCGACCAGTGCGACATTACGCGCGGCGTTGAGCGGATCGAGCGTGGTGGAAAGCAGGACGGGCTGGTGCGCCTCGCCCCCCTGCCCCGCACGGCCGTGCGGCAGGAAGGCGTCGGCGGCATAGTCCCACAGCTCGCGGTCGAGCCTTTCGAGCATGTCCGGGTCGTCCGCGACCACGAGCAGGCGGGCGCCGGACCCGGTCACGCGTTCGGCGATACGCGGCAGTACCGCGGCGATGGGGGCGTGTCCGAGATGGTAGAAGTCGACCTGCATGACGCGGCGTCTAACCCGTCCGGCAGGCCGTGGTAAGAGCGCCCGGGCGACGGCCGCGCCGCCCGGACCTGATGACGCGGATCAGCCTTCGAAATTGTCGCGGACGAACCGGTCGAGCAGCCGCACGCCGTAACCGGTCGCACCCTTGTCGTGCAGCGTGCCGGGCTTGGCGGCCCACACCATGCCGGCGATGTCGAGATGCGCCCAGCGGACATCCTTGTCGACGAACCGCCGGATGAACTGCGCGGCGGTGATCGAACCGCCCGGCCGCGGCCCGACGTTCTTCATGTCGGCGATCGGGCTGTCGATCAGCTTGTCGTAGGCATCGCCAAGCGGGAAGCGCCACAGCGGGTCGCCCGACGCGGTGCCGGCGGCGAGCAATTGTTCGGCCAGCGCATCGTCGTTCGCGAACAGCCCGCCATATTCATGGCCGAGCGCGACGATCATCGCGCCAGTCAGCGTGGCGAGATCGACGATCGTTTTGGGCGCGTAGTTCTGCTGCACCCAGGAGATCGCGTCGCACAGGACCATGCGCCCCTCCGCGTCGGTGTTGATGACCTCGATCGTTTGGCCGGACATCGACGTCACGACATCGCCCGGCCGCGTCGCGGTGCTGGACGGCATGTTCTCGACGAGGCCGCAGATGCCGACGACGTTCACGCGCGCCTTGCGGCCGGCCAGCGTCGCCATCGCGCCGACGACCGCGCCCGCGCCGCCCATGTCCCACTTCATGTCTTCCATGCCGGCGGCCGGCTTGATCGAGATGCCGCCGGTGTCGAACGTCACGCCCTTGCCGACCAGCGCCAGCGCAGGGTCGCCCGCATCGTCGGTGCCGTTCCAGTGCAGGACGAGCAGCTGGGCCGCCCGCGCGCTGCCCTGGCTGACGGCCAGGATCGCGCCCATGCCGGCGGCTTCCATCTCCGCCTCGCCCAGCACGCTGACCTTGATGCCGAGATCGGCGAGCGAGCGGCAACGTTCGACGAAGCTTTCCGGGTAGATGATGTTGGCCGGTTCGGTGACCAGTTCGCGGGTCAGCGACAGCCCTTCCGCCAGTGCGGCGAGCGGGGCGTAGAGGTTTGCCGCCTCGTCCCCGCCGCCGACGATCACGATCTCGGTCAGCGTCGGCTTCGACTTGTCGGCCAGCTTCGTGCGGTACTTGTCGTACCGCCAGCTACGCATGAGCGCGCCGAACGCGATGTGCGCGGCCGCCGTTGCGGTGTCGCCGATGCTGCTCCCGGTCAGGTCGACGACCAGGCTCGTCTCGCCCGACGTCAGCAGGCGCGCGGCGAGTGCGGAACCGGCCTTTTCAAGATTGTCGGTCGTCGGTGCAGCCTTGCCGATCCCGGCGAACAGGACACGGGTGGCGGTTTCGCCGCCGGGCACGAACAGGTCGAGCAGCGCGCCTGCGTCGCCGTCGAATCGCTGCGCGTCGGCAGATGCGGCTGCCAGATCGGCAGCATCAGCGTTGGTCTGTGGAAAGGCTTTGCCGTTGACGGGGTAGGCGACGGTCCGGGTATCGGCGGGACGGCTGGCTTCAAAACGGACCTGCATGTGCGTGTCATTCCTTGTTCTGGATCGTCGCCGGGCGTCACCCAGCCGTTGTTGCCTCCCGGAAATGGGAAGTGTGCGAAGGGTTTGCCACCATTCTCCACGGTAAAGCGGTCTCGGGTGCCTTCGATACGGCCTGCCGCATCGACGATTGCAGCCGTCCGGAGTCGATGCGATAGGCGGATACCGGCCATAGCGGCCGAAAAGGGTTGCTGGCTTGCAAGTGAAGACGACCGGCGGGGCAATGGTCTCGCTTGCGATCCTGTTGTCGGGAACGGCCGCGGCGGCCCAGTCGGGGTCGGCGACGCCGCCTGTCGCGACCGGCCAGGCCGCGACGCCCGAATCGACCGCGACGCCCAGCCTGCTGCCGCCCATCGTGGCGCCCCCCGCCGACGTCGGCATCACGGCACCGCTGTCCGACGAGGAAGTGGGCTTCAGCTCCGATACGCTCGATTACGACAGTAACGGTGATATCGTGACCGCGTCCGGGGACGTGCGCATGGTGCGCGCGGGCAACCGGATGCGCGCGGACCGCATCGTCTGGAACCGCAAGACCGGCGCGGTCCGGGCGGAAGGCAATGTTGCGGTCGTCAATCCGGGCGGCGACACAGTCTACGGCGACAGCGTGGACCTGACCGATACGCTGAAGGACGGCGTGATCGAGAATCTGCTGCTGGTGCTGGAGGATGGCGGGCGGCTCGCCGCGGTGCGCGGGACCCGCGTCAACGGCGTCAGCACGCTGGAACGCGCCGCCTACACGCCGTGCGCGGTGACCGATGCGGCAGGATGCCCGCGCACGCCGGTGTGGACGATCAGCGCGGTTCGCGTGGTCCACGACCCCGTCAAGCACCGGATCAGCTACCGCGACGCGCGGTTCAAGCTACTCGGCGTCACCGTGCTATGGCTTCCCGGCTTCTCGCACCCCGACGGGCAGCAGGGCGGCGGGCCCGGGCTGCTTGTGCCCGACTTCCAGATCTCGCGCCTGAACGGCGTCGAGTTCTCGGTCCCATATTATATCAAGATGGCGCCCGGCCGCGACCTGACCATCACGCCGCACGTCTATTCCCAGGTCCTGCCGGCGGTCGAAGGCCAGTATCGCGAACTGACGTCGAACGGCGCTTATCAGATTGGCGGCATGCTGACCTACGGTTCGCGCTCCCCCGCGTCATTAGTGCCGACCGACGTCGATACCGACCGCGGCGTCCGCGGCTACATCGATGCGAACGGCAAGTTCCAGCTCGATCCGAACTGGTCGGTCACCGGGTCGCTGCGGCTGACCAGCGACCGTACGTTCCTGCGGCGGTACGACATCACGAACGACGACCGGCTGCGTTCGGTGCTGAACGTCGAGCGGATTGACCAGGACAGCTATCTGTCGATCGCGGGCTATGCCGTGCAGACGTTGCGCGCCGGCGCCGTTCAGGGGCAGCAGCCGATCGCCATCCCGGCGATCGATTATCGCCGCCGTATCGACGATCCGTTGCTTGGCGGAAAGGTCGAGCTGCAGCTTAACAGCCTGTCACTGATCCGCACCGCGGGGCAGGACACGCAGCGCGCCTTTGCAGGAGCCCGCTGGGATCTGCGCCGGCTGACGACGCTAGGCCAGGAAGTGACGCTGACCGCCTATGCGCGCGGCGACGTTTATCATACTGACAACGGCATCTCGACGCCGACGGTCAGCTACCGCGGTGAAGATGGGTGGCAGGGCCGCGCGATCGTCGCAGGCGCGGTCGACATGCGCTGGCCGTTCGCAGGCACCTTGTTCGGGGGAACGCAGACCATCACGCCGCGCGTCCAGCTGGTGGCGACGCCGCCGCTCAAGAACTCGGATATTCCGAACGAGGACAGCCGCGCTATCGACCTTGAGACGCTCAACCTGTTCGCGATCAACCGGTTCAGCGGATATGACCGGTTCGAGGACGGATCGCGTGCGGTCTACGGCTTGGAATGGGCGTTCGATCGGCCACGGCTGTCGGTGCGGTCAGTGATCGGGCAAAGCTACCGCCTGAGCAAGGAGCCGACGCTGTTTCCGCAGGGGACTGGCCTGACCGACCGGTTCTCCGATATCGTGGCGCAGACGACCATCCGATACGGTCGGTTTGCGGCACTGACGCAGCGTATCCGGCTCGACAAGGACGCCTTCACCGTTCGGCGCAACGAAATCGACGCGACCCTGGGCGGGCGGCGCACCTATGCGACGGTCGGCTATTTCCGCCTGAACCGGAATGTCGACACGGCAATCGAGGATCTGCGCGATCGCGAGGAGATCCGAGTGGGGGGCCGGGTCCAGATCACCCGCACCGTGTCCGTGTTCGGATCGACCGTGGTCGATCTGACCGGGCCGCGTGAGGACCCCGCCGTCATTTCGGACGGGTATCAGCCTGTGCGGCAGCGGATCGGCATCCTGTATGCCGACGAATGCCTGGAGGTCGGCGCGACCTATCGCCGCGACTACGACATCATCGGATCGACCCGGCGCGGCAGCACCGTCGCCGTCAGGCTGGCGCTCAAGAACCTCGGGCGCTAAGCTGAGGTTCAGGCGGGGGCCGATAGGGAACCTTTTCCCTGTTGCGGCGTGGGACTTTGTGAATTGGAGCATATCTTGGGTGCATTACGAAGGCATCGGGTCGGGCGTGCCGCGCTGTTGGCGGCGGGTCTCGGCTTCGGGGCGGTCGCACTGGCGCAGACAGTGGACGACAGCGTCGGGCCTGCGGTCCAATCGATGAACCTGCCCAACGACCTGACCGTGTTCGGCAAGGTCGACCCGAACGTCCGCAAGGCGACCGCAATCGTCAACGGGACGATCATCACCCAGACCGACATCGAACAGCGCCTGGCGCTGGTGCTGGCGGCGAACGGCGGCAAGGTCGAGGGTGAGGAGCGCGAGCGGCTGAAGCTGCAGGTGCTGCGCAACCTGATCGACGAAACGCTGCAGATCCAGGAAGCCAAGGCGCGCGACATCGTCATTACCCCGCCCGAGATTCAGCAGACATACACGCGCGTTGCCGGCAACTTCAAACGGACGCCCGCGACGTTCGGCGCGTTCCTGCGCGAACAGGGATCGTCGGAAGCATCGATCAAGCGGCAGATCGAGGGCGAGCTCGCCTGGCGTCGGCTGCTCAGCCGCCGCATCGAACCGTTCGTCAATGTAGGCGACGACGAGGTTGCCGCCGTGATGGCGCGAATCAACGCTAACAAGGGCGCGGAGGAATTCCGGATCGGCGAGATCTTCCTGTCCTCCACCCCCGAAACGTCGGCGGCGACACTCGCCAATGCAAACCGCATCGTCGAACAGGTCCGCAAGGGCGGGTCGTTCCTCGCCTATGCCCGCCAGTTCTCGGAAGCCTCGACCGCAGCGGTCGGTGGCGATCTCGGCTGGGTGCGCGCCGAACAGCTGCCGCCTGAACTGGCGACGGTAGCGCAGACGATGCAGCCGGGTTCGGTCAGCGTACCAATCGCGGTGCCCGGTGGTTATTCGATCATCGCAGTCGTCGATCGTCGCACCGGTGGCGGCGTTGATGCGCGCGATGCGGTGCTCGCGCTGAAGCAGGTCAGCATCAAGTTCCCGGCCGGCGTGACACGCGAACAGGTGGCGCCCGACGTCGCTAAGTTCGGTGCGGCAATGAAGACGGTGCGCGGTTGCGGTTCGGTCGAGGCGATTGCCAAGACGCTGGGCGCCGAGGTCGTCGACAACGACCAGATTCCGGTCCGCGGCCTGCCCGCCGCACTCCAGCAGATGATGCTCGACCTCCAAATCGGCCAGGCGAGCCCGCCATTCGGTTCGGTCGAGGACGGCGTTCGGTCACTGGTGCTTTGCGGCCGTGACGAAGCCAAGGCGGCGGCCGGCCCAGACGCCGCGACGATCCAGTCCCAGTTGGAAGAGGAACGCGTCAACCGCAGCGCGCGGCGTTACCTGCGCGATCTGCGACGCGACGCGGTGGTCGACTATCGCTGACGATCCCGCCACGCCGCTGGCCGTCGCGCTGGGCGATCCCGCCGGGATCGGTCCCGAGATCGTGGCGAAAGCCTGGGCGCTGCGCCAGGTCCACCGCCTGCCGCCGTTCTTCGCGGTGGGCGATTGCCGCGCAATCCGCGCGGTGTGGGACGGTCCCGTCATGCGCATCGCCGATCCGTCGGAGGCCGCCGGGGTGTTCGACGAGGCACTGCCGGTGGTACAGGTCGAGGACGCGGCCGACATCGTGCCGGGCAAGCCCAACATGGCGGGCGCGCGCTGCTCGCTTGATGCGCTGGAACTCGCCGCCGGGCTGACGCGGTCGGGGGTCGCCTCCGGCTTGGTCACCGCGCCGGTGTCGAAGGCGCAGCTCTATGCGATCGGGTTTGTCCATCCGGGGCAGACCGAGTTCATCGCCGAACGCTGCGGCGTGGCCGCGGACAATGTCGTCATGCTGCTGGCCGGACCGACGTTGCGCACGGTGCCGATCACGACGCATCTTGCAGTCCGCGACGTACCGGATGCGCTGTCGATCGAACTGATCGTCGCCAAGGCGCGGGTCGCGGAACGCGGGCTGGTCCGCAATTTCGGCATCCTGCATCCGCGGCTGGCGATCGCCGGGCTCAACCCGCATGCGGGCGAGGAAGGGGCGCTCGGGCGCGAGGAGATCGACCTGATCGCCCCCGCGGTTGAGATCCTGCGTGACGAAGGGATCGACATCGTTGGTCCGCTGGCGGCGGACACCATGTTCCACGAACGCGCTCGCGCGCAGTATGATGTGGCGCTCTGCCTTTATCACGACCAGGCGCTGATCCCGATCAAGACGCTGCATTTCGACGAGGGCGTCAACATGACGCTCGGCCTGCCGATCGTCCGGACCGCACCGGATCATGGCACAGCGTTCGGTATCGCCGGGCAGAACCAGGCGCATCCTGGCGCGATGATCGCGGCGATCGCGCTCGCCGGTAAGGCGGTGCGGTACCGGGCGACGTCGGCATGACCACCCCGTCGGCGGCGGTCGTCCTGCCGCCGCTGCGTGAGGTGATCGCCCGCCACGGGTTGGCGGCATCGAAGGCGCTCGGGCAGAACTTCCTGCTCGACGGTCAGCTGCTCGACCGGATCGCGCGTGTGCCGGGTTTGCTCGACGAGCAGCGCGTGTACGAGGTCGGGCCCGGCCCGGGTGGCCTGACGCGCGCGCTTTTGAAGGCGGGGGCGACCGTCACCGCGGTGGAGCGCGACCGCCGTTGTCTGCCCGCGCTGGCGGAACTGGGCGATGCCTATCCCGGACGGCTGACCGTCATCGACGACGACGCGCTGGCGATCGACGAGGCGGCGCTGATGGGACCCGGCGCGCATATCGCGTCCAACCTGCCGTACAATGTTGGCACAGCTTTGCTCGTTCGCTGGCTGACAATAGAGCCGTGGCCGCCCTTCTGGGCGTCGCTAACCTTGATGTTCCAGAAGGAAGTGGCCGAGCGGATCGTCGCGGCGCCGGACACGTCCGCTTATGGCCGGCTGTCGGTGCTGGCGCAGTTCCGCTCGACCGCGACGCTGGCGTTTGCCGTGCATCGCTCCGCATTCGTGCCGCCGCCGAAGGTAACCTCGGCGATTGTCCATCTGGTGCCGGCCGCGCAGCCTGCGGGCGTTTCAATGCGGACGGTCGAACGCCTGACGGCGGCGGCGTTCGGGCAGCGGCGCAAGATGCTGCGGCAGTCGCTGAAATCGGTGCCGGGCGCGGTCGAGGCGCTGGTCGGCCTCGGGATCGACCCGACCCGGCGGGCGGAGACCCTGCCGGTCGCGGACTTCGTGGCGCTGGCGCGGGTACTCGACGGTGCCTCGGCGTGAGCTTTTAAGTTTAGGGCCTACCCCACCCGTTTGGTTCGAGCCTGTCGAGAACTCGGCGCGGAGTTCTCGACAGGCTCGAACCAAACGGGTCAGCGTATGGGTAGACGGTCACATTAAGGTTTGACGGTCGCCGCTTCCTTGCTCTTCGGCGGGACGACGGTGGTGGCCTGCGCCATGGCAACGGCCGGCGGCGGGCCCTTGGTGATCGCCGCAGCGAGCGTCGTGGCCGGCGCACAGGGGGCGGCCTTGCAAATCGTCCGGATCTTGGCGAGGTTCAGCTTGGCGCGTTCGACGGCACCCTTCTGGACCATCGCCTCGCCCTGCCCGCCCAGCGCGGTGACGTCGTTCGGTTCGAGCACGAGCGCCTCGCGGTAGAGGCGGATCGCCTTGCCGGGCAGCGCCTGCGCCTGCGCGACGCGGGCGAGTGCCACATAGGCGCCGCGGTTGCGCGGGTCGACGGCGAGTGCAGTTTCGATCAGGTCGCTTGCGCCGGTCAGGTTGCCCGCCCGCCGTGCCGCTTCGCCGGCCTGCATCAGCGCGATGGAGCGCGGGTTGATCTGATCGTCGGGCTTCTGGCCGGATCCCATGCTGGACACCAGGCCGAGGACGACCGCCAGGGCAATGGCAGGGCCGGAGAAACGCATGAGGATATCCTTAAAACTGGCGCGTCGTGACGCTAGCACGGCGCCCGGGCTCTCGCGACGAAAAATCCGTCGGTGCCGTCGTGCAGCGGCGTCAGGCGGCGGCCTTTCCCGTGCGCCACGCCCGCAGGGATCGTGACCGGATCGACCGTCCACTTCGGGTGGCGGGTCAGGAACGCATCGAAGCCCCCCGCCCCCTCGTCGTCGATGAGCGAGCAGACCGCATAGACCAAGGCACCGCCTGGTTTGACCATCGATGCCGCGATGTCGAGGACATGCTGTTGAAGCATGACAAGCTTCTCGACCCGCGCCCGCGTCAGCCGCCAGCGCGCCTCCGGATTGCGCCGCCACGTGCCGGTGCCGGAACAGGGTGCATCGACCAGCACGATATCGGCCTGCTTGACGAAGTCCGCCAGCGCCTCGCGCTCCCGATCCGGATCGAGCAGCTTGGGTTCGACGATGGTCACCCCGGCCCGCACGGCGCGCGGGGCAAGGTTGCCGAGCCGGCGACGGTCGGTGTCGCAGGCGATCAGCCGGCCGTCATTTTTCATCGCCGCGGCCAGCGCCAGTGTCTTGCCGCCCGCACCCGCGCAGAGGTCGATCACCATCATGCCGGCACGCGCCTCGCAGGCCAGCGCGAGCAGCTGGCTGCCCTCGTCCTGAACCTCGATACGCCCTTCGGCATAGGCCGTTAGAGCTTCAAGTTGCGTCCCTTCCGGCATGCGCAGCCCATCCGGCGCGTGCGGTGTCGGTTCCGCGCCGGGAAGTTCGGCGAGCATGGTCTCGCGGTCGGTCTTGAGCCGGTTCACACGCAGGTCGAGCGGCGCGCGGCCGAGCAGCGCCTGCTGTTCCGCGCTGTCGAGCGTATCGAGCTTGGCGACGAGCCAGGCTGGCGCGACACCAGCGCGGGCGACGAGTTCACCGGGATCGATCGTAGCCGGAGCGTGATCGCTGCCGTCGAACAGGTCGCGGATCTCGGGTTGGTCGACCGCAAGACCCAGCATCGCGGCGCGACCCGACACCGGACGCTCGCCCGCGCGGCGGATCGCGGCGTAGACGAGGTCGCGGACGGCGCGACGGTCCTTCGACCCGGCGTAGCGCCGCGTCTTGAAGTAGCGCGCGATCAGCGTGTCGGCGGCGGCTCCCCCCGCCCCGGCCGCCGCGATGGTCTCGTTCAGCAGGTCGATCGCGGCCTGGACGCGCGCGGCGGGGGTCACCGATCAGCCCCGGGTCGGATAATTGGGTGCTTCGCGCGTGATCGCGACGTCGTGGACATGGCTTTCGCGAAGCCCGGCGTTGCTGATCCGCACGAACTTGGCCTTCTTCAGGTCGGCCAGCGTCTGCGACCCGGTATAGCCCATCGCCGCCTTCACGCCGCCGACCAGCTGGTGAATCACGTCACGCGCAGGACCCTTGAACGGGACCTGCCCTTCGATCCCTTCGGGAACAAGCTTCAGCGAGTCCTTGATTTCCTGCTGGAAATAGCGATCCGCCGAACCGCGTGCCATGGCGCCGACCGACCCCATGCCGCGGTAGGATTTGTAGGCCCGGCCCTGGAACAGGAACGTCTCGCCCGGCGCTTCCTCGGTCCCGGCTAGCAGCGATCCGATCATGACGCAGCTTGCCCCGGCGGCAAGCGCCTTGGCGACGTCGCCCGAGGTGCGCAGGCCACCGTCGGCGATCACCGGAACGTCGGACTTGGCGGCTTCCTCCGCCGCCTCCTTGATGGCGGTCAGCTGGGGCACGCCCACGCCGGCGACGATCCGCGTGGTGCAGATCGATCCGGGGCCGATGCCGACCTTGACGGCGTCCGCACCGGCATCGATCAGCGCGCGGGTCGCCTCGGCCGTGGCGACGTTGCCGGCGACGATCTGAACGTTGTTGGAAATCGCCCGCACGCGTTCCACCGCGCGACTTACTTCGCGGTTATGGCCGTGTGCGGTATCGATGACGATCAGGTCGCAACCCGCGTCGATCAACGCCTGCGTCCGTTCCCAGCCCAGGTCGCCGACCGTAGTTGCGGCGGCGACGCGCAGGCGGCCCGCTTCGTCCTTCGTCGCGGTGGGATAGGTGACGGCCTTCTCGATATCCTTGACGGTAATCAGGCCGACGCAGCGATATTCCTCGTCCACGACGAGCAGCTTCTCGATCCGGCGCTGGTGCAGCAGGCGGCGGGCGCCTTCCTGGTCGACGTCGGCCGGCACGACCGCGAGGTTGTCGTGCGTCATGAGCTCAGACACGGGCTGGTTCGGGTTCTCCGCGAAACGCACGTCGCGGTTGGTCAGGATGCCGACCAGGCGACCGGATGCCTCGACCACCGGGATGCCGGAGATCCGGTGCCGCGCCATCAGCGCCTGCGCGTCGGCCAGCGTCGCATCGGGCGCGATCGTGATCGGGTTGACGACCATGCCGCTTTCGAAGCGCTTGACCTGCCGCACGGCCGCCGCCTGTTCCGCGACGGTCAGGTTACGGTGGAGCACGCCCAGGCCGCCGAGCTGCGCCATGACGATCGCCATGTCGGCTTCGGTCACGGTATCCATCGCGGCGGACATCATCGGGATGTTGAGCGCGATCGACCGCGTCACCTGCGTACTGGTGTCGGCCTGCCCCGGCATCACGTCCGACGCGGCCGGGCGGAGCAGAACATCGTCGAAGGTGAGGCCGAGCGGGATATCCATCATGATCCTGGAGCAAGGGGAGTCGGGTGCGACCCTATAGGGCGAATGGCGGGGAGAGACCAGAGCGCGGGCACCGTGCCGTAGCGACACGCGGCAGGATGGGCATCGTCAGCGTGCCGGATAGGCGGCTGGATCGACGAGCGTGCGCGCCACCGCGACCGTCAGATCGGCATCCTCCGCCGCCCCGCCGAGGACGACGGACTTCCCCGGCGCGTCCGCAGGTCCGTGATAGACGCTGCCAAGGAAAGCCTCCAACCGTTTCAGATCACTGAATGATCCGCCAATCATGACCGCCGGCACACCGCGCCGGACCAGTACCGCGCCGTCCTGCCGATCGGTGAAGGCGTTCGCCTCCAGATCGGTGTCGACCTTCCGGCCCAGTCGGCGGGCGGCGCGATCGACGACGCGGTCGAGCCGGGTCAGGCCGCGCCCAACGATCGCCACGGGAAGGCCGCGCGGGGCGATTGCGACGGTGTCGACATTGATCGCCGCGACCACATCGGTCAGCGGAACCGTCGGTGCATCCGCCCATGCCTCCATGCCCAGCAAGCCCAGTTCCTCGGCGGTGGTGGCGATGAAGACCTCGTCCCGCACCGGCTTGGCACCGGTGCCGAGTTCGCGCGCGGTTTCGATCATGCTGGCGATGCCGCTGGCGTTGTCGACCGCGCCGTTGCAGATCCGGTCCGTGGCGCCTTCCGGGCGGCAGATGCCGAGATGGTCCCAATGTCCGGTGAACAGGACCGCCTGCCCCATCGCGGCGGTGCCGGCGCGGCGGCCGATGACGTTCCACGAGGTGAACGGACGGATCGTCGTTTCGACCGTGAGGCTCATCCGTCCCGGCAACGGGACCGTGCGGAAACCGGCAGTATCGGTGGCGGCGAGCAGCGCGTCGGCGTTCGGGGCCAATCGCCGAAACGCGGCCTGGCTCATCGTGCCCTGCACGGACGGGCGGCGCACGGTCGCCAAGGTCGTGGCCGGGCGGGTCCGCTGTGCGGTCTGATCGGCCCATGGTGTGGTTGCGGACGTCACGGTCAGGATGGCCGCCACACCGCGCGCCTGCAACGTGGCAATGCGCTCCGCCGTGCGCGGGGCCTGAGCCATGCCGGCGGGTGTCCCGCTGCGGATCACGACCACCGCCCCTGTCAGGGCGACGCCGGCCAGGTCGTCGCGACCCTGTCCGACGATGCCGTAGCCCGCGAAGACAATCGGGGCGTTCGCGATCCGGACCTGCGGATCGAGTCCGGTCGCGGTCACCTCGGCTTCGTGCCGCGTCCCGACGCGCATGTCCGTCGTGACGGGCGTCCGTTCGGTGAAGGCGATGGCTTGGTACCAGCCGCCGTCCGCGGCGCCCGGGGTCAGGCCGGCGTCGCGGAATGCGCCGGCGATGTAAGTGACGGCCTTGATCGCACCGGGCGTTCCGGGCTTCCGCCCCTCATAGGCGTCGCTCGCCAGCACATCGATATGGCGGGCCAGCGCGGCCTCGCGGATCGGCGCGGTGATCGACGGTGTCGAAACGACAAGCAGCGGAAGCAGGAGAGCGGTGCGGAGATGATTCATACAGCCCGATATCAAGCGACCGACCGGCTGCAAAGCGGGCGCCGCTTTTCATTTGTCGCCGACCACCGGGAGGTCGAGACTGAGACGCTAACGGGGATGGGGTTGGATATGGCGGCGATTGTTTTCGGGGTGTTCGCATTATTGGTCGTCGTCTTCATCGGCGCGGGTGTCACGGTGGTCCGGCAGGGCTACCAATATACGATCGAGCGGTTCGGCCGCTTCACGGCCGTCGCCCGGCCCGGCTTCACCTTCATCGTCCCGTTCGTCGACAGGATCGGTCGCAAGGTCAACATGATGGAGCAGGTTCTGGACATTCCAGGGCAGGAAATCATCACGCGCGACAATGCGATGGTGTCGGTCGACGGCGTCGTGTTCTTCCAGGTGCTGGACGCGGCGAAGGCTGCCTATGAGGTGAGCGAACTGTATGTCGCGATCATGCAGCTGACGACCACCAACCTGCGCACCGTGATGGGATCGATGGATCTTGACGAGACGCTGTCCAAGCGTGACGAGATCAATGCACGGTTGCTGTCGGTCGTCGATCACGCGACCAATGCGTGGGGGATCAAGATCACACGGGTCGAGGTGAAGGACATCCGCCCGCCGGCCGACATCGTGAACGCCATGGGGCGGCAGATGAAGGCGGAACGCGAGAAGCGCGCCCAGATCCTGGAAGCGGAGGGCAGCCGCGCGTCGGAGATCCTGCGTGCCGAGGGGCAGAAGCAGTCGCAGATCCTGGAGGCCGAGGGCCGGCGCGAAGCCGCGTTCCGCGACGCCGAGGGCCGCGAGCGCGAAGCAGAGGCGGAAGCGCGTGCCACCGAGACGGTGTCGACAGCGATCGGCACGGGCGGAACACAGGCGATCAACTATTTCGTCGCGCAGAAATATGTCGAGGCGATCGGCAAGTTCGCGACCAGCCCGAACGCGAAGACGATCCTGTTCCCGGTCGAGGCGACGCAGTTGATGGGCACTCTTGGCGGCATCGGCGAACTGACCCGCGAGATCATGGGCGACCGCGATCGTCCGCGGCCGGAAGCGCCGCTGAAACCGCGGGCGTCGGATAATGCCGCGCCGTCGGTGCCGCGCGTCACCGGTCCGGAGAGCTGAGGCATGCCGACGATCGATCCGGAAATGCTGTGGATCGTGCTGGGACTGGTACTGGCGATCGCCGAGATTGCGCTGCCCGGCATCTTCCTGATCTGGCTGGGGATTGCGGCGCTGCTGACCGGGTTGGCGACTTTGGCGACCGGCATGGCGCTGGCCGCACAACTGGGCACGTTCGCGGTCGCGGCGCTGGCAACGGTGCAGGCCGGGCGCAGCGTGATCAAACGGAATCCGCCAAAAAGCGCCGATCCGTTGCTGAACGACCGGCTGGCGCGGCTGGTGGGCGAACAGGTGGTCGTCGTCGAGGCGATCGAGGACGGTCTTGGGCGTGTCCGGGTCGGCGACGGAGTGTGGACAGCGTGCGGGCCGGACACGCCAGCCGGCACGCGCATGCATGTGATCGGGCATGACCAGGGGCGACTGGTGGTGGCGCGGTCTGGGTGAGGCCGGGCAAGCTTTCGTTCGCGGCTCTAACCGTGGGCGATGGTGCGTCCCGACCAACCAGGTTTGGCGGCCTGAGCATGTTGCCGAACGCTCCGGGTAGAGTATCCCCAACGCACGACCACCTGAAAAAATCGTCGTTCGAGAATGGCTGATCTAGTCAGCAGCGTGCCGGGACAACGGCGACCGCTCTGCTGTGACAACGGCGGAACAGCCGGCTTGGACATTTGCAGGACATATCGTCCCGCCAAAGCTCTATCTCGATGATGACGGGAGTGGCAACCAATGACCGTCCGCTGCTGCGCGGGGCGCGTCGTGCGGACATGCGGGACCGCATGTTCGGCCATCGACGGGCGTGGCCGCATGGGCGGCGAACGGTCGGTTGGGCAACTCTCCTGCACATGAGCCTGGCTCGTCCCGGCTGGGGGATCGGCTTGCTTCCTGTGTATCCGGCGATAGCGCAAGCGCGCCATGGCGGCAATATCACCGACAGCGTTGACAGGACTGGCCGTGCGTCCGCGTTGCCCTTATCCAGCCTATCCGCTAACCGGTGGCCTTGCCGGATGTGGAGGAAAGGCCCGGGATGTCCGCTTCCATCGCGCTCGTCGACGACGATCGCAACATACTGGCGTCCGTATCGATCGCACTGCAATCCGAAGGGTTCGCGGTGCGCGTCTATTCGGACGGCGACACCGCGTTGAAGGCGCTGATCGACTCGCCGCCCGACCTGGCCGTGCTCGACATCAAGATGCCGCGGATGGACGGGATGGAGCTGCTCCGTCGGCTGCGCGAGAAGAGTGCCGTGCCGGTCATCTTCCTGACATCGAAGGACGACGAGCTGGACGAAGCGCTCGGCTTGGCGATGGGCGCCGACGACTACATCACGAAACCGTTCTCACAGCGGCTGCTGATCGCCCGCATCCGCGCGATCCTGCGCCGATCCGAGGCCCGCGCCGTGCCCGATGCCGAAGGCGAGCCCGCTCCGGCCGCCGAGCGTATCGTACGCGGCCGGCTAACGATGGATCCCGCCCGGCACCGCGTCCAATGGGCGGGCGCGGAGGTCGTGCTGACCGTCACCGAGTTCCTGATCCTCGAGGCGCTGGCGCAGCGCCCCGGGTTCGTGAAGTCGCGCGACGCGTTGATGGACACGGCGTATCAGGACGACGTCTATGTCGACGATCGTACGATCGACAGCCACATCAAGCGCCTGCGCCGCAAGTTCCGGCAGGTGGACGGTGAATTCAAGGCGATCGAGACGCTGTACGGCGTCGGCTATCGTTTTTCCGAGGAATAGGATGTCGACATTCCGGCCCCGCGGCAAAAGCACGGGCAATCACGAACTGGACCGCGACCTGGCGCTTGCCTGGTCCGGGCGCTGGACGCTGGTCACGCGCATCCTGGCGGTCAACATCTTCGCGCTGGCGTTGCTGGCGGGCGGCTTCTTCTATCTCGACAGCTACCGGTCGCGGCTGATCGATCAGCGGATCGATCAATCGACGGTGCAGGCTACGCTGATCGGTGAGGCGATCGACGCCGCGCGGCCAACCGATCGTTCCGCCCTGATCGCGCGGCTGGGCCAGTCGACGAAGCTGCGGTTGCGGCTGTACGGCCCCGACGGGCGGTTGATGGACGATAGCTGGCGGCACGAGGCGCCGACCTACGAACTGCGCGATCCGTCGACCGAGGGCTGGCGGCGGCAGGTGGCGCGCGCGCTGGATCGCGGCGTCGACATGGTCGTGGGCGCGGACGTGCCGGAGATGTTCGTGGAGCCCGAGTACGACCGCGCCGCCGCCTGGCCAGAGGTCCGCGCCGTGCTGGCCGGTGACCTGGTGGAGGCGCATGTACGGCGGGCACCGGACCGGACGCTGGTCGTGTCGGTGGCGAGCCCGCTGCCGATGCGCGGCCGCGGCGTACTGTTCATCACCGGCAATGCGCGCGACATCACGCGCATCGTGCGGGAGGAACGGCTGCGGCTGGGCATCGTCCTGGCGGTTGTCATCCTCACGTCGATCGTCTTGTCCGTGTTCCTGGCGCGGACGATCGCGCGGCCGCTCCGCCACCTCGCCATTGCGGCGCAGCGCGTGCGGCTCGGCCGGTCACGCGAGGTGCAGGTGCCCCGCCTGCCAAGCCGTCGCGACGAGATCGGTATGCTGGCGCGTGCGTTGTCCGACATGACTCAGGCGCTGCGCCAACGGATCGACGCGACCGAGGCCTTCGCCGCAGACGTGACGCATGAGTTGAAGAACCCGCTCGCCTCGCTCCGGTCGGCGATCGACAGCCTGGACGTGGTGACCGACGTGGAGTTGCGCGCCCGGCTGATCGCGATCGTCCATGACGATGTCCGTCGGCTGGACCGGCTGATCACCGACATCTCGGAGGCATCACGCGTCGACTCCGAACTGGCGCGCGCGAAGTTCGAGTTCGTCGATCTGGGCACCATGATCGAAGGTCTGACCCGGTCACGCGAAGATCGCGGGATCGACGGCGGCGTGCGGATCGCCTTTGCCCGCCCGCACCGCGGCAGCGCCGTTGTGCTGGGCGATGGATCGCGGCTGACGCGTGTGGTCGAGAACCTGATCGACAATGCCGTGTCCTTCTCACCGCGCGACGGGCTCGTGCAGATCGGCGCGACGCGGATCGGCGACCGGGTGACGGTCTGGGTGGAGGACGAAGGACCGGGCGTCCCAGCCGCATCGCGCGAGGATATCTTCCGGCGTTTCCACTCGGTGCGGCCGGAGGGCGAGACGTTCGGACGGCACAGCGGCCTTGGGCTTGCGATCGCCAAGGCGACCGTCGAGGGGCATCAGGGCTGGATCACGGTGCGCGACCGCGACAGTGGGGCGAGCGGCGCGCGGTTCGTCATCGACTTGCCGGCCGCGGAGCTGTGAATCAGGCAGACAGCGAAACCGTTCACGCGACCGCGGTAGCGCGGGATGGGCGGGCGGTCCTGCTGTTCGGACGGTCGGGCGCCGGCAAGTCTGACCTTGCGTTGCGGCTGATCGATCGCGGGTGGGTGCTGGTCAGCGACGACTATACGGCGGTCCGGCGCGAGCGCGGTGTGGCGGTGGCGGAGCCGCCCGTAACGATTGCGGGTCGGATCGAGGTGCGCGGTGTCGGGATCATGGAGATGCCGCACGTCGCGTCGGTGCCGGTGGCGTTGATCTGCGATCTCGACGCGGTGGTCGAACGCATGCCGGACAGCGCCGAGCGGGCGGTGGCGGGTGTCGCCCTGCCCTACATCGCGCTTGCCGCATTCGAAGCCTCCGCGCCGATCAAACTCGAACTCGCGCTCGCAAGGATATCGTCATGACCGAACCGAGCCGCATCATCCTGGTCACCGGCATGTCGGGGGCGGGCAAGACGACCGCGCTCAAGACGTTCGAGGACATGGGCTGGGAAACGGTCGACAATTTCCCGCTGGCGCTGCTCGA
The DNA here is from genome assembly GCF_014643515.1 of Sphingomonas prati. GTDB lineage: Bacteria > Pseudomonadota > Alphaproteobacteria > Sphingomonadales > Sphingomonadaceae > Sphingomonas_R > Sphingomonas_R prati. The sequence continues at coordinate 161,954 of NZ_BMJP01000001.1, read as the reverse complement.
TCGGCTGCTCGGGGCGCCCAGTGCGCCGGGCGCGGAGGATGAGGACCGACCGCTGGCGATCGGCATCGACATGCGGACGCGCGGGTTCGACGCGGATCAGATCGTTGCGCGGATCGCCCGGTTGCGGGTTGAGCGCGGCGGCACCGCGGAGATCCTGTTCCTCGATTGCGGCGGGCCGGAGCTGGTCCGGCGCTTTTCAGAGACGCGGCGGCGACATCCGCTGGCGCTCGACCGGCCGGCGGCGGACGGCATCCTGCGCGAACGTGATCTGATCGCGGCGGTTCGGCGCGGGGCGGATCACCTGATCGACACGACCGAGCTGTCGACCAACGCGTTGCAGGCCGAGGTCCGCGGGCGGTTCGGCGCGACGGACGAGACGCCGACGCTGACCGTCATGTCGTTCGGTTTTTCGCGCGGGGTGCCGCGCAACGCCGACCTGCTGTTCGACATGCGGTTCCTGCGCAACCCGCATTGGGACCGCGCGCTGCGTCCGATGACCGGGCAGGACCAGCCGGTGATCGACCATATCGCCGGCGATCCGGCCTATGCCGACGTGGTCGGGCGGATTGAGGATCTGCTGCTCACGCTGTTGCCGCGATACCATGCGGAGGGAAAATCCTACGTCACGGTGGCATTCGGATGCACCGGGGGGCGTCACCGCTCGGTTCACGTGGCCGAACGGGTCGGCCAGCGGTTGCACGATGCTGGCTTTTCGCCCACGGTTCTGCACCGAGACCTGGGCGATGCCGCCCGTGAGTCCGCTGGCGACGGGGCTGCGAAGAAGGCATGATGCGACAATGATCGGACTGGTTCTGGTGACGCACGGCCGGCTGGCCGCGGAGTTCGTGACGGCGATGGAGCATGTCGTCGGGCCGCAGGAAGCGATCGTGCCGATCTGCATCGGGCCGGACGACGACATGGAGGCCCGCCGCGCGGACATTGCGCTTGCCGTGGCGGAGGTCGATCGCGGCAAGGGTGTCATCCTGCTGACGGATCTGTTCGGCGGCACGCCGTCGAACCTGGCGATTTCGCTGATGGAGCCGGGCCGGGTCGAGGTGATCGCAGGCGTCAACCTGCCGATGCTGATCCGGCTGGAGGGCGCGCGCAAGACGTTGAAGGTTCAGCCTGCCGTCGCCGCCGCGCGCGATGCCGGCCGCAAATATATCTCGGTCGCGTCCGAGGTCCTGGGGGTCGCGGCGGCATGAGCGACTGCACGCGCACCGTCCAGGTCACCAACCGTCGCGGTCTGCACGCGAGGGCCAGCGCCAAGTTCGTGACGCTCGCCAGCCAGCAGGAAGCGGCGATCAAGGTCGAGAAGGACGGGTCGAGCGTGACCGGTACGTCGATCATGGGGCTGATGATGCTTGGCGCCGCGATGGGCGACAGCGTGACGATCTCCGCCGAGGGACCGGGTGCGGAACGCTCGCTGGATCTGCTGGTGGCGCTGGTCGAGAACAAGTTCGGCGAGGACTGAGACTGGGTTCGAGCGGGCAACGAGTCCTTTAAAAAGCCCCAGCCTGGGCTGATCCAAGCCCCGCGGCGTTTGGTTCGAGCCTGTCGAGAACCCTCCGCTGAGTTTTCGACAGGCTCGAACCAAACGGATTTGGGGGCGGTTTGATCGAAGGTCATCCAACCGAGTATGCCTGGCACGGCTAAGCCGAGCCGCCGCCGTTCTAAGGGCTGACGAGCGAACACCGCCAGCAAGCCCCACCGAAAGCCTCCACCATGCCCCGCACAATAACCGCCTTCTCCAATCCCCTCATCAAGCGCGTGCGATCGTTGCGTGAGAAGAAGGGCCGGCGGCTGGAGCGACTGTTCCTGGCGGAGGGACTGCGCATCCTGACCGAAGCGCGCGAGATGGGACGCGTGCCGAATTGGGTGTTCTACGCGCCGGAGGGGGCGACGCATCCGCTGGTCGATGCATTGATCGCCGCGGTCGAAGGCGCGGGCGGCGAGGCGATCCAGACCGATCGCGACATCCTGTCCAAGCTGAGCGGCAAGGACAATCCGCAGGCGGTGCTGGGGGTGTTCGATGAGCCCGCGACAGACCTCGACCGGATCGATCGCGGGTCGGCGGACCTGTGGATCGTGGCGCAGGCGCTCCGCGATCCCGGCAATATCGGCACGATCCTCAGGACTGGCGACGCGGTGGGAGCCGGCGGGCTGATCCTCATCGACGATTGCGCGGATCCCTTCTCGGTCGAGGCGGTGCGTGCGTCGATGGGCGCGATCTTCACGCAGAAGCTGGCGACCGCGCGCTGGCCGGACTTCCTGACCTGGCTCCGCGCCGGCCCCGGCCACCTCGTCGCGACCGCGCTGGACGGCGCGGTCGATTACCAGTCGCCGACCTACCCGACCCCCTGCTTCCTGATGGTCGGCAACGAATCGCAGGGTCTGCCCGCCGACTATGCCGCCGCCGCCGACCTCCGCGTGAAGATCCCGATGCTGGGCAAGGCGGACAGCCTGAACGCGGCCGTCGCGACTGCGGTGGCCGCATACGAGATCCGCAACCAGTGGCGGCGCGGCTGAGCCTCTACTCCGCCGCCTCGCTGTAGCGTGGGAGGGCCTCGACCGGGACCGAATCCTCGATCGCCTTCGATCCGGTTTCGATGTTCAGGTCGCGGAACTTGCGACCGGTGACGAGCACGCGGCCTTCGAACGAACTGACGAACTTGTTATAGTTGTTGACCGCAGTCGACAGCCCGCCGCCGACCGTCTTTAGGTGACCGGCCGCCACGGCCAGCCGGTCGTACATCTCCTTGCCCAGCTCGCCGATCTGCTGCGCTTCGGCCGCCAGCTTCTCCTGCCGCCAGACGGCCGACACGGTCCGGGCGATCGCGATCAGGTTGGTCGGCGTGGCGAGCAGCACGCGCTTGTCGAACGCGAAGTCCCAGAGCGTCGGGTCGTGTTCAAGCGCGGCGGTCAGGAAATGCTCGCCCGGCACGAACATGATGACATAGTCGGGCGCGTCGCTGAACTGCGACCAATAGGCCTTGTTGCCCAGCCCGTTAACGTGCGCGCGCATCGACGCGGCGTGTGCCGCAAGGCCCAGCGTGCGTTCGCGGTCATCGACCGCGCCGAACGCGTCCTGATAGGCGTTCAGCGATACCTTCGCATCGATCACCAGCGCCCGGCCGCCCGGCACGCGGACGATCGCGTCGGGGCGCATGCGGCCGCCCTCCCCTTCGCCGTCGGCGATGCTGACCTCCATCTGGAAGTCTGTATGTTCGGCGAGGCCGCAGCTTTCGAGCACGTTGCGGAGTTGCTGTTCGCCCCAGCGGCCGCGCGCCTTGGGGGCGGAGCGGAGCGAGTTGACGAGCTTGGCCGCCTCGCTGCGCACCGCGTCCTGCCCGTCGCGCATCGATGCGATCAGGCCGGTCAGCGTGCCATATTCCTGCCGTCGGTCCTGTTCGACCTTGGTCACGGTCTCCTCATAGCGTTGCAACCGCTCGCGGACCGGTTGCAGCAGTGCCTTCAGCTCGACGCCGCTCTTCTCCTCCGACTGGCGGAACCGCGCGTCGGCGCGTTCTAAGAACACCTTCTGCGCGTCGCCCAGCGCTTTGCCAGCCAGTTCGCCGAAGCGGGCGTCGAGCCGCGCTTCGAGTTCGCCAAGCCGGGCGGTCTGCTCTTCGTAAGCACGCGCCCGTTCCGCCTCGCCGCGGACGAAGGCGGCGCGTTCACCGGCCAGCGTCTCGACGCGCTGTACCGCCTCGGCCAGCCGTGCCTCGAGCGTCGGGACGCGCGAAGCGGTCGCTTCGGCGGTCGCCAGCGCCTGCCGCGCGTCGTCGCGTTCGCGCGTGACCTCGGTCAGCATCTGCCGGACCAGCCCCGCATCGCGCGCTCGTTCCTGCGCCACCGCCAGCCCCTGTTCGGCGACGCGGCCGCGTTCAACCGCCGCATCGCGCTCCGTCCGCAGGGCTGCGGTCGCACGGCCGAACAGCAGCCAGCCCAGCATCACGCCGACAGCCAGCGCCACCAGCAGCAGGAGTATCAGTTGACCGTCCATTTACGCACACCCCGGGAAGAACATTCTGGCAACAATGCCGCGTCCGGACCGCGATGGCAACGCGGAACGGGCCAGGGTGCGACCCGTTGAACGGGCAAGGAGACCGAACATGTCGATCAGCAAGATGATATCGCTTCACCCGGACGTCGGTGACGACCTGAATGAGCCGCTTGCCACAGCCATCCGCCACGCGATGTTTTGCGCGGTTATCGCGACGTCCTGCGCGGATGCCTGCGCCGCCGAACCGGGCGACATGAGCCAGTGCATCCGGGTGTGTTCGGACACGGCGAGCATCTGTACCGCAACCGCCGCGGTCGCCACGCGCCGGACGGGTCAGAATGTTGCAGTGCTGCGCACGATGCTCGAAACCTGCATCCTAGCGTGTGAGACCAGCGCCGCCGAATGCGAGTCGCATGATCACGAACATTGCCAGTGGTGCGCGAAGATGTGCCGCGAATGCGCCGCCGATTGCCGGGCCGCGCTGCCGACCGTCAACTGACCGGAGGGGTCAGCGGCGGAGTCGCTGGCCCTTCAGGACCTTCTTCAACGCCATGTCACGTTTCAGCTTGGACAGATGGTCTGTGAACAGCACGCCGTTCAGATGGTCCATCTCATGCTGGACGCAGGTTGCGAGCATGCCGTCGATCCGCTCATCATGCGTGGCGCCGGTCTCGTCGGTCCACTGAGCCCGGACGCTGGCGGGGCGGATCACCTCGGCATAATATTCCGGGATCGACAGGCAGCCTTCGTTGTAGGCCGAGACCTCCTCCGACGGTTCGCTGATCACCGGGTTGATGAACACGCGCGGCTGGCGGATCGGTTTTTCGTCCTCGTCCTGCTCTTCCTGCAGGTCGATCACCATCACGCGCTTCGCCACGCCGATCTGGATCGCGGCGAGGCCGATGCCGGGCGCGTCGTACATCGTTTCGAACATGTCGGCGATCAGCTGCGGCAGCGACGCGTCGTCGGGGGCGACCGGTGCGGAGATGTCGCGCAGGATCGGATCGGGAATTTCGAGGATCGGGAGAATGGCCATGCCGCGCAGCTAGGATTTGGCGGCGGACGGGTCAAGGCTCACACGATGGGCCGGCGCGCGCGCAACGCCTGCGCCAGCGTGCCTTCGTCCATATAATCGAGCTCCCCACCGACCGGCAGGCCGTGGGCGAGCTGTGTCAGGCGGACGGGAAACGCCTCGATCCGCTCCGCAAGATAATGCGCCGTCGTCTGGCCCTCCAGCGTGGCGTTCATCGCCAGCACGACCTCGTCGATGCCGCCGGCCGCCACGCGGCGGAGCAGCGCGTCGATGGTCAAGTCCTCCGGACGGATCCCCTCCAGCGCGGACAGCCGACCGCCGAGCACGTGGAACCGACCGGGAAACAGCCGCGACCGATCGAGCGCCCACAGGTCGGCGACATCCTCCACGACGCAGAGCATCCGCGGGTCGCGGCGATCGTCGCGGCAGATCGCGCACGGATCGCTGGTGTCGACATTGCCACACACCCCGCAGGTCGCGAGCCGATCGGCCACCGCACCCAGCGCCTGCAACAACGGCGCGAGCGCGCTTTCCCGCTTTTTCAGCAGGTGGAGCGCGGCGCGGCGGGCGGAGCGCGGGCCGAGGCCGGGGAGGCGGGCGAGCGCCTGGACGAGCCCCTCGATTTCGGTGGATGCCATGCGGATAGCGATATGGGCTTGCATCGCGGCTTGCCAAGCGTTTCAGGGGGTGGATGCGTATCATCTTCATGGGAACCCCCGATTTCGCCGTGCCGACGCTCGACGCGCTGGTCGCGGCCGGGCACGACATCGTCGCGGTCTACAGCCAGCCCCCCCGCCCCGCCGGCCGCGGCAAGGCGTTGCGGGCCGGCGCGGTGCAGGCGCGGGCGGAGGCACTTGGCCTGCCCGTCCGCTGCCCGCTGTCGCTGCGCGATGCGGAGGCGCAGGCGGCGTTCGCGGCCCTCGAAGCCGATGTCGGGGTGGTCGCGGCCTATGGGCTGATCCTGCCGCAGGCGGTGCTGGAAGCGCCGCGGCTGGGGTGCCTGAACGTCCACGGGTCGTTGCTGCCGCGCTGGCGGGGGGCGGCGCCGGTGCAGCGCGCGATCCTGGCCGGCGATGCGGAGACGGGCGTCGGCATCATGCAGATGGAGCGCGGGCTCGATACCGGGCCGGTGCGGCTGGAGGGGCGGACGCCGATCAACGGCAAGGACGCGGGCGTGCTGACCGCGGAACTGGCCGCGATGGGCGCGGCGCTGATGGTGCGGGTGCTCGGCGATATCGAGGCCTATCCACCGGTAGGCCAGGTCGGCGAGACGACTTACGCGCCGAAGATCGACAAGGCGGAGACGCGGCTGGACCTGAGCGCCAGCGCACCGGCGGTCGAGCGGCAGGTGCGCGCGTTTGCACCGGCGCCCGGGGCCTGGTTCGAACATGCGGGCGACCGGGTACGGGTCATGGCGGCGGAGGTGGTCGACATGGACGGGCCGCCGGGGACCGTGCTCGACGATCGGCTGACGATCGCCTGCGGCACGGGCGCGATCCAGCCGACCGCGGTGCAGCGTGCGGGCCGCGGCGTGATGACGACCGGCGAACTGCTCCGCGGCTTTGCCGTGCCGGTCGGTGCGCGGATCGCATGACGCGGTTCCGGCTGACCGTGGAGTTTGACGGGCGGCCCTATATGGGCTGGCAGCGGCAGCCGCATGGGCCGAGCGTGCAGGCCGCGATCGAGGCGGCGGTGCTGGCCATCACGCGCGAACCCGCCGCCGTGACCGCGGCAGGACGCACCGATGCGGGCGTCCATGCCGAGGCGATGACCGCGCATGTCGACATCGCGCGGCCGTTCGATCCGTTCCGGCTGGGCGAGGGACTGAACGCGCTGCTCCGCCCGCAGCCGGTGGCGATCCTGTCGACCGTGGCTGTGGCGGACGACTGGCATGCGCGCTTTTCCTGTATCGGGCGGCGCTATCGCTACCGGATCGTCAATCGGCGCGCGCCGCTGGCGCTCGACGCCGGGCGGGCGTGGCATGTCCGCGCACCGCTCGATACCGACGCGATGGCGGCGGCGGCGCGGGTCCTGGTCGGGCGGCACGACTTCACGACGTTTCGCTCCGCGCACTGCCAGGCGGACAGCCCGGTCCGGACGCTCGAACGGCTGGAGTTGACCGCGACCGCCGACGGTATCGACATCCACGCGGAGGCGCGGTCGTTCCTGCATCATCAGGTCCGGTCGATGGTCGGTTGCCTGATGCTCGTCGGGCGCGGCCGCTGGTCGGTGGCCGACATGGCGGACGCGTTGGAGGCGCGGGATCGGACTAGGCTCGGCCTGAACGCGCCGCCGGACGGGCTGTATTTTACCGGGGCGGTCTATCCGGACTGAGCCGTATCAGACCCGCGTACGGAACGGCGTAAAGTCGGTGTCGTCGTCGTACACGTCGATCCCCTCGCGACGCTTCAGGAACCCGACCGCTGCGTAGGTGGCGGGGGTCAGCACGACCTCCCACGCCACCTTCAGCACGAACTGGCTGAGCATGACCATCAGCAGCGCGTCGGCGGACCAGCCGACCGCGCCGTAGAAGGCGAGCGGGTAGAAGATGAGGCTGTCGACGCCCTGCCCCACCACCGTGCTGCCGATCGTCCGCAGCCAGAGGTACCGGCCGCGGGTGCGGAGCTTCAGCCGGGCAAGGACCAGCGCGTTGGCGAACTCGCCCGCCCAGAAGGCGCAGATCGAGGCGAACACGATGCGCGGGACCTGTCCGAACACCTGTTCGTACGCGGCCTGCCCCGTCCAGCCGGCGTCGGGCGGCATCCGCACGACGATCCACGACATCGCCGCCATGAACAGCAGCGCCGCGGTCCCCGCCCAGATGCAGCGCCGCGCGCGGGCATAGCCGTAGACCTCGGTCAAAACGTCGCCGATGACGTAGGAGATCGGGAAGAACAGCAGTCCCGCGCCGAAGGGCCAGGGTCCGATCAGCGGCAGGTCGACGACCGCGCGCTTCCCCGCGCCGATGACGTTGCTGAGCAGCAGGATCGTGACGAACGCGACCATGACGAGGTCGTAGTAGCGGAACGGGCGGTCGCCGAGCGTGGTCGCGGAGGTGGCGGCGGGCTGGTCTGTCACGATGGGTCTCGCGGGTCCGTGGGCAGTGGTGCCTCTATTAGGCGACGCCGAACAGGCGGGTCAGCGATTTTTCGAGCATCAGCAGCTGCCACAGCAGGCGGCCATGATCGGCGCGGCCGCTGCGGTGGTCGTCGGCGACCGACTTCAGCCGCGCGCCGTCGAACCAGCCGGTCGCGGACAGTGCCGAACCCTCGCCAATCCGCTGCGCCTCGGCCGCCAGCGGGCCGCGGAACCAGGCGGTGATCGGCGTCACGAACCCCATCTTGCGGCGATACAGGATCTCGTCCGGCAGGCGGCGGGCGAGCGCCTTCTTGAGCAGCCACTTCCCCTGCCCGCGGTGCAGCCGCATCGATGCGGGCAGCCGGGCGGCGAATTCGACCAACCGGTGGTCGAGCAACGGTTCGCGCGCCTCCAGGCTGACAGCCATGCTGGCGCGGTCGACCTTGGTGAGGATGTCGCCGGGCAGCCAGATCTGCATGTCGGCATATTGCGCGCGGTCGATCGGGTCGCGCGCCGGGGCGTCGGTCATCGCCTTGACATAGCGGTCCTCCGCGCGGTGGCCGGACAGGCTGCGCGCGAAGCCGGGGGCGTAGAGCGCGTGGCGATCGGCATGGGAAGTGATGCCGACCGCGGTGGCGTAGGCCTCCGCCCCGCTCTGCCCCAGCGATTGCAGCGTCGATTTGGCGCGCAGAACCTGCGGCGCCCAAGCGAGCTTCGGATAGGCGGCGCCCAGCCGGCCGAACACCGGTTCGCGCAGGCGGGCGGGGATCAGCCCGCGAACGCGCTCCTCCGCGGCGTGGAAGGCGTGGCGGCGATAACCGGCGAACGCCTCGTCGGCGCCGTCGCCCGACAGCGCCACCGTCACCGTCTCGCGCGCCAGTTCGCAGACGCGGTAGGTCGGCAGCGCGGAGGCATCCGCGAACGGTTCGTCATAGGCCGCGACCAGCGTATCGATCAGGCCGAAGTCGCCCGCCGCAACGGTCCGTTCGCGGTGGTCGGTGGCGAACCGGTCGGCCACGATGCGGGCATAGCGCGTCTCGTCATAGCCCGCGCTGTCGAACCCGATCGAACAGGTCTGGACGGCGTGCGGGCTCGCCTCCGCCATCATCGCCACGACGCCCGACGAATCGACCCCGCCGGACAGGAACGCGCCGAGCGGCACGTCCGCCACCATCCGCGATCGGACCGCGTCGCGCAGGCGGGCGTCGAGTTCCTCGGTCAGCGCGGCGACGCTGCCGGTCGCGCGGTCGGCGAAGCTCAGCTGATACCATTTGGTCGGCGCGGGCAGCGGCTGCCCGCGGCGGACGAGCATATGGTGCCCGGCGGGCAGCTTGCTGACCCCCGCCACGATGCAGGCGTCGTCGGGGACATAGCCATAGGCCAGATAGTCGTCGATCGCGGTCAGGTCGGGCACCGCGCGGAACAGCGGGTGGGCCAGGATCGCCTTCAGTTCGGACGCGAACAGCAGCGCACCGTCGGACAGAGTCGCGTAGAACAGCGGTTTCACCCCGAACCGGTCGCGTGCCAGGAACAGCGTGTTCTCGGCCGCATCGTGCAGCGCGAAGGCGAACATGCCGTTGAACCGGTCGAGGCACGCCGGTCCCCACTTCCGATACGCGTGCAGGATGACCTCGGTATCGCAATCGGTGTGGAAGCGGTGGCCGGCCAGCGACAGTTCGGCGCGGACCTCCGCGAAATTGTAGATCTCGCCGTTGAACACGATCGTCAGATGGTCGAGCAGCATCGGCTGCGCGCCGGCCGGGGTCGGATCGATGATGGCGAGGCGGCGATGGCCGAGCCCGACGCCGCTGCCGGTCCACACCCCCGCCCCGTCCGGCCCGCGATGCGCGATCGCGTCGGTCATGCCGCGGACGCGCGCCGGATCGACCGGCTTGGCCGTTTCGCGGTGGAAGATGCCGGCGATGCCGCACATCAGCGCGTCGCCCGGTCGGCAAGCGCATCGATCGGGCCGATCGCGGCGCGGAACCGGTCGAGCGCCGGGCGGGCGGTGCCGCCGCGCGGGGCCTGCGCGGAAAGGATGACCGCGACGGCGCGCTGCGGTGCGCCGGTCAGCCGGGCACGAAGGGTTTCCAGTTTCACGCGAGTCTCGCTGCCGGTGGTGAGGGTGCCGATGCGGTAGAAGATCAGGACGTCGCGCGGCGTATCGCCCGGCCCGACGATCCGCATCGCCCGGCCATCCGCGACCTTTGCGCCGTCCGCGCCCCATGTCCAGCGGCTCTGCGGATCGACCGCGCCGATGCCGTAGCCGACGACCTCGTGGCCCTCCTCCTGATCGCCGTACGCCGCGATCGCGAGGTCGACGACGGTGCCGTCCGCCGCGCGGTAATGCGCCAGCGCGAACCGGTCCGCGCCGGGGAAGCGCGGTGCCCAGGGCAGGCCGTTCGTGGCAGGCACCGGCGTCCAGCCGGTCGGGCTGGGCAGCGCGATGACGGCCGGGGCGAGGCGGCCGCCGGACGCGGCAAGCTCGGTCCAGGCGGCGGGTGCGGCGGCGATCAGCACGGCCGTTACCGCGACGACAACGCGGCGGCGCGGATCGGCGTGCGGCGGGATCGGTTCGATCCGGGCGGGGTCGAAGGCGGGATCGTCGGGCGCGCGATCGAAGAAGCGCCAGCTGAGGCCGAGCAGCAGTCCGATCACGACGGCGAAGAACACCCAGCCGTAGACGACATGGTCGAAGCTGCCGGCGACATCGGTGTCGGTATAGTTCGCGACCAGGATGGTGCCGAACGCCCGCACGCCGTTGGCGAGCACAGGGATGACGATCGCCAGTGCCATGAACGCAATGCGGCGTCGGATGCTGCGGAAACAGACGTTTGCCGCGAGCGCGCCAAGCGCCACCATCGCGATCAGGAACTTCGCGCCGGAACAGGCCTCCGCCACCTCGAACCAGCCATGCGCCGTGGTGATGAAGATGCCGTCGAGCCGCGCCGCAATGCCGAACAGATGGAGCAACGCCATGCACATTTGCGCGGTGATCGCCTGGAGCGGCGGCACCAGCCCCTCCCCCGCCGGCACGAGGAAGAAGGCGTAGCAGAGCGGGAACAGCAGCCCGCGTGCGACCGCCGGGCCGAGCGTCGCAACGATCGCGCCCTGCAGCATTAGCACGAGCCCAAAATGCCGCGCGATCGCAACCCCGGCGGCCTGGCCGAGCAGCCAGCCGGCGGCCCCCGCAGCAACGATCAGCAGCCCCGGGGCCCAGCCGCGTGGGCAGAGGCGTGCCAGTTCGGGCGCGCGCTGCCACACCAGCCAGCCGATCAGCGGGAGGATGAACAGGCAATGTTCGAAGGTGGAACTTGTCCACCAGATCCGCGCCATGTCTGCCGCGTCGCCGTGGAATAGCAGCAGGACGGCGAGCATCCCGCCGATCAAGACCGGGACGGCGGCCGCCCACGCGTCACGGGTGTCGGTTGTTTCCGGCGCGACCGGCACCGCAAGCGTCGCGGTCATTCGGCCGCGATCGCGCGTGCGTCCCCGCCCGCCACCATCGCCGCCAGCGGGGCGAGCACGCGGTCCCAGCCGTAGCGCTCCACCATCCGTGCACGGGCGGCGCGGCCGAGCGTAGCGCGGCGAACGGGATCGGCGATCAGCGCGCGGACGACGTCGGCCTGGCGATCCGGCCCCGCGACAATCAGGTGGCGACCGGGTTCGGCGTCGATCCCCTCATGCGCGGACGGGCTGGCAACGACCGCCTTGCCCATCGCCATCGCCTCCAGCACCTTGTTCTGGATGCCGCGCGCGAGTTTCAACGGGGCCACCACGACATCGGCGGCGGCGAGCCAGGGGCGGACGTCCGGAACCTCGCCGACGACCATGACGCCCGGCAGAGTCGCCAGCGCACGCACCGCCGGGACCGGGGCTCGGCCGACGATGGCGAAGCGCGCCGTGGGATACGCGCCGCGGACGGCGGGCAGGATGTCGCGTGCGAACCCGTCGACCGCCTCGACATTGGGGGCGTAGTCCATCTGGCCGGTGAACAGGATCAGCGAACCGTCGCCCGCCGAAACCGGGATGATGTCCGCGTCCGGGTCGAAGGTGGCGAGATCAATGCCGTTTTCCAGCGCGGCGACGCGGCCGGAGACGGCGGGATGACGATGGGCGAAGACGTCCGCCTCCGCCCGGCTGACGAACAGCGACAGATCCGCGCGCTCGGCGACCTTGCCTTCGAAGTCCGCCAGAAGCCGGCCTTCGCGGGCGTTCACCTGCCGCCAGAGCAGCCCGGCGGTGGCCGCGTAGCCGTCGAACTTGGCGCTGTCGACATCGACAAAATCCATCAGGAAACGCGCGGTGATGTCATGCGGTACGAACTGCGCCATCTGGCCGGAGAAGGCGTAGACCGTATCGATCCGCACGCGGCCCAGCAGGCCGTTCGCCGCGCGGCGCATCGCGGGATCGTCGAACATCGCGAGCGACACTGGGCGCCGCGACGCCAGCGCCGCAACCGCCCCGAACGCCCGCCCGCGCCGACGGACGATGACCTTGGACGACGACACCCACGGCGCCAGCCCGGCGACGTGCGCGGCGTCGGCTTCATCGTCGGCAAAGGTCAGCAGGTGGACGCGGCCGAGCGCGGACAGCGCCTTCAGGATGTGGAACGAGCGGATCTTGTCGCCGCGATCGGGGGGAAACGGGACGCGGTGGCAGAGGAACAGGATGTCGCGGCTCACCCCAGCCCCCGCGAAATCCATGGGCCGATCAGGTTCGCGACCGGCAACGGCAGCTTTTTCCAAAGCGCTATCTTCGCCTGATATTTCGGATCGAGCGGGTTGATCTCGCGCGGGGCGTCCCCGTGGACCGCGTAGGACAGTGGCTGCGGATCGAAGCCCCAGTTGCGCTTGAACGCAGCGGCACCGGTGCCGACCTTCGACCGGCCGTAGTCGAACCGCGTGCATCCGCGCGCGCGGGCATGGCCCATCAACGCATAATACATCAGGTCGTTGGCGCGCATGGCCCGGGCCTCCGTCGTCCCGCCGCCCCAATATGGCATCACCGTACCGCGATGATAGAGGCTGAGCACCGAGGCGATTGGCCGCCCGTCGTGGCGGACGGTCAGGATGTCGGCGTCGTCCCCGAACCGGTCCAGCACCGCTGCGAACAGCCTGGCCGGGAACACCGGCGTGCCGAGATTGTGGACGCTGGAGGCGTAGACCGCATGGTGGTCGGCGCGTTCCTCGGCATCGCGGCCGGTGGTGACGGTCATGCCGTTGCCGAGCGCGCGGCGGACCTCGGCGCGCTGCTTGCGCGGGATTGCGAGCAGTTCGTTCGCGTCGTCCGCCGCGATCGGGCGGGTGAAGCCGACATAGGTCGTGTCGTCGCGGTGCCAGTCGGCGGGGAGCCAGCCGCCGCGGAGTTCGACCGATGGGCAGGATGAGCGTGCGGCCAGCGCGACCGCGGCGTCGGCAAGGGCCTGTGCGGCGGTGTCGTCGTCCGCGAGGATGCCGCCGGCGACCGCGAACCCGGTGGCGGCGAGTGCGCGGCCGAACAGGGGAGAGTGGACTTCGGTCAGCGGCAGGATGCCGACGAGTGTTTCGCCGCGATAGGCGGCGAGGAGGTGCGGAGTTTGCTTGCAGCCTGCGCAGACAGCGAGGTTCCAGGCGGAGAGGTGGAACGGCGTGCCGTCGGTGTGCTGGCGGGCGTAGTCGTCGCAGCGTGCGACCTGCGCGGCGTCGGCGACAACGTTGCGCACAGACAGGACGGTGGCGGCGGGCAGCGCTGCCTGCGGCGTAGTCGGATGCGTCTGAGACAAGACTGTGTCTAGGCCCCGGCCTGCGCCGGGGAGCCATTCGAGGTGGTGTCGGTCACAATGTTGCGGCCTGGCGGGCGACGACGTGGTCGGTGCGGTCCCAGGCGAATTCCTTGAGGAGCCGTTCGAGCTTGCCTTCCATCGCGGACAGCCGGCTGTAGTGGCGCAGTTTGGAGCGGAGCGGCGCGTGCGCGACACGCGGCTGCTCGGGGTCGATCTCCCACGGGTGGAAGTAGAACACCGCCGGGCGCCCTTCCATCCCGTTCGCGCGACCGATCGCCCAGCGTGAAAAGGCGTAGGGCAGCATGCGGAAGAAGCCCCCGCCTCCGGCCGCCAGCGTCCGGCCACCGATCCGCGCGGTGGTGACGGGCAATTCGATCAGCGGACTGTCCGCCAGCGGCCGCCAGATGTGGCGCGGCGATTCGGGCCAGCCATAATGATCGTGCCGGACCGGCGCGACGCTGGACGAATACGTGTAGCCCGCCTCGGCCAGCACGGGATGCGCCCAGGGCGTGCGCGCGTCGATCGAGAAGCTGGGGGCACGGTAGCCCGTTACGCGGGCGCCGCCGGCATCCTCGATCGCGGCGCGTGCCTGTTCCAGGTCGGCACGGAACTGCTCGGGCGTCAGGGTGAAGACGCGCTTGTGGTCCCAGCCGTGGCTGGCGATCTCGTGCCCCGCCGCGACGATCTTGCGGATCAGTCCGGGATGCTGCGCCGCGACGCAGCCCAGCGTGAAGAAGGTGCTCTTCACGCCCACCCGATCGAACAGCGCCAGCACCGCATCGCCGTTCCGCGCGACGCGGTCCTCGCAACCCGCCCAGTCCGAACGCGGAATCACGTTCTCGAACGCGCCGACGTGGAACCAGTCCTCCAGATCGACGGACATCGCGTTGCGCATGGGCATGGGCTGTGCGTCGGGCATGAGACGATCAGGCCGCGTTGTGGCGCGAACGATCGGAGCGCAGCGGCGCATCGCTCTCGACCCAGTCGATCAGCAGGCCAAGCACGCGGCGCAGCGACGACTCCAGTTCGTCCTGGCGCGCCTCGATCGCGTTCAGCCGGGCGTCGTATGCGGGTTCGGCCCGCAGCGGCGTGACCGACGCGCTGCGCAGGCGCGGTTCGTTTTCGGCGGCGGCGCGTGGGCGGTTGGCATCGCCGTCCATCTCCGACGCCACGCTGTCGACCAGCGCCGCATCGATGACGGTCCGATCCTCGACCGCGGCGGCGAGCAGGACGCGCCCGGCGATCTGGTTCAGCTTGCGGGGCACGCCGCCCGAATGGCTGAAAAAGGCGTCGTACGCGGCGGGCTCGAAATCCGGATTGCCCGCCCAGCCGACCCGCGCGAGGCGGTGCAGCATATAGGGCTCGACCTCGTTCGCGGTCATCGGATCGAGGTGATGCGTCGCGATCACCCGCTGGCGCAGCTGCTCCAGCCGGTCCGACTGTTGCAGCAGTTCACGGAATTCCGGCTGGCCGAGCAGGAAGATCTGAAGCAGCGGCTGGTTGCCGGTCTGGAAATTCGACAGCATCCGCAGCTCTTCGAGCGCCCCGAGTGACAGCGTCTGCGCCTCGTCGACGATCAGGAGCGTGCGGCGGCCGGAGCGCGCCTCGTTGACCAAATGGCGTTCGATCCGGTCGATCAGTGCCGCCTTGTCATGCGCGCCGCCGCCGACGCCGAACGCCTGCGCCACCAGCGCGACGAGCTGGTCGGCGTCGGCCTGCGTCGACACCAGCCGGACCGCGGTCAGGCGTTGCGGATCGACCGTTTCCATCAGGTGCGCGACCAGCGTGGTCTTGCCCGCGCCGATGTCGCCGGTGATGACGATGAAGCCCTCCCCCTGCGCCAAGCCATAGCCCAGATAGGCCATCGCCTTGCGGTGGGTGGCGCTTTCGAACCAGAAACGTGGGTCGGGCGTCAGCTGGAACGGGCGATCGGTCAGCCCATAATGGTCTTGGTACATAGTGGCGTCTCCTGCGCGGCACTGTATCCGCGCAATCCTTAACGTTGGCCTAGAATGCGTAACGCGCTCCGACGAGCAACTGCCCCGTTATGTCGGTATCATATTCCTGCTGGTCGGTCGCGAAGATCGCGAGCGTGGCGTTGCCGCTCAACCGGTCGGTCAGGCGACGGTAATAGCTGCTCGATGCACCGCCGGTCAGCACGCCGTCCGCGCCCGGTAGCCCGCTTTCAAACCAGCCGACGTAGATCTGGTTCGACAGGCTCGACCGTTCGTCCAGGGTGATCGTGGCGTTGGCCTGCGCCGTCACGCTGCGGTCGGTGACATTGTCGTACGAAATCCCGTTGGAGGCCAGCACAGGCCCGAGATAGCGCCGTTCGTCGTAACCAGCGCCCAGCCCGAACGTCAGCGCGCCGCGGCGGTTGGTGTAGAGCGCGTTGATTCCGCGCGCCCGGTAGTTGGACGTGCTGGCCGACTGCAGCGAGTCGTTGAAGCAACCGCCCGTGCCCTGGTTGCCGAACACGCACCCATCGAATCGGTTGTTCAGGCCGTTGCGCGGCACGGAGAACTGCGTCGGCAAAGCGGACAGGTTGTTGCCGATCGACCGGCCGAAACTGTCGATGCCGTTATAGACACCGATCGTCACCCCGCTGCGCGACGTGATCTGGTGGCTGAACGATCCGGTGACCGCCAGCTGGCCATAACGCCGGCCCACGGACGCCACGAGTGTCGTCCGCCGGCTGGGTCGCCAGATCACGCCCGCGTCGAAGAACAGCCCATCAAAGTCGTACGCGATCTGTCGCGGGGCGGACCGATCGCCAACGAACCGGCCGTTGCTGTCCACCACCGGCAGGCCCGCCGCGGTTCGTTGCACCGCCTGCTGCGAGACGCGGATATCCTCATATCCAACGCCGGCAGTCAGCGCGAGCGTGGGCGCGACCGGAACCAGCACTTCCGCACGCACGAACTTGTTTACGAACCGCTGGTCAAGCGGCTTGGCATCCTCGCGCGAGTAGGAGCCGGACAGCGTCCAGCCGAACGGTAGCTGTCCCGGCTTCATCCCAACGCTGGCGTTCGCCAGATGGCTGACGGAGCTGTCGTAGCGGTTCAATCCGAACTGGTTGGTCCCGAGATCGTCGCCGTTGCTGGACCCATCGTCGGTCCTGACGTAACCAAAGCGGTAGCTTGCGTTGACGTCCAGCGCACCCACGCGCGTCGTAAGGCTCGGGCCGATGTAGCCGCCATAGACCTGCGCGACATTGTTGCCGCGGCCAAGGAAATCCACTCCTCCGCCGCGCGCATCGACGCGCGTTCGGGTGGCGATGCCACCGGCCTGGAGCGTCAGGAAATTGGGCACAAGCTGAAAGCTGCCGCGCGCAATTCCGTTATGCGTATCGCTCGGCACCCCGCCGTCGCCGCCCCAAGGGAAGCGTCGTTCGTAGCGGTAGCTGAGTGTGCCTTCGAGGCGCCGTCCGCTCGCGCCAGCATCCACCCCGGCGGCGAGCACACTGTAGGTCAGCACGTCGCGCCCGCCGGTGATCGGCACGTCGAGCACCTGCAACGCCTCGATATACGGCGTGACATAGGTGGTTCGCGGCGCTGCGACCGCCGCGCCGCCGGGCATGCCGACGCCGACGATTGCCGTGGCCAGGATGGTCGTCGAACGCATTCAGCCGACCTGTCCGTAATAGGACCCGAAGCGCCGGCCACCCGACGCCAGCGCCGCCGCGTTCAGCAACAGCCGGATGTCGTCGCACCCGGACAGCAGGGCAACGGCCTCGCGCAGTTCCGTCTCGCCGGTGCGGTCCGCACGGACCACCATCACGACGCGGCCGACATGATGAGCGATTTCAGACGCTGGCGATGCCGCGAGCGCGGGGGGCGAATCGAACAGGACGATGCGGTTCGTACGCTGCGTCGCGATCCGGTCGAGCACCACGCGGGTGCTGTCGGATGCCAGCAACTCCGTCGCGTCGTTGCGGATGCTGCCGGCCGGCAGGACCGACAGATTGCCGATGTCGGTCCGGATGATACAGCCTTCGACATCGAGCCGCGGGTCAGCGATCGCGTCCATCAGACCGGGACCGTCCTCCAGACCCAGCAGCGCGGGGATCGTCGGCTTGGCGACGTCGGCATCGACCAGCAGGACCTCAAAATCCTTCTCGGCCGCGATCGACAGCGCCAGGTTGACCGCGCAGAACGTCTTGCCCTCGGCCGGCAACGCCGACGCGACGAGCAGCATCCGATCGCGCGGCGTGGCATCGGGTGCCGTGGCGGCCTGAAGCAGCTGGCGTTTCACCAGGCGGAACTCCTCGGCGATCGCCGTGACGCCGCCGTCGGGCATGACGAAACCGGCCGCGGTCAATGCATCGCGCGCCACCGATCCGCGACGATTCGGCATCGTAGGACGAGCCGTGTCAGTAGAACGGCGGCCGCCGTCCAGCGGTGGGCGCGTGTTGGTCTCGGGACCGGGTAAACGCGCACGCGCCGCGGCATTGAAGTCGTAAACGTCGGCGGCGCGCTCGAACAACGATCGGCGGGGTTCGGTCATCGGGGCGTTCCTCATGCTACCAGCCCCCGCTGGATGAATTCGATGGTCATCAGCAACAGGAAGCAGCCGACCAGACCGGCGACGCCCCCGGCGAACCGCAGCGTATGCTTGCGGCGCACCGACTGTTGCGCCGGGGTGACCACCTCCGACACCGAGCCGAGGACCGGCAGGCCCGTCGCCGACGCCAGCTTGCCCGCGGTCGGGTACGTCGTCGTCAGCTGACCGCGCGCGAACGCGACCCCTGCCCCGGCACCCAGCGCGACGACCAGGATCCCGGCCAGAAGCAGTGGCCGCTTCGGCGCAACCGGCACCTGTGGCGCGGACGGCGGATCCATGACCTGTACGCGGACGGCATCGGTCTTGGTGCTGACGTCGGCCCGCAACTGAACCTGCTCGCGATCGGCCAGCAGCTTGTCATATTGCGTTTTCAGGACGTCGTAACCGCGGTTGAGCCGATCCTGTTCCGCCGCCACGCTTGGTTCCGATGCCTGGCGCGACGAGAGCGAGCCGATCTCGGCCTGCAATGCCGCGCGGCGCTGCGACAGGCCGGATACGGTCCCCTGCCGATCCGCCTGGAGCGAACGGATCGAGGCATAGGCCGGGTTCTGCACCGTCCCGGCGCCGCCGCCGCCCGAGGCAGGTTCGCGGGCAACGTCGGACCGCGTCCGGGTGATCTGCGACCGCAGGGCGATCACGTCGGGATGCTGGTCGGTCAGGCCGCGTGCCATCGCCTCGCTCAGCTGCCCTTCGAGCGCCGAGAGCCGGCCGCGTGCGCCGCCGACAGCCCCACCGCCGCCATAATAAGGCGCGGCGATCGTCGCAGGCGTACTCGCCAGTTGCCCACCCATCGCTGCCAGCGCGCTTTGTGCGGACACCAGTTCGGTTTCGACCTGGCTCAGTTCGGCGCGCTTCTGCTCCGCGCGCTGCTCGAACGATCCGACGCCAGGAAGAAGACCCATATATTTCTGCTGGAACGCAACACGCCGTGCCTCCGCCTCCGACAGCTGCGCCGCACGCCGGGCCAGTTCCTGGTTCAGGAAAGTCAGCGTCTCGCCGGCTTCCTCGCGGCCGCCCATGACGTTTTCGGTGGAGAAGATCGTGACGAGCTGCTCCACCACGCGACGCGCCAGAACGGCGTTATGCGCGTCGCTGTTACCACCGGCGGAGATCCGCGCACTGATCTCGAACATGTTGTCGGGCAGCGCCTTTACGGTGACTGCATCGCGCAATGTTGAGATGTGCCCGTCGATCGTGCCGTCGTCGGCACCGACCGCGGCCATACCGCTGCCCAGCACGACCTTGCGCAGGTTGGCGGCGGACAGCAGCGCGGAGCGGACGCGGTCGATGTCGCCCTGCTGATCGTTGGGGCTGATCCCCATCGTGTCGCTCAGCATCGACTGGTTCTGCACCTGGACGCGTGCAGTGCTTTCATAGCTGTTGGGAATCAGCGCGATGACCAGCCAGCCGAGCAACGCCACGGCCCACGCTACACCCAGCGCGAGCCAGCGTTGCCGCCAGACCGAATGCAGCGCGATCTTCACTTCGTCGTAGAGGCCGTTCATCTTTACCTGCCGTTCCCGTCCGGTTCCGGTTCGTTGCCGCGCGTGCGGATCAGAACATGCTTTCCGGGATGATGATGACATCGCCCGGCTGCAGCGCGACGTTCGCCTTGGCATCGCCCTGCTTCAGCAGGCGGCCGATGCGCAGGCTGTATTCCGTCTGCTTGCCCGTCGCGCGGTCGAACCGAACGAGGCGCGCCTTGTTGCCCGACGCGAACTCGCTTAGCCCGCCGACCGCGATCATCGCGTCGAGCAGCGTCATGTTGGCGCGGTACGGGATCGATGCCGGCTTCTCGGTGGCGCCGACGATGCGGACCTGTTGCGAGAAGGTGCCCGAAAAATTGTCGACGATGACCGAGACCAGCGGTTCGCGCACAAAGGTGGCGAGCCGGTTCTTGATGTCGTCCGCCAGCTGCGCCGGGGTGCGGCCGACCGCGGGCAGATCGGCGATCAGCGGCGTTGTAATACGCCCGTCGGGACGAACCTGAACCTTGCCGCCGAGTTCCGGGTTGCGCCAGACGAAGATCGTCAGGCTGTCGAGCGGCCCGATGACATAATCCTCGCTTGGCCCCTGGGTGGACGAAACGAACGCCGCGGGCGGAAGCTGCGGCGCGGCCGGACCGCCGCCTGCGCAACCGGTAATGGCGGTGGCGACCAGCGCCAGGGTCAGGACGGTTGCACGCGTGTCGATCATCTTGGTCACCTTGGGCTTTTTGCAGGGGCGATACGGATCGCTCGGTTATTGGACCTGCATCGCCGATACAGGTGAAGATACGGTTAGGAACGCCACAGGGTTCGGGTCTTTACCGAAAATTTACCATCATTCGGGACAGATTGCAGCATCCCCGTCGACCAGTCGTTCCATCGGTGCGGGGTGCCCGAGAAAGGCGGCCGGGCTGGCGGTGGCGCCGTACGCGCCCGCCATGAAGATGGCGACGAGATCGCCGACCTCCGCCCGGGGCAGCGCGACGCGGTCCGCCAACCGATCGAGCGGCGTGCAAAGGCAACCGACGATGCTGGCGGTCTCGGTCGGCTCCGCCCCGAACCGCGTCGCGATAACCGCCGGATAGTTGCGCCGTACGACCGTGCCGAAATTGCCGGATGCCGCCAGCTGATGATGCAGCCCGCCGTCGGTCACGAGGAAGGTCTCGCCGTGACTCTCCTTCCGGTCGACGATCCGAGTGAGGTAGACCCCCGCCTCCCCGACCAGCCATCGGCCGAGTTCGATCGCGAACCGCGTCTCGGCCAGTACCGGATCGCGTACCGCAAGCGCATCGGTCAGCCGTCTGCCGATCACCGTGAGATCAAGCGGCGTCTCATGCGGGAAATAGGCGATACCGAACCCGCCGCCCAGGTTGACCAGCGGCGGCATCGTCTCGCTGTCCCGGCTCACCCGCGCCGCCAGCGCCATCGCGGACGCCTGCGCATCGGCGATCGCATCCGGGTCGAGCGCTTGCGATCCGGCAAAGATATGGAGCCCGCGATAGTCCGCGCCGCTCGCCACGATCCGCCGGACGAGCGCCGCCGCACGGTCCGCATCGACTCCGAACGGCTTGGCCCCGCCGCCCATCTTCATCCCCGACCCGCGCAGGTCGAAGTCCGGGTTCACCCGCACCGCCAGCCGTGGGCGGACCCCCTCGTCGGCCGCTATGCCGATCGCACGCTCTGCCTCGCCTTCCGACTCGAGGTTCAGCGTCGCGCCCGCCAGGATCGCAGCGCGCAGTTCGCGGTCGCGCTTGCCGGGTCCGGCGAAGCTGATGTGCGTCGCCCCCGCCGCGACCGCCAACGCGAGTTCACCCCCCGACGCGACGTCGATCCCGTCCACCATCGGCACCATTCGCGCGAGCAGCGGCGCCCACGGATTGGCCTTCATCGCATAATGAAGCGACACGCCCGGCGGCATGTGCGCGCGGAACGCCGCGACTTGCGCCCGGATGCGGGCGAGATCGTAGACGAACAGCGGCGTATCGCCGGCGGCCGCGACATGGGCGGTGACGCCCTGCCCCGCGATCCGCAGCTCGCCGTCCACCGCGCCGAACTCGGCCGGGACCGTGCCCATCGCCTTCATGCGCCGGCCTCCTGCACATATTCCGATTTCAGCGCGACGCGGTCGAGCTTGCCGTTCGCGTTGCGCGGCAGGGCGTCGCGCCAGATCACGCGGTGCGGCACCATGAAATTGGGCAGGTCGCGCTTCATTGCCGACAATAGCCGGTCGTGGTCGCCGTCCCCGCGGGCGACGAGCAAAACGCTTTGGCCGAGCCGTTCGTCGGCGATGCCGAGTGCCACCGCCTCCGCCGCGCCGGCCGCGACCGCCGCTTCCTCGACCTCGGTCGGGCTGATCCGGTTGCCGGCAGACTTGATCATCTCGTCGTCGCGCCCAACAAAGCGCAGCAGGCCGTCCGCGCCGCGCATCACCGTGTCGCCGGACCAGACCGCCATGCCGCCGAGAGCCGACGCCGCCGGAGCCGGCCGGAACCGCAGCGCCGTCCGTTCGGCGTCCTGCCAATAGCCCTGCGCCACCAGCGGCCCGGCATGGACCAGTTCGCCCGGCTGTCCGTCCGCGGCGATCGTGCCGTCCGGGGTGACGACCAGGATTTCGGCAAACGGGATGGCGGTGCCGATTGAGTCCGGGTGTCGGTCGATCAGTTCGGGGTCGAGATAGGTAGAGCGGAACGCCTCGGTCAGCCCGTACATCGAAAACAGTCGCGCGTCCGGGAACAACGTCCGCAGTCGGCGGACGAGCGGGACGGACAGCCGCCCGCCGGTGTTTG
The DNA here is from genome assembly GCF_014643515.1 of Sphingomonas prati. Taxonomy (GTDB): domain Bacteria; phylum Pseudomonadota; class Alphaproteobacteria; order Sphingomonadales; family Sphingomonadaceae; genus Sphingomonas_R; species Sphingomonas_R prati. The sequence goes on along the minus strand of NZ_BMJP01000001.1, from coordinate 139,237 downwards.
TGATCCGGCGCAACGTCGGCGCGCCGTCGGTCGGCCACTTCGCCTCGACCAGCTGGACCCACAGTGGCGGCACACCGGCCAGCGTGGTGATGCCCGCCTTCACGACGGCCTTCACCGCGTCGGCCGGCGTCAGGTAATCGAGCGGGTACGCGCACCCGCCCGCGGCCCAGGTGGCGAGCAGCTGGCTCTGGCCATAGTCGAAACTGAGCGGGAGCAGCGCCAAGACGCGGTCATCCCCCGCCAGCCCGAAATAGTGGGCGACGGAAACCGCGCCCAACCACAGGTTCGCATGGCTGAGCATTACCCCCTTGGGTCGCCCGGTCGATCCGGATGTGTAGAGGATCTGGGCCAGCGTTTGCGGGTCGGCGTCCAAAGCGGAGGGGGCAAGCCCCGCACCGTCCAGCGAGATCGCCAGCGCGTCGATAGCCTCGGCGGACCCAAGGTCGCCCGGTTGAAGCGTGTCTAGCCTCGCCGGCTGCGTGATGAGCAGGACCGCGCCGCTGTCCGCCAGGATGTGGGCGACCTGCGCACGTTTCAGTAGCGGGTTGATCGGCACATGGACCAGCCCCGCCCGCGCGCAGGCGAGCGGCAGCAGGCAGGCGATCCGCGTCTTGGGCAGCCAGCAGGCGATCCGGTCCCCTGTCGCCGCCCGGTCGAGCAAAGCGGCAGCCAGCATGCCGACCGCTTCATCGAACCCCGCGTAGTTCAGCGTCCCGTCGCGATCGACGAGCGCGGGCGCGCGCGGATCGCCGCGCAGCGTCAGCCGGTCGAGCCGTTGCGGGACGGGATCGGGTCCATTAACCGGAACTTGCACTCTACCTCCCTACACTCAGCAGCGGCGCTTTTGCCGGGGATAGCGCAATGCTCGTTAACGTTCACCTCTACGACGATCTGGATGCCGTCGCGACCGATGCGGCGGGCGCGCTGGATCGCGACGCACAACCGGTGCTGTTCGACCGGATCGACTGGTTCCGCTTGATCGCCGCCCATTTGCCGGATCTGCACCCGGTCGTGATCCGTGCCGAATGCAACGGCAGTCGGGCCTGGCTGTTCCTGACCGACCGCGGCGGCGGGCGGGCGGAGGCGCTGGCCTGCTGGTACACGCTCGGTTTCGCGCCGGTGTTCGGCGGTGAGGGACCGCACGACGTGCTGCTCGCCGCCTGCGCGAAGAAGGCCCGGGCGCGGTTCGGCTCGATCACGCTGGCCCCGCTGGCGGACGACGATCGCGCGCTGGTCGAACGGGCGTTCGGCGCCACCGGTTGGGGCACGATTGCAACGCCCGCGACGATCCGGCGCACGACGGCGGTCCAGGGTGACTTCGCCGCATGGTGGGCGGCTCGCCCGGGAAAGTTGCGCAACACCGCCAAGCGCAAGGCAAAGGCGACGCCGTTCCGGATCGCGATCGCGTACGGCTTCGATCCGGAACTATGGGCGGCGTACGAGCGGGTCTATGCCGACAGCTGGAAAGGCGCTGAAGGATCGCCTGCCCTCCTGCGGACGCTTGTCGAGCAGGAAGGCGCGGCCGGCACGTTGCGGCTGGGCGTCGCCTGGTTGGCGGATGAACCCGTCGCGGCCCAGTGGTGGCTGGTCGAACGCGGGCATGCGACGATCCACAAGCTGGCCTATGTCGAGTCGGCCCGGCCCTTGTCGCCCGGCACCGTGCTGACCGCTGCGATGTTCCGCCACGTGATCGACCGTGATCGACCAGCGACGGTCGATTTTGGCACTGGCGACGATCCGTACAAGGCGGACTGGATGGACGGCCGCGAGGTCCTGTGGCGCGTCAAGCTGTTCCGGTTGAGCAGCCCGTCCGCACTGTTGCGCTATGTCCGTGCCCGGGCGGCGGCGCTTGTCCGTACCGCCAAGGGCGGGTAGTGCCGGCCACCCGATTGGAGAAGACCATGAGCCAGGATGCCGCGATCATCGAGACCACCCTGCGATCGGTGCTGACCGACATATTGGGGATCGACGCCGCCCGCGTCGCGACGTTCGTGTCCACCACGCCGCTGTTCGGCGCGCTGCCTGAACTCGACTCGATGGCGGTCGCTGGTCTGCTGACCGAGCTGGAGGACCGGCTCGGCATCGTCGTCGAGGATGACGAGGTCGATGGCGAGATGATGGAGACGTTCGGCAGTCTGCTGCACTTCCTCCGGAACAAAGCTCTTTGAGCAATCCCGTCGCCGACGTCGCGCGCCTGACGATCCACGGCCGCGAGGAATATCTGCGCATCGTCGGTTCGGGCGATACCGCCGCCGTCCTGCTTGTCCCGCCGTTGTTCGGCGAGGCGAACCGGTGCCGGCGGTTGCTCGCCGACGTGATGGCCGAACTGGCGGTGCTCGGCCGCGGCAGCGCGCTGCCCGATCTGCCGGGCACCGGCGAGAGCCTGACGCCGTTCGCCGCCGTGACGCTGGCCGACTGGCGGGCGATGGTCGCCGCCAGTGCCGCGCTGCTGCACGTGGCGACGGGTCGACCGGCGATGATCGCGTCGTTCCGCGGCGGCGCGTTGCTCGACGATGCACCGGACCCCGCCGATGTCGCGGGTTGCTGGCGCATGACGCCGGTCGAAGGCGCGACCGTGCTGCGCGAACTGGGCCGGGCACAGCGGATGGCCGCGACGTCTGGCGCGCCGATTTCCGGGCCGGTGTTCGCCGGGACCGCATTGGCGGCAGGTCTTGCCGGGGCGCTGGCCGCCGCGTTGCCAGACGGGGCCGCGCGGGTCGTGCGGTTAGCGGGGGACGGCAAGGGTGCGGACGAGCGCTTGCCCGGATCGCCCATGTGGCGTCGCGCGGAGCCGGGGCGCGACCGTGCCATGGCGAAGGCCATTGCGCAGGATATTGATCGGATGGCGGCGACATGCGCGAATTCCTGACCATCGACTGCGCGGGCGACCCGATCGCCGCGACCCTCGATACCGGCGATGAAAGTGCCCCCGCCGGCCTGCTGATCGTCGGCGGCGGGACGGAGATCCGCGCGGGTGCGCATGGCGGCATGGCGCAACTTGCGGCCGCGGTGGCGGCGGCTGGCTGGCCGGTGCTGCGCTACGACCGACGCGGCGTCGGTGACAGTGGCGGCGAGGATCCGGGCTTCGCCGACAGCGGTCCGGACATCACGGCGGCGGCGGATGCGTTGCGCGCGCGGCTTGGTCCGGGCGGACGGGTCGTCGGCTTCGGCCTGTGCGACGGTGCGACGGCTTTGGCACTGCATCACGCCCCGGCGAAACTGGATGCTCTGCTGCTTGCCAATCCTTGGGTTGTCGAGCCGGCGGGCGACCTGCCCCCGCCGGCGGCGGTGAGAGCGCATTATCTGGCGCGGCTGACCGACGGGGCGTTCTGGAAGCGCCTGCTGACGGGCGGCGTCGACCTGCGCAAGGCGGCGCGCGGTGTCGCGAGCCTGGGTGCGGTTGCGGACGACAATCTGCCGACCCGGATTGCCTCTGCGCTGGGTGCTGGGCGACGGCCGCTGGCGATCCTGCTGGCGAAGGGTGATGGGACCGCGATCGCGTTCGATGACGCCTGGGCCGGGCGCGCCTTTGCGAACGTGCGCGACGGGGTCGAGGTCGTGCGGATCGATAGTCCGTCGCACACCTTCGCAGCGGACGATGCCGCGATGCTGGCGGCGTTTGTCGTGGCAGGGATGGAACGGTTCGCGACGGACGCCCCCTGAGTTCCCCGGCGTAGGCCGGGGCCTGGGTAGTAGCGTTTCACCTGGGCCCCGGCCTTCGCCGGGGAACGCATCCTAACCAGAGCGGAGCAAGCCCACCGCGGCATCACGTTCGAACAGGTAGAGCGCCACCCGCGCAGCCTGCCCCCGTGGCCCGTCCAGCCCGCCATCGCGGTCGACCAGCAAGCGTGCGTCAGCGGTCGCAGTCTCGATCAGCGCGGCAGTCTTCTCCGGACTGGCAATCCGGAACTGCGCCTCCCCCGACTGACGAGTGCCAAGCATTTCACCCGCACCGCGCAGTCGCAGATCCTCCTCGGCGATGCGGAAGCCGTCGTTGCTCTCCCGCATCAGCGCCAACCGTGCCCTGCTCGTCTCGCTCAGGCCGTCGCCGCGCAGCAGCAGGCAGGTCGACTTGCCCGTCCCCCGCCCCACGCGTCCGCGCAACTGGTGCAGCTGCGCCAGCCCGAACCTGTCCGCCGCCTCAATGATCATCAGTGTTGCGTTGGGCACATCGACGCCGACCTCGATCACCGTCGTCGCCACCAGAACCTGCGTTTCGGCGCGCTGGAACGCGGCCATAACGGCGTCCTTTTCCGGACCCTTCATCCGCCCGTGGATCAGCCCGACCTTGTCGCCGAACCGCTCGCGCAACGTCGCGGCGCGGCTTTCCGCCGCGGTCAGGTCGCTGACCTCGCTCTCCTCGACCAGCGGGCACACCCAATAGGCCTGGCCGCCGGACGTAACGTGCCGGCCCAGCGCGTCCGCGATCTCGTCGATCCGCGCGCCGGACAGGACGCGGGTCTCGATCGGCTGGCGGCCGGGCGGCATCTCGTCCAGCCGGCTGACGTCCATCTCGCCATATTGGCTGAGCGTCAGCGTGCGTGGGATCGGGGTCGCGGTCATGACGAGCAGGTGCGGCGGGCGTTCGGCCTTCGCCTGCAACAGGATGCGCTGCGCCACGCCGAAGCGGTGCTGTTCGTCCACCACCACCAGCCCGAGCCGGCGATAGGCGACCGCCTCCTGAAAGATCGCATGCGTGCCGATCAGGATATCGATCGATCCGTCCGCCAGCCCCATGAGCGTCGATTCGCGCACGCGGCCCTTGTCGCGCCCGGTCAGGATCGCGACGTTTACCGGCAGGCCAGCCAGCGTTTTCACGAACGTCGCATGATGTTGCCGCGCCAGGATCTCGGTCGGTGCCAGCAACGCGCCCTGCGCACCGGCCTCGACCGCCGCCAACAACGCCATCGTCGCGACCAGCGTCTTGCCCGACCCGACATCGCCCTGCAGCAGGCGGGTCATCGGTCGCGGCTGGGCCAGGTCGCCCTCGATTTCCGCGATCGACCGCGCCTGCGCCCCGGTCGGCGCATAGGGCAGCTTGAGCGCGCCTCGCAGGCGCCCGTCGCCCTGCAACGGCACGCCCTTCCGCCGACGCGACGACGCGCGCAGCAGCATCAGCGCAAGTTGATTGGCGAACACCTCGTCATAGGCGAGGCGGTCCTTCGCCATCGCATCGGTCGGGTCGGCATGCGCGCGGACCAGCGCGTCGCGCCACGCCGGCCAGTCGTTCTTGGCCAGCAGCGTCGGCTCGATCCATTCGGGCAACTCCGGCGCGCGCGCCACCGCTTGCGCCACCAGTGCCTGCAACCGTCGGTTCGTGAGGCCGGCGGTCAGCGCATAGACCGGGTCGCGCGGCGGCAGCGCGGCCGCTTCCTCCGGCGTCATCACGTCCGGGTGCACGATCTGCAGCCACTGGTCGTAATGTTCGAGCTTGCCCGACACGGCGCGCGTCTCGCCGATCGGGAGCAGCGCCTTGGCCATCCCGGCATTGGCGCGGAAGAAAACCAATGCCACGATATTCCCGGCCGGGTCGGTCGCGATCACCCGCGACGGGCTGCGCGGGCCGTTGCCGATGCGGTGTTCGGTCGGGGTCACCACCACCGTCACCACGCGCCCGACATCGACTACGTCGAGCTCGGGCACCGCGGTGCGGTCGATATATCCGGTCGGCAGATCGAACAGCAGGTCGACCGGGCGCGACAGGCCGAGCTTCGCCAGCGGCTTGGATAAGGCCGCGCCGACGCCCTTGAGCGACTCTACATCTGTGAACAGCGGATTGAGTATATCGGGTCGCATGACTATCTGCGTGCCCATAGACCCCGCCGAGGACGTTCGCCAAGACGTCCGCCGGCTTATTCGCGTTGGGACCAGCATGGACGTCACCACCCGCATCAAGCGCCAGCGGTTCCGCGCATGGCATCGTGGCACGAAGGAGGCCGACATGCTGATCGGCGGATTCTTCGACCGCGAGCATGCCGGCTGGACGCTGGAGGAGATCGACTGGTTCGAGGCGCTGCTCGACGAGGAGGATGTCGAGATCATGGGCTGGGCGCTGGGCACGATCGCGGTGCCGACGCGGTACGAGGGCCCGATGCTCGAACGGATGCGCAAGCTGGACTACATCCCCGTCTCGGAGTGATGCCCGAATGACTTCCCTCCCTTTCACGGGAGGGGCTGGGGGTGGGCCGGCACGCAAAGACGTGTCGTCCGGCCTCCGAAGCTGGAGCCGCCGTCTGCGCGGCGGCACCCACCCCCGGCCCTTCCCTTGAAAGGGAGGGGGGAGGTTCACGAAAGTCCCGAATGCCCGACCTGAAGACGATACTTACCGCGACCCATCCCCTCACCCTGTCGGGCGTGCCGACCGGGTTCCTGCCCTCGCTGGTCGCCGATCTTGCTCGGGCGGCCAAGGGGCGCGCCGTGCTGGTGACGTCGGACGAGGCGGCGATGCGCGCGGTGGGTGATGCCGCGACGTGGTTCGCGCCGGAACTCGAGGTTATCCAGTATCCGGCGTGGGACTGCCTGCCCTACGACCGCGCCTCGCCCTCACTGCGGTCCACCTCCGAACGGCTGGCGGCGCTCTACGCATTGCAGGAGAAGACGACCAAGCCGCAGCTGCTCGTTACCACCGCCAACGCCGCGACGCAGCGGACGCTGACCCCGTTCCGCGTGCGGCAACTGGTCGCCAAGCTCGCACCCGGCGAGCGGATCGGGCGCGACCGGTTGGCGGCGTTGTTGCAGGCCAACGGCTATGTCCGCACCGATACGGTCGCGGATGCCGGTGAATATGCGGTCCGCGGTGGGCTGGTCGATCTCATGCCGGCCGGCGCGCCGCACGCGTTGCGGCTCGACTTCTTCGGGGACGAGATCGAGAGCGTCCGGCAGTTCGATATCACCGACCAACGCACGATCGGCCGGATCGACGGCTTCACGCTGTTGCCCGCATCCGAAACGTTGCTGGACGAGGAGACCATCAAGCGGTTCCGCGGCGCCTATCGTGAGCGGTTCGGCGCCAGTGCGACCGGCGATCCGCTCTACCAGGCGATCAGCGAAGGCCGGCGGCTGGCGGGCATGGAACATTGGCTGCCGATGTTCGAAGAACGGTTGTCGACGCTGTTCGATCACCTGTCCGACGACGACATCGTCGTGCGCGATGCCTCCGCCGATCCCTCGGTCGAGACGCGGTTCGAGGCGATCTCGGACTATCACACCAACCGTGTCCGGGCGCAGTCGTCCGATCCAGGGAGCTACCGCCCGCTCGCGCCCAACACGCTGTATCTCAGCCCCAAGGACTTGCAGGCCGCGATTGCCGAGCGTCCGGTCCACCTGATCGCGCCGTTCCACGAACCGGAAAGTGGCAGCGTCCTGGACTTCGGCGTCGATCCGGCCCGCGACTTCGCACCGGAGCGGTCGCAGCAGGTCAACATCTACGACGCGGTCGTCGACCATCTGGCGGCACTGCGGAAGCAGAAGCGCAAGGTCGTGCTGGCGAGCTACACCAAGGGGTCGCGCGACCGCTTCTCCGGTCTGCTGCGCGATCATGGGCTGGAGACATTCTCGCTGGCCGAAAGCTGGCAGGAGGCGCTGGGCAAGGCGAAGGGTGGCGTGTCGCTCGCCGTCGTGCCCCTCGATCACGGTTTCACGACGCCCGACGTCGCGGTCCTGACCGAGCAGGACATGCTGGGCGACCGGCTCGTCCGACGGCCGAAGCGCAAGAAGTCGGCCGACGCGTTCCTTGCCGAACTCGCCACGCTGACGCCGGGCGACCTGGTCGTCCACATGGACCACGGCATCGGGCGCTACGAGGGGCTGACCTCGATCCCGGTCGGCGCGTCGCCGCATGATTGCGTGATGCTGAGCTACGCCGGCGGCGACAAGCTGTACGTGCCGGTCGAGAATATCGACATCTTGTCACGCTATGGCAATGCGGAGGACGGCGTCGGGCTGGACCGACTCGGCGGCGTCGCGTGGCAGGCGCGCAAGAGCCGGATGAAGGAGCGCATTCGCGAGATTGCGGGTGACCTGATGGCAACCGCCGCCGCCCGCGCGCTCCGCCCCGCCGACGTGCTGGAGGTCGATCCCGGCGGCTATGCCGAGTTCACCGCGCGCTTCCCGTATCAGGAGACCGAGGACCAGGACGCCGCGATCGTCGACGTGCTGGCAGATCTGTCCGCCGGCCGCCCGATGGACCGGCTGATCTGCGGCGACGTCGGGTTCGGCAAGACCGAGGTCGCGTTGCGCGCTGCGTTCGTCGCCGCGCTGGCCGGCATGCAGGTCGCGGTCGTGTGCCCGACCACGCTGCTCGCGCGCCAGCACTTCATGAACTTCGTCGACCGGTTCCAGGGTTTCCCGATGAACATCGGCCGGCTGTCACGCCTCGTGACCGCGAAGGAGGTGCGCCAGACCAAGGAAGGGCTGGCCAACGGCACGGTCGATATCGTGATCGGCACCCACGCGCTGCTCGCCAAGAACATCGATTTCAAGCGGCTCGGCCTCGTCATCGTCGACGAGGAACAGCGGTTCGGCGTGACCCACAAGGAACGGCTGAAGGCGCTCAAGACCAACGTCCACCAGCTGACGCTGACCGCCACGCCAATCCCGCGCACCTTGCAGATGGCGATGTCGGGCCTGCGCGAACTGTCCGTCATCCAGACGCCGCCGGTCGATCGGCTCGCGGTGCGGACCTATGTCATGCCGTGGGATCCGGTCGTGGTGCGCGAGGCGTTGCTGCGCGAGCATTATCGCGGCGGGCAGAGCTTCTTCGTCACGCCGCGCGTCGCGGACCTACCCGATATCGAGGATTTCCTGCGCCGCGAGGTACCCGAGGTCCGCTACGTGATCGCGCACGGCCAGATGGCGGCAAGCGACGTCGAGGAGCGGATGTCCGCCTTCTACGACCGCAAGTTCGAGGTGTTGGTGTCGACCACCATCATCGAGTCGGGGCTCGACATCCCGTCCGCCAACACGATGATCGTCCACCGCGCGGACCGCTTCGGGCTGGCGCAGCTGTACCAGATCCGCGGCCGCGTGGGTCGGGCCAAGACGCGCGCCTACGCCTATCTCACGACGCCTGCCACGCGGACCATCACCGATACGGCGGAGAAGCGGCTGCACATCCTGTCGAACCTCGACACGCTCGGCGCCGGGTTCCAGCTGGCAAGTCATGATCTCGACATCCGCGGCGCGGGCAACCTCCTCGGTGACGAGCAGTCGGGGCACATCAAGGAGGTCGGGTTCGAACTCTACCAGTCGATGCTGGAGGAGGCGATCGTCGAAGCGAAAGCCGGATCGCTGCGCGACGACCGTGTGCGCGACCATTTCTCGCCGCAGATCACAATCGACGCGCCGATCCTGCTGCCCGACGACTATGTCATCGATCTCGACCTGCGGATGGGTCTGTACCGCCGCATGAACGAGCTGGACGACAAGACCGCGATCGAGGCGTTCGCAGCCGAGCTGATCGACCGGTTCGGGCCGTTGCCGGACGCGACGCAGAACCTGCTGACGGTGATCGAGACCAAGCTGAACTGCCGCAAGGCGTGCGTGGCCAAGCTCGACGCCGGGCCGCGTGGTGCGCTGGTCAGCTTCCACGACGATCGCTTCCCGGACATTCCGGGGCTGCTCGCCTATGTCGATCGGCTGAAGGGGACGGCCAAGCTGCGCCCCGACAACAAGCTGGTCATCACTCGCCCCTGGCCGGACCCGAAGGCGCGCCTGCATGGGGCGTTGCAACTGTCCAAGGGTTTGGCGAAGATCCTCACCATCTGACGGGAGTGAAGCTGATGAAACCGATACTTGGTCTGGCCGCCATGCTGGTCTTGGCGACGCCCGCGGTCGCGCAGCGGCCGGTGGCCAACCCGTTCAGCGACAAGCTGGCGTCGTTGAAGGACATCCCACGCCGCGCCGTGCTGCGCCGGGCGATCCTCGACAGCAACCTGTGGTGCGACCGCGTATCGCAGGATCTGCGCCGGGGCACGTGGCGCAACCTGTCGGTCTGGAACGCGCGCTGCGGCCGCGGGGCGGACTATGGCGTGTTTATCGGGCAGGACCAGTCGGTGCAGGTTCGGCCGTGCAAGGACCTCGCGTCGTTGAAACTGCCGCGCTGCGCGCTGCCGCCGCGCGCCGTCGTGCAGAACACGGGCGTGCGGCAGACCCGCTAAGCTACTCGGTCGCCGCCGTTACGCGGCGACCGTATCGTTCGTCAGGGCCGCACGGACGGCGTCGATCGCGGCCGGGGCTGCGGCGCCATCCGGCCCACCGCCCTGCGCCATGTCGGCACGGCCACCGCCACCCTGCCCGCCCAACGCCGCGACCGCGGCCTTGACCAGCACGACGCTGCTGAACCGATCGACGAGATCGGCGGTCACGCCGACTGCGACCGTGGCGCGGCCGTCCTTTTCCGCGACGATCGTGACGATGCCCGACCCGATCCGCTGCTTTGCCTCGTCGACCAGCCCGCGAAGGCCCTTCGGATCGAAGTCCTGCAGCGTCTGGGCGACGAACGGCACACCCGCGACCGTCTCGGTCGGGGCCGCGTCTGCTGTAGCGCCGCCGCCGGTTGCCAGCGCCTTTTTCGCCTCCGCCAGTTCGCGCTCGAGTCGCTTACGGTCGTCGATCAGCCCCTGGACACGTGCCGCAAGGTCATCCGGCCCGGTCCGCAGGGTCGTCGCGATCTCGCGCAGTCGTTCGTCGCGGGCGGTCAGCCAGAGGCGTGCGGCCTCGCCGGTCAGCGCCTCGATGCGGCGGATGCCGGACGATACGGCGGTTTCGCCGATGATCTTGAACAGGCCGATATTGCCGAGTGCCGCGACATGCGTGCCGCCGCACAGCTCGATCGAATAGATCCCGTCCTCGGTGCGGCCCATCGACAGGACGCGGACCTCATCGCCATATTTCTCGCCGAACAGCGCCATCGCGCCCTCCGCGATTGCCTCGTCCGGCGTCATCAGGCGCGTCGTGACGACGTCGTTCTCGCGGATGTGGCGGTTCACGTCGGCTTCGACGACCGCGATGTCCTCGGGCGCCAGCGGGCGGGGCTGCGAGAAATCGAACCGCAGGCGTTCCGGCGCGACGAGGCTGCCGCGCTGGGCGACATGGCCGCCGAGCCGGTCGCGGAGCGCGGCGTGGAGGAGATGCGTCGCGCTGTGGTTGGCGCGGATCCGACCGCGACGCGCCACGTCGACCGCCAGCCGGACGGTATCGCCGACCGCGACGCTGCCGCCCTCGATCCGGGCGCGGTGCGCGTGCAGGCGGCCGAGCGGCTTGCCGGTGTCGGCGACCGCGGCGTGCAGGCCGGTATCGGACGTGATCGTGCCGGTGTCGCCCACTTGCCCGCCGCTTTCGGCATAGAACGGTGTCTGGTTGGTCAGGATGGTGACGGCGTCGCCGGTCTCGGCGCGCGGAACCCGCTCGCCTTCGCGCAGAATCGCGACGACCTTAGCCTCGCCTGCGTGGTTGCTGTAGCCGGTGAACTCGGTTCCGCCGAGCTCCTCGACGATGTCGAACCAGATCTCGTCCGATGCTTTCTCGCCGGAGCCCTTCCAGGCTGCACGGGCGGCGGCCTTCTGCTCGGCCATCGCGCTGTCGAAACCGGCGCGGTCGACGGTGCGGCCCTGGGCGCGGAGCGCGTCCTCGGTCAGGTCGTAGGGAAAGCCGAACGTGTCGTAGAGCTTGAACGCGACCTGGCCGGGCAGTTCGCCGTCGGCCGCCATGTCGGCGGTCGCGTCGTCGAGCAGGCGGAGCCCGTTGGCGAGCGTCTGGCGGAAGCGGGTCTCTTCCAGCCTCAGCGTCTCCTCGATCAGCGGCTGGGCGCGGACCAGTTCTGGATAGGCGACGCCCATTTCAGCGACCAGGCTGGGCACCAGGCGGTGCATAAGCGGTTCGGCCGCGCCGAGCAGATGGGCGTGGCGCATCGCGCGGCGCATGATGCGGCGCAGGACGTAACCGCGCCCTTCGTTGGCGGGCAGCACGCCGTCCGCGACCAGGAAGCCCGCGGCGCGGAGATGGTCGGCGATCACGCGGTGCGAGGCCTTGGTGTCGCCCGTCGCCGCGGTCCGGGTCAGGTCGCAGGAGGCGGCGATCAGCGCCTTGAACGTGTCGGTGTCGTAGTTGTCGGTCACGCCCTGCATCACCGCGGCGATGCGTTCCAAGCCCATGCCGGTGTCGATCGACGGGCGCGGCAGCGCGACGCGGTCGTCCTTCGTCACCTGGTCATATTGCATGAACACCAGATTCCAGATCTCGACGAACCGGTCGCCGTCCTCGTCCGGGCTGCCGGGCGGGCCGCCGGGGATGTGATCGCCATGGTCGTAGAAAATCTCGGAGCAGGGGCCGCAGGGGCCGGTATCGCCCATCGCCCAGAAATTGTCGGAGGTCGGGATGCGGATGATCCGCTGTTCCGGCAGGCCGGCGATCTTGCGCCACAGGTCGAACGCCTCGTCGTCGGTATGGTAGACGGTGGCGGTCAGGCGGTTCGGATCGAGCCCCCAGTCGCGGGTCAGCAGGGTCCAGGCGTGAGTGATCGCCTGTTCCTTGAAATAGTCGCCGAACGAGAAATTGCCGAGCATTTCGAAGAAGGTATGGTGCCGCGCCGTGTAGCCGACATTGTCGAGATCGTTGTGCTTGCCGCCGGCCCGGACGCATTTCTGCGACGATGTGGCGGTGACGTAGGGGCGCGTTTCGAGGCCGGTGAAGACGTTCTTGAACGGCACCATCCCGGCGTTGACGAACATCAGCGTCGGATCGTTCTGCGGCACGAGTGGTGCCGAGGGGACGATGCGGTGACCGGTCCCCCCGAAATAATCGAGGAAGGAACGGCGGATATCGTTGGTCGATGTCATGCCGAGCGGCTTAATCGACGACCCGCCGCTACTCAAGCAAATCGGTTAATCAGGCATAGGCATAGGGCCCGCCGCGTTCCAGCGCGCGGCCGTAAGCGGGCCGGGCATGGCAGCGTTCGAGCCAGTCGATCAGGTGCGGGCGGGTGCCGTCGAGCCCGGCGCGGGAGCGGCAGGCCTCGATCGGGAAGCTCATCATGACGTCGGCGGCGCTGAAGTCGGCACCGGCAAACCATGGGCGGGAGCCGAGTTCGGTCTCGAGCCAGTCGAGATGGGTGTCCATCATGGCCTGCATCGGCTTGCGGGCCGGAAGGCCCAGGACGCCGAGCTTGCCGAGCACCAGCAGCGCGAGAAGCGGCGGCATCATCGAGCCTTCGGCATAGTGGAGAAACTGCCGGTAGCGGAGCGCCGCGTCGCGGTTGCCGGGTGCGCCGAGCCGTCCCCCTGCCCGTTCAACGATGTATTCGACGATCGCGCCGGTCTCCGCGATGACGCGGCCATTATCGACGATCACCGGGGACTTGCCGAGCGGGTGGACGGCCTTGAGTTCGGGGGGGGCCAGCATCGTCTTGGGATCGCGTTCGTAGCGCTTCACCTCGTAGGCGAGGTCGAGTTCCTCGAGCAGCCAGAGGATGCGCTGCGACCGCGAATTCTCGAGGTGGTGGACGATGATGGTCATTTTTGGCGGGCCTGTGGCTGCGGGGTGACTGCGGGGTTCGGGGGTGACGGGGCGAAGACGATGGCGATCGAAGTCCGTGTAGGACACCGAAGTCCTAAGGTTTCGCGGCCGGACGAGCCAGAGCCCCGGCGAGCCGATTTTCGCTTGTTGTCGGGGTCCGAGATTCCAGGCCGAAAAATCGGCGGGGGGGGTCTGCGGGGTGCTCGCGACACACAGATATTCGCGAGAAATTCCCGAGTCGGGTCAGCGTTTTCCGATGTTTGTGCGGACAATGACCGGTGCGCGGCAGCGATCGATGCGACGATCGACGGCGAGATAATGGTTGGCCGGGGGCAGCTCGCCGAGCTTTTGCGCCTTGCCCGATTGCGAGTCGCTGGCTTTCCGGACGTCCGTTGCCGGGCAGTGTCGGGGCTCTGCCCCGAACGACGGTGTCGGCAGGATCGGTGGGGCGGCGGTCGCGGCGATGGGGGCGAGCGTCAGAAGCAGGGGCAGAATACGCATGGCGTGTTCCTCGGGTTGGTGGCCTGAGGATGACGCGGATCGCGGACGGGTACAAGCCGGGTTCGCCCGGATACAAAACCGGCCGCGCCTCCTGTCTGGAAGCGCGGCCGGGGTCGTGATCGGTGTGTAGAGGCGATCAGTCCTCTTCGGGACCGGTCATCATCTGTTCGGCGACGCCGGCGGCGTTGTCGCGGATCGCCTTTTCGAGGCGCTCGGCGATGTCCGGATGCTCCTTCAGATAGGTCTTCGAGTTTTCGCGGCCCTGACCGATGCGGATCGAATCGTAGCTGAACCAGGCGCCGGACTTCTCGACGACGCCGGCCTTGACGCCGATGTCGAGCAGTTCGCCCATCTTGGACACGCCCTCGCCATACATGATGTCGAACTCGACCTGCTTGAACGGCGGCGCGACCTTGTTCTTCACGACCTTCACGCGGGTCGTGTTTCCGACGATCTCGTCGCGGTCCTTGATCTGGCCGATGCGGCGGATGTCGAGCCGGACCGACGCGTAGAATTTCAGCGCGTTGCCGCCGGTGGTTGTCTCGGGCGAGCCGTACATGACGCCGATCTTCATGCGGATCTGGTTGATGAAGATAACAAGCGTCTTCGACCGGCTGATCGAGCCGGTGATCTTGCGCAGTGCCTGGCTCATGAGACGCGCCTGGAGGCCGACATGGCTGTCGCCCATCTCGCCCTCGATTTCGGCACGCGGCACGAGTGCGGCGACCGAATCGACGACGAGCACGTCGATCGCGTTCGAGCGGATCAGCGTGTCGGTGATCTCGAGCGCCTGCTCGCCGTTGTCCGGCTGCGACACGATCAGTTCGTTCGTGTCGACACCGAGCTTGCGGGCGTAGCTGGGGTCGAGCGCATGTTCGGCGTCGACGAACGCGGCGGTGCCGCCCGCCTTCTGCGACTCCGCGATGACGTGGAGTGCCAGCGTGGTCTTGCCCGACGATTCGGGACCGTAGATCTCGATCACGCGGCCCTTGGGCAGACCGCCGATGCCGAGCGCGATGTCGAGCCCGAGCGAACCGGTGGAGACGGCCTCGATTTCGACCGCTTCCTTGCTGCCCAGCTTCATCGCCGAGCCCTTGCCGAATGCGCGATCGATCTGCGCCAGCGCGGCGTCGAGCGCCTTCTGCCTGTCCATGTCGGCCTTTTCCTTCTCGGATCCGATAAGCTTCAGTTGCGCCGCCATGGTGTCGATCCCCGCATGTCAGGTCCAGTCCGGACAGGACTTTCCATGTACGCGCTTTGTTCTGTTGGAACAAGTAGGGAACGGCGCCTTTCAGCGGTTTGTTGGAGTGTGGTTGCGGTTTCGTTTCGCACAGTCGGGCGTGGATAAGAAGCGGGATCCGGCTCCGCGTCCGGCATGACGATGTTTGGGACCTGTTCCATCGGTCGCGCGGATCGGCTAGCGGCGGCGCGAAGGAGAGCGCCGATGTCCGCCAACCGGGTTACCGCATGACGCCGCGGACGTCGCCGACGCAGCGGGCACTGGCCGCGGGCGCGCTCGGCCTGGTGTCGGCCACCGGGTTCGCGCCGCTGGGCGCCTGGCCGCTGACGATCGGTGCGCTGGCGGGGCTGCTGTACCTGCTGACCCAGGCGCGCAGCGCGCGGCAGGCGGCGGCGCTGGGCTGGTGGTTCGGGTTCGGGCAGTTCGCGCTCGGGCTGAACTGGATCGCGACGGCGTTCACCTACCAGGCGGCGATGCCGGCGTGGCTCGGCTGGCTGGCCGTGCTGCTGCTGGCGATATACCTGGCGGTGTTCCCGGCGATCGCGGCGGCGATCGCGTGGCTGGCGAGCGGACGGCGGACAATGCCGCTGATCTTCGCGTTCGCGGGGGTCTGGCCGTTGACCGAATGGGTGCGCGCGACCTTGTTCACAGGCTTTGCGTGGAACCCACTGGGCGTCGCGTGGATCGGCCTGCCGACGGCGCAGGCGGCGCGTTATGTCGGGACCTATGGGCTGTCCGCGCTGATGGTGCTGGCGGGCGGTGCGGTGCTGGCCGCCGCGCTGCGCAAGCCGGGGACGACGGCCGCGGCCGCGGTCCTGCCGCTCGCGCTGTCGCTGACCCCCACCCCGGCTGCGCGCGATACAGGGCGTGCGATCCATGTGGTGCAGCCGAACATCGACCAGGATGCCCGCAACCATGAGGATTATGCCTATAACGGGCTGCTCAAGCTCGCCCGGTTGTCCGGTCGGCCGGCGGCTGGTGCGCCGGCGCGGCTGCTGTTCTGGCCCGAGGCGGCGGTCGAATATTATCTGGAAACCGACCGGCTGGCGCGCGAGGCGCTGACCGACCTGTTGCGGCCGGCCGACCTGCTGGTGACCGGGGGCACGCGGCTGGAGCGTGACGATCGCGACAATGTGATCGGCGCGCGCAACAGCCTGTTCGTCATGGATGCGCGCGGGCGGTTGCTGCACCGCTACGACAAGGCGCATCTGGTGCCGTACGGCGAATATCTGCCGATGCGCGCGCTGCTGTCGCCGATCGGGCTGTCGCGGCTGGTGCCGGGCGATATCGATTTCTGGCCGGGCCCGGGGCCGCGGTCGTTCGCGCTGCCGGGGTTCGGGAAGATCGGCGTGCAGATCTGTTACGAGATCATCTTTTCCGGCCATGTGGTGGACCGCGCGAACCGGCCGGACTTCATCTTCAACCCATCGAACGACGCCTGGTTCGGCGGGTGGGGTCCGCCGCAGCATCTGGCGCAGGCGCGGCTGCGCGCGATCGAGGAAGGGCTGCCCGTCGTGCGTGCGACGCCGAACGGCATTTCCGCGCTGATCGATCCCGCCGGGCGGCTGCTCCGCACGATCCCGACGCACCGCGCGGGGGCGATCGATACCACCCTACCCGCCCCGTTCGCGGCGACGCCATTCGCACGGTTCGGCAACCTGTTGCCGCTCGTGGTGGCATTGGCACTGTTGGCCATTGCCGCGATTGCGCGGCGGTCGAAGCGCGGCTAAGGCAGATATAAGGATAGCTTTATATCTTTATATGCGGTGTCCTCTACGACGCCCGTTCTACTGGAAAGGCTGCTTTTACCCATGCGCGATACGTTCCTGTTCACTTCCGAAAGTGTCTCCGAAGGCCATCCCGACAAGGTTGCCGACCAGATCTCGGATGCGGTCGTCGACCTGTTCCTGGGCAAGGACGCGCAGGCGCGTGTCGCGTGCGAGACGATGGTGACGACGCAGCGCATCATCCTGGCCGGCGAAGTCCGCGGCGAAGGCATGATCGACACGGCGGGCAATTGGTCCGCCGGCGCGCTCGACGAGATCGAGGCCGCCGCGCGCGAGACCGTGAAGCGGATCGGGTACGAGCAGGAAGGGTTCCACTGGCAGACCGCCGATTTCGCGAACCACCTGCATCCGCAGTCGGCGCACATCGCGCAGGGCGTGGACGAGAGTGGCAACAAGGACGAAGGCGCCGGCGACCAGGGCATTATGTTCGGTTACGCGACCGACGAGACGCCGGACCTGATGCCCGCGACGCTGTATTACGCGCACCGCATCCTGGAGAAGATGGCGGAGGATCGCCACAGCGGTGCAGCACCGTTCCTGGAGCCGGACGCCAAGAGCCAGGTGACGCTCGAATATCAGAACGAGAAGCCGGTCCGCGCGACCGCGCTGGTTGTGTCGACACAGCACGGCAAGGGCGCCGACCAGGCGATGCTGCGTGACTATGCCAAGGGCGTGATGGCCGGGATCCTGCCCGAGGGCTGGATGCCGGGCGACGAGTCGATCTTCGTCAACCCGACCGGGCTGTTCGAAATCGGCGGGCCGGACGGCGACGCGGGCCTGACCGGGCGCAAGATCATCGTCGACACCTACGGCGGCGCATCCCCGCATGGCGGCGGCGCGTTCTCCGGCAAGGATCCGACGAAGGTCGATCGCTCGGCTGCCTATGTCACGCGCTACATGGCGAAGAACATCGTGGCGGCGGGCCTGGCGCGTCGCGTGACGATCCAGCTGAGCTATGCGATCGGCGTGGCCGAGCCGCTGTCGCTCTATGTCGACACGCACGGCACCGGCCAGGTGGACGAAGCGGCGATCGAGCGCATCCTGCCGCAGCTCGTGCGCCTGACGCCGAAGGGCATCCGCACGCATCTGAAGCTCAACGCGCCGATCTATGCGCGGACCGCGGCCTACGGTCACTTCGGTCGTCAGCCGGACGGCGACTTCTTCACGTGGGAGAAGACCGACCTGGTGGAAGAGCTGAAGCGCGCTTTCTAAGGCCGACTTCATTGCGGACCTAATGCGGGATCCGGGGTTGCGGGCTTTGGCCTGTCACTCCGGGTCCCGTTTCGTTTCGGGCGAAGTCGGACGCGCCTTCCCCTCGCCCTCCCCGTCGGCTAACCGGCGCGGTCATGGAAGATCCCACGACGCTTCGCCGGCTGTACGGCCGCCGCACCGGACATAAATTGCGCGAAGGCCAGGCCGGACTGGTCGAGCGGATGCTGCCGGAGCTGGCGGTGCCGGAGACCGGGCCGATCGATGCGGCCATGCTGTTCGGCGACGATCGGCCGATGCAGGTCGAGATCGGGTTCGGCAAGGGCGAACATCTGGCGGGCCAGGCGGCGATGCGGCCCGACCACGGCTTCATCGGGTGCGAGCCGTTCCTGGACGGCGTCGTCGGTGCGCTGATGAAGATCGATGCGGACGGGATCGAGAATGTTCGGCTGCACATGGGCGATGCGCTCGACGTGCTTGAGCGGTTGCCGGATGCCTCGCTGGAGCGGGTGTATCTGCTCCACCCCGATCCGTGGCCGAAGGCGCGGCATGCCAAGCGGCGCTTCATGAACGCCGGGCCGGTCGACCGGATCGCACGCAAGCTGAAGCCGGGTGGCGAGTTCCGGTTCGGGACCGACCACCCCGTCTATGTCCGCTGGGCCATGATGATCATGGGCGAGAGCCCGGATTTCGAATGGCTGATCGACGGACCTCAGGATTTCCTCGTCCGCCCGGACGACTGGCCGGAGACACGCTATGAGCAGAAAGCCCGCAGCAAGGGACACGAGGTCTGGTACTTCCGGTACCGGCGACGGTAATCGCCGCGCTTCGCCACTGGCGGGCGAAGCGCGAGCCGGGTATCGCGGCGGCATGAAGACCTTCGTGACTGTTCTACTTGCCGCCCTGATCGGTGCGGTGGGGTTCCATCTCTATTATTTGTCCGCTTCGCGGGACGAGCGTTGCACGATCGATCATCGCTTCGGTTGGCGATCGAGCGATGCGTGCCGGATGCATGCGGCGCCGGCGCAATATGATCGCGACGCGCAGAAGCGGCTGGATGCGCTGATCGACGACGTTCAGTAGCTGTCGTCATCCCGGACCTGCCCGGGATGACGGCTTGGCGCGACTTCAGGGCTTCGGCGTCAGGCGCAGCAGGCGGGCGTTAGGGCCGTCTTCCAGGACGTAAACCGCACCGTCCGGGCCCTGTTCCACCTCGCGGATGCGGGCGCCCATGTCGTAGCGCGCGGCCTCGCGAGCGGTGGTGCCGTCGATCGCGACGCGGACGAGTGCCTTCGACGACAGCCCGCCGATGAAGGCGTTGCCGCGCCACGCGGGGAACAGCGCACCGGAATAGATCATGAGGCCGGCGGGCGAGATGACCGGGTTCCAGCTGGCCTTGGGTGCCTCAAGGTCCGGGCGGGTCGGATGGTCGGGGATCGGGCGGCCGTCATAATGATCGCCGTTCGACACGAGTGGGTAGCCGTAGTTTCGGCCAGGCAGAATGAGGTTCAACTCGTCGCCGCCCTTCGGCCCCATCTCCTGCTCCCACAGATTGCCCTTCGCATCGAATGCGATGCCGAGCAGGTTGCGGTGGCCGTAGGTCCAGACCGCGGGGTCGAAGCCCTTGGTGGCGAGCGGGTTGCCCGGCGCGGGCTTGCCGTCTGCGGTCAGGCGCAGGACCTTGCCGAGCGTCAGCTTCGGGTCCTGCGCGGGATCGAACTTCTGCCGTTCGCCGGCGGTGAAGAACAGGTGCCCGTCGGGCGCGAACGCGATACGGCCGGAATAATGGCCGTTGCCGTCGACCTTCGGCGTGCGGAACAACGTTTCGACATTATCGAGCCGTGGGCCGGTCTTCGCATCCTGCACGAAGCGCGCCCGGGCGAGCACAACGCCCTTCCCGCCGGCGCCGCCCTCCGAATAGCTGAGATAGAGCATATCGGTGCCGGGGCGGAACACGACGTCCATCAGCCCGCCCTGCCCCGCGGCGTCGACCTTGGGCACCCCGACGACCGTGCGCGCCAAGGCGTTTGCGCCGGCGGGGAGATATTTGAGCGTGCCGGCCTTTTCGGTGACGAGGAAACCGCCGCCGGGCGCCGGGGTCATTGCCCAGGGGCTGTCGAACCGGGCGACCTGCGTTTCGATGAAGTCCTTCGCGGCGAACGGCTGTTCCGCGGTGATCGGGGCCTGCGCGGACGCGCCCTGCGCTACGGCTTCGCCCACGTCGGTCGCGGCGGTGCCGCAGGCGACGAGGAGCAACGCGAGGGTGAAGCTGGTGGTCGGTATGCGCATGACTGTCTCCCGGCAGTTTCGTTTGGTGCAAAACTCCGCAGCCCGGCTTTATGTTGCAGTCTTGCCGCCCCCGGCCGTTTGGCGTAGAGGAAATGCATCTTCTCGACATTGGTAACTTTGGCGAGGTCGGATCCCCCCGGGTCCGGCGATACGGACGCATGCATGACGCATGAAGAGCGCAGGAGCATCGATGGCGGATATCGCCTTGTTGAACAGTCTGATCGAACCGGAGGCGCAGGCCTTGGGTCTCGCATTGGTGCGCGTGCAGATGAACGGTGGCAAGTCCGACCCGACGCTGCAGATCATGGCCGAGCGGCCCGACACCCGCCAGCTGGACCTGACGGATTGCGAGGCGCTGAGCCGCCGCATCTCCGACATGCTGGACGAGAAGGACCCGATCGAGGAGGCGTACCGGCTCGAGGTATCGTCCCCCGGCATCGACCGGCCGCTGACCCGCCTCAAGGATTTCCAGGACTGGGCGGGCTTCGATGCGCGCATCAAGCTGGTCGAGCCGCGCGACGGGCGGAAGCAGTATGAGGCGTCGCTGAAGGGCGTCGATGGCGACGACGTGCTGTTGTATGTCGAGCGCGTCGGTGAACTGACGCTGCCTTTCACGGGCATTGCGTCCGCCAAACTTATCTTGACCGACGCGCTCCTCAAGGCCACGGCCCCGCTGAACGCGGACGGCGCCGACGAGATCGTCGAACTGGACGCCGATGACGGCGTCGAACCCACGCAGGAAGGATAGTCCGATGGCCACTGCCATTTCCGCCAACAAGGCCGAGCTGCTCGCCATCGCCGATGCGGTCGCCAAGGAAAAGCTGATCGATCGCGAGATCGTGATCGAGGCGATGGAAGACGCCATCCAGCGCGCCGCCCGCACCCGCTACGGCGCGGAGAACGACATCCGCGCGAAGATCGACACCACCGCGGGCGACCTTCGCCTGTGGCGCGTCGTCGAGGTCGTCGAGCTGGTCGAGGATTATTTCAAGCAGGTGAGCGTCGCCGACGCGCAGAAGCTGCAGGCCGGCGCGGTCGTGGGCGACTTCATCGTCGATCCGCTGCCGAACATCGAATTCGGCCGCATCGCGGCACAGGCCGCCAAGCAGGTCATCTTCCAGAAGGTGCGCGATGCCGAGCGCGACCGCCAGTATGAAGAGTTCAAGGACCGCGCGGGCGAGATCATCACCGGCGTCGTCAAGCGTGTCGAGTTCGGCCATGTCGTCGTCGACCTGGGCCGTGCCGAAGGCGTCGTGCGCCGCGATGCGCAGATCCCGCGCGAAGTCGTCCGCGTCGGCGACCGGATCCGTTCGCTGATCCTGCGCGTCGCCCGTGAAACGCGTGGCCCGCAGATCTTCCTGAGCCGCGCGCACCCCGATTTCATGAAGAAGCTGTTCGCGCAGGAAGTGCCCGAAATCTACGACGGGGTGATCGAGATCAAGGCCGCCGCGCGCGATCCGGGCAGCCGTGCGAAGATCGGCGTCATCAGCCACGACAGCTCGATCGATCCGGTCGGTGCCTGCGTCGGCATGAAGGGCAGCCGCGTGCAGGCCGTCGTGCAGGAGATGCAGGGCGAGAAGATCGACATCATCCCCTGGTCGCCCGACACCGCGACGTTCGTGGTGAACGCGTTGCAGCCGGCGCAGGTCAGCCGCGTCGTGATCGACGAGGAGGACAGCCGCATCGAAGTGGTGGTGCCCGACGATCAGCTGTCGCTCGCCATCGGTCGCCGCGGCCAGAATGTGCGGCTCGCGTCGCAGCTGACCGGTTCGGCGATCGACATCATGACCGAGGCGGATGCTTCGGAGAAGCGCCAGAAGGAATTCGTCGAGAATAGCGGCCTGTTCGAGAAGGAACTGGACGTCGACGAGACGCTGGCCCAGCTGCTGGTCGCCGAGGGCTTCTCCAGCCTGGAAGAAGTGGCCTATGTCGAGGTCGACGAGATCGCCGCGATCGAAGGTTTCGACGAGGAACTGGCCGCGGAGCTGCAGAACCGCGCGCAAGAAGCGCTGGACCGGCGCGAGCAGGCCAACCGCGAAGAGCGGCAGGGCATGGGCGTCGAGGACGCACTGGCCGACCTGCCGTATCTGACCGAGGCGATGCTGGTGACGTTGGGCAAGGCGGGCATCAAGACGCTCGACGACCTGGCCGATCTGGCGACCGATGAGCTGATCCTGAAGAAGCGTGTCGAACCGCGCCGCCGCACGCCGAGCACCGATCCGGAGAAGAGCGGCATCCTGTCGGAATATGGCCTGACCGAAGATCAGGGCAACGAGATCATCATGGCGGCACGCGCGCACTGGTTCGAGGACGAGGCGCCTGCCGCCGAGGCTTCGGACGAAGCGCCTGCGAACACCGCCGCGGAGGACGAAGCCTGATGCCGTTCGTCGACATCAAGGTCGCAGGGCCGCTGACCACCGAGCAGAAGCGCGGTCTGGTCGAGGACGTGACGCGCTCGCTGGTCGAGCGTTGCGGCAAGAACCCGGCGACGACGCACATCGTCATCACCGAGGTCGCGACCGAGAATTGGGGCAACAACGCCATGCTCGTCATGGATCGCAAGCCGCGGGAGGACGCAACCGCGGATGTCCCACGATGATCGCCCCGAATTCGTAGATAATCGCGATGCGCCCCCGCCCGATGCGGCGGGGGATGTGCGTGCGCCTTCCCCTGAAACGGGAACGGAGTCCGGTGACCCGGACGCCGACAGCCTGGTCGTGCCCGGAGCTTCGTTTACCACGGACGTGGGTTCAGATGCCGAGCCCGAAGAAGATACCAAGGCCAACAAGCATGATCCCGAGCGGCGCTGCATCCTGTCGGGTGTGCGCGCGTCGCGGGAGAAGCTGATCCGGCTGGCGCTCGGCCCCGACGGGTCGATCGCGCCGGATGTGCGGGCGCGGGCGCCGGGGCGTGGGGCGTGGATCGGGGTGGACCGGGCGACGCTGGAGACGGCGCTGTCCAAGGGCAAGCTGAAGGGGGCGCTGTACCGCGCGTTCAAGACGCAGGCGCTGACCATCCCGGACGACCTGCCCGCACGCATAGCCGCAGCGCTGGAGCGCGATGCGCTCGACCGGCTGGGGCTGGAGGCGCGCTCGGGCACGTTGCTGACCGGATCGGACAAGATCGCGGAGAGCGCGCGCAAGGGCGTCGCCAGGCTGCTGCTGCACGCCGCGGATGCCGGCACCGACGGCAATCGCAAGCTGGATCAGGCGCTCCGCGTCGGCCGCGGCGAAGAGGGCAGCGATCTTCGCGGTCTGGTAATCCCGGCGGGCCGTGCCATATTGTCGATGGCGCTGGGCCGCGAAAACGTGGTACATATTGCGCTGATAACGCCGGCTGCTGCCGCGCGAGTCACGCAGGCGCTGGATCGCTGGCGCGACTTTATCGGACGAGAATGGGCGATCGAGCCTTGCGACAGTGCTTCGCAAGGCCCTTCCCCGCTGAATATCGAAGGGTTCTGACGACCATATGAGCGACAACGAAAAGCCGAAGCTTGGTATGCGCGCACCGCTTGGTGTCCGCCGCACGGTCGAAACGGGCAAGGTGAAGCAGAGCTTCAGCCATGGCCGTTCCAACACCGTGGTGGTGGAGGTCAAGAAGGCGCGCGTGTTCCGCAAGCCCGGCGAGGCGGAGCCTGTGGTCGAGCAGGCGGCACCCGAACCCGTGGCGGCACCCGAAGTGGTGGCCGCGCCGGCGCCGGTCGCGGCACCCGTTGCGGCACCTGCCCCTGCACCGGAGCCCGTTGCGGCCCCGGTCGCCGAGCCTGTCGCCGAGGCACCTGCCCCGGTCGCCGAGGCGGCACCCGAGGCGCCCGCCGCGGCACCGGCCTTCCCGCCGCCGCGTGCCTTCACGCCGGTTGCCAAGCCCGTGCCGACGCCGCCCCCGGCGCCTGCTCCCGTGGTCGAAGCCGCGCCGGAGCCGGTCGCGGCACCCGAGCCGACGCCTGCACCGAAGCCGGTGACCGCAACCCCGCGCCGTGCCCCCGCCCCCGTGCGGACCCCAGCGCGTCAGGCGGCCCCCGCCCGCAACCCGGGTAACGACCTGCTCAGCCGGCAGGAACGCCAGGCCAAGCTGCTGCGCGAGGCCGAAGAGGCCCGCATGACGGCGCTGGAGGAAGCGCGCCGTCGCGAGGATCGTCTGCGTGCCGAGGCCGCGGAAGAAGAGAAGCGCCGGATCGAGCAGAACAAGCTGGCGGCCGAGAACCCGACGGCGGCCCCTGCCCCCGCCGCGGCACCGGCCGCCCCGGCGGCTGCCGCAGCCGCGCCAACCGGCGAAGCCGCGCAGGCCGAAGCCGGTGCGGATGGGCGTTTCCCGCCGCCGCGTCGCTTCACGCCGCTGCCGACCGCACCGCGTCCGGCCGCAAAGCCCGTGTCGCGCGAAAAGAATGCCGACGAGCGTCGCCAGTCGGGCAAGCTGACCGTCACGCGCGCTCTGGACGATGGTGCCAGCGCCCGCACCCGCTCGCTCGCCGCGCTGAAGCGCAGCCGCGAGAAGGCCAAGGGGTCGGGCAACAGCGGTCCGTCGATCAAGCAGGTTCGCGACGTGAACGTGCCGGAAGCGATCACCGTGCAGGAACTGGCGAACCGCATGGCGGAACGCGGGGCCGACCTGGTCAAGGCGCTGTTCAAGATGGGCATGCCCGTCACGATCACGCAGACGATCGACCAGGATACGGCGGAGCTGCTGGTCACCGAGTTCGGCCACAACATCAACCGCGTGTCGGACAGCGACATCGACCTGACGAGCCACGAGGAAGTCGATTCCGACGACACGCAGGTCACGCGTCCGCCGGTCGTCACGATCATGGGCCATGTCGATCACGGCAAGACCTCGCTGCTCGACGCGCTGCGCGGTGCGAACGTCGCATCGGGCGAAGCGGGCGGGATCACCCAGCATATCGGCGCCTATCAGGTGACAGTGAAGTCGGGGAACAAGATCACGTTCCTCGACACGCCGGGCCATGAAGCGTTCAGTGACATGCGTGCGCGCGGCGCCAACATCACCGACATCGTCGTGCTGGTGGTGGCCGGCGACGACGGCATGCGGCCGCAGACGATCGAGGCGATCAGCCATGTTCGCGCCGCGGGCGTGCCGATGATCGTGGCGATCAACAAGATGGACAAGCCGGGTTCGGATGCGTCCAAGATCCGCCAGGCGCTGCTGCAGTACGACGTGCAGGTCGAGGAAATGGGCGGCGACGTCCAGGACGTGGAGGTTTCCGCGACCAAGAAGACCGGGCTGGAGGAGCTGATCGACAAGATCGAGCTGCAGGCCGACTTGCTCGAACTGCGTGCCAACCCGGATCGTCCGGCCGAGGGTACCGTGGTGGAAGCGACGCTCGACAAGGGCCGTGGTGCGGTTGCGACCGTCTTGGTCGGGCGCGGCACGCTGCGCGTCGGCGACATCTTCGTGGTGGGTGCCGAGAGCGGCAAGGTCCGCGCGCTGATCGACGACAAGGGCAAGAACGTGAAGCTCGCGCTTCCGTCGATGCCGGTGCAGGTGCTGGGTCTGACCGGCGTGCCGTCGGCGGGTGATCCGCTGTCGGTGGTCGAGAATGAGGCGCGTGCGCGTGAAGTCGCGGATTACCGTGCCAGCGTGATCCAGCAGAAGCGGACCACGTCGGCCCCGGCCAATCTCGAGACGATGTTCTCGGCACTCCGCGAAAAGCAGGCGCAGCAGTTCCCGCTGGTCGTCAAGGCGGATGCGCAGGGCTCGGTCGAAGCGATCGTGGCATCGCTCAACAAGATCTCGACTGACCTCATCCAGGTCCGGATCCTGCATTCGGGCGTGGGCGGCATCACCGAAAGCGACGTGTCGCTGGCGGCGGCGTCGCGTGCCCCGATCATCGGGTTCAACGTGCGTGCGAACAGCAAGGCACGCGAACTGGCGACGCGGGACGGCGTGGCGCTCAAATATTACGACGTCATCTACGACCTGCTGGACGAGATCCGCGCCGCGATGGCCGGGCAGCTTGGGCCGGAGTATCTGGAGCATGTCGTCGGTCGTGCCGAAATCCGCGAGGTCTTCTCGGCGGGCAAGCATGGCAAGGCAGCGGGTCTGCTCGTGGTCGAAGGCTATATCCGCCAGAAGCTGCGTGCCCGCGTGCTGCGCGACGACGTCATCATCTACAACGGGTCGATCTCGTCGCTCCGCCGGTTCAAGGACGACGTGCCGGAAGTGCGCGCAGGTCTGGAGTGCGGTATCACGATCGAAGGGTCGACCGACATCAAGGCGGGCGACATCGTCGAGACGTTCGAGGTCGAAGAGCGCGAACGCACGCTGTAAGCGCTTCGCGTTTGCCGCTCTGTTCCGTCCGTCATCCCGGTTGCCGGGATGACGGACGAATGGTGTCCGGCTAGATGGGGGTCATGCTCAAGCGTGATCCCGTCACCCTGCTTGCCCGGATCGCGTTCGCGCCGATCCACCTGTTGTTCAGCGGGATGATGATCCTGATGACGCTGCTGATGCCCCCGCGGCGTCACGACTGACTGGAGTACCGCCATGCGCCCCACCGAAACATCCGAAGGCCGGTCGGTCCGGGCGCTCCGCGTGGGCGAACAGGTGCGCCATGCGCTGTCCGAGGTGCTGATGCGCGGCGACGTGCATGACGACGTGCTGACCAAGCACAGCATTTCGGTAACCGAGGTGCGGATGTCCCCCGACCTGCGCCACGCGACCGCGTTCGTGAAGACGCTGGGCGAGGCGGACGAGGCGGTGATCCTGAAGGCGCTGCGCACCAACACCGCCTATCTCCAGAGCGAAGTCGCGCGCCGCGTGAACGCACGGTTCGCGGCGAAGCTGAAGTTCCTGTCGGACGAAAGCTTCGACGAAGGCAGCCATATCGATGCACTGCTGCGTGACCCCCATATTGCCCGAGACTTGGGGTCCGATTGACCGGTTCACTGGTAAGACGTATCTTACCAATATGAACGCGCGCACCAGATTGTCGTCGAAGGGACAGATCGTCATTCCGAAGGACATTCGGGATGCACTGCAACTCGAACCTGGCGAGTTCCTCGACATTGTTCGGGAGGGCCGCCGCATCGTCCTGCAGGCCGCCGAGCCGGCGCGCGGGAAGATCAGCTACGCGGAGTTCCGGCGGCGCATACCGCGGCATGAAGGTCCGGCGGTGACGATCGAGGAAATGAACTCTGCGGTCGACGCCATGTTCACGGCGAAGGGCCGCGAATGAGGTCTGTCGATACGAATGTCGTCCTGCGGCTGATCGTCGCGGATGACAAGGCTCAGGTGCGCGAGGTCCAGACGCTCCTACAGAACGAGGTTCTGCACGTTTCGCTGACCGTCCTGATCGAGGTCGAATGGGTCCTGCGGAGCGCCTATGGCTGGAGGCGAGAGCGGACGGCCGAGGTTCTGACGGTGCTGACCGATCTGGACGGCCTGGATGTCGAGGAAGCCGCGATGGTTCGCTGGGCGGCGGGCCGCCTCGCCGAAGGTGCAGACTTCGCGGACATGATCCATCTGGTCGCGGCGCGCCACATGAGCGGCTTCGTAACGTTCGACCGGTCGCTGGCACGCGGAGCCGGCGAAGACGCCCCCCTGCCTGTCGAAACATTGGGCGTGTCCTGATGGCGAAGCTGTATTTCTACTACGCGTCGATGAATGCGGGGAAGTCGACGATCCTGTTGCAGTCGAGCTTTAATTATCGCGAGCGGGGGTTGGAGACGATGTTGTTCACCGCGGCGCTGGATGACCGGTACGCGGCCGGGATGATTACGTCGCGGATCGGGTTGTGCGCGCCCGCCATGACGTTCGATCGCGAGACCGCGATCCGCGCGTGTGTCGAGGCGCAGCATGCGGCGACCCCGCTCGCCTGCGTGCTGGTGGACGAGGCGCAGTTTTTGACGCGGGCGCAGGTTCTGGAGTTGGCGCAGGTTTGCGACGAGGTCGGGATACCGGTACTCGCCTACGGGCTACGCACCGATTTTCGGGGGGAGTTGTTCGAGGGGAGCGCGCATCTGCTCGCGCTGGCGGACACGCTGACCGAGATCAAGGCGATCTGCGCGTGTGGGCGGAAGGCGACGATGAACCTGCGCGTCGATGCGGGCGGGCGCGGGGTGCGCGACGGGGATCAGACCGAGATCGGCGGGAACGATCGCTATGTCGCGCTGTGCCGGCGCCATTATATGGAGCAAAGCCGTGCAGGCTGACCTGAACCGCCTTATCGAGCCGATCGATGCGCCCGGGCTGCATCTTGAACAGCTGGAGGACGCGCACCGCGAACCGCTCCGCGCGCTGTGCCCCGCGGACGATCCGGTATGGGACATCTATCCGGTGTCCTACGCGCCGGACCGGTTCGACGAGAGTTTCGCCGCGATGCGCGCCGATCAGGGGCGGCGGCCGTTCGCGCTGTTCGCCGATGGCGTCATGGTCGGCATGTCGGGTTATCTGAACATCAGCATCGCGAACCGTGCGGTGGACATCGGCGGCACTTACTTGACGCCGGCGGCGCGTGGGACCGGGCTGAACCGGCGGATCAAGCATCTGCTCATCGGCCGTGCGATCGAGGCGGGCTTTCACCGGATCGCGTTCCGTGTCGACCTGCGCAACGGCCGGTCGATGGCGGCGGTCGAGAAGCTGGGCGCAGTGCGGGAGGGCGTGTTGCGGCGCGAGCGGATTACCTGGACCGGCCACGTCCGCGACACCGCGGTCTATTCGATCCTGGCGGACGAGTGGTCGCCTTCGTGAACGGCTGGCTGGTGATCGACAAGCCGCTCGGCCCCGGATCGACGCAGATCGTGTCGGCGGTGAAGCGGGCGCTGCGAAGCGGCGGCTATGCGAAGGTGAAGGTGGGCCATGGCGGCACGCTCGACCCGCTGGCCACAGGCGTGCTGCCGATCGCGCTGGGCGAGGCGACGAAGCTGGCCGGGCGGATGCTCGATGCGGACAAGGCGTACGACTTCACGATCGCGTTTGGGACGGCGACCGATACGATCGATCTGGAGGGCAAGGTCGTTGCGACGTCCGACGTGCGGCCGACTTTGCCTGAGTTGCTGGCGGTGCTGCCGCGCTTTACCGGGCCGATCGAGCAGGTGCCGCCGGCGTATAGTGCGATCAAGATCGACGGGGAGCGCGCCTATGATCGGGCGCGGGCGGGCGAGACGTTCGAGATCAAGACGCGTGGCGTTACTGTGCATGCGCTCGAGGTTGTGGCTCCGCCTGAGGGTGCCTCGACTGCGCTCGGGATGGACGGGGTTGAGGGACTATCGGAGATCAGTCTCACCGCGCGTGTGTCGAAGGGCACTTATATCCGGAGCCTCGCGCGGGACATTGCCGAGGCGCTCGGGACCGTCGGCCATGTCACCATGCTCAGGCGCACCAAGGCCGGGCCGTTCGTGCTGGGTCAGGCGATATCGCTGGACAAACTGGCCGATCTGGGACAGGACCGCGCCGTGCATCATGCACTCCTGCCGTTGACGGCGGGGCTGGACGACATCCCGGCCTTTTCCGTCACCCCCGATCAGGCAGGTGCGCTCCGCCAGGGGCGCAAGCTGATCGGGATCGCCGTACCACCCGGCCTGCACCTCGCGCTCGACGCCGGCACCCCCGTGGCGCTGGTCGAACAGGGCGAAAGCGGGATACGGGTCGTGCGCGGTTTCAATTTAGTCGATGTCGAGGACATAGCATGACGATCACCGCAGAACGCAAGACCGCCCTCATCGCCGAACATGGCCGCAGCGAAGGCGACACGGGCAGCCCCGAGGTCCAGATTTCGATCCTGACCGAGCGGATCGTCAACCTGACCGAGCATTTCAAGGGCCACGCGAAGGACAACCACTCCCGCCGCGGCCTGCTGATGATGGTGAACAACCGTCGCAGCCTGCTCGATTACCTGAAGAAGAAGGATGCGCAGCGCTACACCGATCTCATCGGCAAGCTCGGCCTCCGCAAGTAAGGAAAAGGCGCCGAAAGGCGCCTTTTTCATATCCCCGCGGCATGCGGGGATCCAGTTCCACGGTCGATCGGAACTACCGCCTACGCGGGGTACGGACGACCGCAGATAGGACGAACGGCAATCCGGCCATCGTCCACAGGGGGCCCCCTGGGCATCCCGAACCGCGCGGGCCGGTCATCGTCCGCACCGACCCAAATGGGGTCGGATAGAGGCCCCGGCCGCATCGGGCGTGCCGGAAATCCTGAGGAAACCGAATGTTCGATATCCAGAAGAGCGAAATCCAGTGGGGCGGCCAGACGCTGACCCTGGAAACGGGCCGCGTTGCCCGCCAGGCCGACGGCGCGGTCCTCGCGACGCTCGGCGAGACGGTCGTGCTGTGCGCGGTCACCGCCGCCAAGTCGGTCAAGGACGGGCAGGACTTCTTCCCGCTCACCGTCCACTACCAGGAAAAGTACAGCGCCGCCGGCCGCATCCCGGGTGGCTTCTTCAAGCGTGAGCGTGGCGCCACCGAGAAGGAAACGCTGACCAGCCGCCTGATCGATCGTCCGATCCGCCCGCTGTTCCCGGAAGGTTTTTACAACGAAATCAACGTCATCTGCCAGGTTCTGAGCTATGACGGCGAGAACGAGCCCGACATCCTGGCGATGATCGCCGCGTCGGCCGCGCTCACCATTTCCGGCCTGCCCTTCATGGGTCCGATCGGCTGCGCCCGCGTCGGTTACAAGGACGGCGAGTACATCCTCAACCCGTCGAACGAGGCGATCAAGGACAGCGATCTGGACCTGATCGTCGCCGCCACGCATGGCGCGGTGATGATGGTCGAGTCCGAAGCAAAGGAGCTGTCGGAAGACGTCATGCTCGGTGCCGTCGTGTTCGCACACGACGCCAGCCGGCTGGTCATCGACGGCATCATCGATCTGGCCGAAAAGGCCGCGAAGGATCCGTGGGAGCTGCCGGTTGCTGAGGACGCGAGCGACCTGAAGAAGCAGGTCAAGAAGCTGATCGGCAATGGGCTCGAAAAGGCCTACAAGCTGACCGGCAAGGCTGACCGCGTCGCCGCGATCGCCGAAGCCAAGAAGGCGATGCACGAGCATTTCAAGGATGCCGATGCACTGACGCGCCTGAAAGCGAACAAGCTGGGCAAGAAGCTGGAAGGCGACATCGTCCGCACGGCGATCCTGAAGGAAGGCCGCCGCATCGACGGACGCGACACGAAGACCGTGCGCCCGATCGAATCGATGGTCCACTTCCTGCCGCGCGCGCATGGCTCGGCACTTTTCACCCGCGGCGAGACGCAGTCGATCGTCACCACGACGCTCGGCACCGCCGATGCGGAGCAGATGATCGACGGCCTGAACGGGCTGCATTACGAGCGCTTCATGCTGCACTACAACTTCCCGCCCTACTCGGTCGGTGAAGTCGGCCGCTTCGGCGCGCCCGGCCGTCGCGAGATCGGCCACGGGAAGCTCGCCTGGCGCGCGCTGAACCCGGTCCTGCCGACCAAGGAAGAGTTCCCGTACACGATCCGCGTGCTGTCCGACATCACGGAGAGCAACGGCTCCTCGTCGATGGCGACGGTCTGCGGCGGTTCGCTGGCGATGATGGATGCGGGCGTTCCGCTGAAGCGTCCGGTGTCCGGCATCGCGATGGGCCTGATCCTGGAAGGCAAGGACTTCGCCGTGATCTCCGACATCCTCGGCGACGAGGATCATCTCGGCGACATGGACTTCAAGGTCGCTGGCACGTCCGAGGGCATCACCAGCCTGCAGATGGACATCAAGATCGCCGGCATCACCGAGGAGATCATGAAGGTCGCGCTCGCGCAGGCGCATGAGGGCCGTGCCCATATCCTGGAGGAGATGGCCAAGGCGCTCGACACCACCCGGACCGAGCTGTCGGCGCACGCGCCGCGGATCGAGACGATGACGGTGCCCAAGGAGAAGATCCGCGAGATCATCGGCACCGGCGGCAAGGTGATCCGCGAGATCGTCGCCACCACCGGCGCGAAGGTCGACATCGAGGACGACGGCACGATCAAGATCGCATCGTCCGACCCCGAGAAGATCGCGGCCGCGCGCAAGTGGATCGAAGGCATCACGCTGGAAGCCGAGATTGGCAAGATCTACGACGGCAAGGTCGTTAACCTGGTCGACTTCGGCGCGTTCGTGAACTTCATGGGCGGCAAGGACGGTCTGGTCCATGTGTCCGAGATCAAGAACGAGCGGGTGGCCAAGGTCTCCGACGTGCTGTCCGAAGGGCAGGACGTGAAGGTCAAGGTCCTCGAGATCGACCAGCGCGGCAAGGTGCGCCTGTCGATGCGCGTCGTCGATCAGGAAACCGGTGCCGAGCTGGAGGACACCCGTCCGCCGCGCGAAGCCGGCGACCGTCCGGATCGCGGCCCGCGCCGTGAAGGCGGCGGTGGCGGTGGCGACCGTGATGGTGGCCGTGGCCCGCGTGGCGGCGGTGGCGGCGGCGACCGCAACGATCGCGGCCCGCGTGGCGGCGGCGGCGGCGACCGTGGTGGCGACCGTGGCCCGCGCCGCGACCGCAACGACGGCGACCGTCCGGATCGCGGCGGCAGCAACGAAGAGACGACCTTCGCACCCGCGTTCCTGACGCGCGAAGACTGATCTTCGTCAGCCTTGCTACGAAGCGAAAGGGGGTCCCGCGGGGCCCCCTTTTTTGTGTTCGCGGCTTGTGGCCTTACCGATCTAGAAGCGCGTCTTAACGGTCAGGCCGTAGGTGCGCGGATCGGCGGGTTGGCCAACGATCAGGCCGGTGCTGCCCGACTGGGTGGCGAGGATGTCGTAATAGTTCTTGTCGAGCGCGTTGCGGACCCAGCCGAACACGTCCCAGCCCTCCGCCACACGCGCGCCCGCGCGGAAGTTCGCGACCGCGTAGCCCGCGATGTCGGTGTAGGCGGAGCGCGAGGGATTGGACGAGAATTTCGAGCGGTAGTTGCCGTCGAACGCCGCGTAGACCTGCCCCTCCCGCCCGAAGAACCTCGCCGGGATGTTGTATTCCGCGCCGTAGGAGGCGGCCCATTTCGAGATGCCGGGCAACCACTGGCCGGAGATGTCGCAGTTGGCGGGGCTGAGGCCACCGGGCGTGCCGGGGGCGCTGGGCGTCTGGCCGGCGGTGACCGTCGTGCCGCCGGACAGTTCGGGCGGGCACGGGGCGTCGACGAACTTGACGTACTCGTGATCGGTGAAGGCGCCGCTGGCATAGACGGTCAGCCGCTCGCTCGGCCGCATGAAGAAATCCGCCTCGATCCCGCGGACCCGGACTTTGTCGGCGTTGGCGAGGTAGCCGCGCAGCACGCCGAGCTGGCCGTTGGTGACGGTGGCCTGATAATTGCCGATCTCGGTCCAGAAGGCGGCCAGGTTGAACGTCGCGCGGCGATCGAACAGCTGGGTCTTGAGGCCGAGTTCGTAATGGTTGACGTTCTCGGGCTTCACCGTCTGGGTGGCGAGGATCGGGCGGTTGTTCGCATCAAGCGGCAGGCCAGCGAGGTTGATGCCGCCGGACTTGAAGCTCTTCGCATAGGTCGCGTAGCCGAGCACATCCCGCGCGAATTCGTAAGAGGCGGTGAAGTCGCCCGACACGTTCCAGTCGGCGAATTTCGGATTGTAGCTTTGCGGCGGCAGCGTCGCGCACTGATCGCGCAGGATCGTGTTGGTCGACGGGATGACAGTGCAGTCGATCGCGACCCCCTGCCCGTTCGTCACGACCGAGACATAGTTGCCGGACTTCCGGTCGTAATTGACGCGCAGGCCGGGTTGCAGCTTCAGCCGGTCGGTGACCTTCCAGCTGACCTGCCCGAACGCGGCGAGGCTGGTGGATTTGAACAGGATGTCGTTGGACGAGGTCAGGCCGTTCAGCACCGCGGGGTTGTTCGCGTTCGCGCTGGTCGGGTTGAGCAGCCAGCGGCTGGCGGCGGCGCCCTGTTCCTGCACGCCGGTGGTGTGCTGTTCCTGGTGATAGGCGAACAGGCCGGCGACATAGTCGATGCGGTCGCCCGACACGGCGTAGCGCAGTTCTTGCGAATATTGGTCCTGCTTCGACGGGTTGTTCGACCGTGTCGTGATCGGCAGGCCGGTGAAGTCGCGGTCGTTGGACGGCTGCCAGTTCCAGAAGCGCCAGGCGGAGACCGAGGTCAGCGTGCCCGGCCCGACATCCCATTCCGCGCGCAGCGAGGCACCACCGATCTCCTGGAACGCGTCGAGTGGCGTGTCGAGATCGGTCACCCGGTCGAACGCGTTGGTGCTGGGCGGGGCATAGCCTAACGCGGCGGCGAGGCCGGCGAACTGGCGGTTGAGCGGGCGTTGCGTGGCGCCGGTCCGGACGTAGATCTGCGCACAACATTCCGGGTTCTGGCGGTTATAGTCGCCGGAGAGCGTGAGCTTCAGCGCGTCGGTCGCGCGCCAGAGAAGTGAGCCGCGGAAGCCGAGATTGTCCTGTTCGTTGACGCGCCGGCCGCTGGTGACGTTGTAGATCGTGCCTTTGCGCTCGGTGGTCGAGGCCGCGAGGCGGATCGCGAGTGTGTCGGCGATCAGCGGGCCGGAGACCGATGCCTTGGCCTGGACGAAGCCGAGATTGCCGACGGTGGCCTCGGCGCGGCCCTCATATTCGAAACTGGGGGCGCGCGTGGTGATGTTGATCGCGCCGGCGGTGGTGTTCTTGCCGTAGAGCGTGCCCTGCGGCCCGCGCAGCACCTCGACCTGTTCGACGTCGAGAAAGTCAAACGTCGCAGCCGCGATGCGGCTGTTGTAGACCTGGTCGATATAGACGCCGACGCCCTGTTCGATGCCGTCATTGGTGAGGCCGAACGGCGCGCCGAGCCCGCGGATGTTGGCGGCGGAGTTGCGCGGGTTGGTCGAATAGAATTGCAGCGACGGCTGTAGCTGGGTGAGCTTGGCGACGTTGAAGCTGCCGGTGGCCTCCAGCGCGCGCGCGTCGACGACCGAGATGGCGAGCGGGACACTCTGCACATTCTCGCTGCGGCGGCGGGCGGTGACGAGGATGTCGAGCGGGTTGGGCGTGGTTGCGTCCGGGGTTGCCGCGGATGGTGTCGGTGCGGCTGGTTCAGTGGTGACCGGTTGCGCGGCGGAGGCTGGCTGGGCGAACGCGGTGAGTGCCGAGCCGGCGCAAAGGATGGTTCGGAATGTCATGGTAGGCCCCCTGGTCATACACGCAGCGTGACCCGCCCCCCGTCACGGCCCGACGTCGTGAGGGGAGCGGGTCGGAGGCAAACGGCCTCCGGAAGAGATGATGGCATCATTCACAACCGGATTGGTAGAGATAAAAGTTTGCGGGGAGAAAATCGGCATTGTCGACGGTGTTTGGGCCTTGCGCGTCGTTGATCCGCACTCAGTGGCAATGTCAGTTCCCGCCCCGTCCCGGTTGAAGCATGGTCGCTCCTCATCGCCACGGCCTGCCTCCTATGATGCAGGCGCAGCTCCCTTCATGCCCAACCATCCAGACCGGGCGACCACCGCCCGCACCATCTGATGGCAACAATTCGGGGCCGATCGCCGTAGCAGTCCTGCGATAACGACTATCCTCGACGCCCCCAACCTGTACCCTGTCCCCTCCATGCGCACGGGGGGACACAGGCCATGACGACATTCGCACGCAGCTGGCGACACGGCACTGCCGCACTCGCGCTCGCCGCCGCCGGCGTGACTGCCACGCCAGCCGCCACGCAGCCGACCGTCGTCAAATCCAGCCCCGACGGCGCGCTGCTCCCGACCTCCGTCGATCAGGCCACCGGCCGCATCCTGCTGACTCTGCCCGCGCCCGCCGCGGACGGCACGATGGGCCGATTCCTTTATTCCGCCACGCTCAAGACCGGGCTCGGCTCCGCGCCGATCCGGCTCGACCACGGCATGCTGTCGCCGACGCAGTTGCTGGCCTTCCGCCGGCTGGGCCGGAAGATCGCGGTCGTGTTCGAAAACCCGCGCTACACCGCGGCCGGCGGCCCCGACATCGCCCGCGGCGTGCGTGAAAGCTTCCCGACCAGCCTGATCGAACTCGTCGATATCGTCGCAACCACGCCCGCCGGCGGCGTCACGATCGACATCGCCCCGCTCCTCACCCACGACGTCCTCAACATCGCCGGCGCGCTGAACGAACAGGCCAAGGGCTTCAAGCTCGTCGACGCGCTCAGCGCCGCCGACCCCGCCTCGGTCCGGGTCTTTCCCGACAACATCGAACTGGAGGCGGTCCAGACCTACGCCTCCGATAGTCCGGGGGACGAGGTCGACACCATTGCCCCCGACGGTCGCCAGGTCAGCTTCACCGTCCACCACTCGCTCGTCCGGCTGCCCGCACCGGGCTTCGTGCCGCGGCGGTTCGACATCCGCTCCGGCGCGCACGCGACGCAGGTCTATGATTTCGGCACGCCGCTCGGCGACGATATCCTGCTGCAACATGCCAACCACTTCCGGCTGGAGAAGCTCGATCCCGCCGCCGCCCGCTCGCGCGTCCGCAAACCGATCGTCTTCTACATCGACAACAGCGCGCCGGAACCGATCCGCACAGCGCTGGCCGAAGGCGTCGCGTGGTGGAACCAGGCGTTCGACGCGGCGGGCTATATCGACGCGTTCCAGGTCCGCATCCTGCCGCCCGGCGTCGATCCGCAGGACGTCCGCTACAACATCGTCAACTGGACGGAGCGCCAGACGCGCAGCTGGTCCTATGGCGGCGGCGTCATCGACCCGCGCACGGGAGAGATCATCAAGGGCAATGTCGTGCTCGAAGGGTTGCGCCTGCGCCAGGACATCATCCTGTTCGAGGCGCTCGTCGGGGCGAACCAGACCGGCACCAACGGCCCGAACGACCCGATCCGCGTCTCGCTCGACCGCATCCGCCAACTCGGCGCGCACGAGGTCGGCCACGCGATCGGCTTCGTCCACAATTTCGCCGCGAGTACGCAGGACCGCACCTCGGTCATGGACTATCCCTTCGCGCGCATGACGCTGAAGGACGGCCGGATCGACCTGTCGGACGCGTACGCGACGGGCATCGGCACTTGGGACAAATACACCGTCGACTGGCTCTACGGACAGCCCAAGCCGGGCGTCGACGTGAACGCGGACGCCGCGCGGAAGGCCGCCGCCGCATCGAACCTGCGCTTCCTGACCGACATCGACGGTCGCTCCAGCGATCTCGCCGTCCCGAACGACAATCTCTGGACGGAGGGCGCGGACGAGGCCCCCGACCTGACCCAGATGATGGCCGTCCGCCGCGTCGCGCTCGCCAACTTCGGCCCCGGCGTCCTCCGCGCGGGCGAACCGCTCGCCAACCTCCGCCGCAAGTTCGTCCCCGTCTGGCTGCTCCACCGGTACGAGATCGCCGCGGTCGGCAAGCTGATCGGCGGCGTCGACTACAGCTACGCGGTCGCGGGCGGCGGCAGCCCCGAACCGACCCCCGCCGCGGCCGACAAGCAATCCGCGGCCCTCGACGCGCTGCTCGCCACGCTGTCCGAACGCGAACTCGCCATCCCCGGCCCGCTCGCGCTTATGCTCTCGTCCGGCGTCAACGGCCGCGCCGATCCGCAGTTCGATACGGAGGTGTTCGGCAACGCCGGTGGCGCGGTGTTCGACCCGCTGGTCGCCGCCGACGTCGCGGCACAGGTGACGCTCGAAACGCTGCTCGCCCCCAGCCGACTGACGCGTGTCCGGCTCCAGCATGACCGCAACCCAGCGCTGCTCGGGCTCGACGACCTGCTCGACCGCCTGACCCGCGCCGCGATCGACGATCGCCGCACCGCGGTCGGCCGCCGCGTCGCGCATCGCACGATCATGACGATGGCCCGCACCGCGCGCGATCCCGTCACCTCGATCGACGTCGCCGCTATCCTCGACGGCCGCCTTACGGCGCTGGCCGATCGGTTCGCCACCGCCAAGGGCACCGACGAAGACGCCGCCTGGTCGCGCAGCATCGCCGCCACCCTGCGCGACGACGACGCCCTCATGCGCGAAATCGGCAAGGGCGGCCGCGCCGTGCCCGCGATCCCCCCCGGCATGCCGATCTGATCCGGCGGTCTTGGCGGCAACCGTCGCAGGCGATAAAGAGACCGGGACAAGCCATAAATGGCATTCCAGGGGGAGACTATTGATGACCGACGCACCTCGCCGCGCCTTGGCCCGCACCACGCTTGGCGGCGCCGCCCTCGCCTGCCTCGCCGTTGCGTCCGCGGCCGGTGCGCAGACCACCAATAACGCCCCCACCGCCGCCGCGGCGCGGACCGACGGTCCCGCCGCGCGCCCCTGGATGAACGCCACGCTGACCCCGGACGCGCGCGTCGACCTGCTGCTGAAGGAGATGACGCTCGACGAGAAGCTCCAACTCACCTTCGGCTATTTCGCAACCAGCGCCGACTGGCTGAAAACGCCGACCAAGAACTGGGCCTATCCCAAGGACGGCTTGCCCGGATCGGCCGGCATCGTCCCCGGCATCCCGCGGCTCGGCATCCCCAACCAGTGGCAGACCGACGCCGGTGTCGGCGTCGCCAGCCAGCGCGGGCCGACGCCGCGGCTGCGCACCTCGCTGCCGGCCGGCATCGCCACCGCCGCCACCTGGAACCCGGAGGTCGCCGAGGCCGGCGGCGCGATGATCGGGAACGAGGCGCATCTCTCGGGCTTCAACATCATGCTCGCGGGCGGGATGAACCTGCTCCGCGAACCGCGTAACGGCCGCAACTTCGAATATGGCGGCGAGGATCCGCTGCTCGCCGGCGTCATCACGGGGCACGAGATCAAGGGCATCCAGTCGCAGCACGTCGTGTCGACGATGAAGCATTATGCCTTCAACGGTCAGGAGACGAACCGCTTCACGATGGACCACCGCATCGGCGAACAGGCCGCGCGCCAGTCCGACCTGCTGGCGTTCCAGATCGCCAACGAGGTCGGCCAGCCCGGCTCGGTCATGTGCGCCTACAACCGCGTCAACGGCGCATACGCGTGCGAAAACAACTGGTTGCTCAACACCGTGCTGAAGACCGACTGGGGCTTCAAGGGCTATGTCATGTCCGATTGGGGCGCGACCCACTCGACCAGCGAGGCGGCCAACGCCGGGCTCGACCAGCAATCCGGCTGGGCGTTCGATCGCAGCGCCTATTTCGCCGACGCACTGCGCGAAGCGGTCAACAACGGCCATGTGACCGAGGCCCGCGCCAACGACATGGCGCGCCGTGTGCTGTGGGGGATGGTCTCGGTCGGTGCGCTCGACACGCCGGTGCAGGGCGACCGCGCGACGACGATCGACTATGCCGCCCACGCCGCCGTGACCCGCACCGATGCCGAGGAAGGCATCGTCCTCCTCAAGAACACGCCCGGCCTGCTGCCGCTGGCCAAGACCGCCCGATCGATCCTGCTGATCGGCGCGCATGCCGATCTCGGCGTGCTGTCGGGCGGCGGTTCGTCTCAGGTCTATTCTTACAACGCGCCCACCAACGGCCTCGTCGTGCCGGATGCCTACCCCAGCGGCTTCCCCGGTCCCAAGCTCTACCACGCCTCCTCGCCGATGAAGGCTTTGCAGGCGCGCACGAGCGCCACCGTCACCTATCTCGACGGCAAGGACGTCGCCGCCGCCACCGCTGCGGCGCGCAAGGCCGATGTCGTGATCGTGTTCGGCGAACAGTGGACCGGTGAATCGCTCGACGTGCCGGACCTCAACCTGCCGGACAAGCAGGACGCGCTGATCGCCGCCGTGGCCCGCGCCAACCGCAAGACGGTCGTCGTGCTCGAAACCGGCGGCCCCGTGCTCATGCCCTGGCTGTCGAACGTCGGTGCGGTGCTGGAGGCGTGGTATCCGGGCACCGCCGGCGGCGAGGCGATCGCCCGCGTCCTGACCGGAGAGGTGAACCCGTCCGGCCACCTCCCCGCCACCTTCCCCGCCTCCGTCGCGCAACTTCCGCGTCCGAAGCTGGAGGGCGATCCCAAGCTCGACCGCGACGCGCACCCGATGGGCAATTACGACATCGAGGGTGCGGCGATCGGCTACAAATGGTTCGACCGGACCGGCGCGAAACCGCTGTTCCCGTTCGGCTACGGCCTGTCCTACACCAGCTTCGCCATGAGCGGGCTGGCCGCCTCGCCCGACGGCAAGACCGTCAAGGCCAGCTTCCAGGTCCGCAACACCGGCGCGGTGGCCGGCAAGACCGTCGCGCAGCTCTACGTTGCCGGTGCCGGCTGGGAAGCCCCCAAGCGCCTCGGCGGCTTCCGCAAGGTCGCGCTGGCTCCCGGCGCCAACGAAACGGTATCGCTGACCATCGACCCCCGCCTGCTCGCCACCTACGACACCACCACCCACGGCTGGCGCATCGCGGCGGGCGACTACAAGGTCATGCTCGCGACGTCGGCAAACGACGTGGTCCAGACCGCCACCGTCCGCCTGGCCGCGCAGACGCTGGACAAAGCGGGCAAGTAACCCCGCCCCCGCCCGCCAACGTGCCCCGGCGAAG
The DNA here is from genome assembly GCF_014643515.1 of Sphingomonas prati. Classification (GTDB taxonomy): domain Bacteria; phylum Pseudomonadota; class Alphaproteobacteria; order Sphingomonadales; family Sphingomonadaceae; genus Sphingomonas_R; species Sphingomonas_R prati. The sequence goes on along the minus strand of NZ_BMJP01000001.1, from coordinate 98,318 downwards.
GCCGGGGCCTAGGTGCAACAGCATGTCGATAAACAGAAGGGCGGGATGAGTGTCAGGCAGCTAGGTCGGCGAACTCAAGCCAACCTCCAACCCCGTTTGGTTCGAGCTTGTCGAGAACTCCCCGCCGTTCTCGACAAGCTCGAACCAAACGGAACTGTACGTATCCCCAAAAAACCGCTCCTCCTGAGTAGCTGAGCGAAGCCGAAGACCCGTATCGAAGGACGGGTCCCACCCGCCGTATCAATCCCCGCCAGACATCAGAACCCTAAGCAGCCCCCGAATACCCGGCCAACCTGAGCGCACCGTCCAGCGTATCGCCCAGCGGCGCGCTCAACCGCGCAACCGTCCGCGCGCGCAACCACGGACTCATCCGCGGTGCCAGACCGCCCACCAGCGTACACCGCGCAACCCCGCGTTCGAAGATCGTCTCGATGAACCGCTCGATATGGCTTGCCGCCTGTTCCACGATCGACCGGGCGATCGGGTCGTTCGCCTCGGCATAATCCATCACCAGCGGCGCGAACATGCCGTAATCGCGCGGCGTCGCCTGATCCATCCAGGCGATCGCCCGCGCCGTGTCATGCTCGAACTGCTCGGTCACCGCCGCGCTCAACGGCGTCTTGCGCGTCCGCCCGTCGAGCGCCCGCAACGCATGCCGCATCGCGCTCAGCCCCAGCGCCGCCGCACTCCCCTCGTCCGAAATCGGAAAGCCGTAGCCGCCGATCGTGAAGTCCTCCCCATCGATCCGCAGCTTCGCCGCGCTCCCCGTCCCGATGATCAGGATCGCCCCGTCCTGCCCGCCATGCGCGCCCAGATTGGCGATCTGCGCATCGGTCGCGAACGCCACCGATGCGAAGCCGAAGTCGCGCGCCTCCAGCGCCGCCCGCATCCCCATCCGCGTGATCCCGGCAATGCCCATACCCGCGCGGATCGTGGCGCGCTCCACCTCCGACAATCCCGCCTCGTCGATCGCCTGCCCCGCTGTCGCCATCAGCGTCGCGTACAGCGCCTCGATCCCGATCCCGGCATTCGCCGCCCCCGCGCGACCCTGCCCGATCACGCGCCCGTCCGCGTCGACCAACCGCGCCCGGCAATTACTGCCCCCCGCATCGATGCCGATATAATAGGTCATGCCGGATCTCCCTCCACGGTCGCGTCCTGCCAGCCGCGCCCACGCGCCGTCTGGCCGATGCCGGGGTTCAACTGGTTGCGCGGATCGATCCCGCGATAGAAATCGGCCAGCGCCGGCCGCGCCACGTACAGATGCCCGACATTATGCTCGGCCGGGTATTGCGCGCCACGCGCATCGAGCAGCGCCCACACCGCATGCTCGAACGCCAGCGGATCGGTCCCCTTCCGCACGACATAATCCTGATGAAACACGTGGCAGAAGAAGTGCCCGTAATACAGCGCATGGACCACCTGGCTTTCCAGCTCCGCGGGCAAGGTCTCGACCCACTCCCGCGTATTGCGCGGCAACGCCACGTCCAGTGCCACGATATCCTCGACCTCCGCGCCGTGCACCGCGCGATACCGCACCGCCGCCCCCGCCGCGACGAAGCGGTGCAGGAACGCCTTCGCACCCTCCGCCTCCGTACAGACGAAATGGTCCGCCACCGCATCGCCCGGAAACAGCCGCGCCAGCAACGCCCGAGCTGGCCCGACCTGCTCGCGCGGCACCTTCAGGATCAGGTGATGGCCGAACCGCTCGCGGTACGCCCGCATCCGCGGCGGCAGGTGATCGGGCAGGAACCGCCCCGCCCATTGCATCACCCGGTCGCTCAGCCCCTCGCGCAGCCGATCGACCCGCGCCTTGGCCGCGAACAACGCCGGCAACCGGTCCGTCCCGAGCCGCTCGATCGCCACGAACATGTCGCGGCCATAACGGTCCGCCACGTCGAACGCCGTCCGGTCCATATACTCGCCCGCGATCGGCAACGTGTCGAAATCGCGCAGCATCGTGCGGCGCAGCTCGGTCAGCCGGTCCGGGTCGTTCGTCCCGATGTAGAAGCTCGTCGTGCCCTCTTCTCGCACAAACGTGTCCAGCCGCACCGCGAACACGATCAGCTTGCCGGCACTCCCCGCCGCCTCGAACAGACACCGCGGATCGGCATTGAACCGCGCCGGCGCAGCGCTGTCGATCTCGCGGACATGCGCGGCATAGCCGTGATCATGCGCCCAGCGATCGTCCGCCGCCGCCACATCCGCATCATCCAACTGCCACGCATCGAGCCGCCCGAGGACCGTCTCCGGCGCATCGCCGAGCGCGATGCCGAGATGGTTCACCAGCCGCAACACCCCGTCCGGCCCTACCTGTCCGAACAGCGCCAGCTGCGTAAAAGCCGGCCCGCGCCGGATCAGCGCACCGCCCGAATTGTTGCACACCCCCCCGATCACCGACGCGCCCAGGCACGACGACCCGATCACCGAATGCGGCTCCCGCCCATAAGGCCGCAACGCCTGTTCCAGCCCGTACAGCGTCGTCCCCGGCAGCGCGACGACCTGCTCACCCCCGCGGATCACATGCAGCCCGGCCAGCCGGGTCGTGCTGATCAGCACCAGCCCGCCGGGATAGTCCCCGCCATCCGGCGTCGATCCACCGGTCAGCCCGGTATTCGCCGCCTGCACGATGATCGACACGTCCGCCGCCACGCACGCCTGCGCCACGCGCCACAGCTCGACCAGGCTCCCCGGCCGCACCACCGCGATCACCGCCCCGTCGCCGGTCCGGTATCCCTTCCGATACCGCGCCGTCGCCCGATCCTTGGTCAGCACATGCCGCCGCCCGACCAGCCTACGCAGCGCGATCACAAGCTGCGTCTCGCGGAGGGTCGGGCCGGTCACCTTACTGCGTCTGCACTTCGTCGTCGGTCATCAGGTCGTCCCCGTCCAGCCAGCGCACGATCTCGCGCGCCGCCGAATGATCGATCCCCACATAACGCGCCCGCAACCGATCGCGCCGCGCACCCAGCCGATCGAGCCCGACATCCTGCAACGCGGGCAGATCCTGCTGCAACAGTTCCACAAACGCATCGCCCAGCAAAGCCCGCGCCGCCACCCCGAACGCCGCGCCATAGGCATAATCGTCACCTTGCACGTACAACATCGGCAACGTCAGCGCGGGCAGGCACCCGAGATGGGCCTGGATCGTCGGGTTGATCGCATGCCCGGACAGATGCGCCGCGATCCCCGCCGGCCGCCCGCTGAATGCCCGCAGGTGCAGGAACCGCGACATCCGCGCACCGTCGTTGACCGGATAATTGTCCCACAGGCACACCGGCCGCCCCAGCTCCGCCGCCACCCGCGCCAGATGCCCGCTGCCGATCTCGCGCGAACACACCTCCTCGCCGGTCCAGTACACCTGCACCGCCGGGTCCAGCCCACGCCCCAGATCGCGCAAATAGTCGCGAGGCCGCACCCCGAACACGACGTCCAGCACCGGATCGTCGGAATAATAGGTCGGGCAGGTATAGACCCGCGTCGCGCGCGTGCGTCCTGCGCAGAAGTTTACGACCTCCACCTGCCGCGCCGCCAGTTCAGGCATGTCGCCGCGCAGATCGTCGAACAGCACCGCCAGATCGTCGATCCCGATCGCATCCAGGTCCGCGATCCGCCGCGCCAGGTCCACGCGCACCTCGGCGTCGAACGGATGGGTCGCCCCGACCGGCGTGATCGCCATGCCGAACCGCATTCCCGCCGCGCGCACCTCGGCCGACAACCGGACCAGCGCCTCGGTCTCCGCCGCATCATGCCCGACCCGCCACGTCCGCCGCAGCGCCCGATCGCCCTTCGGACCATAATGGTAGAACGCATAACCCGCCCCGGCCAACGTCGCGACGACATGGCTTCGCTCGGCCACGCTCCAGACCCGCCCGAACCGCCCCTCGATCATCCCCAGTTCGGGCGCGCGCACCGTCATACGCGGTGGTCCATAGAATGGCCCGCGATCCACGTCGCGCACACCTGCCGCTCCGCATCGATATGAACCAAGTCGGCGCGCAGCCCCGCCGCGATCGTCCCGGTCTCATCGTCGATCCGCAGGAATCGCGCCGGATTGCCGCTCGCCATCCGCGACGCGTCGACGATGTCGCATCCCAGCATATCCATCGCATTGCGCAACGCATCGACCATCGTCAGCGCGGAGCCCGCCAGCGTCCCGTCCGGCCCGCGACAGGTCCCGTCGACCACCCGGATCGCCTGCCCCATCAGCGTGAACGCATCGCGCGTCCCGCCCACCGGCGGCATCGCATCGGTCACCAGCATCGCGCCCGCGATCCCCCGCGCCAGCAACGCGACGCGCAATGCGGCGGGGTGGACATGCAGCCCATCGACAATCAGCCCAAAATGGCTCGCGCGATCCTCCAGCGCCGCGCCCACCATCCCCGGCGCCCGGCTGCCGAACTGCGTCATCGCGTTGAACAGATGCGTGAACCCGGCCAGCCCCTCGCACAGCGCCGCCCGCGTCTCATCATAGTCCGCCACGCTATGCCCGGCGCACACCAGCACACCCTCATCAGCCAGTGCCCGCACGGTCCCCGCCGCCGCCAACTCCGGCGCCAGCGTCACGATCCGCCGCCCGCGCGTCGGTGCAGAAAGCCGCGCCACCGCCTCGGCATCGATTACAGCGAACCGCGCGGCGTCGTGGATGCCCTTGCGCGCCACGTTCAAATGCGGCCCCTCGATATGCAGACCCAATACGCCTGGCACTCGCTCCGCCAACGCCGCCTCGCCCGCCGCGATCGCCGCATCGACGACATCCGGATAATCGCTGATCAGCGTCGGCAAGATCCCCGTCGTCCCGAACCGGCGATGCGCCGCCGCGATCGTCCGGATACCCGCCACGCTCGGCTCGTCGTTGAACAGCACGTCGCCGCCGCCATTGACCTGAGTATCGATGAAGCCCGGCAGCAGCCAACCGCGGTCCAGCGCCTGCACGACGCACCTCGCCGGCAACGCATCGACCGGCACCAGACCGGCGATCCGCGCCCCGTCCAGCAGCAGCGCCCGATCCTCGACCACCCGATCCGCCAGGACGATCCGCGCACCGACAAGAGCCTGCATCATAGCGTCCGGGTCACCTTATTCAGATGCGGCGGGCTGTCCGGGTCGTGCCCGCGCGCCAGCGATAACGCGTTCGCCAGCCCATAGAAACTCTGGATCTGCGCGATCGCGCCCAGCACTGGATGCACGTCTGTTCGGGACGGCAGCACAAGCTGCGCCGCCGTGACATCGTCAGCATGCCCCGCCGCGATCACCGTCGCCCCGCGCGCCGCAAAGTCCGCCAGCCGCTCCGCCAACCCCGTCCGCGCCACGTCGAGCGGCGCCAGCGCCAGCACCGGATCGCCGCGCCCGACCAGCGTCATCGGCCCATGGGCCACCTCCGCAATGCTGAACGCCTCAGCATGCAGCCCGGACGTCTCCTTCAGCTTCAGCGCCGCCTCCCCCGCGATCGGCAAAGTCGGCCCGCGTCCGATCACCAGCATCTCGTTCGCCTCGCGCAGCGGCTCCACCGCCGCGCTCCAGTCCGCATCGGCCGCCGCGGTCAGCACGTCGCCGGTCGTCTCCAGCGCCGCCAGCAACGCCGCATCCTCGCTCCATTCCGCGACCAGATGCGTCAGCGCAACCAGCGTGCAGACGAAGCTCTTCGTTGCCGCAACGCTCGTCTCGGCCCCGGCATGCACCGGGATCACGATCTCCGCCAACTCCGCCAGCGGCGACGCGGCATCGTTCACCACCGCGACAATGACAGCCCCCTGCGCGCGCGCATCCTCCGCCGCCGCGAGCAGATCGGGACTCCGCCCGGACTGCGAAATCGCGATCAGCGGCGCCCCGCGAAACCGCGGCGATGTCGCGCGATACAACGACCCGATCGACGGCGCATGGCTCAGCGTCGGCATCTGCCCATGCGTTTCGAGCAGGAACTTCGCGAACGCCCCCGCCTGATCCGAACTGCCCCGCGCCAGCGTCGCGGCGAACGGCGGCGCCAGCGCGCGCAACCGTCGTCCGGCCTCGCGCATGAGCGACGCGTTCAGGCGCAGCTGCTCGACGCAGCGCTGCGGCGCTTCCCGCGCCTCGCGCGCCATCTGCGTCGCGCTGCCTGTCTCGCTCGAAATCATGCGATGACTACAGACCAGTTCACGGACCATGACAAGTGGCATTAGAATGGTTTTGTCATTCCGATCGGTTATGATACGCCGTCCGCAGTTACGGTGTCGGAGGGCATGACGATGCTGACGGTCGATCTGACGATCTGCGACGGACCCGGCCCGGTCAACGAGGATGTCGTCGGCCATCACCGCGATGCCGCCTGGGTCATCGACGGCGCGACAGGCGTCGGCGCCGCCCTGCTGGAAAGCCCGAGCGACGCCGCCTGGCTGGCCCAAACCGCCAGCGACTTCATCGTCGAAGGCCTGACCGAAGATCCGGCACAACCGACTCGCGACCTGCTCCACACGGTCATCACCCGGTGCGCCACCGCGCTGGCGTCCGCACAGCGTCGCACCGCCGATGGGCCGCATGAGTTGCCGTCCGCCGCGTTCGCCATGGTCCGCATCCTGAACGACCGGGCGGAAATCACCACGTTGGCCGATTGCCATGTCGCCGCGGTCGACGACAGCGGCACCGCCCGCCTGTACGGCGAATCCCCGCTCGGCGCCATCGAAGCCCGTACACTCGCGACCGTCAGGGCAATCCGCGCCGCAAACCCCGACATCGCGCCCGACGCGCTCAGGGCGTTGCTGCTGCCCGTCCTGCGCAAAAACCGCCGGATGCTGAACCGCGACGGCGGCTACTGGGCGCTCGGCACCGAACCGGCGGCGGCCGATCATCTCTGGCAGACCACCCTACCGCTCCGCCCCGGTCAGCGTTTCGCGATTGCCAGCGACGGCTTCCTCCGCCCGGTCGAACTGTTCGACACGGCAACCCCGGCCGACCTCCTCGCCATCGCCTCATCCGCTGACGCGACGCGCTGGCTTGACCAACTCCGCGATCGCGAGCGGCAAGTCGATCGAGACGACCCCCACACACGGGTCAAGATGCATGACGACGCCAGCCTCCTCGTCTGCACATGGAACGGCGCCCGAGAATGTTACCAATATAATACCGAAATTTGACAGACATATTTAGATCGGAAAGGCTCGACCCAAATGGCAAACCAACCCGGCCCCGAGCGACATGGTGCCAAACCAACGAAACCGAGGATCGGACGATCGTGAATACCGAAGCGCCTGACCCTCGCTACCGCGAACTCGACCTCTGGCCGACCGAACTCGCGGTCGCCGCGATGCTGGAGGGACAGCTGGCCGCCATCGCCGCCGTTCAGTCGCAGACGGCGGCGATCGCCAACGCCGCCGACGCGGCCGCCCTACGGCTCGGCGCGACGGGGCGGCTCGTCTTCGTCGGGGCGGGCACGTCCGGCCGGCTGGCGGTGCAGGACGGGACCGAGCTTTACCCCACCTTCGGCTGGCCGATGGACCGTATGATCTTCCTGATGGCCGGCGGCACGGGTGCGCTGACGCAGCCTTATGAGGGTGCGGAGGACGACATCACCGCCGCCGCGGGCGACATCGATGGCTGCGCGATCGGCACGTCGGACGTCGTGATCGGCGTCGCCGCCAGCGGGCGCACGCCCTACACCGTCGCCGCGATCGATCGGGCGCGCGCCGCCGGCGCCCTCACCATCGCCGTCGCGAACAACCCCGGCACCGCGCTCACCGCCAGCGCCGACCATGCACTGATCGCGGTCACCGGCAGCGAGATCGTCGCCGGATCGACCCGTATGAAGGCCGGCACCGCACAGAAGGCGATGCTCAACCTGCTGTCCACCGCCATCATGATCCGGCTGGGGCTGATCTATGAAGGCCGCATGGTCGCCATGCGGATCTCCAACGCCAAGCTCCTCGAACGCGGCCGTCTCATGGTCCGTGATATCGCCGGGGTGGACGACGACGTCGCGGCACGAGCGCTCGAAGCGGCCGGCCATGACATCCGTCGCGGCGTCCTGGTCGCGCTCGGCCATTCGGTCAACGATGCCACCAAACTGCTCGACGATCATGGCGGCAACCTCCGCACGGCGCTCGAGGGATTGGACCGGGCATGACGACGATGCGCGAAATCGCCTGGACCCGCGAAGGCGAAGGCACACCGCTCTACCTGCAACTCGCGCGCAGTCTGCGCGACCATATCAGCGGCGGCGGCATCGATCCGGGCAGCGCGCTTCCCTCCGAACGCGACCTGAGCGAGATCGCCGGCCTGTCGCGCGTCACGGTGCGCAAGGGGATCAAGCAGCTGATCGACGAGGGTGTGCTGATCCGCAAGCAGGGCTCCGGCACCTTCGTCGCGCGCCGGATCGAGGCGCGCGGTGCTCGGCTCAACAGCCTCAGCGACGATATCCGGTCCCGCGGCGAGGAACCCGGCGTCGTCTGGATCTACCGCTCCTACGCCCGCCCGACGGAGGAGGAGGCCGCCGCGCTGGCCGTGCCCGCCACCACCCGCGTCGCCCGGCTCGGCCGTGTCCGGCTCGTCGGCGGCGAACCGCTCGCAATCGAACATGCCGTCATCCCCGCGGACTATATGCCCGATCTCGATGCGCTCCAAGACTCGCTGTACCAGGCGCTCGAAACGCACGGCTTCCGCCCCACGTCCGGCACGCAGCGCGTCCGCGCCTCGCTCGCGACGCAGACCGAGGCCGGCATCCTGTGCATCGAACCGAACAGCGCGGTCCTGCGCATCGAACGCAGCACCCGCATCCCGGACGGCCGCACCGTCGAATTCACCCGCTCGGTCTACCGCGGCGACCGCTACGAATTCGTCACGGAGCTGAACGAGATTTGAGGGGGCTCCATAAGCCCGCCCATCCCGGGACAAGTTGAGGGCCCCCTAGAGCGAAGCCGAGAAGCTCGCAAACCTACACTCCAACCTCGTTCGGTTCGAGCCTGTCGAGAACGCCGCGCCACGTTCTCGACAAGCTCGAACCGAACGGAGGTGGAGTTCACCTCCCGCGAACTCTCACCGTGTCGCCATCCGGATCCCCACCCGGAACGCCCGCCCCAACAGGTCGCTGTAGGTCGAGTTCGCCGACAACCCGCCCTCCGGCAACAACAGCGGATCGCGATCGAACAAGTTGGTCACGTTGAGGAACAGCTGTCCGTCGCCCTTCCCCGCCAGGTCCACCTTCGTGGTCAGGTTGAGGTCCGCGTAAAACAGCCCCGGCGCGCTGTTGTCGTCGATCGTCGGGAACTGCGCCACTTCCGCCGCGGTCCGCCCGACCGGGCAGTCGGTCTGGCACTCGATATAGGTGTTGGCATAGGTGCCCGAGCTGATCCCGCGCCCCGTCGCGGTGATCGAGAAGGTCGGCAGGTCGACCGTCCCCGAGACGCGGTAGAGCCACTTCGGCGTCCCGCCATTGCCGTTCTGCCCGACCAGGTCGACCGGGATCGCCACGCCGCTGTCGACGATATTGTCGATGTAGCGCGTCGCCATGCCGCGCATCGTCAGCGTCGCGTCGCTGTCCGCGAACACACGGTCAAGCGGCAAGCTGTACGTCGCGTCGAAATCGATGCCGCGGTTGGTCACCTTGCTGAAATTGAACGGGCTGGCGCGGAAGAACAGCTCGCGGTCGCCCGTCGGATCGGGGCCGAACGCGGCGCAGAACTCCTGTCGCCCCTCCGCACAGCGATCGATGATGTCCTGCGCGAAATACTGCCCGATCGCATCGCGCAGCTTGATCTCATACGCGTCGACCGACATCGAGAAACCGGGCAGGAACCGCGGTTGCAGCACGACGCCGATGTTCGTTGAATTGGCCTTCTCCGGCCGCAGGTCCAGGTTGCCCGTCGTTGTCTCGCGGAACGTCACGCCCGTCCGCGCCGGCTGCGTTCGGTTGTCGGTCAGCGTGTTGGTGCGCGACGTGCCGGCCTGGAACAGCTCGCTCAGGTTCGGCGCGCGGATATCGCGCGACCGCGTGGCGCGGAACCGGATGTCCGGGATCGGTTGCCACGTGGCACCCACCTTCCACGTCGTGACATAGCCCGACGTCGAATAATCCGTGCCGCGCACCGCCCCGTTGAACTCGATCCCCGCGCCCAGCGGCACGACCGTTTCGAGATACGCTTCCTTGACGTTGTACTGCCCGAACGTCGGCAGGAAATTGCCCACCGACCAGCCCGTCTGGAACTCGGTCGGCACATAGCCGGATACTTCTTCCTTCCGGTACTCGCCGCCTACCGCGACGCTGACGTCGCCGGCCCAGGTCGCGAACGGCGTCACCGACAGGTTCACGCCGGCCACCGTCTGCTGCAGCTTCTGGTCGCGATACGGATCGCCCAGCACATAATCGATCGCCGCCTGGCTCGCCACGCCGGTGCCCAGCCGGTTCAGCGGCGCACATCCGTTGGTCGGCGCGGTCAGGCTCGACCGGCACACGATCGTGCCCGCCGGCACGCCCAGCGCGTTGCCGGCCGGCGCGAACACCGCGTCGTTCGCATTGTTCACTCGCGCGACGTTCTGGATGTCGCGCAGCTGTTCGTGCGTGTTGGTCTCGCCATATTGGCCGTACGCGTTCCAGATCGCCTTCTTGCCGAACAACTGGAAATCGCCCTCCGCGCCGATCGCATAACGCTGCACGTCGCGCTGGTTGTTGTTCTTGCGGTACGGCAGGTCGACCGCGGTCGTACCCAACGTCACCGACGTGATGCCCGCCAGTTGCGCGGCCCCCAGCGCGTTGATCAGATACGCGTTGTCGCGTTGCAGGACGGTCGTCGTCGACAGCTGCGGCCCGGCGTTGAACAGCGACTTCTGCCAGTTGTACGATCCTTCGGCGAACACCTCGATCCACGGCGCCAGTTCGTAGCTGACCCGCCCGAACGCACCGCGCCGGTCGTCGTCCGCGTCCAGCCCGATGTTGCGGTTGTTGTCCGCCAGCGCCCAGTCACCGCCGGTCGTCAGCGACGGCGCGGTCGCCCCGGTCAGCGTCGCGGTGTTGACCGTGCCGTAGTTGAACTGGTTCACCGAACCGCCCTGGCCGAAATAGATGCCGCGCAGCCGGTTGGCGGTGCCGCCCGCCGAATTGACGATGATCCCGCCGGGCAACGCGTTGGCGGTGCCTGTGTTGCTCCGCACCAGGTTCTGCGGCAGGCCGTTCGTGTTGGTGTAGGCTGGGTTGGCGATCGTCCGGAACCCGCCCTGGTTCCAGTCGCGATCCACCTGGAAGATGCCGTCGCGCCGTGCAATCTCGCCGCTCAGCAGGATGTGTCCACGCCCCTCGGCAAAGGACTTGCCCGCCGCGATGTTGACCGACGTGTTGAACCCGTCGCCGCGCTCCGTCATGCCGGTGTCGGCCGACAGCTTCAGCCCCTCATATTTCTTGTCGAGCACGAAGTTCACGACACCCGCCACCGCGTCCGACCCGTAGGCCGCCGATGCGCCGCCGGTCACGATCTCCACGCTCTTGATCAGCGCCTGCGGGAATGTGTTGACGTCGACCAGCCCGGTCACCGTCGACCCGACCGACCGCCGCCCGTCGAGCAGCACCAGCGTCCGGATCTCGCCCAGCGCACGCAGGTTCAGCGCGTTGATCCCCGACAGCCCCGAACTGATCGCGAGCCGCGAATTGGACGGCCGCGTGCTGCCCGCGACGGACGGGATCTGGTTGACGAAATCGGCGATGTTGTTGGTCGGCGACGAATTCTGGATTTCGGCCTGGGTCAGAATGTTGAGCGGCGTCGGCGCGGAATAACCGTCGCGCGCCACACGTGTGCCGGTGACCGTGACCTCATCGCTCGACGGATCCGGTGCCGTGGTCGTCACCGGGGCCGCCGGTTCGGCCTGCGCTTCGGGGGCCGGGCCGGTCTGCGCGGCTGCGGGTGTCGCGAAACAGACCGCGATCGCCAGGGTCGCCAGGCTGGAAAAACCCGCGAGCGTGCTCGCCCGACATGCCGAATAGCGCCGCTCTGTTCCGAAAACTGTCATGATTTCCCCCGATACGCCCGTGTACCAGCTGGCCGTTACCGCGCCCGCTGCTGTCGCCCCCTGCGTTCCTGCCGATCCGGTCATCCTGTTCCTTTGGGAACATGCCGCCGATCGTGCCGGAAACCCGAACCTGCGCGGTGGGGAGGACGGGCGTCAAGGGCTTCCCCGCATCGATCGCTGCATCAAACCATAGCCCACGATTATGGCCGCCTCGCCATCGCCGCGCTTATGGTCCAGAACGACGTCCGACATAGCGCGGTCGCGACACCGCGCACCTGGCCTCCCGCGGGTCCACAGCAGGGGAAATGCCCATGATCGACCGTCGCGCATTTCTCTGCGGGTCCGCCGCCACGGTAGCGCTGGCCGGCACGCTCTCCGCTGCGCCTGCCCACGCGACACTCCCCGGTCTCGATGCCCCGATCGAGATCGTCGACGACATCTACGGCGTGCCGCACATCCGCGCCGCGTCAATCCCGGACGCCTTCTTCGGGCAGGGCTATGTCGTCGCGCGCGACCGGCTGTTCCAGATCGATCTTGGCCACCGCCGCGAACTGGGGCGGATGGCGGAGGTCTACGGTGCCGACTTCGCGCGGTTCGATGCGGTCGCGCGGCTGTTCCACTACCGCGGCGATCTGGACGCCGAACTCGCGCGCATCGACGCCAACGTGCTGGCCTGCGCGCGCGCCTATGTGGCCGGCATCAACGCGCGCATCGACGAACTCGCCGCCGACCCGGCACTCCTCCCGCTCGAATATCGCATCCTCGACGTCGCGCCGATGAAGTGGGACGTCCGTGAACTCGTCCTCGCCCGCGGCGCAGCGATCGGCAACGCGGACGACGAGGTCCGCCGCGCACAGCTCGCCGCACTCGGCCTGCTCCATCTCGACGCGGTTGTTGCTCCGCTCCGCCCCGCCTGGCCGATGCACGTCCCGCCGGGACTGAACTATTCCAAAGTGTCCCCCGCCGATCTCGGCGTCCTGCGCCAGGGTGGCCTCCCGTTCGGCCCCGGCACGCCGACCGAGCCGATCGACACGCAGGCCGAACGCGCCAACGCCGGCAGCAATGCCTGGACGATCGCGCCCGCCCGCTCCGCCACCGGCCGGCCGATCCTGGCCAACGATCCGCATCTCGGCATCGGCGGCTTCGGCCCGCGCCACGTCGCGCACCTCACTGCGCCGGGGCTCGACGTGATCGGCGGCGGCGCGCCCGGCCTGCCCGGCATCATGCAGGGTCACACCGATCGCTTCGCCTTCGGCCGCACCAATTTCCATATCGATCAGGAGGATCTGTTCGTCCTCGACCTCGATCCGCAGAACCCCGAACGCTACCGCCACGCCGGCGGCTGGGCGCGCTTAACGACGGTCGAGGACAGCATCGCGGTCAAGGACGCCCCACCCCGCACCGTCCCGCTGCGCTATGCGGCGATGGGCCCCGTCGTGATGCACGATCCGGCGAACCACCGCGCCACCGTGCTCGCCTCGGTCGCGATGCAGCCCGGCGGGGCAGGATCGTTCGCGATGATCGCGATCAACCTGGCGCAGGACTGGGCGTCGCTGCAGCAGGCGTTCCGCATCCACCCGTCGCCCACCAACTTCCATTATGCCGATACGGACGGCAACACCGGCTGGCAGGCGATCGGCTTCGCCCCCATCCGCCGCACCGGCGACGGTCTGCTCCCCGTCCCCGGCGACGGCCGCTACGACTGGACCGGCTTGCGCAAGCACACCGATCTGCCCAGCGAATACAACCCCGCCAAGGGCTGGTTCGCGTCCGCCAACCAGAACAACCTGCCGCCCGGCTGGCCGCGCGACCGCATACCGGCCTTCTCGTTCCGCGACACCTACCGCTACGACCGCATCGCCAGCGTGCTGGCGCGGCAGGACAGTCACAGCCTGGCCGACAGCGTCGCGCTCCAGCAGGACCGTTTCTCCACCCCCGCCCGACAACTCGTCACGCTCCTGCCGCCACGCCCCTCCCCCGCCGCCGACCTGCTGCGCGGCTGGGACGGCAACCTGACCGCCGACAGCGCCCCCGCCGCCCTCTTCCATATCCTGTGGCGGAATCTCGGCACCCGCGTTCTCGCTCTGATCGTGCCGGACCGCGCCAAGCCGCTCGTGACGGAAATCGCCCCCACCATCCTGCTCGGCGTCCTCGCCCACCCCGACACCCGGCTCGGCCCCGATCCCGTCGCCGCGCGCGACGCGCTGTTCGATGCCGCGCTCGCCGCCGCCTGGGCTACCGCGCAGGACCTGCTCGGCCCCGATCCGGCCAAATGGCGCTGGGGCACACTTCACCAGGTCCGAATCGCCCACCCGCTGTCGCGCGTCCCCGCGATCGCCGCCGCCTTCCCGCCGATCGAGGGCGAAGGGTCGGGCGGCGACAGCTTCACCGTCGGCGCGCGCTGGCTGGGCAACGGCCCCGGCTGGGGCGTCGGCGGCGGGGCGAGCTACGCGCAGGTCGTTGATGTCGGCGCGTGGGACAACTCGCTCTTCATCAACCTGCCCGGCCAGTCCAACGACCCGCGCTCCGCCCACTACCGCGACCAATACGCCCCGTGGATCGCCGGCCGCATGCTGCCCATGCTGTTCAGCCACGCCGCGGTCGACGCCCACCGCGCCGCCCGCACCACGCTCGGCGGACCACGTCAACGCAAGGGAACCCGCCGATGAACGCCCTCCTGCTCACCGCCCTCGCCCTCGCCGCGCCCACCGCGCCTCAAGTCGATGTCGTGATCCGCGGCGGTACGCTCTATTCCGGCGCGGACGCCGCCCCGATCACCGGCGATGTCGAGATTAGCGGCGACCGCATCGTCTATGTCGGCCCCACCCGCCGCACGGCGGCCGCCCGGGTCATCGATGCGAAGGGCCAGATCGTCGCCCCCGGCTTCATCGACGCGCACACCCACCCGGACACCTACATCCGCTCCCCCGACGCGAAGCAACGCCTCAACCTGCCGTGGCTCGCGCAAGGCGTCGCGACCATCGTCATGGGAGTCGACGGCGGCGGCACGCCAGACGTGGCGCAGGACGCGCGCACGCTCACCGCCGCCGGCGTCGGCACCAACCTCGTGCCCTTCGTCGGCTTCGGCGCGATCCGCGGCCGCGTGCTTGGCCAGGACGACCGCGCCCCCACCGCCCCCGAACTCGCGCAGGAAAAGGCGCTGGCAGCCAAAGCGATGTGCGAAGGCGCCACTGGCCTGTCCACCGGACTGTTCTACGCACCGCAAAGCTATGCCAAGACCGACGAGGTCATTGCCGTGGCACGCGAGGCCGGCAGCCGCGGCGGCATGTACGACACCCATCAGCGGGACGAATCGAACTACACGATCGGCCTGATCGGATCGACCAAGGAAGCGATCGAGATCGGCCGGCAGGCGAAGATGCCGGTCCACTTCGCCCATCTGAAGGCGCTCGGCGTCGACCTTCAAGGCCAGGCCCCGCAACTGATCGCCACCATCGCTGCCGCCCGCGCCGCGGGGCAGGACGTCACCGCCGATCAATATCCGTGGCTTGCCTCGGGCTCCAGCGTGGACGCCTCGCTCCTGCCGCGCTGGGCCAGCGACGGCGGCTACCGGAAGCTGATCGCCCGGTTCGACGATCCCGCCACGCTCGCCCGGATCAAGGTCGAGATGGTCGAAAATCTCCGCCGGCGGGGCGGCAAGGAGTCCATCCTGCTGACCAGCGAGGGCATGCCCTGGACCGGCCGGACGCTCGGCCAGATGGCAACCGCCTGGAACACCGATCCGATCGACGCCGCGATCCGCATCATGCGCGTCGCGAACAAGGACGGCACCGAACCAGCCGGCGTTGGCGTCGCCAGCTTCAACATGGCCGACCGCGACGTCGATCTGCTGATGCAGCAGCCCTGGATCGTCACCAGTTCCGACGGATCGGACGGCCACCCGCGCCAGTACGCGACCTTCCCGCGCAAATATCAGACCTATGTCCGCGAACGGAAAGTCATCACGCTGCGCGACTTCATCCGCCGCTCGACCGGCCTCACCGCCGACATGTACCGCATCGAGCACCGCGGCTACCTCCGCGCGGGCTATTATGCTGACGTCGTCGTCTTCGACCCGACCGGCTACGCGCCCCGCGCCGACTATGTGCATCCGCGCGTGCCCAGCGTGGGGGTGAAGGCACTGTTCGTGAACGGCAAGCTCGCGTTGCAGGACGGGGCCACCACCGGCACCGCCGCGGGCCGCGTCCTGCTCCGCCCCACTCCTGCCAACTGCCCAGCGCCCTGACCCGGCATAGCCCGACGTTATGGCGCGCGGCACGAGCATGATGCGCGAACACCGGGCGGCGCATCCTATGTCGGAGACCAACCCCTCCGTTGCAGGTGCGCGATGATCCCCGGTCCCTTCCTCCTGTATCTCGGCCATGTCAGCGACGCGGTCGGCATCAAGACCTCGCGCGGCCTGGCCGCCTTCCGGGCGGCGGACTGCCTTGGTGAATGGCGGCATGACGATTGCCCGCTGACGCTCGATCTGCCGCGTATGGATGCGGCCGCAGCCCGCGCTGCCGGTGCCCGTACGCTGGTGCTCGGCATCGCCAATGCCGGCGGGCGGATGAGCCCCGCTCTTATCGACGATGCGCTCGCAGCGATCGCCGCGGGGCTGAACGTCGCATCCGGCCTGCACCAGCGGCTGCGCGACGAACCCCGTCTCGTCCGCGCTGCAGCCGCCGCCGGCGTGACGTTGTTCGATGTCCGTGATCCACCCGCCGACCTGCCCATCGGCACCGGCCTGCCGCGCGCGGGCAACCGCCTGCTGACCGTCGGCACCGACTGTTCAGTCGGCAAGATGTACGCCACGCTCGCCCTGCGCGATGCGCTGCACGCCCGCGGCATCGCCGCGGACTTCCGCGCCACGGGCCAGACCGGCATCCTGATCGCCGGCTCCGGCGTCCCCGTCGACGCGGTCGTTGCCGATTTCATCTCGGGCGCGATCGAGCAGCTCACCCCCGCGCGCCACGACGCCGGCTGGGACCTGATCGAGGGCCAGGGATCGCTCTTCCACCCCTCCTTCGCCGGCGTCTCGACCGGCCTGCTCCACGGCGCGCAGCCCCGCGCGCTCGTCCTCTGCCACGACCCGTCGCGCGCCCACATGCGCGGCCTGCCGCACTACCAGCTCCCTTCGGTCACCGACTGCCTCGCCGCCAACCTGTCCGTCGGCCGGCTGACCAGCCCGGCCGTGCAGGCGGTCGGCATCGCGCTCAATACGGTCGCGCTCGACGAAGCCGATGCACGACGGCTATGTTCCGAAGTCGCGGACACCCACGGCCTGCCCTGCACCGATCCCTACCGGTTCGGGGCGGATCCGATCATCGACTGGATGCTGACATGCTGCGACGCCTCGAAGCCCGCCACGACCGTTTCGGCCTGAGCACCCCGTTCCGCATCTCGCGCGGGGTGAAGAGCGCAGCCGACGTCGTCACCGTCACGATCGCGCAGGGCACGCTAGTCGGCCGCGGCGAGGCGGTTCCCTACGCGCGCTACGGCGAGACGATCGAGGGCGCACTCGCCGCGATCGCTTCGGTCACCCCCCTGCTTCAGAAAGGAGCCGGCCGCGCCGAACTGCTCCGTATCATGCCTGCCGGCGCGGCGCGCAACGCGGTCGACGGCGCCTTGTGGGATCTCGACGCGCAACTCGCCGGCACCACGGTCGCGGCGCTGGCCGGCCTGTCCGAACCCACGTCCGTCGCATCGGCGATCACCATCGGCCTTGACGCGCCTGATGCGATGGCCACCGCCGCCGTCCGCGTCGCCGACGTCCCGCTGCTGAAGATCAAGGTCGACCGTGACCATGCCGCCGCGCAGATTGCCGCCGTCCGCGCGGCCGCCCCCGCCCCGCGCCTGATCGTCGACCCGAACGAAAGCTGGTCGATCGACGAGGTCACCGGCCTGCAGGACTTGCTCGTCGACTACCGCGTCGATCTGCTCGAACAGCCACTCCCCGCCGACGCCGACGGCGCACTTACCGGGTTCGCGTCGCGCGTGCCGATCTGTGCCGATGAATCGCTCCACACCGCCGCCGATCTCGATGCGCTCGCCGGCCGCTACACCGTCGTCAACGTGAAGCTCGACAAGACTGGCGGCTTGACCGAAGCGCTGATGCTTGCCGATACCGCGGAGCGGAAGGGGTTCGGGCTGATGGTGGGGTGCATGGTCTGTTCGTCGCTCGGCATCGCGCCTGCGCTGCTGCTCGCCGGCCGCGCCGCGTTCGTCGATCTCGACGGGCCGCTCTGGCTTGCAGAGGATCGCCGCGGCGGCGTCACCGATCATGCCGGCATGCTCTCCCCACCTGCGCCGGGTTTCTGGGGCACCCCGACTTGAGGCTGCTGCGGGGCTGGTTCACGATTCCGCTGTGGAAGCGGGTGGTCGCCGGGCTCCTGATCGGCATCGCGCTCGGCCTGCTCTGGCCCGCCGGGGCCGCCGCGATCCGGCTGGTCGGCGACCTGTTCGTGCGGCTGATCAAGATGCTCGTCGTGCCCGTGGTGCTCGTCACCATCGCGGCCGGCATCTCCTCGCTCGGCGATCCGCGCCGGCTGGGCAGCATCGGCGGGCGCACCGTCGGCTGGTTCGCGTTCACCACGCTCCTCGCCGTCTCGATCGGCATGACGTTCGGCCTCGTCCTGCGCCCCGGCGAGGGCATCGCGCTCGCCGGCATCGCCCCGCATGTCCTGGGGCCGCCCGTCTCGCCCGCCGACCAGTTGCTCGGCATCGTGCCCACCAACATCGTCGACGCCTTGGCCAAGGGCGACATGCTCGCCATCATCTTCGTCGCGATCCTGCTCGGCGTCGGCAGCGTGGTGTCGGGCGATGCCGGCAAGCCCGTCGTCGCGCTGCTGCAATCCGCCGCCGCCGTCCTGCTCCAGATCGTCCGTATCGTGATGGAGGCGACCCCGTTCGGCGTGCTCGCGCTCATCGCCGGCGCGGTCGCGGGCGGCGGCATGGCGGTGTTCGTCAATGTCGGCTGGCTGGCACTCTGCGTCGTGCTCGCCTCGCTCGTCCAGATGTTTCTCGTCCACGCGCTGCTGATCGTGGCCGTCGCGCGACTCCCGGTCGCGCGCTTCTTCCGCGGCATCGTCGATGCGCTGGCGGTCGCCTTCTCCACCGCCTCATCGTCCGCTACGCTGCCCGTCGCGCTCCGCGTCGCGCAGGACAATCTCGGTATCGCCCGCCCGATCGCCTCCACCGTCCTTCCGCTCGGCGCCAGCATCGGGAAAGACGGCACCGCCATGTATGTCGGCCTTCTCGGCCAGTTCGCGTTGCAGGCGCTCGGCATCGTCCCCGACGCCGGCATGCTAAGCATCATGCTGCTCACCGGCGCACTCGCCGCGTTCGGCACCGCGCCGGTTCCCTCCGCCTCCCTCTTCATGCTCGCCGCGATGCTGTCCGCGGTCGGCGTCGGCGCGGAACAGACCGCACTCGTCGTCGGCCTCGTCCTGCCGTTCGACCGGCTGCTCGACATGACCCGCACCGTCCCGTCCGCCTCGGCCAACCTGACCGTCGCCACGCTCGTCGCGCGCGCCGAACATGGCCTCGACGAAGCACGCTACAGGGGCACATCACCGGCATGAATCTGCGCCACATCGAAATCTTCCACGCGGTCTACGTCAACGGATCGGTCAGCGCCGCCGCCCGCGCGCTCCACATCTCGCAGCCATCGGTGTCGAAGACGCTGCGCCATGCCGAGACCCTCCTCGGCTTCGAACTGTTCCAGCGCACCAACAGCCGGCTCGTGCCCACGGAAGACGCGCACGCATTGTTCGGCGACGTCGCCAACATCCAGGAACGGGTGCGCGCACTGCGCGAGGCGGGCCGCAACCTGCGCGCCGGTGCGGGCACCACGCTCCGCATCTCCGCACTCCCCAGCCTCGCACTCGGCGCGCTGCCGACCGCGGTGTCACGCTTCCTGAAGATCCGCCCCGATGTCCGGTTCGATCTCCAGACCGTCCATCACGACGACCTCCTCCGCAAGCTCTACGAACGCGAAACCGACATCGCGATCGCAGCCGAGGTTCCACGCGGTGCCCCGCTCGGCCAGGTCTGGCTGGGCGAGGGCGAACTGGTCGTACTCTACCGCGAGGAGGACATGCCCGACGCCCCACCCCGGCTCGAACTGGCGCAACTCGTCGGCCGGCCATTCATCACGCTCGCCGCCAGCGGCCCGATTGGCCAGCTGTTCAGCACCGAACTCGAACGGCTGGCGCTCGACCTGGACGAGGTCGCGTCGGCGCGCACCTTCTACATCGCCGCCGCCTTGGTCCGCGCTGGCGTCGGCCTGACCGTCGTCGACAGCTTCACCGCCGATGCGTCGATCGCCCCCGGCCTCGCGGTTCGCTCGCTGAAACCCCCGCTCACCTTCGACGTCCACGCCATGCACCTGCTCGACCGCCCACCCAGTGCGCTCGCCAGCGAGTTCCTCGCGCTGCTCAGCGACGTGATCGAGGCCCCATGATGCGCCTCCTCCTCGCGCTCGCTCCGCTGCTGCTTGTCGCCGCCAGCCCGCCCGATCCGGTCGCGCAAGCGCTCGCCACCGCCGGCCCCGGCACGCGCATCGGTCTTGTCGTGGCCGACGACACGGGTCGCGAGATCGTCACGATCCGCCCCGACGACCGCTTCGTCCCCGCCTCCAATACCAAGATGTTCACCACCGCCGCCGCTTTCGCGCTGCTCGATACGCAAGGCCCGGACGCCACCGGCGGCGCGACCGTCCGGCTGGAGGGCCAGGACGTCGTGTTGACCGGCCACGGCGACGCCCGCCTGTCGAGCGCGGCAGACTGCGTCACCGACTGCCTGATCGACCTCGCCCGCGCGGTCGCCGCGAAGACCCGCACGGTCCACGACGTGATCGGTGACGACAGCGCGTTTCCCGACGAACGCTGGCCACTCGGCATGAGCTGGAACAACATGCCCTCCCGCTCCGGCACCGCTGTCTCCGCGCTCAACATCGACGACAATGTCATGACCGTCACCATCGCCCCCGCCACTCCCGGCGCGGCCCCGACGATCGCCGGCGACGGCTATTACCGCATCGTCAACCGCGCCACGACCGCCGGAACGATCGCGGCGCTCTCGGTCACCCGCGCCCCCGGCGACGACACGCTTCGCATTACTGGCACAATCCCCGCCGGCAGCTCACCCGAAACGCTCACCGCCGGCCTCGACGACCCCACCCACCGCGCCGCCTGGCGGCTCGCAGCCCTGCTCCGCACGCTCGGCGTCCGCGTCACCGGCACCATCGCCACGCGCCACCGCCCGCTCTCCCCGAGCGACGATCCCGCGGTCCGGGGGACCGCCCCCGCCCCGCACGCTCCCGCGCAACCGGTCCTGGCCCGCCTCACCCCGCCGCCACTCGCCGACGATCTGCGCACGACCAATAAGGTCAGCCAGAACCTCCACGCCGAACTGCTGCTCCGCCGCGTCGGCGCGGTCACCGGAACCGGATCGGTCGCCGACGGCCGCGCCGCGGTTGTCAGGCTGCTCGACACCGCCGCCGTCCCGCGCTGGACCTACGATTTCGCGGACGGCTCGGGCATGTCGAACTATAACCGCCTCACCCCGCGCGCCGCGGTCCGCTTCCTCCGCTGGACGCAGACCCAGCCCTGGGGCGCGTCCTGGCGCACCACCCTCCCGATCGGCGGCACCGACGGCACGCTCGCCCGCCGCTTCCGCGGCACCGCGCTGGAAGGCAGGATCTTCGCCAAGACCGGTACGCTCAACGCCGCAAGCGCGCTCTCCGGCTTCCTCACCACCGCCCGTGGCCGAACGCTCACCTTCTCCGCGCTGGCCAACGACATGCCGAGCGACGCCTCCGCCACGGCCGCGATCGACCGCGCGCTGCTAGCCCTCGCCGCCGCCCACTAGGCCCGATCCCAGAGCAGCCACCAGCGCGTCCCCGGTCGCCGGTCGCAGCGTGAAGATGCCGCTATCGAAATGCCGGGTCGGGTGCACCCGGTTGGTCAGCAGCGTCCAAGCCACCCCCCGATCGAAATCCACCCACAATCCCGTGCCCGTAAACCCGGTATGCCCGATCGTCGTCGCCGAGCACGCCTGGCCCCCGGACCAGCCCGGATAGCGGATCTCCCACCCGGCGGTCCGGTGCCCCTCGACCGGCGTCCGGATCGCCGCCAGCATCTTTGGCGTCGCCCCGCTCCCGTCGAGCAGCCCCTGCGCGTAGCCCAGCACTCCGTCGACCGTCCCGAACAGCCCGGCATGCCCGGTCCGCCCGCCCATCGCGGCGCAATTCTCGTCATGCACCTCGCCCGACAGCACGCGCCCGCGCCACTGGCAAAACTCAGTCGCGACCGCCGGTCCAGGCGGCGGCCCCCAGCTCAGCCCGTCGCCCAGCGGCAACGCATCCAAGCCCGCGCCGGTCAACCGCTCGACCGCGATCCCGAGCAGAATGAAGTTGATATCCGAATAGACTGGCGGCCCATGCCGCCACTCCCGCTGCAGCACGAACGCGCGCAGCCGTGCCGGATCGTCACCATAGGTATAGATCGGCTCGACCGCGGGCAGGAACGTCCGGTGGACCAGGCAGTCGCGGAACGTCAGCCGCCGCTCCGCCGCCCCCCCCACGTCATATTGTCGCAAATCCGGGATTGCGTCGGTCAGCGGCTGATCGAGGTCGATCCGCCCCTCCTCTGCCAGCCGCAGCACGAACGTCGTCGTCGCGATCACCTTGCTCACCGACGCCAGGTCGAACCAGTGGTCCGCGGTCAGCGGCTCCGGCACCGGCAGGCGCTGCGCCAGTCCGGCCACGCGCACCGCCCGCGCGCCGTCCGCCGTGACGATCCCCAGCACCGCACCGGGGATCCGCCCGTCCGCGACATGCGCCGCGGCCGCCCCGAACGCCGCATCGGCTACCGCTTCCAGATCGCGCATCATGCCTCTTCGCTCCGCGCCCTGACACGCGACAGCGCGGGCACGAACAGGATTGCCGCCAGGCTCACCACGCCCGACAGCAGGAAGAAGCCGTCATAGCCGATGGATCCCACCATCGCGCCGCCCGCCCCGGCCAGAAGGCGCGGCAACAGAAAGGCAAAACCGGTCAGGAATGCATATTGCGCCCCCGGATAGCGCGGGTTCACTAGCAGCGAGAAATAGACGACGAACACCGCCCCGGCGAACCCGTTGCCGAACTGGTCCGCCGCGGTCGCGATATACAGCAACCCCTCATCCACCCGCTGATGCGCCAGCCAGACGAACCCGAAATTGCCGATCGCCGCGACCACCGCGCCCACCGCCAGCGCCCACGCCATCGGCCGCTTCGCCGCCATCAGCCCGCCCAGCCCGACGCCCAACACGCTTGCGCCCAGCGCCACCAGGCTGTCTGCCCGCCCGATCTGCGTCAGCGAATAGCCCAGCTCCTTGATCATCGGCTTCGACAGGTTGAGCGCCAGCACGTCGCCCATCCGGTACAGCGACACGAACACCATCAGCAGGATCGCGGCGTAGCCGTAGCGCCAGAAGAAATCGACATAAGGCCCCAGCGCCGTCGACGTCCGCAGCGCCGAGTCCGCCCGCGACCGCCGGATCCGCGGGAGCGCGATCGCCATCGCCACGAATGGCAGCATGCACATCCCCAGCACCCACGGCGTCACGTTGCTGCCCGCGTCGATCCCCGCTTGCGCCGCGATTGCCAGCAGCACCCAGCCGACCGCGGCGGTCACCGCGAGCGCGCCGCCCAAGATTACCGCACTCGCGATCAGCCCGGTCGTCAGCGCCGCGACACGCCCGCCGGTCCCGTCGGCATCCGCGCGCATCGCCACCAGGATCGGAAAAGGCAGCAACGCCGCCGCCGCGATCAGCAGATAGGCCAGCGCCCAGCCGCCGACTGCCGCGATCAGCAGCGCCCCGCTGCCCGCCGCGACCATCGCGCTGCGATATCCCCACAGGTTCGCCGCGACGATCGGCCCCTGCTGCTCCTGCGAGGGATACAGCTCGATCCGCCACGCATCGGCCGCCACTTCCAGCGTCGTCGTCCAGAATGCGAGCAGCACCGCGAACAACGCCGTCACCGCCAGGTTCGCATCGTCCGACGTCGCCGCCATCGCGATCATCGCGCTGAAAATGCCTAGCTGAGCCAGCATGATCCACCCGCGCCGCTTGCCCCAGTAGCGCCCGAACCCGGGGATATCGTACCGGTCGAGCAACGGCGCCCACACGAACTTCAGCGTCGGCAGCAACTGCACCCAGGCGAAGAACCCCAGCACCGTCAGCGCCACGCCGTGCGCCTGCAACCGCAGCACCAGCACGGTCGAGAACATGTAGAACGGCAAGCCCGCGGCGAACCCGAGCAGGCCGTACAGCAACATGCCGCGCCGGTCGGTCGCGGGCTTCGCGATATCGTCGGAATGAACCGCGGTCGCGGCAAGATCGGTCATGGCGGCTCCGCACATCGCAATCCTCGAGCGTCGGGGCATCCCGCCCGCCAGTCAAGCGACCGATCACCCGCGGTTATGCCCGGATAACACCGCGGCATGCCGGCCGCGGAACCACTCGACCCACACGGCGGCATGAACCTTCGTCACATGCCGATTGTTCGCCTGTAGTCGTTCGGCACCATAAGCGGGGCCCATCAGTTCGCGCCGCCCGCAAAACCCAAGGATCATCGCATGTCCGTTTCGTCCCGCGTCGCCATCGTCGGTGCCGGCAATGTCGGCGCCACCGCCGCCTACGCGCTGATGCTTCGCGGCCTGTTCTCCGAGATCGTGATCATCGACAAGGACGCGGACCGTGCGGTGGCGGAGGCGACAGACATCGCGGACGCCAACGCCATCGCCCGCCCCGCG
Organism: Sphingomonas prati; assembly: GCF_014643515.1. Lineage (GTDB taxonomy): Bacteria > Pseudomonadota > Alphaproteobacteria > Sphingomonadales > Sphingomonadaceae > Sphingomonas_R > Sphingomonas_R prati. The sequence goes on along the minus strand of NZ_BMJP01000001.1, from coordinate 73,548 downwards.
CGTATCTGGGCCGGCGACTATGCCGATGCGCGGTCCGCCGACATCCTCGTCCTCACCGCCGGCGCCGCCACGCACGGCGACGAAACCCGCACCTCGATCGCCACGAAGAGCGCCGCGATCGTCCGCGCCTGCATCGCCGACGCGATGGGCGCCGGGTTCGACGGCGTGCTCGTCGTGTCGTCCAACCCGGTCGACGCCATGACGCAGGTCGCGCAAGCCGCATCCGACCTGCCGCCCGAACGGGTGATCGGCACCGGCACGCTGCTCGACAGCAACCGCTTCCGCAAGCGCATCGCACAACAGCTCGGGGTCGCCCCCGGCGCGGTCGATGCGATGGTCCTCGGCGAACATGGCGACAGCGAGGTCGTGGCCTATTCCACCGTCCGGATCGGCGGCCTCACGCTCGACGCGTATCTGGGCAAACAAACGTTCGACCGGGCCGCGATCGCCCACGACGTGATGCGCGCCGGCTATGCGATCAACCACGGCAAGGGCTACACATCGTTCGGCGTCGCCAGCGCCATCGTGCGGATCTGCGAAGCGGTCCAGCGCGACGAACGCGTCGTGCTCCCGGTTGGAACCCGAGTGACCGGCCAGTACGGCATCGACGACGTCTATCTCAGCCTCCCCTGCCTGATCGGTGCAACCGGCGTGCTGCGCGTCCTGACGCCGGACCTGTCCGCGGACGAACGCACCGCGCTCCTCGCCTCGGCCGACACGCTGCGCGAAACGCTCGCCGGGATCGACTGATGGACGCCGTCGCCGCCGCGGTCGAACGCGCCCTGACGCAGGATCCGCAGCAGGACGCGGACTTCCCCGCCGAAACGCTGGCGCAGGCGATCGCGAGCGGCGGCGAAACGCTCAACGCGCTCTTCTACACCGCCGCCGGCCGTGGCCCACATTCCACGGTCCTGCTGCTCCACGGGCTGCCGGGCAACGAACAGAATGTCGATCTCGCCCAGTCGCTCCGCCGCGCCGGCTGGAACGTCCTGACCTTCCACTATCGCGGATCGTGGGGCAGCCCCGGCGCCTTCTCGTTCGCCAACTGCATCGCCGATGCGCTGACCGTCCACGACTGGCTCCGCGACGCGACCGCCCTGCACATCGACCCGAACGCGCTGGTCGTCATCGGCCACAGCATGGGCGGCTTCATCGCCGCACACGTCGCCGCCAACCGCCCGACCGTCCGCGCCGTCGCGCTGATCTCCGCCGCCGACCTCGGCAGCGCGTTCGGCGAACTGCCGAAGGAGAAAGCGGTCGAAGTCGTCGACGAGAATGTCGGCACAAGCAGAGGACTGCAAATCCTCGCACGTACGTCGCCCGAAGCCCTTGCAGCGGAAGCCGCCTCGCACTCGGACGATCTCCACCTGCGAAACTACGCCCCCGCACTCGCAGACCGCCCGCTCCTGCTCTGCACATCGGACGACGGCTTCACCCCCGGCAGCGACGCCCTCGCCTCCGCCATGAAAAATGCGACCGGGACCATGTCCCGATCGCATCTTAAGACCGATCACAGCTACTCGGATCACCGTCTCGCGTTGCAACGCGTGGTGCTCGGCTGGCTGCTGTCGATCACGCTCTAGGGACCGCGCCGCCAGGGCGCGGTCCCCGTCCGATCAGCGGACCGAACCGCGACGGAACATGTTGACGATCGCCAGCAGGATGATCGCACCGACCAGCGAGATCAGGATCGACTGGATGTTCAGCGCGCCGTCCATGATCGATGCACCGCCGAAGAACGGCGTGATGATGAAGCCGGCGAGCACCGCGCCGACGATCCCGACGACGATGTTGAGGAAGATGCCCTGCTGGCCATCGGTCCGCATGATCATGCTGGCGACCCAGCCGATGATGCCGCCGACGATGAGAAGGATGATGAGGTTCATGGTATTGCTCCTGTTTGGGTATTGGTACAGCAGCATCAACAGACCGTGACGCCGGGAAGTTCAGTTTCGTTCGACGAGCGGAATTTGGGGGTTAGTACAGAGACACCAACTCGATTGGTGCATCCGCCCCGCTGGGGTACGGAACCCCGCCCCCCGTCCCGCGCTTGGTCTCCATGACCAAGTCCCAGCCAAAGCCGCTCCACGCGCTCACGCTTCACCATCTGGAGCAGTTGATGACCGGCCTGCTGGAGGGCGTCATCCTGATGGACCCGACCGGCACGATCCTGAGCGCCAACCCTGCCGCACTCCGCATGCACGGCGTGAAGGAACTCGCCGATCTCGGCGCGACGGTCGACGACTACGCCACCCGCTTCGCGCTGCGCTACCGCGACCATCACAACCTCCACCGCCGCGACTATCCGCTCACCCGCCTGCTCGCCGGTGAAAGCTTCCCCGACCTGATCGTCGAGGTGTCCCCCGTCGGCGCGGACGAGCCACGCTGGGTCCACCAGGTCCGCGACATCGTCATGGACCAGGACGGCGGCGAACCCGACTGTCTCGGCCTCGTCATCAACGACGTCACCGAACGGTTCGATGCGGAGGACCGGTTCGAGGCGATGTTCCACGCCAACCCCGCCCCCGCACTCATCATCCGCGTCGCCGACCAGCGCTACGTCCTGGTCAACCAGGGTTTCCTTGACCTGTCCGGCTATGACCGCGACCAGATCGTCGGCAAGACGCTGTTCGATTTCGACTTCCTCGATCAGGTCGATCGCAAGGCCTATGTGAAGGACCGCGTGGCGAATGGTCGCACCGTGCCACAGCTCGAGGCCGAGCTCCCGCTCGCCGGCGGCGATCGCACGCTCGTCGTCCTCGCCGGCCAACCGATCGAGGTCGCGAACGAGGACTGCCTGCTCTTCACCTTCGCCGATCTGGAACCACGCCGGCAGGCCGAACGCGCCCTCCAGGCCAGCGAACGGCACTTTGTCTCGGTCTTCGAAATGGCCCCCGTTGCGATGGTCGTGACGCAGGGCGACGACAACCGCATCACGCAGGTCAACACCGCCTTTACCGCGCTCACCGGCTACGACGCGCCGTCCGTCATCGGCCGCGTCGCCGATGATCTCCACCTCTGGAACGACGCCGCGCAACGCCGCACGCTGGAACAGGGTATCCGCGACCATGGCGGCTTCCGTGCGCACGACGTCCGGCTACTTCACCGCAACGGCGCGACGGCGGACTGCCTCGTCTCCGCCGAGCGGATCAGCGTCGACGGCGCGCCCTGCGTGCTGTGGCTCTATCAGGACATATCCACCCGCCGCCGCGGCGAACTCGAACTGGTCGAAGCGATCGAGGCGGTGATGAAGGACGCCAACTGGCTGAGCCGATCGATCATGGACAAGCTCGCCACGCTGCGGAACCCGCGCGGCACCGCCGCTGCCGCCCCGCCGACCGACCTCAGCAAGCGCGAGCGCGAAGTGCTCGATTTGATCTGTCAGGATCTCGACGACGCCGCGATCGCCGACAAGCTCGGCCTATCGCGGAACACGGTGCGCAACCATGTCGCGCGGCTCTATGCCAAGATCGGCGTCAACCGCCGCAGCGCCGCCATCGTCTGGGCGCACGAACGCGGCGTCGGTGCCTGAACCCGAGCCGGGCGGGCGACGTCTGTCGACCAACCCATGCTAAGGTTTCGTCAACGAAAAGGCGCTACTGACTCGGCCGCAGGCAAATAGGCCGGCCGACTGTTTGATAGTGGCTTTAATCTCGTGGGATCCTTGATCGAACTCCAGAACGTCATCCTGGAGATGATCGCGAAGGGTAAGACGCTGGAACGCACCGCGGTGCGGCTCTGCGTCGAGGTCGAACGCCTGCTGCCCGGCGTGGTCTGCTCGGTCATGACCGTCGATGGCGACGACACGCTTCACCCGCTCGCCGCGCCCAGCCTGCCGGACGACTATCCACGCCAGTTCGACGGTGTCGCGGTTGGTCTCGACTCCGGGTCGTGCGGCGCCGCCGCGTATCTCCGCACCGGCGTCACCACGATCGACATCGCGACCGATCCGCACTGGCACCGCTACCGGCATCTGTCGCTTCCGCTCGGCCTGCTAGCCTGCTGGTCCAGCCCCATCCTGAACGGACTGGGCGACGCGATCGGAACCTTCACGCTCTACTATCGCGACCGCCGCGGGCCGAGCGATGCGGAACAGGACGTCGTCGCGCATTGTCTGCATCTCAGCGCCATCGCGATCGAACGGCACCAGCGGGTCGTCGAGCATGAACGCCGCGCCTTCACCGATGCACTGACGAACCTCAACAACCGCGCAGCATTCGACGCCGCCCTGCGCCATCTGCGTTGCGACGTGCCCGGCGCCTGGGGCCTGCTCGTCATCGACCTCGACAATCTGAAGATCGCCAACGACATCTTCGGTCATGCCACCGGCGACTGCATGTTGCAGATCGCGAGCAAACGGATTTCCGAGGCGGTCCACCCGGACCGCGCCTTCCGGCTCGGCGGCGATGAATTTGCCGTCATCCTCCAGTCGCCGGACGCGCTGTCCGACCTTGCCCAAACGGCCGAGCGTATCTTGGCCGTCCTGGTCCGCCCCGCCGATTGCGGCGGCAACATCGTCGTGCCGCGCGGCACGATCGGCGGCGCGCTGGTCGCCACGGACGATCCGACCCCGCAACAGGTCCACCAGAATGCCGATTTCGCACTGTACCATGCCAAGGAAAGCTGCCGCGGTGCCTTCGTGCGCTTCTGGCCGGGGCTCGGGACCAGCATCACGCGCCGCCTCACCGCCATTCAGGACGTCGATCTGGCGCTGCGCGAGGGCCGGATCGAAGCCTATTACCAGCCGATCGTCCGGCTCGACACGCTGGAGATCGTCGGGCTGGAGGCGCTGTGCCGCATGCGGGTCGATGACCGGATCGTCCCGGCTGCACTGTTCCACGAGGCCACCACCGACGTCCACATCGCCACCGAATTGACCGCGCGGATGATGGCGCTGGTCGCCGCCGACGTGCGGGGCTGGCTCGATCTCGGCATTCCGATCCAGCATGTCGGCATCAACGTGTCGTCCGCCGACATTCATGGCCGCGTCGATCAGGTGCTGGAGGCGGCGTTCCACGCCCACGCCGTCCCACTGAAGCACGTGATCCTCGAAGTCACCGAATCGGTCTATATGGGCCACGGCGACCACGTCACCGAACGCGCGATCAAGGCGCTCCGGTCAAAGGGCCTGCGCGTGGCGCTCGACGATTTCGGTACCGGCTTCGCCTCGCTCACCCACCTCCTGACCGTGCCCGTCGACATCATCAAGATCGACAAGAGCTTTGTTGATCGGCTCCACCCCGGCGACGGCAGCATGGCGATCGTCGAAGGGCTGATCCGCATCGCGGGGCAGCTCAACATCCGGGTTGTCGCCGAAGGGATCGAGACCGAGGATCAGGCACAGCTCCTGAGATCGATGGGATGCGTTCTGGGGCAGGGCTATCTCTTCTCGCGTGCAGTCGATCGCACGACCATCACCACGCTGCTGCTCGACTGTTCGCAACCCGCCGGAAACGAGCCCTCGCTCAAAAAGCTCCTGCCCTCCGCCGAACGCCGCGACTAACCGCGCTCAGCCCTTCGCCGCGGCCGCCGCCAGTTCCTCCAGGTCGAGGTCGCGTTCGAGGTCGTGCAGGATCTCGTCGTCGATCTGACCGTCCCGGTGCATCCGGACCAGCGCCGCCCGGCCCGCATCGACCGCGGCGATGATTGTGTCGAAATGGCTGTCGATCGCCGCCGTGCGCTCCTCCGCCGTGCCCTCGAAACTGTCGGACGCCGTCGCCCGCGTCCGATAGCGGCGTAGCAGTTGCGGGTGCAGCTCGCGGCCGTCCTCTGAAAAGGCCAGCCCCTCCACCGCCGCCAGCTGCGCCTTGTAGACCGCGTTCTCCGCCGCCTGCAGGTCGAGCGGCGGCGCGGCCGGATCGACATCGTCCTTGCCCGCCATCCGGATGACGAGCCCGAGCGACGTCCCCTGCAACAGCACGGTGACCAGGATCACCGCGAACGCCGTCACCAGCATCATGTCGCGCCCCGGCATCGTGTCGGGCAGCGACAGCGCGACCGCCAGCGTCACCACGCCGCGCATCCCCGCCCAGCTCATGATCAGCGCCGATCCCGCCCCGAGCGGCCGGACCCCGCTCCAGCCGAACCGGCGCAGCAGGATCAGCACGCCGTCCACGCCGAACACCCACAGGAACCGCGCGACGATCACCGCTAGTACGATCAGCAGCACCGGCCCAGCCATCGTGTCGAATACGACACCCACGCCCCCGACCCGGTCGAGCACCCCGCGCAGCGAAAAGCCGATCAGCATGAACACCGCCGCTTCCATCAGGAACACCAGTACCTGCCAGAACGCATGCGCGCGCAACCGCACGCTCGCCGCGAACACGACATGCTGGTACCAGCCGCAGGTCAGCCCGGCGGCCACCGTCGCGATCACACCCGACACATCGAGCATCTCGCCCGCGATATAGGCGGACCAGCACACCAGTACCGTCGCCACGATCATCAGGTGATCGTCGCCCAGCCGCCGCAGCAACAGCACCCACAGCGCCCCGATCGCCCCGCCGACCGCGATCCCGCCCACGACGAGCAGGACGAAACTGCCCGCCGCCTCACTCAGACTGAAACTGCCGGTCAGCATCGCCGCCACCGCGAACCGGAACAGCACCAGCCCGGCGGCATCGTTCAGCAGGCTCTCGCCCTCCAGCAACGTCGACAGCCGGCGCGGCAGCTTCACCCGCTGCAACACGGCACGCGCCGACACCGCATCGGGTGGCGACACGATCGCGCCGAGCGCCGCGCACGCCGCCCAGGGCAGCGCCGGCATCAGCAGCTTGGCGACCACCGCCACGACCGCGGTCGTGAAGAACACCGCCCCAACCGCCAGCGACAGGATGCCCGCAATATGCCGCCGGAACGACGCCAGCGCGGTGAACCACGCCCCGTCCATCAGCAGTGGCGGCAGGAAGATGACCAGCACCAGTTCCGGATCGATCGCCACCGTCGGCAAACCCGGCACGAACGCCAGCGCCCCGCCACCGGTCAGCAGGGCCACCGCGGGCGGCAGCGCCAGTCGCCGCGCGACATAATGCAGCGCCAGCACCGCCAGGAACATCGCGATGATCAGCTCGAAATTCTCTACCGGGTCCATATCATCGTCCCGATCGTTCACCGAAGCGCCCGCCTTGCATGCACGGGCACCGCGGGCAACCCTTCCCACCCCGGCAAGCCGCCGCTAGCGCGACCGCCGCTTGGCCGGGCGCGCGACGACCGCTTCGGCCGCTTCCAGCTTCTGCCAGCGCTCGAACCGCTCGATGGTCAGGGTGCCCTCCGCGATCGCAGCACGCACCGCACAGCCCGGCTCCTTGCCGTGCGAACAGTCCGAGAAGCGGCAATCCTGCGCCACCAGCGCGAAATCGTCGAACACCTCGGCGATGCCGCCCGCCGCCTCCGTCAGTTGCAACTCGCGCATCCCCGGCAAGTCGAGCAGCCAGCCGCCCAGCGCCAGCCGGTGCATTTCCCGCACCGTCGTGGTGTGCCGGCCGGTGCCGTCATGCGCACGGATCGCCTGCGTCGCGATGCTGTCCGACCCGCGCAGCGTGTTGACCAGCGTGGACTTGCCCACCCCGGACGATCCGAGGAACGCCACCGTCTTGCCTGGCCCGCACCATGTCGCCAGCCGCGCGACGCTTGCCGGATCGCGCCCGTCGACCGGCTCGACCAGCAATCCCGGTTCGATCGCGCGCGCCGCCGCCACGAACCCGTCCACGTCGTCGGTCAGGTCGGTCTTGGTCAGCACCACCACCGGATGCACGCCCACCTCGCGCGCCAGCACCAGATAGCGTTCGAGCCGTGCGACGCTGAAATCCTGGTTGCACGATGCGACGATGAACACCGTGTCGACATTCGCAGCGATCATCTGCTCCTTGCGCGGATCACCCGGCGCGCGCCGCTTGAACAGGTTCATCCGCCCCAACACGCGGAGCGGCAGCTGCGACGCGCCGTCGATCAGCAACCAGTCGCCCACCGTCGGATGATCGTCGCCCGGCGCGGCCCCCGGGATCGACGGTGCCACGAACCCGCGCGATCCCGCCCCCGCCACCGCGATCTTGCCGCGATGCACCGACATCACCCGGACCGGATGGCAGTAATCAGCCTCGTCGTCCGAAACCTGCGCAGCGAAATGCGCGTTCCAGCCAAGCTCGTCCAGCGTCTCGTCGGTCGTTTCCATAAAATGCGCGCGCATCCTTCATCGCGACCGTTCCGCGGTCACGTGCCGATATGGGCCAAGCGCCCCACGAAAGCACCTGCCCTCACTGATAGTGCGCGACATTCTCGAACCCGTCGTTCGTCTTGGCCATGCGGATCAGCTTGCGCACGAACGTCCGGACATGCCGGTCGAACCGCGTGTCGTCATACACGCCGCGCCAGACATAGTCGTCGCGCTCCAGCAACGCCCGCAATTCGCCCGCGAACGCCTGCTGGTCGTCCACCGCGGGCTTCCCCTTTAACAGCGTGCAGACCATCTCCTCGGCAGTCGCCTTGTCGCAATCGTCCTGCTGCGCCCGCCCGCCGCGTTCGGCCGAAACCTGCTCCGCCCGCGCCGCGACGACGCGCTTCTCCAGCCAGATCCGGACGATGCCGCCGTCCCACGCCTTTGCCGCCACGACCACCGCGATCCTCCGTTCCGAACGCCGCACTGTCCGCGGACGTCTACAGGCTCGCCTAGGGCCGATCCCGGCCGCGCGCTACCCGAACTCGGCCCGCCGCTCGTCCGGCCGAGCCGGCGCGCCGATGCTGTCCGCGATGATCCACGTCCGCGTACCCACCCCGCGGCGCAGCTTCAGCCCGCAGATCCGGCATCGCGCGCGCTTCACGCCCGCATCGTCGATCTGCGCCTTTCCCGGCGAATGACGGTGATCACAATTGGACTGGGCGCACGGCATAGGTAAATCCGTCGTTAAGGAAGCCCCCCGATTGCCGCGACCGCATGTCTGCCAGATTGCACGCGAGGCCTGCGCGCCCGCCGCGTAAATCGGCGCCGGACCTACGCCGGACGGTCGCGCCGCGCGGGCAGCATGACGGTCGCGATCACGCCGCCGTCGGGATGGTTCAGCACCGTCACTTCCCCGCCATGCGCGCGCACGATCCCACGCACGCTCGCCAGGCCCAGCCCCACGCCCCCCGTCTCGCGGTTGCGCGACCGTTCGCCGCGGAAAAACGGCTCGAACACCCGTTCCAGGTCCTCCGCCGGAATGCCCGGTCCATGGTCCCGCACACGGATCTCGGTCGCGCCCTCGACCTCGGCCAGCTCGACCGTGGCATCCTGCGCGTACCGCAGCGCATTGCCGATCAGGTTGTTCAGCACCGCCCGCAACGAGATGGGATCGCCTTCCACGACCAGCTTCGGTCCCGACACGATCGTCACGTCGCCGCCGCCATCGACGAAATCGTCCACCACCGCCTCGGCCAACGATCGCAGGTCCAGCCGTCGCCGCGCGCTCGGTTCGCTGACGTCGCGGACATAATCCGTCGCGGCGGAGATCATCGCGTCCATCTCCGCGATCGCCCGCTCGCAGGCCGGGCGATACTGCGCCGGCAACCGCTCCATCTGCAACGCCAGCCGCATCAGCGGCGTGCGCAGGTCGTGCGCCACCGCGCCGATCATGATCGTCCGGTCCTCGACATAACCTTTCAACCGGCGCTGCATCTCGTTGAACGCCTTGGCCGCATGCGCGATCTCGGGCGGTCCCTCCAGCGGCACCGGCGCGCCGCGCGGGTCCTGCCCCAGCCGCTCGGCCGCCTCCGCAAACAGCGTGATCGGTCGCGCCACCCACCGCGTCAGCAGCCAGGCAAAGCCGATCGCCGCCAGCAGCGATGCGACGATTAGCGCCAGCGCCCCGATCCGCCACCGTTCGAACCCGGTCCGCACCGGTTGCGCGGACAGCCAGCTGCCGTCGCCGCGCCGCACCGCGACGCTGAACCCGCCGAGCAGGATCTCCTGCCGCACGTCCGGCCGCCGCATCCGCCCCGGGCCGAACAGCGGCCCGTCCGGCCGCGGGCTCGGCACGCCGGCGATCCGAACCCGCTCGACCGGCACCGCCAGCTGCCGCGCGATCGCCTTGCGCAGCGTCACGGTACGGGCATTGTCTTCGTTGCGCGCCGTGGCCGCCGGCGTCACGACGATCTGGCCGGCCGGGTCCCCGCCGCGCCGCAGCGCCTCGGCGACCTGCTCCACCGTATAGATGCGAGGCAATGGCGGCCCGATCAGCACGACGAACGCGATGTTCAGCAGCTGCACCGCCCCGACGCACGCCAGCACGATCGTGAACATCCGCAGGTACAGCGGCGTCGTGATCCGACGCTCCGCCATCACCCCCGCCGGACATGGGGTACGAACAGATACCCCTCGTTCTTCACGGTGCGGATCAACTCGTCACCCGGACAGCGCAGCTTGCGGCGCAGCCGGCTGACCTGCACGTCCACCGCCCGGTCGAACGCCTCGCTGTCCGGACCGCGCGCGAATTGCAGCAGCTGGTCGCGCGACAGCACCCGCCGCGGCCGCTCGACCATCGCGCGCAGCAAAGCGAATTCGCCGTCCGTAAGCTGCACCAGCACGCCGTCCGGATCGGTCAGCTCATGCGCCGCGATGTCGATCCGCCACGCGTCGAAGACATAGGCCTCGCCGACCGCCCCCGACGCCCCGCCGCGCGACCGCAACGCGGCCCGCACGGTCGCCAGCACCTCTCGCGCGCTGCAAGGCTTGGCCAGATAATGGCTCGCCCCGGTCTCCAGCCCCTTGATCCGGTCATGCTCGCGGCCAAGCGCGCTCAGCAGCACGACCGGCGGCCCGCCGCGATCCGCCAGCCGGCGACATGCCGACAGCCCATCCTCGCCCGGCATCATGACGTCCAGCAGGATCAGGTCGACCGTTTCGCGCGCCAGTGCCGCATCCATCTCGCCCGCATCCTTGCAGGTCCGCGCCCGGTATCCGCGCGACGCGAGATGCTCGGCCAGCAAGGTGCGAATCTCGGCATCGTCGTCGACGATCAGGATGACGCTCTGCGCATCGGCTCCCGCACTGCTGTCCGCGCCCACCATCGTTTCCGTCCGCACGCGCGTCCCCACCGGTCAAGCCGCCGCGCCATGCGCCGCTGTTATGCCGATATCATAGCCACCGGTGTTGCCGCCATGTGTCTGCCACGCCCGACATGTCCATGCAGCCTGCAACGCCGGACATCCCCCGGACACATGCCCCCGCCACGTGCGGCCCGGTGACAACGAACAAGGACTTTGCAACCATGCGAACCATCACCACCACCTTGGCCGCGGCAGCGATGATGCTGCTGGCCACCCCCAGCCTCGCCCAGCGCGCGCCAGACCGCGACGAAGGCCGCACGACCCAGACGCGCGGCAACGACAACGCCGGGTCGCGAAACGATCGCAACCAGTCCTCGCGCGGCGGCAAGGCCACCCAGGCGCGCAACACCGGGCGCGGGAACAGCGCGCACCAGACGTCCTGCATGCGGCGCTACGCGTCCTACGACAAGCGGACCGACACCTTCGCACCCGGCCGCGGCAAACCCCGCCAGCGCTGCCGCGGCTAAGCGGACGACACGGTCGCCGGACGGTCATCCCGTCCAGCGACCGTCGTCACCTACCGCTGATTTCTTCGACTAATGCACCGATCCAGTCCCGCTATTGATCCTGTTCATCGACCACGATCTTCGACCGCATCACCCGTCGCGTCCGACTTCGCGGCTATCCTGACCCGGATCGGCTGCACCTGGCCGCGACCCGCTCCGTCCGTGAACGAACCAGTCGATCTCCGCACAGTGTCGTATAACTGAAAGGGATCCGGCCTACCGCCGTCCAGCATGCGGACCTCCACCCTGCAAGCCTGCGTGCCGCCCGGCATTGCGACGACGTCGTTCGGCATCCGGTTGGCTTACTCCGGCGGCAATCTTGGCAAGTCGGTCGTCTGGTCCGCGTTTGAAAGCTTTCTGCTGTTCTACCTCGTCCGGTTCGCCGGGCTCGATCCGCTCGTCGCGGGTGGCCTGCTCGCGATCTTGATGTTCGCGGCAGCGGGCGCAGACGTCGTCGTCGCCTATTTTGCCGATCGCCATGGCCGGCCCGACGCGCTCGCCCGGCTGATCCTGCTTGGCGCGCCGCTGGGCGGAATCGGCTTCTGGCTGATCTTCGCGGCGCGGCTGGACGGGCCCGCGATCGTCGCGGCGGTCATCCTGTGCCGGGTCGGCTATTCGCTCTGCGACATCGGTCACAACACGCTGCTCGTCCGCGTCGCGACCAGCCCGCGCGACGCCACCAGCGTGTCAGGCCTGCGCATGATCTTCAGCGCGGCCGGCACTGCCATCGTGGGCCTGGCATCCGCCCACATCCTGTCGATCGCCGATCCGAGTGATCAACGCGCCGCTTTCGCCGGCTGCGCGCTGGCCGGCGGCGCACTCTACATCGCGACGCTGATGGCCGCGGCATGGGCGACCCGCGGCATCCCCGCGCCACGGACCGCCACCCGCCGCATCGGCCCGGCCGCCATGCTGTCCGCGCTCTGGCACACGCCCGCCTACCGCCGCCTGCTCTCGCTGGTCGCGGTACAGGTCGCGCTGGTCCCGATGTTCGCGCGCGCGCTCCCGTTCTTCGGCTTCGCGGTCCATGGCGACCCCGGCTGGGGCGGCTCGGCGCTGCTCGTCATCACCATCGCGCAGGCCAGTTCGCTCCCCGCCTGGATTATGCTCGGCCGCGCACTTCCGCCGCAGTCGACGCTGACCGCCGCGAACATGCTCATGATCGTCGCCATGCTTCTGCTGGTGACACTGCCACAAGCCGGCCCCGTCCCCCTCGCGCTGATCGGCATCGCGCAGGCCGGCATGAACATCGCGATCTGGGCGCTGCTCGCCACCAGCATCCGGACCGGCATGGCGGCCGGCAGCACGGCAGAGGCGCTCCCCATGGGCCTGTTCCTCGCAGTGGTGAAGGGCGCCACCGGCATCGGCAACCTCCTGTTCGCCAGCGCGATCGCCGGCCATGACTGGCACTGCACGAGCTGCGCGCCCTCAACTTCGTTCCTGCTCGCCGCGATCGGCCTGCCCTTGCTCGGCTGCGTAGCGATATTGGCGATGAACAGCGGACCGCCCTATAAGCGTACGACATGAAGACGCTCGCGGCCCTCGCCCTCATCCCGATCGCGCTGGCCACAAGCGTATCCGCCCAGACGACCGCCACGCGAGTCACCAAGGTCGCCCGCACCGCCACCACGCCGGAGGACCTCTACGGCCCGCTCTACCGCGCCGTCGAACTCGCCCGCGTCTTCCCGGACAGCAAGACCTTCGCCGACATGATCCCGCGCGACCCGCCGTCCGCGATCCTGACCGCCTACCGCGCCGAAAACCCGCAAGGCCGCACCGCGCTCGTCGCCTTCGTCGCGCGCCATTTCCGCACCGCGTCCGAAACCGCCCAGCGCAAACTGGTCATGCGCGACCATATTAAGGCGCTCTGGCCCGTCCTCGCCAAGCCCCCCATGGCGGTCCCGACCGGCAGCTCGCTGATCCCGCTCCCACAGGCCTATGTCGTCGCCGGCGGCCGCTATCAGGAGATGTATTACTGGGACAGCTACTTCACGATGCTGGGCCTGAAAGCCGACGGCGAAACCGCGCTTATTGAATCGATGCTCGCCAATTTTGTCTCGCTCGTCGAGCGCTACGGCCACGTCCCCAACGGCACGCGGACCTATTATCTCAGCCGGTCGCAGCCGCCGTTCCTCGCGCTCATGATGGACCTGTCGACCGTCCGCGATCCCGCGACCGATGCACGCCGGCTGGCCGCACTCAAGGCCGAACATGCGTATTGGATGGCCGGCACGACCTGCATCGACGCGACGGGCGCCTGCCAGCATGTCGTGCGGATGCCGGACGGCAGCCTGCTCAACCGCTACTGGGACGCGCGCGACACCCCCCGCGACGAATCCTATGCGGAGGATGTCGCCACGACCGCCGCCGCCGGCCGCCCGGTCAACCGCGACCTGCGCGCCGGTGCCGAAAGCGGCTGGGACTATAGTTCCCGGTGGCTGCGCGATGGCCGCACGCTCGCCACCATACACACGCTCGACATCGTACCTGTCGATCTCAACAGCCTGCTCTGGACGCTCGAAACCGCGATCGCCCGGCGCTGCACCGCGGCCGGCGACACCGCCTGCGCCGCCGACTACGCAAGCCGCGCCGCCGCCCGCAAGGTTGCGATCGCGAAATATCTCTGGTCAGCAGCCGAGCGCCGCTTCGTCGACTGGGACCGCAGCACGCGCCGCCCAACCCCGTCGGTCAGCGCCGCCATGCTCTACCCGCTATTCAGCGGCCTCGCGACGCCGGATCAGGCGACCGCCACCGCGAACCTCGTCAAAACCCGGCTGCTCGGCACCGGCGGCCTGCGCACCACGACCGTCCGCACCGGGCAACAGTGGGACGAACCCAATGGCTGGGCACCGCTCGTCTGGATCGCCGTCGGTGGCCTCGACCGCTACGGCAAGACCGCACTCGCCGACCGCGTCGCTCGCCGCTGGATCGCGACCGTGTCGGGCTTCTATGCCTGCACCGGCCGCATGGTGGAGAAATACGACGTCGAAAGCGGCAAGGCCGGCGGCGGCGGCGAATATCCCGTGCAGGACGGTTTCGGCTGGACCAACGGCGTCACCCGCGCCCTGCTCGATCGCCCCGCGGTGGCCGACGCGGAAGCCACCACCTGCGCCAACCCGGCTCGGGCCACCACGAAGCCGAAATAGCCCGTCCCTGCGTAGCGGTGGGCAAAGCCGCGACAGCGCGCTATCGTCCGGCGGACCGGCTGACGGAGGCGACACGATGATCGGACGTTCGACCCTTGGCGCGATCCGCCGGCGACTGGGCCGCGCCCGGTCGTCCGCGATCAGCCTCGCGTCCCCGCGCGGCACGATCGACACGGACCTTGCGCCCGGCCATCCGCTGCTCCCGTCGCTTCCCGCCGCGCGTGCCTACAACGCCGCCCGCTCGGCGGAGGCGGGCAAGGCGATCCGCGATGGCAACCGCATCGTCAACTTTCACATCGCGCTGGATCTGGTCGCGAAGCTGCCGGCCGGCGATTATGCCGAACTCGGCACCTATCGCGGCATGACCGCCTCGGTCATCTGGCCGCGCATGGCCGCCGGCAGCACGCTCTACTGTTTCGACACGTTCGAAGGGTTCGACCAGCGTGATCTCGGCGACGACCGGCTGGCCCAGCCGCTGGAAAAATCCGCGTTCCGCGATACCAGCCTGGATATCGTCCGCGCGCGGATCTCGAACGGCAACGACGCCGGGCTGGCATTCCGCGTCGGCTTTTTCCCGGACACGTTCGCCGGTCTCGAACAGAAGCGGTTTCGCTTCGTCCATATCGACATGGATCTGGCCGACCCGATCCGATCGGCACTCGCGATGTTCTGGCCCCGCATGGTCGATGGTGGCATCATCCTGGTCCATGACTATCGGTCGAAACGCTATCCGATGGCGGCCGAGGCAGTGGACGAGTTCTTCGCGCAACGCGGCATCGTGGCCTGGCCACTGAACGACCGGCTCGGCACGGCGATGATCATGCGCCATCCGAACATGCCCGACTGACCGGGGCAAACGCTCGCGGTCAGGCGAACATCGCCTCGAACGTCGCCTCGTCCACCACGTCACCGCCGCGCGCATGCAGGTACCGCCACATCGGCCGCCACAGCGTCGCGTCCGGCCGCACCGGCGCCAGGAACCGCGGCAGCGACGCATCGACAATCGCATCGCCCTCCGCCCCCGGTTTCTCCCCGCTCGCGCCGTACCAGATTGCGCGCGCCGTCGCCGGATTGCCGCGCAGCTCCGGCGTGACGACGTCGAGCGCCGCGACCAGCATGGCGATCGCCTCCCGCACCTCCGCCGACGCATCCGCCGCCCCGATCAGCTCCAGTGCGGAAAAGTTCGGAATACCCGCCTCCGCCGTGGTGACCAGCTCGGTATCGAGCCCGCGGACACGCGCCGAAACCCCCTCCACATTGGCAAAGGCGAGCCACGCGCCGTCATAGCCCGCGACCAGATTGTCGACATGCGCGAAACCCGCCGGCTCGATCACGATCCGCCCGCCGTCCACGGCCAGCCCGCGCTGCGTCAGCCAGCCTGCCAAGATATCGCGGCACAGCTGGTCGGTCGTCGGGTTCGACACCGGCGACGCGATCCGCACGCCCTCCCCCGCCGCAAGCCGATCGAGCGCGTCGCGCTGCATCAGCACGCCGCCGTCGGTCGCGAAGAAGCAGCCATGCGACACCAGCCGCAGGTCGCGCTGCTCGACCAAATGGAGCGGTTCGTTCACCACCAGCTCGACCGCGCCGTCCGCCAGCGCGACGAAGCCGTCATAATGATCGTCCGGCACCACCAGTTCGACGTCCAGCCCGTCGCCACGCAGGAGATCCCGCGCTGCGATCAGCGGCAGATGATCGGGGTTGAGATACCATTCGAGGGCGACGCGAAGTTTCATAACGCATCGGTGGCGAGTTGCCGAACCATAGTCAACGCGCCCCCCCGAAGGGCTGCGACCCAAGCGCGCCGAAAGGATGACGTCCCGCCGTCACCCAGTCCCCCGAACCGTCCGCCGCCCGGCTTGCGGACCGGCCCACGCGGGCGCATCTTCACCGGATAATGTGGAAGAGGATGCTGATCGGCGCCGCGCTGTTCGCCGCGCCCGCCCAGGCGCTACAGACGACGGATCGCCCGACCGCGGCATCCGCCCTGCCCCCGGCTGCGCCCGATCCCGCCGCACTCGATCCAGCGGCACCCGCCTCCGTCGATCCGCTGGCGATCACCGCGCTCGACCTGCGCATGACCGTCCCGGTTTCGATCGGCGGCGGCGCGCCGTGGCCGTTCATCATCGATACCGGCGCGGAACGCACGGTGGTGTCGGGCGAACTCGTCCGCCGGCTCCGCCTGACGCCCGGTCCGGTGCGCCGCGTCCTCACGATGGCCGGCACGACGCTGGCACCGACCGCTTTGCTCCCCGGCCTGCGCGTCGGCAAGCTCGACAGCCTGCCGATCGAGGCACCGGTCTTCGCGCGCGCCAATCTGGGTGCGATCGGCATGCTTGGCATCGACGCGCTGCAGGGGCAGAAAGTCGCGATCGATTTCGTCTCCGACACCATGACGCTGGCCCCGTCCGGCAAACGCCGCCGCCCGTCGGCGCGTCGCGACGAGATCGTGATCGTCGCGAAATCGCTCTACGGACAGCTAATCGTCACCGACGCCCGCTGGCGCGGCCGCCGGATCGCGGTGGTCATCGACACCGGCTCGCCCGTCACGGTCGCGAACCTCGCGTTGCTCCGGATCGCACGCAAGCCACCGCCGTCGCTTGGCACCATGACGCTGATCGCGGCCAGCGGCGTCGCGATCCCGGCCAACGCCTATCTGCTCGACCGGGTCGAGATCGGCGGCGTCAGCCTGCTCGGCGTCTCCGTCGCGGTGGCGGAGGTCGCGCCGTTCCGCCGCTTCGGCCTCTCGGACCGCCCCGCGCTATTGCTCGGCATGGAAACGCTCCGCCTGTTCCGCGCCGTCGACATCGACTTCGCGAACCGCACCATCGTGCTCAAGCTGTCACGCTAGGGACGGCGCCTGCGCCGCATCAGCGCACCCGCTCCAGCACCAGCCGCGCACCATCGTACCAGCCGAACTCGATCCGCTCACCCACCACCGCCAGCCGCAGATCGGGCGGCCCGAACGCGCCCTCGCGACAGGTCACCGCCGCGTCCGCCTCCAGCCGCGGTCCGGTACAGACATCGCTGAAGAACCCCGCCTTGCGCGGTCGCCACGCCAGCCGGTCCGCACCGATATCGAGCACCGCACCCATGTCCGCCGGGTCATTCTGGTCCAGCGCATGGACGCCGGCGGTGTCGGCACGCACCGTGGTCACCCGCCACGCACCACCAGCGCCCCCAGCGACAACCGTTGCGGCGGCACGGGGCTGACCGCCACCGCCGGCGAGGGCGAGGGCGAACCATCACACCCCGCCAGCAACGCGCCACAAGCCGACGCCGCCAGCAGCAGTCCGGCCAGCCCGCGCCCGACGCCGCCACTAAGCAACCGCCCCACCCTCGCCGCGGACCAGCGCCACCCCGCTCCAGTCGACACGCCGCGTGGCATACATCACGCCGGCCAGCGCACCGAACAGCAGCACCGATCCGATCAGCAGCGAATACGCCTCCAGGCTCAGCAGCACGTACAGCACCGCATACAACCCGCCGAGCAGCGCCGCGACCACCCCGGCGCGCCGCCAGCTGTGCAGGATCGCGGCGGAATAACTGCCGATCAGCGCGACGATCGCCGCCGCCGCGACCACATATGCGCCCAGGAACCCGATCACTTCCGACAGCGCCAGCAACAGGACGAAGAACAGCACCAATCCCGCACCAATCAGCAGATACGCCACCCCCGGCACCGGCGCCCCGCCGATGATGTCGAACATCAGCAACGCGAGGAACGTAAACCCGATGAACATGAACCCGTATTTCGTCGCGCGGTTGACCTGCGAATAAAGGTTGATCGGGTCGAGCAGCCCGATCGTCACCGCATCCGCCGTCCCCATCGCCTGCTCGCCGATCGTCACGACCGGACGGTTCAGCGCCAGATTGCCGATCTGCCAGGTTGCTGGGAACGCCCCCGCGCCCGCCGCCCGGTTGGGCAGGAACGCCCCGCTGAACGACGGGTGCGGCCAGTCCGACTGCGCCTCGATCGTCGTCTGTTCGGCCGACGGCAGGAACGACAGCGCATCGCTGCCGCGCAGGTCGAACGCGACATCGAACGCCAGCGCGCCATCCGCACCCACCCCGCCGGCCAGCGGCCCGCGCGCGGTAAACCCGCTATTCGCCGTCACGTTCAGGCTCGATCCGGGGATCAGCGGCAGCGGCCGCCCGTTCGCGCGGATCGCCGGGCGCGATCCGGCCAGCCCCTTGGCGTTGCTGATCCCGACGCGGATCTCCGCCTCGGCCATCCGCACGCTGTCGGCCGGGATGTTCAGCGCGGCGAAGTCCGGCAGGCGGAACGCCCCGCCGATCGACACATGCGTGCGGTACACCACCGCCTCGTATATCGAACGCCGCCGCCGTTCCGCCGCGATCCGCGACCGGAACGCCACGCGCGTCGGCGCCACGAACAGCAGCTCCTCCTGCCGCTCGGTCCGCCGCACGGTGCGGCCGTTGTCGGTCGTCTCGCGCACCACCGCCCGGCTGAACGGGATGACCAGATACGGCCCCGCAATCGTCTGCGGTCCGCCCCACCCTTCGACGATCGACATGCGCGCGGTCTGCGACTGCCCCTCACGATCGTAGACGAGCAGATATGTCGCGAACAACGGCACCGCCAGCAAAAGACCCATCAGGATCGTCATTGTCAGCTTGCGCGCCGGCGTTCGGGGCCTCGGTTGCGCTGCGGTCGTCCCAATCATCCGTCACCCCCAAGCGGTCGCGGTGGTCCGACCCGGTCGGCCGTCGTCGCGTAAGGCCTTATTGGTTCGGCTCCGCCATCCGTCAAACATTACCATCCGAAAACGACTTACTCTGCCGGAACGGCCGGATCGTCACCGGGTTGACCGATACGACAGGCAATACTGTCGAACAATCGGAAGGGGATAGTATGCGGACCTTTATGATCACGACGCTCGCGGCACTGGCGCTGGCCGGCACGACGCCGGTCCTGGCGCAGAGCCTGAAGCTGAAGGAAGCATTCGCCAACGACCGGACGAAGGTCGCCGAACTGGCGGCGCAGACGAATGCGGCCTGTGGCACCAGCATCCGTTTCTCGGTCGATTACTCTTCCTATTCGCAGCTACTCGCCGACGACAACAATCAGAACCCCTGGGCCTATATGGCCAACGCCACCGACGCGCTGAAGCGTGTCTGCCAGAGCGACGACGGCAAGCAGGCCGTCCAGTCCAAGATCAAGAGCGTCGTCGTGTCGAACGGCGCCGAAGAGTCCGAAACGCTGACGAACGGCACGTTCCACTACACCGTGCCCTATGCCGGCCACTCGCCGCGCACCGTCATCGAATGGCTCCAGTCGAACCTCTGATCGCCCTCGCGTGGACGGCGGTGCGTGGTGCCGCCGTTCACGTCCATGACAGCGCCGGCGCGGCACCGGCACGCACTCTCAAGGAGGCCGCCCATGAACCGCACCGTCAAGTTCGTCCTGATCGTCGTGCTGGTGTCCGGCGCCACGTCGTTCCTGCTGACCGCCATCACCGGCGGCGCCCCGAGCACGACCAGCCCGGCGTTCATCGGCACGATCTTCGGCATGTCGGCCGGGTTCGGCTATCTGCTGTTCAGCAACAATCGCAAGGTGGTGCTGGCCGACGACGCCACCCGCCGCGCGGCGCTCGCCGAACAGGCGCTCGCCCCCGGCACCGCCCGTTTGCTCGTGGTGCGCGAAAGCAAGGTCGGCATGCTGGCCGGCGTGGTGAGGTCGACGGCAGGGTCCTGACGTAACTCAAGAGCCCGCGCTTCGCCGTCCTGCCCGTCGCCCCCGGCCATCACGATTGCGTCGCCATCGCTCAGGGCAAGCGCACCGCGGTCCTGTCGATCGACGCGGACGCCGGGACCATGACGGTCCTGCGGATCACGGCCGGCCTCGGCGGGATCAGACTGACCCGAGAGGACGACGCCCCGGCACTCCGCGCCTCGCTCGCCCGGGTCGCCATGGTCCGGCCCGACGCGTCTGCCGTCCCGCGGGTCGGCGCCTCCACGATCTGAGTTCGACACCCCTTGGCCTAGCCAACCGACAATCGTGTCGCCACGCCTTGCGGCCACGCCGCGCTTGGGCAAGCATGCCTGCAAAGGGGACCATCCATGATCAAGGCACTTCTCATCGCGCTCGCCGCGACCGTCGCAGCACCGGCGCTCGCGCAGCCCAAGCCCGCTGCCACCACCTACATCCACGCCGGCACCTTGCTCGACCGCCCCGGCCAGGCGCCGCGCGGCAACACCACGATCATCGTGCGCGACGGCAAGGTGGCGGAACTGCGCGCAGGCTTCGTCGCACCGGAACAGGGCGCGAGGCTGGTCGACCTGCGCAACGCCTTCGTCATGCCCGGCATGGTCGACATGCACGTCCACCTCTGGGGCATCGGCGGCGATCCGCTGCGCGCCCGGCTGGAGGCGCTCAACCGCGACCGGTTCGATGACGAGATGACCGCCGTCGCCAATGCGAAGACGACGCTCGACGCGGGCTTCACCTCGGTCCGCGATCTCGGTGGCGACCCGCGCGGTATCCGCGCGCTCCGCGACGCGATCGACGCCGGCACGGTCGAGGGGCCGACCATCACCAATGCGGGCGAAATGATCTCCGTCACCGGCGGTCACGGCGACGGCGGCAACGGCCTGCCCGAGGAGTTCGCCGACATGATCCATAGCAAAGAGGTCAACCTCTGCGACGGCCCCGACGATTGCCGCCGCGCGGTGCGCGCACAGGTCGCACTCGGCGCGCGCGTTATCAAGTTCGCCGCGACCGGCGGCGTGCTGTCGAACGTCAGCGGCGGGCTCGGCCGCGCCATGACGCCGGAGGAGATGCGCGCCATCATCGACACCGCCCACACGCTCGGCCGCAAGGTCGCAGCACACAGCCATGCGACCGAGGGCACGCGCGCCGCGCTGGAGGCCGGCGTCGACTCTATCGAACACGGCACCTTCCTCGATGCGGACACGATCCGGCTGTTCAAGACCAAGGGTGCCTGGCTCGTCCCGACCGAGATCGCGCCCGTCGCGGCACTCGCCCAGGCCCGCGGCGGCGCACTGCCCCCCGCCACCATCGTGAAGGCGGAGGCCGCCGCCGCCGCCATGGCCGACAGCCACCGCCGCGCCTATGCCGCCGGGGTGAAGGTCGCGTTCGGCACCGACACCGGCGTGTCGAAGCACGGCGACAACGCGACCGAGTTCGCGCTCCTCGTCCGCAACGGCCTCACCCCGGCGCAGGCGATCGCCGCCGCGACCGTCGGCGCCGCAGACCTGCTCGGCCGCGACGACATCGGCACGCTCGTCCCGGGCAAGACCGCCGACATCATCGCCGTCACCGGCTCCCCGTTGCAGGACGTCACCCGGCTCGAGCATGTCGATTTCGTCATGCATCGCGGTACGGTCACAAAGCGCGCCATGCCTGGCACCTGACGCCTAAAATGCCGGCGGACGCCCCAGCACTAGCGTCCGCCGGACCGCCGCATCGGCATCGCGTCGATCGCCTCCGCCAGCACCGCCGAGGACAGCGGACGCGAACTCCGCAGCTTCACGCCACCATCCTTGCCGATCAGGACCGCGCCGAACCCGCTCGCGGGCAGCCCGTAGCGACGCCGCAGCGAAGCCGCCCGATCCGCCGCGCCCACGACCCGTTCGCCGACCACCTCGACGACGCTCAGATCACGCGCCTCGCCCTCCGCTTTCCAGCGCGCAACGACGCGGCGCTGCTCGGCCAGCATCGCATCATCCGCCGCCGACGCACTGACCAGCAACACGCGCCGCTCCCACTGCATCGCGGCGATGGTCATCGGCGCCATCGCCATCAGGGGCAGCGCGGCAAGCAGGACGAACGGATTCATGCCGGATGAAACGCGTTGCCTCCCGGATCGTATCCGCGCCGTGCCGGCTACTTCGCCACACCAAGCTGTTGCAGCATGAACGCCTGCCATTCGGCGTTTTGGCGGAACCGTTCGAACCGGCCCGTCTTGCCGCCGTGCCCGGCCTCCATATTGACGCGGAAGAGCAGCGGGTTCCGATCCGTCTTTATCTCGCGCAACTTGGCGACCCATTTGGTCGGTTCGTAATATTGGACCTGGCTGTCCCACAATCCGGTCCCGACATACATCGCCGGATATGCCTTCGCGCGAACATTGTCGTACGGCGAATAGCTGAGCATATAGTCGTAATAGGGCTTCTGCGCCGGATTGCCCCACTCGTCATATTCGAACGTGGTCAGCGGGATCGACGCGTCCAGCATCGTGGTCACCACGTCCACGAACGGCACCTGCGCGATGATCAGCTTATAGTCGGCCGGCGCCATGTTCGCGACACCACCCATCAGCAGGCCGCCCGCACTGCCGCCCATCGCCGCGACCCGATCCTTCGCCGCATATTTCTGCGCGACCAGATAGCGCGTCACGTCGATGAAGTCGGTGAAGCTGTTCTTCTTGTTCAGCAGATGGCCGGCATCGTACCAGCCGCGCCCCATCTCCTGCCCCCCGCGGATATGCGCGATCGCATAGACGAAGCCGCGGTCGAGCAACCCGATCCGCCCCGGATCGACCGCCGGGTCGGTGGAGAAACCGTAGCTGCCATAGGCATATTGGAACAGCGGCGCGGTCCCGTCGCGCTTGGTGCCGCGCTTGTAGACCAGCGACACGGGGACCCGCGTCCCGTCTCGCGCCGGCGCCCACACCCGTTCCGTCACGTACCGCGCCGGATCATATCCCGGCACCGGCGCGACCTTCAGCACGCGGCGCTCGCCGGTCTTCGCATTGACCTCGTAGGTCGTGGTCGGCGTGACGAGCGAACCATAGGTATAGCGCACCCACGGCGTCGCGGGCTCCTCGTTCACCGCCAGTTCCATCGTGTATGCCGGCTCGTCCGCCGTCACCGCCTGCGACTTGCCCGCATCGTCGAGCAGCCGGATCATGCGGTTTCCGCCCTCGCGCTGGTCGATCGCGACATAGCCCTCGAACGGCTTGAAATCCTCGATGAACACCGTGTCGCTGGCTGGCGTCAGGTCGCGCCACGCGGCCACACCCTTGGCCAGATCGGCGTCGGCCACGGTGACCAGCTTGAAATTCTTCGCATCCCGGTTCGTCCGGACGATCCACCGTGTGCCGAGATGGTCGGCGGTATATTTGAACTCGCGTGCTCGCGGGGCCAGCAGGCGGAACGCGGCGGGCGACAGCGGAGCCGCACCACCGATCGGCGCACAACGCTGCTCGTTGCTGACCGTACTGTTCAGCGTGATGCACGCGAACTGATCGTCCGTGGTCCGGCCGATCCCCATGTTGAACGTGTCGTCCTTCTCCTCGTACACCAGCGTGTCACGCGCTGCCGGCGTACCCAGCACATGCGCTTTCACCCGGTATCCGCGCAGCGTCACCGGGTCCTTTTCGATATAGAGGATCGTCTTGTCGTCCGCCCACACCAGGTTCGGTTCGATATTCGTGATCGTATCGGCCGTCTCGCGCCCGGTCGCGATGTCCTTGACCTTCAAACCATATTGCCGGCGCCCCACGACGTCCTCAGCCCACGCGACGCGGCGGTTGTCCGGGCTGACCTGCCACCCGCTCAGCGAGAAGAAGCTGTGCCCCTTGGCCATCACCGGCTGATCGAACAATCGCTCGGCCGGCACGGTCACCGTCCCCTTGCGCCGCTCGATCACCGGATAGTCCGCCCCGGCGGCAAAGCGCGACGCGTACCAGTAACCGTTCTTCAAATAGGGGACGGTCCCGTCATCCTGTTTCACATGCGCGACCGTCTCGTCGTACAGCGTCTTTTCCAGCGGCTTCAGTTTGGCGAGCTGCGCATCGGCATAAGCGTTTTCCGCCTTGAGATAGGCGAGCATCTCCGGGTTCTTCCGCGTGTCGTCGCGCAGCCAGTAATAATCGTCGCGCCGCGCACCGTTCGGCGACGTCACCTCGAACGGCCGCTTGGCGACCCGCGGCGGTGCCGCACCGTCAGTAGCCGCCGGCTGAGCGGATGCGCTACCCGCCAGAACAAGCGCCGCCCCGGTCGACAGCATCCACCGTGTCAACGTCCGGGTCCGTTCGTACACATTGCTCTCCATCAGAAACGCGTGTTCAGGCCGACGAAGAAGAACCGCCCGGCCGCCGACACCGGATAGGCGGCGTTGGTGATATACGGCTTCGTGTCGGTCAGGTTGTTCACCCCCACATAAACGCTCCGTTCGCGGCCCAGATCAACCGTTGCGGTCACGTCGTGGACGAATTTCTCCTTTGCGATGCCCGCGGCGCCGAACTGCTGGTCGCGCGTTTCGATCGACACCGGCGCCAGCGACTGCTCGCCGATATATTGCAGGCGGTAGCTCAGCGAGACCGCGCCATGCCCGATCGTCGCCGATCCGACACCCGCCCATTCCGGCGCGCCCAGCTCGCCCAGCCCGGGGTTCACCAGCGACGGATCGCTCGGATCGAAGAACCGGTCGATCTTGTCCACCCAGGTCGCCGTGACGTTCAGGCCGATCCGCGTATTCCCGAACCGGTGGCTGTATGCCGCCGACATGTCGACGCCCGCGGTTTCGATCCGCCCGAAATTCAGCTGCGTCTGTTCCAGGAAGTTCAACCCCAGATAGGTTGGCGACGCGGGGTTGCGGTTGCGCGTGAACAGCCCGCAATATTGGTTGTCCAGGCTGCTGTTGTCGTAGCAGCTGTTGACGATGTCCTGCGCGGAGACCGCCGCGATCGCGTTGTCGATGCGGATGTTGTAGTAATCGGCGCTCAGCGTCAGGCCGGGGATGAAGCGCGGCTGCACCACCATGCCCGCGGTCCAGGTCGTCGCGGTTTCCTCGCGCAGGTCCGGATTGCCGCCCGACGTGCCGGAGAAGCGCGCGGTCAGCGGATCGCTATACCCCGCCGGCAGACCGTCCGCACGGCAGTTGGCGATCCGGTTCTGCGCCGTCGAAACACCGGCCGCGACGAGCGAGTCGAGCGTCGACTGCTCGCACGGGTCGGCCGGCCGGAACACGGCCCCTTGCGCGGGCGAGAACAGTTCGAAGATGTTCGGCGCGCGCACCGCCTTGGCGTAACTGCCGCGGATCTTCACGTCGCGGATCGGCGCATAGATCCCGTTGACGTTCCAGGTGAACGTATTGCCCACCGTGGAATAGCGCGAGAAACGCGCCGCCCCGCCGATCCGCAGCTCGTCGGCGAACCGGACCTTGGTGAGCAGCGGGATCGCGACCTCGCCGAACGCCTCATACACGTCGAACTTCCCGCCCGCGTTCAAAGTGCGCGACGTCGGGTCGAACGTCAGTGACTGGTTGTCGGACACGTCGCCGACGAACGTCCCCTCCGCCCCCGCGGCCGAACCGCTCGGCAACAGGCCGAGCACCAGCGGGTCGAACGTCGACCGGCTGCGTTCCTGGCGATACTCGCCGCCCGCGAACACGCGCACCGGCTCCCCGCCCGGCAAGGTCAGGAACGCGCCGGTGTCCGCAGTCAGCTGCGCACTGGCGACGATCTGTTCCAGCCGCGACCGGTTGACGGTCCGCTGCGTGATGAAGTTCACCGCGTCCGCGCTCAGCGAATTGACGCCGTTCAGGATGTTTGCCGGCTTGCAGGTGCCGTCGCCCGGCGTGAACGAGTAAAAGCCCGGGTCGGCCGCCGGGAACGGGCTGGTCGGTGGAGCCACCGCGCTGATGTCGGACCGGCAGATCGGCGTGCCGTTCGGCCCGGTCACGACATCCAGCGCCGCGAACAACCGGTCGGTCAGCACGCTGTTCGAATTGATCTGCTTCTGGTCCGTCCGGCCGTAATTGCCGCTGACCTCGTAGCTCAGATGCGGGGTCAACGCACCGCGCACGCCGCCCACGACGCGGTAGGTATCGCGATTGTTGCGCTGCGACGCCGGCCCCAGATCGAGGAAGTCGCGCGACACCAGCAACCCGCCCGCCTCGTCCGCGTCGGCCCGCAACGCGTCCGGAATATACGGGTTGTCGGGCGCGATCGTCAGCGTGTCGTAGAATGTGTTGTACGGGTTCTGCGAGAACGTCTCGGTCCGCGCATATTTCGCCTCGCCGAACAGGATGGCGGCGGGCGCAATCTCGAACTTGCCGAGCAGGTTCGCATTGTAGCGCCGCGACCGTGGGATCAACGATGCAGCGTTCGCGGTCTCGACGGCCCCGTCGCCGCCATATTGGTTGGTCGATGTCGAAATGACGCCGTCCTGGAACGGCCGCACGCCGCCGCCCTCGGTCGACACGTAACAGCCGCCGAACGCGGTGCCGATATAGGACTGGCTGCAATCCGCGACGCCGTTGCCGTCCACGTCCGCGTTGAACGGCGCGAAATCGTTGCGGAAGATCAGCCCTGCGTTCGAACTGATCGCGAACGTCGGATAACGCCCGATCGCCAGCGTCGGCGCGCCGTCCGTCCGCCCGATCAGCGCCTGTTCCGCGGCGGTCAGCGTCGGCGCGGCCCCGAACGCCGCGGCATAGTCCGCCGCGAAATCCGCCGCGTCCGGGATCGACGATCCGGTCGGATAGGATCCGTTGGCCAGGCTGTAGAAACGCTGGAAATTCGGCGTCGCGGCACTGATGTCGCCCGACTGGAAGCGCAGCGCCGGGTTACCGTAGCTCAGCCCGGCATTCGCCTTGCCGTTGTCCCGCGTCGCCGAACGGTCGCCATATTGGATTTCCTGATCATTGGCATAGGACCCCGAAAACGTGATGTTGCCGCGCCCCTCGGCGAAGTTCCGGCCGACCAGTCCCTCGACCACGAACGTCCGCCCGTCGCCCTTGTCGGACACGCCCATCTGCGACCGCAGCGACATGCCGTCATAATCGTCCTTCAGCTTGAAGTTCACGACGCCGGTCACCGCGTCCGCGCCGTACACCGCGGATGCGCCGCCGGTCAGCACCTCGACGCTGTCGATCAACTGGCTCGGGATCGTTGCGATATCCACCGCCTGCGTGCCGGTGACGCCCGAGACGTGACGCCGGCCGTTCACCAGCACCAGCGTCCGGTTCGCGCCCAGCCCGCGCAGGTCGAGCGTCGCCTGACCGACGCCGCCGCTGCTGCTGCCGCTGCCGCTGCCGCGATCGATCGAGTCCGCAACGGTCTGCGACGAAATCAGCGCAGGGATCTCGCGCAGGGTTTCGGCAATGTCGTTCTGCCCGGTCTTGCGCAGTTCGTCCGCGCTGATGCTGACGACCGGCGATGCGGAAACCGAATTCGGGTTCGACGCCAGCCGCGATCCGGTCACGACGACCTCCTCCCCCGATGTCGCCTCCGCCAGCGCCGGGTCGGCCGCGGTCTGCGCGATGCCGGACGACGCCCAGCAGAGCCCGATCGCCAGCGCGAACGGTGCGGTCGCGTTTCTGAGCTGTCGCTGTGTAACGTCGAACATTGCCAATCCCCCGAATGGTGCACTGCACACAAACTTCCCGCAATTATCGGTCACGTCAATCGGGTGTCATGAAACATTCAAATTGTTGCACTACGGCATCACGTTCGGTTCCAACCACGGCGGTCTCATGCTGCGGGGCAGCGGCCGATTTCCGGCGGACACCAATCCCGCGCATTCGGACCGGCTCGGGCAGCGCCCTTGTGCTTAACCGCAATCATATTGGCATCGCCCCGCCGGTCGGCTAAGTCCGCGGGTGGAGCCGTTTATCGGCTCCATCGATCGCACCGGTGCCCGAAAGGGCTTGAAAGGGAATGCGGTGCGGGGTCTCGGCCCCAAATCCGCGGCTGTCCCTGCAACTGTAAGCGGCGAGCGAAGGACACATGACCTGCCGGTCCACCGGCGGTCGGTCACTGGACCGGGCATCCGTCCGATCCGGGAAGGCCGTGACCCAAGCGACGACCCGTGAGCCAGGAGACCTGCCGGCGTGTGGTCGCTCTTGCCTTGGTCCAGGGGATGGCCGCGGCACGGTGTTCCGTCTGAGCGACGAAGTCCATGCGGCCGGGGCCGCATCGGTGCGGGACACGGGCGTTCACCAAGCGCCGTCCGATGTCGCGCGCCGGCCGTATCACGGCCCCGACCGCCCGGTTGTCGCGCGCTTGGGCGAAGGAACATCATGGCCGCTCTCCCTCCCGCTTTGGGCAAGGTTCCCGTCACGATCGTCACCGGCTTCCTCGGCGCCGGCAAGACGACGCTCATCAGCCACCTGATCCGCAACGCGGGCGGCCGTCGCCTCGCGATCGTCGTCAACGAATTCGGCACGCTCGGCATCGACGGCGACATCCTGAAGGGCTGCGCGATCCCCGACTGCCCCGCGGAAAACGTCGTTGAACTGGCAAACGGCTGCATCTGCTGCACCGTCGCGGACGACTTCATCCCCACCGTCGAACATCTCCTCGCGCTTGATCCACGCCCCGACCACATCGTCATCGAAACCTCCGGCCTCGCCCTCCCCAAGCCGCTGCTGAAGGCGTTCGACTGGCCCGCGATCCGCTCACGCATCACGGTCGACGGCGTCATCGCGCTGGCCGATGCGGAGGCGGTCGCCGCCGGCCGCTTCGCCACCGATGTCGCCGCACTCGACGCGCAGCGCGCCGCCGATCCCGGCATCGATCATGAAACCCCGCTGGCCGAAGTGTTCGAAGACCAGCTCGCCTGCGCCGATCTCGTCCTGCTGACCAAGGGTGACCTTGCCGGCGCGGAAGGCCTCGCCGCCGCCCGCGCGACGATCGCCGCCACCGCGCCGCGCCCCGTGCCGGTCGTGGAACTGGTCGACGGCATCATCGACGCTTCGGTCATCCTCGGCCTCGACGCCGCGGCCGAAGACGACATCGCCGCCCGCCCCTCGCATCACGATGGCGAGGAGGAGCATGAACATGACGATTTCGACAGCCTCGTCCACGAAAGCTGCGAGATCGACGATCCCGCCACGCTCGTCACCCGGATCGAGGGCCTCGCCCGCAGCGCCGACGTGCTGCGCGTGAAGGGTTATGCCGCCGTCCGCGGCAAGCCGATGCGGCTGCTCGTCCAGGCGGTCGGCGCCCGCGTCCGCGTCCAGTACGACCGCCCCTGGCGCCCCGACGAGGCGCGTGTGACCCGGCTCGTCGTCATAGCCGAACATGACCGCATCGACCCCGCCGTCATCGGAGCGGCACTGGCCGGCTGACGCCACCATGCACGTCATCTTCCGCGAAAATCACGGGATCGAGGAAAGCGCCACCCCGCGCGACCTCGGTCACAGTGCGGCCGACCTCGTCATGCTGTCCTTCTCCGACAGCGATCTTGGGGCGTTCGCGGCCGGCTGGCATGCGGCGATGGCGGACGGTACGCCGCTCCCGTCGCTGCGCCTCGCCAACCTCGCCGATCTCGCCCACCCGCTGTCGGTCGACACCTATCTCGCACGCACGCTGGCGCACGCGAAGGCGATCCTGATCCGCCTGATCGGCGGGCGCTCCTACTGGCCCTATGGCTTGCAACAGGTCGCCGCCCTGGCCCGCAACCGCGGCATCGCGCTCGTCGTGCTCGCCGCCGACGGCCGCACCGATGCGCCGCTGGAGGCCGTCTCGACCGTCCCCGCCGCCGCCGTTCGCCGGCTCGCGATGCTCTGCGACACCGGCGGCGCGCTCGCCGCCCGCGCCGCGCTCACCGAACTCGCGCACGCCGCCGGGCTGGTCGCCGGCTCAGTCCCGGCATCGATCGCGGTCGCCCCGGTCGGCGGCTGGGCACCCGCCACCGGCATCACCTGCCCGGCCGCGATGCTGCTGACCAGCACGCGTCCGCGGATCGTGCTGACCTTCTACCGCTCCTACCTGCTCGCCGCTGATACCGATCCGATCGCGGCCCTCCACGCTGCCTTCGTCGCGCGCGGCTACGACGTCGTCGCGCTGTTCGCCCCCTCGCTGAAGGGCGCACCAGGCGACTGGCTGCGGCGCTGGATCGCCGCACTCGCCCCCGCCGCGATCGTCAACGCCACCGCCTTCTCCGCGCGCGGCGCGGACGACGCCACCCCGCTCGACGTCGCCGGCGTCCCCGTCTTTCAGGTCGCGATCGCCACCTCCGACCGCCGCGCCTGGGCCGACGCCACCCGCGGGTTATCGGCGGCAGACCTCGCGATGCACGTCGTCCTGCCCGAGGTCGACGGCCGCCTGTTCGCCGGCATCGCCAGCTTCAAGGACGCCGCAACCCACGATCCCGCGCTCGAATACACCCGCCGCGCCCACCGCGCCGACCCGGCCCGCATCGCCGCCATCGCGGATCGCGTCCACGGTTGGGTCCGCCTCGGCACCACCCCCGCCGCCGACCGCCGCGTGGCACTCGTCCTGTCCACCTATCCGGGCAAGGCATGGCAGATGGCCCACGCAGTAGGCCTCGACGCGCTCGCTTCGGCAGAAGCCATGCTGACCGACCTCGCGGACGCCGGCTACACCGTCGGGGACGGCGAACCGCTGTCCAACGCACTGGCGCAGGACACCATCGCCTGGCCACTCACCGCCTACAAAACCGCTCTCGCCACGCTACCGACAACCCTGCGCGACGATCTCCACACCGCCTGGGGAGACCCCAAAACCGACCCCGCCGTCACCGACGAAGCGATCTACTTCCCCGCCGTCCGCCGCGGCAACATCCTCATCGCGCTCCAACCCGAACGCGGCACGCCCGAAACCCGCGGCGACGAGTATCACGACCTCGCCCGCACCCCCCGCCACGCCTTCGTTGGCTTCTACCTCTGGCTCCGCGCGCAAGCGACAGAAGCGCTCGTCCACGTCGGCGCGCACGGCACGCTCGAATGGCTCCCCGGCAAGTCGGTCGCGCTGTCCGACGACTGCTGGCCCGAAGCCCTCGTCGGCCCGCTCCCAGTCCTCTACCCGTTCATCGTCAACGATCCGGGCGAGGCCGCGCAGGCCAAACGCCGGATCGGCGCCGTCACGCTCGGCCACCTCCCACCGCCACAGGTCGCCGCCGGCCCCGGCGCGGGCCTCGGCCGGCTCGAGGCGCTGCTCGACGAATTTTCCACCGCCGACGGGCTCGACCCCGCCCGCCGCGACCGGTTGCAGGGCGACATCGCAGAAGAAGCCGCCGCGCTCGGCCTCACCTCCGAACTCGACCTCGCCGGTGCCGCCAGCCCGGTCGACGCGGTCACCCGGATCGACGCCTTCGTCTGCGACGTGAAGGCCAGCCGGTTCGGCGACGGCCTGCACATCTACGGCCGCGCGGACTGCGGCATGGCCGAACGCGACGGGCTGCTCGCCGGTCTCGCCGGCCGCCGCGTCCCCCCCGGCCCCGCCGGTTCCCCCTGGCGCGGGCGATCGGACGTCCTGCCCACCGGCCGCAACCTCTACACCATCGATCCGCGCGCCATCCCCTCGCGCTCGGCCCACCTCCAGGGCCAGCGCCTCGCCGACGAACTGGTCCGCCAGCATCTCCAGGACCAGGGCGACTATCCCCGCGGCCTCGTCGTCGATCTCTGGGGATCCGCCACGATGCGCACCGCGGGCGAGGAGTTCGCCATGGCGCTCCACCTGCTCGGCGCCGCCCCCGTCTGGGACGTCGGGTCGGACCGCGTGACCGGCGTCGAAATCCTGCCGCTCGCCCTGATGGACCGACCGCGGATCGACGTCACGCTGCGCATCTCCGGCCTGTTCCGCGACAGCTTCCCCACGCTCTGCAGCATGTTCGGCCAGGCGGTCCGCGCACTCTGCGCCCGCGACGAACCGGCCGACTGGAACCCGTTCGCCGGCCGCACCCCCGCCGCACGCGTCTACGGCCCCGCCCCCGGCCGCTACGGGCTCGGCATGGGCGACGCCGCCGACACCTACACCGACGCCGCCCGCACCGCGGCCGGCGAGGCGTGGCTCTCCGCCTCCTCGCACGCCTTCGACGACGCTGGCGAGGGCACCAGCCGCGCCGACCCCAGCGGCCTGCGCGACCGGGTCGCCGCCGCCGACGCCTTCGTCCACCCGCAGGATCTCCCCGAAACCGACCTGCTGCTCGCCGCCGACTATGCCGCGCACGAAGCCGGCTTCGCCGCCGCACAGGCCATCACCGGCGGCAACGCAGCGCTTTACCACCTCGACGCCCGCGACCCCGACCGCCCCCGCGCGCGGCCGTTGCGCGAAGAAATCGCCCGCGTCGTCCGCGGCCGCGCGGCGCAACCCGCCTGGATCGCCGGCATGATGCGCCACGGCTACCGTGGGGCGGCCGAAATTGCCGCCACGCTCGATCATCTCGGCAGCTTCGCGCACCTCGCGCAAATCGTCTCGCCCGAACTGATCGACCTCTACCACGACGCCACGCTCGGCGACGACGCGGTCCGCGTCTTCCTCGCCACGGCCAATCCCGCGGCGCTGGCCGCGATGGAGGCGCGCTTCGCCGCCCTCCACCACAGCGGCCTCTGGCCGACGCGCCGCAACGCGATCGTCGCCTCGCTGGTCCCCGCCGCATGACCGAAGCCGCCCAGATCCGCGGCTGGTGCCCCACCCCGTGGCGTCCGATGCAGGCCGGCGACGGCCTGCTGATCCGCGTCCGCCCACCCCTCGCCCGCCTCACCCGCGAGCAGGCGAAGGCGCTCTGCGACGTCGCGCTCACGCACGGCAACGGCGAACTCGACATCACCAACCGCGCCGCCATCCAGATCCGCGGCGTCGGCCCCGACTGGCAGCCTGCACTCGTGCCCCTGATCGCCGCCGGCCTCGTCGCGCCCGACCCGGCCGAGGACATGAGCCCCGCGCTCCTCATCGCCCCCGACTGGCGGCCTGGCGATGACACCCACCGCATCGCGCTCGCGCTCCAGTCGGCCGACCTGCCCCCGCTCCCCGGAAAGTTCGGCATCGCCATCGACGCCGGCCCCACCGCCACGCTCACCGAAGACCCCGCCGACATCCGCATAGAACGCGCCACCGACGGCGTCCTCATCCTCCGCGCAGACGGCCGCCCCACCGGCGTGCCCGTCACCCCGGGCCAGGAAGTCGAAGCCGTCCACGCGCTCGCCGACTGGTTCCTCGCAACCGGCGGCGCAGCATCCGGCCGCATGTCGAAGCACCACGCCCCGCTCCCCGACTGGGCAATCGGCACCCACCACCCGGCCCGCGCAAGCGAAGAACTCCGTCCCGGCCCCCACAAGCTCGGCACCGTCATCGCCCTCCCGTTCGGTCGCATCTCCGCCGCCACGCTGGCCGATATCCTATCCGACAAAGCGGTGGCCGCAATCCGCGTCACCCCCTGGCGGCTCCTGATCGTCGAAGGCCCCGTCGCAGACCACCATGCCCATGCGGACCCGCTCCGCGGCATAGACGCCTGCGTCGGCGCCCCCGCCTGCCCGCAGGCGACCGTTGCCACCCGCCCGCTCGCGCTCCGCCTCGCCCCACTCGTCAAAGGCAGCCTCCACGTCTCCGGCTGCGCCAAGGGGTGCGCCCGCGCCCGCGCCGCCGACACAGTTCTGACCGGTCGCGACGGCCGCTTCGATCTCGCCCGCAACGCCCGCGCCGGCGACGCCCCCATGCTCACCGACCTCACCCCAGACGCGCTCCTCGCCCGTTTCGAAAGCCCCCGCATGCCGCATGTCTACGAAACCGACGGGGCCGCGATCTACCGCCGCTCCTTCGCCATCATCCGGTCCGAGGCGGACCTCGCGCGCTTCTCCGCCGACGAAGAACCCGTCGCGGTCCGGATGATCCACGCCGCCGGCCTGGTCGAACTCGCCTCCCGCATCCGCTTCTCGCCCGGCTTCGCGGCCGCCGCCCGCGCAGCCCTGATCGCCGGCGCGCCGATCCTGTGCGACGCGCGGATGGTGAGCGAGGGCATCACCCGCGCCCGCTTGCCCGCCGACAATCCCGTCATCTGCACGCTCAACCTGCCCGACGTACCGGCTCTCGCCGCCGGCATGGGCACCACCCGCTCCGCCGCCGCGCTCGAACATTGGCGGCCGCATCTGGCCGGCGCGGTGGTCGCGATCGGCAACGCGCCGACCGCCTTGTTCCACCTGCTCGACATGCTCGCCGACCCCAGCTGCCCGCGCCCCGCCGCGATCATCGGCTGCCCGGTCGGCTTCGTCGGCGCGGTGGAATCGAAGGACGCGCTCTGGGCCGAACAGCCCGTCCCCTGCACGATCGTCCAGGGCCGCCCCGGCGGCAGCGCAATCACCGTCGCCGCGGTCAACGCGCTCGCCAGCCGCGCCGAATGACCGACACGTCTCCCCCTCTCGGCACCGTCCACGGCGTGGGCCTCGGCCCCGGTGCCGCGGACCTCATGAGCGTCCGCGCCGACCGCCTCGTCCGCGGCGCGCGCCACCTCGCCTTCTTCCGCAAGAAAGGCCGCTCGGGCCACGCCCGCCGCCTGGTCGAGGGCATGCTCCACGCCGATGTCCTCGAATACCCGATGGACTACCCCGTCACGACCGAGATCGCCGTCACCGATCCGGCCTATAACGAACGACTGAGCGCCTTCTACGCGGACTGCACCCGCCACATCGCGACGCTCGCGGCGGCGGGCGAGGATGTCGTCGTGCTGTGCGAGGGCGACCCGTTCTTTTACGGTTCGTTCATGCACCTCCACAGCCGGCTGAAGGGCCAGGTCCCGGTCGCGGTCGTGCCCGGCATCACCGGCATGTCCGGCGCCTGGACGGCCAGCGACCTGCCGATCAGCTGGGGCGACGACGTCCTGACCATCGCCACCGCAACCATGCCCGAAGAGGAACTGACTCGCCGCATCCGCGACACCGACGCGCTGGTCGTGATGAAGATCGGCCGCCACATGGCCAAACTCCGCCGCGCCGTCGCCACCGCCGGACGGACGGGCGAGGCCTGGCTCGTCGAACATGCCGCCATGCCCGAACAGCGTGTGCTGCGGCTGAAGGACGCCGGCGACACCGCCCCCTATTTCGCGATCCTGCTGATCCACGGCCAAGGCCGGCGGCCATGAATAGCGCGTCGGCGGCCATGACCGGCACGCTCTCCATCGCTGGCCTCGGCCCCGGCGATCCGAACCTGGTCACGCCCGAAGTCACCGCCGCACTCGCACAGGCGACCGACGTCATCGGCTACGTCCCCTATGTCGCACGCGTCGCGCCGCGCCCCGGCCTCACGCTCCACCCCTCCGACAACCGCGTCGAACGCGACCGCGCCGCGCACGCGCTCCGCCTCGCCAGCGAGGGCGCACACGTCGTCATCGTCTCGTCCGGCGACCCCGGCGTGTTCGCGATGGCGTCCGCGGTGTTCGAGGTGGTCGAGGCCGGCCCCGCGGAGTGGCGCTCGCTCGACATCCGCGTCCTGCCCGGCATCACCGCGATGCTTGCGGCCAGCGCGCGGGCCGGTGCCCCGCTCGGCCACGACTTCTGCACGATCAACCTGTCCGACAACCTGAAGCCCTGGCCGCTCATCGCCCGCCGCATCGCGCTGGCGGCGGAGGCGGACTTCGCAATCGCCTTCTACAACCCACGCTCGAACGCCCGCCCCGACACGCTCGATGCAGCCCTCGCGGTCCTGCGCGAAACCTACGCAGACGCCCGCCTTGTCCTGTTCGCCCGTGCTGTCTCGACCCCCGAAGAACAGCTCCGCATCGTCCCCCTGCCCGAAGCGCGCGGCGACATGGCCGACATGCGCACCGTCGTCATCGTCGGGTCCAGCCGCACCCGCATGATCGACCGCCCCGGGGCCGCGCCCTACCTCTACACCCCCCGGTCGGCCGCATGACCCAGCCAGTCCATCACCTCGCCAACGCTTTCCACCTCGACGCGCGGCGGCAGCCAAGGCCGGTCGATCATCACCACCGGCACACCCAGCGCCCGCGCCGCCGCCAGCTTGGCCGACGCGCCGTCCCCGCCGGCATTCTTGCACACCACCAGCTCGGTCCCGTGCGCCCGCATCAGCGCTGTATCGCCCGCCACCGTGAACGGCCCGCGATCCACCACCAGATCATACAACGGCAACGCGGGAGCCACCTCCGGCCGATCGACGAAGCGCAACAGATACTGATGCTGCGGCCGCGCCGCGAATGCATCGACATGCATCCGCCCCAGCGCCAGCATCACGCGCCGCCCCACCCCGTCCAGCGCCGCCACCGCCCCGGCAATATCGGCCACCCGCGTCCAGCGATCACCCGCGCCGGGCGCCCAGGCCGGCCGGGTCAGCGCAACCAGTGGCACACCGACCTCCGCACTGGCCGCAACCGCGTTCGCACTCATTCGCGCCGCGAACGGGTGCGTCGCATCGACCAGATGCGTCACCCCCTCAGCGCGCAGATAGTCCGCCAGCCCCGCGATCCCGCCATACCCGCCGACCCGCACCGCCACCGGCTGCGCCCGCGGATGCGCGGTGCGCCCGGCATAGCTCAACGTCGCGCGCAGCCCCGCCGCCGCGACCGCAGCGGCCAGCGCGCTCGCCTCGCTCGTCCCACCCAGAATCAGAATGTTCGACATGGTTGAGCGTCAAGACCCCTGGCTGACCATCGTCGGCATCGGCGAGGATGGACCCGCGGGCCTCTCCGAAGCAAGCCGCGCCGCACTGGCCAGGGCTGAACGCGTCGTCGGCGCGCCCCGCCACCTGGCGCTGTTGCCCGACCTGACCTGCCCGACCGAACCCTGGCCCGTCCCGTTCGAACAGGGCGTAGCCGCCCTCCTCGCCCGCCGCGGCGAGCGCGTGGTCATGCTCGCCTCGGGCGACCCCTTCTGGTTCGGCGCGGGCGGCACGCTCGCCCGCCACCTCGCGCCCGGCGAATGGATCGCGCACCCCGCCCCCTCCACCTTCGCCCACGCCGCCGCCCGGCTCGGCTGGCGGCTGGAGGACACCGCCTGCCTCGGCCTCCACGCCGCCCCCTTCACCCGCCTCCGCCCGCTGCTCGCCCCCGGCGTCCGCGCGATCGTCCTCGTCCGCGACGGTCCCGCCGCCGCCGCACTGGCCGGCTATGTCGCAGGCGAAGGCTTCGGTCCCTCGACAGTGACCGTGCTGGAATCCCTCGGCGGCCCCAACGAGCGCATCCGCCATGCCCAGGCGCAGAACTTCGCTTTCGAAGACATCGCCCACCCGGTCGCCATCGGCATCGCGATCGCCGGCGACGGCCCGGTCATGCCGCAAACATCAGGCCTCCAAGACGACTGGTTCGCCCACGACGGCCAACTCACCAAGCGCCCGGTCCGCGCGCTCACCCTCTCCGCGCTCGCCCCGCGCCCCGGCGAACTGCTCTGGGACGTCGGCGCCGGCTCCGGCTCGATCGCGATCGAATGGCTGCTCGCCCACCCCACAACGAGCGCGCTCGCCTTCGAACGCGACCCCGTCCGCGCCGCCCGTGCCCGCGCCAACGCCGCAAGGCTCGGCGTCGACCGCCTGACCTACGTCGAAGGGGCCGCCCCGATCATCCTCGCCGACCATCCGCCCCCCGCCGCAGTCTTCGTCGGCGGCGGCCTGTCGGAAACCCTGCTGACCACGCTGACCAACCTCCCCCATCCCACCCGCCTCGTCGCCAACGCCGTCACGCTCGAATCCGAAGCGCTGCTCGCCCGCTGGCACGCCACCAAGGGCGGCACCCTGCTCCGCATCGAACTGGCGGAAGCGACCCCGCTCGGCACCCGCCGCGGCTGGCGCGCCAGCTACCCGGTCGTCCAGTGGAGCGTCATCTTATGATCGTCGCCGGCTTCGGCTACCGCAGCGGCGCCACCCCGGCCTCGCTCCGCGCCGCGCTGGTGGCGTGCGGAACGACGCCCACCGCCCTCGCCGCCCCCGCAGACAAGCTCGCCACCCTCGCCCCGCTCGCGGTTGAACTCGGGCTCCCGCTAATCCCGATCTCCCCCGCCGTACTCACCGCCACCGAAACCCACACCCAATCCCCCGCCAGCCTCGCGGCACGCGACACCGGCAGCGTCGCGGAGGCCTCCGCGCTCGCCGCCGCCGGCCCCGGCGCACAACTCCTGATCCCGCGCCGCATCAGCCCCGATCGCATGGCCACCTGCGCCATTGCCCAAGGAACGACCGCATGACCGTCCACTTCATCGGCGCCGGCCCCGGCGCGCCAGACCTCCTGACCCTCCGCGGTCGCGACCTCATCGCCACCTCGCCCGTCTGCCTCTACGCCGGATCGCTCGTGCCCTCAGCACTGCTCGACCATTGCCCGCCCGGCGCGCGCATCGTGAACACCGCCCCGCTCTCGCTCGACGAGATCATGGCGGAGATCGCCGCCGCCCACGCCGCCGGCCACGACATCGCCCGGCTCCATTCCGGCGACCTGTCGATCTGGTCCGCGATGGGCGAGCAGCTCCGCCGGCTCCGCGCGCTCGGCATCCCGTTCGATATCACCCCGGGCGTCCCGGCCTTCGCCGCCGCCGCCGCCGCGCTAGAGGCAGAACTCACGCTCCCCGGCCTCGCCCAGTCGGTCGTCCTCACCCGCACCCCCGGCCGGGCCAGCGCCATGCCCCCCGCCGAAACGCTCACCGCATTCGCTGCGACCGGCGCGACACTCGCCATCCACCTCTCGATCCACCGGCTGGCCGACGTCGTGGCCGACCTCTCACCCCATTACGGCGCGGACTGCCCCGTCGCGATCGTCTGGCGCGCTAGCTGGCCGGAGCAACGCATCGTCCGCGGCACGCTCGCCACGATCGTCGCCGCCGCATTAGACGGCCCCGGCCGCACCGGCCTCATCCTCGTCGGCCGCGTGCTGGCGGCCGAGGATTTCGACGAGAGCAGCCTCTACGCGACCGGCTATGACCGCCGCTTCCGTCCGCAGACCGCGGACTCGCCCTTCGCGGGCCCATCGGACGACGCCGCATGACCACCCCCGGCCTCATGATCGCCGCCCCCGCCTCGGGCACCGGCAAGACCACCGTGATGCTCGGCCTGCTGCGCGCACTCCGCGATGCCGGCGTCGCGGTGCAACCGTACAAGAGCGGCCCCGACTATATCGACCCCGCCTTCCACCACGCCGCCAGCGGCCGCCTGTCCTACAATCTCGACAGCTGGTCGATGCCCGCACCGCTGCTCGACGGCCTCGCCACCCACGCCGCCGATGCAGACCTCGCGCTGGCCGAAGGATCGATGGGCCTGTTCGACGGCGTCGCCCGCCCCGGCGCCACCGGCAACGGCGCCAGTGCGGACATCGCCCGCCGCATGGCCTGGCCCGTCGTGCTGGTCATCGACGTGTCCGGCCAGGCGCAGTCCGCCGCCGCCACCGCACTCGGCTTCGCGCGCTATGACCCGAGCGTCCGGATCGCCGGCGTCATCCTCAACGGCGTCGCCAGCCCGCGGCACGACCGGCTCGCCCGCGCCGGCATGGACGCGGTCGGCCTCCCCGTGTTCGGGTCGCTCCCGCGCCGCGCCGACCTGAGCCTGCCCGAACGCCATCTCGGCCTCGTCCAGGCGCTCGAACATCCCGACCTCGAAGCCAAGATCGCCGCCTACGCCGACTTCCTGCGCGACCACGTCGACCTCGCCGCGATCCAGGCCGCCGCCGCTGCGACCGACGCCCCACCCACCGCGCCCCACAACATCGTCCCCCCGGCACAGCGCATCGCCCTCGCCCGCGACGCCGCCTTCTCCTTCACCTACCCGCACCTCCTAGACGGCTGGCGCGCGGCGGGGGCGGAGATCCTGCCCTTCTCCCCGCTCGCCGACGAAGCACCCGACCCCAGCGCCGACCTCGTCTGGCTGCCCGGCGGCTATCCCGAACTCCACGCCGGCCGGCTCGCCGCGGCGGACCGGTTCCGCGCCGCCCTCACCGCCCATGCCGCCGCCGGCCGCCCGGTCCACGGCGAATGCGGCGGCTACATGGCACTCGGCGCCGCGCTTACCGACAAGGATGGAACGCAGCACCGCATGATGGAACTCCTGGGCTTGGTCACCAGCTATGCGCAGCGCCGCATGCACCTCGGCTACCGCCGCGCGACACTCCTCGCCCCGGTCGGATCGCTCGCCACAGGCACGCACCTCGCCGGCCACGAATTCCACTATTCGACGATCCTCGATCAACCCGATGCCCCGCTGGCGGAGGTCACCGATGCGGAGGACACCATCCTTGCTGACACCGGATCCTGGCGCGGCTCCGTGTCGGGCACCTTCTTCCATCTGATCGCCAGCGGCCGATGACCGGCTTCGTTTCGTTCGTCGGCTCCGGCCCCGGCGACCCAGAACTGCTCACGCTGAAGGCGGTCGACCGGCTCGCCCGCGCCGACGTCGTGCTGTTCGACGATCTGTCCGCCGGCCCGGTCCTGACCCACGTCCGCCCCGGCGCGGCCCTAGTCGCGGTCGGCAAGCGCGCCGGCCGCCCTTCGCCGACACAACACACCGTCTCGACCCTGCTCGTCGAACACGCGCTCACCGGCGGCCGCGTCGTGCGTCTCAAATCGGGCGACGCCGGCATGTTCGGCCGGCTGGAGGAGGAGATCCTCGCTCTCCGCGCCGCCGACATCGCGTTCGAGGTGATCCCCGGCATCAGCGCCGCCTTCGCCGCCGCCGCTGCTGCCGCCATCCCGCTCACCCGCCGGCTGAGCGCCCGCCGCGTCCAGTTCCTGACCGGCCACGATGTCACCGGCACGCTGCCCGAGGCACGCAACATGGCCGCACTCGCCGATCCCGCCGCCACCACCGTCGTGTTCATGCCGAAACGCACCTTCCCCGCGCTCGCGGCCGATCTCCTCGCGCACGGCCTGCCGCCCGAAACCCCCGCGCTGCTCGCCGAAAATATTGGCCACCCGGACCAGCGGCTGACCCACGGCACCGTCGCCACGATCGCTGCCAGCCTCGCCGCCGGTTTCTCGGACGCCCCCGCGCTGATCCTTTACGGCCCGCTGATGGACGCGCCATGATCGACCTGCACCTCATCGGCATCGGCACTGGCAACCCCGACCACCTGACCCGCGCGGCCGAGGCGGCGATGCGCGCTGCCGACCTCATCCTCCTCCCCCGCAAACGCGCCGATACCGCCGATCTCTACAACCTCCGCCGCGCGCTCTGCGACGCGGTCCTCACCCCCAACACCCGCGTCGTCGCCTTCGACCTCCCCGTGCGCGACGCCGCCGCGGGCTACCTGACCGGCGTCCGCGCCTGGCACGCCGCGATCGCCGACGCCTGGGCCACGCAGATCGCCACACACTTGCCCGGGGGGGGCCGGCTAGCCCTTCTCGTCTGGGGCGACCCCTCGCTCTACGACAGCACGCTCCGCATCGCCGCGCGGTTGCGGGCCGGCGGCTTGGAACTGCGCGTCACCGTCGTACCCGGCATCACCAGCCTCCAGGCGCTAACCGCCGCACACGCCATTCCGTTGAACGACCTAGGCGCGCCCGTCCTGATCACCACCGGACGGCAACTGGCAACGCGCGGCTGGCCCACCGACGCCACCACGGTCGCCGTCATGCTCGACGGCGAAGGCGCCTTCGCCAAGCTCGATCCGACGGACACGCAGATCTGGTGGAGCGCCTATCTCGGCATGCCGCAACAGGCGCTGCTCGCCGGCCCGCTCGCCGAAACCGGCCCGGCGATCCTCGCCCGCCGCTCAGAATTGCGCGCAGACCATGGCTGGATCATGGACTGCTACCTCCTCCGCCGCACCCCCGCATGACGCAGGCACCCATCTTCGACACCCACTTCGCCGAACGGTTCGACCAACTGCTCGACTGGCGCCGCGACGTCCGCCACTTCCGCACCGACCCGCTGCCCCCCCGCACACTCGACACGCTTCTCCACGCAGCCTCCCGCGCCCCCTCGGTCGGCAACTCCCAACCCTGGCGCTTCGTCCGCCTCCGCACTCCGCAACTCCGCGATACTCTCGCCGCCCACGTCGACGATGCAAACCAGGCCGCCGCCGCCGCAATCACCGACCCGGACCGCCGCGCGCACTACGCCAAGCTCAAACTCCACGGCCTGCGCGAGGCCCCCGACCTGCTCGCCGTCTTTTCGGACGAAACCCCCGCCGCCGGCCACGGCCTCGGCCGCGCGACGATGGCCGAAACGCTGCGCTACTCCACCGTCATGGCGATCCACACGCTCTGGCTGGCGGCGCGCATCCGCGGCATCGGCGTCGGCTGGGTCTCGATCCTCGATCCCGCCGCGGTCACCGCGATGATCGACGTGCCCGCAGACTGGACGCTCGTCGCCCTCCTCTGCATCGGCTACCCGGCCGAGCCATCGGACATCCCCGAACTCGAACGCCGCGACTGGCAGGCGCGCGAATCCCTGGCCGATCGCATCCTCGACCGCTGAACGGCCTCAACCCTCCCGCAGCCCCTGCAACCGCCACCGCCCGTTGGACGACAGCACAGTCTGCGACAACGGTCCCACATCGATCGCCATCGCCGCCGCCGCGGGCAGCCCGATCGAATGGACGAGCACCGCTCGCACCACCATGGCGTGCGTCACCGCCAGCACCGTACCGTCAGCGTCACACAACCCGTCCAGCCAGGGCGCGACCCGCGCCACCACATCGGCCAACGTCTCACCCCCCGGCGCACCCGCCTCCGGCGCGGCGAGCCACCGCATCAACCCGGCCGGCTCGATCTCCGCAAAACCCTTCCCCCGCCAATCCCCATGATCGATGTCGGCCAGCGCAGGCTCGACCACCGCATCCAGCCCGATCAGCTCCGCCGTCTCGACCGCCGCCCGCCCCGGGCTCACGAAACACCGCGACGGCACCGGCCCATCGATCACCACCGCCCCCGCCTTCGCCCGTCCGCCGTCGTCCAGCGGCTCGTCCGGATCGGCAAAGCCCCCCACCCGCGCCGACGCGGTGCCACCGGCACACAGCAGGATGAGACGGACGGACATGCAACCCTTCCCCTACGGTTGACGCGCAACCAGGCAAGCCCCAAGGTAACCACATCGGAGCCGGGCGGGAAG
Organism: Sphingomonas prati; assembly: GCF_014643515.1. Taxonomy (GTDB): domain Bacteria; phylum Pseudomonadota; class Alphaproteobacteria; order Sphingomonadales; family Sphingomonadaceae; genus Sphingomonas_R; species Sphingomonas_R prati. Next base: position 30,105 of record NZ_BMJP01000001.1, on the reverse strand, counting down.
CCGGTCCAATTCCGGCGCGGTCGCGCCACTGTGATCGACGGGCCTCCCGTCGAAAGCCAGACCCCGCCCGGCACCACCACCCCCGCACCGGGCGCGTCATCCCGGCAGGAGCACGACATCATGGCCAGCAAGACTGCTGTCTTCGACGACACTCGCCCGATCGGCACCATCCCCGCGATCCCGCTGGCCGACATCGCCCCCTGGGCCGTGTTCGCTTCCGTCGTGGCGCTGATCCTGCTCTACCTCGTCAGCACCGAACAGGGCGCGTTCGCGCTGTTCCAGGGCACGTACGTCCACGAATTCGTGCATGACGGCCGCCACCTGCTCGGCTTCCCCTGCCACTGACGCCCACGATCATGACCAGACATCTGCTCTGGCGGGGGATGCTCGCCGGCCTGATCGGTGCATTCGTCGCCGCCACCTTCGCGCTGCTGTTCGCCGAACCGCGGATCGACGCCGCCATCGCGCTGGAGGCCGCGCACGCGATGCCCGGCATGGCCGAACCCGAACTCGTCAGCCGCGCGACGCAGAAGGGGTTCGGCCTCTACACCGCGATGATGCTCTACGGCACCGCACTCGGCGGGCTGCTCGCGATCCTGTTTGCCGCGCTCCACGGCCGGGTCGGGCGCACCAGCCCGCGCGGTCTGGCGCTCATGCTAGGCCTCGTCGCGTTCCTCGTCATCGTGCTCGTGCCCGCGATCAAGTACCCGCCCACCCCGCCCGCGGTCGGCCTGCATGAAACCGTCCGGATGCGGACCGGCGCCTTCTTCGCGATGCTCACGTTGTCGGTCGCCGCGGCCACCGCCGCGTTCATGGCATACCGCCGCATCGCGACGCAGCAGCCGCTCGATCGCCTGCTGATCGCCATCGGCCTCTACATCGCCGTCGTTGCACTCCTCCAACTCCTGCTCCCGAAGATCGACGAGGTCCCGGCCGATTTCCCCGCCACGCTCCTTTGGCAGTTCCGCCTCGCGTCGATCGGGACGCAGGGCGTCTTCTGGCTCGTCACCGCCGACTTGTTCGGGCGCCTGGTCGAACCCCGTCTGTCGGCAACGACGCTCCGTTCGTGGCAGGTCGCATCATGAAGATCGTCCCCGCCGCCGACGGTCCCGCCATCGTCGCCTGCAACACCTGCCGCTACACCGCCAACACGCGCGACAACCAAGACGGCCAGCGCGGCGGCGCGCAGCTGGTCGCCGCATTGCGCGAGGTCCAAGCCGAGGACCCGACGTTCGCCGGCGTCGCGGTGCAGGAAATGCCCTGCCTGTTCGCCTGCGCGGACTTTTGCACCATTCACCTGCGCGCGCCCGGCAAGGTCGGCTACGTCCTCGGCCGGTTCGCCCCCGACGCGGACGCCGCCCGCGCGATCCTCGACTATGCGATCCTCTACGCCACGAGCGAAACGGGGCAGGTCCCGTTCAAGCAATGGCCCGCCGGGGTAAAGGGTCACTTCATCACCCGCACCCCACCCGCCGGCGCCCTGGTCGAGTAGGTCACCGGGCAAAGCTCAGTCGTTGCGCGCGATCCGGTACGGCCCCGCCCGCACGGCCATCTGCCGGCCTTTCCAGCTCAACCGAACCGTCCCCGCGTCCACAAGCGCATCGACAGCCGCGTGCACCACCGGCATGAACTCGCGCCAGTCCCCCGCCGCGTCCGGCGCTACCGTCTTGGCCAGATTGCGCGCGACCTCACTCGGGCAGATCGTCGCACCCGGCGCGCGGGCAGCCAGCAGCTTCAGCGTCGCCCCTCGTACATCCATCGCCACGGCTCCGTCCCCATCGTTTCGCGAAGCACTGCAACGCTAGGCTGTCTGCAGCGTCCGCGTGCCAGCCGGTATGACAAACGATGCCCCCGACCGAACGATGCTATCCCGGTTTGACCTGTCGTGCGTCATCCGCATGTCGACGCGCAGCTCGGACCGATCGATCTCGATCCGCACCCACCCGCTGTGCTGTACCTCGTGAAAACGAACATGCGGATTATTACGCCCGACATCGCCGAACCGTCCGGCCGGCGGCGGTGCGGCAGCGATCGCCGACGTCACGATTTCGCTCCCGACCGCCGCGTTATCGACACCCGTCAGGTCGTTGGCCCAGAACGAATGGACATCACCGCTGAGCACCACTGGGCTCACGACCGCGGGCTGCTGCATGTCCTGCAACAACCGGGTTCGGTTCGCGGCATAGCCGTCCCATTGATCGCTGAACGTCGCCTTCCGCGCACCATCCAGCCAGAGCGGCGCGAAAAACACCTGCTGCGCGATCATCGTCCACGGCCGCTGCTCACGCGTCAGCCGATTGGATAGCCAACGCTCTTGCGCCGCCCCCATGATCGTCCGCGCCGGCAGCGCCGCCCCCACACAACCGTCGATGCGGATGTTGCGTGCCACGTCCGGCGCGGCGCAAGGCGGTGTGCTCCGATATTGCCGCGTGTCGAGGACCGACAGCGATGCCAGATCGCCCCAGTCCGCCGCACGATACAACCTCGGCTCCCGCCGGCCACGCCACAAGCTCGGCCGGATCGGCATATGTTCGAAATACGCCTGATACGCCGCCGCCCGGCGCAACCCGAACACCGCGGGCGGCAGACCCTCGCGGTTGGCGAGGCTGGCATAGTCGTTCAGGACCTCGTGATCGTCCCAGGTGACGATCCACGGACAGGCCCGGTGCGCCGCCTGAAGGTCCGAGTCCGTCTTGTACAGCGCGTGGCGCCGTCGGTACCCGTCCAGGTCGCGCGGTTCGGCCGATCCGAACGCCCGGACGCGCGGCAGGTCCGGGTAGCTTTGCTCGTATATATAGTCGCCCAGCTGGACGATCAGGTCCGGGTCGGCCGCAACGATGTCGCGATACGCGCCGAACCACGCCTGTTCCCAGTGTTGGCACGACGTGACCGCCAGCCGCAACCGGTCGGCAACCTTCGGCGCGGTCACCGCCCGCCCGGTCGGACTGGTCGCGCCGAGCGCATGAAAACGATACCAGTAAGGCCGCCCTGCAGGCAGATCGGCGATCTCGACATGCACGGCATGCGCACGTTCCGGATGCGCTCCACCCCGTCCTCGCCGCACGATCGTCCGGAACTGCGGATCAGTGGCGATCTCGTACTGGACGACAACGGCCGCCGCGGCCAATCGCTCGGCACGCGGGCCGACCAGCCGCGTCCACAGCACGAAACCATCTGTCGTGGGATCGCCGCTCGCCACGCCGAGGGCGAACGGATCGGCGTCGGCACGCGCAAAGGCGTCGACCGCAACAAGCGGTGCCGCCGCCAACGCCGCCATCGCTTTCAGCAGCGCGCGGCGATGCCAGGGTTCCTCGAAGATCATCGCGCCCCCGCTATGACAACCGCGTGACGGATTGGTGACGAAACCGCCGTCGTCTGGCCGTAGCGCCACCGCGACATGAACGACGCGGGCGCCTTCAGGCCCGATGGCAGCACGCCGCGTAGCCCCCCTGACGGACCACAACGCGTCAGGGAAAGGATGACGCCGCTCCCCGAAGGTCGTACCGGGGGCGGCATGAAGAATACGCCGACCACGCCAGACGCCGCTGACCGACCGGTGCGCTGGGTCGAGCGGTTTCCTGTGGCACGCGACCGTCCGATACTCGGGGGGGTCGCGACCGTCGCCATCGTTGCCGCGGCGTGGGCGCTCCGCATTGTTGCGGACCCGCTGCTTCCGCCCGGTTTTCCCTATGTCACCTTCTTCCCGGCGGTGATCGTCACGTCGTTCGTCTTCGGCGTACGGTTGGGCGCGGTGTCCGCGATCATCTGCGGGTTGCTGGCCTGGTTTTTCTTCATTCCGCCGATCCACGCGTTCATCATTACGCAACAGGCGGGGATCGCGCTCGCTTTCTACGTCTTCGTCGTCGCGACCGATCTCTCACTCGTCCATTGGATGCAGACCGCCAACCGCCAGCTCGCGCGCGAACGTGAGACGAACCGCGCGCTGGCCGACACGCGTGAGCTTCTGTTCCGCGAATTGCAGCACCGCGTCTCGAACAACCTGCAGGTCGCGGCCGCCCTCCTGTCGATGCAGAAACGCCAGCTCGCCGATCCCGGCGCGAAGGCGGCGCTGAACGAGGCGAGCGCCCGGCTCGCGCTGATTGGGCGGATCAGCCGGCAACTCTACGATCCGTCGGGCGCCGCGCAGCCGGTCGTCCCCTTCCTGGCCGAACTCTGCCGTGACGTAGTCGAGGCGAGCGGCCGCAGCGACATCGCGCTCGACGTGGCCGGCGACGTCGATCTGCGCCTGCAACCCGACGCCGCCGTGCCAACCGCGCTGATCGTTGCGGAGGCGGTCGCCAACGCGGTCGAGCACGGCTTTGCCGCCGAACGCGCCGGTCGGATCGAGATCATGGTCGGCCGCGGTCCGGACGGCAGTCTTACGATACTTGTCCAGGACGACGGCCACGGCCTGCCCGCCGACTTCCGGGCGGACAACACGACCAGCCTCGGCCTCCAGATCGCCACGACTCTGGCGCGCGGACAATCGGGCAGTTTCCGGCTGCACTCCGACACGGGTACGACTGCCACCCTCTCCCTCCCCGCGCATCTCCTCGCCACCGAGGACTGACGCAACACGCACGCACGGCTCCGATCCCGTCCGGCTGCGTTCAGGATGGATTATCGAGGGGAACCGTCATCGCCACCTTCATGTTCGCCACCGGCATCGAGAACAGCGTCCCCACGATCAACGGCGGCCGCACGCGGATCGACGAGATGGAAAGCTGCGGCCATTACCGCCGCTGGCGCGATGACTTCGCGCTCGTCCAGGACATGGGCATAGGCTATCTCCGCTTCGGTCCGCCGATCCACAGGACTTGGCTCGCCGCCGACCGCTACGACTGGGAATTCGCCGACCTGACGTTCGCCGATCTGAAGCAACGCAACATCGTTCCGATCGTCGACCTCTGCCACTTCGGCGTGCCCGACTGGATTGGAAACTTCCAGAACCCGGACTTTCCCGGACTGTTCGGCGCCTATGCCGCGGCGTTTGCGGACACCCCGGTCAACGAGATGTACGTCTGTGCCACCTTTTCCGGCCGCTACGGCTGGTGGAACGAGCAACTGCGCAGCGACCAGGGCTTCGTCACCGCGCTCAAGCATCTAGTGAAGGCCAATGTGCTGGCCATGCAGGCGATCCTCAAACGGCAGCCCGATGCCATCTTCATCCAGAGCGAGTCCTCCGAATATTTCCACGCCGAAAGTCCCGCCGCGATCCGCCCGGCGGAACTAATGAATTCGCAGCGTTTCCTGTCGCTCGACCTCAACTATGGTCGCCGCGTCGATTCAGAAATGTACGAATATCTGCTCGATAACGGCATGAAGCGGGACGAATATCACTTCTTCCTGCACAACCGCCTGAAACAGCACTGCATCATGGGCAACGACTATTATGTCACGAACGAACATCGCGTCGCGGCGGACGGCTCAACCCAGGCGTCGGGCGAAATTTTCGGCTACAGCGAGATTACCCGCCAGTATCACGACCGCTACCGCCTGCCGGTGATGCACACCGAAACGAACCTGAACCAGGGCCCGCTCGACACCGAGTCCGTCGACTGGCTGTGGAAACAGTGGGCGAACGTGCTGCGTGTCCGGAACGACGGCGTGCCGGTCGTCGGCTTCACCTGGTACTCCCTCACCGACCAGATCGACTGGGACACCGCGCTTCGCGAGCAGAACGGCCACGTCAATCCGCTCGGCCTGTTCGATCTCGACCGCAACATCCGGCCCGTCGGCACGGCCTTCAAGAAGCTGATCGGTCAATGGCGCGATGTGCTGCCAACACAGAGCTTGTGCCTCACGGTGCCGGTGGTCATGCCCGACGAAACCGACGACATTCATACACACCGCCAGACGACGCGCGCCCGCGCCGTGAACATGGCCGGGCATGACGCCCCCGGCCAAATAGCGACAACGACTGGATAGTTTCGCGCCGGCTATCGTTCAGGCAGTCTCTAAACATCGTCTCGGGGCTAACATGACCAGGATCGCGCTCGTCGCCGGCGCCGGCGGCATCATTGGCAAGGCGTTGCTGGAAGAGATCGCACGCACCCCGGGGTGGCGCGGTGTCGCATTGTCCCGGAGCAAGGGTGATGTCGTCGCCGACCTCAGCGATGCCGCCGCAACGCGCGAGGCCCTGGCCGGCGCGCGCGACGTCACGCACCTCTTCTACGCGGCCTACGGTCCCGGCGGCGGACTGGCGGAGGAAGACCGACGCAACTCGGCCATGCTGCGCAACCTCCTTGAGGGGCTGGAGGCCGTCGGCGCGCCGATCGAACGGACAGTGCTGTACCAGGGCGCAAAGGTTTATGGCGTCCATCTCGGCCCGGTCACGACACCCTTCTACGAAGACGAAAACCCGCGCCCGATCGGCCCCAATTTCTACTTCACGCAGGAACGCGAGCTGAAGGATCGGCGCGCAGCCGGCGGTCCCGAATGGTCGATTCTGCGGCCCGATGTCGTGGTCGGCGACGCCCCCGGAAACGCCATGAACATCGCAACCGTCATCGGCGCCTATGCCGCACTTACCGCCGCCGACGGCGCCGCGTTCCGCTTTCCCGGCTCGCGCCATACCTATGACGGCACGCTGGCGCAGGTGACCGATGCCCACGCGCTGGCCCGCGCAAGCCTCTGGGCGGCCACGTCCGATAGGGCGGTGGGTCAGGCGTTCAACTATGTCCACCCGCCCTTCCGCTGGCGCCGCGTCTGGGAGAAGGTCGCACGGCATTTCGACCTCACGCTCGGCGAACCGATCCCGTTCGAGCTTGCCGCCCACATGCCGTCGCTGGAGCAGCTTTGGCGGCAGATCGCGACGGGCCTCGTCCAACCCGACTACGCCAAGGCGGTCGGATGGAGCTTCGGCGACTTCGTCTTCCGAACAGAGGCGGACGTCGTATCCGACATGACCAAGATCCGGCTCGCCGGCTTCAGCGACGATCGCGATCCCGTCGACGCCCTGATCCGCGCGATCGAGCGGCAGCAGGTGGCGGGCGTCATCCCACGGATCGGTTGAATTACACCGAAGATCGCGCCAGTCCTTGACGTGCAGCGGACAGTCATCACAACCTCACCCCCGACACCGGTCAACGGGTGCAAACAGGAGAGGTCATGACCGTCACTTCCCGCCTGCCCCAGCGATGGGCCCGCCAAGCGAGGGCCGCCCTCCCGCTTGCGCTTCTGTTCGCGTCGCCCGCTGCCGCGCAATTGCACGCGGACGACCCGACCGTCCACGAATATACGTTGCGCAACGCGACCGGCATGACGGTCCGCTTCCTCGATCTCGGCGCGACGATCACCGCGGTGGAGGTGCCCGATCGACGGGGTAAAAGCGCCAACGTCGTGCTCGGCTACGGCTCCACCGGCGAATATCGCACGAAGAACACCAAGAACGGCTTCGGCGCCGCGATCGGTCGCTATGCCGGTCGCATCGCCAACGCCCGGTTTCCACTCGACGGCCAAACCTACCGGTTGCGTCCGAACCTCGGGCCGCATGCGCTCCACGGCGGCGTCGGGCCGGGCTTCGACCAGCGCGTCTGGCAGGTCCGGCGCTTTCGCGAGGGCAAGGTTGACGCCGCCGCCCTGACGTTTGTCAGCCCGGACGGAGACCAGGGCTTCCCCGGCACACTGACCGTCACGATCACCTACCGGCTGCTCCACGACAACGCGCTACGCATCGACTATACAGCGCGCACGACGAAGCCGACCGTCCTCAACCTCACCAACCACAGCTATTTCAACCTTGCGGGCGGCGGCTCGATCGCCACGCAACGGCTGCGCATCGCCGCGACCCGTTGGGTGGAGACGGACGAGGTCGGCATCCCCACCGGGCGCCTGGCCCCCGTGGCGGGCACCCCGCTCGATTTCCGGACGGACCATACGATCGGCGAACGGATCGATCACGAGGGCCCACCGATGAGCGGCCCCGGCGGATATAATCATGCCTGGATCGTCGCGCCCGCCATGCGTGCGACACCCCGGCCCACGCTTTGGATGTGCGACCCGGCCTCAGGCCGCACGCTGACGGTGGAAACGACCGAGCCATCGGTCCAGCTCTACACCGGCGACTATATCGACGGTCGTGACGTCGACGCGCTCGGCCGCCCGATCCGCCCGCGTGACGGCATTGCGATTGAGACGCAGGGCTTCGCCGATGCGCCCAACCACCCGAAATTCCCCTCTACCCGGCTCGACCCCGGAAAGACGTTCCGATCGACGACGATCTACCGCTTCGGCGCGAACTGACCGGCGACCCGCGCTTCCACCGTTCGTCTCCGCTCAGTTCTTGTCCTGGATCCGCTTCGCCAACAGCGTCGCGAACGCCAGCCACGCAACGAACGGCACCGCCGTCGCGGCCGCCGTCCGGTCGACCTTCGATGCCGCCGCGGCATAGCCGACGCCGGTCACGACCATCGCTGCCGATGCGGCCGTACTCGCGCCCAGCGCCTTGCGACGGAAGAACAGCTCCGTCCAGCCGCCGACCATCGCGGTGTTGAGCAGCCACAGACCGACCGCCAGATTGCGCGCGTCGCTGCCCGGATGCCGCATCAGCCGGTAGCCGCCCACCGCAAGCCCCGTCTCCAGCACCGGCCATACTGCGCCGAACGCCGCATCCGGCGGCGTATAGGCCGGTTTGTCGAGCCGCTTGTACCAGCGCCGAATGCCGGGGTGCGACGGATCGGGCGCATTGCGCCGGCCGAGCGCGGCACTCGCGCCCAGCACGACGGCCACGACCGCGAACGCAGCCGGACGGGAGAGGCCAGTTCGCCGGTCTGCGGCGGCGGCAATATCGGTCATGTCCATTCACCCTCTAGCGGACCTGAGAGGCCCGACGACCAAGCGCGGCGGCGCCGCCGACGTTCCGGTCATCCCGCCGTCATTTTCCGCCATCCTCCTCGCGAATGTTCGGAAAGCTGTAGGCCGACGGCGCATCCTCGAACGTCCCGCGCGCGAAGATCGCCACGTCCCCGTCGACGACCTCCTGCTTCGCCCACATGTCCCAGCCGATGTGAATGAAATCCGGTGGCCCGAACAGGCACAGCGCGCGGCGATATTCGTCACCGCGAAACCCGACATAATGAACCGCGGGCCTCCGCGTCCCGGTCATGACCATCCTCCGTCGCACGCCAACCCGGGCCCATCTCCATGTCGCCCGCGAATGGAATACGGGTTTAACCCACCCCCACTCCCCCCTATCTACCCGCGACCAGGGGGAACTCCATGCCAGAACCGATCCTCGCCGTCGCCGGCGTGTCAAAGACGTACAAGGGCGGCTTTACCGCGCTCCATCACGTCGATCTGACGATCAACAAGGGCGAGATTTTCGCGCTGCTCGGCCCGAACGGTGCGGGCAAGACCACGCTGATCAGCATCATCTGCGGCATCGTCACGCCGTCGACCGGCACGATCCACGTCGCCGGCCACGACGCGCTGACCGACTACAAGGCCGCACGCCGCCGCATCGGCCTGGTGCCGCAGGAACTGTCGGTCGACATGTTCGAAACCGTGCTGGCCACGGTCACCTTCTCGCGCCGCCTGTTCGGCCGCTCGGGTCACAGCGCCTACATTGAGCAGGTGCTGCGCGACCTGTCGCTGTGGGATAAGCGCGACGCCAAGATCATGGAATTGTCCGGCGGCATGAAGCGCCGCGTGCTGATCGCCAAGGCGCTCGCCCACGAACCCGAGATCCTGTTCCTCGACGAACCCACCGCGGGCGTCGACGTCGCGTTGCGGCGTGACATGTGGAAGCTCGTCCACCGCCTGCGCGAACGCGGCACGACGATCATCCTGACGACGCACTATATCGAGGAAGCTGAGGAGATGGCCGACCGCGTCGGCGTCATCAACCAGGGCAAGCTGCTGCTCGTCGACGACAAGGCGGCACTGATGCAGAAGCTCGGCAAGCGCGAGCTCGATCTGACGCTGGTCGATCCGCTCGACGCGGTACCCGCCGGGCTCGAACGCTGGCAGCTTGACCTGCTGAACGACGGCAAGACATTGCGCTATGTCTTTGATTCGACCGAGGAGCATACCGGCATCCCGTCGCTGCTGCGCGAACTGGCCGACCGGCATATCGCGTTCAAGGATCTAGAAACATCTAAGTCCAGTCTCGAAGACATCTTTGTCGATCTGGTGAGGGAACGGGCATGAACCTTCACGGCATATGGGCGATTTATCGCTTCGAAATGGCCCGCTCGCTGCGCACCCTGTGGCAGAGCCTCGTCGGGCCGGTGCTGACGACCAGCCTCTATTTCATCGTCTTCGGCGGCGCGATCGGCAGCCGGATGCAGGCCGTCGACGGCGTCGGCTACGGCAGCTTCATCGTCCCCGGCCTCATCATGCTGTCGCTGCTGACGCAGAGCGTCGGCAACGCGTCGATCGGTATCTATTTCCCGAAATTCACCGGCACGATCTTCGAACTGCTGTCCGCACCCGTTTCGCCGATGGAACTGGTGCTCGGCTATGTCGGCGCGGCCGCGACCAAATCGGTCGTGCTCGGCGTCATCATCCTCGCCACCTCGGCGTTCTTCGTCCCCATCCAGGTGCTGCATCCCGTCGCGATGGTCGCGTTCCTGCTGCTCACGTCGATCGCGTTCAGCCTGTTCGGCTTCATCCTCGGCATCTGGGCAAAGAGCTTCGAGCAGCTGAACTTCGTGCCCATGCTGCTCATCACCCCGCTGACGTTCCTCGGCGGCAGCTTCTACTCGATCGACATGCTGCCGCAGCCGTGGCGGACGGTCAGCCTGTTCAACCCGGTCGTCTACCTCGTCAGCGGCTTCCGCTGGAGCTTCTTCGGCAAGGGCGACGTCGACATCGCGATCAGCTTGGCCGTGACGCTGGGTTTCCTGGTCGCCTGCCTCGCGATCATCGCCTGGATCTTCAAGAGCGGCTGGCGGCTCAAGAACTGAGCCAACTCATCGGCTAAGAACCGGGCGACCCTACGCTGCCGCCCGGCACCCACGTCATCGGCCACAGCCGCGGCTCCGCCTGGTCGGCATTTTCGGCGCCCTTCATGATGGACAACAAAGTGCGGCCAAGCGCTTCACCGAGATCGCCAAGTGCGACCTCGAAGCAGGCAAGCGCCGGATCGAGTGCCGCGCAGGCCGGCGTCATCCGCTGCCCGATCACCGCCATGTCCCGGCCGGGCGCCAATCCTACCGCGCGCAGGCTCGCATAGACGCCCACCGGTCCGGCCTCGCTCATGACGAAGATCGCGGTCGGCCTGCGCTCCAGTGCAAGAAATGCCGTCGTCGCCGCCGCACATTGCGCAACGTTGACGCGGCCGACGTGGATCAGGTCCGGATCCACCGCCAAACCGGCGTTGCGCAACGCGGCTTCGTATCGTGCCGTGACGATATGGCTGAAATTGACGTTCGGCCCCGACGTGATGATCGCGATCCGTTCATGACCGGCCGCTAGGAACTGCGCCATCGCGACGTCAACCATCCCCTCGAAATCGAGGTCGATGCTCGGATAGTCCGCCACGACCCCGCTGCGTCCCAGCGTAACGAAGGGCGCGCCACGCGACGCCAGTAACGCGATGCGCGCATCGTCGCGCCCGGTCGCGGCGAGGATCCACGCGTCGGCGATCCCGCGGCTCAGGTGCCGTTGCAGTACGGCGAGCGCATCCTGCTCCGCCCGCGCGAGCAGCACGACGAGTTCGAGCCCCGCCGCCTCGATCACCGTCTGCACGCCGGCCAACACCGCCAGGAAGAACGGATCGCCGAACATGATGCTGTCGGGCGCCAGTGGCAGAATGAATGCCACGGTACTGGTCCGCTTCCGCCGCAAGGACCGACCGGCCTGGTTCGGCGAATATCCCAGCGCTTGTGCCGCTTCGGTCACCCGCGCCCGCGTCGCCGCGCTGACGTCCGCCTGCCCGTTCAACGCGCGCGACACCGTCCCGATCGACAGGTTCAGGTGGGCGGCAAGGGCACGAATATCGATGAAATCAGCTCCAGTTGGACGGTCGCCGTCCACAGACCTTGACAGCTTGGTCGCCGCCAATACAGTCCCGTAAACGTTTACGATCATCAAGGGGAGGGGCGCAGATGATTGCGTACAGGATCGCGCATTTCGGTCGCGCCGCGGCGGTCATTGCCCTCGCCGCCGCCGGCCCGGCGCTCGCCGCCGACCCGACCGGCCTCGACGCCAACGGCCACCTCCTCACGGCGCCAGGCGCGACATCGTCCGGGTTCGGCTACACCCGCCTCGCAAACGGCGTTCAGGTCCGGCTTGGCGGTGTTACGAAAAACATCATCTTCTACGCTCCTGACACGGTCCGCGTGAACGCCACCCTCGGCCGCAACTACTGGACCGCGCGCAGCCTCGTCGTGACCTCTGCCCCCGCAACGGTGCCGTTCACCCTCAGCGAAACCGCAACCGCGCTCATCCTCACGACCGCAAAGCTGCGCGTCGAGATCGCGAGGGCGACCGGTGCCGCACGCTTCCTTGGTTCGAACGGCCGGCTCTACACCGAGGAGAAACCGGACGCGCCGCAAACGCTCAAGCTGACGACGATCTCCAACGCCCCGACCTACGAGGCCCGGAACGATCTCGTCCTGCGCCCCGACGAGGCGCTCTACGGCTTCGGCTTCACCGGCGACGACACCAGCAACCGCCGCGGGAAGAACCTGCTGCTCGTCCAGACCAACGTCGGCATCATCATCCCGGTCATGATGTCCTCACGCCGCTACGGCATCCTGTGGGACACCTATTCACAGATGCGGTTCAAGGACGACGCCGGCGACGCCTCGCTCTGGGCGGAAAGCGCCCCCGGCGGCGTCGACTATTATGTTATGGCCGGCGACACGCCCGACGGGGTCGTCGCCGCCTATCGCACGCTGACCGGACAGGCGCCGATGTACCCGAAACAGGCATTCGGCCTGTTCATGAGCAAGGAGCGCTACAAGACGCAGGCGGAACTCCTGAAGGTCGCTCAGACGTTTCGCAAGGATCGCTTCCCGCTCGATTACATCGTGCAGGACTGGCAATATTGGGGGTCGGACAAGGACGGCAGCTGGAGCGGGATGACCTGGGATCCCGTCCGCTATCCCGACCCGGACGGCATGGCGCGCGACGTCCATGCGCTCAACATGAAACTGATGGTGTCGATCTGGCCGTCGGTCGGCAACGACACTGCGCTTGCGCATGAACTCGACGCGCACAAGCTGCGCTTCGAACCGCTCCACTGGATCTCCAAAAAGGCGCGCGTCTACGACGCCTACAGCCCGCTCGGCCGGCAAATCTACTTCAAGCACATCAAGTCCGGGCTGCTCGACAAGGGCGTCGACGCGCTATGGATGGACGGGACCGAGATCGAGGTAAGCAGCGCGATGTGGAACGCGCAGGATAATATCCGCGACACCAAGGCACTCGGCTCCAACGCACTCGGCGACTTCACCCGCTATCTGAACCCCTACTCGCTCGTCACGACGCAGGGCACTTATGACGGGCAGCGCGCGACGTCCGACAAGCGCGTCTTCACCCTCACGCGCTCCGGCTGGGCCGGCGCGCAGCGGACTGGGGCCGCCTCGTGGAGCGGCGACATCTACGCCAGCTGGAAGACGTTGAAGCAGCAGGTAGCAGGCGGCATCGACGTCACCGTCACCGGCAACCCCTACTGGACGCAGGATACCGGCGGCTTCTTCGTCGCGGATTTCCCCGGCGGCGAGAAGAACGCCGCGTGGCGCGAGCTTTACGCCCGCTGGCTGCAATTTTCGGCGTTCAACCCGATCATGCGCATCCACGGCACCAACGTCGAACGCGAACCTTATCTGTTCAAGACGCTCGATCCCGCCGTCTACGGCTCGCTCCTCGCCAGCACGCAACTCCGCTACCGGCTGCTCCCCTATATCTACGGCCTGAGCTGGAAGGTCACGTCGGACAGCTACACGCTGATGCGTCCGCTGATGATGGACTTCCCGGACGATCGGGCGACGGACACGATCGACGACAGCTTCATGTTCGGCCCGGCGTTCCTCGTCCATCCCGTCACGCGCGCGATGTACAATCTGCTGCCCCCGCCCGCGACGACGATCCCCACGCAATATCTGCGTACTGCGGACGACCGGCCCGGCCTCGCGCTGCAATATTTCGACGGCGAGGCGTTCGAGACGCCGCGCGGCAAGGTCGTCGACGAGACGATCGACCACACCTGGCCCGACCCGCCGCTCGCTGAAATCCCGGGTGGATTGTCGTCGCTCCAGCATTTCTCCGCCCGCTGGACCGGCACGCTGATCGCGCCGAAGGACGGGGAATATGAACTCGGCGTCGCGGGCAATGACGGCTTCCGCCTGTTCCTCGGTGGCGAACAGGTTGTCGACGACTGGGCGCCCGGGTCCGAACGCTACCGCAGCGTCAAACGCGTCCTGAAGAAGGGCGAGCGCCTCGCCGTCCGCATCGACTATCATCAGGCCGACGGCAATCGCGTGCTGCGCCTCGCCTGGCGCCGGCCCGCCGATCTGCTGCGGACCGCGGCACTGGCCAGCGCACCGCGCGACCTGACGACGCGGACCTATCTACCGAAAGGGGCCGACTGGTACGATTTCTGGACGAACGCCCGTCATCGTGGTGGCGAGACGGTCGCCCGCGAAACGCCGCTCGACATCCTGCCGCTCTACGTGCGGGCCGGCTCGATCGTCCCGATGGGTCCGGTGCTGCAATATGCGACCGAGCGCCCGGACGCGCCGTACGACATCCGGATCTACCCCGGTGCCGACGCCCGCTTCACGCTCTACGAAGACGACAACGAAACCTACGCCTATGACAAGGGGCAGCGCGCCACCTACGATCTCGACTGGAACGAGGCGAGCCGCACGCTGACGATCGGCGCGCGACAGGGCAGTTACCCGGGCATGATCCGGCAACGCACGCTGAACGTCGTGCTCATGGGCAGTGCGGCGCGCACCCCGAAACGCGTGACATATTCCGGCCAGCGCACCACCGTGCGCTTCTGAACGGGCCGACCGGAGAGGATGACGATGAACCGACTATCATGCGCAGCGGCCCTGTTCGCCATCGCGGCGCCGCTTGCCGTGGCCCACGCCGACAATCCGATCATCCAGACCCGTTTCACCGCCGATCCCGCGCCGCTGGTGCATGACGGCGTCGTCTATCTCTACACCAGCCATGACGAGGACGATGCCGACGGGTTCAAGATGCTTGATTGGCGGCTTTACAGTTCGACCGACATGGCGAATTGGACGGATCGCGGCGTCGTCGCCTCGCTCGAGACCTTTCCCTGGGCGGTGCAGACCAACGACGCCTGGGCGCCGCAGGTCATCGAACGCGCCGGCAAATTCTACCTCTACGCGCCCATCAGCATCGCGGGGAAACCCAAGAACGTCATCGCGGTGGCGGTCGCCGACACGCCGGCCGGGCCATTCAAGGACGCACTCGGCAAACCGCTGATCGCGCCCGCCGCCGACAATATCGACCCGACGGTGTGGATCGACGACGACGGCCAGGCCTATCTCTACTGGGGAAATCCCGACCTGTGGTACGTCAAGCTGAACAAGAACATGATATCCTACGCCGGCCCGATCACGAAGCTCGAACCGCGCATCACCGATTATCAGGAAGGCCCGTGGTTCTACAAGCGCAAGGGCCATTATTACATGGCATTCGCCTCGACCTGCTGCTCCGAAGGGATCGGCTACGCGATGAGCACCAAGCCGACCGGACCGTGGACCTACAAGGGCCCCATCATGGATCACGACACGCGCGCGACCGGCAACCATCCCGGCATCGTCGACTATAAGGGCGGCTCCTACGTCTTCGGGTTCAGCTACGAACATAATTTCGCGCTGACGCCGATCCATCACGAACGCCGCTCGGTCTCGGTCGCCAAGTTCGACTACAACGCCGACGGGACCATCCCCAACCTCCATTGGTGGGACAAGGTCAGCGCGCCGCAGATCGGCACGCTCGATCCCTACAAGCGGGTCGAGGCGGAGACGATCGCCTGGACCTCGCGGATCAAGCGCGACCGCGACCGGCCCTATGACTGGGCGATGGGCGTGACGACCGCCCAGGACGACCGCACCGGCGTCTATGTGACGCGCGCCACCGACCGCAGCTACATCAAGGTGGCCGGGGTCGATTTCGGCAAGACGGGTGCCCGCACCTTCACCGCGACCGTCGCCAATGCCAAACCCGACGCCACCATCGAACTGCACGCCGACGCGGTCGATGGCCCCCTGCTGGGCACGGTACAGGCCGGCCCGTCCGCTGCCGCCGCACGGTGGCAGGACCGGACAGCCGCCGTCTCCGGCGCGACCGGGCGACACGATCTTTACATGGTGTTCCGCGGCAAGGGCGACGATAGCCTGATCGACGTCGATTCCTGGCGGTTCAACCGCTGAGGTGGCGAGGCAACGAGAGGTGGGCATGACTTTCCGCAAGACCGCACGCGCCGGATCGTTCGTCCGTGCCATGATGACCGCCCTGCTCGTCACGGCGATGCCCGCGGTGCAGGCGGCGCCGAAGACCAAATCCCATCTCGATCTTGACGCGATCGCGCAGCAGCGGTTCGGCAACGACGCCGCCTGGTACCGCGACCGCATCCCGTTCTTCCAGTCGTCCGACCCGATGCTCGACCAGGTCTATTATTATCGCTGGCAGATCGTCCGCGCGCATCAGCGCGATCTGGGCAAGCTCGGCTACATCACGACCGAGTTCGCGGACGATGTCAGCTGGCAGCGTGAACCCTATGCCAGCCTGAACGACGCGACCGGTTTCCACCTGAACGAACTGCGCTGGCTGAACGACCGGCGGTTCGCGGCGGACTATATCGACTATATGTACGATCAGGGCGGCAACAACCGCCACTTTACCGACTATATGGCCGACTCCGTCTGGAGCCGGTACCTGGTCGACGGAGACCAGGCCGCGGTCCTTGCCCATGTCCCCGCCATGCGGACATTGTACGACGCGTGGTTCGATCATTTCGACTGGTCGAAGAACCTCTACTGGGTCGAACCGCTGCTCGACGCGACCGAATATACCATCTCGTCGATCGACGCCTCGGGCGGCAAGGACGGGTTCCGCGGGGGCGAGGCGTTCCGCCCGTCGGTCAACGCCTACATGTTCGCCAACGCCCGCGCGCTGTCCGCCATGACCGCGCTGTCCGGCGATCCGAAGGCATCCGCCGATTATGCCGGCCGCGCCGCCGCCATCAAGCAGCGCGTGCAGGAAAGCCTCTGGAACCCGCAGTTCCAGCACTTCACCGACCGCTATCAGGTCACCAACGCGCACGTGAAATACTGGAACCCGATCCGCGGGCGCGAGCTGGTCGGCTATGTCCCATGGACGTTCGACCTGCCGGACGACGACGCGCGCTACAGCGCCGCCTGGACGCACATCCTGAAACCAGACGAACTCGCCGGTCCCGCCGGCCTGCGCACGGTCGAGCCCAGTTACGAACATTATATGCGGCAATATCGCTACGAAGGCACCAGTCGCGAATGCCAGTGGAACGGCCCGGTCTGGCCGTTCCAGACGACGCAGGTGCTGGCCGGCATGGCCAACCTGCTCGACCACTATAGTCAGTCGGTCGTCACCCGCGCCGACTTCCTCCGCCTGCTCCGCCAATATGCGCAGATGCATTTTCAGGGCGATCGCCTCGATCTGGAGGAGGATTATGACCCCGCCACGGGCAAGCCGATCGTCGGGCTGGCCCGCAGCCACCATTATTTCCATTCGGGTTTCAACGACCTGATCATGACCGGCGTCGTCGGCATCCGCCCCCGCGCAGACGACGTGCTGGAGATCAATCCGCTGCTGACCGCGCCCGGCACCGGCGCGCCGATCCGCTGGTTCCGCGCCGAACGGATTCCCTATCACGGCCACCTCGTGTCGGTGACCTACGACGCCGACGGCCGCCACTACGGACAGGGCGCGGGCCTCCGCGTCGACGTGGACGGCCGTGAGGCGGGGCGCAGCGCCAAGCTGACCCGCCTGACGATCCCGCTCCAGCGAACCCAGAACGCCCCGGTCGCGCGCGACATCAACCGGGCGGCGCAGATCGAACGCGGCGGCTTCCCCAAACTGACCGCATCGAGCGGCGCGGATGCCGAAACGATGCATGACGCGGTCGATGGTCGGACCTGGTTCTTCCCGGAACTGGTCAACGGCTGGTCACCGGCAACGACGGCGAGCGAGCAATGGTTCGCGATCGATCTAGGCCAGCCTGCCACGCTGGCCCGTGCGGAACTGGCATTCTTCGCCGACGGCAAGCAGTTCGCCGCACCCACCGCTTATCGCCTCCAGGTCCTTCGCGGCGAGACGTGGGAGGACCTGCCTGCCCAGGCCGAAGCGCCGGTCGCCAACGGCATCACCAATGTCCGCTGGTCCCCGACCGCGGCGCAGAAACTGCGCCTCGTCCTCGTCCAGCCCGCGGGCCGGTCCGTCCGACTGGTGGAGATGAAACTCTTCTAGCCCGACGGCCGCGACCGTCATCTGCGATTAATCTACCTGCCGGTACAGAAATCGGTTGACGCAACCGCAGCGCAGGAATACCGAGCGGTACAGAACTCGCGGTGGTAGGCTTGCAGGACGACTCGTCCTCATACTCTCCCAGCTCTTCATCTGGTGGCGGCGCTCGGCTCCGCTTTTGGTGAGGATCAGTCGCGGCCAACAGGATCGATCGGGCGAACAATCATGGCCTATGTCGCTTTTGCCGAAAACGACACCGTCGCTGCGCTTCCGGATTGGCCGACCGCGCGCCGACCGATAACGGCCTTGCCCACCGGTCATGCGCTGGCACGGGTCAAGCCGGCACCGGATCGCCACACATCCGAAGCGACGCCGCCCGCGCGCGGTACGTCCCGGGCCACGCATGTCGCAACGACCCGTGCATCGGTAGCAAAGGGTCTTCCGTTCGCGGCAGCACTGACCCTTGCCATCAAGCATGTCGCGGAATGGCTCGGCGGCGACTGGCTGATCGCGACCGTGCTGGTGCTCGTGCTGGCGCTGTTCCTCGTCCCGTTCGCACCGCGTTCGATGGGTGACGCCCGGCGCCCGCAACGACGTTGAGCGCACAGCCTCGACCATCCGTTGAGTCAGCTCCTGTCTGCTGACACCATGGAGTGGCAGTCTTTGCGTGATCGCGGTTGAACTGACCAGCAGCGGTTATCCGATCGGCCCCGCTGTCTATCGAGACAGACTTGCGGGCGACACCGATGCAATCGCGGGATGCCATCCGCGTCGCACAGCGGAGATCAGCGTCGAAATCCGTCGCGACATCGACTTAGGTGGTCTCGGTCCGCGGATCCGCGAAAGTAACCAACCGAAGCCCCTCACCTTAGGGCGTTCGTTCGGATCAGATCGCCGCGACATCGGCCTTTACGATGCGGACGCGGCGAAATACCCAGGCCCTTCACCGGCGGTCGGGGCATGAACCGTATGCGTGGTTCAAGGGGGGCGCAGCATGAGGATGACCAGACGTGCGACGCTTCTGGCGGGGGTAGCGATCCTGACCGCGGCGGCGGGCTGCGCCACCCGGCGGCCATTCGCGCGCGGGGCGATCGGCCGGGCTTCCACCACCGGCTTCGTCACGGTGGACCGTCTCGGTTTCCGCCGCAACGGGCGGCCCTATCGCTATGCCGGCGCCAACATCTGGTACAGTGCATGGCTGGGTGCGGACACAGCCTATGGCGACCGCGCTCGAATGACACGCGAACT
This sequence comes from Sphingomonas prati, assembly GCF_014643515.1. Taxonomy (GTDB): domain Bacteria; phylum Pseudomonadota; class Alphaproteobacteria; order Sphingomonadales; family Sphingomonadaceae; genus Sphingomonas_R; species Sphingomonas_R prati. Next base: position 10,422 of record NZ_BMJP01000001.1, on the reverse strand, counting down.
GGACCGGTTGCAGGCGCTCGGCATCCGCAACCTGCGCATTCTCGGTTCGGCCGAACTGTCGCCTCTCAAGAACTCGATCACCCCCGGCTTCCGGGATGCGAGCGCACGCTATGACGAGGCCCTGCTCGCGGGCCTCGACTGGACGCTGTCCGAACTGGCAAAGCGGGACATGAGCGCCGTCCTCTACCTCACCAATTTCTGGGAATGGTCGGGCGGCATGATGACATACCTGTCCTGGGTCAATGGCGGGCGTTTCATCAACATGAACGATCCGGCGCATCCTTGGCCGGAGTTTCCGGACTGGAACGCTGCCTTCTATTCCAGCCGGCCGGCGCAGGCCCGTTACCGCGACTACATCCGCGCGGTTGTCACCCGCACCAACGGCGTCACCGGCGTCCGCTATGCCGACGACCCGACGATCATGGCCTGGCAGCTCGCCAACGAACCGCGCCCCGGCGGATCCGAAACAGTGGCCCTCGCCAACCTGCCGCGCTTCTACCGCTGGATCGACGAGACCGCGCGCTTCATCAAAACGCTCGATCCGCTCCATCTCGTCTCCACCGGCTCGGAAGGGCTGAAGGGGTCGATCGAGCGCGAGGAGATCGTGCTGGCCGCGCACCGGCCGGCCTCGATCGACTATCTCACGGCGCACATCTGGCCGAACAACTGGAGCTGGATGGACGCGGGCAGCCTCGCCGCAACCTATGACGCCGGTGCCGCCCGGGTCGCGGACTATATCGCCGCGCACGTCCGCCTAGCGCACACGCTGGGAAAGCCGCTGGTGATCGAGGAGTTCGGTTACCCGCGCGACGGGCAGAACGCCTATGATCCGTCGATCACGACCACCTACAAGGACCGATTCTACCGTCAGGTCTACGCCGCGATCGAAGCGGACATTACCGCCGGCGGGCCGCTGTCCGGGTCCAATTTCTGGGCCTGGAACGGCGAAGCGCGTGCCGCCCACGCCGACCACCGCTTCCGGCGCGGCGACCTCGCTTACATGGGCGACCCGCCGCACGAGCCGCAGGGCTGGTACGGCGTCTTCGACAGCGACATCGCGACGCAGGCGGCGATCCGTGCCCACGCGGCCGCCATCGCACGGCCGTGACGAGACCGAAGCAATGAGCAACGTCTGGGGTTTTACAGCTGCCGCTGGCAAACGAACCGCTTCACGCACGTGCCCGGCAAGACGGACTTCATGCCCTTGATGACCGCGGCAAGCGACGACTTGGTCCCAACCATGCTGATCCGCCCATAACGGACGTGGAGTACCAAGCGGCGATTCAGCGCGTCGCGTAATAACGGGCGAGGTCGTCGATGCTCGCTTCGGGAAGGCGGCGGGCGATGGTCGGCATGATGTCGGGGGATTTGCGTGCATCGACGACGCCCTTCTCGCCACGGAAGGCGTGGAGGCGAGCAGCGAGGTAGGCGGCCTTCTGACCGTCCAGCCGGGGATAGTCGGCACGGCCACGCATACCGTGACAACTGGCGCAGGCCGGCACGTTCAGCGACGATATGCCCCGCCCCACGATCCGGGCCGCATCGGCCAGATCGCCGGTTGCGTCGCGCGCGGTAGCGGCAGCCGGGACCACCGGGCGTGGCATTGCGGCGTAGAGCGTGGCGAGGCCGCGCATGGTGGGGGCGTCGATGCGCGCGGCGGCGGACTGCATCACGCCGCTGTGGCGCCGGCCGGTGGCGTAGTCGCGCAGCGCCGCCTCGAGATAGGCGGCCTTCTGTCCGGCGAGCACGGGGACGTCCGGGCCGCGACCCTGTCCATCCGCGCCGTGGCAGCGTGCGCAGTCGGGCACCGCGTCGGCGACCTGGCGCACCGTGCCGGTGTTGATCCGGCCGCCGGGGCCGTAGGCGAGCGCGCGATAGGTTTCGGGCGTCATGGCGGGCAGCCGGCGGACGAAGGCGGCCATGCGGCGGACCTCGTCGTCGCGGTCCTGCACCGGCCAGGCGGGCATGCCGCTGAACTTCACGCCGTGTTTCAGGATCCAGAACAGCTGTTCGTCGGTCCAGTCGCGCGCGTTGACGGCCAGGTCCGGTGCGGGCGGGGTGGCGGCCTGCATGACGGGGGAGGGGCGTTCGCCGGGCGCGCCGTGGCAGACAGAGCATTGCCCCGCGAAATGGCCGGCGGCCGATGCGAGGCCGGTCGTATCGGTGGCGGGCGCATCCACCGTCAGTGCGGCATGGGTGCGGACCGACTTGCGCATCACCCAGTGGAGGAACCAGTCGGTGACCGCCCAGTGGCCGGTCGAGGCCCCGACGTTGATGGCGCCCGACCAGCCGATGCCGAGCCCGAGCAACGCGGCCGCGACGATCGCCAGCAGGGTCCGTCGCCATGTGATGCGGATCGTCATGCCTTTCCCCGTTCCGTCCTGAGCAGCCCGCCCAGCATAGTCAGCCCACCGGTCAGATAGCTGCCCGCGCCGACGAGCAGCATCACGACGCCGCCGATCTGCTGATCCGCCAGCGCATTGCCGCCCCCGTGGAGGTGGACGGCGAACAGCGGGCGCGGGGCGAGCGCGATGAGCGCGCCGAGCAACGTCATGTGCATCGACGTGAGGAGCAGCGCGATCACGCCGGCCGCGCGCCGATCGCCCTGCGCACCGCCGAGGCAGGCGGACCAGAGCAGGACACCAGCCACCAGGAACATCGCCTGTTCCAGCAGCGCCACCGCCGCGGACCCGTCCGCCAGCGTGCGGAGCGCGGGCAGGTGCCAGCCCCACACGACGAGCAGTTCGACCACCGACATCGGCAGCGGCTGGACCCAGCGCGCGTGAGCGGGATCGTGCGGGCCGCCGGCGATGCCGATCGCGATCAGCGGTGCGGCGACCGCGACGACGGCCATGTGCGCGGCCATGTGCCCGGTCATGCCGCTGGGCGCGAGCGCGAGCGCCCAGGCGAGCGGGACGATCGCACCCCCTGCGACGAGCGCCGCGCGCCTCACCGGCAATCCGTGAAAACGAGTGCGGGGGCCGCCACGAACAGCACCGAGACGAAGCTGAGCCCGGCCAGCAGCAGGGTCGCATAGGCGATGAAGCGCAGCCGGTCCGGCCCGGTGCTGGCATTGTGCGGCGGTGGATCGCCCTCCGTCCGCGACTGTGCCCAGGCGATGTAGCCCGACGCGACGATCGGGATGAGGGCCACGACGGTCGCGACCGCGATGCCGATCCGGATGTCGCCGATCGTCTCGGTCGGGCCACGCTTGGCACAGCGGACCGCGGCCCAGACGTAGCAGAACAGGAAATGCAGCGCCCAGACCGTCGGCGGGACGGCGAGCGTCCACAGCGTCGCCTTCAGCCGGGCGGCGCGGCGGTTGAGCCCGCCGATCATGCGACACCCGGGAAGAAGGCGATGAGCGGGAAGGTGATGACCGCGCTGAGCGCAAAAAAATGCTGGTACACGGTGATGTTGCGGACGTCGGCGTCATGGACCGGGTCCATCCGCCCGAACAGGCTGCGTGCCAGCGTATAGAGCTGCATGATCGCGGACAGCGCGGCATGTGCGGCGACCCAGATTACCAGCACCCAGACGATCGCGGGATAGACGTGGAGCACGGGGTCGAGTCCGCTGAACCACGGCCCGGCCAGCGCCGCCAGCCCGCCGCCGATCGACGCCGCGGCCCCCAGCGCCAGCGCGATCCGCGCGATCCCGACGCCGCCGCGCGCGTTGGTTTCGCGCGCCAGGATCGTCAGCGCCCAGCCGGCGAGGATCAGCCCGAGCGCCATCATCGGCCAGAACACGCCGGGCCCGGCGAGGCCCGGCGTTGGCGGCGGCGGAAAATCGGCATGGATCGTCCAGAAGAAGAAATAGCCGAAGATCAGGCTGGCAAAGGCGGTGGCGTCGCCCGTCATGGTGATGAACATCGCCCACCAGCCGGGCGCGGTCGGACCGGACGCGTAAAGCGGCACGGTGATGCCGTGGCCGATCGGCTTCTCCGGCTTCTCCGGGATCTCGCCCGTGCCGGTCCACAGCCACCACAGGATGACGCCGAGCGCGAGCACGCCGCTGACCAGCGCCGACCAGTAGAGATGGTAGGTGGTGAGGATGAACACACCGCCGAGCGTGACGGCCGCGAGCATCGGCTTGATCGACGGGCCGCCGAGCCGGATGACCTGGAGCGGGCGCGCGTCGAGCACGGTGGTGATGATCGATTCGCGGCGGCCCTCCTCCGCATCGGGCAGGAAATAGCGGCCCTCGTCGATGTTGCGGACGAAGTTCGGCTGATCCCAGATCGGGTAGCGGCTCTCGATCAGCGGGACCGAGCGGATGCCCCAGTCCTCGCTGTCCGCCTTCTGCGTCCATTCGAGCGTACCGGCATCCCACGGATTGCGCCGCGCCAGCGGCCGCCAGGGGGAGCGGAACAGATCCGCCACCAGTACCGCGACGCCGGCCGCGAACAGGAACGCGCCGACGGTGGAGAGCAGGTTCAACCCGTCCACCCCGAGCGAGGACTGATAGGTCTGTACGCGACGCGGCATGCCCATCAGCCCGGTCCAGTGCATCGGCAGGAAGGTGACGTTCATGCCGACGAACATCATCCAGAACGCGGTGCGCCCCATCCGGTCCGACAGTTTCTTGCCAGTGACGAGGGGCCAGTAATAATAGAGCCCGCCGAACAGCGGCATCACCGTGCCGCCGATCAGCACGTAATGGAGGTGGGCGACGATGAAATAGGTGTCGTGCGCCTGCCAGTCGAACGGTGCCACCGCGACCATCACGCCGGTCAGCCCGCCGATCACGAAGATGGCGAGCGAGCCCGCGGCATAGAGCATCGGCGTGGACCACACGACGCGGCCGGCCCAGATGGTGGCGATGAACACGAAGATCTGCACCGCGGTTGGGATCGCCACCGCCTCGGACGCGGCCGAGAAGAAGCCGAGCGAGATGTTGGGCAGCCCGGTGGCGAACATGTGGTGGACCCACAGGCCGAAGCTGAGGAACCCGGTGCCAACCGCGGCGAGCACGATCCAGGGATAGCCGACGACGTGGCGCCGGGCGAAGGTCGGCACCACCATCGCGAAGATCGCGATCGACGGCAGGAACACGATGTAGACCTCCGGATGGCCGAAGATCCAGAACAGGTGCTGCCAGAGCAGCGGATCGCCGCCGCGCGTCGCATCGAAGAACGGCCAGTCGAGCAGCCGTTCCATTTCGAACAGGATGTCGCCGGCGATCAGCGGCGGGAAGGCGAACAGGATCATCACCGCGACGACCAGGATGTACCAGGCGTAGAGCGGCATCAGGTTGAGCCGCATGCCCGGCGGCCGGCATTTCAGAACGCCGACGATCAGTTCGACCGCCGCGGCGATCGACGACACCTCGATGAAGCTCAGCCCCAGCATCCAGATATCGGCGCCCAGCCCGGACAGCGCCGGATCCGTGGTGAGCGGCGGGTACATGAACCAGCCGCCATCGGGCGCGGCATCGAAGAAGATCGATCCCGACACGAACACCCCGCCGATCAGGAACGACCAGTATCCGAACGCCGACAGCCGCGGGAACGGCAGGTCGCGCGCGCCGAGCAGTTGCGGCAGGATCAGGATCGACACCGCTTCGAACATCGGCACGGCGAACAGGAACATCATCATCGACCCGTGCAGCGTGAACAGCTGGTTGAAGGTCGATGCGCTGACGAGGTCGTTGTCGGGCACCGCCAGCTGCGCCCGGATCAGCAGCGCGAGCAGCCCGGCGAACAGCATGAAGCCGAAGGCGGTGGCGGTGTACCAGTTGCCGACGCGGTTGTTGTTCGTGTCCGTCCAGCGCAGGAACAGGCCCATCGGCGGCGCCCAGGTGGCGCGCAGCCGATCCTCCTGGCCTTTCCGGACCGCGGGGTCGTTCTGGTCGGGTGCGGTCATTTCGGTTCCAGCAGGTAGGCGGCGATGGCGCGGGCCTCCGCGTCGGACATCTCGGCGAAGCGCGGCATCAGGACGCCGGCCTTCACCGATTGCGGATTGCGGATGAAGGCGGCGAGCGTCGCCGGGTTCAGCGGGAGCGTGGCGGCGGCGAGGCTGCGGCGTTGCGGGAGGAGGGTCAGGTCCGGACCGATCCGTCCACCCGCGCCGCGGATCGCATGGCAGCCGGCACAGCCGTAGCTGGTGTATAGCGCCTGGCCAGATGGGGCTGCCCCTTCCGTTCCCCGGCGCAGGCCGGGGCCTGGGTGAAGCGGTGGCGTCAAGGCCCCGGCCTGCGCCGGGGAACTGAGCCGGGTCGGGGTCCGCGCCTGCACCAGCCACGCATCGAACGCGCGCGGTTCCATCGCGACCACGTCGAACGCCATCTTCGCATGCGCCAGGCCGCAAAACTCGGTGCATTGGCCGCGGTACGTCCCGGCCTTCGTCGCGCGGACGACGAGCGTGTTGGTCCGCCCGGGGATCATGTCGACCTTGCCCGCGAGGCCCGGGACCCAGAAGCTGTGGATGACGTCCGGACTGGTCAGCAGGATGCGGACGGTGCGGCCGACGGGGACGCGGACGAGGTTGGCGTCTTCCACCGGCGGGGCCCCGGTCGGGCGGTACTGGACCCGCCACCAGAATTGTTCGCCGCCGACCGCGATGGTCAGGTCGTTCGGCGCCACGGGCAGCTGGCGCATCATCGGCAACGCGGTGATGAGCAGCCCGAACAGGATGATCGTCGGCCCGATCGCACCGGCCCACAGGATCAGCGACATGCCGCCGCTATGGCTGAGCGACCCTTCCGGCGCGCGGACGGCGCGGACGACGAGGGCGGCGACCGCGACCGAGATCAGCACCGCGCCGGCGACCATGACCCAGGTCAGCCGGGCGGTGGCCGCCGCCTCCACCCCGAACGGCGACATGGCGGACTGGACCCCTGCGCAGCCGGACAGCAGCAAGGTGACGGGCAGTGCGGCAAGGCGCAGTGTACGTTCGAGGTTCGGCCCACCGGTCCGGCGGGCGCATTCATCGCTCGTCATCGGGTCCCCGTTGCATTCGACCTGTTCTCTGACGTTCGTCTTTCCGGCACCGGCGGCCGCTGTCAACACGCTGGAGCTACTACGCATGGGAGTACATCCAGCGTGGCGCCCTGCCGATCCGTCCACTCTGGCTGCCGACACGCAGCACCAAAGCCGGCGCTGGCAGGCACGTCCCCCCTCCCCCAGCCGCGGAACTCTTCGCATGCAGTTTGGGAGGCGCCAGCAGACTGCCGTATCGCTGAACCCGGCAGATTACGCTACGCACGACCGATTGGCGCCACAATAGCGTGCGAACCACCAAAGCCCCGAACTGCCAAACCGACTGACCTTCCGGCTGGTAGCGGTACCAGCTTTGCGCTAGCCTCCGAAAAAACTACGTCGGGAGGATGACGAAATGGGCAAAAGCCTGGAACTGGTACTGGCTCTGCTGCTGTCGAGCACGGTGACGCCGCTGGCCGCCGCCCAACCCGTCCCGGGCACGCTCGGCGACACTGCCGCGACACCCGAAGTGCGCGCGCAAGACATCGTGTCGCGCATGACGCTGGAGGAAAAGGCGGCGCAGCTCGGCCATACGGCCCCCGCGATCCCGCGCCTCGGGGTGCCGGAGTATAATTGGTGGAACGAAGGGCTTCACGGCGTCGCACGTGCCGGCATCGCGACCGTTTTCCCGCAGGCGATCGGCATGGCCGCGACCTGGGACACCGCGTTGCTCGCCAAGGTCGGCAATACCGTCGCGACCGAGTTCCGCGCCAAATTCCTCGAACGCCGGTTGCCAGACGGCGGCAGCGAATTCTACCGCGGCCTGACGGTCTGGTCGCCTAACATCAACATCTTCCGCGATCCGCGCTGGGGCCGCGGCCAGGAAACCTATGGCGAGGACCCGTATCTGTCCGGGCGGCTCGGCATCGCCTACATCGCGGGCCTACAGGGCAACGACCCCCGCATCTTCAAGGTGATCGCGACATCCAAGCATTTCGCGGTGCACAGCGGCCCGGAAAGCAATCGCCACCGCGAAGACGTCTACCCCAACCCCTATGACCTCGAGGACACCTACCTGCCCGCCTTCCGCGCGACCGTGACGGAGGGCAAGGTGCAGTCGGTGATGTGCGTGTACAACGCCGTCAACGGCGTGCCGGGCTGCGCCAGCACGATGCTGATGGACGATATCCTCCGCAAGAGCTGGGGGTTCGGCGGTTATGTCGTGTCCGATTGCGGGGCCGCGGCGAATATTTACCGGCCCGATGCGCTGCACTATACCAAGACCGCGCCGGAAGGCGTCGCGGTCGGCATCAAGGCGGGCATGGACCTGATCTGCGGCGATTATCGCAACAAGATGACGACCGACGCGGACAGCATCGTCACCGCGGTTAAGACCGGGCTCCTGCCGCAGGCAACGGTCGATCGCGCGCTGGAGCGGTTATTCGTCGCGCGCGTCCGGCTCGGGCTGTTTGATCCGAAGCTGCCCTTCGCAGAGATCACCGCGAAGGATTACGACACGCCCGCCCATCACGCGATGTCGCGCAAGATGGCCGAAGAATCGATGGTCTTGTTGAAGAACGACGGCGGCCTGCTGCCGATCAAGGGCGATCCGCGGACGATCGCGGTGATCGGCCCTAACGCCGACAGCATCGACGCACTGGTCGGCAATTATTACGGCACGCCGTCCAAACCCGTCACAGTCCTCGACGGTATCCGCGCACGCTATCCGAAGGCGAAGATCGTTTATGCGCAGGGCACGGGGCTGATCGGGCCGGCCGAAGTGCCGGTGCCGGACGCCGCACTGTGCGTCGATGCGGCCTGCGCGACCAAGGGGTTGAAGGCCGAGTATTTCGCCGGCACGGACCTCGCCGGCCCCGCAACGCGGACCGAAACCCTGCCCAACGCGCGGCTCGACTGGAGCGGCGACCGCGAAACCTCGGCGCGCTGGACGGGCACGCTCGTCGCGCCGACAAGCGGTTCCTACGGCTTCCGCTTCGCCAGCGAGAATGGCTACCGGGTGTTCGTCGGTGACAAGCTGGTTGTTGACGAATGGGGCGTGGGCGATGCGCCGTCGATCCTGACCGGCACGATCACACTGGAAAAGGGGCGGCGCTATCCGATCCGCGTCGAAGGCGTCCAGCGCGGCGCGCGCAGTTCGCAACAGCTCGTCTGGAGCATCCCCGGCGCGGGCGGAGACGACGCCGTCGCGGCGGCAAAGGCCGCTGACCTGACGATATTCGTCGGCGGCCTCTCGGCACGGATCGAGGGTGAGGAGATGAGGGTGCAGGCCCCCGGTTTCGCCGGCGGTGATCGCACCAGCCTGGATCTGCCGGCACCGCAGCAGGCGCTGCTCGACCGCCTCACCGCAACCGGCAAGCCGCTCGTCCTGGTGCTGATGAACGGCAGCGCGCTTGCCGTGAACCGCGCCGACAAGACCGTGCCGGCGATCGTCGAGGCCTGGTATCCTGGCGGCGAAGGCGGCCATGCGGTGGCCGGAATGCTGGCGGGCGATTTCAGCCCCGCGGGCCGCCTGCCGGTGACCTTCTACAAATCGGCCGACCAGTTGCCCGCCTTCACCGACTACAGCATGAAGGGCCGGACCTACCGCTACTTCGCCGGCGAAACGCTGTACCCGTTCGGCCACGGCCTGAGCTACACGCGCTTCGCCTACGCTGCGCCGACGCTGTCGACGACGCGGGTCGGCGCGGACGGCAAGGTGAATGTGTCGGTGACGATCAGCAATGTCGGCGCACGCGACGGCGACGAGGTCGTGCAGCTCTACGTCGCGCATCCGGGCGCACAGAACGCCCCGATCCGATCGCTCGCCCGGTTCGAACGCGTTCACCTGAAGAAGGGCGAGACGCGGCGCGTGAGCTTCACGCTTGATGCACGCGCGCTCAGCCTGGTTGACGCCAAGGGCGTGCGGCGTCTGACGCCGGGAACGGTCAAGCTCTGGATCGGCGGCGGGCAACCCGGTGGTCGCGGGGGGCTTCCGTCGGTGGCCGGCGTGGCGACCGAATTGAAGGTCGACGGGCAAGCGATGCTGCCGCGGTAACCCCCTTGGTCGGGCGGCAACGCGAGCGAGGACGCCAATGGTATCACCGCTGGCATCGGTGCCGTCCGGTCGGCAGTGACAGGTCATGGGCGTTAGATCGGGACCGACCATCCCGATCCGACGAACAACGCCTGGAAGTTTACGCTGTGGCTCAAGAGCAGTGTTCACCCGAAGGCGGAACAGTCGTTAGTTTCGGCCATCGCCCGCTGCGGACACTTGGGTCTAGCCGCCCCACGCGGAACGCTGAAGACCAACGCCTCAGTCGTGGGGGCTGCAGCGAAGCAGCCCCCCTTCCCAACCTCTGCTATCAGAAGCGGAAGCTCGCCGTGACCGCGGCGACGTGCGAATTGAACCGGTCGCCGCTGCGCCGGAAATCGGTACCGTCGGTGTTCACCAGAACGAACGGATTGTTCGCCGGCGACGTGCCGCGCGACGTCCGGACATTGTA